>CAWAAW010000041.1:0-141322 GCA_963779785.1 uncultured Planctomycetota bacterium
ATCCCCGCGTAACCACAGCCTGGTGCGCGGTTCCGGGACGGCTGTCCTCCGCGGAATTGTCGCATCGGCCCAACGTACTGGCTATGCCTTTTAACCCCCCCTGCCCCCCCTTCTCAAGGGGGGGACGTACCAATGACGCGCAACAAAAACACACGTCTTGAATCCGCCCTTCGAGCTCGGTAAACCACAACTTTTCAACGCCCCAGGGTTCGGGGGGGTGGTTTGCCCCGGCCGCGGCATGTGCTCAATCCAATCGTTAGGGCGAGTCGATGTCCGCCAGAATGCCCCGCATCCTGAGACTCCCGGCTCTTGGACTCTCGGAGTTCTCGCACCATAGCCAGGAAACGCTCATGTCCCGCGTCGAGCTTGGCCTGGAGCTCGGGCGGGTTTCCCCTCGCGTCGCGCTCGAGCATTTCAGCGTAGTCTGCCATGACCTCGTCGCGGTGTTCCTCGATGTAACGGATCGCGACTTCGACTTGCCGCGAGCTGAGGTCGAGCGTTACTGCGATCATATCGCGATGCCAGCCAGTGTTGTGATAATCGAGGACGTCGTAAACGGTGATTCGCGTGCCAACGATTCTGGCCCTCGGCCCCGGTCGATGATTTTGCTTCGAGCATCGTTCGGCCCTCAATCCGTTAAGCCCGATGTTCGGCACAGGTCTCACGACCCCGCCGGAGCGTCTGACCGAAGGTCTCCACGGCGCTCACCGTCGGCCCTGGCTTCAGAAGGTATTCGTGCTCTCAGAGCACACTCCGAACGAAGGAGACCTACGGTCGGGCACTCGTGCGGCGACCCTTCGGGTGCCCGGGGAGACCCGCGCACAACGCGAATGCCGATGCCTCGCGTAACAAAAGCGGGTAGTCCAAGACATCCACGAAAACCGCGTGAATAGAAACTTCGCATCAGCCTACCATTGCGGTACCAGGCCACGATCACTCCGCGATCATTCGAATAAAGAGCGGGCCTCGGCTTTGCCAAACGCTGGCGGCGGGCTGGCGGGATTCCGGTCCAGGGTGAGGCGGAGCCAGCCGCTGGGGTCCAGCGGTGAGACCGAGCGGACCGTGAAGCCGGGAAGCGTGGACTGATCGAGGGTGAACTCGATCGGTTGGGCACGGATGCGTCCCCCCATCGCACCCAGGACCAGAGCGCCGGAGAAGCGTGACAGGGGGGTTGCCTTGGATTCGTCGTCGGTGATCGCCAGGACGACCGCATCGATGCCCGGGTTGAATTCCTCGACCTTGGCGCGGACGTGCAGGCTATTGGGCGGCGTATCGACCTTGTAGGACAGAGCGACCTCGGCCAGGGGGATCTTGATGCGATAGATCTTGGCGGCCGCGCCGACCAGTCCGCCGTCGGCCTCGCTGGCGGGGGCGGGGACCTCGATCTGCAGATCATGGATCAGGGCGACCAGGAAGCCGCGTGCGTCGGCGCTGAACTCGGGGGCTTGTTCCGGGCGCGTGATCCGCAGGGCCGTGACCTTGGGATTCTTGGCGGTCCGGGCCGTGTCGACGGCCTTGAATAGGTCGGCAGATCGGCGTTTTGGACCAGCGTGACCGCCTCGGCCGGCGGTGTCCCGGCGGGAACATCCTTGGTGACGATCATCAGGTTTTGAACCGACCGGATCGGGATCGCGCTGGTAGGCTCCACCGATCTGCGCTGGTCAAGATCGAGCTCAGATGGACATCGGCCGTCACGCCCGGTTCAAAGGTATTGAGCTTGGGAGGCTGCGGGAGGTCGGCGCCGAGCTGGCCGGGGCGCCTTGCCACTGGAACAGGCCGGCGGCGAAGATCGCCTCGGGCCGGGATCGCAGCGCGAGCTGGGTGATCAGTGAAATCCCGGATCGACAGCGTGTTGTTGCCGATCAGCCCCTTGGCCCGCAGGTCGGCATTGCGCTTCTGGGTCTCCACCGCGATTCGCTCGAGACCTTCCTCCATGGCTTCCTCGGGGATTCGCTGCTGAAACTTGGCCGAGCGCGCCCTCGTAGACCTTGTTGGTGATCTTTTGCTGATTCATGCCGATCAGGCCGGCGATCAGATCGGCCGATACTCACCGCCGGGCTGGGCTGGGAGGTAGATCGCCGCGTTGATGTTATGGCGGTAAGACGGGGCGATCTGAAGTCCGGAGTCTCGCAAGACCGTGGTGATCGTCAGCTCGGCCCAGTCGTAGGAGGTGGCGTCGAAATGGTAGAGCTTCGCCGCCCGCTGCCCCTGGGCGTCGGATGCGATCTGGTTTTGAAAGTCCTGGACCGGCGTGACGCTCGTGAAGAGCTGGCTATTGAAGAAGGCGATGCCGTCGTCGCTGGGCAAGAGGCCAAAGCCCGTCTTGGGACCCGCGGTGACCTGGGAAACGTATCCTTTGCGCAAACCGGACCGGTTTCGACCAGGTTGGCATTGAAGACGGGAGCGACGGTGTTGGTGTCGGCCGAGATATCGAGGTTGGGCTGGTTGAACAGGTCGTTGACCGCGTTCTGCAGCTCCCACGACGGCCACCAGGGCTGGCTTTGATTGCCCTTGCCGAGCAAGCCCAAGGAATCATGGATGCGGTGGAGTGCGGACTGCCGCTGAGGCACCGTGTCGGCGGCGTCGTAATCGCGGAGAGCGTGGCCCAGGTCGTCCTTGAACGAAGATCACCCAGCGCGATCGATTGGCGAGGATATCGGGTCGGTCGTCGCGGGAAGTGCTTGAACGGTTTCGCTCAATCGCTGTCGCGCCCACGCCAGGCGGACCCGAGGTCGCAGCCATTGGCGGAGTCTCCTCGCGCAGGTTGGCCGCCGGCGCCCAGGCGACCGTGCTCAATCCGGTCGAGATCTGGTAGATGCGATTCAAGGCCTCGAGCCGCTCGCCGTCGCTCTCGGCCTTGGCATAGGAGCGCAGGTCAGCCAGCAAGGCGTCGAAGAGCGCGTTCCATCCCGGTGCGTTGGGCTGTGCCGGTGCCCCCGGACTCGACCAGGATCGACGGATCTCCTCGACCGTCCGTTCCACGCCCAGATAGCTCGGCGGTGCAGGGGCCGCCCACAAAACCCCAGTCCGACCGACCCCAGACGAACGCCAGGATCGCGGTTATCAGCCTCACCATTCGTCGCATGCGTCATCTCCGTCGTTTGGCTCTCGCTCGATCCTCGAGCCAGGATCATCGTTGCATCGTCTGCAATCACGATCTCAGGATGACCAAAAGCCGAAGGATTTTACAGCCGCGATCCATATTACCCAAATTGCCCACAAGATCGATATCGACTCGACTTTGCGGACGATCGAGAAAGTGACGGAATGCACAATCAATGCCGATCGGCAAGATCGCATGGTCGGGGACAGCCACGTCTGGTTGACGCCAGGCAGGATGAGAGCTGACCTGAGGTGGTGGGACAATCGGCCGGGTGTCGTGTTACAATCGGAAGTTGCGCCGGTGGCGGCACTGCGCGGATGCGTGCCTGGCTGGAGTCGCCCGCGGAGGCGGTCGCAGGCGGACTCATCGAATCATCATTCGACTCATCTCTCGAATCTCGAGAACCAGCCAGGAGAATGCACCCATGTTATGCGATTCGACCGAGACACCTGGTCTCGATGTCGCGAACAGTGTCGGCGTTCGATCATCGTCGGGATCTTGATTGTCTTTCGGGCTGCGACGCGTCGCCTTCATCCGCGACAAACGCGGCGAAGACCCGGCCTGCGGCGGGCCGAGAAGGGCCTCGGACGTCGGCAAGGGCAGCGGGCACGGGTCTTCCCGGGTTGCCGACTCGAATCAAAGCGGTCAGTCCAAGATTCGTTTCGGACGATCGAGGGCGACCGGGTGACGGTGATCGCGCCGGTGGTGATGTGCAAGCAAACCGAGTCGAGTCCGTTCCGCTTCGCCGAGATCGCCAAGGAGGCGGGCATCGATTTCGTCCATTTCTCGGGGATGACCGAAGACAAGCATTTCCCGACCGCCAATGGATCGGGAGTGGCCGTCTTCGACTATGACAAGGACGGTCTCCTGGATATCTATTTCGCGACCGCCACGCTCTTGCCGCTGGGAACCGCCGAGAAGGGCCCCAACCGGCTGTACAAGAACCTGGGCAACAACAAATTCAAGGACGTGACCGAAGCCGTCGGGAGTCGGCTATCGCGGCTTCTGCCACGGCATCATCGCCGGTGATATCGACAACGATGGCGACGTGGACGTCTTCCTGTGCAACTACGGATCGAACGTCCTGTATCTCAACAACGGCAACGGCACGTTCAAGGACATCAGCAAAGCGGCGGGCATCGACACGCCCAACTGGTCCTCCGGCGGCGCCATGCTGGACTACGATAATGACGGTTTTCTGGATATCTACGTCACCAACTACGGCCGCTGGGTTTATCCCGAGGACCACCACCGGGTCGGCGACGCCAAGAAAAAGGTCTGGCTTTACGCGTCGCCGCGCACGATCAAGACGGTCAAGCACTTGTTTTACCGCAACAACGGCAACAATACGTTCACGAATGTGCTACGACAAGGTCTTCACGACCGAGCAGGAGGTGGTGGACCAGGCGACCAAGACCAAGAAGAAGGTGCGAGTCCGGAGCCGCGCGATGATGGGCATGGGTTTGGCGTGGTGGCGGCTGACGTCAACAACGATGGCTTGATCGATATCTTCGTCGCCAACGACATGAATCCGAACTTTCTGTTCTTGAACCGCGGCGATGGCACGTTCGACGACGTCTCCGAGATCTCGGGGGCGGCGTACAACATCAACGGGATGGCCCAATCGGGGATGGGCGTCGATGCCGAGGACGTCGACGGCGACGGGCTCCCCGAGCTGTTCGTCACCAATTTCGCCAACGAGTACAGCACGCTCTACCAGAACTTCGGCAAAGGGGTGTTCTACGACAACACCGCGTTCTTCGGCCTGGCCTCCGACACGATGCCCTGGGTCAAGTGGGGCTGCGCCCTGTCGGACTTCGACAACGACGGCTGGCCGGATTGTTTCATCGTGAACGGTCACGTCGACAACAACCGCCGCGAGCTCGACCAGCCGGTCGATTATGAAGAGATCCCGCTTCTGTTCCGCAACGACCACGGCAAGCGATTCCGCCTGGCGACCAGGGATGCCGGTCCCTATTTCGACACCAAGCACGTCGGCCGCGGCGCGGCCTTCGGCGATATCGACAACGACGGCGACATCGACATCGTGGTCAACCATAAGGACGGGCTCCGGGCTCTGCTCCGCAACGATACCAAGTCGAACAACCACTGGATCCGGCTGGTGCTCCAGGGAACCAAGAGCAACCGCGACGCGATCGGCGCCAAGGTCGAGGTAACGCGCCGGCGAGCCGGACCGATTTATCGCCAGCGCAAGGGGGGCTACAGCATGCAGGGGACCAACGATCCGCGCGTCCTGGTCGGCATCGGGCCCGTCACTGAGGTCAAGAAGGTCGTCATTCGCTGGCCGTCGAAGATCGTGCAGCACGCTCGAAAATCTCAAGGTCGACCAGGAGTACAAGGTCGTCGAGCCCAAGACGAGCACTGCCCCGTCACCGGCGGATCCCAAGGAGAAGCCAGAGCCAGCCAAGTGAACTATTGCGGAAACAACAGGAGACTTCGCCAACTCTCAAAGCAGTCTGGCTGAAGCAGGAGAGGCAGCCTTTACTATGCCATGTTTCTTGCGGCATTAGAGCCGTTTACTCACGGGTTGCACAAGCCACGACAGCAACGGCGATCATACCAGCCCGAAGCGTGAGCGAGGCGACACAGCCAGAATCCTCGCTGACGCTTCGGGCTAGTATGGACCGCGGGCAACCTGGGTGTAAACTGCTGTGATCAGATCTCACCGTGGTCCTTCATCAAGAGCCGAGGCTGCTCGATGACCATGTCCTACAACAGCGCGCTGATCCTCGCCAACCAATGCCGGTATGACTTGGCCGAGCAGCAGTTGCGGCGATCGGTGCAAGAGAACCCGGAGCACGCGTGGTCTCACTCGCTTTTGGGAATCTGTTTAGCTCATCTCAAGAGGCCCGTTGAGGCACTCGCGGCCGCGAATGAGGGGTTGCGCCTCAGCCCGACATTGGCATACGCGCACTACGCGAGGGCGTGCGTGCTGGCGAAGGCAGTTCAATCGAAGCAGGCGAAGAAGGACGTCGAGGAAGCGATCCGACTCGATCCGACGCGGGCCAATTTCTTCTTCCTGCTTTCGGCGATCTACTCGGACCAGAGGCAACCAAAGGAGTCGCTCGCTGCCGCTGAGCGTGGCCTTCAGCTCGATCCAATTCACACGGGATGCGCAGCCTAAGGGCCCTGTCGTTGCAGCGGCTCGGACGGAAAGAAGAAGCGGCGGCCGTAATTGCGCAGGCACTCATGCTCAACCCGAACAACGACTTCACGCACACGGCGCAAGGTTGGCGGCTCCTGGAAAAGAAAGACCGAAAGGCTGCACGCCAGCATTTCCTGGAAGCCTTGCGGGTCAACCCCGAGAACCGCTGGGCCGCGAGTGGCCTGCAACGATTGAGAACGGCCAAAGCCGGACTCCAGTTAACGATCCTCTACGGCGTGTACGCGGCGTTAGGCGGTCTCGCCTTCGTATGGACAGCGTTCGGAGACGGCCTTGTTGGTTGGCGGTGCGATCCCTTTGATGTTCGTCGGGCTCGCCGTGGTCGCCGCGGGCCTGCTCGCGATCCGCGACCGGTTGCGGAGGAACTTAACGCGACGCTTTCGAATACAAAACAGGCCCGCTCCGAACGCGAGAGTTTCATCAACGAAAACCGGATGAACCCCGAAACTGTGCAACCGAAGGATTCTCTTTCATCCAGTCTGGCCTTACCTGATCTCCGGGCAGTCAATTTAGCCGTGAGTCGTCGCAGGTTTCAGTGTGGTCTATCATCGAGTGGTTTGGTGGTCGGATGTGTAGAATCTTGGCGATGGGGCAAGTGTCGCCACAGCGGAGGTTGGCATGATCACGCTTATCGAACAATATCGACGGTGGTTTACGTACGAGAAGGATAGCCATCGCAAAGTCCTCGCCTCGTTCGAGACCGTCCCCGAGCGAGGACGCAGTTCTGAGCCCTTTCAAAAGGCCATGAATATCATGGGCCACATTGTGGCCGCACGTCGGCTTTGGCTTCATCGCCTCGACCCCTCGATCCCAGGGGTCTCAATCCTCTTTCCGACGCGAGTGACGCGAGCGGATCTCTTGACCGAGCGCGACGTCATGGAGCGGGGCTGGTCGAGTTACCTCGAGCGTTTGGACGACGCGGAGATTGAGCGGATACTCGTCTACCAGCGCGATGAAGGACCGTGGTTTCGTTGCGTGGTCGCGGACGTCTTCACGCATATCCACGGCCATTCGTCATATCATCGCGGCCAGATCGCTACTCTCGTCCGCGCAGGCAGGCGGTGAACCGGCAGTGACCGACTTCATTGTCTGGTGCCGCGAGTCGATATCTCCTCCCCACGCGTAACCTCTCTTGCCTCCGATAGAGTTTACACCGATGTTACCGAAGCCTGCTTTTGAAAGCAGTTCGGTCAACCTGCCGATCTAGGACGGAGGAGGCTGCACCATCATCCCCGAGCAACCGCAGATCGTAAGCCAGAGACCGGCCGTGTCTGAGGCAGGAACCAAATCTTAGCCGAGCGTGCAATGCGCTTCGTTTTATACAAGATTACATTATTACTTTTAATGGTGCTTGTTTCTTTTTGGATAGCACTTTTATTAGTGATAAGTTATGTTGTGCATTTACTCGACTTTGTGGACACCGTCGTTCACGCGAGCGTCGCGGAAGTGGGCCAAATCTCGGTGCTCGTGCTTGTGTACGTCCTTAAAGCCATTGTTTGTCTTTATAATATAGCGATTGGTTTTATGCGGCTCTCTGCTTTTGATTTCGTCGGAATTCTGCTTCAGTTCTACGCTTTATTTGCGTCATGAGCCCACGCATCGCTCTCAAGATGTCGCGGTGCGGCCGGTCGAATCGCTGATGTCGTGATCGGCAAGGGCCCGGCGCGACGTTTCCGCCGCAACCGGCCCTCGATCGTTTCAACTCACTTGGCGCTGGGCGGCATGATCACCGTGTCGATCTGCGTGGATCACGCCATTGGAGCACTCGATGTCGGACTTGACGACCTTGGCACCGTCGATCGTCACCGTACCATCCTTGACAGCGACCTTGGCCGAGTTGCCCTCGACCGTCTTGACCGCTTGGCCATCGAGCTTGAGCACGTCGGCGTTGAGAGACTTGCCCGGGATCACGTGATACTTGAGGATCGCGACCAGCTTCTCCTTGTTCTCTGGCTTGAGCAGGTTATCCAGAGTCCCCTCGGGAAGTTTGGCGAACGCTTCGTCGGTCGGGGCCAGGACTGTGTACGGCCCTTCACCTTTGAGCGTGTCCACCAGGTCGGCGGCCTTGATCGCGGTAATCCAGGTCTTGAAGTTGTCGCCGCCAGTCGCCGTGTCGACGATGTCCTTCTTGTCGTCGGCCAGCGCCGGGATCGCCAACGCCACGATCGCGAAGATTCCTAGAAGTCTGCGCATGATGTTTCCCCTGATTAAGCAGTTGTTGAAGTCTGTCCTGCACTTTTGGGACAGCCGGTAGTTTCATCGAAAAAACCAGCCGTCCGACGTCACTCGTGTTATAGGCGGGATTCGCCAAACGTCAACCGGCAGCGGGCAGGGATCGACCCTCTTTCTTGGCCGGGGAGACTGGGCCCTGAGCGGTTGCGCACCGGTCTCTGGCCCTAAGCACCCTCGAATTCCCGTGAAGGGCGCTGGGATTGTGGCACAAGTCAAGAGCCACGGTGGCTCAAAAATCGGCGCGATTCTGGCTCGGATTCTGACCGCGATCGACAGGATTCAACATAAAATGAAATGATATTGATCGGCATCGGCGAGAGTGGATGGATGCCCGTGAGTTGCGAGTCGCGAGTTCGTGGAGCTGGGGTCGCGTGTTGAGGAGTAGAGTTGAATTCCACTCGCAGCTCACAACTCACAAGCTTACTTGGGATCGTGCTTGCCTCGGGATGGGCTGGTGGGATGAGGGGGCTCTTTGGCGGTCTTAGTCCGGGGAATCTTCTTGGCGGGAGCGGCGGGTGGTGCGGCGTCGGCGGGCTTGGCCTTGGCGTGCTTGCTTGCTTCCTTGTCCTTTTCCTTGTGTCCGCGGCTGGGAGCCGGTGGATGGGCTCCTTCCTTGTGGGCCTGGGCGAATGCGCAAATCTTGCGCAGCTCGCAACGGGGGCATTCTGGCGTTCCTTCCAGGCAGGTGTCATTGGCGAGGTCTTCGATCAAGTCGAGGAACTCGGCACCTCGATTTTTGGGAACGGCGCGTTCGACGATTGCGCGAGGGCCGGGACGTCGGGCTCGGAGATCCCCAGCCGGTGCAGGACACGATAGGTGGCCTTGTCGATCGGAATGGCATGGCCGCCGAGCGCCTGTTGGATCACGGTGGCCGTGACGTAGTCGGACGAGAAAGCCTCATAGGTATGGAGGACCTTGAGCGCCTCCTTGAGCGGTTTCTTGACCAGGGCGTCCAGGGTGAAGCCGTAGGTGCGGTTGAAGAGCTGACGGAGGAACCGGCGGATGTGCTGGGCCTTCGGCTCGGGCTCGGCGATCCCGGCCAGGGTTTCCTGGATTTCCTCGAGGCTACTGACGCGGATCTCGTTCCAGTCGAAGAACTCGTCGTTGAACCGAGAGATGGCCTGGTTGGCCTGGTCGCGCGTCGTATCTTCGTGACAGATCCCATACACGACCGCCTTGAGCACCGAGAGCCGGGTCGCGTTGCGATCGGCCTTGGGCTTGTAGCGCCGCTTGAGCAGGGCGTGGACGTCCGTGAGTAATTGCGCTTTGCTTTGTGTCGCCATGAGCATGATCGTGGGTTGAAGACTGAACAAGCCGGGGTCGAGGAAACAGTGGGCTCGGGTTTGCGCCGGCCCGAACCGAGCGGCGGGCCGGCCGGTCAGGCTCGAGCGGTTCCCGTTCGACCGCCCATTCACGAGTTCTCCGGAACCGCGTCCTCGCCGGCATGGTCGAGGGAGACGGCAGCTTGCCACGGGGACCCGTCGTCGTCGTCGGCGACGGGACGGGTTCACCGAGCGATGTCGCCGGCCGCTGGTCCGAGGCGAGCGCCTCGTCGATCAGACGCGACACTTCCATAGACTTCTTGACGCTCTCGTCATGTTTGAAGCTGAGGATCGGCGTGAACCGGGTCTGCAGCCGAGCGGCCACTCGGGCCTGGAGAAATCCCGTCGCATGGATCAGGCCCCGAAGGTCTGCTTCCGCTCGGTTTCGTTCCCCATGATCGACACGTACACCGTGGCGTTCCTCAAGTCAGCCGTAACCTCGACCCGGAGCACCGTCACCGAATGGACGCGCGGGTCGGCAACCTCGAACAGGATCGCCGAGGAAACCACCTCGCGAATCGCTTCGGCCATCCTCAGGCTACGGTGTGAAGGCATAAATGGTGTTGATCCGGTTTCGCGATGAATGACCAATGATTAATGACCAATGACTCCGTATCAGAGAGTGCGGCGGATGATGTCGATCCGGTAGGCTTCGATGACGTCGTCGGCCTTGATGTCGTCGAAGTTGCCGATCTTGATGCCGCACTCGAAGTTCTGTGGGACTTCCTTGGCGTCGTCCTTGAACCGTTTGAGGGCTTCGATCGATCCTTTATAGATCTCGCGGCCCTCGCGGATCAGCCGGACTTTGGCCGAGCGTTCGATGGTGCCCTGAGTGACGAAGCAACCGGCGACCGCGCCGACCTTGGAGATCTTGAAGACCTGGCGCACCACGGCACGGCCGAGATGGACTTCCTTGACCTCGGGGATGAGCATACCCTTCGACGGCCTTCTTGATGTCGTCGGTCACCTGGTAGATGATGTCGTAACGCCGGATCTCGATCTTCTTGTCCTCGGCCATGGTGATCGCCCGATCTTCGGGAGCGACGCGGAAGCCGATGACGATGGCCTGGGATGCGTCGGCCAGGACGATGTCGCTCTCGGTGATCCCGCCGACGGCTTTCAAGAGGACGCGGATCGGGACTTCCTCGTTCTCGAGTTTTTCCAGCTCCTTGGTGAGGGCTTCGATCGAGCCCTGGACGTCGGCCTTCAAGATCAAGTTGAGGCTCTTGAGCTTCTGCTCGGCCATCTTGCTGTAGAGGTTTTCCAGGGTCACGGCCTGGCGGTCGGCGTGAGCGAGGTCTCGGGCGCGAAGGCGACGGGTCTCGGCGACCTCGCGGGCCGTCGAGATGTCGTCGATGACGCCGAAGGTTTCGCCGGCGGCGGGGACGACGTCGAGGCCCGAGACCTCGACCGGGGTCGACGGACCGGCCTGATCGATCGACCGCCCCTTGTCGTCGTGCAAGGCGCGGACGCGGCCGAAGCCGTCGCCGCAGACGATCACGTCACCGACGCGGAGGGTCCCGTCCTGGACCAGCATGGAAGCCAGCACGCCGCGTCCTTCGGAGAGCGACGCTTCGAGGCACGTTCCGGTGGCCGGCCGGGTGGGGTCGGCCTTGAGCTCGTGCAGCTCGGCGATGGTCTCGAGCGTGGCCAGCAATTCGGGAAGGCCCTGGCCGGTCGCCGCCGAGGTCTTGACGACCTCGGTATCGCCGCCCCACTCGGAGGGGTTGAGCCCCTGCTGCGACAGCTCGCCGTAAATCTTGTTGATGTTGGACGGCGGTGTCGACGTTGGGCAAGTCGATCTTGTTGAGCGCCACCACGATCGGCACTTCGGCCGCCTTGGCGTGGGCGATGGCCTCGACGGTCTGAGGCATGACGCCGTCGTCGGCGGCGACCACGAGCACGATGATGTCGGTGACATTGGCGCCGCGGGCACGCATCGAGGTGAACGCCTCATGGCCGGGCGTGTCCACGAAGGTGATCGGGCGGCCGTTGGATTCGACCTGGTAGGCGCCGATGTGCTGGGTAATGCCGCCGCTTTCGGACTGGACGACGTTCGACTTGCGAATTCGGTCCAGCAGCGAGGTCTTTCCGTGGTCGACGTGGCCCAGGATGGTGATCACCGGGGGGCGTGAGCATCAGGTTCTCCGACGAGCTGGACGAGGCGAAGGCCTCGAGCAGATCATCCTCGGCCGTGCGCTGGTGAACGACCTCGAGCTCGATGCCGAACTCCAGGGCCAGCATGACCGCCAGTTCATCGTCGAGAAAGGCGTTGATGGTGGCGAGCTGATTCATCGCCATCAGCTTGTGGATCAGGTCTCTGGCCTTGACGCCGATCGCCTCGGAGAGAGTGCGGACGGTGATCGGCGGTTCGACTTCCGCGTGGGCCTTCCGGGTGGGCGCCAGCGCGGTCCGTTGGCCGGCTCGGTGCTTCTTGCCGCCGGAACGGGTCCGTCGCACCTCGTCGTCAATTTCGAGCAGGGCGGCGGCGGGGACGGGCGAGGTCACGACGCGGCGCTCGCCGGCGCGCTCGCTCCGCCGGGCGCGGCGGCCGGCGCGGTCGGCGGCCGAGCCCAGCCGGCCGGCCTTCTTCCGTTCTTCCTCATCGTCGATCGGGGAGGAGGGAGAGGCGCCGGCGCGGGCATGCCGGGTCCGGGAGGGCGCCGCATGGCGGGGCCACCGGGCGGTGGGGGGCCAGCACCATGGCGGGCCGGGCCGGGACTGGGCCCCGAGCCGCGCAGGAGCTGGCCGGGACGAGGACCCTGGCCGGCGGCCAGGCCCGGAGGGCGCCGCCCGGAGGAGTCTGCGTCGAGGGAACCTGGCCGGAACGCCGGAAGGCCATGATCTCCTCGGGAGTCATCTTCTTCTCGGGACGCTGGGTCTTGCCCGCCGGGGTGCCGGGCGCCGGGCGTTGCGGCCCACCCTGGCGTTGCGGGGGAAGGGTCGGCGCGGCCACACTGGGCAAGGGCCGGCTGGTTCCCCTCGCGGGCTCACGATCACGCCGGCCGCCATCGGCCCCGGATTCCCCACTGGGACGGCGCCTGCGCCCCCGAGGAAGAGAGGAGGTCGACGAGGGGGTGACCCGCGGAGTCATTGGGCGGATTCCCGCCGAAGACATGTAGTCGCTCTGTTTGAGCGGCTGGAAGCTGGATCCTCCGCCCGGGGACGCCGACGGCGGCTGGGCGCCAGGCTGGCCGTGGCCTGGACTCGGCGCGGCTGGGCGTGGGCGGTCGCGCCGCCAGGCCGCGGTACCCCCACCCGGGCCGACACCACGATGAGGCGTGTGCGCCGAGAGCGGGCCGCTCGGCCGGTTGCCGGAAAAACCTCCGCCAGGCCGCGACAGGGGAGGCGGCGCAGGGGGCGGTTGGCCGCTGGCCAGCCAGCGTCGGCGCAGCGGCGGCAGGCGGTGGGACTCGGGGCAGACGGGCGAGCCACGGGTGAGGAGCCGGGAATCAACCGCTGTCGCGCGGGGGAATCCGCGTCGAATCCGACAGGCGGGGTCACGGCCATCACCCCCTGGGTGACGGCGGTGGCGGGGGGCTCAGTCGGCGCGGAACGTGCCGGACCGCCGGCCGGCGATGGTCCAGCCGGCTTGGGACTCGACGCGGTCGATTGCGCCGCCGCACTCGGGCGCGTGCCCGACTCAGGGCGGGGTTCGGCCTCGGACAGTTGACTGGGCGCCGGGCGAGGAACTCTCGGCCTCTATTTCCGTCCGATCGGATGATCCATCAAAGCCTTGATCCGGTCCACCATCGAAGGATCGAGACTGGCCAAAGCACTGACCTTGACGTCGAGTCCCCACTTCTGAATGAGGTCGAGCAACTCTTGACTCTTCAGATTCAGCTCTTTGGCCAACTCATGAACGCGCATCGACAAAGGCAACTCCTCCCGGACGTGACTCCGGCTTCCCGGGCCGGACACGACCCGGGTGAAATCTGGATGGTTTGGGTTGATCTCATCTGGTTCCGATCCCGGCCTGACAGGCCGGCGTGATGGTCTGGAACCCATTTCCAGGTACGCCGTTTCACCGGCAGCCGGCCCGGGACGCGCAACAAAAGCGGGCTTGGCTTGGATATCGAACCGGGTGGCGGCTGAACGGGCACGGGTGGACAACGGGGCCAGCCGGACCGTTCCGGCGGCGGGCCCACGCGGGGCCTCATGGGAACAGTTTAGGTCACGATACGTCGTTGGCTCGACCGTCCATTTTACCCGGGCGCTGTTTCGAGCGCGAAGTCGAAGAAGGCGGCCCCGAAGGACGTGGAGGCGCCGACGAGTCGGCCGCCGAGTTCAACGGCGAAGTGGCCCCGCCTACCGGGCCACCCTCGAGCACGGCTTCAGTCACGATCCGAATGGTCTCGCCCTGATCTTCCTCACTGGGCGGAGAGGTCACTTCATGTCCCTGCGACGAATAACGCCGATGATTCGACCGCCAGGGCCAAGTCGTGGATCTGGTCGTCGCTTGCCTCGTCATGCTCCGAATCCGTACTGTCGTCTGGGGATAGATCATCCACGATCGTGTCGGCCGAATCGGTGGGCAAGGCCGAATCGAGCTCCGCGGTCGCGGCGTCGAGGTCTGCTTCGTCTAGTTCGCCATCGTCGAGGAAGTCGCCGTCATTGGTCGGCGTCTCGACGGTGGAGTCGGTGGGGGCTTCTCCGTCTCGTCTTCTCCCTGATCCGGCCTTTCCTGAACAACGCTCGGTTCCGCGGGCGAAGACGATCGCGCCCCTTTGCGGCGAGGAAGATCCTCGGTCTGCAGCTCGGCCAGGACTTCCGCCTTGGTCACAATCTCAACTGCCTGTTCTTCGGTCAAGCCCTCAATGGTGTTCACTAAATCCGTGATTTCCATCACCGATAAATCGTCAAAACTGAGGATACCTTGCTCGACCAGGCGTTCGGCCAGCTCGGTGTCGACCACCTCGATTTTCTCGAACGACTTGACCGCCTTCTCGATGACCTCATCGAGCTCCTCGGCGGTCATGATCTCGATGTCCCAGCCGACCAGCTTGGAGGCCAGCCGCACGTTCTGACCGCGACGGCCGATGGCCAGCGACAGTTGATCGTCACGGACCAGGACGATGCCCCGACCCAGCAAATGACAGAGCATCACCTCGTCGATCTCGGCCGGTTGCAGTGCGTTGGGAATCAGGACCTGCAGCGATTCATTCCAGCGCACGATGTCGATGCGCTCGCCCCCCAGCTCATCGACGATATTCTTGATGCGCGTGCCGCGCACGCCCACGCAGGCTCCCACGGCGTCGACCTTGGTGTCGATCGACGTGACGGCCACCTTGGATCGATAGCCGGCCTCGCGGGCGAGGGCTCGAATCGCGATGATCTGATCGGCGATTTCAGGGATCTCCAGCTCGAAAAGCCGGCGAACGAAGTCCGGGATGAGTTCGGCTCAGGATGATCTTGACCCGCTGGCCGACCTTGCGGACATCCAGAATGATCGCGCGGATCCGCTCGTTGGGATGATAGCTCTCGCCGGGGATCTGCTCGCTCCTCGGCAAGATCGCGTCGGTCTTGCCGAGGTTGACGATGACCGCGCCCCCCTCGAACCGCTGGACCGTTCCGGTGACGAGGTCGCCGCGCTGATCCTCGAACTCATCAAACAGACTGTCGCGCTCGGCCTCGCGAATCTTTTGGATGATGACTTGCTTGGCGGTCTGGGCGGCGATCCGTCCCAGCTCGGCGGGGTCCATCTTGACCCCATCCTTGGTCGCATCGATGGCACCCGAATCCGGGTCGATTCGAACCTCGATCTCGCTGGCTTCGGGGTAATGTTTGCGTGCCGCCGTGGTGAGAGCCGATTGGATCCCTTCGAATAGAATATCCTTGGAGATATTCTTGTCGCGGTGGATACTATCGACGATCCGGACCAAATCGACGCTCATTCAACTCCTCCGAGGCATGCTCAAATCAATTCGCCCCTGGCCAGCGGAGCGGACGCTGGGCCGAACTAGAGCGGGCCACAGCCGCAAGAACACCGGGCCCGATCAATTGGGGCTCGGAGTTCTAAACCGCGGTGCGCCGAAATGAGCAACACCTCCTTGGGAGCACTCGACGGCCCAGGCCGCACGGCAACCCAAGGCGCAGAGAGCGAACCAAGCCCCGGACGGGCCGAGCCCGATTATTCCGCTCTCCAGCCCCGTCCCAAGGGATCAATTTAACACGCCGTTGACACGGCTGTCAAGCTGCCGAACAATAGAAAGGCGATTACCCTGGAAGCGATTGCGGCCGGAGGCGCTCCGTCGTCTGACCGACGACTTCGCGGGTGATCTCCGGCATTTTCGTTCAACCTCGACCGAGGGATCGTCACGAGCGATGCAGACCATACCGCTCGATCATCGATCGCTACGCAATGCCCTGGAGGGTGCCGGGTTGCGTTGCACGCCGCAACGGCTTGCCGTCTACGACATTCTGATCCAGGCAGCGCACCATCCCACGGCCGAGGATGTCTATCAGGCGGTCCGGTCGATCGATCCCCAGGATCAGTCTGGCCACCGTATACAAGTCGCTCGAAGCCTTGGTGGCCATCGGCGTGGCGACCAAACTTACCGCGGGAATCGGCGCCACCCGCGCGCGTTACGACGCAAGGCGCGACATGCACTACCACTTCCGGTGCCTCCGCACGGGAACGGTTCACGACCTACCGACTCAATTTGACCCCGAATTGGTCGCCAAGCTCGACCCGCGGCTGGCCGACTACCTAAACCGGCAAGGCTTGCAGGTAACAGGTTACCGTCTCGAGCTGATCGGCTACCAGGATCGACCGCCGAACCGTCGGCCGAAACGTCTGACCATCCGGCAGAATCATGAACGATCGATCTCCCACGATTCCGACGCTGATTGACACGCACGCGCATCTGGATGACAGGAGGCTACGCGACGACCTGGCAGGCGTACTGGACCGAGCGGTCGCCGCTGGCGTTGCACAGATCATCGCCATCGGGACCACCGCGGCAACCAGCGCCGCGGTGCTTGAGCTCTCACGGACGCACGCTGGCATCTTCGCCAGCGTCGGAATTCACCCGAATGACGCGGCTGAATCCGGCCACGAGGATTGGCCGGCCATCCTCGACCTGGTCGACCCAGCCCGGCGTGGTCGCCGATCGGCGAGACCGGCCTGGATCGGTACTGGGACCGCACGCCCTTTCCCCAGCAGCAAGAGTGGTTCGACCGCCATCTTGCCCTTGCCTTTGAACACGACCTGCCCGTCGTGATCCATTGCCGAGATTGCCAGCGCGATATCCTCGAGCAATTGCGGGGACTGGGCCGCCCTATTCGCGGTGTGATGCATGCATTTACGGGGACTTGGGATGAAGCCCAGGCGTTTCTGGAGCTGGGCCTGTATCTTTCATTCGCCGGCATGGTGACGTTTACGAACAAGAACCTCGACACGTTGCGCGAGGTGGCCGCCCGCGTGGCCGACGACCGGATCCTGGTCGAGACCGACAGTCCTTATTTGAGCCCCCATCCCCGCCGTGGCCAGACCAATGAGCCGGCGCACGTCGCCTTGACGGCCCAGCGGCTGGCTGAGATTCGAGGTCTCTCGCTGGCTGAATTCGGCCAGCTCTCCACAGCCAACGCGCAGAGGCTGTTCCGTCTCCCCGACGAGAAAACCTTATAAATCTCCCGCGATCGACCCGCCAAATCCAGGCCATTCGTTAAAGTCGACGCAGCCCTCACAATCGCACTCGAACAAGCGAGAAATGCGAAAAAGCATTGAATTTTTTCACCTCGACGAGATCCGTGAGGTAGTTTGTAATCAACGATTGAGGCACGAAGTGGCGCTAAAGTTGGTTGCCGCGGACGAATCGGTACGTCCCTCAGTGGTCGGGAATCAATACGGCTCGGCACGAAATTTGCTGCACGATCCAAGTAGTTACGCGCATTGGTTTACGGAAAAACGTGGGAGAGGCGCAGTTTATCAGCTGGCCAAGCTGGCATCATTCACAACATTAGTCGTGCACCTGAATCAGGTCACGGCTCAATCTCGTGCCGAACGGTATTGGTCGGGAAACGATCGCACTTCTTTAATGGTTGCGACGACACATCGGGGAGAGGCGGATGTTGGGTCCGGGCAGTTTGCTTAGAGAGGCTTGGGAGCTTGTACCGGTCCTGCTGCTTTTGTTCGTTGGGGCGCTGATCGCCAGTCAGAGCGGCGTGCGCCACGCGACGACAGGTCAAGGCCTTCGCCAGGTTGTCGTCAACCTCTCTCAAGTCTTCCTTCGAATCTTGGGTTACGCGGCCGTGCTCTTGGCGTTGCAATACTGCATCGGCTTGCGACCTTCCCTGGGATGGTGATGAACACGCCACTTGGGATCCGCGCCCCAGTGACCACCGGTTGTTCGATGTCGCCGCCCTCGCGGTCGTTTTGGCGGTCTGACTTTCGATAAGCCCGAATCTCGCCTGGGCTCACGATCGGCTCGTTGTTGCGCTTGGCCGCGGAGAGTATCATTAACGGCTCTCTTAGGTAACGTTGTCCGAGTGCAAATCGCGGAGACTGAAGTGAACTTGTTCGACCTGAGCGGCAAAGTTGCGATCGTCACGGGGGGCAACGGCGGGATCGGCCTTGGGCATGGCCCAGGGCATGGCCCAGGCTGGGGCCAAGATCGTGATTCTTGGTCGAAACACGGCGAAGTCTCAGGAGGCCGCCCAGTGGCTACAGGCGGAGATCGGAGCCGATGCGCACGTGGTCACGGCCGATGTGTCCCGTGAAGCCGACGTCGAGCGAGCCGCCGCCGAGGTACTCGAGCACTTTGGCCGGATCGACATCTTGTTCAACAACGCCGGCATCAACATCCGCAAGCCACCGGATCAGCTCTCCGTCCCGGAGTGGCAGGAAGTCATTAATGTTAACCTGACGAGTGCATTCTTGATGTCAAAGGCCGTCTATCCGTCGATGAAGCAGGTTGGCGGTGGCAAGATCGTGAATATCGGCAGCATGACCTCCATCTTCGGCTCCGGGTTCGCGCCGGCTTACGCAGCGAGCAAGGGAGCGATTGTCCAGTTGACCAAGAGCCAGGCGCTGGCGTGGGCGAAGGACAATATTCAGGTCAACGCCATCTTGCCCGGTTGGTTCGACACGGAATTAACCGAGAAAGCCCGGGAACAGATCCCGGGCCTTCACGAGCGCGTTCTGGCTCGGATTCCACAAGGGCGATGGGCCAAGCCCATCGATATGGCGGGCACCGCCATCTGGCTCGCCAGCGCGGCCAGCAATTATGTTACCGGAGTCGCCATCGCGGTCGACGGCGGCTATTCCTCGTCGCTGTGATCGACGACCGGCTCAAGTCAAGGTGCTTCCGTATCGGCAACCACCCTGCCGAGGATCTCGATCTGAAGCTTCTGGTTAAAGGGAAGCTTGAGCGAGAACGGCTTGATCGGCAACAGGAACTGCATGCCGGCCGTGGAAGTCGGCAAGAAGCTCAAGAACGACAGTGACGGGACCTTGGGAGCAACATACTCCGCCTTGGCCGCGCCGCCGTCCGTAGTGGGCTTGGGTTTAGCCTGGCGGGACGGCTTCTTGGTCTGCGGGCTGGGCAGCGGTTCGGATGAATCCGATGATGGTGTCATCCGCCTCGTCGTCGGGCAGCTTTGGCAGGTCGGCGGGCTTGCCGTCGGCGTGAACGCCCTGCGGGAACGAGCGGCTCGGAACGACCGGAACGGGCAGCGGCAACTTGGCGATCGGGCGGTGCCGTCGGTATCGGTGCCACGAAGGTCGGGACGGGCGGAAGAGATTGGACTCGCTGGTCACCGCGGATGGCATTCGCGAGCGAAGCCTCTTCCGCCCCGATGATCGCCAGCCGCTCTTTCACGATCGCCTTGCCATCCTTGTCCGCCACGGTATAGGCACCGAAACTCACGAGCAAGTACTCGCCGTTGGGGATCAGCCATTCACCGGCGACTTCCTGGCTGCCGATCTCGGGGACATCGATGGCGACTTGACGGACCTGCTGGTCTTTCACAGTGTTCGCCGGTGATTCACAGCAAGCCTGCGACTCGGTACACTTTTCCTCCTCGGCTTCCGTCTTCTTTGGCTTCCAGGATAGGCATAGGCCGTCAGCCCGGCCGCCTTCTCGACCCCCTTGAACACAACGGGCAACTCCGTCGCCGGCACGCTTCGTGCGTCGGCGTGCAATCAGCCGAGGACGTGTACGGCTGGCTCAGTACGTGGACGTCCGCGGGAAGGTTCAGATGATGGATGGCCCGAATCTGCGTATCTTCGACGACGATCTGGACCAGGATGCCCTGGTCGAGCTTGCGTCCCACCACCGTCGTGTGCCAGCCGACGCGCAGATCTTCCGTAGCGGCTTGAGGGGTCGGATCCTCGCCCTTCCAGGCAACCCGGGTCA
Source organism: uncultured Planctomycetota bacterium (assembly GCA_963779785.1). Taxonomy (GTDB): domain Bacteria; phylum Planctomycetota; class Planctomycetia; order Isosphaerales; family Isosphaeraceae; genus CAVRFS01. The sequence goes on from CAWAAW010000041.1 coordinate 20,200, forward strand.
CGAGCTTGCGGTTGGAGCGTGAATGGACCGACGCCGCGGCGCCGCTGAACGCTGTGACTTTCGGGGTTTGCACGATGCTGGCTGCCGGGTTCTTGGTAACCTGTTCCAGAAGCCGCGTCGTCGCGTCTCGAGGGACCGTCTAAACCGTCGCCGCCCCTTGGCGGGAAACCGGCTTGAGACGGGTGAACACCGCCCCCCGCCAGCCGAGCCCTTCGGCCTCGACGTACCGAACTGTGTATGTGATCTGTTCGGTTTGACGTCCCGGATGCGGGGCAGCCGCCACTCCGGCCAACGCGAACGCAACCCATCCCAGAGCGACGCCCATGCGACGACCTCCCTTCCGTCCGTTCCATCCATCGATGCGGACCGAGTCCATTCGGAATTCTCACCGGCCGAGGGCCAGATCGAATCGAGCGGGATCATACGATCGATCGCTCCAGAGCGTCAATCGCGGCTGTCGACAACTCGCTCGAGAAAACTTGAGTCTTTTAATCTTCACGATACTCTTCGGGCAGTTGTGCGTCTAGGTCCATGCCGTCGTGGAGAACTCGCCCTATCTCCGAATCTTGGCCATCGGCCGTCGTTCGATATAGGAGGAAATGCCTGGGACGCTGAACCCTCATCGCTGGCTTCCCGACACGGTCGCGACTATTCCGGAGGTGATAGGTCCGTATGCCGCCTGCAATTTCCGGTCGGTCGTGGCTACCCGCACGCCCAGGTTGCTCGGCCACGTCCATGATGGCACGGGTGAGCAGCGCCTCGTAGCGAAGGCGGGCCTTCTCCCCGAACTCCTCGTGTGTCCTTACGAGGATTGCCTCGATATCGGCATTGGCTTGCGGCGACAGCCGGTATTGGGGCATCGGTCAATTGCCGCCGACCGTGCGTGCAGCACGCTTGGCCGCCCGCCGGCCGATATTGCTGATGAAATCCGCGAGCTGCTGATCGCCTTCGATTCTGGTGCCGTCGGGGCCGTCGAGCGAGGCGAACGCTTCGGATAATCTTGAGTCAAACTTTTCAGTCCACCCGGAAGCGCCGCAACTGGTCTTCGTCGAGCACGACGCCGAGACCCGGGCCGGCCGGTACCCGGGCTCCGTTCGGATCAAGGGCCAACGGCTCGGTGAGCAGGTCCGCCTCGTGATAATGCGGGCCGAGGATATCGGCCGGATACGTCACGCTGTCGATGTTCGGCACCGCGCAGGCCAGGTGCAGCATCGCCGCCGAGCCGACGCCCAGCTCGAGGTTGCTGCCGACATGGCAAGGGATTCCGGCGGCCTGGGCGACGTGAGCGATCTCGATGCTCGCGGCGATCCCGCCATTCTTGCCGGGATAAATGCTGATAATGTCGGCCGCGTGGCGCGCAGCACGTTCCAGGCATCGGCGAGCGTGAAAACGCTCTCGTCGGCCATGATCGGGATGCCGATCGATCGCAACGAAGCCATCGCCTCGGTGTCGCCCGGCGCGATCGGCTGCTCGGCGAGCAACAGGTTGAACTGACGCAGTTGAGCGAGAGCGATCCGCGCCGTCGTCACGTTCCAGCCGCAATTGGCGTCGACGGTGATCGTGACATCGGGGCCGGCCACTTCGCGCACGGCCTGCACGCGCGCGACGTCGCCGGCCAGGTCGAGCCCGACCTTCACCTTCAAACAGCGGACACCCCAGCCCAGGAACTGCTCGGCCAGCATCTGGACCCGAGGCAGGTCGAAGGCCCCGATCATCATCTTGGTCGGGATGGTGTCGCGGAGCTTGCCCCCCAGGAGCTGATAGACCGGCACGCCCAGCGCCTTGCCCGCGATATCCCAGAGCGCCATCTCGACGGCGGACTTGGTGAACGGGTTGAGCTTGATCAGGAAGTCCATCAGCTTTCGCAGCTCGGTGATCCGGGTCGGGTCCTTGCCAACGAGCGCCGGCCCGATCAGGTCGTTGAGCGCGGCCACGCAGCTCTTGCTGGTCTCGCCGCTCCAGAGTGCCGACACGGTCGCCTCGCCCAGCCCGACCAGCCCTGCGTCGGTGTGCACGCGGACGATGACGTAGTCCGACGTGTGATGGTCGCCGTGGGCCGTCTTGGTCACCATGCCGGGCTTGAGCGGCACGCGAACCGGGATCGCTTCGAGCTTCGTGATCCGCATGAGATCTCCATCAATCGATCGAGTCAGAGAAAGCGCTCGAGGACATTGGCCGTGATCCGCGAAACGCATGCATCGACCAGGATCGCGCTGGGCCAGGCGATCGAGCCGGCCGAGAAGACCGCGCCGCCGCTGGAGGTCTCGTAATAAGTCGAGCTCGGCGCCGCCGTCATCGATGTTGGTCCCCTTGGCGAACCGTTCGACATTCGAGGGCGAGCTGGGCGAGACCTTGTCGGTCTCATGACCCGACGCCCCGCCCGGACAGCGCATGTGCAGGCTCGCCTGGCCGAAGAGGTCGCCGTTCTTGAGGCCCGTGCCCGCGAAGGCCCAATGATCGGCGTTCTTGCACGCGATAAGGCGCACCGGTCATGATCCCGGTCTCGGTGAACACGACCCCGAGCAAGTTGGCTTCCGACTCGACCCGCATGTGGAACCGGCTCTCATATCCTCCTTTTTTCATGACTCGGGCGTCGCCGTTGCGATAGATCACCGTGGTGGGATCGACGAACTCGGCCTCGCAGTTCAGCCCGTTTCCGCCCAGGTACATGAGCTTGCCGCCTCGCTCGTGAACCCACGACTTGACCGCATGATACATCGTCCGCGACCAGTATTCCGGATGGGTGGAGATGATCAAGACTCTGTAGGCATCCAGGTCGAGCGTGCCGTCGTGGAGCTGGGTCTCGGCGTAATAGTCGTAGGCGAAATTCTCGCGCTCGAGCCAGCCCAGGAGCCGCCATTCGGCCGGCGCGATGTGGCAGGCGGCCCGGCCCTCGATCGGGTCGGTGATCTCGGTGTGCAGCGTCGATGTGGTTGATCGGCTCGGGGCGATCGAACGACAGCGGCGCGTAGTCGTCGGTGTCGTAGGTCACGGCGTCCGGGTCGGTGTACCGTTTGAGCTCGAGCCGGGCGTTGACCGTCGGGGTCGCCGGCAGTCGATCGGGGTTGATGTAATTGCTTCGGCCGCCGAAGTTGTTGTAGGCGTTCCAGGTGATGTTCGAGGCCAGCACGGCGATCGTGCGCCGTCGGCTTCGCCGGCGCGACGATCCAGGGAAAGGCGAACTCCGCCCCCTTGGCCGTTCGGGCGTGGAAGTAGTACAGTCCGGACCGCTCGGGGGCTTCGACATACTGGTGCAGGTGCGGGTTGGCATAGCCGTACTTGTTCCAGGCGACGCCGGTCTGGGTGTAATCGCCGTCGGGCGTGATCTGCATCGTGGCCCGCGGGCCGTGCTCGTCGAACCAGCCGAGGCTGCGGATCGAGCTCCTTCTTGATCCCGTACCGCCAGAGACTCAGTTGATAGGGCTCGACGGAATGGACCCGGAACTCGGACTTTTCGCCCGGCCTTGACCCACTTGGGCCAGGCATAGCCGAGCAGGCCGTCGGACAGCAGCCGGAAGTGATGGGGCGGTCGTGCCCGGCGCGATGTCGACGTGCACGCTCTTGGCGCCGAAGCCGGGCTTCTGAAGCGTGACCTTGTACGACCCGGACGGCAGCTCGACGTGGACCGAGCCCGTCGCCCGCGAGCGGGCCTCGAACGAGCCGGCATCGCCCTCGAACTCCAGGAGGACGTCGGGCAAGGCGACATAACGCTCATCGCTGACGTAGGCTACCAGCATTCGACGTCGGATCCAGGAATGTGTCGGGATGATACAGACGGGGCGTGATCGCGGCCCGCTCGACGTCGACGCCGCAGTCTCGCGGGCTTCGGATTATCGTCTCTCGCGACAGGACATGTCCAGCAACCGGTCTAGCTCAATGATCAACCCGGCGAGGAACTGCCGAGCCGAATAATACGCTGTTCGCCACCCAGTAGATCCCCAAGACTCTCCCGCGCGATCGATCCAGCTCGGCTCCGGACGCCAGGCCCCGATCAGCCACAACACGATCCAGACAGCGAACACGGTAATTCCCACCATGGACATCGGCAGAATCAATATCCACATCTGCAAAATTCAAATTCGTGTAAACATGTGCTAGATGAATATTCCGTCAGCGAAGTAGCTGAGGAACAGGCTAATCAGCGTTGCGGTCAGGAAGAATGATGAGTACACCAGGATCGCCGTGCAAGCCGCCATCCCCGGCTGCCGGAACACCCTGGGAAGGCCCGGTCGCGGCTGTCTCAATCGAAGCACCCACAAGGCCAGACTCAGACTCAAAGCCAACGGACAGATCATGGCATCCGCGACGAATCCCAGTTCCACGATCTCGTGGCGATCGGACAACGTCGTCGGAGAGACCGCCAGATCTCCCAGAGAAAGAGGCGAATGGGAAGAGCGCGATCGCCGTCGCCGCGATCAGGACCATCGCGTCGAACAGGGTAAACTTCCGCGGCGACGGAAGCTGCGCATCGTGCCTATCGCGGCTTTCGGGTCGAGCCCACCTCCCACGGTCACGTCACAATCCCAGCTCGTCGCGCACTCTTGGTGAACGCGTCGATCGCGAACTCGAGATCCTCGCGGGTGTGGGCCGCCGAGACCTGGACGCGGACGCGGGCCTTGCCTTGCGGCACGACCGGGAAGAAGAAGCCGATCGCGTAGACCCCGTTTTCCAGCAAGCGGTCGGCCATCTTGCCGGCCAGGGCGGCGTCGCCGATCATGATCGGCGTGATCGGGTGCTCGCCGGGGACGATGTTGAACTCGCCGCTCGGTCATGGCCGCGCGGAAGAACTTGGTGTTGGCCTCGAGCCGGTCGCGCAGCTCGGTCGACCGGCTGCAGATCTCGAGCGCCTTGAGCGATGCGCCCAGGATCGGCGGCGCGACCGAGTTCGAGAAGAGATACGGCCGCGACCGCTGGCGGAGCATCGTGACGATCTCGGAACGGGCGCTGGTGTAGCCGCCGCTGGCGCCCCCGAGGGCCTTGCCCAGCGTGCCGGTGAGGATGTCGACGCGGCCCATGACGTCGCGGTACTCGTGCGTTCCCCGGCCGTGCTTGCCCAGGAACCCGACGGCGTGCGAGTCGTCGACCATCACGAGGGCGTCGTACTTTTCCGCCAGGTCGCAGACCGACTTGAGGTCGGCGATGATCCCGTCCATCGAGAAGACGCCGTCGGTGGCGATCAGCCGGAACCGGGCGTCGCGGGCTTCCTGGAGCTTGGCCTCCAGGTCGGCCATGTCGTTGTTCTTGTAGCGCAGGCGACTGGCCTTGCAGAGCCGGATGCCGTCGATGATCGAGGCGTGGTTGAGCTCGTCCGAGATCACGGCGTCCTCGGCGCCCAGGATCGTCTCGAACAGGCCGCCGTTGGCATCCCAGCACGAGGAGTAGAGGATCGTGTCCTCGGTCCCCAGGAATTCCGAGATCGCTCTTTCGAGTGCCTTGTGCGGTTCCTGCGTGCCGCAGATGAACCGGACCGAGGCCAGGCCGTTGCCCCAGTGGTCGAGCGCCTCGTGGGCGGCCTGGACGACCTCGGGGTGGTTGGCCAGCCCGAGGTAGTTGTTCGCGCACATGTTCAGCACTTCGGCCCGGCCTCGCACGCCGACGTGGGCCTGCTGCGGCGAGCTCAGGACGCGCTCGCCTTTGAAAAGCCCGGCCTTGCGGATCTCGTCGAGCTGGCCGGCCAGGTGCTGCTGGATCGCGCCGTACATGGTGCGGGATTCCTCTCGTAATCTAGCCTTCGTGCCAGGTCAGGATCACCTTGCCCGACTCGCCGGACTTCATGGCGTCGAAGCCCTTCTCGAAATCCCGGAAGTCGAAGCGGTGGGTGATGACCGGGCTGATGTCCAGGCCCGACTGGAGCATGACGGTCATCTTGTACCAGGTCTCGTACATCTCGCGGCCGTAGATGCCCTTGATGGTGAGCATGTTGAAGACGACCGTGTTCCAGTCGATGGCGATCTCGCGGGTTGGGATGCCGAGCATGGCGATCTTGCCGCCGTGGCACATGTTGGCCAGCATGTCGCGGAAGGCGTCGGGGTTGCCGGACATCTCCAGGCCGACGTCGAACCCTTCCTTCATGCCCAGCTCTTTCTGGGCGGACTGCGATCGACTGTTCGCGGACGTCGACGGCCAGCGTCGCGCCCATCTTGCGGGCCAGCTCGAGGCGGTAGGGGTTGACGTCGGTGATCACGACGTGCCGCGCCCCGGCATGGCGGACCACGCTCGCGGCCATGATGCCGATCGGGCCGGCCCCGGTGATCAGCACATCCTCGCCCAGCACGTCGAACTGAAGGGCCGTATGCACCGCGTTGCCGAACGGGTCGAAGATCGACTGCACGTCGCGCGGGATGTTCGGGTCGTGGACCCAGACGTTGGTCATCGGCAGCGACAGGTACTCGGCGAACGCCCCGGGGCGATTGACGCCGACGCCCTTGGTGTCCTTGCACAGGTGCCGGCGGCCGGCCAGGCAGTTGCGGCAACGGCCGCAGACCACGTGGCCCTCGCCGCTGACGATCTCGCCGACGTGGAAGTCCGTGACGTTGGAGCCGACCTCGACGATCTCGCCCACGAATTCGTGGCCGACGACCATCGGCACCGGGATCGTCTTTCTCGCCCAGGCGTCCCAGGTCTCGATATGGACGTCGGTGCCGCAGATGCCGGTGCGCAGCACCTTGATCAGCACGTCGTTGATCCCGATCCGCGGCACCGGCACCTCATCGAGCCAGAGGCCGGGCTTGGCCTCTTTCTTCACGAGGGCCAGCATCGTCTCCATGTCGTTCATCCTCCAGTCAGTCAGTCAGCGTGCTCTTGAGCAGAAACACGGAATTGCTTACGGTCAGCGACCATTTTGATGAGGCTAACTTTTTTCGGCTCAAGCCCGCAATGCCTCAGCTCCGGCGGAAAGGCGACCGGCAGGAAATAAATCACCGCGGCCCGAATCGTCGTAGGCCGAACTACCGACAGGCCCTGGGTTTGCGCCTCGCACTGAATATTGAGAACGGCTTCCGATGTCACGGTGATGAACCCACCTTTGTTGGTTCATTTCGAATGTGACGGATACGCGTGCATGCGCAATTGGGGGCATGGTTCAAGAGGAGGCTACAGTTTAGCCAACCCGAGCCGTACCGTCCGCTTGAGCCGTGCCACATAAGCGCGATAACTATGTTCCTCCCGGTTCCGCGCTGGCCAAACGGTGCTGCGTCCTGCTTGGCACAAATGCTATTCCACTGGTACACGGCAGCGGACGCGGCTTGCACAATCGTAAAGCCAGGCCATGTTGGGATTTGAGCCTCTTGAGCGAGTGCTCCCAGCGTGCAAAAAGTGGCACTGGTTGGCAGTGGGTGGCAGCTTTTTTTCGAGGCTTTGTGCCTGCCATTTCGCCCGCGACTTTTTACGCGGGTCCTCATCGAGAATCGCATTGGATCGTTGTGAATCTGAGGTTAATCTGATCGTCCACCGGGAGAGGCCGCGGAAGACCGCCGCCTGGCAAAAAGCCGGGCCAACCGTGGAAGATGTGGGGCGGGTTCCTGACCGCCAGCGATGCGATGAAGGATGGCGAACCTGGTTTTCTGGCGTTCGTGGAAGAGTTCGTTCCAGGATCGAGGCACCGACGGGAACGCGATGGCTAAAGATTCCACCGTGTCTCCGTTCTGCCCCGCTCGGCGGATTCCGTGCCCGCGTGGTCCGAAGCTGGCCGGCATGCCCTCGAAGGGCGACGAAATGTACGAAGCAAGGGATTTAAGGATTGTGCCAGTCGATTCGCCCGACCCGGAAGTCAGAACCAACTTTCGGAGGTTCGCCCGGCTTGAAAGCCGATTTCATTCTGGTGAGCAGGCGGCGGCGAGCCCGTAGGCCGAAAACAGAATGAGCACAGAATCTCGTTCCCTTACCTATATATTATACGCAATATTCCCATTTTGTCAAGTCTTACCGCCCCATTACGGCGATGGAATTCGATCGGAACCTTAGGTTCACTAACGACTTAAATGACTTTCCCGAATTCTCTCGTGTGCGTTTATGGACACCTGGTATAAGCGAAAACGCGGGAATGATCGAGGCCCGGCCCTCGGACCTGGAGTGGTGCCCGCAGAACCGATAAGCGTTCAGGAGTCGATTCAGGCTTTCGGCTCCTGATCCCTTATCCTCATCCAATTGACTGTGGGGTTGTGATGTCGAGCGGTTGGGCCTATTCTACGGACAATCGGCAGGAGAACCCCCAAATGAAGCGCACGTGGACGATCATAGGGGTAGGCGATGTGGCTGGCAGCTTCAAATGGTATCAGTCGCTCTTTGGTCAGCCAGAGACGCCTCCCGCCCATGACGACTTCGGGCAAATCCTCGACTCGGATGGGACGGTCTTGCTCTGCCTTCACGAGTGGGGCGCCCACGACCACCCCTCCTTGATGAGCCCCGATCACGGGAAGCCCGGCAACGGCCTCCTCTTGTTTTTCCGTGTGGACGATTTCGACATGGCCGTACCAAGGGCAAGGGCTCTGGTCTCTCAGCTCGAAGAGGAGCCCCACGTGAACCCGAACACAGGAACGATGGAGTTCTCGCTCCGAGATCCGGACGGGTATTACGTCACGATCAGTGCGCTCTCTGCGGCCAACCATGATGGATTGCAGTTCGCGAAGCCGAACATGCAATCGGTGTTAGAGAAGAGGCAATTGACTATGTGGGGGTCTGCGACTGGCCTGGTCCGAGTTGCGTACAACGGTATCATCGCCGTTACGGAAATGAAATGGCTTTGGCGGGCTAGAGCGCATCCGGACCGGTATCTCGTTCACCCGGACCGCGATGGAGATAAGCAAGCATGGAGGTTTGTCGATGACCGCCGCTGACGGCCGCAGGGCGATGAACTTGAACCTCATCACGTCGCTTGAGTCGATCGGGTACGGATACGTCGGACGCTACATCCTGAAGGAGTTGATGAGCGCTGGCGTCCGGGTAGCGCTCTTTCCGCTGAGTTATGCCCTATCCGTGAGCGACGATCCGCGACACCCGGTCAACGTTGGCGTCGCCAACGCTGAGCGGTACGACCCGAGCGCGCCGAGCGTCCGGATCGCCCAGGCCAGGACTCAGGCGGAGCACGTGGGTCGCGGCAAGCACGTCGGCTTTCCCATTTTTGAGCTCGATCGATTGGATGCCGCCGAGATCCACCACTTGCAGCAGTTGGACGCGGTCCTCGTCTGCTCGAAGTGGGCGGCAGGAGTCATCGCATCGAGCGGGGTCAATACCCCGCTATTCGTCGCCCCGCTTGGCGTCGATCGTTCGATCTTTCATGACGGAGTTCGCGAAGGCCGGAGCCATGACCGACCGCACGAACCGGGTCCCACGGTATTTGTGAACAACGGCAAGTGGGAATGGCGTAAGGGCCACGACTTCCTGCTCAAGGCGTTTTGCAACGCGTTCACGCCGAGAGACGACTTTGTGCTGAAGCTTCTGAGCCGAAGCTACGTCCTCACGGCGGAGGGCAACGACTCCTGGGCGAAAGTCTTCATCAGCTCGAAAATCGGCCCCAAGGTGCAGCTCTTGCCGCGGGTTGCCACCCAGGCTGAGGTAGCGGCTCTGCTGGCCGAGTGCGACTGCGGCGTCTTCCCGTCCCGCGCGAGGGATGGAACCTTGGGCTGTTGGAGTGCATGTCGATGGGCCTGAACGTGATCGCCACGGACTACTCGGCTCATACCGAATTTGTCAACGCCGCGAATTGCCGGCTGGTGCACGTCGACGAAACCGAGCCGCCGCCGGCCGGCGACTTGCTGTGGGGCACCGGAAACTGGGGTAAGTTGGGCCCATCGCAGATGGAGCAAATGGTCCATCACCTGCGCGAAGTGCACCGGCTGAAACAGGAGGGTACCTTACGACGCAACGACGCCGGCATCGCGACGGCCAAAGAGTTTACCTGGCGCCGCACCGCCGACGCCGTGCTGCGGGCGGTGCAGTAGACCGATAAGGGGTCAGACCGATAAGGGTTCAGGAGCCGATTCAGGCTCCGGCTCCTGTCCGCTTATCCTCATCCCTGGCAGTTTATTTCCTGCCATTCGCCAAAGGGTATGATCTTGACATGGGATCACTCGCTCGCAACGAAAACCTCGAGCGTCTGCGCGACGGAGCGACCTGGGACGTCGTGGTCATCGGCGGCGGCGCCACCGGGTTGGGCTCGGCCGTCGACGCCGCATCGCGAGGTTATCGCACGCTCCTGCTCGAAGCACGCGACTTCGCGCACGGGACTTCCAGCCGAAGCACGAAGTTGATCCACGGCGGAGTGCGCTACCTCGCCCAAGGGAACATCGCCCTGGTCCGCGAAGCCCTTCATGAGCGAGGTGTCCTGCTCCGGAACGCACCCATCTGGTCCATCCTCGCGATTTCGTGGTGCCCGCGTACCGATGGCTCGACCTGCCCTACTACGGCATCGGACTGAAAGCCTACGACTGGCTTGCCGGCAAATCCAGCCTGGGAGCGTCGCACTGGGCCTCCAAGTCCGAAGTGATCTCGCGGATTCCGACGATCCGGCAACACGGGCTGCATGGCGGAATCGTCTATACCGACGGACAGTTCGACGATGCGAGGCTTGCGATCACGCTGGCCCGAACGTTCGTCGACATCGGAGGGGCCGCGCTCAATTACGCGCCGGTGACGGGTTTTCTCAAGAAAAACGGACGGATCAGCGGCGTTTCCGCTGAAAGACGAGGAGACTGGCGAGACGTTCAAGATCGACGCCCGCGCGGTGATCAACGCGACCGGTGTGTATGCCGACGCGCTCCGGCAGCTCGATAATCCCGGCGCCTCGCCGCTCCTGACGCCGAGCCAAGGGGCGCATCTGGTCCTCGACCGGTCGTTCCTGCCCGGTGAGACCGCGCTCTTGGTCCCTCGGACCGATGACGGTCGCGTCCTGTTCGCGATCCCCTGGCATGACCGAGTTCTGGTCGGCACGACCGACACGCCGACCAACACCTGCCGGTCGAGCCACGTGACGTTCCAGCAAGAAATCGCCTATTTGCTCGAACATGTCGCTCGATACCTGGAGCGATCTCCGCAGCCCAGCCGACGTCTTGAGCACTTTCGCCGGCCTCCGCCCGCTCCTCCGCGGCCGGATCGGCTCGACGACGGCCAAGCTATCACGCGAGCACGCTGTCGACGTCTCGGCCTCGGGGCTGGTCACGATCACCGGGGGAAAGTGGACGACCTATCGGCGAATGGCGATCGACGCCGTGGACAAAGGGGCACAGGTGGGTGGCCTTCCGAGCCGTCCCTCGCTGACCGCCGATCTCCTGCTTCACGGCTGGCGACCTGACGCTGGCGAAGTTGACAAGAGCCTATTGGTTTACGGCTCGGATGAGCTTCATTGATCGCGCTCCTCTCGGAGCGGCCCGAGTGGAGTCAACGGCTGCATCCCTCGTTGCCCTATCGGGCGGGCGAAGTGGCCTGGGCGGCTCGGCACGAGGCGGCACGGTCCGTCGAGGACGTGCTGGCGCGCCGGACGCGAGCCTTGTTCCTCGACGCGACAGGCCAGCATCGAAGCCGCTCCTCGGGTGGCAGCACTCCTCGCGATGGAGCTGGACCGCGACCAGGCCTGGCAAGATCGCGAGGTCTCCCAGTTCCGAGAGCTGGCGGCCGGATATCTCGTGCGGACAAGATAGAAGCACGCAAATGAGAAAGTTGGCCTTGCAGTAGGGCCGCCTGTGCCGGCCGGACAGGCCTCGGCCGGCACAGCCGGCCCTACTTTCATTCTGAACATTCTCCGTGATGGCCCCTCACCGCTTGCGTACGGCGGATGATTGCAGATACTCGTAGTATTGCCCGAAGGCGGGAAATGGGGGGGACGGTCGCGATGAATCCGTTCGGACTGTTGAACCGCGGGCCCGCCATGGTTTTGGCTGCGGTACTCACCCTTGAGGCGATGGGGATCGTGGCGATCGTCGCGGCCGAGCGATCGGCGCAGCGGGCGGATGAAGCGCGGATATCGGTTTTTCAAAAGGCCGGCCCCGCCTGGAAGAAGGTATTCGTGGATGTATACACTGGCACGGGGACGCCTAAGTACGGAGAAAAGGCGGGCCTCGCCTGGAGGAAGCGACTCGCGGAGCCGATTCTCCGTCCGCCGAGCCTGGCGGCGAACGAGGCGAAGTTACCGCCCGACGAGATGGTGATCGGTGTCGAAGTAGGCGGCAAAGCCCAGGCCTACCGGTTCGCGGCGTTCGAGTCGAAGAGCGGGCACCTGGTTAACGACCTGGTGGGAGGCGTGCCCGTGTCGGTTGCCTATTGCGACTTGACCGAGTGCCTTCGGGTCTACAGCGACCCTCGAGGCTCCGAACCGCTGGACCTGAAGGTCGCCGGCGTTCTCAATGACGAGATGATCATGAGGCACGGCGGGAGGATGTATTTCCACAAGTCGGGCAAGGAGGTGGAACCCGGCAACGACTCGCCCACACTCCCTTTCCGCTCATCACTCCGACCGTGACGACATGGAAGGAATGGACCGCTAGACATCCCGACACGCGGGTCTACATCGGCGAGCGCTGAGAATGTTCCCAACGGGGAACGGCAACCAGCCGCTGGCCCCGGTCAGTGATTCGGGCCCGAAGGGCGTACGTGGCCGACAGTTCCCAGGGCCGCGCCGGCCGCGATCATGACGATGGGCAGGAGCATCGCCATGAGACGGACGACGGACCAGCGTGCGATCGGGCCCGTGGCTCCGGCATCGAGTGGCAGGCACGTACCGATCAACTGGAAGAAGACTGCGGCCAGCAGTGCGCCGGCGGTCGCGGACCCGATGGCGCTGCAGAGGCGCGACTTGCACCCCATGCCGATCGCGAAGGCCGCACCGCCGACGGCGCCGATCGCCGCCCAAATGCCTGCATGCATCACGAGTGGCAACCACACGTCGTTCGTGACCGTTCGGAACTGTCGCTGGCAAGACGGGATGGAAGACGGGAATGACGGCCAGCGCCGCCAGGGCGCCGACGAGTAAGCCCACGGCTTGCGCGCTCAGACCGACAAAGATGCCACGCGACGGTGCGCGAGCGGCGAGGCCGCCGGCGAATCCCATCGCCAGCCCGGCTGCGCAGCCCAGGACGGCGTTAGCCAGGGCCGCGTTCTTCAAATCGGCGGCATACTTCGACTCGGCACTGGGTTCCATCCACACCGCCTCCCATTTTGGGACCTCGATGAGTCGCGGGCGAAACACGTCGTGCGCCCATTCACATGCGATCCACGAGACGAGGCCCGCCGTGACGCCGGCCGTGAGAGCGATCGCCATGATCCGCTGTCGAGAGCACGGTCGATTCCCTCCTGAAACCTGCGGCTCGATCGTGGCCCCGTCGGAGGTCATGGCCGGATGGAGGGGTAGTCCCAACTCGGATGATTCCATTGGTTGTGGTCGTTGCACCGCGTCGCCTCCGTGCGAGCCGAATGCCGACGCTGGCTTGGACGGAGCGTCGCCCCGCCTCGTCGACGTTGCGGCTCATACCGCGGGAAGTATATTCCAGCGCCGGCGTAATCTCAACTTCCATCAATCCCTGTGCTCGAGAGGGATCGTGTTCGCGTCTCCTTTTTGGGTTTCGGAAGGCAAGGCCAATCCGGAATCCAGGACGAAATTGTAATCATATTTGTCGCAATATTCGCATGCACGCTTGCACGCTCGACATTTCGATTTTGCAATTGCGTGAATCCGTGGGTTTGGGTTACGCTGGGTGGTGCGGACGGGATCAGATGTCTGCATGCGGAGTCCGTACGATTTCTGAATGGTCCTGCAAGATGTGTCGGGCGCATCACTCCAAGTTTGGCTAGTACGACCGCTATTGATGACGGGCAACAAGCCAGAAGCCCAAGTCGAGGCGGCTTGGGTCGTATCGCCAGTTGTCGATGATTCGGACGTGCACCGGCGGTGGATCGGGGCACTTGACCCGATCGGGGCAAGTCTTACCATTTAAAGGTGGAGTGGTGCCGTAGCTGTTTGCGAAAGAAGGACTTCGAATCGGTCCCGGCAGGCGGACTGCCAAATTCAAGTCGGGCACCTGATGTCGCGCAGACTTGGATTTCGATTTCGGGTTCTCATCGTTCTTTTTCGAGGGAATTTCCATGAAACAAATGCATCGTTCGAAGGGCGCGCGAGGGTTTACGCTGATTGAGCTACTCGTCGTCATCGCCATCATCGCCGTTTTGATCGCGTTGCTCTTGCCCGCCGTGCAGTCGGCGCGTGAGGCCGCTCGCCGGGCTCAGTGCACCAACAACTTGAAGCAGATCGGTCTCGCCTTCGCGAACTACGAGAGCACGAACTCGATGTACCCGTTGGGCGGCGTGACGCTCGTCAACGCGAATCCTCGCTTGCGGGCAATTGGGGGAACGAGGCCGGCAACAACGGATTGAGCTGGACCGCCCTGATTCTTCCCTATGCCGAGCAAAACCCGATTTACTCCTCCATCAACTTCTCGACCGGTACCGCCAGCAACATGGTCGCCTTTGCCACTGCCTGGTACACCCGGGTCGGCTCTGTTTTCTTGCCCCTCCGACGGCGACCAGGACGGCTTCCGCAGCTATGGATCAGGCAACAGCAACGGCCAAGACATCGCCACAGGTCCCCCGTCCAACCCCAGCGGTGGCGCGGTCATGGTCCCGGTCTCGGATTATCTCGCCAGCTTCGGCGACAATTACTGCATCGGCTGCAACTCCGGCATGCAGTTCCCGACTGAGACACCAATCAGCGTATGGCCGCCCGTCCCCGGACAGCCGCGCATCGGCTGGCCCGGGGAACAGGGGACGATGCTCAATATCAATTGCGGGGTCGGCGGTACTTCCGTCGGCGCGCTCCGCGGCATGTTTGACGTCAACGACGGCCAGACTGTGACACTCGCGAGTGTCACCGACGGCACAAGCAACACCATCGCCGCCGGCGAGGGCCTGCCCGCGCAGCGTGCCGACAACAATGTTTGGGAGTGGAATTCCGGCGCCGATGGCACCACCGTTCCGATGAACTATTTTTCCGGGCTGAGCTGTGGCTCCACCGGCGGCTGGAACGCGACTAACTGGGCCGGGCGCTGTGCCTACACGAACACAGGCTTCAAGAGCCACCACCCCGGCGGCTGCAACTTTGTGTTCGTCGACGGGTCCGTCCATTTCCTCAAGCAGTCGATCAACATGTTCACTTACTGCGCCCTCGGCAGCCGCGCCGGCGGTGAGGTCATCAGTTCCGATGCCTACTGATCGATACCCGGCTTGAGCGTGCATTCGCTCACCACATGATTGTAGACCAAGCGGCGGTTGGGCCCGACTCACCAGTCCGGTCCAATCGCCGCACGATCAACTGCCCCAAAAACAAGTTCGCGAATGCAAATCAGGATCACAAGACTTATGCCCTCCCTCAAACTGATGGCCACCGTCAATCGGCTCCCCCGCCGATTTCACTCACATGCTGGCCGTGCCCGCCCTTCTCGTCATGGCCTCTTGCGGCACACGATGACGGTCTCGGCAAACGTTATCCCGTCTCCGGCACCGTCACCTACAACGGCAATCCGCTCGAGAAGGGCGAAATCAGTTTCGTTACGGAAGACTTGACGAAGAACTTTGGTGCCACCGGCACGATCACTAACGGCTCGTACACCCTCTCAACCGGCGGCAATGACGACGAGAGCGCAGGCCGGCAAATACAAGGTGACCATCAAGTCCAAGGAAGACTATGCCGCCAAAGCCCAGGCAGACTTTCAGAAAGAGTCGGGAAAAGACAATCCTAAATTCCCCCCGCACTTACACCGCGAAAGCCGAAGCGGCAGCGAAAAGCCTGATCCCCGCCGGCTACGGCGATCTGCGCACCACGACCCTCACGGCCGAGGTCAAGGCACAATCCAACACGATCCCCTTCGAGCTCTCCGACGCCAACGCCCCGCCAGAGCCGCCAAAGGGGGCGGTATCGGGCAGAGGCGCGGGCCGACGCGGCAATTGAGGTGGCAGCGTACCATCACTCTATGATGCTCTGGTTGGAGTGATCGGTTGGCGGGGTAGTCACGATCGGCCCTCGTCGAGTTGCAGGCCCTAACAGACCGGATGACTCGGAAAGAATCCGCGAGACTTTCGCGCGGGTCGCGGGTTAGATACTCTATGCGGGCGACAAGTCGGGAGGAGGGGCAGCTCGAGCCGTCACTCAGGGTGATCCGGCACCGGCTGGCGGGTGAACTCTCTGTCCTTCCGGCGTGACACCGGTGTGGAGTTTCTCCATGAACACGCGAGCGAGGTGGATTCACCCGTTGTTGGTGATGTCGCTGGTCGTCGGGCTGCTGGCCATGACCGAGGTGGGCGCCAGCGGGGCAGGGGGTGGCCGATCAGGCCAGCACGGAGCGCGGCGCCGCGCGTCTCCGCACCCAGGCAGGCTTTCAGGGCGCCAAGGATGCCCCGCTCGCCTTCGCCGGCACATTCCAATGCCATGCGGGGACGATCATGGACGAACAACAATGCGCAGGGCGGCGGCCATAACGCTCAGGTCCGCGCTAACCGTACTCAGGCCCGATTGAACAATTCGCAGGCCGGAGTCAACAATTCGCAAACCCGGCTCAGTCACTCCTCAAATCGGGCCAACCAGACGGCCTTGGGAACGACGAATCGGACCACCACCGGCTCTCTCATCCCGTCGACAACGACGCCCTCCAATACCGTGGGTTCGCTTTCGGGCACAAACTCCCCTTCGAGCTACACGTACGGATCCGGCTCCGGCGCTCGTAACTACCGTGCTTATGGATACGGTTCCGGCTACCGCAACCGGTATTATGGGGGGCGGTATGGTTATGGCAGATCGCAAGGCAACAACCGCGCCATCATTTCGCGGCTGCGGTCCGTCCATAGAAGCCTGGCACGGATCGACCACGACTACCAAGGCCACCGCGTCCGGGCGATGCATGCGATCTCGATGGCCGTCCGGCAGCTTTCGCACCGGTCGATGGTTTACAGCGGTGTTGGATTCTCGTCCGGAATGAACAACGGCGCCGGCACGGGCATGGGCACTGGCATGGGGCGGGGAATGCGGCAGAACGGGCTCGGCGGGGGCGGACGCCGGGGCCAGAGTCATGCCCCAGGCCCAGTCCGACTCCATCATGAGCCAGTCCCTGCGGAACTTGCAGGGGATCGGCATGCAGCTCGGCAACCAGGGTTCCAATACGATGGGTCAGCGGCCGAGCTCTCGGGCATATCCAGCATGCGGTCCACGAGCTGAATGTCGCCTTATCGATCCGTTGATGATGCGTGACGGGCGTCCCGTCCCGTTCAGCTCAGTTCCAAGCGTCGCCCAAGGTTCGTCGCTGCCGTAGTTATCAAACTCATTCTTCGGCGGCCTCGAGCGACTTGGAGATCAGGAGCCCGTTCTCGGCGACCTCGATCAAGTAGACCTTATCCTTGATCTTGACCTCAGCCTCGAACGTCGGGCGACTGATCCCGGTCGAGCGGGTAACGTCGCCGATCATCCCCCCCTTGGCGTGTTCTCGTAGGGCGGTTTGTACAGGGACGGGGCACTTCGCCAATTCGATTTCCTCGTCCTCGATGACGAGCACTTTTTCCACCAGCGTCCCATCCTCGGCGACCACGATCTCGTATGACTTGCCCTTGTGGCTAACGGCGGTCTCGTAGACCGTGACTCCGTACTTCATGTCCTTGCCGACGTTCTCAAGCTTCTCGCCGAATGACTCGCGCGGAAGGTCGCCTGGACGGCTGCCGGGCAGCGCTCGATCGGGACCTCGTTGTCCTCGACTGCGAGGTTCATCTCGGTGAGCGTGCCGTCCTCCAAAACGCCGACGGCGTACGGCTTTCCGCCGATGCTGACCTCGGCCCAGTAGATTGCTTCGTCGTCTTCCTTTTCCTTGTGGATCTTCTCGATCTTCGCTCCTCGCGACTCGGCCTCGAGCGTCTTCCGCACTCCGGCCGGGCAGTCGGAGAGCTTGATCACCTGGGCGTCCTGGATTGGTGCCATCTCAAAAACCAGGCTCAACGTCGCGGCCGTCACGACCCAGAGCATCGACATGGTAACCCCTTTCGGCTCGAAGAACACGTTGAGGTGCTAGCCTGACGTCAGGCAAGTGTATGCTTCAGCCTGGCATATACAAAGACTATCAGAAGCAGGGGTGGTTCTGCTTGAAAATCAGACGCCTATCGGTTTAAACAACCCTTCGGCGGTTCAAAGGTTAGGTTTGGGCCAGGAAAAGAAGACAGCGAACGGCGTTCATCGATCCTATCCAATCGTACTATTCCGTGCCAGATCATTCAGGGGGTTTTTGCCCGATGCCTCGGAAAAGCCCGTGGCCCGCAATAGAGTTAGGGCAGGGCAAAACAATAACTTACCGAATTTGGCGTCTTGAGTTGCTGGGGTGAATCTCATGATCCAGTCGCCGTGGGATGTGTTCCTCTTGATCGAGAGTTCGGACATTTCGGCGGCGGGCCGCTGCTTCAGGCTTGGTTCTTACGCTTCGTTCCCTTCGTTTCCTTCTGTTCAAGGCTTGTTTGTACCGGCCAGGACAAGCCTTGAGATTCCGTTAATGAGTTTGACGTCATGGAAGTTGAACAAGCGCCCCAGCGGCACGTTCAGCAGTTTCATCTAACTCAGCAACTGTGCCTTGTGGATCGGCAGGACCTCTTGGACGGCTTTTAGCTCAAAGAGAACACAACCGTCGGCGTGCAATTCGAACTTCAACTTCTCCTTGAACACGGTGCCCTCGTAGTCGATGACGACCTCTTCTTGGTTGAGGACGGAAATGGCTCGTAGCTCGAGCTCCCGCAGTAAGCACCGCTCGTAGATGCTCTCCAACAATCCTGGCCCGATGATCCGGTGCACTTCGATGGCGGCGCCAATGACCTCACTGGAGAGTCTGTCCGCTTCGGCAAAGAGCGGGTGCATCATGTCGGTCTCGTCTTGGAACAGAAGGACACCAAGGAAACGAAGAATTCGCGATGGAAACACCGTCGCGATTCGTTGAATGTCGGCGACAGTCACCGGGGCGGCAAACATAATCGACGTCCAAGAGCTTTCCTCTTGCACTCGACGTTCTAGCCACTCGCACACATTGAGGAATTCGGTCATTTATTGTTTTGCGCCACTTACGGGTTGCGTGTCGGTTGGCTTGGCGACTTTCTCGAACGGAACCTCGGGTTGTCCGTGGCGCTGGGCGAACATCCAACGAAACAAATTTGGGTCCTGGAGGCCATTCGTGGCATCTTAATGAACGCCGGCTCCCACAAATCGCCTCGACGTGCTGGTTCGCGTTGCTTCGCCGACGATGGTGTCGCTCGACATGTTGTCGATCAATAGCCTTCGAGAGCGCCGCGTGGAGCGGCGGCGGTGGTGGTAGTAGTACCGCCGCGCTCCACTTTTGATCTTCGCGGCATATGCGCCTGCACGGCATCTCCGCCGTTCGGCAAGACGATGGTGCCAACCGGAGCGGTTCCGATGTGGTTCACCTAGACGACGTTGGTTCCGATGTGGTTCCCCTGAATCATCTCGTACCCGATGTGGTTCCCTTGTATCGCATCGGTGCCGACGTGTTTTCTCAGCACCACATCGGTGCCGACGTGTTTTCTTTGCGCGACGTTGGTTCCGATGTGGTTCCCCTGTATCATCTCGTAGCCGATGTGGTTCCCTTGTATCGCCTCGTACCCGATGTGTGCCCCCTGCACCATTGCGACCCCGATATGTGCGCCCTGCACCATGGCGACCCCGATATGGTTGCCCTGTATCCCGGAGAGGAGCTGACGGCCTTCGAGGGCCTCGACCTGGAAACGGCGACTGGCCAGGGGTCGGCGGGTCGAGCGGCCAGTGTGGCGGCTGAAGAATTGCGATAGGAACATTGTGGTGGTCTCCAAACAAGGCGGACAATGATCGGGGAGCAGGGACGAACACCGCCCTGACCCTTAGCCCGATCGCGGTTGTGACTTCTGCTCTTGCCCGGGCTCTGCCAGTCGCTTAGCCCGAGTGCCTCTCTACCAACGAGAGAAGCAGTGCCGGCTATCCGTGACGAGGTAAAAGCATTGTTTTTTTCAACGGCCCGATACAACGCGAGAACCCAGGTCGGGAGACGGAGCTCCCTCCTACAAATCCTGTACGAGCCGGCGCTGCCCGGCGACCACGCTGGGAGGCTGTCCACGAATTCTCCGGGGGCTGGCGGAAGTCACTGGTAGCAAATGAATAGCGTAGGGATGAGACCCAAGTTCCTTTTCAATAATGTGAGTCGTCGATTCGCGGCCGGCGCCCTACGTCAACCCGCCACAAGTTCTCGGCAATCCTCCCCGCAGAGAATCCGAGCCATGCCCGGTGGACAGTGCCGCAGCCGAGAGCGCAGTTTTATCCCGAAGGCACATCGCTTCGTGAACGGCCCGTTCCGGCGTCACGGCCCGCGGCGGTGGTTTCCAGCGCGGAGTATCAGAATGTGAACCTCGAACTTCCAGGTTTTCACCGCGCCGGAGCCGGGACGGCCGTATTGACAATCACGGCTCTCGGCGTCCTTCTGTCGTACTGGGGCCGCGGCAACCCGCGCCAGGTCAACGCGCGATCGCACGTATCTGACCAAGTCGGGCCGTGATGCCGGCCGACGTGATCGGCGGCTATGAGCAACGGGAGGGAAATGTGTCGAGCGAGCCAGTTGACGTGACCGAGCTTGAACGTCGCGTCGAGCAAGGGGACATCCAGGCACTGCTCGCGCTGTTCGCTTGCCATCGTGAGCGGTTGAAGCACATCGTCCGCCTACGGATCGATGAACGCGTTCGGAAACGAGTCGACCCTTCCGACGTGCTCCAGGAGGCGTTCCTCGACGTCGCCCGTCGCGCGGCGGATTACCTGGTCGCACCCACGCTACCGCCCTTTCTGTGGTTCCGGTGGATCGCTGGGGAAAAGCTTCTGGTACAGCATCGGCGGCACCTGGGGGCTCGTTTGCGAGACGCCAGCCTCGAGGTGTCGATCCACAAAGGCGCGCTGCCACACGCATCGTCGGCCTCGCTGGCCGCCATGCTGTTGGGCCGGCTTACCTCGCCGACGCGGGCGGCGCGTCGAGCCGAGGTGCAGCGCAAGATCCAGGACGCGCTTGACACGATGGACGCGCTCGACCGCGAGATTATCACGCTGCGGCACTTCGAGGAGCTCAGCAACGGCGAGGCCGCCAAAGTCTTGGGTCTGTCGAAGTCTGCCACGAGCAAGCGGTATATTAGGGCGCTCAAGCGCCTCAAGGACGCGCTAGGCGGACTCGAAGGAGCTCTGGACATTTGAGTGAGAGGTCTCAACGCGATGACATCCTCGACGGGCGATGACGGAACCCCGCTGGAGTTACTGGTCGAGGAGTTCCTCGAGCGGCAACGCCGCGGCGAGCACCCCGCGGTGAGCGAGTACACCGCCGCGTATCCCGAGCTGGCCGACGAGATCCGCGAGCTGCTGCCGGTACTGGCGATGGTCGAGCGATTCAAGCCGGTGCGGGAGGAGTTGGCGGCCACTCCGTCGTCGGCGGACCGGAGCGATCTCGGCGCGGCATGCGGCCGGTTGGGGGATTACCGCATCCTTCGCATGATCGACGTCGGCGGGATGGGTATCGTGTACGAAGCGGAGCGCGAGTCACTCGCGTGCCGGGTGGCGCTCAAGGTGATCAAACCTGAGTTTCGCTCGTCAGCCAACTATCTCCGCCGGTTTCACACCGAAGCCCGCCGGCGGCCCGCTTGCACCACACGAACATCGTCGGAGTCTTCGACTACGGCGAACACGACGGCGTCTACTACTATGCGATGCAGTACATCGCCGGCCATGGTCTGGACGTCGTGCTCGACGACGTGCGCCGGCTCCGCCGAGCCAATGCCAGGTCGAGTGAGAACGAGCCGCCGAAGGATCTTTCACGCCGGACCGTTGTGTTAGGCGTCCTGACCGGCCAGTATGCGGCCGGCCCGTCATCCGATGCACCGGACACCGCCGCCGTTTTGGAAAGCTCGGGGATCGACGGCAAGGTCGCGCATGGGCCTCCAACCGGCCCGGAGCCGCTCATCAACAGCGTCGCGGGGTCGTCAGCGACCGACCCGCGAGGCGAATCGGGTTCCGAGGCCACCATCGGCGACTCGCCCTCTTCGATACTGTCCGGGACGACCCGGGCACGCTACCACCTCGAGGTCGCGCGGATTGGGGCTCAGGTCGCCGACGCCCTGGCGTACGCCCACCGCCGGGGCGTGCTCCATCGCGACATCAAGCCGTCCAACCTCCTGCTGGACGCGATGGGCAACGTCTGGGTGACCGACTTCGGCCTGGCCAGGTTCGAGGAGGGAGAGGACCTGTCGCGGTCACACGATCCCGTCGGGACCTTGCGATACATGGCCCCGGAACGGTTCCGGGGGATCTCCCAACGCGGGTGCGATGTCTACGCCTTGGGCGCGACGCTCTATGAGCTGCTTACGCTCCGGCCAGCGTTCGGGGGCCAGGATCAGCTTCAGCTCGTCAGCCGGATCGCGCACGAGCCGCCGACGCCACCGCGGCGGATCGACCGCCAGATCCCGCGCGACCTGGAAACGATCGTGCTCAAGGCGATGGCCAAGGACCCAGGCGATCGCTTCGCCACGGCCCAGGAGATGGGCGCGGAGCTGAAACTGTTCCTCGAAAACAGGCCGCTTCGTTCGCGCCCGTCCCGCTGCATGGTCGGCTCTGGCGATGGGGCAAGCGGAACCCGGCGCTAGCCTCGGTGGTCGGGTTGGCCGCGACGCTGACGATCATCCTCGCGATCGGCTCGACCGCGGCGGCGTGGACATTCTTTAAGCAGCGCAACGAGACCAGAACGGCCAAGCGCGAAGCCCGGCTGGCACTCGGCCAGTCGCTGGTCTCAGAAGGGGCGGCGCTCCAACGTACGGGTCAGATCGGCCAACGATTTGAGAGCCTGAACCGGCTCGCTCAGGCTGCGAAGGTCCTCGGCTCCGACCTCGAGGGTCGGAAGCGACTGCCCGAGATCCGCAACCACGCCATCGCCGCACTCGGGCTGACCGACCTCCGTGATCTCCGGACCCATGACTGCGGGGATGTCTACAGCGTGCGGGTCGATCCCTCCCTGAAGCGTTACGTTTACGTAGAGACGTCCGGCGAGATTGTTGTGCGCGGGCTCGACGACGATCGCGAGCTGGTCCGCCTGCCAGCGCCGGTCGAGAACATCAACAGTTATCCCTCTTGTGTTTTCAGCCCAGACGGCGAGTTGCTGGTCGCCGGCTACTCTACTGCGGCCGGCGTGGGCTGGTGGCGGGTCTGGCATCTGGGACGACGCGAGCTGCTCGAAAAGATGCAGAATTGCAGCGGTCTGGCGTTCGATCCCAGTGGCCGCTGCTTTTACTTCAGCGCGGTCGAGGGGGGTATCGGCGTCTGGGATCGAGAGCAGCGCCGGGTCGTTCGGCGGCTGCACTTGGATTACACGCCGAATCAGCTCGCTCTCGAACCCGATGGCCGGCGGCTCGCCGTCAATAACACCGATTCCGCAGCGCCACGGGTCACGATCCTCGAGCTCGATACCGGCCACGTGTTGGCCGACTGGCGGTCGCAGGTCGGGATTGGTGGTATGACCTGGAGTGCCGACGGACAATTGCTGGCGGTCGCTGGAGGCGGTAACGACAACCGCGTCTACATTTGGAACGTCCGCCGTGGATCGCTGGCCTCGGTACTTCCAGGGCAGAACGCCCCACGCTTCGCGCACTCAGGCTATCTACTCGCGACTTTGAGCATTGACGGCAAGACTTGCCTCTGGGACGCGGCCGCCGGGGAACCGCTGACGGCCGCGCCTGGAAATTCCCTGGGCTTTTCCCCGGACGACCGACGGCTCGCGTTTATGATGGATGGGAAGCTGGGCGTCTGGAACGTGGCCGGGGATACTGAGTGCCGTACTCTCCATCCGGAGATCGTCGGTAACCGTTCCGACGAGATTGCTCCTCCTGCCATATTCTCGGCTGATTTCAGCCCTGATAGCAAGCTGATGGCGACCTCCCACGCGAATGGCGTGCGCCTTTGGGAGGCCGATACGGGCCGCGAACTGGCCCACCTCAAGGCGGGTTCGTGCGGGTCCGCGCTGTTTCACCCCGACGGAGAAAGCGTCATCAGCTCCGGCAACTGGGGCGCGTTCCGCTGGCCGATTCGGCCCGATCCCGAACACGGGGCGGCCGCGATTCGCGTCGGTCCACCCGAGTTGCTCAGGGAAACGACGGACGGCGAGTGGGGCAAAGCCGACTGGCTGCCCGATCATCGGACCCTCGCACTGATCGACAATGCCAACGCCCGTGTGCTTCTGGTCGATTCGAGCCATCCTCACGCGGCTGCGAGCCGGGCAAGGTTCCTCGACAGTGGTAGGAATCGTCGGATGACGACGGTTGCTGTCAGTCCGGATGGCCGCTGGCTGGCCACCGGCGGTTGGTACGAAAAAGGGGTCCAGGTCTGGGATCTACGCCGGCGCGGCCTCCCGCATCTTGAAACCGAGGGACGCGATTGGCATCACGAAATTCTTCGTCGGCTTCAGCCGGGACGGTCGCTGGCTCGTTTCGTCGGTGCACCCCGATGCGAGCCCTAAGTTTTACCAATTCTGGCGCGTGGGGTCCTGGGACACCGGGTTTCGGATCGACTTGGAGCGCAACGGAGTCGCGTTGTACCCGCCGGCGTTCACCGGCGACGGCCGCCTGATGGCCCTGGGAATCGCGCCCGACCAAGTGATGCTGGCCGATGCCGCCAGCGGCCGGGAGCTGGCTCGGCTGACCAGCTCGCAGTCGGTCAATCCCGAACCGATGGCCTTTAGCCCCGACGGCACGAAACTGGTTGCGAGGACCAGCCGCGGGACCGCGCTGATCTGGGACCTCAGGCGGATTCGGGATCAGCTCGCGGAGTACGGGTTGGACTGGGATGCTCCACCATTTCCGACGGCCTCGGAATCGGATAACGCCCCCACTGCGCTGCCCTTGCCGAGATCAGTAAAGGTCGTCGGCGAAGTGATCGAGCCTGTGGCGCGGCGCGCCGTCGAATTGGCCGAAATAAACCGCCGGCTCGCGGCCGAACCCGACGATGCGGAAGCCTTGATCCATCGCGGCTGGCTCTTCATCCGGCAGCGGAAGTGGCCCGAAGCGATCACCGACCTGGAGCATCGGCTCCGGCTGCGCCCGGGCGATCCCGAGGCTTACTGGCTCGTGGCAGAGGCGTACCTCGGACGAGGCAAGTTGGACGACGCGCTGACGGCGCTCAGCAGGCTGCTTGACCAGGCGCCTCACGATCACGACGTGCGGTTTGAACGCGGCCTCGTCGCGTTGGCTGCGCGGCGGCCAAACTTCGCGAGGGAGGACTTCAGCCAGATCCTCGCCGCCGAGCCGGACGATGACGAAGCGCGGTACCCGTTGGCGCAGTCGCTGATCCTCCTTGGCCGGCACCGCGAGGCACTGGCCGAACTGGATATACTGATCAAAAACCGCCCAAGCGGATACTGGCTGTACTACCTTCGCGGCACCGCGCGGGATGCACTCGGTGATCGCGAGCAAGCCCGAGCCGACAAGGAGAAGGCGTACGAGTTGATGCGCAACGACGCCAGGACGCTCAATGACCAGGCTTGGACTGATGCCAACGGCCCGATCATACAGCGGGACCCGGATCGGGCTCTCATTCTCGCACGACGAGCCGTTGCCCTGCTTCCCGATCGGCGATTTCTTAACACCTTAGGTCTGGCATTGTATCGCGTGGGGCAGTACGCCGAGGCGATTCCAGTCCTGGACCAAAGTCTCGCCACCGGGACAGGCGACTCAGCAGCGTACGACCTGTTCATCTTGGCAATGGCCCACCAAAAGCTGGGCCACGCGTCTCAAGCGAGAGCCTATTTCGACCGCGCCGTTCGGTGGTGCGGCGAGCAAAAGAACATGCCAGCGGAGTTCATCTCGGAGTTGACGGATTTCCGCGCCGAGGCCGAGGCCGTCTTCGCGGATACCCGCGCCCAATTGCCCGCCGACGTGCTCGCGCCCGAGTAGCTCAAAAAGCGGTCGGAACGGCCGCACCCGGGCGGTTCAGGTCCTCACGCCGCGGCGTGGCGTTCGGCGTCACCCTACGAGCCTTCTCGTTTATCCTTTCAGATCGAATGGGCGGCTGCCAATGGCTTAGAACGATGCGACTCAGCGCGGAATCCCGCGACCAAGAGGGCGTCGACAACGTGTGTTGGCAAGCCTGTCGCTCGCACGAGTGTCTCCGCGCTGTCGACGGTTGCTCCTCCCTTGGTGAGTGTCACCACGGAATTGGTACCGGACGTTCCGGAGTTGCCCGCCAACGCCCGACCGAGGGCATCGAGAACGCCCGCGCCCATGACCGTGAGTTTCAACGGCGGGTTGAGCACGAGTGCTTTGCGGGTTATCAGGGTGACTGTGAACGCACTGGAGTTATAGGTCGCACTGGCGATCGGTACCGCCTTGCTCTTCTGTTTCTTCTTCGCGGGGATTGTCGCGAGGCTGTAGTTACTTGGATTCTGCACTGACGACGGATTCATCGCTTCGCTGAATTGCACGACGATGACCTGGGTCGTCTTATGCTTTCCCGTCTTGATCTTCGGAGTCGTCACGGTCTGGACCGTCGCTAGTCCTGGACTGACGGTGAGAACGCCGTTGACAAAAGTGATGGCGTAATTGGGCGAGCTAGCGCCGCTGACGTTAATGGGATACATCCCGGCCGGGCTCGCCGATGTCGCCAGCGTGGACAGGGTGGGCGGCGTGGAGAGACTGGCCGGGGTATCCCCGTTCTCGAACCCGCTGTATGAGACCGTCAGTGCCGGGATAGGCTGGCCAGCAATCATCGACTGTGAGTTGGCCGTGATCGTCAAGGGCGCCGGCGTGACCGTCAACGTACCATCACTGTAGATGATTGTGTAGTTGCTCAGTCTCGAGCCGACCGCTGCGCTGGGCACAATCGAAGAGGCCCCAGCCGCCGCCGCCGGGGCCGTACCGGTGCTGGTAAGGGTGACGCTCGTGACCGAGTCGCCCGCAATCAGACCTGAATCAGTGAACGCGGTATCAGAGAGTGTCAATGTGTTGCCGTAGACCTTGCTCGCGTCGTTGGCCGTGATGGTCAACGTCGCGGGGTTGACCGTGAGTGTGCCGTTGACGTAGGTGATGATGTAGTTGCCCAGACCAGTCCCGCTCGCGGCGCTGGGAATGATCGCGTAGTTCGGCCCGGCGCGGTCACCGTCGCCGATACCGGTGCCCCGGTGCTGGTCTCGGTGACGCCGGTGATGGTGTCGCCGTTGGCGGTGACCAGGCCGATCCCGGTGAACGCGGTGGCGCTGAAGGACTTGAGCGTGCCGTAGGTCTTACTCGCGTTGTTGGCCGTGATGGTCAAGGTCGCCGGGTTGACCGTCAGCGTGCCGTTGACGTAGGTGATGATGTAGTTGCCCAGACCCGTCCGCGTCGCGGCGCTGGGAACGATCGCGTAGTCGGTCCGCGCGGTCACCGTCGCCGACACCGGCGCCCGGTGCTGGTCTCGGTCACGCCGGTGATGGTGTCGCCGTTGGCCGTCACCAGGCCGGTTTCGGTGAACGCGGTGCTGGCGAAGGTTGCCGTCTGGCCGTAGGTCTTGGTCGCGCTGTCGGCCGTGATGGTCAAGGTCGCCGGGTTGACCGTCAGCGTGCCGTTGGCGTAGGTGATCGATGTAGTTGCCCAGACCAGTCCCGCGTCGCGGCGCTGGGAATGATCGCGTAATTCGGCCCGGCGTGGTCACCGTCGCCGATACCGGTGCCCCGGTGCTGGTCTCGGTCACGCCGGTGATGGTGTCGCCGTTGGCCGTGACCAGGCCGGTTTCGGTGAACGCGGTGCTGGCGAAGGTTGCCGTCTGGCCGTAGGTCTTGGTCGCGCTGTCGGCCGTGATGGTCAAGGTCGCCGGGTTGACCGTCAGCGTGCCGTTGGCGTAGCTGATCGATGTAGTTGCCCAGACCCACGTCCCGCTCGCGGCGCTGGGAATGATCGCGTAATTCGGCCCGGGCGCGGTCACCGTCGCCGACACGGGCCCCGGTGCTGGTCTCGGTCACGCCGGTGATGGTGTCGCCGTTGGCCGTCACCAGGCCGGTTTCGGTGAACGCGGTGCTGGCGAAGGTTGCCGTCTGGCCGTAGGTCTTGGTCGGGCTGTTGGCGGTGATGGTCAAGGTCGCCGGGTTGACCGTCAGCGTGCCATTGGCGTAGGTGATGGTGTAGTTGCTCGGATCACTGACCGTCGCGGCGCTGGGAATGATCGCGTAGATCGGCCCGGGCGTCGTCACCGTCGCCGACACCGGCGACCCGGTGCTGGTCTCGGTCACTCCGGTGATGGTGTCGCCGTTGGCCGTGACCAGGCCGGTCTCGGTGAAGGCGGTGGCGCTGAAGGATTTGAGCGTGCCGTAGGTCTTGCTGTCATTGTTGGCCGTGATGGTCAACGTCGCCGGTGCCACTGTGACCGTCTGAGCACCGCTCGCTACTGTCGTGACCTCGCGGATGACGTTGTTATCCGTGTCGGCGATGTAGAGGTTTCCTGTGGAGTCGACTGCGACAGCGGCGGGGGTATTCAACTCGGCGGCCGTGGGAGAGCCGCCGTCACCGCCGTAGCTGTTCATGCCGGGTGTGCCCGCGACCGTCGCGATTACGCCGGTGGAAAGATTGACCTCGCGAATGACGTCATTGCCTGCGTCCGCGATGAAGAGGTCGCCTGATCCATCCAGCGCGAGTCCCGAGGGGTCGGCCAATTCGGCGCCGGTGGCCGGACCATTATCACCGCTGAAGCCGTAGGTGCCGTCGCCGGCGACCGTGCTGATGTCGTGGGTCGTGGCGTCGACTTCGCGGATCTCATTATTGTCCTGGTCGGCGATGTAGATATTCCCGGAACTGTCCACGGCCACGCCGGTCGGGTTGTTGAGCTCGGCATCGGTGGCCAGACCCCCATCGCCGCTGCTGCCGGCGGTGCCGTTACCCGCCACGGTCGTGATGATGCCCGTTGTGAGGTTTAGCTCGCGGATCACATTGTTACCGGCGTCGGCGATGAAAAGGTCGCCGGACCCGTCAAGCGCCAGGCCGGCGGGCTGATTCAGCTCGGCATCGGTAGCCTGGCCGCCGTTGCCGCTGTAGCCGGCCGTGCCGTTGCCGGCGATGGT
Source organism: uncultured Planctomycetota bacterium (assembly GCA_963779785.1). GTDB lineage: Bacteria > Planctomycetota > Planctomycetia > Isosphaerales > Isosphaeraceae > CAVRFS01. The sequence goes on from CAWAAW010000041.1 coordinate 49,281, forward strand.
GGTCATATCGCCGGTGGTGGCGTTGACCTCGCGAATTACGTTGAAGTTCTCATCGGCAATGAAGATGTCTCCCTGCGAGTCAACCACAATGCCATCGGGATTCGACAGCGTGGCGTCGGTGGCCGGGCCGTCATCATTGGTATACACCAACCCACCATCGGCCCCCAGGAACGTGGTGATCACACCGGTCGTGCCATTGACTTCGCGAATCACGCTGTTGCCGGTATCCGCGATGAAGAGGCTACCCGCGCTGGACACGAAGATACCTTGTGGTTGGCTCAATTTCGCGGCGGTCGCTGCACCCCCGTCGCCGCTGTAGCCGCCGTTATAGGGAGCGTTGGACGTCGAGCCAGGATCGGTGCCGGCAACGGTACTGATCTTCTGGGTGGTCGCATTGACTTCGCGGATGATATTGTTGCTTTCGTCGGCGATGAACAGGTCGCCCGAACTATCGAGCGCAATTCCGACAGGGTTGTCGAGCATAGCGGCGGTGGCGAGTCCGCCGTCGCCGCCGTAACCGCCCGTTCCGGAATTGTAAGTTCCCGCGACGGTGCTGATGTTCTGGGTGGTCGCATTGACCTCGCGGATCAAGTTGTTTTGAGTGTCGGCAATGAAAAGATCTCCCGATGAGTCCAACGCGACACCCATCGGGCCGTCGAGCTCCGCGGAGGTCGCGGGGCCCCCATCGCCGCTGTAGCCGCCGACGCCGGAGTTATAGGTGCCCGCGACTGTGCTGATGTTTTGGCTGCTCGCGTTGACTTCGCGAATCAAATTGTTTCCCGTATCGGCGATGAAGAGGTCACCCACGCTATCCAGCGCGATTCCGGTCGGGTCATCCAGTTCAGCGGAGGTTGCCGGGCCACCGTCGCCGGAATAGCCTCCGACACCGGCGTTGTAGCTGCCGGCGTACGTCGTGATCACGCCGGAAGTGAGGTTAACCTTGCGGATCAGGTTGTTTTGGCTGTCGGCGATAAAAAGGAACCCGGAGCTATTCAACGCGAGGCCGCTAGGGCCATCCAACTCGGCGTTCGTAGCTTGCCCGCCGTCGCCGCTGTAGCCGGCGGTGCCATCGCCCGCGACGACGGTGCTAATGTCCGTTCCGTGGACAACCTCATAGACCACATTTTTGGTCGTGTCGGCGACGAAGAGGTCTCCGGCACTGTCCATTACGGGGTCCGCGGGGTCCGCGATCGGGTGATACACGGCCGGAGTACCACCCGCTACCGTGCTAATCAGGCCGGTCTGAGTGTCGACTTCCCTGACCACATTGTTGCTCGTGTCCGCAATGTAAATGTTGCCCGAGCTGCCCAGGGCAACGCTCGTGGGACCGGCCAGCTCAGCGGCGTTTGCCTTGCCGCCGTTGCCGGTGTAACCCGATGCATTGCCACCCGCGATCGTGTTGATGACTCCTGTCCCGCCGTCGACCTCGCGAATCACATTGTTATAAGTATCAGCGATGAACGTGTCCCCGGCGGTGTCCAGCGTGACTCCGGAGGGTCCGTTCAGCTCGGCCGCCGTTGCCTGCCCGCCATCGCCGGTATCGCCGCCGCCGGCCGAACTATAGTCGCCCGCGACCGTGCTGATGTCGCCCGTTGATGCGGTAACCTCGCGGATGACATTATTGCCGGTGTCCGCGATGTAGAGGTTGCCCGGGCTGGTGACGAAGATGCCTTCAGGATTGTTTAACTCCGCGCTGGTGGCCAGGCCCTCCATCGCCGGCGTAGCCGCCGGACCCGGAATCGTAAGTACCCGCGACCGTGCTGATATCCTTGGTGGCCGCTTTGACTTCGCGGATCACATCGTTGTAAGTATCGGCGATGAAGAGGTCGCCTGAGCTGTCCAGCGCGATGCCTTCAGGGTTGTCGAGCATCGCGTCGGTGGCGAGGCCGCCGTCGCCGCCGTAGCCTCCTTCATAGGTACCGGAATAGGTGCCGGCGACCGTGCTGATATGATGGGTCGTGGCGCTGACCTCTCGAATGACCTCATTGTTCGTATCGGCGATGTAGAGGTTCCCTGAACCATCCAGGGCGATGCCGCTCGGGCCGTTAAGCTCCGCGTCGGTGGCGAGACCACCGTCACCACTGTACCCTCCAGTGCCGTTGTTGTAGGTGCCGGCGACCGTGTTGATGATCCCGGTACCGAGATTGACCTCGCGGATGAGATTATTGCCAGTGTCCGCGATGTAGAGGTCGTTCGAACTGTTCAGGATGACGGCACTGGGGCCGGAAAGCTCCGCGTCAACAGCCTTTCCGCCATCGCCGCTGTAGCCGGCGGTCCCATCGCCCGCCACGACCGTGACGGCTCCGGTCAACGCGCTGATTTCCTCGATCAGGTTGTTGTCGGTATCAGCGATGAAGAGGTCCCCCGCACTGTCGAGTGCCACATCTGCCGGGGCGCTCAACGCGGTGTAGAGAGCCTGACGGTCGGCGGGGTTACCGCCGCCGGCCACGGTGTTGATCACCGGTGTCTCCGTCACCGAGCCACTGCCGCCGAACGTACTGGTGCCTCCATAAACCGCTGTTAACACCTGAGTACCGGCGGGGAGGTCGGTTGTGCTCAACGTGGCCGTGCCGGACGCGAGAGTGTCGGTGCCGAGCACCGCGGTCCCATCCTTGAAGGTCACCACACCACCGGTCGGGGTCGTGCCACTCGGCGGATCAGTGGTCACGGTCACGGTCAAGACTTCGGTCTGACCGTAGGTCCGCGACGAGTTCGAGACAGCGAGAGAGGTAAGGGTCGGAGTCGAAAGTAAGATGCGCTCTTCGAGCATCGTGACCATCAGCCCGAACCGTCGGCGGGATAGAATCCCGCGCCGTTTCTTCGTCAAGGAACTTGGCGATCTGGTGATTGAGCTGTGTTTTCAGACCGGGCTCGGTTTGGCGGGGCGACATGACCGGATGGCTCCTGCGTTGAGTTGGATCGATTGAACGGTGATCAATTGCGAAATCTGGAGACCTTGATCAGTATGACTCTCTATCTCCAAGAGAAGGAGCCACCGCAATTCGTGACATCGGCAAACCGCCTCGCAGACGACGACCCGCATGATTGACGGCGGTCTTGCGGTTGCACCGGCCATGCTCGCTCTCTCCGAAAGGAACTGCGCACGGAACACCTGGCGTCCACAGACTCTGCGAAATTCACGATTTCTACCTCTAATAACCCGCGAGGTCCGAGCCCAAGTTGTTCGTTTGCTGTCAAGGACTAACGTGAGCATCAGGCGAACTCATGGACAGCCTGTTGCAAATAATCTGCGCCGTGGCCTGTGGACATTGCTGGTAGCCGCGCAGTTATGTACCATCGGGTCACATTCGGACATCATCGGCTGGAGAAATCAGTCGTATCGGCCCAAGAAGCCCGAAGTTGCTCGGAATAGACCGTCAAACTCCAGCCCTCGTTTCATTGATGCACGCATTGATTTCTAGGCAACAAGCGATGACGCGCGGGAAACGATTCATCCTCCGGATTGGCGTACTCATCACCAGGAAGGGTTTGTGAGCCGGCTCCTCGCTCGGATCGTCGTCGGCGCGACCGCAATGGCGGTGGCTAATTCCGCCTCTGTCAACAACTTCGTCAATCCTGGTGATCCACCGTAAAGCGTTGCTTACATCGTCTAAGAGTATAGCTAAGTAAAACAGAACTGCCATCGTCATGACCAACTTCCCGGCGCGAGCGTCTACCGAATATTCGGCGACCCCGCGTCACGAATCATTCGGATCACTTCTCTATCTTGTTAGCGAGGTATCCGTTCCGAGAAACAAACCGGCTTAGGACAACAACAAGATCAAGTTCGCGAGCAGGAGCGGCATTCGGCGTTGTTCGCCCGATTCCCCCGCTCGCGGTCAGCCTACAGCGGAGTCGACGACCATGCCGCACCTTCTGGATTTCCCGACGCCGAGACAACCGCGCGATCTACCGCCCACAGCGCCGCCGCTGGCAGCCGCTCCTCGACGACCTCGAAGGTCGGCAACTTCTTAGCACGTTCAATGTCACCAATAATTCCGACGACACCGACCCCACCGGGACCGGCAGCCTCTGGCAGGCCATCTACGACTCGAACAACGCGCCTGGCTCAACGCCTAACATCATCAACTTCGAGATCCCCAGCGGCAGCCTGGAAATCAAAGTCACTACGGCCCTGCCACTGATCACCCAACCGATTGTGATTAACGGCTTTACTCAGTCAGGGACAACAGCCCCCACGCCCGGGATCGAGCTCAACGGCGAAAACGTCGCGGGCGTAGGCCTGGAACTGAACACGTCCGGCAGCACGGTCGAAGGGCTGGCAATCGTCAACTTTACCTCCGACGGCGTGCAGATCAACTCCGCGTCGGACGACTTGATCACGGACAACTACATCGGACTCACGACCGCGGGTGGCAACGGCGGCAACGGTGGAAACGGAGTGACGATCGCGAGCAACTCGACCGGCAACACAATCGGCGGGACCATCAGCGGCGCCGGCAATACGATCTCGAACAACGGGGAAAATGGCGTCGACATCGACGACTCGTCCGGCACTCTGGTCGAGAAAAACCGGATCGGAACCGATGCCGGCGGCAGCAACGCCCAGTCCAACCTGAACGATGGTATCTACATCACGGACGGCTCGTCCGCCAACACGATCGGCGCCACGACATCCGGCGCCTACAACGTGATCTCGGGCAACGAGGCTTATGGCGTCGATATCGACGACGGTTCTTCGAACAACGTTCTCGAGGGAAATCGAATCGGCACCATCGCCAAGGGCACCGGCGAACTGTATAACTCGAAGTCTGGCGTCTTTATCACAGGCAGTTCGACCAGCATTACGTCCGGTAATACCATCGGCGGGACCACCACCGGCGCCGGCAATTTGATTTCGGGCAACGTGGACGATGGCGTCGATATCTACGGCGTGGGCGCCGAAGACAACGTCGTGCAGCAAAACTTGATCGGCACCGAGCTCGACGGCACGAAGCGTCCTGGCCAACCGCGGGAGCGGAGTGCTGGTGCATGGTGAGTGCCAAGTATACAACACCATCGCCGGCAACACGATCTCGGCCAATGAACAGAATGGGGTCGAGATCGAGAGCGGCGCGTCGAACAACGCGGTCGAGGGAAATTTGATCGGCACCAATTCCGCTGGTACGAGCGCCTGCCCAACACGAAAGACGGCGTGCTGGTCCTCGGTTCGACCGTCACGGGCGGGGTCTCGAGCAACAATATTATCGGCGGGACCGGCGCCAATGACGGCAACACGATCTCAGGCAACGGGGACGAGGGTGTCTACATCGGTATCGATTCGACGGGCACGCTGCTCGAGGGAAATTGGATCGGCACCGATACCGGCGGCACCGGTGCCCTGCACAATTACGCCGACGGTATAATCATCACGGCGGTTCGTCCGGTAATACCATAGGCGGCACTCTCACCGGCGCCACGAACACGATCTCGGGCAATTGGGGTTATGGCGTCCGCATGTCGAGCGCCGCGTCGGACACCTTGGTCGAGGGAAACTTCATCGGCACCAATGCCGCCGGTTCCCACTCATTGTCCAACGGCCTGGACGGCGTGTACATCGACGGCTCGAGCGGCAATACGATCGGCGGGACCGTGACCGGCGCCGGCAACACGATCTCCCGCAACAAATGGGATGGCTTAGAGATCACGGGCAATGCGAAGGGCAACCTGGTCCAGGGAAACGTGATCGATACCAATGGCGCAGGCGGTGCCACGTCGGACTTCAAAAACGGCGTGTACATCGACGGAAGTGGTGCGGCTGACAATACCGATCGGCGGGATCGCGGCCGGCGCCGGCAATACGATCTCCGGCAACGTGTATAACGGCGTTTTCTTGAACAATACCGGCGTCAAGAACCTGGTCGAATACGACGTTATCGAGCACAACGGCGAGTCCGGGGTTTATGCGAACCATGCGAACTCCACGACGGTGATCAACTGCACGATCGAATACAACAATTGGTATGGCATCTGGGAAATCGACAGCGGCAATTTCGTTTACAAACCCAACACGGCGGTGAGCCACAACGTCAAAGGGAACTACAAAATCGAATCCTAATGAGGATGTCGCCTGGCACGCATCCTGCGCCCTCTCGCTGGCTAAATCCAACCGGTCGGTAAAGTGGCTCGCGAGATTCCCTGAACCATCTCCGCAAGGAAACGCACGCAACCCCGAGACAGCTCCTATCGAGCGGTCTCGGGGTTTAGCTGCCAATCCAATTCACTTTCCGCGTCAGGGTCATTCCGCGCGGAGATCAAATCGGGTCAAGGGCTTCGTCGCACAAGGTCGAGATGCTTGCGAGTCAACTTCAAAGTCCGGCTGACGTCGTCTCCGTGAAAAAGCATCGGGAGGGAGATTGTGCCGAACGAGTCAGATGACGTGGCGGAGCTTCAACGACGCGTCGAGCAGGGGGACGGCCAGGCTCTGCTTGCGCTGTTCGCCTGCCACCGCGAACGGCTCAAGCACATCATCCGCCTGCGGATCGACGACCGCCTCCGGAGACGGGTCGATCCCTCCGACGTGCTCCAGGAGGCGTTCCTCGACATCGCCCGCCGCGCGGCGGATTACCTGGCCGCGCCCACGCTGCCTCCGTTCCTCTGGTTCCGCTGGATCGCCGGTGAGAAGCTCCTGGCGCTGCACCGGCGGCACCTCGGGGCCCGGTTGCGGGATGCCGGGCTGGAGGTGTCGATCCACCAAGGAGGGTTACCGCACGCGTCGTCGGCCTCGCTGGCCGCCATGCTGTTGGGCCGGCTCACCTCGCCGACTCGCGCGGCCCGACGGGCCGAGGTGCAGCGAAAGATCCAGGATGCCCTCGACGGGATGGACTCCCTCGACCGCGAGATCATCACCTTGCGGCACTTCGAGGAGCTCAGCAACGTCGAGGCCGCCAAGGTCTTGGACCTCTCGAAGACCGCCGCGAGCAACCGGTATATCAGGGCGCTCAAGCGTCTCAAGGACTGCAATGGGCGGACTCGACGGAGTCCTGGACATTTGATAAGCTGAGGTCTCATTGCGATGACGTCCTCGACGAGTGAAGACGGCAACCCGCTGGATCGACTGGTCGAGGAGTTCGTCGAGCGGCAACGCCGCGGCGAGCACCCCGCGCTGAGCGAGTACATGGCCCGGTATCCCGAGCTGGCTGGCGAGATCCGCGACGTGTTCCCGATGCTGGCCATGGTGGAGCGGTTCAAGCCGGCGCCGGCCGAGCTGGCGGCCCGACCGGCGGACGGCGACCTCGGCGAGGCGTGCGACCGACTGGGGGATTATCGCATCCTGCGCACCATCGGCGGTGGCGGGATGGGGATCGTCTACGAGGCGGAGCGCGAGTCGCTCACGTGCCGGGTGGCGCTGAAGGTCATGCACCCGGAGTTCCGCTCCTCCGCCAGCTACCTGCGGCGGTTCCACACCGAGGCCCGCCTGGCGGCCGGGCTGCACCACACCAACATCGTCGGCGTCTTCGACTTCGGCGAGCACGACGGCGTCTGCTACTACGCGATGCAGTACATCGCCGGCCACGGCCTGGACGCGGTGCTCGACGACGTGCGCCGACTCCGCCGCGCCAAGCCAGGCGCTGCGCGGGACCGGCACCACGTCCAAGTTGGCCGCGGCGCGTCGCGGCCGATCCGAGACCACGTCCGAGACAGACCGCGTCGGATCGCTCGCGGCGGACCGTGACACTGGGCCTTCTGACCGGCCGGTATGCGGCCGACCCGCCGTCACGGCGCCGGACACCGCCTGCCGTCTCGGCGGAGTCGGGGATCGAGGGCACGGGCGCGGCCGGCGTTCAGCGCCTGATGAGCCTGACCTTGACGGAGCCGCGGGACGTTCGTCGATCGGTCTAACGGCCGGACTGGGCACCGGACTCACGGCCGCCGACTCATCGTCGTCCTCGCTGACCGGGACGACCGAGGACCGCTACCACCGCGAGGTCGCTCGGATCGGGGCTCAGGTCGCCGACGCCCTGGAGTACGCCCACCGCCGGGGCGTGCTGCATCGCGACATCAAGCCGTCCAACCTCCTGCTGGACGCCATGGGCAACGTCTGGGTGACCGACTTCGGCCTGGCCAAGTTCGCCGAGGGGGAGGACCTGTCGCGTCGCAGGGTCCGGCCGGGACGCTGCGATACATGGCCCCCGAGCGGTTCCGGGGCGTCTCGGATCCCGGTTGCGATGTCTATGCGCTGGGGGCGACGCTGTACGAGCTGTTGACGCTGCGCCCGGCGTTCGAGGGTCAGGACCAGCTTCGACTTGATCGACCGGATCGCGCACGAGCCGCCGGTCCCGCCCCGGCGGATCGACGACCGGATCCCGCGCGACCTGGAGACGATCGTGCTCAAAGCGATGGCCAAAGAGCCGGGCGACCGCTTCGCCACGGCGCTGGAGATGGCCGAGGAGCTGCGGCGGTTCCTCGAGAACCGGCCGATCCGCTCGCGACCCGTCCCGTGGCACGATCGTCTCTGGCGGTGGTGCCAGCGGAACCCGTCGCTCGCGGGATCGCTGGGCGCGGCAGCGGCTGCGCTGGTGGCCGTGGCCCTGCTTGCCGTGCTCTATGCCCGCGCGCAAGCCACGTCAAGAGCCCTGCTTGCCGTGCTCTATGCCCGCGAGCAAGCCACCTAAAGGAAATCGCCGCCATCGCGAAAGATCTCAAAAAGTCGCTCGATGACTCGGAAGCACTGGGTAAGAAGTTGCAAATGTCGCTGGCCACCTCGAACCAGCGCCTTGCGGCCCTGCACTTCGAGCGTGGCCAGGCCGCGTTCGAGAAGGGGCAGACCGGACAGGGGCTGCTTTGGATGATCGAGACCTGGCGCTCGGCTGTCGCCGCCGGTGACCTCGGCTGGCAACACACGGCCCGGGCCAACCTGGCGGCCTGGCAAAGCCATCTCATCGGGCTCAAGGCCGTTTTCTCGCACCAGGGCGGGGTCACGGCCGTGGCATTCAGCCCCGACGGCAAGGCCGTACTCACCGGCAGCTACGACCAAACGGCGCGGCTCTGGGACGCCGCCACCGGCAAGCCCATCGGGCCACCAATGGTGCACCGGGGGATCGGTCTGGGCCGTGGCGTTCAGCCCCGACGGCAAGACCGTACTCACTGGCAGTTGGGACAAGACGGCGCGGCTCTGGGACGCCGCCACCGGCAAGCCCATCGGGCCGCCAATGATGCACAAGGAAGCGGTCGTGGCCGTGGCGTTCAGTCCCGACGGCAAGGCTGTACTCACCGGCAGCCTGGACAAGACGGCGCGGCTCTGGGACGCCGCCACCGGCAAGCCCAGCGGACCACCAATGGAGCACAAGCGACGCGGTCGATGCGGTGGCGTTCAGCCCCGACGGCAAGGCCGTGCTCACTGGCAGCTACGACCATACGGCGCGGCTCTGGGACGCCGCCACCGGCAAGCTCATCGGGCCACCGATGGAGCACACAGGGACCGGTCCTGGCCGTGGCGTTCAGCCCCGACGGCAAGGCCGTACTCACCCACGGCAACGACGGGACACGGCGCTGGGACGCTGCGACCGGCAAGCCCATCGGGCCACCAATGATGCACCAAAACCGTGACGGGCACGCGGCGTTCAGCCCCGACAGCAAGACCGTACTCACCGGGAGCCTTTACCACATGGCGCGGCTCTGGGACGCCGGAACCGGCAATCCCATCGGGCCGACAATGGCGCACCAGGCCCCGGTTCTGGCCGTGGCGTTCAGGCCCGACGGCAGGGCCGTACTCACCGGAAGCCTTGACAATACGGCGCGGCTCTGGGATGCCATCGCCCCCAAGCCCATCGGGCCAACACTGGAGCACCGAGACGTGGTCGGGGCCGTGGCGTTCAGCCCCGATGGCACGGCCGTGCTCAGTGGAGGCCACACGGCGCAGCTGGGACTCCGCCACCGGCAAGCCGAGCGGCCCAGCACTGGTGCACCGGAAATCGATCTTGGCCGTGGCATTCAGCCCCGACGGCAAGTTCGTGGCCACGGGAAGCCATGATACGACGGCGCGGCTCTGGGACGCTGCCACAGGCAAGCCAATCGGATCACCAATGGCGCACGAGAGCGCCATATTCGGAGTGGCATTCAGCCCCGACGGCAGAGTGGTAATGACTCGTGGCGGTGTCACGGCGCGGCTCTGGGACGCCGCGACCGGCACGTCCATCGGGCCACCAATGGTGCACAAGTACGTGGTCGGGGCCGTGGCATTCAGCCCCGACGGCAAGACCGTTCTCACCGGCAGCGAAAGTGGGCGGCTCTGGGACGCCAGCAACGGCAAGCCCATCGGGCGCACCAATGGTGCACAAAAATGCTGTCGTGGCCGTGGCGTTCAGCCCCATCGGCAAGACCGTAATCACTGGCAGCCGCGACCATACGGCGCGACTCTGGGACGCGTCCACCGGCATGCCCAGCGGACCATCAATGGAGCACGCAGACCAGGTCACGGCCGTGGCGTTCAGCCCCGATGGCAAGACCGTCATCACGGGTAGTTGGGACCACATGGCGCGGCTGTGGGACGCGGCCACCGGCAAGCTGGTCGGGCCACCTCTGGAGCACACAGACAAGGTCACGGCCGTGGCGTTCAGCCGCGACGGCAAGGCCGTACTCACAGGCTGCGATGACAAGACGGCGCGGCTCTGGGACGCGGCCACCGGCAAGCCCATCGGGCCACCACTAGACCACCAGGCCGCAGTCAAGGCTGTGGCGTTCAGCCCCGACGGCAAGGCCGTAGTCACCGACAGCTCGGACATGACGGCCCGGATCTGGACGATCCCGGAATTGCCGGACGACCTCCCGCGCCTCACGACTTGGGTCGAGCTCATTACCGGCCTTGAGCTCGACGAGCAGGGCTCTATTCGAACGCTTGACAATGCGGCCTGGCGCCAGCGTCGCGAGCGACTCGACCGGCAAGGTGGCCCACCGGAAACAGACAGGAGGTGACCGCTCGCTCTAACTTCTTCGGCTCCGAACACACAGTCGGCGCACGCGCCAGCGAAAGCTCCCCGCCAACGTCTTCGCTCTCAATTGGGCCGGACTTCGCGGGGTCCTCGGATGATCCCTCTTCGACACCTCGTCGGATGGCCGGTCTCGTCCGATGTGATTTCTTCTCGGCCAGCGCGACGGCCCTTCCGGTTCAGGGACTCGAAGCCGTCAAAGGAGTCAAGGTCATTTCGTGGAACTTGACCGAACTGGCCGAGGCGAGGAACAGCTTGGTCGGATCGGGGATTCTCCACCGATGATAGGGGACGAACCGCTTCGTGTCACCTTTCCAGTTGAACACTTGGGAGCCATCGCACATCACGTTGATCGAATCGCGCCGGACGGTGAACGAGAGCCGTGCCGGTCGATTGCGGAACAGGAGCTGGCCGCGATGGAACCTTGGACCGGCCTCCAAGGGAGCGCCGTCCAATCCGGCGAGGCCGGTGCATTTACCGAACGGATGGACCACGTGGTCGATGCCGATCTCGATCTGTCGACCGCTGACGACACTGCCGAGGGCGAAGGCGTAACTGACCTCTTTCGTTCCGACGTGCTCGACAACCATGTCCAGCCGGTATTCCAGCGGCGGCGAGTAGGGGATCTCCAACCGCGCCCCGCCGGTCGTCGGGCTGAGCAAGACGCCCCTCCGCGTCTGCCAGTCTCCAATCTTGTACGTCTCGGGCTGGATGAGTTTGAGCAGGTTAACTGGGGAATTGCCTCGATTCGTCGGGGCTGGCGGTTGGCTTGCGCCGGCGCCTGGTTGCCGCGGCGTCCAGAGCCGGAGGGCGTAGCGGTCGCCTGTGAGCACACGGCCGCCGGGCAGCGCGGCGACGGCCATATGCCTGGCGAACGGCCTCTCGTCGCGGCGCACAACGGCAAAGGGGGAGTTGGCGTCCCAGACGATCAGGTTTCCGGGCTCGGCGCGAGTCACTTCCGTCCCGCTGCCGGCCGCCACGATGTTGCCGTCGGAATCAAAAGCGACTTCCGCGCCGGTGTCATCCGGTGGCATCTCGAAGCGGTGGACAATCGTGCCGCGCTCGACGTCCCAGAGGATCACCGTCGCGTCGAAGCTGCCCGTCACAATGCGGCTGCCTTCGCGCGAGATCGCCAAACTTGTGATGGTGTTGTCGTGCCCCTCCCAGGCTGCCAACTCGCGCCCGGTGTCAAGATCCCAGACGTGGACAAGCTTGTCACGCCCGGCCGTCGCGGCGCGGTGGCCGTCGGGAAAGAAGGCCATCGCGTGCGACAGAATCTCATCTCGCTGCGGGCCGAGCGACCGCGCGGGCCGGCCCGTTGTCAAGTCCCAGAGCGTCAACTCGCCGTTCTTGCCGGAAGAGAGGCCGCGGAGGCCATCGTTCGAGACCGCGACGGCGGTGATTGGGCCCTTGTATGGCTGTTGATTCCGAAACAGGTGCTTGCCGGTCGTCATGTCGCAGAACCAGAGGATTCCGGCTTCTTTCGCATGGATTCTCTGGAGATTGTCCTTCCTCACCGTCAAGGTTCCGATCAGGCCAATACGGCCGTCGGGAGTCATCGCCACACTGGGCCTGGCACCTTGCCATTCCTTTGGGAACACCCTGGTGCCGGTCTCGACATCGATGAACTCGGTATACTCTGTCCAGCTCCCGATCAGCGCGCGCCGGCCGTCGCTGGTGACGGCGATGGTCTCCACACTGGCGTCGAGACCGTCGCCGCCAATGGTTGAGTAGAGCGTCACTACGTCAAAGGTCGAGGACGATCGCGGCACAATCGATGGCGGCGATGACATGAGCGGCGAGTTTTCCTGGGGCCGTTTCACGCTCGACACGCTTTCCGAAACCGACAAGGTCGGAGACGATCGGGGGGCGGGCGGCGATGGCGAACTTTCGGGCTGCTGATTGACGTGCGATGCGCTGTTGGAAACCGAGTCGGCGCCGTCGTTGGCCGGCGGCTTGCCGGTACTGAGCAAGAAGAGCGTGTAGGCCAGGCCCAACATTGCCAGCGAGGCGAGCGCACCAAACGTCAAGGCCAGCGACCTGGCGCTTGCCATTTTGCGATGTCGGACCGTCCCAACCTGGTCCGGGATCACAGCCGGTCCGTCGACGACGGTCCGCGCAGCCGGTGCCGTGGGGCGTCTTGGAACGTCAAGCTGAGCACTCGCCGGCTCGTCGCGATCGACGGCCGACTGACGGACGGTCACACTTGGCGACCCGTTCTCGATGATGACGGGCTCCGCGAACGTTGTCAGGCCTCGGCGCGCCACGTTGGCCTTGGCGGCCGCGGCTCGGCACGCCTCCAGCCGCTGGATAACCTCGCTCATCGATGCCGGACGGTCGGCGGGTTTCTTGGCCATCATCCTCTGATAGTCGGCGTCGACGGCCTGGGGTACATCGGGCCGCGCGGCCAGCAGCGACGAGGGAGGACGGTCCTGGTGCGCCATCAATCTGGCCAGGACAGTTGGCCCATCGAACGGTGCTCGCCCGGTCAGCAGATAGCAGAGAGTGCAGCCCAGGCTATAGATGTCGGCCCTGTGGTCGACCCGGCGCGAGTCGATGCCTTGCTCGGGGGCCATGAAATCGACCGTTCCCATGTACGTTCCTGATTTGGTCAACGGCCCCGACGCGGTTTCCCCGAACGGATTGGACGCCTCGACCAGACGCGCCAGGCCGAGGTCGAGCACGCGGACTTGTCCCGAGCCGTCGAGCATGAGGTTGCCCGGCTTGATATCGCGGTGAACAATCCCCTGCGCGTGCGCGGCCTCCATGCCCGCGCGCCGCCTGGATTACGCAATCCAGTGCCTGGTCGACCGACATGACGCCGCGGTCGCGGACGATGCGGTCTAGGTCTTTTCCCTCGATGCATTCCATCGTCATGAACGGGACGCCGCGGTCCTCGTCGGCATCGAGCACCGAGACGATGTTGGGATGGCTCAGCCTGGCGGCGACGTTGACCTCGCGGCGGAATCGCAAGAACAGGCGGGTGTCGCGCGCGAGCGATGGTGGCAGCATCTTCAGTGCGATGACCCGGCCGAGCCGGCGATGCCTGGCCTTGAAGACAACCCCCATGCCACCGGCGCCCAGCTTGTCGAGGATGAAATAGTTGCCGATGACCAGCCCCCGCGCCTTGCCTTGCAACACCGCCTCAGCCTGGTAACGCGTGAGCCTTTCGGCGCGCACCAACGCCGTGGCCAGCCCCGGCAATTGCCCGGCCGTCCCGGCCGCGAACCGCTCGAACTCCTCGGCCCGGATCAAACCAAGATCTACGACCGCGCGCCGAAATTGCTCGAGGTCCACTGGCGTCGCAGGCCTGGCTACGCCTTCCTCGGCGAACCTCGATCCGAAAACTGACTCGAGATCAGCGCCGGCGCCCTTCGCCTCATGCGCCCAGCTCGTCTGCGCGTCGGCGATTGCCGCGCCCATCAGGCATCTGGGACAGAGCCCTCCCGGTGCATTCGCGGGCAATCCGGCTCCGCATTCCGGGCAGACATGAGGTGTGTTCATGCTGGCGCGTCCGAAAGAATTCTCTAACACGTTGACTGCATGAGCCGCACCTACTCCAGCTCGTGACGGCGGCTGTCAGCGGTTCTCTGTTGTCAATCACGGAGCGAGCCAAAAAGCGAACGAATTTCCGCGTCTACATCGGCCGGGTCATCGAGGGTGCGCGCGACCTCCTCGCAGAGGAGCTTGCGGTAGCGCCGACGGAGTCGATGCGCCGCGGCGCGGGCGGCTTCTTCGCTCACACCCAGGTCGACGGCGATCTGGCTGTAAGGTGTCCGCTCAGCCCCCCCGAGCAGTGCGGGCCGTAATGCCTCGAACTGACGCGCCTTGCCAGCTTCGGTCATCTCGGCCGTCAGCGCCTCCAGCACGTTGTCAAGCAGCGCCAGCGCCCACTGTCGTTCAAAAAGCCGCTCGGCTGTGAGGTTGTGCGCCGGCTCGCGGCCGTAGCGCCGTTCGGCCGTGAGCCGGTCAATCGAGATCAGCGATCGGTCGCCTCCCCGTTTCTTGGCCCGATCATGGTCCGCCTGATTGGCCAAAAAGTGCATGCAGGAGGCCATCAAGAACGACCGAAACTTCCCTTTTTCTTGATTTACCGCGGCGAGGTCGCGTTTTTCCAGCAGCCTTGTGAAGAAGCCCTGAACCAGGTCCTGAGCGGCCTCGGCATCGTATCCTTTGCGACGAACGAACGCGTAAAGCGGATACCAGTACATCGCGCACAGTGCGGCGAATGCCTCGCGGGCCTCCTTCGACTGGCCGTCACGCGCCGACGCCACCACGCTCCACAGGGTCGTCTGAAACTCCTGCGGCTGAGGACACACCTCGTCGTGATCATGGTCACCGCCCGCTTCGTTCATACAAACGATTTTAGCGAGCGTGAGCCGGCAGCAAAAGGGGTGACATCGCGGACTCGATGGCGCGTCGGCCGAGCATTGCGTAAACTCAAAAACTAACACCAATCTTTATAATTATGTATTATTATATAATCTAGATAAATACATACATTTCGTTGTCATAACGCCATTGGAAGTCCCGAAGATTCGGTCGTTAGAGCTCGTTAAGGGAGTGGGTTCCGGCCCATTTCCTCAAGCCGCTCAGGGAGATTTCGGGGTCTCAAGCTTAGGGATCTGCCTTGAACCGCGACGACTCGAACATCTTGACCCCGTCAGCGGTCATTCGGACGAAGATCGCGGCCGTGCCAGGCGTCTCGTCGACCAGCTTGAGACCGCGCTCGGGGCCCAGGAGATAGACGGTTGTCTCGAGGGCATCGGCCGTTGCACCGTCCCGGGCGACGACTGTGACACTGGCCCGGTCTTCCACGGCCATACCCGTCACCGGGTTGATGATGTGAGAGTAGCGATGGCCGTCGATGATCACGAATCGCTCGGAGTCGCCCGAGGTCGAGACAGCCGAGTTCGACAGGAGCAAAACCAGAGGAGAAGCGGTCTTGTCCGGCACAAGGGGTGCAACAGCGATTGACCATCCTCGCGCATCCGGCGGTGATTCGCCGGCAACGATATCTCCGGCACCGGCGACCAATGCTCGGTTGATTCCGGCTCCTTTGAGCACGTCCAGAGCAGCCTGTGAGGCGTAACCCTTGGCGATTCCACCTACGTCGAGCTTCATCCCGGCTTTCATCAGCTCCACGGTCCGGCTGACGGGATCGAGGATCATCTTGTCGGAGCCGACCAGCTGGCGGGCCTCGGCGAGCCGCTCGGGATCCGGGAGCTTGCGATCGCGGCGCGCCCTTCGCCAAAGCCTGCCCACGGGGGCAATCGTGACGTCCAGTAATCCGTTCGAACGTTCATACATCCCTTTGGAGCGCTCGAGGACGTCGAAAAGATCACGACTAACCGGAACCGGGCGGCCGACCGCGGTCTGCGAAAGTCGCGACAGCTCGCTGTCAGGGTTGTAATCACTCAACGTGGCATCGAGCTGGGCGATCCGATCGTAGGCCGCCCGGGAGGCGCGTCTAGCGGATTCCGCGTCGGTCGAGTATAAAACAATCTTGAATGCGCTCGCCATGTGCGTTTCTTCGAACTCGAAACGCGACAGACCCGCGGCCGGCTTCGGGCCTTGCTCCGATGCTGGCCCGATCCCGATTGTCGCGAGGAGCCACAAGGCCGCCACATTCATTGCCATGGATTCACTCCGCGACGCAAAAGCCGCTCAACCGAGACTGGACCGCCAGTCCGATCGCCTCGACGAGCTACCAGGAGTATACCAATCGTGAGCCGTTTTTCGCATGCCGTTCGACTGGCCGCCGTCGTCGCGGTGCTGGGCTTGGGGACAGCCCCGGTGGCCCGTTCCGCACCTCAGGAATCGCCGCCGACAGCCGACTCGATGAAACCTTACATCGAGCCGATTCCCGGAACCGACCTCAAGTTCGAGATGGTTCCCATTCCAGGCGGAACCTTTGTCATGGGCAGTCCAGCCGGTGAAGAGAACCACGCCAAGGACGAAGAACCGCAGCACCCGGTCCAGATTGCGCCGTTCTGGATGGGCGCGAAAGAGGTCACCTGGGACGAATACGAACAGTTCGCCTTCTCACTCGACCTCAAGAAAAAGAAACGGGAAGGTGTCGACCCGGCCAAGCAGTCCGACTGGGAGAAGAAAGCCGACGCCGTGACCCGTCCCACCCCGCCCTACGCCGACGAGACTTTCGGGTTTGGCCGGAGCGGACAGCCGGTCATTTGCATCACCCACCACGCGGCGATGGAGTATTGTCGCTGGCTCTCGGAAAAGACCGGCAAGATCTACCGTCTCCCCACCGAGGCCGAGTGGGAGTATGCCTGCCGCGCCGGCACCAAGTCAGCCTACTTCTGGGGCGGTGACGCCTCCAAACTCGGCGAGTACGCCTGGGACGTGGACAATGCGGAGAAGCCAATGCCCGTCGGCAAGAAAAAGCCAAATCCGTGGGGCCTTTATGACATCCACGGCAACGTCGCCGAGTGGTGTTTGGACCACTACGTCGCCGATGGCTACAAGAAATGTCGCGCTGGACAAGCCGACGCTTGGCCCCGTCGTCCTTCCGGACGCCAAGGAGTACTCTTACGTTGCTCGCGGTGGCTCGTGGGACGATGATGCCAAGGATCTCCGCGCCGCGGCCCGGAAAGCCTCGAATCTGGAGTGGAGCGTCCAGGACCCGCAGCGACCCCAGAGTATCTGGTGGCATACGGACGCCACCAAGGTTGGATTCCGTCTCGTCCGGCCCTTGAACGAACAAGACAACCTCAAGGGCCTCAAATCGCAGGTCGTCAAAGGCAAAACCACGCGCTAGCTTGTAAGTCCAGAACGGCATCCGTCAAGACGGGCGACCCGCCCTGGTGAGGAACCGTGCAACAGAGTGATTCGGGCTCACAACCAACTCCAGGAGATGTCACCAATGACCGAGCCAACCCCTTCGAACGCATTGTCTTCGTCGCGACGTGATTTCCTCAAGACCTCGACCGCGGCCACGATCGGCCTCGGCATGCTCTCGAACGCACATGCCGCCGGCAGCGACACAATCAAAGTCGGCCTGATCGGCTGCGGAGGCCGAGGTAGCGGAGCGGCCGATGATATTTGCAAGGCGGCGGGAACCAGCTACAACATCAAGCTCCACGCCATGGCCGACGCCTTCGAGGATCAACTCAAGAACTGCCGCGAGCGCCTGCGAAACGACGATACGTCCAAAGACAAGTTCGACGTCTCCGACGATCGCTCGTTTCGTCGGCCTGGACGCGTATCAAAAGGTGATCGACTGCTGCGACCTGGTGATGCTGGCGACCCCGCCCGGTTTTCGGCCGCAGCACATCGAGGCCACCATCAAGGCCGGCAAGCATCTCTTCACCGAGAAGCCGGTTGCCGTCGACGGGACCGGTATCCGCAAGGTGCTCGCCGCTCACGAGGAAGCGAACAAAAAGGGACTGTCGGTCGTCGCTGGCACCCAGCGCCGCCACCAGGCCGGTTACGTCGAGAGCATGAAGCGAATTCACGAGGGTGCGATCGGCGACATCGTGACGGCGCGAGTCTACTGGAATGGGGGCGATATCTGGGCGCACAAACGGAAGCCGGGATGGAGCGACACCGAGTACCAGATCCGCAACTGGTACCATTTCCTCTGGCTGTGCGGTGATCACATCACCGAACAGCATGTGCACAACCTCGACGTGGCCTGCTGGGCGTTGGGCGGTCACCCGGTCAAAGCCGTCGGCATGGGCGGCCGTCAGGCGATCACGGATCGTGAGCCCGAGCGCGGCCAGAGCTATGACCACTTCGCGGTTGATTATGAGTACCCCAACGGGGTGCATGTGCTCTCCATGTGCCGCCAGATCGCCGGCAGCGCCAGCAACGTCTCGGAGACAATCGTCGGCACCAACGGCGAATGGCACAGTGGCGGATATCGCTTCAGCGGCCGGTACAAGAGTCGCGTCCGTGTCCCGAACGAAGTCAACCCCTACGTCCAGGAGCACATGGACCTGCTCGAAAGCATCGTCTCGCGCAAGCCGGTCAACGAGCTCAAGCAGGTGGCCGAAAGTACGCTGACGGCCATCCTGGGCCGAACCTCGGCCTACACCGGCAAGGAAGTGAGCTGGGACCAGGCGCTCAACTCCAAGCTCGACACCTTCCCCAAGCAGCTGGACATGAAGGGATCGATGGACGAGCCGCCAGTCCCCCGGCCGGGCGTCACCGAGCTGATTTGAGGTGATCGGCCCCGATTTGATCGCTATGTTGAGTTGCCTGATCCTGGGAAGGTGAGGCGGGGTCGACGCAGAGTTGGCCTCGCACAAGCTTGGCGTTCATCCCGATTCCAGTGCGCTCGTTCCCCCCCTTGCGGAGGGGGGGTCGGGGGGGTGGTCGCGGCGGAACCACCGGCCTGGTACGCGGTTCCGGGATTGGCTGGAGTCCGCGGAAACACCGCCTCGGCCGAAGCTGTTGGTTATGCCCTGTCCACCCCCCCTGACCCCCCCTTCGCAAGGGGGGGAAAAGGCGCCGTCATTCCATCGCGTTACGAAAACGCGCGTTTCGAAACACCGTCCTTCAAACACAGTCGACACCAACTTTTCAGCAGCACAGGGCGAGCCTCGCCCGCCCATACATTTCTGCAATTGTCCGAATGAGGGATCCACGATGAGTAAGCGGGTATTGTTCGCAGTTTCGGCAATCATGGCGAGTTGGTCGGTCGCCGCTGCGGCATCGGCCGCCGAGACGGCCAAGATCGTTCTGATTGCGGGCCGGCCCAGCCACGGGCCCGGCGACCATGAGTTCAACGCCGGTTGCAAGCTGCTGGCCAAGTGTCTCGCCGAGATCCCCGGGATCGAGCCGGTGTTCGTCGCGGGCGGTTGGCCTCTCGGATGAGTCGGTCTTCGAGGGCGCACGGACGGTCGTGTTCTTCATGGACGGAGGCGGAGGACACCCCATGATCCAGGGGGATCATCTCGAAACGATCCAGAAACTGATGGACAAAGGGGTGGGCCTGGTCTGTCTGCATTATGCCGTCGAGGTGCCCAAGGGTAAGCCGGGTGACAAGTTCCTCGACTGGATCGGCGGTTATTATGAGACGGGCTTCTCGACCAACCCGCACTGGACGGGCGATTTCAAGAGCTTCCCGGAGCACCCGATCACGCGCGGGGTCAAGCCGTTCGCCATCCGCGACGAATGGTACTTCAACATCCGGTTCCGCCCGGAGATGAAAGGGGTGACGCCGGTCCTTTCCGCCAAGCCGGACGACGCGACCCGTCAAGGCGTGTCTGCCTCGCCACGCGGGCCTTACAAGCATATCCTCGAAGCCAAGGGACGAGAGGAAGTCCTCGCCTGGGCGGTCGAACGGCCCGACGGCGGCCGCGGCTTCGGATTCACCGGCGCTCATACCCATAAAAACTGGGGCGACCCCAATTTTCGCAAGCTCGTCCTGAACGCGATCCTCTGGACGGCCAAGCTCGACGTGCCGTCGAACGGCGTCGAATCAAGCGTCACCGAAGAGGAACTGAAACAGAACCTCGATCCGAAACGGCGATGAATTTCTTTGGGTTGTGGACGAAGGTCAAACCCGTTGCGTCGGAAGCAAATGGCTCAGTCCATTGCATTATAATTCTTCCTCTTTGCGTTTCTCCGGCGGCCGATGCTCTTCGTCAACGTGTTCGGTGTCGTGTGCTTCGGCGTCCCTGCGAAGCCATGGATCAGCCGCTCGCCCAGCACGTAGTAGATCGGGATCACGAACCGGCCCAGGATGGTGCTGATCAGCATGCCGAAGGCGATGACGATGCCCAGCGAGTTCCGGCTGTACGCTCCCGCACCGGTGGCCCTCGCCATGGGCAGAACTCCCATGATAAAAGCGAATGAGGTCATCAAGATCGGCCGCAGCCGCTGCCTCGAAGCCTCCTTGGCCGAGTCGATGATGCTCATCCCGTGCTTTTCCTGAAGCTCGACCCCGAACTCGACGATCAGGATCGCGTTCTTGGTCTCCAGGCCGATCAGCATGACCAGGCCGATCTGTCCGAACACGTCCAGCGGCATGTTGTAAAGCCAGAGGCCGACGACCGCGCCGAACATCGCCAGAGGCACCGTCAGGATGATCACGATCGGCCGGACCCAGCTCTCGTACAAGGCCGCCATGAAGAGAAAGACGCAGACGATCGACAGGGAGAAGATGAAGATCGCAACATTGCCGGTTTTCTGTTCCTGAAACGTGGTTCCCGTCCATTCGTACGAGAAGCCTTCCGGAAGAACGAGGTCGGCGATCCGCTCCATGGCGGCGATCGCCTGTCCCGAGCTGTATCCAGGGGCGGGCTGGCCGTTGATCTTGGCCGCGTTGTACATGTTGTAGTGCGGCACATCGATCGCTCCCAAAGCATATGTCACGTCGCCTAGCGCGCTCAGCGGAATCTTTTGTTGCTTTCGGTTGAGCACGTAGAGGCTGCCGATATCGCTCTTCTCGTTCCGGCGGTCTCCCTCGGCCTGGATGATGACTTTCCAGACCTTGCCGTAGAGGTTGAAGTCATTGACGTAGTAGCCGCCTAGGTTCGCCTGGAGGACGGCGAAGACGTCGGAGACCGCGACGTCGAGCCGCTCGGCCTTGACGCGGTCAAGCGCGAAGCGAAGTTGAGGCACCCGCGCCGAGAACGGTGTGAATATCCCCGCCAGCTCCGGATGAGCCGGACGTCCGTCTTCGAGCTGCTTCCGCGCCTCATCAAGGAACAGGTCGGTGATTTGAGCCAGGGCTTCCACGCCTTTGCCGTCGCGGTCCTCGATCATGAACTCGAAGCCGCCGGTCTGGCTCAGCCCTCGGATCGGCGGCGGCTCGAGCACCAAGACCACTCCGCCGCGGACCTGGCTCCGAAGCATCGCCCTGGAGCTTGAGTCGCAAGCGCCGCGCTCGCAGCTCCGGCTTCGATGCGCTCGGCCCATTCCTTGAGTACGATGAAGATCGTGGCCGAGTTGGTCTGGTTGGTCGAGTTCAGGACGTTCAAGCCCTCGAGCAGGAGCACGTCGTTCACTCCGTCCAACTCTTGCGCGATTTTGCTGACGCTCATGGCGAACTTGGAAGTGGCCTCGCGCGACGTGCCGTCGGGCGTCTGGATCGAGGCGATCAGGTACCCTTGATCCTCGCTCGGGATGAACGACTTGGGCCGCGCGACCAGCATCGCGAAGGTGAGCGCCAGCAGTCCCAACCGACGGGATCACGATCGTCCACCAGTGGTGGGCGGTGAAGTCGAGGAACGCGTCGTACGAGTTCTCCAGCCAGCGCATCCCTTGGTTGAACCAGCGGAAGAAGAAGAACTTGGTCTCACCATGCTTGGGCCGCAGGAACAATCGCGACATCGCCGGGCTGAATGTCAACGAGTTCACGCGCGGAGAACAAGAACGAAAAGACGATCGTCATCGCGAACTGGTTGTACAGGCGGCCGGTCAAACCCGGGATAAACGCCACAGGAACGAAAACCGCCGCCAGCACCAGCGTGATCGTCACGATCGGCGCGGTGATCTCGGCCATGGCCGCACGGACAGCCTGAAGCGGCCGCTCCCCTCGCTCCAGGAACTTCTCGACGTTCTCGACGACGATGATCGCGTCATCGACCACCAGGCCGATCGCCAGGATCAACCCGCAGAGAGTGAGCGTGTTGATCGAGAAGCCGAACGCCGCCATCATCGAAAACGTCGCGACCAGGGCGACGGGGATGGCCAAGAGCGGAATGATCGTCGCCCGTACTCCCTGAAGGAACACGAAGACGACGATCAGCACCAGCACGAACGCCTCCAACAGCGTATGCTCGACTTCCGTGATGTTCTCGGCGACATACTTGGTCGTGTCATAACCAATGTCGTACTCGAGGCCGGGAGGGAAGCTCTTGGCCAGATGGTCCATGCTGGCCCTGACCTGGCGAACGATATCCAAGGCGTTGGCATCGGCATACTGATAGATCGGCAAGGTGCCGGCCGGCTTGCCGTTGCGCCAGCCGGCCGTGTCGTAGTTCTCGGAGTCGAGCTCGATCCGAGCGATGTCGCCGAGCCGGACGATCGAGCCGTCGTCGCGACGGCGAACCACGATCTCCTGGAATTCCTTGACGGTCGTCAATCGCCCCTTGGTGAGGATCGGGTATTCGAAAATCTGTCCGGGCGGAACCGGCTGGCCGCCGATCTTGCCCGCGGCCGCCTGCCGGTTCTCCTTCTGGATCGCCTCGACTACTTCCGACGGCGGAATGCAGCTGGTTGGCCATCCGATCGGCGTTGAGCCAGACGCGCATGGCGTACTTCCGCCCGAACACGTTCACGTCGCTGATTCCCGGAATCCGCTTCAAGACGTCAAGGACGTAGATTTGCGAGTAATTGTCCAGGTAGGTCGCGTCGTACCGGCCGTCCTTCGAAATCAGGTTGACCACGCAAACCATGTCGGTCGAGGTCTTCTTGATCGACACGCCGAACTGCTTGACTTCCGGGGGCAACACGGCCTGGGCCGTCTGCACGCGGTTCTGGATGTCGACCGCGCCGATATCCTGGGAATAGCCGACGTCGAAAGTCGCGACGATCGTCGACACCCCATTGCTGGTGCTGTCGGAGCTGAAGTAGATCATCCCCTTCACGCCGTTGATCTGCTGCTCGAGCGGGGTGGTGACCGTCTCGGCCACCGTCAATGCGTCGGCGCCGGTGTAGGTCGTGGTGACCTGGACCTGGGGCGGCGTGATCTGGGGATACAGCGCGATCGGCAAGATAAAGATGCAGATGCCGCCGATCAAGAGCATGAGCAAGGCCAGCACGGTCGCGAAGATCGGCCGCCCGATGAAGAAGTTGACCATGTGGCGTTTCTACCTTGCCTTTTTCTCGGGCTCCGCCCCGGACTTTTCGACAGGTTTGGCCGCGGGATCCGGCGCGGTCTTGCGGCTCTCGGGCTCGGCCTTCTTGGCTTCCGGTGCCGGTTTCCTTGGGCTGAGGTTCCATCCCCGGGATGCGAGAGACCTGGCTGCTGAATCGTGGATCGGCGTTGTAGGCCGGTGGCTGCTGACCGCTCGAATTGTTCCAGCGGGACTTCGACCGGTTTCACCACCTGGCCCTGGCCGGACGAGTTGGATGCCCTCGACAATCACTTTCTGCCCGGCTTCGAGCCCCGACTCGAGCACGCGCAAACCCCGGTAAGTGTCAACCGCGTTGACTTTGGCAACCTGCGACCTTGTTCTCCGCATCGACGACGAACACGCGCGAGCCTTCCTGTCCTTCCATGACCGCCTGCTCCGGGACGACCACGGCGTCGACGTAATTCGCCGATCGTCAACGTGGCCTTGATGTACTGACCGGGCAAGATCGACCCATCGGGGTTCGCCACCTGGGCACGCACGCAGAAAGGTTGAGGTCGTATTTTCGACCTGGTTGTCGATGAAGATGGTCTTGCCTTTGATGAGGATGCGGGCGTTCCCCCTCGACGGCCACGTCGAGGGCGACTCCTCCGGTCTTCTCCTGAAGGGCGGTCGCAACCGGCAGATAGCGGGCGGCCGGATGAAGATCGAGTCCCATCGGGTCGAGCTGCTGGATCGTGACCAGCTCGGTCTGCCCGGTGTCGCCGACCAGGTTGCCGAACTTGACCTTGAGCTCGCCGATCCGTCCGTCGATCGGGGCGAACATCCGGCAGTAACCCAGATTGATCTTGGCATCGTCGACGGCCGACTGGGCCCTGGCGACATCCGCCTTGGCGCTGGCGATGTCGATGTCATAGTCGGCCAGCGACTGTTCCAGACTCGCTTTATCGGAATCGACCTGGGCCGCGCTCTTCTTGCGCTGGGCCTGGGCCTTGTCGAAGTCGTCCTGAGACGCGGCGTTGCGAGTCAGCAGGGATCGCTCTCGGCGCTCTTCGAGCTCGTCGAGCCGCAACTGGGCCTCATCCAGCGCGAGTTTGGCTTTCGAAACTTGCGTCGTTTTCGAGGCGATGGCCTTCTTGAGCGACGCCTCGGCCGCGGCCAGTTGTGCCTCCATCTGCCTGAGCTGGACCTTGAATGGCTCCTCATCGATCACCAGCAGGAGCTGACCCTTCTTGACGTTTTTCCCATCATCGAAATGCTTTTCCAGGAGAAAACCCTTGACGCGAGCGCGGATCGCCACATCATTGAGCGCCCGCGTCGTGCCGATCGGATTCACGACGATCGGAATCGTCATCTTCCGCGATACCACGACGGTCACCGAGGGAGGGGGCGGAACCCGTGGCGGCTGGGCGGTCGACGTCGCAGCCCGCGACCCCGAGCACGACCGTCGGCCGTCGAGCAGGAGCATGCCAGGATCACGAGAATTCTCGCGGCGAAGGTCGTTGAAAAGTCAGACGATGGCGTCATGGTGGTCGTTCGTCGGGGAAAGGGAAGTCGCTGACAAATGCGCGTCCCATACTCTAGCTGACGGGCGACTCAATGAGCCAGGGACGTTCTCGGGCACGGATTGCGCAGTCGGGGGTGACTCGGTCCGAGCCGGCATCCGCAACCGGCTCGGACGGAGCCTCTTCTCACCGTCGCATTCCATGCAATTCCGCGGAACCTCTGTCGTACCTGCGTCGTCAACGGGGAAGGAGCTCGAACCGGTGCGGTACCGGCTTCGCCTTGGCCCGCTGCTCGGCGATCAGATCGAGCTCGAAGGCGTCGAGGTCCTCCTATCGCCTTGGCAAGAGCCGGATAGCTGCGTGTCTCGAACGGAACTTGCAGCATGCGCCAACGCTGGAAGTGAATGTCGTTGTGCTGCCGCGTCAGCTCATGCACCGCCATGGCTTGGTCGGACATCGGGGTATCTCGCTCGGCGAGATTCACGCCCGAGGCGAGCTGATCCTTGGTCAGGTCGCCGACATCTTTTCCATCAATCACGAGTTTATACTTCTCCGCGGTTAGGCCCGAGACCTTGAGCGTCTGCTGGTTGAGCGCCTGCTCGACGTCGGACGCTTTGACCGCCAGCGCGATGACCCGGTCCCTGAGGTTGATGGGCATCGGCAAGGCCGAATCGAGCTGCGTCCAGGAGATCGTCCCGTTCGACCTTGAGGTTATCAACCTTGGTGTTCTCCTGCTTGACGACTTTGTTCGCGGCGGCGTCGAGCTCGACCGTCGACACGACCGCGGGTGCGTTCCACGCTTTCAGGAGCGCCTCGGCCATGAGCAACTGCCCCGCTGGACCCGGATGCACTCGGTCGCGAATCAGGTCCTTCGCATGATCCGGATCGATCTCCATCGCCTTTTTGAGGGCCGCCACGACCGGCGTGTTCAGGTCGGCGACGGTCGCACCATCCTTGCGGGCCAGCTCTTTCACGAATTCACCATAGCGAATGAGGACCTGATTATATCCATCCCCAAAATTCGGCTTCCGGGTCACGTCGTCGTAAGGTGAAGGTTGAATCAGGGTGAGGCGAACGTCCGGAAACTGACTCTTGATTGAGTCGACCAGGTGCTCGTAGCCCTTGGCGTACACGTCGAAAATGGGCTGCTTGAAGGGCTGATAGCTGGCGTCGTTCATCCCCAGCATCACGGTCACGACCGTGGGCTTGTAGGCGAAGACGTCGCGAGCGAGCCGCTTGTCGATGGGTCCGCCGCCGCCGCCGGTCACTCGATCGCCGCCCCAGCCCGAGTGGACAAAAGTGACGTCGAGAGACGGGAAACCGCGTGACGATATAAGTCTCGACGAACGTGGTGTACAACCGCTGATCGGTAATGCTGTCACCGTAGAAGACAACCCGATCGCCATCCTTGATCGCGAACGGGCCATCGGCCCAAACCGGCGAAGCCAACCCCGAAACCAAGACCCAGGCCAAGGCAGTCCGCATGGCCAGTCCGATTGTTCGTGTCATCACTCGACGTCTCCCCGGGAAAAAGTTGATCCTTCATTGGATCAGACGGACGATCCCGAGCCTTAACATAATCGAGTCCGAGGCGACGGGAAAGATCCTCACGCGACTGCTTCCCTCGTGAGACCGATGGCCTTTTCGCAGCGGGCGAGGTCGTCGTCCAGCTTCAGGGCCACGAGCCGGGCTTTTGCGAGCTGATAATGCCCACGGGCCGCGTCGACGTCCCCCTCTGCCGCGCAGGCTAACGCGAGCGCGGCATGCATCTTATCGAGCATCATCAACATCATGGGCGACGCGTGTCGAAATACGTTGGCTTTTTCAAACGCCCGTTCCAGCAGTTCCCTGGCCTCGCGAGCGTGTCCTTCTTCCAGTTGGATCAAGCCCTCGACTTTGAGCACGAACGGCTGGATCAAGTCGCTGATGGCGTGCGCTCGGGCACGCGTGAGCAACTCGCGAGCGAGCTTGGGATTGTGCCGGAGCCACACTTCGGAATCGGCCTTATCGACCAGGAGAGTGACATTGTCGGGAGCGAACTCCAAGGCCTTCTCCATTGCGGCTTTCGACTCATCACGGTGTTTGCCGGTGGAGTAGACGCCTGCGAGCCGCGACCAGTACAGCCAGGGTGGGATCTTCTTGCCGTCAGCGAATGGCTCGACCATTTGAAGGGCCTCTTCGAGACGGCCGAGCCCGGCGAGCGCCTTGGCCTTGTCGAAGGCAATCGACTCGGGAGCGACCTTGCCAGCGACCGAATCCGCCCGCGCCAAAACTTCTTCCCAACGGCCCCAGGCCACCGCATCCATTAGCCGTTTGTAACGGCCGCCCGCGCCGCGAAACAACTGCGCTGCCAAGAAGGCCCAGAAAATGGGGAAGACCAGATAGACAACCAAGGCGTAGTCGATGGGGGCCCACATCATTCCCCGCCATCTTCGATACGCGAGCCAAACCACCGCCGCCACACTCCAATACCAGCCTTTCTGGTAAGACTTGATCGTCACGAGCAAGAAGCCCGCCAAGCGAGGTGGCATCTTTCGGAACCAAAGGTATTCACTCGGGTTCAGGAAATGCGAAACCGCCTTCTGCTTGGTATATCGCGCCTCCACGTCGCTGGTATGCAGCACGATCTCGTCATATCCGCGTTCGCGGAGCACTTGGACTGCCTCGTCCGCGGAGTTGACATCGAGACGCTCCGTCACTTTCTTGCCATTTGCGTTCCGGCCGGTCACCAGATACTCGGGCATTGTTGGTTCGCCTTGGGTGATGGATCGGGAGGCGGGTGATGCTCCCAGCCGGCCTCGGAGAACGACTCCTCACCTACCGGCAAAGAACTCTTCGACGCATCTTCGCCGATCGCCGCCGCGGAAGGAAGAGACGACCTGAACGCAATCACAAAGGAACACGCTCGTGCGTGAGCTAGTTCAGCCCGTTAATATTCGAGTCGGCGGTCCGAATGACATTCGAACGCGAATCCATGGTACCGCCGAGATAGGTTCCGATCCGTGAAGAATTCATTTCATTTTGACACGATAGAGTTGAAAAATGCACACTTGTTTTCGACCGATTGCGACGAGCGTTTGGTTTTTGGGCGTGTCGTTGGCCGTCGTCCTGTGGGCGTCCGTGGCACGCGCCGGGGAGGATGCGAAAGATTGGCCGATGTATAACGCCGACGTCATCGGCACGCGTCACAACCGCGGCGAGACAGCGATCGACAAGTCGAATGCCGGCTCGGCTCGAACAGAAATGGAGATTCCCCGCCAGGGACTCGAAGGTGGAAATCGGGGTCATCCATGCCACGCCCGTGGTCGTCGGACGGCTACGTCTATTTCGGGACGGCCACGGAGCCGACGTTCTACAAGCTGACTCCCGACGGCAAGGTCCGCTGGTCCTATCGCAATCCGTTGCGTGAGAAGGAGCGGGCTCGGATCGAGACGAAGCCAGAGCCCGAGAAGCAACAAGGGAGCCGGTTCCATCGTCGGAGAATGGCATCATGGGCTCGGCCCTGGTCACTGGTGACACCGTCTTCTTCGGCGACATCGGCGGCTGGTTCTACGCCTTGGATCGAGCGACTGGCACGGAGCGCTGGAAGCTGAACGCGCGGGCCGCAGGAGTTCCCCGGCGCTCACCCGATCAACGTGTTCTTTGCCTCGCCGATCCTCGTGGATGGCAAATTGATCCTCGGCGGCGGCACGCTCGAGCAGGTGGTCGCCGCGTTCCCCGGCTACAAGGCCAGTAGCGGCCGGGGCTTCGTCATGGCTGCTGGAGCCGAAGAGCGGCAAGATCGTCTGGAAATACGACGTCGGCCCCAAGCCCGAGCGGCTCGACCCGCCGATCACGATCAAGGATAGCTGGGGCGACCATGTCTTCCATTTCGGGCCGGCGACGAGCTCGGTCTGGAGCACGCCATCATTTGACGCGGAGACCGGGACGATCTTCTTCGGCACCGACGTGAACACCGCCCCTCGGCGGCCGACCTCCGACGACCCGCGCACTTATACGCGCGAGTCATGCGCGGTCATCGCCCTGGACGTCCACAACGGTGCCGAAAAATGGGTCAGGCAGCTCAACCCCGGTGATGTCTGGACCAATGCCATGCGGTCCTACGACCCGAAGGATGGGCAATACAAGGATCAATCGATCGGGGACACGCCCAAGATCTACACGATCCCCGTGGATGGCAAGCCGACCAAGGTCGTCGGGGTCGGCTGCAAGAATGGCGGCTTCTATGTCCTGAATGCCGCGGATGGGCGCATCGTGGACCAGACCCCGATCTATACCGGACCGCCGACTTATCCGCTTTCGCCTCAGCCGGACCGGCGAATGCTCGCCCTGCCGAGTTGCATCGGCGGCATTCAGACAGGATGCGCGACCGATGGCCAAACGATCTTCACCAATGGAATCGACGCCCTCCGGCTCGGTTCGCAGGAGAGCCCAATCAATAGCGGCGTTCCACCCACGGCCGGCCGCGTGGTGGCCCTGAGCCCGGACTTGCGAACCGAACGGTGGCGGCACGAACGCCCCAAGGTCGCTTCGCTCGGCGGGCCCGCGCCCAAGCCGATTTATACCAACATCGGCGACCCGGTCGCCTCGGGGGTCGCCGTCGCGAACGGAGTTGTTTATTTCACCACCGTCGCCAGTGGGAAGCTGGTCGCTCTCGATGCGAGCACGGGGTCGGTCCTCAAGGAGATCGATCTCGGACCGGTGTGGTCGGGCCCCTCGGTGTCTCGCGGCCGCGTTTATGTCGGCACAGGCAACACGCTGTTCAGTCCTTATTCGAGGGTTATTTCCCCAAGAAGTACACCGGCGTCCTTTACTCTTTCGGCCTGCCCGGCGACGACGAAGTCGGTCGCCTGGGAGCGGGAAAGGAATAAAGCGTTCATTCTCAGCACGCCGGGCGTCGAATGCCGATTCTTTCGTCAACGGAGACGAGGGTTCTCGACCCGAACCTTGCCAGTCCGAGGGGCGGGCGACGTCGGCCTGATCCGCTGAGTGGGGTGACGAAAAGTTCGTCTTGCACAAGCCTTGTCTTCATTCGGATTCCGTTGCGCGTTGTCCCCCCCTTGAGAAGGGGCAGGGGAGGTATCCCCGCGGAACCATAGCCTGGTGCGCGGTATCCGGGACGGCTGTCCTCCGCGGAACTGTCGGATCGGCCCAACGTACTGGCTATGCTCGTTTAACCGCCCCCTGCCCCCCCTTCGTAAGGGGGGACGTACCGATGGCGCGCAACAAAAACACACGTCTTGAATCCGCCCTTCGAGGCACGGTAAATCCGCCAACTTTTCATCTCCTCATCCCCTGGGTGCCCCTTACGCGATTCGAGGGGCGTCCAGAGCCGATCTTTCGTGAGTGCCGCAAGCACGCATCGAGCGAGACGCTCCGCCCGAGGAGCATGAAAACCTGCTCGCCGTCCTACACGTTCTGGCAGGACTCAAGTACAATGACTCGAGGTTGTTTCAAATATTGGGAGGACGAAAGACTATGATCGAATCTCCAATACTCCAAGAACTTAGAGCACAATGGACGCGGGAAGGTGCGCTCAAGCGAGGCGCGAGGATATCGCCACGATCCTCAGGGCCCGCTTCGGGGTCTCGGCACAGGAACTGGAACCGGTATTGAAGGAGATTGACGAGGCTCAACTCGATGATCTACTCGATCTGGCCGCGACCTGTCGCAGTCTGGCGTCATTCCGCAAGAAGTTGTCGCCTTGAAAGTCAGTGAACGTTTCGCTCTTTTTCGCCGCAGTCGGTTCAGATCAGATCTCGGGAAATGGCTCGGCGTGTTTTTTCCAGGCTGCCTTCCCGGATGCGGGGAAGAAGTCGTGGTAAAGGATGGCGAGTGAAAGGCTGTAGAGTGGGCCGGTCAAGAGGACGCCGATTCCACAAAGCAACGATCCCGAGATTGCGACCAGCATCAGGACGACGTGAAAGACCGTGGCCATCAGCCATTGTGACTTGAGTGCGTTCCAACTCTGGATCAAGGCCCCGGTGGCGGGCAGCCGGCCTTCCACAACGAGCGGAATCCCCAGCATGAACAAGCCCGATACAATGAGGCCGGGGATCATGCAGAACATGCTGGCGATGAAAGTGGCCAGGCCATAAAGAAGCGAGCACAATAGCAGGTCGAACCAGACATCCGTGACGGAAAACAGATCTCCGATCTGCGGCACGTGCCCTTGGACCTGTTTATTCGCCATCCGGATCATTCCACCCAGGAAGAGGCCCGTGCTCATGATGGAGATGAGGTACGCCAGCCCTTGCCCCATGGACAACGTCATCCGAAAACCGCCGGGATGATGCGGCCGGCCACCGTCTAGAATGGCAAGCAGTGATCCGTTCACGGCCGAGTAACCGACCATCACGATCAGCATCGTCACCGACCAAACAAACCACTGGCGCTTATAGAGACGCCAAGCCTCTCCGATAATGCTGAACTGCACCAAGGGCCACGATACATGCACACCGACCGTCATGATTGACACTCCCCGGACGGTTTAGTCCGTCCAACGGCGCACGAACGAACAAGCGCGCGTCAAACGAGACGGAGCACCCGCGAAAACGCTGTTCTGTGGAGGACTTCGCAATCCGGCGAGGATTATTCAGGAAAAGGGCCTTCCGCCTTGGCCGGACTGGGCTTTACTTCATTCCGCCAGCCCCAGACTGAACGGGTCGGTCAACCGCGAGCGTTCACGACCCGAACGGCCGTTGCCCCCAGGGGATCGGCATGGTCGGCGGAGTGCGGTGCAGGTCGCGGCGCGCGTCCTTGGGACGGTCCTTGAACCAGCTCACGAAGCGGACCAATTGCTTGACGGATTCCTCATAAGCCTGTCGCCCTTTTTCCGCGGTCGCCAGCTCGGCATCGCCCAGGACGCCCGTGTCGGAATACGAGCTGGTCCACGAGATCGTTGTCGCCGGGCCGGCGGCGAACAGGTCAACCCATTGAAACGGACTCGAATCCTCGTTGAACGAGATCGTCCCGCTCTTGATCTGGTCCTTGCGGACGTCGTCGCCGGCCAGGTGCAGATACAGCGAGGTTTCCAGCTCGCAGGCGTGAGAACAGCCGCCCGGGAACTTGCTCTGCCGCCATTTCGGCAGGAATTCCTTGTCGACGGTCAACAGGCCCCACCAGCAGATCGGCACGCATTCGGCGTCGGTCTCGAGGTTGGTCCGCCGAGCCACCAGGTCGAGATTGGGCCAGTTCGAGCCATGGCCATTGAGCAGGATGATCTTCTTGAACCCGTGGTAAGCGAGGCTCTTGGTGATATCGAGCACGCCGTCCATGAAGTGCTCGAAATGGGTATTGATCGTTCCCGGAAAATCCATGACATGCCCGGTGTATCCGTAGCAATGCGTGGGGAGCAGCAACATCTTCTCGGGGATGATCCGGCCGGCGCCTCGCGCGATCTCCGTGGGACAGATCACATCCACATCGAGCGGCAGGTGCGGGCCATGCTGCTCGACCGCGCCACACGGAAGAATGCAGACCTTGCCGAGCTCGACGGCATCATTGATCTCGGGCCAGGTCAACTTCTCGTACCGATACTCTTCCCGCGCACGACTGGCCATATCATCTCCTCGACGATAAAACAAAGACGAAGGTCCGAGGTCCAGAACGTGGCCTATTTTCGGACCGCGGCGACGTCCATGCAATGAGGAGCACCGATGATGTTGCGAAACCACTTGGTATGGATGTTGCTCGCCACGGCGAGTCGCGAGCAGCCTGGCATTCGCCGAGGAACAGGCGCCCGAGCCCTTCGACGTCTTGATCCGAGGCGGCAAGATCGTCGATGGGACCGGTAACCCCTGGTTCATCGGCGACGTCGCGATTCAAGGGGACCGGATCGCGGCCGTGGGACCGCTCGGAGCCGAGGTTCGCGCCAAACGCATCATCGACGCACGTGGGTTGGTGGTCGCGCCTGGGTTCATCGACATGCACTCGCATTCGGACATGACGCTATTTGAGGACGGCAGCGCCCGGAGCAAGGTGAGCCAGGGGGTCACGACCGAGATTCTGGGTGAGGACTCCTCGGGAGGTCCGTCCAAGGGAGAGCGAAAACCGCGGAGCGTCGAGATCGCCGGCGTCACGCGGACCTGGACGACGCTGGGCGGTTACTTCGATGCTGCTCCAGAGCCAGGGGAATCGCCGTCAATGTCGCCAGCTATGTGGGACTGGGAACACTCCTGGAATGCGTGCAGGGGGACTCGCTCGACCGTCCGGACGGTCGTCGGTTGAGCGCGATGCAAGCAGCTTCTGGACGAAGCGATGCGCGACGGTGCGCTCGGACTGTCGACGATGCTGGCCGGCCCCCGCGAGCTGGCCGTCGAAACGGACGACCTGGTCGCGCTCTGCGGGGTGGTCAAGCGGCATGGCGGTCTCTATTCGTCGCACATTCGAAACGAAGGGACCGAGGTCCTGGCCGCGGTCAAGGAGGCGATCGCCATCGGCCGGCGCGCGGACATTCCCGTCGACATCATCCATCTCAAGATCGCCGAGCAATCGCTGTGGGGCCGGATGCGCGAGATTGTCGCCTTGATCGACGAGCGAGACGCGAAGGCGTCAACGTCCAGGCCAATGTCTACCCTTATACGAGAGGCAACAACGATCTGGTCACGATCATTCCTCCTTGGGCTCACGAAGGTGGGAAGGCCCAGTTGATTGCTCGGCTCAAGGATCGCAGCCTGCGTGACCGGCTTGAAACACGAAATCCAGTCGGGTCTACCTGGCTGGTATAACCATTACACGGCCGTCGGCGGCGACTGGGGCCGGATGTTGGTGAGTGCCCGGCTCAGCCCCGCGAACCAGAGGTTTGCAGGGCCAAACCATGCAGACGATCATCGCGGCCAAATCGACCGGACTGAACCCCGCCCCCGACCCGCTCGACATCCTCTTCGACTTCCTGATCGAGGAGAACGGTTCGATCGGTACGATTTATGCCCATCACACCGAGGAGGACATGAACCTGGCGCTGATGCAGCCCTGGTGTTCGATCGGCTCGGATGGATCGGCCCTGGCGATCGAGGGACCGCTCCG
The DNA here is from genome assembly GCA_963779785.1 of uncultured Planctomycetota bacterium. Lineage (GTDB taxonomy): Bacteria > Planctomycetota > Planctomycetia > Isosphaerales > Isosphaeraceae > CAVRFS01. The sequence goes on from CAWAAW010000041.1 coordinate 83,508, forward strand.
TCGCGGACATCCGCACCCCCGAAGTTTCGGCACGTTCCCGCGTGTGCTCGGAGAATACGTTCGCAATCGCCAGCTATTGCGGCTCGAGGACGCCGTTTGCAAGATGACGTCGAGGAACGCCGCCAAGGCCGGGTTCTTTGATCGCGGTTTGATCCGACCGGGATTGTTCGCGGACATCACGATCTTCGATGAAAAAAGCGTGATCGATCGCTCCACCTATCTCGAGCCGTTTCAGTACAGCGATGGGATCGTTTACGTCTTGGTCAACGGGCAGGTCGTGTTCGATCAAGGCCGGCACACGGAACGCGCGCGCCGGGTCGCTGCACTTGCGACGCGGGTCGCTCAGGGCGTTCTCCAGAGAAAATGCCCGACCAATAACCCGGCGAGGAACGACAGGGCGATGGCGGCCAGCACGAACACGGACCATGCGAGCACGACCGAGGCGGGCAGGATGACCTCGTGAACGATGCGAGGCTCGGTCGCCGGTGCGCGCAGGCTCGACGTTTCGATCTCGATCGGTGGAACGACCGAGTCGACCGGCGCGAATGCGGGCGGTGTTGGCGGCCAGCCTGGGAGTTATGGCCACTGGCTCGGCCGCGACGGAAAACACCTCGGGCGGGCGCACAGGGCTGGCGATCTCGGGGATCGGCGTCGGAATCGGAGGAGGAGGTGCAAGGTTTGAAGAAACCGGTTCGGGAACGCTCGAGGCGGGTACTGGGTTTGGATCCGGCGGCTTGCGCGTCAGGTTCGCGAAAAACTCGGCTTCGACTCGTAAATCCTCGGGCCGCAGGTCGGCCACATCGGGCGGGATCTCGGTGTACGGCTCTCCGAGAAAACTGGGCGACGGTCGATTTCGAGAGCGGATCGCTGGGACCCGGCTCGACCGCGCCTGGAACCTTCGTCCGGGGTCGCGGTTCGCCCTTGGGCGGGGATTCCGCGCCGGGCACGACCAGATCCGCCTTGCACTTCGGGCAGGCCACGATCGCGCCCACCTTGCTCGGCGCCACGGCCAGAAGCTGATTACATCGATAGCAGCGGAACTTGAGCAGGTCGGCCGGCATTCGTGGCTACCTTTCTCGGATCAAGGGACTTCTCATTCGTCGGTCGACGCCTCAACACCATTGCTTACAGCCTACGCAGGAAAATCGTTGGTCGCCACCGCGATCCGGGCCTGAATCTCGAAACGAATAGGAGCGGGGCGCCGACGTCCAACAGCGCAACGGCTTGACCTGAACGGCGAGACTGTCACAATGGGCAATAGGCAGCGCGGAGATTGTGTCGATAAAGTCAACGTGCATCTGCCCGTGCTGGCGACGGGCAAGGGATACCCGGGGTAGCCAGTGTCCTCCCATCCCCAGCCGACGGACGAACCGGATCTTCTCGGTTGTGCGGGTTCTCCTACCCGCCGGGACCCTGCCCTCCGGAGTGTGCCCACCCGCCAAGGAAACCTAGCATGATGTTATATCGCGGATTGTGTTGGATGTGTTGTGGAAGCCTTGTCGCCGGCGCCATCCTCATTTCCGCCGAGCCGGCATGCCGGGCTGATTCCGTGATCATGAAAAACGGCATGGTTTATCGAAGCCAGGGCCCCCCCGACCGGGACAACACCTTGGTGGTCATTTGGGACGGCTTGAAACGAGTCGTGGTTCGTGACTCGAAAATCGAAAAGATCAATCCGGACAACGCTTTTCGGACAGGCGAGGTTTTCCAGTTGGTCCAGCCGATGGTCGTGCACGGCGGAGCGATGCCAAGGGACCTGATCAGCGTGGAGGCCGGCCCTTGGGACGACCGCGGCCGTCGCTCGTTCCGGTTTCTCGGCTCCAGAGCGAACAAGCCGGTCAAGATGGAACAGGCGATCAATCGAAATCGGACCGCATATCATCAAATACCGCGGAATTGACGGCTTCTGGCTCGGCCAAGTGGAGACCAACCAGGTTCCACGCCCGATCGTGACCGGACTCTTGGGTCGAGTCGAGCGGAAGAACGTCAGCGAGCGCGAGCGCGTGGTCCGCTTCTTGATGGACGTCGGCTGGTATCCCGAGGCCAAAAAAGAGCTGGATCGCCATGATTCACGACTTTCCTCAAACGGACTTGAGCGAGCGAGCCGCCAATGCGCGGATCTTTATCGTTCAGGCCGAGGCCACCCAGCGCCGTTCCGAGATCGATCTCTGCCGGAAGGCCCAGCAATACCATCGTGTGGCGGATCTGCTCAAATCGTTCAAGGAGAAGGGGATCCCGACCGAGCTTTTGGTCGAGGTTCGCGAGATCGAGCGTCGACGACGAGCAGCAGCGTGCGGCGGACCGGACTCTCGGCGATGACCTGCGACAGCTGGCCAACCGGCTGCCGAGCTCCACACGAGCCTTCTGGAAAGACCCGCTGGCCGAGGTGCTCAAGGCGATCGAGCAGGCGCCGGACGCGGTCCGCGACCGTTTGGCCGCGTGGCGGAAGGCTCCAGTCGGACAAGTCGGTGACGGACGAGGCGCGGTTCGCCCTGGCGATGTCGGGATATGTCGTGGGCCACGAGTTCGCCGTCCCCGAGCTGAAGAGCGCGGAGACTTTCTGGAAGGCGGCGTGATCTCGTCCGGGAGTATCTCGCTGGTGCGGACTCCGCGTTGCGCAGCGACCAGGCCGTAAAGCTCGAAAGCCTCGAATGGCCAGGCGCCGCAGGTGATCCGACGCCGGAATGGTCCATCGTCTGGAGCTGCTCACTCGGATCGTCCAGCTCATGCCGCCTCCGCGGCACGACAACGCAACCACCGCCGAGAAAACGATCTTTCATCGCGTCAAGCTGGACGAGAACGACGAGCCCACCGATTACGCCGTGCGCCTGCCGCCGGAATATCATCCGCTTCGGAACTATCCGGCGCTGGTCGTGCTGCACTCCGGGAAAGGCCCGAATTCGGCGATCGAGCAGTGGGCCGCCGAAGCCTCGCGCCGAGGGTACATCCTGATCGCGCCGGAATACATGCTGGCGGGCCAGCCTCGGGATTATCAGTACACTCCCACCGAGCATGCCGCCGTCGAGCTGTCGCTCCGCGACGCCCGCATGCGTTACGCCATCGATAGCGATCGTGTGTTCCTCGCGGGCCAGCTCACCGGCGGCAACATGGCCTGGGATTACGGCCTGGCTCACCACGGACTCGTTCGCCGGGGTCATCGTGATCTCGGGTCTGCCGGCCAAGTACGTCCCGCGCTACCTGTCGCACCACGAGCGGCTTCCGATGTTCTACGTGATCGGCGACCTCGCCCCGGCGGCCAACGAATTCATCTTTGCCAACTACGTGAAACCGTACATCCTCAAGGCCTGGGACATTACCTACGTGGGATACTACCGGCGCGGGCTGGAGGAGTTTCCCGAGGAGATCCCCACGGCCTTCGATTGGATGGACCGCCGCCACCGCGACTCATATCCCAAGTCGTTCAAGGTTTCCACCGCGCGGACATCGGACGACCGATTCTACGGTGTGGTGGTGAAAGACTTTCGCCCAGAGTTTATCGTGGCGCCGAAACTTGATGACGTCCTCGGTCAAACCCTCAACCCGGCCACCATCGAGATGAAATCCAGCAGCCCGGCCAATCTCATCAGGCTGGAGGTCAAGGGCATCAATCAGCTCGACGTCTGGCTCAGCCCGAAGGTCATTGACTTCAAGCGGAAGCCGGACGTCCGCATCAACGGTCGATCTTACTTCACCCGCCAGAACAAGCTGAAGCTTGACATGGAAACGATGCTTGACGATCTCCGAGTACGCGGCGATCGTCAGCAACTGTATTGGTACCGGGTTTCGGCGCGCTGAAACACGCTCGGTGGAGAGCGGGGTGGTGAGCCCCGCCCTTCTGTCAACATTGAAATGGCAGTCCTTCATTTTGCGGAGGACAGTCCCTCCGCGGCCGAGTTGCTTGGCGGCGTGACGCGGGCCTCGCGCTCGTTGCTGGCACCTTCATTGAGGAGCAGAACGAGTGACTGTTCCAACTCGCTCGGTTTGAACAGATACGGGCCACGTCCACTCTTGAAGGCCACCTTGCCTTGGCGGTCGATTAAGTAGAGACGCCCGGGCATGCCGCTGTAACGCGTCGCCGACCGTGTCGTCGATGGTGTCCACCAGCATAGGGAAGGCCAGATCGAGGGTACGACCGCACTTTTGGGCGACCTCGACTCGCTCGTCGTAGGTCCGGGGCTGGGGCGTTGTTACGCCGAATCGATCGTTGCTCTCCATCCGCCAGCCGTCGGTCGGATGGGCCTCGCGAACATAGACCATCACGAAGTTGGCCCGGTCCTTGTAAGTCCGGTACAGCTTCTCGATATTGCCGGTATGGCTGCGGAATGGTCCGCAGGTGAAGCTGCCGAAGACCAAGACGACAGGCTTGGGCCCGATCAACTTCGAGAGCGTGAATTCGGCCTTGCCGTCGTTGGTCTTGAGAGTGAAGTCAGGCGCGCTTTCATCGAGTTTCGGCCCCGGCTGGAGTGAGCCGATCTCCTGATTGAAGAGGCCCCTGACGAGAGTGGCTTTGGAGGGCCGGCCGGAGCTGGCCGGACCCGAGGGTCTCGGGGGCGGTGCGAACGCCTCTTGCAGGTCGGCAAGCGAGAGGAAGCCCTGGCCGCCGCTATCGGTCGCCTTGAAAAAAGCCTCCAGCTCCTCATGCGTGACCTTCCCGTTGGCGTCGCGGTCCGCTCTGGAAAACACCATCGCGCCTGGCGATGGAGTCAGAGCACTGCCCGAGAAGTCGAAGTCGGCCGCGGTCAACGCTTTGTCGTGGTCTCGGTCGAGGCGAGCGAAATCGGCGTCTGTACCGGGAAATTCCAGTCGAGCGATCCGTGCGTCACCGTTGCGGTCAAAGCGTTTCTTGGTCGAGTCCCAGTCGAAGCGGGTCTGTGCCACGGCCGTGCGGAACCAGCCGAAGTTCGGCCCCATCGGTTCGTCTTCGAGGATTCCGGTCAGCATGTCAACCCATTCGGGGTGATCTGGCCAGGAGTCCTTGAGTGCCTCAGCCACTTGCTCCGCTTCGGATTTGGGGGCTGTGCCTGGCGGCTTGCCCGGCACGTGCTTGGGGTCGTCGGCCGCGACCAACACCGCCAACGCGGTGCAGGCCAGGACGAACCTCGCGGCTCGTTTCCAAAACGACGTTGTCACCATCGAGATGAAACTCCAGAAAGATTGTGATCGAGCACTGTTACGAATCCGCGTCGCGCAGGTTGGTTATTCGGGTGAGGCCGCCTTTTTTTCCTCCGGCCGTTGCGACGTGGCCGGTCTGGATATCTTGGCGTGTTTGCTGAGTCTCGTTGTTCTCGACGCACCTTGCCTTGAGCCGCGCGGCGAAAAAGTCAGCTACCCGTCGTCTTGAGATGTCGTTGACTTCGCTCATGGAAAACAATCCCTTTTAAGACGGATTGATAGTGGGGCACCCTCCAAGACAAGATCAGAATGCGCCGGTCGAATGCGGCAGTCGAGGCAACCTGAAAACGACAATAAAGAAATCGCCTCGATCAGATCGAACGTGCAGCGAGCGCCCATCACCAAAACCCATCCGCATTATGAGAGAATATTGAGATCAAAACTGAATCGACGTGATGTGCCGCATTGTCCAGCACGAGTTCAGTGTAATCGGCCATCGGTCGTTTCGTCCAGGGACTTGAGCCAGATCGGGCAACCGTCGCGCTGGAGACGGACACCGATCAATCGACCCGCAATCGCGTTGAGGGCCCATCTTGAACCGAGGGCACATACCGGGGATATTGTTGAGGTGATTATTCGACATTTCCCGGTCTTGAGTCGTTGATCGATGAACTTTACCAGAGTTCCGCCTACCTGGCGACTGCCGGAAGGGGTCGACTCGCCACTTTGGGAATATACCCACACGCCGCGGTTGGCCGCCGAGGAGGACGCCTATTTCGCGGACCACCCGCTGTTCCGCGCAGATTCGCACGCACTCGATGCCCACTTCATCGTTCCGGGACGTCTGGTGGATCTGGGCTGCGGAACAGGCCGACACGCGATCCGATTCGCCGGCCGCGGCTTCTCGGTGGTAGCGGTCGACCTGGCTCGGCCGATGCTGGAAATGGTCGGTAGTCACGCCAGGCACGCTGGTGTCGAACTCCTTTGCGTCGAGTCGAATCTATGCCGGCTGGGCTGTTTCCCCGACCAGGCTTTCGACTATGCCTTGTCCATGTTCAGCACATTGGGGATGATTCGGGGCCAGCAGTCGCGTCGTCGCGCGTTGGCGGAAGCCGGGCGTATCCTCAGGCCAGGCGGCCGGTTGGCTCTTCATGCCCATAATTTCTGGCTCAACCTCCGCGATTCCCAAGGACGAGCTTGGCTGAGGTCTCAGGCCTGGCAAGCTGTGTACGATCGATCACTCGTCGGTGATCGTCGCATGATTTATCGCGGCATTCCTGGGATGCGCGTTCACCTTTACCGCTGGGGCGAGCTGAAACGAGCGATCGGCGTTGCCGGGTTCCGGATCGACAACGTCCTTCCGCTCGACGAGATTTCCGCCACGACGATCGCACTCCCGTGGTTGGCCCATGGCCTCCGCGCGGGGGGTTGGATCGTCTTTGCGACTCGCATTTAGACAGGTTCAAGGCCGCTGTCGCATCCGGTCGAGCAGGTTGCGAGTGATCCGTTGCACGCGAACATCCGGACCTTTGGGCCGAGTGTAAACCGCCGGACGGACGTAGCCAGGAGGCTCGGAAAGGCCGTCGGCCCACCAGATCGTGGACGCGTTGAATACCAGGTTTCCGTTCGGTCCCGGATAGATTGTTGCCGTGTACTCACCCTCGGCACGAGGGCTTTGGGTCTTGCCACTGGCGACGATTTCCAGTCCATCGATTCGCGCGGAGTCGCCGTGCCACTCCCAGCCCACGAGCCCGGGGATGCCGTCGCCGGCTTTCATGCCGGTACCGGCGAACAACCAGTGGTCGGGCTTGCGACAGATCCAGTCGCCGCCGCCGGTCACGGGATAGGTACTTTGCGCACCCATCAGCAGCGACTCGTTGGGACCGTTCTTGGTGAACAAGGCTTCCTCGGGAAAGTCCTTGACCTCCTGCTTGCTCGGCGAGCCAAAACGACCCACACGCTCGATGATTCGGTTGGCTCGTCCATCGCCGGCGGCATGGATGTCGATCACGCCACAGATGCTGTTCCCCGACAAGAACGCGAGGTTCAATCCTTCGGCGACCATCTGGAGCATGGACTGGAACATGGTCATCGACCAGTACTCGTCGTGCCCGACCGACAACCATCCCTTGGCCCGTCGCAAACCTTCAATGTCGCCATGCGTATCGAGGTTCGAGATGTAGGTCACGTCGTAGCCTTGCTGTTCCATCCAGTAAGCCAGGGGAAACTCCCAGAGCAAGAATTCGCCTGAGCCAACCGACAGAGGAGCATCGACGACCTGGCAGTACTTGCCGTAGGGCCGGTCGAAGCTGGTTTGCACGTTCGGGCCCCAGTACCACTCTTTCTTGCCGTCGTCATAGAGCGAGAACTGGCTGGGCCAGCGGTTATAAGCGTTCCAGGTCGTGTCGGAGACCTGGAAGAGGAAGTCGGCCTTGCGGTCATCTCGCACGACGAACACGACGTAGCTCTGCAAGCGTTCGCGCTCGGCCGTGAGCTTTCCCAGGTAGACGCCGCTGGTCCAATCCGCCGGGATGGTGATCGTTGTGCACGGCGGCCAGGCGCACTCGCGGAGCCGCATGGGGCCGACCGGTGGATCGGGCTGGACCGAGCCTTTGATCGGCCCGGTCTTCATCATGAAGCGACCTCCATGCCCTTGGTAATAGCCCAATCGATAGAATTCGATCAGGAAAGGAGACGGCGGATTGGTGCTGACGTGAATGGTGATCGATTCCCCGGGCCGCACGCTCGTTCTTGACGCATAACCCTCAATCCAAGGGCTGCGGTACTTCGTCTTGGGATCGACGCGGACGTTGGTCGTCATCCAGTCGCGGGTACCCGGATGCTCGTTTTCCCGGCGATCCGGTCGGGATCGGCGGGCGTGGTGTTGTGAGCCTGTGCCGGGGTAGCGTTGAGAACCGAGGTCAGACCACCAGCCGCAGCAGTCTTGAGGATTTGACGGCGTGTCCAGTCTCGTTCGAAGGGCATCGTGATGCCTCAAGCAGTCGACGGTGAGAATGATCAGGAATCTGATCCGTTGCGCGTATCATACGTTAGTAGACAGTCCGTTCAATTCACTGCAATGTTGACCGCCGAGCAAGATGCGACCATTGTTGAATTCGCCTCCTCCTCAAAACAAGTCCAACCCGGTCCGTTGCGATTCGTTTTTCGAACGCGGAGGCTGATCCCGCCGATTGATACAATGCCTTGCGGTAGGATAGAATGCGACAGACTTTTATCGAAACGACCGAACTCACCGCATGGGTTCGCCAATACCTGTCCGATGAAGCCCTTTCCGAACTGCAGAAATGCTTGTTGAACGATCCCCACAGGGGAGTTGTGATGCCGGCTTGCGGCGGCATGAGGAAAATGCGCGTGCCCATCCCAAGCGCGGCAAAGGTAAGCGCGGCGGAGTGAGGGTGATCTACTTGCACGTAGCTGAGGCTGACATCGTCTACCTGATGGACATCTATGGCAAGGACGAACAAGAGGATCTGACTTTTGGCCAGAAGAAGATCCTCAAGAGGCTTGCCGATGAGTACAAGAGTGCTGCCATCCGGGCGGCTGAGGCGTACACGAAGAGGATGTCATGAAGTCCCCAAAAGCTCGGAAGCCGCTGTTTGACCGTTTGAAGGCAGGCCTGGAGGAAGGGATTCTCCACGCGAAGGGCGAGATTGCGCTTAGGACCACAACACTTGAACTACCGGGCCGGCCGCCGGAAATCGAGGCGGCAGAGCTAAGACAACTGCGGCTCGCCAGTGGCATGTCCCGGGACGTCTTCGCCCGGATGCTTAACGTCTCGACCAAGACCGTCCAGAGTTGGGAACAGGGCGCAAGAAAGCCGTCACAAGCGGCCTTGAGGCTGATCCAGGTGTTCTGTCAGAGTCCTTCCATCCTCTTGGAAGTGGTCGGAATGTCGGAGCCCAACGGACAGGCGAAGCGTCGGAAGTCGAGCGAGCAGAAGCGATCGGTCAAACCTTAGCGAGGATTCCGGCGGGCGTCGCCTCGCTTGCGCTTCGGGCTGGTATGGCCAGAGCGCGGCCCTGGTCGTTTATTTCCTGCGGGTCGCCATTATCCTGGTCGCGGATATCGGCTCATCACATCGTGAAGCCGGATGTGGAATGGGCCGAGCTTGCCGCCGTAGTTGCCGGAGGTGACCAGCGACGATCGATTCCGCGTGCCGCCGTGCCGAGTGCAGGCCGGCGGCCGTGGCCCGCTCGACCGCCTCCAGGGTCAGGCCGTCGATCACGATCTCATAAGCACATCGCACTCGGGCAGGCATCTCGGTCGGCGACCACGCCGCGGAGGGTCGGAGCGAACGCCGTGTTGGTGCTGGCCTTCAGGCTCTTGTACTTGCTGCCGACCTTCGAGCCCGAACGCGCGATCCCGCCGGGGAAGGGCAGGATCACGTCCGGGCAGCGGCGCATCGCGGCGACGGCCGACTCGGCGGCCGCGAGCGTGGCGGCCGGCTCGGTCCCCATCAGGATGATGTTGCCGCCGGCGACCCCCTTGACCGTGCCGAACGTCTCCTCGCAGAGGAACTCGCCGTCCATCACCGGAATCCGCCAGTAGCGCCGGCCGCCGATCCGCTTGGAGATCTGCCAGCCGTCGCCGAAGTAGCGGAGCTTGCCGCCGACGCTGATCGTCTTCTCGCCGATCGGCAGGCCGTTGTAACAGGCCGTGGTCGGGCAGGTCATCACGCACTGGCCGACCCGGTTCGCCAGTGCCTTCTCCAGGGCGTCCCGGCTGAACGCGAAGACGAGCACGCTGACGCCCGGGCGGCCGTCGGGCGTCTCGTCGGGGGTCAGCGTCGCGCTCGATCCCGGCCTCGGCGTCGCAGGCGATCACGCTGGTGGCGTAGCCGGTCATCGTCTGGCCGGCGATCGACGCCCAGGCGGGCGTGTCGGCCGTCACGATCACGCGCGCGGCCGTCATCGGAAACGCCTCGGCGAACGTGTCCACCACCGGGACACGTCGAGCGTCGCATCGGATTCGGAGGATTCGGTCATGGTCGTCAGTCCGATCGTGGATCCGTCCCTCAAACGATCACTTCATGGTCGCGGAGGTACTCGATTTCGACGGGATAATTCCGCCACCGGATCGAGTAGGAGTCCTCGAACCATTTCTGGATGTCCGGCTCGACGTCGCGGTCGTAATCGGGAGCGACGTGCAGCGTCTTGCCGTAAGTCTCCTCGCGGATCTCGCCCTGCTCGACGATGATCCGGCCGGCCTTGATGACGTAGCGCGGCAGCTCGAACATCGTCTCCTGGTTCGCGTCCGGCGTGTAGATCGTGATGTCGGCGTCGGCACCCGGACCGAGGTGGCCCTTGTGCTTCAGGCCGAGGATTCGGGCCGGGCCGGCCCGGGTGATGATGGCGATCTCCGACAGCGAATACTCGCGGTCGAGGTCGGCGAGGACGCTCTGCTCGCGCACCTTGCGCGGGCACGGTCTTGAGCATGTCCTGCCGGTAGGTCCGGTCCATCAGCAGCCGGATGATCTGCGGATACGCCAGGAACGAGCCGCCGTTGGGGTGGTCGGTGCTCATCACGACCCGCCAGGGATCCTCGACCGAGCAAGTACCACTCCAGCCCGATCGCCCATTGCCAGGCGTGGATCAGGCTCGTGTTCTTGTATTCGATCGGCGCGATGCCGCAGCCCGCCTCCAGCTCGGTGTCGCTGCTGAACCACTTGGACTTGTAGAGCTTGCTCAGGTAGTAGCCCAGCGGCCCGTCGCCGGTCATGCTGGTGGTCTCGCCGAACAACACCTGCCCGACGTCGACCGTGATGTTCGGGTGGGCGTTGACGTAGTCGGCCAGCGGGGCGACCTTCGAGCGAGAACGAGTCTTCGTCGTCGGCCCCTCCGCCATAGCTGTGGAACTGGATGTGCGTCATGTGCCCGCGATGGCCTTCCAGGACCTTCATCGTTTCGAGCGTCGTCGTCCAGTTGCCCGGCAGGCCGAGGTTATTGGCGTGGACGTGCACCGGATGGGGCAGCTTCAGCTCGTCGACCGCCTGGGCGACCGACTCGATGATCTGCCGCGGCGTGACGCCGAAGTGGTCGACGGGTGAGTCGAGGTTGTCGACGTTGCCGGCCGGCTGGCTCTTCCAGATCTCCACGCCGCCGGGATTGACGAGCTTGGCGGCATACGCCTTCGACGACGACAAGCAGCCAGCCGACGAACGCCTTCACCTTCTCGCGGCTCGCTTCTGCTGGATCGATCGCATCAGGTAATGGTTATTGCCCATCAGGACATAAAAGCCCTTGTCGATGCAGGCGTGTCTTCGAATTCTTCGTGGGCGTGCCGGGCGGAGAGGGGCGGGATGGCGGCGTCGAAGGCCGTGGTGTAGCCCAGTCCCGGCGTATTTGTAGCCGGTGGCGAACGTGCTGGGCACGCTGCCCATCGTGCCGCTGTGCGTGTACCGGGTGCGGCGGACCGGCTCGCTCGCGGCGCTTTTGTTCGGGACACATCTTGCGCGCGGTGTTGACCTTGGGCCCGACGATATGGCAGTGCATGTCGACGCCGCCGGGCATGACCACCAGGCCGCGGGCGTCGATGGTGCGCGCCGGCCTGATTTCCGGATCGGCGGGCGGCTCGACGATCTTTCGGCCGGCGATCCAGATGTCGCGCACCTGGCCGTCGATCCCGTTGGCCGGGTCGTAGACGGTCCCCCCGGCGATCTTGAAGTACTCGATGATCATGGACGCCTTTCGATCGTAGTCCGTTCGCGTCCATTCATCCAGTTCGCTCTCATCCAGATCTCGCCCTTGCCCAGGGCGACCAGATCGCCATGGTAGAGCAGCATCTCGGTGTCGAGCAGCCCCGGTCGACGGGGAACCCGAGTCGAGTCAGCTCGCGGAAGAGGAGCCGGAGAAAGAGCGGCCGGAAGCGGCCGGCCTGTCGGAAGGTGGGGAGCAGCTTGACGGAATCCGGGCCAAGGAGTCCGATCGTCCCCCGTTTCATGCCGGCACCGATCCGGATGCCGCAGGAACCGAAGACCAAGATGCTGCCGGCGATCATGCTGAACCCGGCCGCGTCGCCGCACGAGCCCCCGACGGCCAGCGTGCCGCGGCGCATGGCGGCGCCGATCTCGTCGCCGGCGTCGCCGCCGATCAAGATCGTGCCGTCGGTCATCCCCTTCTTGCTGCCTCGATAGGCCGACCCGACCAGATGCCCCGCATTGCCCGCGACGTGGATCAGGCCCCCGTGCATCTCGCCGCCGACCCAATCGCCGGCGTTTCCCTCGACCTGGATCGGCCGCCGGTCATCTCGCCGCCCGACGTGGCGGCCCGCGTTGCCGTGAACGTGGATCTCGCCGTCGCGCATCCCGTAGCCGATGAAGTGGACGCCGGCCAGGTCGCCCTCGAAGTCGATCCGCCCGTCGGATGGATCGCCCGGAAACGGTGAACAACTCGGCCAGCGGCAGCATCTGCGTTGCCGTGGTAGACCTCGATCCGCTCGATCTCGGCCACCGACTTGTCGCGGAGCCGGTCGGGGACCACGCCCTCGATCTCGACGGGGACGGAGGTTTTCGCGAGGTAACTCAAGGTCAGCGACATCGGGTGCTCTTCGATGCCCTTGGCGGGCTGCCGGTCACGAGAGCTGCGCGGCCTTCAGCTCCCGAACCCGGCGCTCGATTCCCCTGAGGATCTCTTCGTCGCTGGGCAGGTGCGAAGCAAAGGCCGGACGCAGGGGAATCGGCACGTCGTCCATGCGATAGACGGTTCCCGGGGTGTTGATCCCGTAGGTCGCGGTATGGAAAACGACCGTGGCGGCGCGGGTGGTGGGCGTGTCCTTGGGGTCCAACGACGATCGAGGGGATGCGCGCCAGGTGCTCGCGGGCCGCCTGGGTGAAGTTGGACATCGGGTCGCTGGCGACGATCAGGGCGGCGTCGGCCTCGCCGCGGCCGAGCGTGTCGGCGGTGGTGTACTCGCCAGGATTGAACCGAGGATAGCCGCGAGCCAGATTCACCGCGAAGGGATAGCCGGTCCGCCACGTCACGACGTTGTCCGCGCCGGTGACGTTGCCATGGCCGCGCATCGGTTGGCAGACGAACCGGGTGTGGGCGTTCATGTCGCGGGCCAAGGCCAGGAGTCGCGTAGCTGTTGAGGTGCTCGCCCCGCGTCATCGTCAGCTCCATGCCGAAGAGGATCACGCCGTACTTGGCCTGCTTCATCCGGTCCATCAGTCCTTGCCAGGTCGCCAGCGGAACGCCCGTCTCGGCTTCGACCTCGGCGGGGTCGAGCTCGACGCCCTTGGCCAGGGCGCGCAACGCCCAGAGTGCCTCGAAGTCCTTGCCGCGGCTTGATCTGAATGAACTAAGTCGGCGGCCTCGGCGCTCTTGGTCTTGCGGACGTCGACCATGACGCAGTAGCGATCCTCGCGACCGCGGGGCAGGAACATCCCTTCGGGCATCAGGCTGTACTTGGTGAAGTGGCGCGGGTGGCTCTCGGCCGGGTTCGAGCCCCAGAAGATGATCAGGTCGCCTCGGTTCTTGATCTCGCCCAGGGTGCAGGTGACCTCGCCCACTTCTTGGAATGCGATTCCCGAGGGCCCGTCGCACGTCGCTGGTCGTGGTGTCGACGCAGCCGCCGATCCAGTCGCCGATCGAGACCGCCACGCGCTGGGCTTCCGAGGTTGTGTCCGCCAGGCCGTAGATGATCGGGTATTTCGCCTCGGCCAGGATCCGCGCCGCGCGTTCGATCGCCATCCTCCAGCGAGCGCGGGCTTCGCCGTCGATCAAACAGGCCGGACCTCGCTCGAGCCGATGGCTGAAGAACCACGACTTGCCCAAGATGCAGGCGTTCTTCGCCTCGGTGATGCGATCGCCCTCGACCTTGAGCGTGATGTCGTCGCAGAGGCAGCCGCAGAAGGTGCAGGTGGCGTCTTCGACGGTCCGCGTAAGGATCGCGCTTTCGTCGCTGGCATCAATCGACAGGTTCCGGAGTCGGTTAGCTTAGCCGGTTGCCATCCGCGCTGCCGTCACAGCAGCGAGCGTTCATTTTACACCGCCGAAGCTCGGTCCACCACGGTCGACGCCGGGTTTTCGATCGTCGAGTCGTCGGCCGACGGCTTGCCTCGATCACGCCGTCGGCCATCTCGGCCGCGACCGGCGTTGGCCGACTCGGTCGTGTGGCAGTAGTCGATGAAGATGAGGTTCCGGGAGTCGGCGAAGAGCCGGCTCAGGTCTCGAAACGCCGGGTCGCGCTTTCAGCTCGGCCGAGTCGCGAACTCTGCCGTAGACTTCGCGGAAGATTCCCTCGGTCCAGGCGTATTTCGCGGCCTCCTCGCGTTCGAAGGGCACCATGCACCGGCTTGTCAAAGACGACCGGCTGCCAGTAGAACAAGGGGCGAAAACCGAAGCCGCGGCCCAGCTTTTCGGCGATCGCGATATTGGCCACGTAGCGTTCGACGACACTCGGCGGCGAGCGTGTCGCATCTCATCCGTCGGCGAGGAGCGAGATGCGCTTCGCCTCACCGCTGGACCGTCGCCGGACGGCCTGTGCGAACCGATACGACCCGGAATCCTTGACGAGCTTGGAGATCAAGGCCGACTGAGCCGCGCCGGCGATTGCAGGAGGTTGAACTCCTGACGCCGGTTAACCTCGTTGGTCGTCAGGCCGGCCTCGCCCTCGAGCAAGGCCGAGGTCGTGTCGTTCACGCCGTCGTAGAAGATCACGACATCGGGACGGTATCCCGCCTGAAGCTCCCGAACGAGCGCGATCAGTTCCTGAGTGCTGACGTAGCCGATCTCGGACAGGTTCTTGAGCTCGACGCGCCATCCCCGCTGATCGAGATTGCGAGCCAGGAGCGAGGGGATCGTCTGATCGTCGCGGGCGCCGAAGCCCCAGAGCGACGAACCGCCCAGCATCAGGAGCTTGACGACGCGGCCGCTCGATCGGGCGGAGCAGGGGAGGGGGGTTGCCAGGTCGCGCGGCAGTCCGTCGCTGCCGATCGTGATCGTCTTGCCCCTGAAAGGGCTTCTGGCGGAAATAGACGTAAGGCTGCCAGCGATCCTCGAGCGACTCGAGCTCGCGATAATGCTGGATCGGCCAGGTTGCTCCGCCGTAACCCTCGGCGAGCACGCGACGATCGGGCAGCGTCGTCCGCGCTCAACCGATCGCGGAGCGCAAAGACGCTCGGAAACCGGCTTCCGTCAGGATCAACACGATCAGGGTGATCCCCACGATCGACCAACCGGTCTGGAGGAAAACCAGGACTTGCTTGAGACGGCGCGATGCGTAGCGTTGCCCATGGTGCGGACTCGACTTGTGTCGGTGGATGTCGCCCGGATAACGTGGATGAGGACGAATTTACGCCACGATCCGGACCTCGGACCAGCCCGATCCGATCGCACAAGGCGATTCGAAGTGATGTCCAGCAAGCGATCACGGGCCGAGCTGGGAGGGTACCGGACGGCGGTGCTGGGCTCGACGTCCGGCATCGGCCGGGCCGTGGCCCTGGCGCTGGCCGACGCCGGCGCGGACGTGATCGTTCACGGGCGAAGCTCACGAGAGGCGGCCGAACAGGTCGCGGCGGCGAGTGCGGGACCGAGGCGGCCGCGCCGCAGGTGCTGATGGCCGACCTGGCCGATCGCGCGGCCGGAGATCGACTCGTGGAGGAAGCCTGGGATCTCTGGGGCGGGCTCGATGCCTGGCTCCATCTCGCCGGCGCCGACACCTTGACCGGCGCGGCCGCCAAGCTTTCCTTCGACGCCAAGCTCGACTTGCTCTGGTCGGTCGACGTCGTGGCGACGATCCGTCTTTGCCGCGAGGTCGGCCGGCGGATGACCGATCAAGGGAGCGGTTCGATCGTCACCATGGGCTGGGACCAGGCGGAAACCGGCATGGAAGGGGACTCGGGCGAGCTGTTCGCCGCGGTCAAAGGCGCGATCATGGCGTTCACTCGCAGCCTGGCCTTGAGCCTGGCGCCGACGGTCCGGGTCAACGCGCTGGCCCCGGGCTGGATCAAGACGGCCTGGGGCGAGGGTGCCTCGAAAGCCTGGCACGACCGCGTGCTCCGCGAGACTCCGCTGGCGCGGTGGGGCACGCCCGAGGACGTGGCCCAGGTCGCTCGCTTCCTGGTCAGCCCGGCGGCCGGATTTCTCACCGGGCAGATTGTTCCGCGTCAACGGGGGCTCGGTGCGATAAGAACGGGACCTGCAGGAACGCCTGCCATCGACTCGACGGGACCAGGCGTGAATCATAGACCCGACGATCGCCCTCGCTATCTCTTCGTGACCGGCCGCCTGGCCGAGTTCGCGCTCCGGCAAGTCCTGGCTGAACTGGCTCCGCGGGCTGGCTTCGCGGCCGAGGTCGCCGTCTTGCCGATCTCGGTGGCCGCGCTCATGACACCGAAGTGGGTCGCCCGCCACCTGTCGGTGCCCGACGGCATCGATCGCGTGATCCTGCCCGGGTACTGCCGGGGTGACCTCGGCCCGATCGTCGCGAGAAGCCGGCGGTGTCCCGGTCGAGCCGGGCCCGGAAGACCTGCGAGACTTGCCGCGCTACTTCGGCCAGGCCGGTGCCAGCCGTCCGGCTACGGCGATATGACATCGAGATCCTGGCCGAGATCAACCATGCCCCGCGGCTGGAGCCAGACGAAATCATCGCGCAGGCCGAGCAATTTCGCTCTCAAGGGGCCGACGTGATCGACCTGGGATGCGACCCGGGCATGACCTGGACGCAGCGTCGGCGACGCCGTGACCGCGCTCCGCGAGCGGGGCATGCGGGTCTCGATCGATAGCTTCGACCCGGCCGAGGTCGCGCTGGCGGTCGCGGCCGGCGCCGAGCTCGTGCTGAGCGTGAATGGGACCAACCGCCAGCACGCGATCGACTGGGGCGTCGAGGTCGTCGCGATTCCCGACCAGCCCGGCTCGCTGGAGGGCCTCGACGAGACCATCGAGTTCCTGGTCACGGCAGGGCGTGCCGTTCCGCATCGACCCGATCCTCGAGCCGATCGGCTTCGGCTTCGCGGCCTCGCTCGGTCGTTATCTCGAGGTCCGCCGCCGCTATCCCGAGGCGCGCCATGATGATGGGCGTCGGCAATCTCACCGAGCTGACCGACGTGGATTCCGCCGGCGTGAACACGATCCTCGCTCGGGTTCTGCCAGGAGCTGAAGATCCGGAGCGTCCTGACGACGGCCGTGATCAACTGGGCGCGGTCGTCGGTGCGCGAGCTCGACCTGGCCCGCCGATTGGTCCATCACGCCGTGACTCATCACACCTTGCCCAAGCATATCGAGCCCCGTCTGATTGCCTTGCGCGACCCCAAGGTCGTCGATTTCGGCGCCGACAACCTGGCCGAGCTTCAGCGGCGAATCCGCGACCCCAACTGGCGGATCTTCGCCGAGGGGGGAACGATCTACGCCATCAACAACACGCAGTTCTTGCACGATCCCGATCCGTTCGCGCTCTTCGAACAAGATGGGAGTTTCCGACGCCATCGCATGCGTTCTATCTCGGGCTACGAGCTGATGAAAGCGAAAACCGCCTTGACTCTGAGCAAGAGCTATCGCCAGGATCAAGCTCTGGAGTGGGGCTTCCTGACGGAACCCGAAGTGAGCCACCTCGCGCGGCAAAAGGAACGCGAGAGTCGGGAAAAACGTGCCGCGGAGCGCCTCTCGGCCGAAGCCAAGGGAATCGAGAATTCAGACGAGGTAAGCCCGTGATTCTCGGGGGATTGTGAAAAAAAAAAAAAAAAAAAAAAAAAAAAAAAAAAAAAAAAAAAAAAAAAAAAAAAAAAAAAAAAAAAAAAAAAAAAAAAAAAAAAAAAAAAAAAAAAAAAAAAAAAAAAAAAAAAAAAAAAAAAAAAAAAAAAAAAAAAAAAAAAAAAAAAAAAAAAAAAAAAAAAAAAAAAAAAAAAAAAAAAAAAAAAAAAAAAAAAAAAAAAAAAAAAAAAAAAAAAAAAAAAAAAAAAAAAAAAAAAAAAAAAAAAAAAAAAAAAAAAAAAAAAAAAAAAAAAAAAAAAAAAAAAAAAAAAAAAAAAAAAAAAAAAAAAAAAAAAAAAAAAAAAAAAAAAAAAAAAAAAAAAAAAAAAAAAAAAAAAAAAAAAAAAAAAAAAAAAAAAAAAAAAAAAAAAAAAAAAAAAAAAAAAAAAAAAAAAAAAAAAAAAAAAAAAAAAAAAAAAAAAAAAAAAAAAAAAAAAAAAAAAAAAAAAAAAAAAAAAAAAAAAAAAAAAAAAAAAAAAAAAAAAAAAAAAAAAAAAAAAAAAAAAAAAAAAAAAAAAAAAAAAAAAAAAAAAAAAAAAAAAAAAAAAAAAAAAAAAAAAAAAAAAAAAAAAAAAAAAAAAAAAAAGAAGGCGGAGAAACAACCGCCCCGGAAATAGCCAGGAGCCCCTGAAGACACAAGTTCCAATTCCAGCCCCACCTTCGAGGGGGCGACGCATCCAGTTGGGCGGCCTGACGGTGCGCCTCGGCAAGCATTTTCTCCTGGTCTCTTGGACGCTGGCGGGGTCAGTGCGCGATTTTGACGGAGCGAACTTCGGTGTAGACTTGTACTCTTCGACTTCCTTCTAACGCCGGGTTTAGGCCTTATGTCCCTTCCATTAGATTGAGAATCGCTGTAAGGCAGCGAGAGGTTAAAGACGAGTGTGCCTGAACGACGCGATAGGATTGATGCACGATGGGAGTAGGTTGCACTTTAGTACAAAGAGAAAGGAGTAGAATTAGGCGCGAACAGGAAACCAGATTTCTTTTGGCGTTCAGAGCTTAACAGTGCGAACTGCTTACGTGCATTCGCCACCACAGGTCCGGTAGCTTAGCAGTTCTTCCCTGAGAACATATACTCCCCGCTTCAGATCAATCCAGTGAAAGAACGCCAGATGACACGCAACGGGACCTTGGGGGCATAATCGATCGAGATGCGTAAAGCCGGATTACCATCGATCTCCTCCCAGCCCTCGCACTTATAACCCTGCCCGTCGAAGCTGTAACCGAACCCCCGCCAACGCCGCAGGAAGAGAAAACGTTCTGGGGCGCAGGGGAATGTCAATGACCCGACGCCGCGAATCTGTTTGATAATTGGCACGCCGGAGCCCCTCAATCAAGGGCGCGAGCGACCTCAGACGACGTACCCTTCAGTTGAGCATAAGTCGTGCGTAGATCAGCTTGCCCCGGATCGAAATGCTTTTTGAACAGGTCCAGGTACGCCGCCCCGTCAACGGCGCGATAGGCATAGCTGCCTTGAAACGAGGCTTGGCGGAGTGGCGACCCTTCCAACTTCAGCCCCGCCGGTGCCGTCTCAGCGTCCTGATCTCACCTTCACATACGAGCTCGAAGTCGCGGATGTCCGCGTGCAGGCCCTCCAAGACCTTCATTAACTCCTCAGCGCTCAATCCAGGACCCGAGGGCCTGCAAGGAAACCAGGCCGAGAATTATTATGGATATCATCGAGCCGTCCTTCCGGATGTGCGGAGTACCTGCGAACAGCAGCACGTCGCGAAGCCGAATTCGGCGGTAGATCGAACTCACCGTGCCCGCAAAATGGCTCTTCGGCATTCTGGGCTGGCGGTGCTCTAATCGAGTTGGGCGGACGACCAGACTGGCGGGAGCCGCACCGCGCTGAATCGCGGAAGAGCAACCCGACGATGAAACTGACAAGATGCAGCAGGTAGCCTTCGACCCGAACGTTCCAGTAGAGTACGACGAAGGAAGATGTTATCTCCCGACGGGCCATTTGACTCGCTTCTCCGCTTTGGGATAGGCGATCACCGACGATTGACTGTCGCGATCGCAAGTCGACGCTGGGGGCCGGTAGATTCTCCCTCGTTCATCGTGCTCTGGAAGGTGAAGGTGGGATACGTGCCACCGCACGCGCCGATCGGGACTGCGAAGTCGCAGTCTATACCGCCGTCGCAAACTCCTATAAAAAGCTGCATCGTTAAGTTACAGTCTACGCTCCCACCCGACGGCTGGACGCTGCCGCCCTTGCCTGCCGAATAGTTACCGGACAACGCTCCAAAGCCGCTGCAATAAATACAAACGGTGTTTCTAGGCCAGTCGGTGCAATCGCAAACCTCAGCCCCAACGTCGTTGGAAAAGCAGCAAATGTAGGTGGCATTGTAAGATAGGTAGTTCGGATTTAGCCCTCTTGCGGCGATCAGCGTGTCCTCGCCCACAGGCATCGCCCCGCTCAGCCCTTCCCCGCCGCGGTTTTCGGGCGCGACGCGAACAGGAATGCCGCTAGCGCGGCAGCGAACCCAGCCCATGGCCCCGAAGTGCGGATCATAATCTCTCCTTTTTTCGTTATACGTGCGTTTGAAGAAAATCAATCAACTAATTCGGCGCCGTTGCGCGTGCCCAGTGCTCTCCAGACCTGCTGGGCGATCGAGTCAGAGACAAAACGGCCCGAGCCGTCCGCCATCAGGACGTTCACACCCAATGGGTGGCGGGAGCGCGCCGTGGCCATATCGATCATCGTTGTCATTCCGCCGTAGGTGCAGTCGGGAACGGACCCATTCGGGATCTGGGCATGGTTGTAGAGCGTTCGCTCCCTACCAGTCCAGAACCACCATTTTCCGTTGGTCACGAATCCGGGTGTATCGGAGGGGCGAGCCGCGACCCGACAGGCCAGCAGGATCTGATCGGCGGTGTAGGCAATACCCATGCGCTTGAACATGTCACGCTCTGGATCGGGCGGCTGGTGGCCGGATCCTGCGCAGTCTTTCGCTGAAGGCAACCGTATGGCTAAGGCCGTCTGGTATCTTCGTGGCCGAAGTCGTCCCGATCTCGGGGAACACCCCGTTGCCGCTGTCCGGTGTCTCAGCCCAAGTAGAGCCGGACGGACCGACGCCGGTATTCCCGCGGTAGTTGTTGCCCGTTTCGGCAAATGGGCCACCATCGGACGGACATAGAAACATCCCAATGCCCGTCTGGTAAACAGTCGAGTTCGCAGAATTGAGCCGCAACTTCGAGGCTGCGGGTGGCGAAAGAAATGTATCGGGTGGCCAGGTCCCAGTCGCGAAGTTGATTGCGTTGTACAGTGGTGACTGGTCGAGATAGGCCAAAAGACGGTCATGCACGGAATAGAAACCCCCGTAGAACGTTCCGTCGCCATAACTGTATGTAGTGACTCCTGTTGGGAAGCAGTTCTGGGATTCGTGGTAAGAATGCAACGCCACCCCAATCTGGCGGAGGTTGTTCTGGCACTGCGAGAGCCTCGCCGCGTCGCGCGCCGACTGCACCGCAGGCAGAAGCAATGCGAGCAGAATGCTAAGAACACCGATGACGACAAGAACCTCGATGAGCGTAAACGCGGGGCGAAGGTGCGATTCCGTCTGCACATGGCACCTCACAGTGAGAGACCGCCTGACATGCAGAGGACGCTCAACGTCAGTTGCGGCTGGCCCGGGTGATCGATGTCAATCTGGATGCCCGATACAGAAGCCTTGGTCGCTCGACTTGGGTCGATGCGGGAGCGGCGAGCCTGTGCGTCCTCGAGGAGTTCGATGGCACCACGACCGGCTCGGAGAGTAGCGAACCATGAACCCGCTTGATCCGGAAGGACCGGTCATCGGCTGACAGATCAACTACGCAGTCCGTGGGGGCGCCGTGAGAATCTGAGGACGACGCTTGATGGCGTCATCCGAACCAGTGGAGCGATCTTCCAACGGATAGGGTGGGCTCGCTTCACGTCGCCGGGCCAGCGGAACACAAGCTCGGCTTGTTGGTTCCCGATTTTCCGGACCGCGGGCAGGGACACCTCGACGTTGCGGATCGCTTCAACCAGACCGTCGGGCTCAGTTTGCTCGATGGCCGGCCCTACAAACTTTGCCTTGATCGGCTCGCAAGACTCCACGGCCTCGGCGCTGGCAGGCCCTCGGACCCCATGCGACGGCAAACGATGGGCCAGTTTTCCGTGCTCGGCCTGCCCAAAGGAATCGACTCAAAGCGATCACCAACCGGGGTGATCTCGCACTCGGAGAAGGGCTGTCGCTCGAAGTACGAGCCTCCAAACCGGCTGCTCGACGGAGTCTGTTCGGATTTCGAACGCAACGGACCTTGGGCCGGTCTGATGACCTGGCTTGAAGAGCACGTTGACGTCGCCGGACCCAGCGGTTGGGATGTTCTGGGGCAGCTTCTCGACGGCTGAACAACAAGGGGTGTAGGAAATGCTAGATAGCAGCCGCACGGGCCGGTCCGTGGCATTTGTCAGAGTGAAAACATGACGGAGCTCTTGACCACGGGCCGGAACCCGCCCGAAGTCGAACGCTAGTGTGGTGCGCGTCGTTGGATCGATCGCGGTGGGGGAGAAAGAGAGCGCCCTGGATGCCAGTCGCTGGTGGCGGCGAACCGCTACAACCAGCCAAGCACACAGTCGCGAATACAGCAACACGGCACGTGGCCCCACACATCGGCGCCGTCCGCCTCTCGTTATCGAGGCGTGAGCGTATAATAGCGAAGTAAATCGATTGCCTCACCCGGAGACTACGCCAACCATAAGCGCATTGTCAAGAGAAAAAATTCTGGATTTCGCCTTTGGCGGATCTTCGCCGAGGGCGGGATGTTTTACGCCCCGAGCAACACGCGGTTCTTGCATGATCCCGATCCGTTCGTGCTCTTCGAACAAATGGGCGTTTCCGACGCCTCGCACGCGTTCTATCTCGGCTACGAGCTGATGAAAGCGAAAACCGCCTTGACGCTGAGCAAGACCTATCGCCAGGATCAATCTCTGGAGTGGGGCTTCTTGACGGAGCCCGAAATCAGCCACCGCGCGCGGCAAGAAGGAACGCGAGAGTCTGGAAAAACGCAATGCGGAGCGCCTCCCGGCCGAGACCGAGGAAGTCGAGAACGCAGACGAGGCAGGACCGTGATTCTCGAGGGGATTGTGACAACGCTGAGCCTCGGCGGCGAACTGAACATCGCGCCGATGGGACCGCGGATCAGCCCTGATCTGAACATGACACAGTTCGTCCTCCGTCCTTTCCGCACCTCGACGACTTACCACAACCTGAAGGCGCGAGGTGAAGGGGTGTTCCACGTCACCGACGACGTGTTGCTGCTGGCTCAGACTGCCATCGGAGCGGCAACTCGCCAGGTTCCGGCCACCCGGCCAGCCGACGTGATCGCGGGCCAAATCCTGGTCGATGCCTGCCGTTATTACGAATTCCGGGTCGTCGAACTCGACGACCGCGAAGAGCGCACCACCGTCGTCGTCGAAACCGTCGCGCAAGGGCGAAACCGCGACTTTTTCGGGTTCAACCGCGCCAAGCACGCCGTGGTCGAGGCGGCGATCCTGGCGACGCGCGTGGCATGGCTGCCGCGCGAGGAACTTCTGGCCGAGTTCCGTAAGCTCGGGGTCCTCGTCGATAAAACCGGCGGTCCTCGAGAGCGCGCGGCCTTCACCCTTTTGCACCGGCACGTCCACGCGGCCCCGATGCCAACGGGCCGTGACCCGGACCCGAGTCGATCGCCATCATGACCGGCATTCGCATTCGCGTTCGAACGCCGAGCCGATTGCACTTCGGCCTGCTGGGCTGGGGACCTCGAGTGCGCCGTCAATTCGGCGGCGTCGGTCTGATGATCGACCCGCCCGGCATTGAGTTGATTGCGGAACCGGCAACAGCGTGGATCGCGGAGGGTCCGCTGGCCGTGCGGGTCCAACCGCTGCTCGGCCGACTCCGCGAACGAATCGCGGAGACCGGCGCAACGTTACCACCCATTCGAATCCGGGTCGTCACTGCTCCGCCGGAGCACGTTGGGCTCGGAGTTGGCACTCAACTCTGCCTGGCGGCCGCCCGTGCGGTCTTCAAGTTGGCCGGCGTCGCGGAACCCGCTATCGACGAGCTTGCGCGTCTCACGGGCCGCGGTCATCGATCGGGGATCGGCCTGTATGGCTTCCAGCACGGCGGACTGATCATCGATGGCGGCCGGAACACGCGATACCGGCATCCCACCTCTTTTGGCCCGAGTTCCTTTCCCGGAGAACTGGTCGATCCTGATCGTGCAGCCGCCGGGACCAAGCGGTTTGCACGGACAAGCCGAAGTCCGTGCTTTCGCGGATTTGCCACCAATCGCCCAGGACATCACCGACACGCTCTGCCGCCTCGTCCTGCTCGAAATCTTCCCGCCGTCATCGAGCACGACCTGCCGGCGTTCGGCGCTGGATTGACCGAGTTACAAGCGCGTGTGGGCGCATGCTTCACGCCGGTCCAAGGGGGCATCTACACCACGCCGCTGGCGGCGGCGATCGTCAAAGAATTGGTGCGCTCGGCTTCGTCGGCGTCGGCCAGAGTTCGTGGGGACCAACACTCTACGCCTTCGCCGAACGTGCCGACGGCCGGATCGCCGCGTCAACGGAACGTCTCCGCCAGCAATTCGGGCTCGATGAGTCATCTCTCTTCTGGACTCAACCGGCCAATCAGGGGGCTTCGGTCTTCGCGGGTGACTGAACGACTCGCGCTCTACAGCGACACCTGATGGCTCTATATTCCCAAGATCACCAATCGATAACCTGGGCGTGTGTCATTCGTGCAGAGAACCGAATAACGCCTCGAGGTCGACGCGCCACTCTCGTGGACGAGTCGCTCACGGCGTAAGGGATGATCAACATCCGATTGTGGATCATCGCTCCGCACGAATAAACCACATTGGGAACGTAGCCCGAGCGTTCCTCGTCATTGGCAATGAGTAGAGGCTCGGATGTCTGGCCGATCACGCGGCAGGGGTCTTCGTGGTCGAGCAGAGTTGCGCCGATGCAGTATTGGCGCATCGGTCCGACCCCGTGGGTGAGGAGTAGCCAGCCTTTTTCGGTCTCGATGGGCGAGCCGCAGTTGCCGATCTGGATCACTTCCCACGGGAACTTCGGCACTTCGATCGGCCGCGCTTCATCCCAGGCAAAGAATATCGTCGGATTCCATGTAGTACAGGTTCTCGTTGTCGATCCGCGAGATCATCGCGTACTTGCCGCGAATCCGCCTGGGGAACAGGGCCATCCCTTTGTTCTTGGCACACTTGCCGGTGATCAGGCTGACGTCGATCGTGTGGCCGCCTCGGAATTCCATCAACTGAGGAAAAACCCGCTCGCCATTGAAGGCCGTAAACGTTCCGTAATAGATTGGCGTCCCGTCATCGTCGGTGAATCGCACTAGCCGCAGATCCTCGATGCCATGACGTTCGATGTCCGAGAACGGGAAGATGACGATCTCGAACTCCCGAAAGATGATCAGCTGCTCCAGGAGGAGCTGGTAGTTCACTCGGGTCAGCGAAATCAGAGTGTCGGCTGTCTCTTCCAGGAACCCTGATGTTTCATGATCCTGTCGCACCTGGTCGATCGCCTCTGAGAGCTGAGTCGCGCGTGAATCGGTCGCCCAGCCGGTCCAGGATTCGCCGCAAGGGTCAGTCGAAACGCCCAGGGCGACCAGATCACGTCGAAAGGTCGACTTATTGAAGTGATCCGGCAGAACCGCTTTGAGCGTCTTGCTGTAGGCTCTGGGTGCGTCGAGCTGAACATCGCCGTTGGCGTCGATCGATCCCCGTGCGGAATACGATTGAGGAAATGTGACCTTCCCCGGTGGCACGCAGGCTCATCACGAATCGGACGGAGCCCGGCGGGGACGCCTTCCTGATGCAGCGCGGGGACCATCGAGGGATTGAACAGCGCCACCGCCTCGATGGCGTACTCCATCGTAAAACAGGCGCCGATGTACAACCGCCGCGCCTGGCTCAGTGCCGACTCGGCCTCGACCGGGATGTTGCCGCGGATCTGTTCATAGTGTTCGGTGAAGACCTCGAGTAGATCCGGATGCTTGCCGCTGAAACGCGCTTGAGCTCATCCAGGAGTGTGACAACCTCGGTCTCGGGAAATGCCAGGATCCGCGTGATGATTTCCCGGATTCGATTGGTATCGCCCGGTGAGAACAACCGTGTGATGACCCGGCTGGGATCGGGCGTCAAGTGAAGCGGTAAGCGAGTAACGGCGATGGCCATGATGGAATCCTGACGGGTTAGAACCGACTGGATTTTGTGATGGCGAGTCCATCCGCGCGGTTTCCCTATCTAAGTCATTAAAGAGGGGATACTCGCCGGTCAGCGCAGTGCGAATGCGAGTGGATCATTTTCAGTTGCCGGCAGGCCCGATTGAGACGGAAAACGAGTTAAGCCTGAGCCGATTGCACGAGCTGAGCAGCCCAGGCAGCCTTGTCGGGATCGAGGGGTGGGATGATCGCATCTTCCCCGTAGCGGATTTCCTGCGCAGTATGGCCCTGCGCCGTAACAGCGGTCGAACGCCGCCTGAAAGTCGAGCCTCACCGGAGCGTCGCCAGGTAGCAGCGGGATGTCAACCTGCGGGAGACGCTCATCGAGTTGGATCGGATAAACATAAAATGTCTCCAAATCCGTGAAATCGTGCAGAGAGACGTGATAATCAAATTCACCGCACGCTTCGCAGGCGAGGTCACGCGGAACCGCCGTCGCATGCTCGCCGCCTCGCAAGAGATCGATTTCGACCAGGTGGACCTTGCTCGCCAAGATCTCTTTCTGCTTTCGGAGATAGAGATCGCGCCCGTGTTCGCCTGGCGTCTTGTTCGAATAACTGAGTACCTCAATCGAGCTTACGAGCCGCTTTCCCTCGTCACTCCGCATGTAGATCTCGATGAAGGGCTCGCGAAATTCGTCGTGGGCAACCCTGACGACGACAGGGCGACGCGCTCGGACGATTCACGACGGCCAACCCGCCGGTCGGGTCGCGTCCGACAGAGCTCGGCCCTCGCGGCTGCCGCTGACGAATTTCCACGTCGGGCCCGATCGATCGGCGCGAGACCTCAATCCATACCCGGCGGCCAATTGCCGCAAAATACGGACTTGGAAGGCTTGCCTGGAGAGATTCTCTGAGGCAAAAGATCATACTGTCGTGGAAATCCGGGAAAATTTCCGGGTTTTCGAGGTAGGGATCCATCCCAGGAAATGGTGAGGCCATTGCTATCCCCTTCGGGCTCTAACCAATTCGTCGGCAAGGAGGTTGCGCTACCTCGCGGCGAGTGTATGGATTTACGCCTTGGCTGACTTGCCGACACTCATCATCTTAGTCCAATCGTTCCCGCGCGAACATGGCTTAGGTGCGCAAAAAGCCGCCGCGGATCTCGTGTTTGAGATCCGCGGCGGCTATGAAGGATTCCGGCGATAACCGACTTTCGCGCCAAAGGCACTATCATAGGCCTGGCGGGCTTAACGGCCGTGTTCGGAATGGGAACGGGTGTGACCCCGCCAGTATGGTCACCGGAAAAGTGACCGGCGGGCGGTCAAGCCCAGCCGGCCACGGTTGGTTCGGTGGTTGGTCGCACAGAGGCAAAACACATCAAGTTGTGAGCGAGTGAGTGGAGAATTCTCCACCACGTTGGTTGAGTCCGTCAAAGGACTCTTACTTGGACAACACGCCCGATCGATCGATGTGCTGGTTTTGAGGCAGCGCCCCGATCGGGGTGGTCAAGCTGCTTGGCTGTTAGGACCGGTCGGCTGAAGCGATCGCTGCGCCGTGCACGCCCGGCCTATCGACCTGGTCGTCTTCCAGGAGCCTACGCATTTCTGCTGGAAACCTTATCTTGGAGGGGGCTTCGCGCTTAGATGCCTTCAGCGCTTATCCTGTCCCGACCTGGCTACCCGGCGATGCCGCGAGCGCGACAGCCGGCACACCAGAGGTCGGTCCTCCCCAATCCTCTCGTACTAGGGGAGACTCTCCTCAAGTTTCCTACGCCCACGGCAGATAGGGACCGACCTGTCTCACGACGGTCTGAACCCAGCTCGCGTACCGCTTTCATTGGCGAACAGCCAAACCCTTGGGACCTTCTCCAGCCCCAGGATGCGATGAGCCGACATCGAGGTGCCAAACCTCCCCGCCGCTAGGGACGCTCGGGGGAGATCAGCCTGTTATCCCCGGAGTACCTTTTATCTGTTGAGCGACGGCCTTTCCATCCAGCACCGCCGGATCACTAACGCCGACTTTCGTCTCTGCTCGACCTATCCGTCTCGCAGTCAGGCACCCTTCTACGTTTGCGCTCCTGTTGCCCGATTGCCGACCGGGCCGAGGGTACCATGGCGCTCCTCCGTTACTCTTTGGGAGGAGACCGCCCCAGTCAAACTGCCCGATGAGCACGGTCCCGGTCCGGGCTACGGACCGGTGAGGGCCAACGTGATTTCAGGGTGGTATTTCACCAATGGCTCCGCGAGTAGCTGGCGCTACCCGCCTCGCTGCCTCCCACCTATCCTACACAGAAATAACGCTGGACCAGTGCCAACCTGCAGTAAAGGTTCACGGGGTCTTTCCGTCTAACCGCGGGTACGTGGCATCTTCACCACGACTACAGTTTCACCGGGTCCCTCGTGGAGACAGTGCTCCAGTCGTTACGCCATTCATGCAGGTCGGAACTTACCCGACAAGGAACTTCGCTACCTTAGGACCGTCATAGTTACGGCCGCCGTTTATCGGGGCTTCGGTCGCCAACTACTCTTGCGATCATCGGCTTCCTTAACCTACCGACACCGAGCAGGCGTCAGACTCTATACGTCCTCTTACGAGTTGGCAGAGTCCTGTGTTTTTGATAAACAGTCGCTAGAGCCGATTCTCTGCGGCTCCCCCATTGCTGAGGGAGCACCCCTTGTACCGAAGGTACGGGGTCATTTTGCCGAGTTCCTTCACGAGGGTTCTCCCGAACGCCTTCGGATACTCGCCTAGCACACCTGTGTCGGATTGCGGTACGGGCCACATGGTTCGTCCAGAGCTGGCTTTTCGTGGCCGGACGGGCTTCGGGCTTCCAGTTCAAATGCTGTCGGCCTTGCGGCACGGAGGCACCTATCACTCCGACCCGATTATGTCCGGCGTCCCCAGCTCCTTCACTCTTACCGTGTGGGTGGCGGAATATTAACCGTCTGTCCATCGACTACGCCTTTCGGCCTCGTCTTAGGTCCCGACTGACCCTGGGCGGATTGACCTTCCCCAGGAAACCTTGTGCTTTCGGCGGACGGGCTTCCCACCCGTCTTGTCGTTACTCGTTCCGGCATGCGCACTCGACGACGCTCCACAGCTCCTTGTCGGTGCTGCTTCACTGCGGTCGTCGACGCTCTCCTACCATTCAGGTAAACCTGAATCCGCGACTGCGGCACGACACTTAGTCCCCGTCATTTTCGGCGAGGATGGCTCGACCGGTAAGCTATTACGCACTTTTGAAATGATGGCTGCTTCTAAGCCAACATCCCGGCTGTCACCGCGATCCCACTTCCTTTGCCACTGAGTGTCGCTTTGGGGGCCTTGGTCGGCGGGCTGGGTTGTTTCCCTTTCGAGCGTGAAGCTTATCCCCCACGCTCTGACTCCCGGGGTCCATGACAGGGTATTCGGAGTTGGGTTCCGACGGGTAGCCGGGAAGGCCCCCGGGCGGATTCCGTCGCTCTACCCCCCTATCATACTTCCCGAGGCTGGCCCTAAAGCCATTTCGGAGAGAACGAGCTATCTCCAGGTTTGATTAGACTTTCACTCCTCCCCACGGGTCCTCCCCCAGTTTTTCAACACTGGTGGGTTCGGTCCTCCACGGCCGGTTAGGGCCGCTTCAACCTGCCCATGGGTAGTTCACCTGGTTTCGCGTCTACTACGCCCGACCAATTCGCCCATTTCAGACTCGCTTTCGCTGTGGCTCCCCCCCTGAAGGGGTTAACCGGGCCGGACACAGTAACTCGCCGGATCATTATGCAAAAGGCACGCGGTCAGGCTGAGCCGAAGCTCAACGCCCTTCCACCGCTTGTAGGCGCGGGGTTTCAGGTTCAGTCTCCTCCCCTGATCGGGGTTCTTCCCACCTTTCGGTCGCCCTACTGGGTTCGCTATCGGTCGTCATCGCGTACTTAGCCTTGCAGGATGGTCCCCGCCGATTCAGGCCGGGTTTCACGTGCCCGACCCTACTTGGGTACCGAATAGGAGGATCGCCACAAAGCCTACGGGACTGTCACCCGCTCTGGTGCCATTTTCCAAAGGACTTCGGCTCGCTTTGATCCATTCCACAGCTCCGGCCCCACAACCCCGTGCGGTGTCCCGCCCGGTTTGGGCTCGTCCCCGTTCGCTCGCCGCTACTCAGGGAGTCTCGGTTGATTTCTTTTCCTCCAGGTACTGAGATGTTTCAGTTCCCTGGGTTTCTCAGGTATTCCGGGATCGACGCTCGTTGGGCAGCTCCCCCAGACTTATCGCAGCCTTCCACGCCCGAATTCTGATGACGCCTAGGCATCCCCCCCGCGCCCTTAGGAGCTTGACCACGCCGATCGGACCGCCGCGGCCTCCCTCAATGCCAGCCCTCAAAAGAGCCGGCACCTCCGGAAACCAAGGACAACCCATCGACGGGCTTTGCTTTCCACGGAGGCCGGACCAACAGTCCCTGCGTCTCTCGACGCGACGACTGATTCCAAACCTCCCTTGTTGTATTCCGTAAGGGTTCTTTGACTCGACCTCGCGCGACTCACGCCGGGCGAAGCCGTTTTCAACTGATACTGTAGTGGAGATTGCCACTCACCCTGTTTGCGTGTGAATGAAAGCGAACCGGCTAAAGTTCACTTCACCCCACGCGGGTGTGTGTTACTTGTACGACTAACCACCGAATTGTCAAAAAACACCGATCCCACGCGGACAACACCGCCGGGAAGGCGGCTCATCACATGGGGTCGTTCCTGACTTTGGCTGGCCAGGGGGCGAGGCCGTCATTCAAACGGCACCGCCCCGCGGTCAGCGAGTCGGGAAATCATCACGGCGACGTCGAATGACCACTAACTCTTGGAGTCAATGATTTGTAAACGGCGAAACTCCCTACGACAGGGACGCTCCATCGTAATCGATGCTAGCGACCGATGCCGTCGCTACCGCCGCCAGAGCAACACCCGCAATTGCACGACCGTGCTTAGAATCGCAGCTCCGGCCGTGAACGAGCGCAGTCCTCCAATCTACATTGTCATCTACTGTAACCATCTTCCGAACCACCAATCAATCGACCAGCCCTTAATCAGGAAGATATACGTCGTAAACAGCATATAGCCTATTGTGTTACTCACTCCCGCCAGCCAGAAAATCTCCCGCGTCGCGTTCGATTTGGCTCCCAGGGCCATGCCGTGCTGGCATACTTTCCCAGCGTTGGGGGACGATCACAATGAACAGGAAACGCACAAACTGATAATATAAACAGAGTTACATTTCGATAATCCAAGTCCTGGTATTCGGCTTGCAACTCGGACGCAATCGCCACCAGATATCACTGGATTCTTCATATCGTGTGTCTGTTAAACCCTCAGGGGAAGCCGGCGGGCTTGCGGTCGATCTCAAACATGCGGGACAGTGCCGATGTGGCCTTATTGACACCGGGAGTTCAAGAGGGTTTCCCATCTCGATCTGCACGGTTTCTGGACCGAGGTCCAGGAGTATCTCAGGCCAAGTTTTCTAAGAAAGTCCTTAGAAAGGAGGTGATCCAACCGCAGGTTCCCCTACGGTTACCTTGTTACGACTTAGTCCCCATCACGGGTTTCATCTTCGGCGCCTGCCTTGCGGCTCCGACGACTTCGGATGCCCCCCGCTTTGGTGGCTTGACGGGCGGTGTGTACAAGGCTCAGGAACACATTCACCGCCGCAGTGCTGATCGGCGATTACTAGCGATTCCAGCTTCATGCGGGCGGGTTGCAGCCCGCAATCCGAACTGAGGGACGATTTTTGCGATTAGCGCGACCTTGCGGCCTGGCAACGCTCTGTCCGTCCCATTGTAGCACGTGTGCAGCCCTGGGCATAAGGGCCATGATGACTTGACGTCGTCCCCGCCTTCCTCCGGCTTAACGCCGGCGGTCTGATCAGAGTCCCCGCCATGACGCGCTGGCAACTGACCACAGGGGTTTCGCTCGTTACGGGACTTAACCCAACACCTCACGGCACGAGCTGACGACAGCCATGCAGCACCTGTGCACGTTCCACCTTGCGGTGTCACCGACGTTTCCGCCGGCTAATCCGTGCATGTCAAGCCCAGGATAAGGTTCTTCGCGTAGCCTCGAATTAAGCCACATGCTCCACCGCTTGTGTGAGCCCCCGTCAATTCCTTTGAGTTTCAGCCTTGCGACCATACTCCCCAGGCGGGGCACTTCACGGTTTCCCTACGACAGGGAGCCCATCGGCGAGCCCCCTATCCAGTGCCCATCGTTTACAGCTAGGACTACCGGGGTATCTAATCCCGTTCGCTCCCCTAGCTTTCGCGTCTCAGCGTCAGAAAACGTCCAGGACCTCGCTTTCGCCACGGGCGTTCCTTCCGATCTCAACGCATTTCACCGCTCCACCGGAAGTTCCAGGTCCCCCTACGTCCCTCCAGACGGGGCGTTTCGGTGCCAGTTCCCCGGTTAAGCCGGGGGCTTTCAACAACCGACGTCCCCATCCGCCTACACGCGCTTTAAGCCCAGTGATTCCGAATAACGTTAGCACGGTTCGTCTTACCGCGGCTGCTGGCACGAACTTAGCCCGTGCTTCCTCCAGGGATCGGTCAAGGTTACCCCTTCCTCCCCCTCGACAGGAGTTTACAACCCGAAGGCCTTCATCCTCCACGCGGCGTCGCTCGGTCAGGCTTGCGCCCATTGCCGAAGATTCTCGACTGCAGCCTCCCGTAGGAGTCTGGGCAGTGTCTCAGTCCCAGTGTGCCGGGCCACGCTCGCACGCCCGGTAGGCATCATAGGCTTGGTGGGCCATTACCCCGCCAACTACCTAATACCACGACGGCCCGTCCCACGGCGCCGGAACTTTGGTTCACATCGGATGCCCGACACGAACATCGCTGGGAATTACCCGCAGTTTCCCGCGGCTATGCCCAACCATGGGGTTGGTTGCCGTCGCCTTACTCACCCTTGCGCCACTGACCTGATCCGAAAACCAGGCCCGTTCGACTTGCATGCCTAATCCACGCCGCCAACGTTCATTCTGAGCCAGGATCAAACCCTTCACAATGAGTCGATTTCCCGTCCGAATCCCTCGATCGATGAAGTCGAGGCATTCCGGCCGGTCCTCGATCCTCACCCCAAGGGTTGAGGAAAAATACTGGTCGCACCTCGTTTTCCGCAGTTCGACTGGCTCATGCCGCTCGACTTCCCGAATGCTCAAAGAACACTCAAGTCCGCTCACAACCAGAGCCCCGTCGTCCCACGAGAAACGTGTGCCGGTCCTTGCGAGCCGTCCCGCCGCCTGGATCCCAGGGACCACCCAGGTCAGGCGTTTCAGGATCAACCACTCGCACGCCGGCTTCCCTCAAGGGTTTATTAACACGACGAATCTCAACTTATCTCGTCTTCTTTTTGGCTGACGAATGCAATCGACCGGATTGTCAAAGAGCAACCGCTGGGTCAGGCCGGCTTCGGCGATGACCGATACAATCTCAACATATCAACGAAGAGCCACTTCCTTGCGGATGCGGTCACGTGATAGGAAGGTGACTCGGACAACGCAGGTGCACGACCTGAATTCGCATGGCCTCAACCCCATCCACCGACATCATCGGCCGGTGCAAGTTTGCCTGTAAGGCAGCTCGCTCCGGCCGTCGACTGCGACTGTTCAGGGTTTATTCAGCGAGGCAAGAGCTATAGTACCGCGAAAATCCCAAGGTCAACACCCCACCCAAGAATTTCTTGTAAAGCGTGGTCCCTGACTCCTCGATGTGGAACGCAACCTCGACTTAAGGCGAGTCACTCGCCGGGTTCCACTCAAGTTTAGTTCGCGGAAACGTCGATAAAACTCGATGGTTGTGTCTCCTCAAGAAAAGGACCGCATCTGCCAGGGGATGCTTCAGGGAGAGTTACTCATCATGTCGGTCGCCATGCCCAAACCCACTCACAATGACTGGGTAAAGACAGTGCTCTTCGACCGGGGCTACCTGTCGCGGATCCGCGGCGAGGCCATCAAGGTCTATCTGGCGGTCATCGAAGCCTGCGGCGGTCTTCCCGACCGGAGCGTGACGATCAGCCTCAGCCTGCTGATGCGGCGGACTCGACTGTCGTGCCCGACCGTGATCGACAGCCTGGCGCGGCTGGAGGACCTCGGCTTGGTCGTCTCGACGACCCATCAACCCGGCAAGGTCAAGACCTACTACGTTTCCGACCCGCCCGCCGACATCCTCGGCCTGAAACCGACGGTTGGCAGTCAGACGACAGCCGATCACACCGATCAAGGTTTTCCCGCTTCCTCATAGCAAGAGACACCTGACCACGTCGAAAAGGTGGCAGCCGGGCATGAATTCGTATTTCTTCAGGGTGGAACACGATCTGCTCCGCTCCGAGGCGTTCAAGACGCTGGGCGGCTCGGCGATCAAGGTTTACCTGGTGATCGGTCTGTATTCCGATTTCGGGACCGACTGGGCGTATCCCAGCATCCGCACGATCGCCCGCCAGGCCGGCCTGAGCCGGCAGACAGTCCTGGCCGCGATCGAAAAGCTTACCGCGAATGGGACTTCTGGCGACCAACAAGGCCAAAGGGCGGTCGACCGCATACCGAATCATCCGCCAGGCACCCCAGCGTCCGCCGCGACTCCAAGTCGGCCAGCAGCAGGCCGAGGACTTGACGGGGACTGGTCCAAAATTCTTTAGAGGATACCCCCGAAAGTGGTCCAAAATCTTTAGAGGTAGCCCCCCGAAGTGGTCCAAAATCTGGTCCAGTCGCGGCCCAAGCGGTCGGCCCGCGCAGGCCCCAAGGATGGGCCCAAACAAGAACCAACATCAAAAGAAGACACAGCATCGATCCCGATTCCGGGAACTCCGTTCCGGCTCACCGCCGAAGGCCGGCTCCATGTTGCTGTTGATCTGCAAGAACTGTTGACGAACCAGGGAATCCCCGGGCAGCTCGCTCAGCGGCTCATCGCCCAGAAAGACCCGGAAGCGGTTGCCAAGGTCTTGCTCAACGCACTCTACCTTCAAAGCGAGGGAAAACTTCAGAACGGCCCCGGTTACATCAGGGCGGGCATCGAGGATGGCTACGACCTGCTGCCGCAAGTGGCCAGCCGTCTGGAGAACCGTCGCCGCGAGATGGAAGCCCAGCTTCGGAAGATCGAGGCTCAGCAGCAAGCAAGCGCGCGAGGCGACGCGAGCAAGCCGCCGAACAAGCCGCCATCTCCTATGTTCTCGAGCGGCTTGGCGCCGAAGAGCTCGACCGGCTGGTCGAGCAGGCAATCGGCCTTCTCCCCGAGCCGATCGTCAGACGTAACCCCACGCTGTCAAACCCGTTCGTGCGCGGCAAGGTCTACGAGCTGGCCTGCGGCGAGCCCAGTCGATTGAATCGCTCACGGCTGCCGCATTTTGGCAGGTGCCAAAATGGCAGTGGCCGCTTGGTGTCAAGTGGGACAGCCACTTCGATTCCGTCCCTGGTTTTGCTGATCCGCAATCGGTTCTGCCGTGCATGAACAGGATGTCCTCGGCACGACGATCCCTGATATGGGATAGTTTTCCGCATCACCAAGAGGTCGCGAACCTGGCCGAGCAAGCGTCCTTCGGTGCGGGCACGTCGGACGTGCTGGGGGAGATAGGCACCGTCCATGGGGCAACTGATCCGTCGCTCGGGGAGGAAGCCCGCGCGGAGGGCCGCGACATAGCCAAGAAAGGCGTGATCGAGGTAGCCGAAGCCGGGGGGAAGGTCTTTTTCGGTCTGGGGGGCCAGGAGGAGGGCCAGGCAGCCGCCGGGCCGTAGGGTCGCGAAGGCGTGGCTGGCCAGGTCGTGGAGGAAGGCGATCCACTCGGAGAGTGGGGCGGTGGCGATGCTGTCGCTGGCGTATTGCCGCGCCAGCATGGTGTGATAGGGAGGGTCGCAGAAGATCAGGTCGCAGCCGGCCGCCTCGGCGGGAAAACCGTGGCGGATGTCGTGGGGACGGATCTCTGGGCGGGCTGGGTGGAGGTCGTAAGCCAGGCAACGTCGTCCCATCGACTGGCAGACATCGAGCGTGGTCCCGCCGCCGGCCATGGGGTCGACGACCAGGGCGTCGGGGAGCGTAAAGTAGTGGAGGGTATGCGCGACGATCGCTGGCGGGATGGCACCGGGGTGGGGGATTCCGAAGGCTCGGTCATGCCGGAACGACCAGACGTCGTACGGCGTGGGGCGAAAATCGGCGCTATAGCGGTCGCGGCGGCGCAAGTCCTTGTACGCGGCATGGATAGTCTTGGTCCCGGCGTCCAACTGGGCGATGCCGCTCTGGGCGCGGACATCACCGGACCGGGCCAGCCGCCAGATGGCTCGGGCCTGGCGATAGAGATCTTTGCCGCCGATCCCGAGCTGCCGGCCGATCGCCGTGTCGGTTCGACCCCGGTCAACACGCTGTTCGTGGATGTCCTCATCGCTCGGCGTTATCGTTCGAATCGGGAATCGCCCCCCGATCGTCGGAATTCCGACACTCGGCCGAATCGGATTCGGCCCCTTCTTAGATTGGCTAGCCGCCGGGAGGTCGCCTCGGCCGACCAGAGCTCCTCGAGAGCGTCGGCCTCGCGCATCAGTTGACTGAACGACTTGCGGCGCTGGCGGTTGTATTCCAAAACCGCTCGGCGGCGTTCTGGACCATGCGGCAGCGGACGGACCTCGCAGGGAACTTGGGCGAAGTTCAGTGCCAGAGCGCAAGCAAGCCGCCGGTGTCCGGAGATGACTTCCCAGGTCCCGGGCCTTGGTCCTGGAGCCACCACCAGCGCAACCAGGATTCCGTGGTCACGGATGCTCGGCAACAGGTCGTCGATCTCGGCGCTGGGATCACCGTAGATCGACAGGCTGAAGCGATTGGGCTTGAGCCGGTCTGGGGCGATGCCGATCGTTCGCGGGGGGAGCACTCGGTTCGCGGTCGCTGGCATGGCCAGGAGCATCCTTGTCCTGCGGGGTTTCGCCCGGTAGTGGAACCCAAGGACGGGCACGGTAGCAGAGGTGCTCGGGACTGTCCAGAACGGTTTTTCAATGCGAAGATCCCCTTCGGCCTCCCTTTTCGTACACCGTCGCAGTTGCAAATAGTTGTTGTGTCGAAAGATAATCCGGAGTTCGTTTTCAACCCCGTCAAGTTCCGTGCCGCCCGCTGACCAGCCGCACTCTCATGGACCAGTTCGCTCGTATCGTCGTCGGCTACCACGGTTGCACCGAGGAATTCGCGCGCGAACTGCTCCTCGGCAATCTGCCGATCAGCGAGTGGCGGCCGAGTGCGAACGTATGGGACTGGCTGGGCCATGGGATCTATTTCTGGGAGCATTCGCCGGAGCGAGCCCTGCTGGGCACAAGAGCGGTACCGCAAGCGCGGCCAGATCGCCTCGGTCATCGGTGGGGTCGTGCAACGGGGACG
Source organism: uncultured Planctomycetota bacterium (assembly GCA_963779785.1). Lineage (GTDB taxonomy): Bacteria > Planctomycetota > Planctomycetia > Isosphaerales > Isosphaeraceae > CAVRFS01. The sequence goes on from CAWAAW010000041.1 coordinate 120,889, forward strand.
CTCCTTCGATCTGCTCAACGAGTCGGTCACCGCGATCCTCGCGGAGAGCTATCAGGAGCTAGCCAAGACATTCGCCGACGAGGGCCGACCGTTACCTCGAAACCATGGCAGGCAGGCCAAGCGGCGCGATCTCGATTGCCTGGTGATCAATCATTGCCTCAATGAATTGCAGCAGGCGGGGGCTCGAGTATGACACCGTGCGGGGGGCTTTCCTCGAAGGCAAACCAGCCTACCCGGGAGCAGGCTTCTCCCGAGAGGGCCACATTCAGATCGCCGTGCGGAATTCCGGTTGCATTCTCGGTGTCTTTCGGCCACATTGGTTATCATGATCAACAATTCGCCACGTCCGGAAGAGATCGCCGCGGAAGCGCAAGAAGCTCTGCGACGGCGGCCGCCGAAGAGCTCGCGCGAGCGGTTCACGGACCTCGTCCGCAAAGGCTGGATCAACGCCCGCGGCCAGGTCACGAGGCTCCTCGGTGGAACCGCAGAGCCAGAGCCGAACCACGAAACGTGGACAGTGGAGGAGGATGTCTACGGTTGTGCGAACGGACCGTTGGGGCACGAACGCTTCGCGGTAGTTGCGGGGACGACCGGGCAACAGCAGACCTCAATAAGAGCATCGGAAGCCTCCTTCTCGCCCCTGTCATTTCTCTTGATGTCTGGTTCGGCGACTTCTCGAGCCTCAAGCATTTTCCGTGTCCTACTCGACGTCGGATTCGGCGTCGCGATCGGTATGGTCTTGGCTATTGGCATCAAGGATCGAAACCGGCTCTTAATCGGCGATGAGGAATACGAGTCATGAGAATCGCCCCGCTAGCGGATGTGAAGGCCCGGTTGAGTGCCTATGTGGACGAATGTGGAGCCGATGGCCCCATCGTGATCACTCGCAATGGCAAAGCCGTCGCCGTGCTGCTGGTCCCCAACGATGATGATGATCTGGAACGCCTCCTGCTCGAGCGCTCTCCGCGCTTTCAGGCGATGCTCAACCGCTCCCGGCGGAGCATCAAGGAAGGGGAAGGCTTGTCTGAGGAGGATTTCTGGAAGGCTGTGCGGAAACGGCGCAAGAACGAAAGGCGGCGGCCGCGGCAGACCGCGAGTCCAAAGGTTGAGAGGCAAGGCGATCGCCCATCTTGGGGACCCGGAGTCGGGGGAAGATAACCGGAGTCGATCGCCCCGGTGGACCCACGGCCTTTGACCTCCCGGTCGTCCGCCGGCCCCGGTGTCGAGCACACTGAGCGGCAGAGTTTCCATTTGAAACTTGCCCGAAAACCAGTGGGTGATACATGGTTTGCCGTCCGGCGAAACGGAGTTCTTCGCAGACCGCGCAATCACCGTAAACCGCGAAGTTTGCGTCAAGATTTAGCAACGGCCCCTTTTCTTTCCGCCCGCTGTAGCCTGGCCGCCCGAGGCAAAAACAAACAAGGACGCGACAACCTCCGGCAGGTGAGTTACGCCCTGTTCTGTGCCGCCGATGGCCAATTGCCGTTGTTCTACGACGTCTATGAAGGGAACCGCAACGACGCCCGACAGTTTTCGCTGGTCCTGAACCGATTTCATCGACTTCTTCCGCGAGTTGGCCGGTGAAGCGACAGTCGTCCCCGAAACGACCCTGATCTTCGACAAGGGAAACAACTCCGCCGAGAACTTCGGCCTGTTGGACTCCTTGCAGCCTCAAATTCGTGGGCTCTGTCAAACTGAAGCGAACATCCCGAGTTGGCCGAAGTCCCGCATACGGATTCGCGATTTGTCGTGTGCGCGAGTCCGGGCTTGAAGGGCACCAAGGCGTTTCGCGTGACCAAGACCGTCGCTGGCTCGGAACGGGTCTTGGTGGTCACCTACAATCCGAACCTGGCCAAGACGCAGTGGATGACCTTGGAGAAGGATGTCGCCAAAGCGATCAAACGACTATCCGAGCTCCAGGGTCGACTGGCGGGCCGCGCTGCCGGGCTGATCAAGGGAGGGAAGCGACCAACCCTGGCGTCGGTGGGACAGAAGTGCCGGTCGATCTTGCGCCGCCAGTACCTCAAGGATGTCATCCAGAGTGACGATCGAGGACGATCCCGAGGGCCACCCGCGATTGACCTACGACATCGACACCGACGCCCTGAATCGCATCGCGGAGACGCATCTGGGCAAGACCATCCTGATCAGCAACCGGGCGGAATGGTCCGATGAGCGGATCATCGAGGCCTACCGGAGCCAGTATCTGATCGAGGCGGTTTTCAAGGAGATGAAGGATCGAACCACGGGGAGTTGGTGGCCGCTGAACCACTGGACGGACTCCAAGGTGCGTGTTCACGGGTTGTATTGCAGCATGGCCCAACTTCTGCGATCGGTGATGTGGCGCCGCGTCCGCCGGGCCGGGCTGAAGATTTCTCTGCGACGGCTGCTTTCCGAGTTGGACGGCATTCGGGAAGTGATCAACCTGTACCCCAAGAAAGGGAAAACCAAGCACCAGCCGCAACAAACGGTTCTGACCCGGATGTCACGAGGGCAGCAGCGATTGGTCGAGATCCTGGGCCTTGAACGGGAGAAACACCAGCGAGTTAGGGTAACATTTCTCCGCGCATAGCATTGTGACAAAACAGGTTAGAAATCCATTCGTTGCTAAGTAGGAAACTCGGGCTAGCGGGCTAACCATGCTCGTGCAGGTTCAAGTCCTGTCTTCGGCAGTGAAGGGAAAGGGGTGATGTCAACGTTTTCAGGCCAGGCTAATCTGCCCCTGCGGAATGTCGATCGTAAGGACATGGCCGCGCAAGAAATCCAGCCCGAGGAGACCGTCTGCGGCAGCGATGGACGGTAGATTGCGGGCGAGCACCCGCAATCCAGTCGCGTGCCGGCCCAGTGCGCTGAGCCGATTGACCATGAGCGGGGAACGGTGCAAACGGCGGAGCCTGGGATGAGTTGGGCCTGGCCGATCGCCATGCTGGGATCGTAACCGATCAGCCGGAGCACCTTCAGGCTAAGAGACGTTGTCGTTGCTCCTGTGTCCAGAATCATTCTGGCCTTGAATGTCGCGGTTGGCCCCGCCACTTCAAGCTCAAGGATGATGGGGCTTGTGCGAGGCTGGACCGTGACGCTCAAAGTATGAACTCGACGTCGGTGGGCCACTCTCCCAGGAAGCGAATAGCGCAGTCGGTGGGACGAATCTCCAGGGCCTTTTCATAGACCGCCTCGCGGTCCGGACTCGTGAACAGGACCTTGCCCGCTAGGACGTGATGATGCTCGTCGGTCTGAGAGTCAACGATCAGGACCCAATTCGGTGCATAACGGGCCTTGATCTCTTCCATCGTAAGCGCTTTGTCCATCGCATTCTCCTCTTGCGGGGACGCTTCCCAAAACGTCAATTACCTAACGTCCCAATGATATCCCGCAATACGGGTTGGTGGTGGTGGGAAATCCTGTGTGGTATTCCGCTTGCATTCTCGGTGTCCGTCGGCCACATTGGTTATCATGACCAACAAATCATCACGTCCGGAAGAGGTCGCCTCGGAAGCGCGGGAAGTGCAGCGCCGGCGGCCGCCAAAGAGCTCGCGTGAGTGCTTCACGGAACCCGTCCGCAAAGGGTGGATCAACGCCTGCGGCCAGGTCGCGAAGCTGCTCAGTGGGACCGCGGAGCCGGAGCCGAACTACGAAAGGTGGATAGAGGAGAACGATGTCTCCGGGCGAGAGAACGGACCGTTGGGGCATGAGCGCGTCGCGGTTGTTGCGGCGAATGATCAAGGAGCAACTGGCTGACACGCCGACGGACAGGAGCCGTAAGTCGTCCGGAGTCGATGGGTGGGGACCGTGCGAACCTCGCCGCCGAGCATGGACGAGGTCGCCGCCATGAACGAGGCTGGCGGGACGGTTGTCCCCGTCTTTCTGGTGGTGTCCCATTTTTTGGTGGCTTCCTGCCGCGGTCGCAGAGCGGGTACAATCGAAGGATGGAGGCGCACATGACCCTCACACCGGAATTGAAGCAAGCGGTTGAGAAAGCTGGCGACGAGCCGGTCCGAGTCGAAGATCCCGAGACGCACACGGCGTACCTGATCGTCCGCGAGGATGTCTACCGCCGGATGTCCGGCCTGACGGCCATCGACCACTCGGACCGCTCGCTCTATGAGTTTGGAGAGTTCCACCCCGATCCATGAAGATCATCGACCGCCTGCCGTTTGCCGACCGGCCCCACCTCATCACGGTGCGGGGCGAGGCGGTGGATGTGTATCGGAACCAGATTATCCTCTGGATTAGCATCGATGACATGCTGAGGCCGCTGCCCGCGATCCTGGACACCGGGCACGGGCACAACCTCTCCATCGGGGAAGGACAGCTCCAGAGATGGTCCGGTGCCTCCTTGAAGCGGATCGGGAAGCTGGAGATCGGCCATCAGCGGGTCGTGCAATACGCGGCTGACGTGCGCTTGCATCGAAACGTGCCGGGTCGGGCGGCGCTGCGGGGCGACAGCTATCCCCTGGAGATGCCGCAGGGTATCTCCGTCCTCGAGGCGGGGGATGCACCCCGCCTACCGCTGATCGGGCTGAGGACGATCGTAGCGAACAAGCTCCGACTGATGATCGACGGGATCGGCGGTACATAACGTTGAAGACGAAGGGTTGGCCCTGACTGCGGGGCAAGACGGGCGGAGTCGGGGGAAGATGACCGGAGTCGATCGCCCAGGTGGACCCGCGGCTTTTGACCTGCCGGTCGTCCGCCCGCCCCGGTGTCGAGCACACCGAGCGGCAGAGTTTCCAGTTGAGACTTGCCCGAAAACCAGTGGGTGATACATGATTTGCCGTCCGGCGAAAAGGAGTTCTTCGCAGACCGCGCAATCACCGTAAACCGCGAAGTTTGCGTCAAGATTTAGCAACGTCCCCTTTTCTTTCCCCGTCCCCTTTTCTTTCCCTCAGCGATTGCTACATTTGTTGATCCTAAAACCGGATTCTGGGCATTGGCAATCGGCGGAGCGGCGATCTTCCCGCTGACGCAAGCACTACTCCACATGAGCGGTTGCAGAGCATCGCTCGCTCCAGATAACCGTTTGCGATACTTAGCGATGCAGATCGCGTGCACTGTGCCTTTTGTGCTCCCTGTGGCTGGCGCGGTAGCGATCGACAGGCCGGGTTGGTTCTATCCAGCGTGCATGATCATTGTAGGTGCCCACTACTCTACTTAGATTGTTCAATGGGCGTTTTAAAGAGGACTTTGGAAAATGACACCAGTCTGACCTGAGCAGGGCTGGGTGGGTACGATGGGCTCGTGAGCCGCTAAGATCTCGCAAGTGATCGGCATCCAAAGTGCACAGCCAAAAACGTCGAGATGGAATTAGTCAAAGACTCGACTTTATCCAGATTTTGACGTAATATGACCCCATGACAACGGACCCCGCTTCTCTGCTTCGTGAACATGGTGTGCATGTTACCGCCCAGCGATTGGCCGTACTGCGGGCGGTGTCGAGCCATCCTCACTGCACGGCGGAAGAGGTCGCGGAACACGTGCGCGCCGAGATCGGGACGATTTCGCGTCAGGCGGTGTACGACGCCCTCGGCATCCTGGCCGACAACGGCCTCATCCGGCGGATCCAACCTGCGGGATCGCCGGCGCTCTACGAGTGCCGCGTCGGCGACAACCACCATCACCTGATCTGTCGCACCTGCGGGAAAACGGCAGATGTCGACTGCACTGTCGGTAATGCACCCTGTCTCACTCCGGCCGACACCGTGGGTTATCAGATCGACGAGGCGGAGGTGATCTTCTGGGGCAAGTGTCCCGAATGTCTCGCGGCTTCTCGAGGCTCGGCCGATGATCGAGCACGGAGTCCCCACATTTCCAAATCCGACCGGCAAACCGGCTAACACAGAGGAGAACCCTTATGTCAGAAAAAAACGCCACGAAGTGCCCGTTCACCGGCGCAGTTCCCAAGCACACGGCCGGCGGCGGGACGACCAACCGCGACTGGTGGCCGAACCAGTTGAGGCTCGACCTCTTGAGCCAGCATTCGTCCAAGTCCGATCCGATGGACAAGGACTTCAACTACGCCGAGGAGTTCAAGAGCCTCGACCTGGCGGCGGTGAAGAGAGATCTCGCCGCGCTGATGACCGACTCGCAGGACTGGTGGCCGGCGGACTTCGGCCACTACGGGCCGCTGTTCATCCGCATGGCGTGGCACAGTGCGGGCACCTACCGCACCGGCGACGGCCGCGGCGGTGCCGGCCGAGGGCAGCAGCGGTTCGCGCCGCTCAATAGTTGGCCGGACAACGTGAGTCTGGACAAGGCCCGTCGGCTGCTCTGGCCGATCAAGCAGAAGTACGGCCGGAAGATCTCCTGGGCCGACCTCATGGTCCTCGCGGGGAACGTCGCCCTGGAGACCATGGGGTTCAAGACGTTCGGCTTCGGCGGCGGCCGCGAGGACGTCTGGGAGCCGGATCAGGACGTCTACTGGGGTGCAGAGACCACCTGGCTCGGCGGCGACATCCGCTACAAGCACGGGTCGGAAGGGGTCGAGAAAAACGGCGCGGTGCTCGTGACCGATGACGATGCAGATGGGGAGATCCACAGCCGCAAACTGGAAAACCCACTGGCCGCCGTGCAGATGGGCCTGATTTACGTCAACCCCGAAGGGCCGGACGGCAACCCGGATCCGGTAGCGGCCGCCCACGACATCCGCGATACCTTCGGTCGCATGGCGATGAACGACGAAGAGACCGTCGCCCTGATCGCGGGCGGCCACACCTTCGGCAAGACGCATGGCGCAGCTCCCGCGTCCAACGTCGCGGTCGAGCCGGAAGCGGCGGGCCTGGAGCAGCAAGGGATCGGATGGAAGAATAGCTTCGGCACCGGCAAGGGGGGCGACACGATTACGAGTGGCCTGGAGGTGACCTGGACCAGTACGCCCACGAAGTGGGGCAACGGCTTCCTCGAAAGCCTCTTCGGCTACGAATGGGAGCTGACCAAGAGCCCGGCCGGAGCCCACCAGTGGAAGCCGAAGGGCGGCGCGGGCGCGAACACCGTCCCCCACGCCTACGACCCGTCGAAGCGCATCGCGCCGTCGATGCTCACCACCGACCTCGCCCTGCGATTCGATCCCGCCTACGAGAAGATCGCGCGGCGATTCCTCGAGAATCCCGACCAGTTGGCGGACGCATTCGCCCGGGCGTGGTTCAAGTTGACCCACCGCGACATGGGCCCAAGGGTCCGATATCTCGGCCCGGAGGTTCCTGCGGAAGAGCCCATCTGGCAAGACCCGATTCCCGCGGTGAATCACCCGTTGATCGATGCTCGGGACATCGCCTCGCTCAAGAGCAAGATCTTGGCTTCCGGACTCCCCGTGTCGGAGCTGGTTTCGACCGCCTGGGCGGCGGCGTCCACGTTCCGCGGTTCGGACAAGCGCGGCGGCGCGAATCGGGCGCGGATTCGTTTGGCTCCCCAAAAGGATTGGGAAGCCAATCAGCCTACCCAACTCGCAAAGGTGTTGAAGGCTTTGGAAGACATCCAAGGCGCCTTCAACAGTTCCGCACACGGCGGCAAGAAAGTCTCGCTGGCAGACTTGATTGTGCTGGCGGGTTGCGCGGGCGTCGAGCAGGCGGCGAAGAATGCCGGTCACGAAGTCACGGTTCCCTTCACGCCGGGCCGCATGGACGCCTCACCCGAGCAGACGGACGTGGAGTCCTTCGCCGTGCTCGAACCGATCGCGGACGGCTTCCGCAATTACCTCAAGGGGAAGTACTCGATCCCGGCCGAAGCTCTGCTCATCGATAAGGCTCAGTTGTTGACCCTGACTGCGCCCGAGATGACCGTCCTCATCGGCGGGATGCGTGTGCTGAAGACCAACGTCGGCGAGACGAACCACGGCGTCTTCACCAAGCGACCGGAGTCGTTGACCAACGACTTCTTCGTGAACCTGCTCGACATGGGCATCGAATGGAAACAGGTCTCGCCCTGCGGTAACGCTTTCGCGGGCTCAGACCTCAAGACCGGCGATCCCAAGTGGACCGCCACGCGGGTGGACCTCGTCTTCGGCTCCAACGCCCAACTCCGCGCCCTGGCGGAAGTCTATGGAAGCTCGGACGGGGAAAAGAAGTTCGTCCAGGACTTCGTCGCCGCCTGGACCAAAGTGATGAACCTGGATCGCTTCGACCTCGCCCGATCATCCGGTAAGTGAGTTTGAGTGGTTGTTGGTGATCGAAAGCACTGGGATCGAGTTGAAGCCGGGAACTGCCGGCGCGTCTCAACTCGATCCTTTCTTGTTGAGCGGATGCCTCGAAGTTCAAAGTTTGCGGACGCTCGAACTCCATCCAATTCCGGGATGAGCCAGATACTGACGATGGAGGACGAGCCGAGGCCGACGCTCGAACAGGTGCAAGATAGCAACCATGGCTATCCCGTTCCGGGTGGCCCCGCGCCGATCGAGGCCAACGCTCGGATTCGTAATCGGCGAGCCCTTTCTCCCGAGCCGGGCATGCACTCGTTCGAGTGGCTGTTCAAGGGTCCCATGCACAGGTGGCTACTCTGGGACAAGCAGTGGATGGTTCGTCAGCTCTACGTGCTGCGGGAGGCTGGAATCCTGTCCAAGGTGAGTGAAATCGACGGGATGCGTCAGCTCACCACCAAGTACGCTCTCGACGATGCTGTGCGTCACCTCGTGAAGCTGAGCGAGGAGGAGCATCCATGAGACTCTCAGGCCACGAGATCAACTCACAACTGAGGCAGAAGCTCGCCATGCCCACGGGCCGCCACCTCTACGTCGTCCTGGGAACTTACGAGCGCATCGAAAGGTACGAGCGGGTGGCATTTCGAGAAGCACGTAGTCCGAATGATAAGCCGCTTGGCCCGGCACTCAATATCAACCACTCCCTATTGCAGAGATTCGGAGACGAAGAGTTGAAGTGGCTCGTCCGAAACGAGGCTGGCATGTCGGAAACGGTCAAGAAACAGCTCGCTGATGAGCTGGATGCTCTGATCGCCGACAAGCTTACGCAAACCTCGTTCTTGGCGGTCAAGAGCCTCGAACTCTTGTTCGCTTACGACATGGAACTGAATTGCTTTCGCATTCGAGCGGCTAATCAGAAGCACATTCTTGTGCTGTTGCCGGGGGAGAGGGTCGCTGACCGCATCACTCTCTTCCACGAGGCACCGGCAACCAACCACCGCACATTGCCGATGAATCTGGTCCCCGAGAATCATCTGTGGGAGCTGTCCGAATGAGCGGGTTGTTCAAACGGCAAACCCTCGATCAGCTCTGCGATGTTCCCGACGAGATCATCGATGTCTACGTCGTCGAGCGGCATATCTGGCAGGGTGGTTCGGTCGATGACGAGGCCGAGTCGAAGCGAAAGAGACGGGCCGAGCCCCGCACCGTGCGAGACTTCCTCATCGACCCGGTACGCTCGCTGCTCAACGACGTCTTGCGCCAGCTTGCGATGCCCTACAACCCGTCCGACAAGACGAACCCGATCGGGCAAGGGTGGTGGGTGCAGGCCGAGTTTGGCTCGGGCAAATCGCACCTGCTCTCCACCTTGGGTGCTCTCGCCCTGGGCGACAAGAAGGTCTGGGACATCGTCCTCGAACTGGAGACCAAGAACAAGAAAGGCAAGCGGGAATCGATCTACAACTTCTACGAGAACGGTCTCGCCAAGAAGTCGAGCGGCAAGTCGAAGGGGATCTTCGTTGCCGTGAAGACCCTGGTCGGCCAGGGCGGTGGCACCATTGGAGTGACCGATACGGGTCGAAAGCTGACCGAGTACATCCTCGACGCCGTGCAGGACCAGTATCATGCCGAGACCGGGCATACCATCTCGGTCTACCCCGTGGAAGTCCTCGCGGACCGCTTCGAGTCCGAGCTGGACCTCTATCACAAGCGTCTGGCGAAGTTCCTCAAAGACCCAAAGTATTTCGACGACAACGAGCGGGTCGAGATCGAGGAGTTCCTCGACAATCTGCGAAACAGCAAGAAGCCCACGGTGCGTCGTGACTGCGGCCAGAAGCTCTGGGACTTCTACCGGAAGGAGTTGAAGACCACCCCGGACATCCCGATGGAGGCCGAGGCGGTTCTCAAGCACGTCGTCGAGACGCTCATCGCCAGCGGCTACGAGGGGCTGCTGCTGATCCTCGATGAAGTCTCGCTGTTCATGAAGAACCGCACCGAAGATCAGCGGGTCGAGGACGAGAAGACGCTGGTCGTGCTGTCCAACCGCCTGGCGAAGACCCACTGTCTGCCCGTCTGGACGATCTGCTCGGCGCAGCAGGCTCTTGAGTCCAAGATGGGCGTCAAGAACATCATCGCCAACGACCGCCTGCGAAACGTCTCCCTGCTCCAGAACGAGTCGAACTTCTACGACATCGTGTTGTCACGAGTCCGCACCGTCACGAAGCCCGAGAAGATCGACGATTATTTCGAGGATTACCGCAAGAGCTTCACCTGGCCCGACGCCATCGGCAGCGAGACCTTCCAGCGGTTCTTCCCGTTCTACCAGCCCGCCATCGACGTGCTGCGTGCCGTCAGCTACAACCTCACGACGCTGCGGTCGGCCGTCCATTTCATGCACCAAACCCTCAAGACGCAGAGGAAAGCCAAGTCCAACGAACTGATCACGATTTGGCAGATGTTCGACGATGTGGTCAGCTACGAGGAAGATCCCTCCGGGACGACCGCGGGCATCTCGGCCATCCGCACGAAGTACTACGACGAGTGGAAAGCCTACGAGGCGGGGCGACGCACCATCGGGCAGGCGACGAAGGGGCGGCTGAAGGTCTACGCCTCCGCTGCGAGAAGATCCTGAAGACGCTCTTTCTCTACCACGTCGCCAAGATGCAGCCGAACGGCCTCTCGGTCGAAGAGGTCATGAACTCCGTCATGGAATGGTCGGATCACGACAAGGGACAGAAGGCCGACATCAAGGACAACCTCGACCACTACGAAGTCCTGCTCGATGAACTCGCGAAGGAGCTACCGCAGGTCAAGAAGGTCGGAAGAACTTCGTCTTCACGCCGGAAGGCGGCGGCGTCGATGTCAAGGAGTTGTTCCAGAAGGCCCGCAGGCAGGCCGAGAACAGTCAGGTCCAGCAAAGAGACGCATGGCACCAGCTTCTCGGGCTGGACGGATGGGAGATCAAGACCTCGCTCCTGACGATGGATCTGGCTCGGAGCACCAGGTCGATCTTCCGGGGGATCGCTCCCGCCGAACAGAAGGACGTTAGTCGAGTGGCACGGGCGAACCATCAAGGGGCGGGTCTACATGCGTGACCTGCTCGACATCGCCAGTAAAGGTCAGGCCCTCCCCCCCTGAACACCGCCGACACCGATCACGATTTCGCCGTTTTCATCAGCAACCGGCCCTGCGGCGACAAGGTGACCGACCTCGCCAAGAATGTGAAAGATCGCCGCATCCTCTTCTGGAGTCCCGCACAACTGACCGCCCAGGAGAAGGACCGCCTGCTCGATTTCGCCGCCTACCGGGAACTGGTCAAGGACCATCAGCACAAGGACACCGAAGATGCCAAGGAAGTCATCCAGTGGGTCGCGAATCGGCTGAAAGATGAGATCGGCAGCACCGCCAAGATCGTCACGGACAGCTACGCCCGAGGGCAGATCAGCGCCGCCGACCACAGCAACCTGTCCTTCAACTGCCAGGGAGAACTCCTGGCGGTCCTGACTCCCTCTCATCGGTCAAGTGCTGGATGCCGTCTACGAGTCGGCGAAGATCGAATTCGACGCCCCGGCTTCGTTCGACGACGCCGAAGCGATCAAGGTCATCAACGGCGTCGTCAAGACCGGGGACATCCCCAAGGGCACCAAGCCCAACCAGTTCACCAGCGCCGCCGACAACTACGGCTATGCCCTGGGCATCATGAAGAAGGACGGCACCAAGCAACTCAACACCAAGGGCAACGAGTTCGTCCAAGACCTCGACGAGTGGATCGAGACCCAGACCAGCCAGGGCAACCGCCAGATCTCGGTGGAGACGGTCTGCAAGAACTTCACCGGCCTGGGCGGGCCGAATGACAAGAACTACGGCCTCTCTCGCCGGATGATCGACATCTACCTGCTCTGCCTGGTCCGAGAGGGCAAGCTCCGCATCCTGTTGTCAGGCAAAGGGGCGGCGACCAACGAATACATCGACTACACCAACATCGCCGACTTGACTTTCAACGCCGCCCTCTTGAACTCGATGACGAAGGTGCAGCGGCTCAAAGCCCCGGAAGGGTGGCCGGTGCTGGCTCCGTATGCCGCCATCCTGCTCGAAGACGAGTCGCTCAAGACGATCCAGAAGGACGGCGACATCACCACCGCTCTCGACCGGCTTGCGGAAGTGGCGGGAGCAACGCAAGCCCGAGGTCGAGGCGCTGATCGAACGGCTCGATGCGCTGATGGGCGACATCGGACAGCCCAACCCCGTGGCCGACTGCCTCAGCTCGTGGAAGTCGTTCTCTGTCGGCCAAGATCGACGACACCGAGGCGATCTCGCACCTGCTCAATGCCCTGGACACGTCGTTCGGCTATACCTGCTACGCCCAGCAGGAGGCCAAGACCACGGAACTCGACGATCTGGCGACCCGCAAGAAGACCAGGGAGAAGGCCGACGCCTTCTGTCGCCACGATCAGAAGATCAGGGCGGCTCACCGCTACTCGCAGCTCCAGGTGAAGAAGGATGGTCCGGTCGGCGAACTGAAGGACAAGCTCCGAGCCTTGGGGAAGAAGCTGGAAAACGTCAGCGTCCTGATGGAGTCGGAAGCCAAGCTCCAAAGCCAACTGCTCGACCCGCTCGATAGCGTCCAGACGACCTACAAGACCCGGTACCTCCAGGCGTTCGACGAGGTGACCGGCAAATGCGAGCAGGTCCGCTCCGAGATCGACAACCTGCCCGACTCTGGTGCTTTCCAGGCCATTGCCGAGCTAGTCAAGATCGAGGCGCTGGCGAGCGTGGACGTGGAGACGCTCAGGGACGAGGTGAATGCCAGCAAGGACGGGCCTGTTCCAGTCCTCGCTCGACCGCAACGCCGTGGAGCGGGCCTTGAAGGAGCGTCCGCAGCCGGAAGGTTGCTCGCTCCATGTGGACGAGGCCGATCAACTCGTGGCCGAGGCGGAAGAAGCCCACGGAAAGGCGAAGGGTGTCGTTCGGTCGGCTCTGGTGAACATGGCGAGCCTGCTGCGGCAACCGGCCCTGCGGTCGCTCCTGGAGCAAGGCAAGCAAGAGCCGTTCATCGCCGACGTGCTGGCGGCACCCGGCGATGAGAAGCTGGCCGACATCCTGGCCGAGCGGATTCCGGCAGACCCAGGCAACGCCAAGTTACTGGCGAAGTACCTGAAGAGGATCGTCGTGAGGGTGATCCACCTGCACGACTTCAAACCCTCGAAGACCAAGGTCGAGAAGGGCTGACATCGAGACCGTGGTCGGCGAGTTCCGCAAGTTCCTCGAAACGGCCGTGGATGGCGACGGCAAGAGCCAGTCCACGATCCTGGAAATCAAGTAGGCACAGTCATGGCGAAGAAAAAACCGAGCGATGGTCAAGGCACTTTCGAGGCGCTCCGCTCGATGAAGGCCATCCCGGCAGGGTACTACTCTGGCGATAAACCCAACCCGAATCTTCGCAGTTTCGTCGAACAGAAATCCACGCCCTACGACCCGGAGAACGACGACTACGACATCCGGGCCTTCAACCAGCCGATCGAGACGACCAAGGCGACGGCCATCTACAACATGCACGTCTACTGGTCGAAGAAGCCGCATCAGGCGATCCGGCAATATATCCGCCACTACACGAAGCCGGGTGACATCGTGCTCGACCCATTCTGTGGCTCGGGCGGAACGGCTGTGTCGGCCTTGCTGGACGGTCGGAAGGCCATCGCCATCGATCGCAGCCCGGCCGCAACGTTCATCACCAAGAACCATTGCACTCCCGTTGACCCGGACGAACTTCGTTCGGCGTTTCAGAGGATCAGGCAGGCTGTCCAGAAGGAGGTCGACTGGCTCTACGAAACACGTTGCGATCGCTGCGGCGGCAAGGCAACGACGGGCTACACGGTCTATAGCCAGGTCTTTCAGTGCCCACGCTGCTTGTCGAAGATCCCTCTTTACGACTGCGGCACAGAGGATTCCGAGACCGCCGCAGGCAAAGCCAAGAACGTAAACGTCTGCCCAACGTGTCAGGCCAAGGGCTTCACGGAGGTGATCCGGTCCCAGAGTGAGAAGTTCGGATATGTCCCGGTGAAAGTAGTATACCACTGCGAGGAAGGGTGCAAACCGACTCGGGACGTGAGAGAGCACAATGACTTATCTCTCGAGAAGCGTTCGTACTTCGAGAAGTACGATCTCGGTAAGATCCGGGAAATCCAAGCCAAGGACATCCCACACTGGTATCCAAAGGACTGCGACATGACGGCATTGAGCCGTTATCAGCGGGATGCTCTCTACTACTATGGTGTCCACAACGTAGATGACCTCTTCACAAAGCGCAACCTCTGGGCTCTTTCTTCGATTCGTGACGCTATAAACAAAGAGTGAAAAGTCGACGGTGCGTGACGCCCTTATGTTCGGTTTCTCGGGAACCTTGCTCAGTTCGAGCAGGATGTACAGAGAGAAGAAAAGAGCGATTGTTAACGGGACGTATTACATTCCTCAAGTTTCAAGAGAATTGGCTGTTCCGAATGGCTTTGAGTATAAGGTCGAGACACAATTGCTTCCGGCATATCGAAGAACTTACTGACATCGAAGCTGGCAACGTCTGCATCTCCACACAGTCAGCCACGAACTTGTCTTCGATCCCTGCCAATTCGATCGACTACATCTTTACCGATCCTCCATATGCCGAAAAAGTTCAGTACGGAGAGTTGAACTTCGTCTGGGAAGCCTGGCTCGGTTTCGACACGGACTGGCACGACGAAGAAATCATCGTCAACGAGGTCCGGGGTAAATCCACTGCTGATTGGGATGCCCTGATGAAGAAGGCGTTGGCCGAGTGCTTCCGGGTTTTGAAACCCGGTCGATGGCTGAGCCTTTGTTACCACGATACGTCAGAAGGCACGTGGGCGCTGATCCAGGACATCATGGCCGAGGTCGGCTTCATCGTTGATAAGTCCGATTCGACGTTGTTTATCGGAACCTCCCAAAAGTCCTTTAATCAAAGGACTGCCGACAAGACCACGAAACGGGATTTGGTGCTGAACTTCCGCAAGCCCAAGGTCGGCGAGTTCGTCATCACCCGCCTGGTCGATGGACGCACTTTCGTCGAGCTTGGCACCCAGGTCATCCGGGACTTTCTAACATCCCATCCGGGGGCCACGAAGGACCGCATCTACGACGAACTCGTGAGCCGGATGGTCCAAGTGGGCAAGATGGAGGCCCACGACTTCAACGCCCTCCTGCGGAGCGTGGCCGAGGAGGTTCAGGAGCCCGTCAAGGAGAATCTGTTCGACTACAAGGAGCCCGACCTCTTCGGCTCCCACATCTCCAGCCGCTGGTATCTCAAGGAGACCGCCGACGAGGTGGACCGAGCGGAGCAGGCCAAGGAGGACGCCGCCGCCGACCGCCTCGAAAAGTACATGGCTGCCCACTTCCGCAAGCACCCGGAAGACGAGGGTGTCCACTACAGCGATCTCTTCGAGCAATACCTGCCCGTTACCGACAAGCCGAGGCGACTTCTGGCCGACTGGCTCCCTGAGTACTTCTTCAAGACCACCGATGGCACCTGGCGTCCTCCCGCCAACGAGCAAGAACGAGAGCAGAAGACCGCTCTGCGTCAGACCGGCACTCTGCGGCGGATCAAGCGGTTCGCCAACGCCCTGATCGACGGCGTGCCCGTGCGGGACAAGGACCGCCCAGGCAGCGACGTGGACCTGCTCGACTGGCTGCGGCAATGCCGCCGTGCCGGACTCTACGAACAAGGCCGGGCGATTTACGAGAAGGGCGGCTTGAATCTCGCCAGCCTGAGCGACGAGCAGCAGATCGAAGCCGAGGACGATTTTCGCATCTGCGTTCGCCGTGGCAGCGATGAAGAGGCCAAGCCAAAGAAACGGCAGCGTAAAATGAAACAGGACGTTGACGAATAGAGGGACGATTGCGGCAAGGTCAATCAAGGTGCTGAGGTCCACCGATGGTAGACGAACCGGAGACCACCGGCGGTGATACTGAATCCGCGAGTTCCAAGGATGCGGCGCAGGATGAACTCGTCTATGAGTCGAATCCGAAGCACAGCGATCCTTGGCAGATTGGCAAGAGAGGCTCGCTTTGTGAACCAGAGGTTCGGCCATTGGCGGCAGGTCTATTACTGACAAGTGTCATTTGGAAAGGAAAGCGCTATGCTGTGCACGAGGGCCGAGCGTATTGCGCACGGAGCATTCGCCGAACCGATGGCACGGATACCCCGTCGGTTGGGTCGAGGTTCCGCCGAAGCTGGCTCGCCAATGGATGCGGGATGGAAATCTGACGAATCACGATCGCAAGAAATACTGGGAGGCCCACTGATGGCGCGGCAACGCGAAATCATGGTTGGCAGTCGCGATCGCTTCGCGGTGAAGATCGCGTTTTTGACGGATCCGGATCAGGGACGCGCCGCGACAAGGGAATATTCCATTTCCTGGGGTGCTATCGAAGTCTGGGCGAACGGCCACAACCTCTGCCGTCACGTCGAACTGGGCGAGTCCATTAACGCAGTCCACTGGTACCTGCTGCCAATTCTTCGGTGGCTTGCATCGAACTGGGACTTTCTGTTGCACGAAGAGCGACTGCCAGGGCGGAACGCCGCACGCGACGCCTGGATTTCGATGCAGCGGACAGCAGAGCCGCCGCCGGCTTTCCCGGACGTTGCTGCCGAGCAATGGGAGATAGGCTGGCACAACTGGTGGGAACGCCATGCCCTCCAAGCCTCCCGTGAGGGTGGGTTGGTCCCCAATCTGTTCGTCCGCCGGTGGCGTGACCTGATCGAGTTATCGTGGGGTGATCGGCCGATCGCAGGCGCTCCTGAAGGATTCACGTTTGGCGCCGTTCATGGCTGTGCGCGCTTGCACCTGGTGATGTTGCAGACGTGTTGTATGGCATCCTCGACGATGCGAGCCATCACCTCTTGAACGAGTTGCCGACGAGTCCAGCGTTTGCACAGCTCAGGGACGACGTTGAGCGGCTAAGAGCAACGGATCGTCGCCGAAGGTTGGGCTTGTTGTCGGGATTCCGCTCCGACGAATTGCAACCGGAGGATCGCTGGAGTCGGATCGAGAACCTATTTCCCGCCGACCTCGACAGCGAGATCTTTGATGCTGTCTTCGGCGTTCAGGCGGATGAGCTTGTCATAAAAAGTGCTTCTCAGGCCGCACTAATGTTCGGCTCGCTGTCCCCGTCAATTGACGCAGCCGATGCTCGAACGCTAGCTCAGAGGCTCGTTCAGTTCTACGACCAGAGTGGAGAGAACAGCAATCTGAGACGCGTCGTGAAGGATGTCCCCGTCGAAGGGGGTGAGGAAAGAGCCTGGAAACAAGGATACCAACTTGCCGAGAGTTGCCTTGAGGCGATCGACGACGCGATAGTGAGAAAGCTGCCGGTTGATGTCGAGGGCCTTTTTCTCCACTTTGATATCTCGGTAGAAACGATCGAACTTCACGATCAGTCTGTGCGTGCCGTGGCGCTGGCCGGCCCCGAAGCGCAATCCCGCAGTGCTCATAAACGACAACTATCCTTATCAGTCGTTGCAATTGCGCCGATTTACGCTTGCTCACGAACTGTGCCACATCTTGCACGACCGGAATTACGGCGCCAGGCTCGCGCTGGCGTCAGGTCCATGGGCGCCCGTTGACGTTGAGAAGCGGGCAAACGCATTCGCAGCGATGCTGCTTATGCCAACGGATCTCGTCGGCTCATTCGTCCGTAAGCTGACATCCCGCCTCGATTCCCCGGGTGCAATATGGGAAGTCGCAAACGCCTTTCAAACGAGCTTCACTGCGACGCTGGAGCACTTGTGCAATCTCGGACATATCGATGAAGTGACAAGGGATGCCTTGAGGGCTGAAATCGAAGCAAGAGCAGCTTCTTCGGGCCTCAGCACCAGGACTGAAGTGATTTGCCGGCACCGGTGGGGCATTCGCACAAAATGATCGAGCAATGGGTGATCGACCGGCTGAACCCCCTGAAGAGCGAGATCCTCATCATTCTCGCCGATCCCCAGCGGATGATCCGGGCCGGGGCACGGGCCGTCGATGGCTGGGCCAAGGAGAACGGGTTCACCGTGCTCTTTTGCAGCGGGAACCTCGCCCTTCGGGAAATGTACGAGAACCTGCGGGACGACCCGACCGCCAAGCTCATCCTGGTCGATCGCACCCGTGACAAGGCGAAGCTGCCCCTCTTCTACCCGGATCTGGAATCCCGCTGCAAATCGAGGGGGAGGCTCACGATTACCTTGCGGGACTTCCTGACCGAGAAGACCGGTGACCAGCGCTGGCCGCTGCTGGTCAACACCGACCGCAACATCGGACGCCTGATCCTGGAGAACCTGCCCCAAGCACTCCGGTCGCACGCCCAACTTCGTGAAGTGGACGAACACCGCTTCACGGACAGCGACTTATACAAGATCGTCCTGGGGGCCACACTTGGGATCAACCCGTTCCACAAGCTGAGCCCGGGGAGATCCGCCGCCTCTGCATCGAGAACCACGAGCGGCTGGAGCAGGTCAGGGACTTCTTCGCCGGTGGTCCGTCCGAAGAGGCCAGCGAGGTGTTAGGGAAGCTCCGGGAGCAGATCGCCAAGGCCGACAAGCCGTGGTGCTGGATGCTCGACCACGACCCACAGGCGGTCGTCCGGGCTTTCACCCTCTCGGCGATCATGCACCAGCACGGCGTCGAGTACGATGTCCTGCTCGATAACTTCGAGACCGGACTGGGGCGCTACCAGAAGATCCCCAAGAAGGTCATCGAGCAAACCATCCAGGACATGCTCCAGGCCGACCCCGACCAGATCACCGAGGACGTGGGGGCGGTCGAGAAGTTCTTGAACGAGGAGCCGGATAAGCGGTTGGCGTTCCTGCTTGCCGACCGCTGCAAGATCGACCAGCCCGAGCAGGCGAAGGCCGTGATGTTAGCCGAGAAGCTCTCGGGGCTCGTCCGCAGCCTGGCTCTCCTGTCACTGCTCATCGACCTCCTCACGAACCGGAACACGGCTTTCCACAAGCAGATCCTCGGGGCCCTCGACGAGGAGGGGACGAAGGGCAAGGCCGATGCCCTGCCGATCGCCGCCCGTCGTCCAACGCCACAGTGGTCCACGCTGCTTGCCACGTACCGGCGTGCGATCCAGTTCTTCGAGATTGCCAGCACTCTCAAGAAGAGGTCCGCAAGATCAAGGTTCTCAAGCCCGAACAGCTTGAGTTCGACCAGTTCCACCGGCTCTGGAACGAGGCGAGGGCAAACCGGCTCGACTACTACACGAGCGGGTTGAGACGGTTAATCCAGGTCGGGGATATCCTGCCGATCCCCAAGACCCAATTCTGGTCGAGCCTCAGTCAGCGATGGGAAACCGCCCAGAAGAAACTCAACGAGAGCATCACTTCCGTTGAGCAGGACGTGGATGCGGCGAACGCTCGCTTCCAGGATCTCTACGTCAGCCGCTACGTGAAGTGGATCAACCAGCCCGACGCCCCGGTGATCTTCACCCACCAGTTCATCACGAGGGTGTTGAAGACCCACTGGGACGCTCAGAGCGGGCAGAAGGCCGTGATCCTCATCTTCGACGGATTGCGGGTTGACGCCTGGGAGGAGCTGGTCCGGCCTGTCCTCGAAGAGAAGTACGATGTCGTCGATGAGCTGAAAGGCAGTGCCATCCTGCCGAGCGAGACCCACCTCAGCCGGAAGGCCATCTCGGCAGGCTGCCTGCCGACCAGCTTCATCAGCACAAGTGAGAACGCCTTATTGGAGAACGCCCTCAAATTCCACCTCGGGCTGACAGTGAAGTTCAAGGTCGAGAAGCAGGACGAGAACGTCGAATGCGGGATCTCGGCCCGCTACGTTTCCGACCCCATTGACGTGGTGATCTTCAACTTCACTGACAAGAATCTCCACAACAATAGCTCCGACCTATCCTTCATCTACGACGCCACGGTTCGGGAGATCCTGCGGCAGGACGTGCGCAGCGTCCTCCGTGAGATGCCCTCTGATGCGGCGGTCTTCGTTCTTTCCGACCACGGTTTCACGCCCGTGCCGACGACACCCTTCATGGTGCCAAACGGGTCGGTCACGGACAGCGGGGATGTGAAGTACCGGGTGGGGCGATTGAAAGCCCCCCTGGAAGGCGACGATGCCAAGAACGGAGTCACGTTTAAGGTCAGCGACCTGGGCATACCTGACAAGATCCGAAAGCCCAACGGGGCCGAGTGGACCTACAACCACGTCCTGTTCCCACGACCTGGCATCACGCTCAAGCGACCGCAGGGACCGTTCTCGCCAGACCGTTACACTCACGGTGGGCTCAGCATGGCTGAGTGCT
>CAWAAW010000042.1:0-53587 GCA_963779785.1 uncultured Planctomycetota bacterium
TAAAGCAACAATTTTTCTGTAAATTCTCAAAAACCTGAGAATAAGTCCTTCTTATTTAAGATTTTAGAACCTTTTCCAAAATCGTATTTTCTATATGCTAATTCTGCCAGAACAAAGTAGCCGTGCCCTCTTCTTTAGTGAAGGGACACGGTGAAATTTGTTACAAGAGAGAATTAACGTTTCGTAGGGCTGCCAGAACAAAGTAGCCATGCCCTCTTCTTAGCTCAGCTAACAGCAATAAAATTGTTTATTTCATTGTAAAGGGTTAGCTTGCTCACAATCTGTCGCGGTCACTCACATTTTGTCGCACTTATTAGGCTCATATTTAAATACTTCTTCCCTGATATCCAATCCTCATGAATCTCCTGTAGAACAGCTGTAACAAGTCTTTCGCAAGATGCTGCATTTGGAAAAAGGGTTGCGACCTTTGTACGTCTTCTAATCTCCTTATTTAGCCTCTCTAACCCATTCACAGTCCTAATTTTCCTGCGATGCTCCTTAGGAAAACTAAAACAAGTTAAACCCTCTTCTATATTATCTTCTACCCACTTTACAAATTCAGGGGCACTCTCTTTATATTTCTCTATACTCTTTCTTTTTTGCTCTTGAGCTGTTTCATAATCAGGGCTTTGAAAAATCCTTCTTACTTCCTCTCCAATCTCATGCTGCATTGTTTTTTTCGGAACATATGATTGAGCATTTTGAGCCATATGGAACTGACAGCGTTGCCATTTTATTGAAGGGAAAACAGCTCTACGTGCGGCTCTCATCCCGGCATGATCATCGCTTATAAATAATCGAACCCCGGATAAACCTCTCCTTTGTAAATCTTCAAAAAACCCTCTCCAATGTACTTCTGCCTCAGAAAGCTTTGAAGAAACCCCTAATACTTCCCGTTTACCCTCTTCATCCACTCCTATTGCAATTAAGGTTGCCATACTAATGACAGAATAATCATATCTAATTTTTTCATACATGGCGTCAAAATACACATATGCATATTTACCAGTAAGAAGTCTCTCCCTGAATTTTTGCAGCTCTTCATCAAGCAATGCAGCGCATCGCGAAACCTGTGTAGAACTAATCTCGAATCCGCAAAGCTCCTCTGTGATTGCTGCAACTTTTCTTGTCGAGACGCCCTGAACGTACATCTCTGCAATAGCTAATTTGAGAGCCCGTTCTGATCTTTCTCCTTTTTCAAGACATCTGGGATAAAAAGAAAGACCACGCACTTGAGGGATTTGAATCTTCAATTTCCCGAGTCTGCTTGCATATTCTCTTTCTTTATACCCGTTAGCATATCCTTTACGCTCTGCATTTCGCTCATAGGGGGCTGCATTAAGCGCCGCCTCCCTCTCTAGTTTCATTGCTTCATTTAGCAATAGTTCTATAGTCGGCACCAAATTTTTTGCACCATCCGAAATTAATTGTTCTAAAATAGTCCTTTTTTCATTAAAATAAGATAGATCTGAGGTCATTTGTTTCTCCTTTATAATTTAGCGTTATTAAAGGACTATGATCTCAGATTTTTTTATTTTTATTTAGTAAATAAATTCTTACTATATTTATTACTAAATACTGAATTTACAGACGATATATTACACTACCAACATGCCCTCCCATCCATCTCAAACAAGCCTCTTCTACAGCATTTGCTTGATATAGCTGGGCAAGATCTAGTAATTGTCTGTAATTTTTACTTGAAATGTTAATCTCACCAGAAACGCTATGAAAAAAATCATCGAAAATAGAAATATCTATTATGTTTCCAAATGAATCCACATTGGGAATTTCAATAACATCGGCATCCGCTTCTTTCATGCCTGACTCAAACATGCTTCGAAAATACGCGTTGCCGTATTTAAGCAGCTCTCTATTAAATCGATAAATTACGTTTTCAGCAGGCGGCTCTTGTTTCACGGAGATCGTTACATCTTTTTTCACGATTTCCAAAAATTCGCTCAGATTTTCTTGGGAAATTACTTGAAAGCAATTTGTAACTAATTCCTCATTTTTCATTTCCAAGGCGTACACACAGAGCTCTATAAAATCTTTGCTTTGGTTTTTATGAAGATGGAATAAAAATTCATTTAGGCTTATGTTATATTTTTGGGGGATGTTAGTTATAAATTCGCCAACTTCGTTAGCAGGCTTTTCCAATATCTCATTCAGCAACTTGTTAAGGATTTCGTTGTCAATGAGAGGTTCTTCTGTTAAATAAATGGGCTTGAGAAGATTAAAAACTTGAGGGGACTCATCTTCATCATTTTCATCATTCTCGCTGACTTTTGGGTGCTCTTTTTCTTTTCCTTTTGCTTCTCTCACAGGAGCATTATCCGGAGATTCAGGAAGTGCAGGGGCTGCAGTGGCGGCTGGCGGGCTGTGTTCCTGCTCCATTTTGACTTCAGCAGACGCCCTCTTACTCCTTAATGGGGAATCACTATTTTGCACTGCCTCATGAATTTTTTTACTAGAGGGCTTATCTGCACCAGGGGTAATTTTCTTTTTTAACAGATAATGTCTAGACAAGTAATAAGCAGCAAAAGCAGTAAGAGGGAATGCCGGCAGGGTGACCACACCAACGCCAAAGGCAATTCCGCCGCAAGCTACGATTTCTTTCCAATTTAATTTAGCTTCATTATCCTCGGAGCTAATCGGATGTTTTATGCTACCCCATGAATAAGCTTGCGTTAAGTCCCTAAAAAATTCCATAGTAACTCCCATAATCGATTCTATTATAGTTAAAAATTACTTATTATACAATTAAATTAGAGTTATAGATATTTGACTGTAATCACGCCGCCATGAATTAATAGTACGCCATGATGGTGCTGAGAGCTAAAGGAAATTTGTTGGCCTTGAAATGAGAGTTCCTGAAATACAAAGTCTTGACGTTTGGCTTCCAGGTCTTTGGCTGCGTACTGCTCTCCATCAATAGAGATTTTTGCTTCTTTTTCAACTTTAAATTCTCGATAACCTTGTTTATTTTGAAAAAATACAGGGACTTTTTTTGTTTCCAGCTTCCAAAAATTATCTGTTGTTGTCGAGCGGGACTGGTCTTGGATAGAAAAAATCGTGCCGTCCCCCAAAGTAAAGATATGAACGGAATCCCCTCCCCCGCTGATCCCTAAATGGCGTGGCGCACTCAATTTAACCACAAGGCCTGCGGTGGAGTCGTAATTGGCCATCCAATGGGAAATTTCCCCATTATAGGCATCCAAATGAGCGGAAATAGTGGACTCGATCTCATGAAAAGGATAACGGCATTTGATCAGTTCAAAACGGGTAAAAAGGTCCTCTTCAACGGGTAAAAATTCATGCAGCAGTTCCGCTTGGTTTTTTCCATTTTTTTCCACTTCCAACTTCCAATCTTTGGCTTTAATTTCATCTAAGGCGATCCCCATTGCCGCGCCGACATCATAATGCCTCCATTTGATCGCCTTTTCAATTAGGGACTTATCGTCCGCCTGCTCTAGAGAATTGATGAGATTCTGCTCCCGATGGAACATCCTCATGGAAATAAAATCTGCCAGCCCTTCCATTTTTTGCTCATGGGTCTCCCAGGCCCAGGATTCAGGATGAATAATCTGTTTCCGGATGTAGTTTACAGCGACGAAATCTTTGATGCATTCTATTCGATCCTCTTTAGCCTGCAAAAACTTTAATAAAATCACTTCTTCTAAGCGCATGAGTACCAAATTGGTCAAATTGAGCTGGTCCCGATATTGCCTCGCGATCACTGTTTCCGGACGAAATTTATCCATTTGATACCGATGAAACCATTCGTGCGCCATGATTGGGATCGGCTCATTACCCTCCCCTTTCGCTAAGTTAAAAACAAAAACTTTTTGTCCTTCTATAGAAAATGCCGGATGCAGCATAATCTCAGAAATTTTCCAACGGTCATTTTTTGTGAGTAAAATATAGGGGCGTTGAGTCCGAATCGACACGCGAGCCTCTTCGGCCAGTTCTTTGACGCGATTGGCCAGCTTCTTGCGCTGTTCGACGGAAAGAGGCGGGACGTTCAGGCGGACGACCTTGCCGTCGGCGTTGGGCGACAAGCCCAGGTCGCTCGTCTGGATCGCCTTGACGATGTCGCCGATGACCGTGTGATCGAACGGCCGAATCAAGATCTGCTGGGGTTCGGGCGTACTGAGGTTGGCCATCTGCTTGAGCGGTGTGAGCGAGCCGTAGTAGTCGACGCGGATCGACTCGACCAATCCCGTGTTGGCCCGGCCGGTCCGGATGCCGCGCAACTGGTCAACCAGCAGCGACACGCTCTTTTCCATCCGCTCTTCCGCCTCGAATGCAATCTCTTCGACGCTCATGGTACACCTTCTCACTCGCGGACACCGCGAATCCTCCGGTGTCGTTGTCGTGGTACTCGGTCCGTCAGACCTCCCTGCGTTTCATCTTAGCATGGTCGCGAAGGATGGGAATGGGCCTTCCGCCGGATCGAGATGTTACCCAACTCAAACCGCCAACGGGGCCGGCCTGGCGCGGGAGGTGTTGCTGACCCAGGTGCCGATGGGCTCGCCCGCGATGGCCCGCTCGATGTTTCCCTCTTTCTTGAAGTTGAACACCAGGATCGGCAGCCGGTTTTCCAGGCACATGCCGATGGCCGTCATGTCCATCACCTTGAGCTCCTCGCGCAGCACTTGCTCGTAGGTGAGGTGTTGATACAGGACCGCGTGTGGGTTTTTCTCGGGGTCGGCCGAGTAGACTCCATCAACGCGGGTGGCCTTGAGCAAGACCTCGGCTCCCAACTCCTTGCCGCGCAGCGCGGCCGCCGTGTCAGTCGTGACGAAGGGGCTTCCCGTCCCGGTTGCCAGGATCACGACGCGCCCTTTGTCCAGATGAGCGAGGGCCCGGCGGCGGATGAACGGCTCGGCCACCTCGTCCATGCGGATGGTCGTCATCAGCCGGGTCTCGCAGCCCTCGCTCTCGAGTGCATCCTGAAGGGCCAGGCCGTTGATCACGGTCGCAGTCATGCCCATGTAGTGGGCCGTCGCCTCCTTGATCACGTCGGAGCCGCGGCTGAGCTGGGCCCCGCGCAGGATGTTTCCCCCGCCGACCACGATGGACAGTTGGACGCCCCGGGCCGCGACCCGCGCGGCCTGGCGCGCGATCCGGCTGACCTCATCGACGCTGATGCCTCCTTCACCCGGCCGGCAGAAGCTCTCTCCGGAAAGCTTGAGCAGGACCCGGTGGAAGACCGGCGAGCCGGCGTTGACACTGGAATCCATGAAACAAAATCCTTGTTGCGAGTCGACAGATCGCGGCGGAGTCGTCAGCCGTTGGGACGCTGCGGACACGATTGCTGGCGATTCCGAACGCCCTATCGCCGTCTGACGATTGTAACGCCAGCCTTCCATTTCCGTCGTGGCTCTACCGCCCATCGCCGACAATAAAGCGGGCGAACCGGGCCACCGAGATGTTCTCACCGGTGCGGGCATTGACCGCCAGGATGATGTCGCGGACCGTCTTGGTGTCGTCCTTGGCGAACTTCTGGTCGGTGAGGACCGTCTCGCCGAACCAGGCGTTGAGCTTGCCTTCGGCGATTTTTTCCTGGATGGCCGGCGGTTTGTCGGCCACCTGGGACATGAAAATTCGCTTCTGCTCGTCGATGACTTCCGCGGGAACGTCCTCGCGGCGCGCGTACGCGGGGTTGGCCGCCATGACGTGCAGCGCCAGGTCTTTGGCCAACTGCTTGAATTCGTCGTTACGAGCGACGAAGTCGGTCTCGCAGTTGATCTCGACCATGGCGCCGGACTTGGCGTCGTGGTGGATGTAGACCTCGATGCGGCCGGCCTTGGCGGCGCGACCGCCGCGGAGCTCGGCCTGCTTTAGTCCTCGCTCCTTGGCCAGGGTTTCGGCCTTCTTCAGGTCGCCGTCGGCTTCCTTCAGAAGCGACTTGCACTCCATCAGGCCCAGCCCGGTCTTCTTGCGAAACTCGTTGACAGCCTGAGCCGTGATCTCGGCCATCGGCATGACTCCTCGCTCTCATGTGGACGATGCGCGAATCGATCGCTCAATCGTTGCGCTGACGTCCTTGGATAATCCGTCAGAAACCGAATGTTTCGATGTCTATAAGGGTGTCGTATCTGTGAAAACAACAGCGTTGATCGTAACGGGCGGCGTTAATGGCGATGCCGGCGGCCGAGACCAATCCCGCGGCAATTCGCGGCGCGGTCATGACGAGTCGGTCGTGTCAGACTCACCA
This sequence comes from uncultured Planctomycetota bacterium, assembly GCA_963779785.1. Lineage (GTDB taxonomy): Bacteria > Planctomycetota > Planctomycetia > Isosphaerales > Isosphaeraceae > CAVRFS01. The sequence goes on from CAWAAW010000042.1 coordinate 6,224, forward strand.
GCCGCCGCGGCGCCGGCTCGGTGATGGATTACCCCTCGGCGGGAGGGGCCGGGGCCGGCTCGTCGGTCGCGACTGGAGTTCTCATTCGTGTCGGCAGTCACATCGACGGGCTGGTCGGGATGCCGCCCTCCGGTTCGGGCGTGGCGACAGCCACAGCGGCGGCGCTGGCTTGTGGTCGCCGTCGCGCTTGCCGACCGCGCCGCGCAGCCCTTCACCACGACCCGATCCGCGACGTCCGCCTCGATCGCGGTCGCCGCCGCGACCTTGGCCGGTATCGGCCGTCGGCGGCGGTTCGGGCGGGGCGGCGGCTTTGCCCTCGATGATCGCGTCGCACAGCCGGCTGATGACGAGCTCGATCGAACGCATGCTATCGTCGTTGCCGGGGATGGGCAGATCGATCACGTCCGGGTCGCAATCGGTGTCGAGCAGGGAGACGACCTTGATTCCCAGCTTCCGCGCTTCGGCGACCGCGATATGCTCACGGCGCGGATCGACGACCAAGAGCGCTTCGGGCAGGCGATTCATGTGCCGGATGCCACTCAGGTTGCGCTCGATTTTTCGTCGCTCGCGGTTGAGCGTCGAGATCATCTTCTTGGAGTAGCTCAGGGCTTGTTCGCCGTCCAAGGTCAACTCGAGCTCTTCCAGCCGCTCGAGCCGGCTGCGGATGGTCCGGAAGTTGGTCAGGGTTCCACCCAGCCACCGCTCGGTCACGTAAGGCATCCCGGCGCGGTTGCACTGCTCGATAATCGTATCGGCCGCCTGGCGCTTGGTACCGACGAACAGGATGAGTCCGTTGGCCGAGGCGACCCGCTGGAAAAACTTGATCGCCCGGAGCAGGCCGCGGACGGTTTCTTTCAAGTCAATGATATGAATCAGGTTGCGCTTGCCGTAAATATACGGCTTCATCTTGGGGTTCCAACGGCTGGCCCGGTGGCCGTAGTGAACGCCGGCATCGATAAAGTCTTTGACTACGAGCGCCACGAACCTTCCTCCGCATAAGTCCGACTGGGATCCGGCCGTTACTTCCCCGTGCGTTGTACACGGGGCGACCTTGCTAGAGTGGAAAGTCCGACAAAAAACCCACGTGAAACCTAGTTTATCGGTTGTAGCGGTCCCGCGTCAAACCCCAGCGCTCGCTCGAAGTGCGCCGGTCCATGCGGCTCGACGGAAGGCGCGAAGGTCTTCGGCGCCATCATCGTTGGACATTTTCCCGCGGCCGAAACCAGAGTGCCGCCACGGTAACGACGAAAGCAAAGATCGCGGCCGTCCGCCAAAATGAGCCCCAAGCAATCTGGCCGTCGGCCGCGGAGTATTCGAACCGCCAGCCAGCCGCTGAGCAACGAACCGGTCACGGTTCCCAGCCCTTGAATCACGGCCTGGACGCTCTGAGCGGTCGCGTGCCATCGCGGTTCGGCTCGGCTGACAAACAGGCTCGACGAGACCAGGAAGGGGCAATTCAGCGCCAGGAAGGGCAAGCCAAGCTGAAGAAACAACCGGTTGGAGGTCGCGAACGACGCGTGGAACGAGAGGAAGACGATGCACCAACCGGCCGGTCCCAGCACCAGGAACCAGGATTGTGAGCTCCGCGATGCGAACCAGAACGGCGCCAGCCCCAGGATTACGGCTTCCACGATCACTCCCTGGGTTTGAACGGCCGAGGCCCGCGGCACGCCCAGATCGGTAAGGAACGGGTTGGCGTAGATGTCGAAGCAACGCACTAACATGGCATTGAGCCAAACCAACAGGAACAGGCCGGCACAGCGAGCGACGACGGAGAGCATCTGGTCCCTCCGGTCTGAGCGCGATCGTCGCCGATCGGCTCCCCGCGCGGCGACAGGGGCAACACGAATGCGGCAATCGCCGACAGCAGCCCGAAACTGAGCGCCGCCCCCCAAAAAGGCTGCGCGGAGACCGGTCGAAGCCCATACGCGATCAGCCAGCTCGCAGCGACGTATCCGAGTGAACCCGCGGCGCGCAAGGGGTAGTACAGCACATGCGAATGGCTCGGCAACGATTCCAGCACGGCCGCGATGCCAAGCGAGATGCCGGCCGTGTTGATCATGGAATTGCCAGTGGTCAAGAGCCAGATCAGCCACACTCGATCGTTCGAGACGTGCGCGTCCACGGCAACCGCCATCCCGATCGCGATCAGGGCGTTGAGCACGAGGACGACCGCCAGCGCGTGCCGACCCGATAGCCGCGAACGTTCCAGCCGCCGGACCAATACCAGCGCGGGAAGAGAGGCGAGCGAGCTCAAAACCGCGATGGTCGCAACCTGGCCGGCGTCCAACCCCAGTCCGCCGGCCGCACTCGGCCGGCTCAGGATTGTATACAACTGGATATTAAACATCCCGATGCCGAGAAACTGCACGAACATCAGGAAGGCAAGAGCAAGAGTTGTTTTCCGCATAGTGGGTGTTCAGGCTTTCAAGCCTTCAGCCAGCGATCGAACCAGGCGAATGCCTCGTTCTGCATGGGCCGGTCGAACTTGTGCGGGCCGGGGTAGAACGAGCACTTGTAGCGGTCGCTCGCGCCGGCCTTGGCGTAGACCTCGCTCAGCATGCGGTCGGCCCGCCGCATCTCGCCGATCGTGAAGAGCTGGTCCTCGTTGTCGTTTTGGACCAGCGTGGCCAGGGGAACGCGCAGGCCGAGGATCTCGGGGTAATCGAGGTCCCGTGGGATGCCGGGGATATAAACCATCCAGGTGTGCGTATAGCATTTGTTGAGCAGATAGTCGCGCCAGGTGGACATCATGCCGACGCAGCAGGCGCAGCGGATGCGGTCGTCGAGGCCGGCGAGGTAGACGGTTCGCAGTCCACCGCCGGAGAGGCCGCCGCAGCCGACCCGGGCCGGATCGACATCGTCGCGCGAGCAGAGATAGTCCAGTGCGCGCTGGTCCTCGGCGGTAAAGACGCCCGGCCAGGTCGTGCCGGCGCAGAACAGGCTCTTGGACATCAGATGCTCGTGGTCGCCGGCGAACTTGTTGTATTCCTTGATCTCCGCCGACGGATTCAGGGTTAACCTCCTTGAGATCCTTGCGAACGACCGTTGGCAAGTCGCCCACGCGGACGCGACGGCTGGCGAACGCGAATGCGTCATGGACCAGGACGGCATAACCCCGCCGGGCCAGCTCGTTGGCCCAGCTCACGCCGCCGTAATAGTGGTCGCGGTGCTCCTTCATCAGCGGGTGGAGCGGGTCGCCAATCTGGGCGATCTTCCGCCAGCCGAAATACTTGTTGCCGCCATGATCGTGCAGCCCAATGACCGCCGGCAGCCGCCCGGTCGCGCCGCTCGGCTTGAGAAAGATGGCTTCCGTCGGCGGCCCGTAAGGGAGTTGCCAGCTCAAGTGCTCCACGTGCAGGCCATCGTGGACAAGCTGATGCTGAAGCTGGGCTTTGGGAGCCCGCCGATGTCGGGTTGTAACAGACAGGCATGAAGCCGCTCTCGCGCCTGGGCCCGCCAGGCGTTGAGCTCGCCGGCCTGGAATCGTGGCCTGGCGAAACGACAGCCGCGCCGGCCCGTCGCCCACCAGCCCGGCCGCCCACGGACCATAGGCACCAATCATGTTTGCGTCCATACACATCCTTCATCAAGATTGCAGGCCGTTCGTTTTCAGGAGCCGCATGGCCCAGGGCCGACCATTGAAAGAGAGCGATCGCCGACGATTGAGCTCATCCGCCGCCATTCCCAGAACAACCGGCCCAGTCTAGCCAATCGGTGTTGAGGAATCACCTCACTGCGTTGACTTTATGCATCAGGCAGACTGCCCGAACCCCGGATTATTTCCGCTGTTGAAACCGTTATAATTTCAAATCTTGACTTATTCAGTCGGATTAGATGAGATGAATTGAACGGAGCCTCGTTGTTGAGCCGATGATGGAGCCGGCTCAAGCGTTGAGGTACGGGTGCTGGGGTTGAGGTGTGGTGAGTTGGATGAGAGCGTCTTCGTGCTCATGATCGCTTGAGATTTTTCAACCAAGTGAGACGTGGTCATGATTGCGAGTAACCGAGCGAGTTCGTTGTGCGAGTGGTGGCCGGCGGTGTTGGCGCCGGTGGCGGACGGCGTGGTCGGTCGCGGTCGCCACGGGTGCTCGAGCCCCGAATATCGTGCTTGATCATGGCCGACGATCTGGGCTGGGGGGACGTGGGCTTCAATGGTCGGACCGAGTGGTCGACCCCGAATCTGGATGCTTTGGCGAGGCAGGGGAGGGTACTCAAGCGCTGCTACACGGCGGCGGTGGTCTGTGCTCCCAGCCGGGCGGCATTCTTGACCGGGAAGTTCACGATTCATTCGGGTGTTCGCAGGAACGACGAAGACTTGCCCGCCGAGGAAGTGACGATCGCCGAGGCGTTGAAGCCGTTGGGCTACACCACGGCCCTCTTCGGCAAGTGGCACCACGGCAAGCCGCGCGCGGGCAGAACGATTATGTCCATCCGATGGACCAGGGATTTGACACGTTCTTCGGATATACGGACGCCATCCATGCCTGGGAGAAGTTTCCCAGCCAGCTTTGGAACGGTCGTGAGCGGGTTGCGGTCTCCGGGTACATCGACGACCTGATTACCGATCGATGCGGTCGAGTTCGTGGACAAGCACAAGGAACGTCCGTTCTTCTTGTACCTGGCTTATGTGGCGACGCATTTCGGGATTGCCGCACCCGCCGATGAAGTGGCGCGGCACCAGGGCAAGTTTCCGGAAACCGATCCCGAGCTGCCGCTCAACGCGACCTACGCGGCGATGGTCACGCGACTCGACCGCAATATCGGCCGATTGGTCGAAACGCTCAAGCGACTGGATCTGAGCCGCGAGACACTGATCGTCTTCGCCAGCGATCATGGGGCGACATTCGAGAGCGGCAACCTGGGGACGAGTGCCGCGCTCGACAGCAATCGTCCATTCCGAGGCCAGAAGCGGACGCTCTGGGAAGGCGGCATCCGCGTACCGGCGCTGGTGTCCTGGCCGGGCACGATCCCCGAGGGGGTGGTCGCGCAGGAAGTCGTGCACCTCACCGACCTGCTGCCAACCTTCGTGGCGGCCGGCGGCGGACGCGTTGATCCGGCCTGGCATGTCGACGGGATCAACCAACTGGCCGTCTGGACCGGCAAAGCCGTCGCGACCGACCGCACCTTGTTCTGGGAGTGGCAAAGCGAAGGCTCCAACCAACTGGCCGCCCTTCGAGGTCCATTCAAGATCGTCGTCACGCAAGGGGGAAAGCCCGAGCTCTTCGACGTCGTGGCCGACCCCGCCGAGCGCCGCGATATTTCCGCCCAACATCCCGAGTTGACCAGGCAGTTGCGCGAAGAGCTCGACGCCTGGCTCAAGACCGCAACTCGCCAATGATCAGTGAGTTCCATTTACACTTCTCGATATTCCATGCGACGTCCGTTTTCAAGGGTCTCGAACAATGAGAGCGACATGTTTGCTGCCGGCCTTGGCGATCGTGGCCGGCAGCCTGGCCTGGACCAACGCGATTGCTGGTGCGGAGGCGATTTCCCCCGACAGCGACCTGGGCCGCCTCCAAGGGCGGTGGACGGCCCGCGCCGGCGCGAAGCACGAGGTTCGCGTCGTTCTGTCCGTTCAGGGCCGGCGGGTGGATGCCTCGATCGCCACGCCGCAAGGGATCCGCTTCCAGGTCCACGGCGAAGTGAAGGTCGATGAAACCACGTCTCCCCGCCAGCTCGATTGGGTCAAGTTCACCGGCGCCGATCAACAGGAATTTCCCGCGATTCCAGGCATTTACAAGCTCGATCGAGACACGTTCACCGTGTGCAACGGCGGTCTCAACGGCTCGCGTCCCACGGAATTCAAGGCGGGCGACGGTCTGCTCGCCGAGGTCGTCGTTTTCAAGCGAGAGCCCGAGCCCGCTCGCGAGCAAGACCAAATCCAACAGCGTCTCGCCCCCGGAAGGAACGGCCCGGAAATAACTGCCGTCCGTTCGTCGAGCTCTTTCGCAACGTCGCGCCCATCATCCTTATCAATTCGGTCGAGATAGTTCGATATTAATCTTGACAAAGTCGGTCGAATTGAAAAGCATTGACCGAGTATCTGCTCGACGACTGAGTGCGCTGAGGGGGTCAACGTGTATGCGAGGTCCGTACAGGATGAAACACGTGGCTAGGGCTGTTGGTGCTGGTCTCGCTGACTCCAGCCTGTAGCCCGGCGCGCGATCCGAACGCGGATGTGCTGAAGATCGGTGCTTATTCGGTCGTCCGCGAGGTCTTGCACGATGGTCTGCTGCCGGCGTTTGTCAAAGCGTGGAAGACGAAGACGGGCCGTGTGGTGACGTTTGACGAGTCGTACACGGGGTCTGGAGCCCAGACACGAGCGATTTCCTCGGGATTTGACGCCGATGTGGCGATCCTGTCCCACGAGGGGGACATGGATCTCCTGGTCAAGGCCGACCGGGTCAAGCCGGCCTGGAAGGATCGGCCGTACAACGGGATGATCACCAACAGCTTGGTGGTGATCGGCCATCGGGCGGGCAATCCCAAGCAGATCACCGACTGGCCCGACCTGGCCAAGCCGGGAGTCGGCGTGCTTTATCCCGATCCCAAGACGTCGGGGGAGCGCGCTGGAACATCAACGCGATTTATGGATCGGCCTACCTCAAGTCGCGCGAGGCCAATCAGGGCCAGCCCGATTTGAGCGCGGTCGGGAGCTTCCTCGCCAGAGTTCAGGCCAACGTGCATCAATATGGACCAGTCGGGCCGGCAGAGCATGGCCAACTTCGCCGAGCGCGGTACAGGCGACGCTGTCGTCACCTACGAAAACGAGCTTCTTTTGCACAACAAGGAGAATACCCCGATTCCCTACGTGATTCCCCCGGCGACGCTCTTGATCGAGAGTCCGGCGGCGATCGTCGAGAACTCGGTCGAGTCGCACGGAAGCCGGGCAGTGGCCAGAGGAATTCCTGGAATTCCTCGTCTCGAACGAGGGGCAGCGGATCTTCGCGGAATTCGGTTTCCGGCCGGTGAAGCCCGGCTCGGCCGCCCCCAGCGGAGCGCAGGCCCTCCCTCCCAAGCTATTCACGATGGCCGACCTCGGGGGTTGGGCCAAGATCGAGCAGGAGCTTTATGGGCCCAAGGGGCTCTGGACCTCGATCTTCGCCGCGGATGCCGTCGCCAAAGCGGCTGGGAGATAACCGCCCATGGCCTCTGGCTCAGTGAAATCAACGACGGGCATCTCGGACCGCATGCTACGCGGAACGACGTTATTCTACCTCGGGCTGATGGTCGTCTTGCCCCTCGCGGTGCTGTTCGTGGAGGCCGTGAGGCCTGGCGCTGGCGCGTTCTGGGAAGCGTTGCGCGAGCCGTTCGCCTGGCATTCCCTGAAGCTGACGTTCGTGACGGCGTTCGTGATGGTGGTCGTCAACGCCTTGACCGGCACGGCGACCGCCTGGGTTCTGGTTCGGTACGACTTCCCCGGGCGCGGCCTGGTCAACGCGCTGATCGACATGCCGTTCGCGGTTCCGACGGTGGTTACCGGGGTGATGCTGGTCGTGCTGTACGGTCCCTCGAGCGTCGTCGGCACGATCCTGGGCCGGTACGGCTGGCCGGTGATCTATCATCAGCCGGGGATTGTCCTGGCGTTACTGTTCGTGACCTATCCGTTCGTGATCCGGAGCGTGCAGCCGGTGCTGCTCGAGCTGGATCGGGCGGAGGAAGAGGCGGCCGCGACGCTCGGGGCAGGGGCCTGGACCACGTTTTGGCGGGTCACGTTGCCGGGGCTTTGGCCGTCGATCCTGACCGGATCGGGACTCTCGTTCAGCCGGGCGCTCGGTGAATTCGGCAGTGTGGTGATGGTGGCCGGCAATCAGTCGCTGGCCACCAAGACGGCGCCGCTCTACATCTTCGGTGAGATCGAAGGGGGAAACCGGCACGGGGCGATGGTGGTCTCGGCGGTCCTGTTGGCAAGCTCGCTTCTGATCCTGGTCTGTCTGAACTGGGTTCAGCGACGGTGGGGAGGTGGGCATGGCCACTGACCTGAGCGAGCGAAGGATCCGCCCCGCCGCGGTGTCCATGCCGGCCAGTCGCTCGTGGCCGATCGGCCGCTGGATCTTGATTAGCGCGGTCCTGGCGCTGGTTCGCTGTTCTGATCTTGGTGCCGGGAATGGCACTGGTGCGCCAGGTCTTCGCCGGCGGTTGGCGGCCGTTCTTCGAGACGCTGGCGACGCCCGAGGTTCGCCGGGCGTTCGGCCTGTCGCGGCAATCACCGCCTTGGCTACGCTGGTCAACACGATCTTTGGGATTGCCGTGGCGCTTGTGTTGGTTCGGCAGCGGTTCTGGGGCCGGGCGCTCCTGGACGGCGTTGTCGACTTGCCGTTCGCGGTATCGCCGGTGGTGGCCGGCTTGATGTTGATTCTGCTGTATGGACCAGAGAGCTGGCTGGGTCGTGGCTTGCAGTCCTCAGGGGTTCGCATCATCTACGCGATTCCCGGCATGATCCTGGCGACTCTGTTCGTGACGGTCCCGTTCGTGGTCCGCGAGCTGGTTCCCGTATTGCGCGAGCTGGGCGAGGAGCACGAACAGGCGGCCTACACGCTGGGGGCCGGGCGTTGGCGGACCTTCTGGAGCGTGACGCTCCCCTCAATCCGTTGGGGAGTCGCCTACGGCGTGACGCTGACCGTCGCCCGTTCGCTCGGCGAATTCGGCGCGGTTCTCGTCGTTTCGGGCAACTTGATTGATATCCGGACAACGACGTTATACGTCCACGACGGGATCGAGAGCTTCCATACCGAAGGGGCTTATGCCGCCAGCCTGGTGCTGGCAGCGTTGTCGTTTGTGTTGCTCGTGGGCATGGATGCGATCCGCAAACGCTTGGATGCACACGAGGGCAAGCGGTCATGACCAGACAACGACCCGGACCGAATCAGGCTGACCCGGCCGGAACGAACGGCGACCGACGGGCCGTCTTCCGCCCGGATTAGCGACAGACGAGTACTCAGAAGGAGACATCCGTGGGCATCGCCGTGCGTCATCTCTCGAAGCGGTATGGGAAGTTTCAGGCGGTGGACGACGTCTCATTCGACGTTCCCACCGGTCAACTGGTGGCCTTGCTGGGGCCTTCGGGTTCGGGCAAGAGCACGATCCTGCGGATTATCGCCGGGTTGGAGACGACCGAATCGGGCTCGGTCGCGTTGACTGGCGAGGACGCCACTGCGGTGCCGATCCAGCGCCGCGGGGTCGGATTCGTGTTCCAGCACTATGCGCTCTTCCGCCATATGACGGTCCGGGATAACATCGCGTTCGGCCTCAAGGTGCGGAAGCTCCCCAAGCCGGAGATTCGTGCGCGGGTGGACGAGCTCTTGAACCTGGTTCAGCTCACCGGATACGCCGGGCGATATCCCTCGCAACTCTCGGGAGGCCAGCGCCAGCGGGTGGCCCTGGCGCGAGCGCTGGCGCCTCGTCCCAAGGTCTTACTGCTCGACGAGCCGTTCGGTGCGCTGGACGCGAAGGTCCGTGACGAGCTGCGCACCTGGCTCCGCCGTCTTCATGACGAGGTCCACGTGACCAGCTTGTTCGTGACCCACGACCAGCAGGAGGCTTTCGAGGTGGCCGACCAAGTGGTCGTGCTCAATCGGGGCCGGATCGAACAGATGGGACCGCCGCAGGAGTTGTACGAGCGGCCGGCGACCCCGTTCGTGACCGGGTTCCTGGGCGCGGTCAACGTGCTCCGCGGCCAGAGTGCCTCCGGCATGGCCGTGCTCGGCGACGGAGCCTACGTGCCGACTCGGATTGACGGGCACGACGTCCCGGTCTCGATCTACGTCCGTCCTCATGACCTAGACTTGTCACACGAGCGCAATGGCCGGCCCGCCTGGCCGGCCCGGATCGTGCGAGTCATTCCGCTGGGTGCGCTCGTCCGGCTTGACGTCGAGCTCGACGACGGCACCGACGTGCGGGTTGAGCTCAGCCGGGAGCGTCACGCCGAGCTCGAGCCGCGGGTCGGCGAATCACTGTTCGTGTCTCCCAAGGATCTCAAGGTCTTCCACGAGCCGGCACAGCGTGTTTGATTTGGAGTAGTAGAACGAGATTATTCAACGGTGTTGGGATCAAGACGATGAGAATCAAGACAATCGGATGGGCCAGGCTGGCACTCAAGCAACAGGTCGAGATTTTCGGGGGCGACCAGGTCAGCCTGGATAGCCTCTGGAGGGCGGCGGAGAGCCCTGAAGGACGAGATCCACGAACTTGGTCCGAGCTGGCAGCCCCATTGCTCTCGGGATTCGCCTCCTACCTTGGCAAGCTCGACGACTGTTCCAGGAGATCGGCCGATCCGTCGCGGCTCCTGTGGATCTGGGAGGATGATTCCAAAGACCCCTGGCGCACGGGCGACCTCATGGGCAACGAGTTCATCGCCTGGGTCTACGCGACTTATCTCGACGGCCATTCCGAACGACAGTCCAGCCCGAGCGTCGACGCATCCGTCAGTTCTTGGGCATGACGTCAGCCTCCGGTAGTCTCCCTCCATCGCTGTCGCGAATATGGGGATGATGGCTCGGTACTTCGTACCGTGAAGAACGATTTGGTAGTACGATGGAACAGCCTGCCGAGGTAGTCGTTCACGAAGGCGCGGCGACCCTGGGCGATCCGCGGAGCGTTGAGCACGAATACACGTTGAACTGGGCGCCGATCCTCAAGCGCCTTGGGGCGTCTCTGCTAGTCTCGACGTACCAGGCGGGGAAAGTCGTTGTTGTCAGTCACGGGTTATCGACGGATGAGCTCGACATCCGAATGAGCTGTCATAATTTCGAGAGGGCCATGGGCGTTGCCGTCGCGCCCGGACGACTCGCGGTCGGCGCTCGTTCGCTCGTTTGGATCCTCCGCGACGCGCCCACCATCGCACCCCAGCTCGATCCCCCGGGAACGCACGACGCGTGCTACCTCACACGAGCGGCGCTGTACACCGGCGCAATCAACAGTCACGAGCTGGCCTGGTCAGAGGATGAGCTATGGGTGGTCAACACGCTTTTCTCATGTCTCTGCACCCTGGACGACGAGCATAGCTTTGTACCGCGGTGGCGGCCCCGTTTCATTTCCCAGTACGCCGCCGAGGACAGGTGCCACCTCAATGCCCTGGCCATGGCCGAAGGCAAGCCGAGATACGTCACCGTGTTCGGGACCACCGACAGCGCGGGCGGCTGGCGTCCTTCCAAGGTCACGGGCGGCTGCCTGATCGACGTGGACTCCGGCGAAGTGGTGGCGCATGGACTGGCCATGCCTCACTCGCCCCGGATCCATGGTGGACACGTCTGGCTGCTCGACTCGGGAAAGGGCGGCTTGTGCGGGTCGACGTCCAAAATGGATCGATCGAAACGGTGGTCGAGCTGCCGGGCTACACTCGCGGACTGGCTTTCCACGAGTCAACGGCGTTCGTGGGTCTGTCCAAGGTGCGTGAAAGCGCGACCTTCGACGGCGTGCCGATCGCCGTCGATCGAGATCGTTTGAAATGCGGAGTAGCGATCGTGGACCTCGCCGCCGGACGAACGATTGGGCTCCTGCAATTCCACACTGGCATCGAGGAAATCTTCGACGTCCAGCTCCTTCCCGGTGTTTGCTCGCCATACCTATCGGGACCCTACCCAGAGGTCGATGAGCAGCCACCAATCTGGCTGGCGCCGTTCCCAGCTCATTAAATCGCGACCGGGCCGCTACGCGCCCTTTCCTTTCCCTGTCATCCTCTCTACGGCAGAACTCTGAAGCTGATGGGATCCGCTTTTCTGCGAGGACACATCCGTCACTGCCAGGTCGAAATCCGTTCTGGCCGGATCGACTACGTCCCTCTGACCAGTGCCAATCTCTCGACCGAACCCGCCCCGAGCCCACCGTCTTGACCGTCGCTGCCGTTGAAGAATTGGTTCGCGCCTTCCAAGCTTTACGCATCGGAAGGAGGTGCAACGATGCGGATCGTATCGCCGAACGGGCCGGCGAATTCCAAAGATCTTCTCATAAGCGCCGCACCGTCGATGGTCCAAAATATAAACGTCGCCAATTTGTACGTCGACATTCGATCGATGCAGTCTTGTTTAATAACTTATCCAGCTTGCCGTTGAACTCGTTCTGCAAGTCCGTCGCTTGTTTGCCGACTTCATTCAACTGCTTACGACGTTCATGGATGTCGTCGTCCTCATTACACCGTCACCCGGCGCTCAGCCCACCTGGCCGGCTCGCGGGCCCACGCGATACCGCGCGTTCCCCTGGGCGGATCTGCGGAGCGATTCCCCCCACCTCCAGAGCGCCGTGCCTAGCCCCGCGCCAAAAGCCGCCGTGAGCACGTCTGTGAGTTCGGCAGTCCGGTCCGGGAGGAAGATCTGCCCAAATTCCAGCACGAACCCGCAGCCCAGTCCGATCAGGCCGGCTCGGGTAACCGACGACGACGCGCACGGCCAGGAGTACTCCGAGCGGCACGAAGGCCAGCACCTGTCCAAACAGGTCGGCGAGGGCACCGACGTTCGTATGGACATAATACGACCAGAACGGTACGAACCATTCGGCGCGTACGAATGGAGGCTGTGGCCAGGCGAAGCTCGGCGGAGTCCACGCTGCCAGGGCGACGATTGTGCCCCAGATCAACAGGGACGGCCGGACAAATCGCCGCGCGGACCTGGACGCTGAACGCTCGACGACGATCGCGCCAGCGGCCGAGCCGAGGAGTGCCAGCATCACCGAAGTCATGTCGATTTCCCGGCTTGGGATCATGATCTGAAGCGCCTCGATTGCCAAGCCCACCCCCCCGCTTAGCGCGACGGCCCAGCCGATCGCCTGGCCGCCGTACCAGCCCGATTCCCGAGCCGCCAATGTGAACAACCCTCCGACGAGGGTCCAGCTCAGCAGCTCGCCGGCCCACGACCAAGGTTTTGCGGGCGGCGCGGACCCCCTCAACGGCGGTCCAAACGGAATTGGCCGCGCCTTCGCGACCGCGGCCTTCAGGTCGCCAACATCCAGGCTGACGTCAAAGGGAGACAGGCCTGCGAAAACCAGAGCCCCCGCGGTCGCCAGGGCGCATGCAGCGAGGGGGCGAGAGCCTACGATCTGGCGAAGCCGGATCGACAGCTTCGGCCAGACCCGAAGAGCCAATGGCCATCCGATAATCATCCCCAGCATCGAGCCGAACGTGTTGGTCGCCAGGTCCACGAACGACGTTACCCGGCTAGGGCAAAACAATTGGGCGAGCTCCACGGACGCGCTCAACAACGCCGCACTGAGCAGAGCCAGGATCAGGGCTGCGACGAAGCTTGTCCCGCGGCGAGCTCGCCAGATGGCCAGTAGGAAACCCCACGGCATGAACAACAGCACGTTACTGACCACATCGGTTTTTGACCCGAAATGCCACGGGTACGCCGCCAGACTTTGCAGCCTCTCCCGAACCTGCTCGCCGGATGCGGAGAAGTCAAACGGCAGCGTCGTGCCGTAGATAATGAACAGGCCCCAGAGCACGAGCATGACAACCGCCGGGGAGGGCCGCCATCGTGAACGCGCGCGACGGTATCGAATGAAATCGAAAATCACAGGCTTGCAACGCCCCGATTCATGAAAACCCCGAACGCGATCAGTCTGCTTGAAGTACCCTAACGCTTGAAACGGCAGTCGTCGAGCCAGCTTCACCAGTGCCCCACCCCATCATCCCCACCGATTCCCACTATCTCAAGCACAGGCATCGCATCGTTTCATCAACCCGCAAGAGGCAGGCATTGCAAGCTCAGCCTGATCGGGCCCTTCAGTCCGGTCCACGTTGTCACCAACCCCGTGTGATCCCGGTTGGGATCGGCTGAACTCGACGTGTCGGGGACGAGAGGGCTCTCCGTTGCCTATCCTTTCACGCCGAGGAGATGATTCGCAGGAGGTGGAACGGTGGGCTGACGTTGGTCAAAGGAGACCGGGGTTGACCATCAAAGGACAGGGAGTTGACACTCCCCGCTCGCCACTTCATCCAAGCGATCGAGGCGAGCGGTGAGTGTCAACTCCCTGTCTTCAGAAACCTCACAAAGCCATGTTTGATTTCAAGTCTATTCCCAGCGCGGCACGAATAAGAAGTATCGCAAGCTCACCCTGTTCGGGCCGTGCGGGCCGATCCACGTCATCCGTTTCTTTTGAACGCACCGACCGCAAGCAAGAATCGACGTCCAAAGGCTCACGATCCGCTTAATGATGGTCCTGGTGATGGTCGCTGCCCTCGCCCTGTCGGTTGAAGCAACGCGGCGGCGGATGGCGAAGCTTTCGTTGGCCTACCCGGGTGGGGCCAGGGATTACCAAGCCAAGACGGAGATCCCTAGCCTGAACGCGCTTGAGTCGGAAGCTGTCTCTCGGCGCGGTCGGACGTCCGACCCTAAGTACGCCCAACGGAGCATCAGTTATCGGCGGCTGTGCGAGTTTCACCACACCATGAAATGGAAATATGAGCGGGCCGCGACCCAGCCTTGGTTGCCGATCGCCCCCGATCCGGCTCCGCCACCGCAACTTTGACGATTGGGTTATAGTTGATACGTGGCGTTCGATGGCCTCTAGCATTCGGAGGGGCGATGGTGGACCTACTGGTCGCGTTGGTGGAATTCTTCATACAATGCCTCGTGCTGGTCATCGAGTTGATCGGTGGGCTGATTGGGCTGGTGTTTGGCTGGCTGGATAGGACGGGATCGCCGGCGGGGACCACATCTTCGGAAGCCCCCCCGACCCCTTTGGGCGCAAAGCCTGATCATTTGTTGAGAGTTTCCATTCCGGGCTCGGACCCTGCAACCAAGCGCAAGCCGTGATCCAGAGGTCAGAATTGGCCGAAGGACCATTTATGGGCCTGCTCCGCATACGGTTCACGATCAGAAGGATGATGATCGCCGTAGCCGTTCTAGGGCTACTCCTCACCATCGTCCCTCCATGGTGGCGTTACTGGTTCCAGTCGCCGTGGAGGCTGGTCACGATCACGAACTACAGAAGCCCGGACGGAACGATGAGTGCCGCTGAAATGCGCCTATTCTACGACATCCGGAAACCCGCCGACGCAGCCCGGTTGCAGGCCATGACGAGTGCGGTTCCACCCTTGGGTGCCCACGTCAAGGTCGAGCGATTCGCCACGTTTCCCAGAGGCCGGTTCCCGACATTCACCGACGCAGATGTACTTCGAATTGACCCGTCGGCGGCTGTTCGTTGAGTTCCGTAGGACCGCCGTGAAGTCCCAGCGAGAAGTATGTATCGCCTGGACTATCGATGAGAGGGACACAGGCGGCCGCTAGGCGGCGAATTGACCATGGTGGAGGAAAACCTGGCACATACGCCTTTATTGACAGCAGCCACCTCGTCGACTCTCGTGATGACATGCCGCGAACCGCTCACGCCTCGGTCGGTAGCATGCTGTACGACGCCCTCAATCGGGGCAACCGCCGCGAGGCTGTCTTCCACAAGCCCGGCGATTACGACGCCTTCGTCGAGGCGATGATCGACGCGCTCGCTTGCCGGTGGACCTGCTCGGCTATTGCCTCATGCCCAACCACTTCCACCTGGTACTGAGGCCCCATCATGATGGCGACCTGGGACGTTGGATGCAGTCGCTGCTCACGACGCACGCCGGGCCGTTCGCGCGTCGGTCCGACCAGCGGCCAGAGGAGGAGACCTCGCCGCAACTTCACAATTCTGCGGCTCGCCATCGACTCCGCGAATCCGGCAGAAAAAGCCTTGATCCACGCTTGACAATTATAGTTGTCAATGGTATTCTCGCCTCATGCTCGACATCCAAGTCATCGATGATCCGGCGGCGGCAACAGTGGCCTTGGAGCCCGTGCGGAGTCGACTCCTCTCCGAGCTAGTCGCGCCCGCCTCGGCGGCGACGTTGGCCACGCGGGTCGGCTTGGCTCGGCAGAAGGTCAACTACCATCTGCACGCGCTGGAGGCGCACGGGCTGGTGCGGCTGGCCCAGGAACGCAAGTGGGGCGGGCTGACGGAACGGCTGCTCGTTGCGACGGCTGCTTCCTACGTCGTTTCGCCGAGCGCCTTGGGCCCGGTCGCCGTTGATCCGAGTCGGGAAGTCGATCGGCTGTCCGCGAGCTATCTCATCGCCCTGGGCGCACGGGTCGTCCGCGAGGTGGGTGACCTCGTTCGTCGTGCAAAAGAGGCGGGCAAACGCCTGGCGACCCTGGCGGTGGATACCGAGGTTCGCTTCCGGTCGGCGACGGACCGGGCGGCTTTCAGCAGCGAACTCACCGAGGCCATCACGAAACTCGTTTCGAAGTATCACGATGAATCCGCCCCCGGCGGCCGCGCGCATCGCCTGGTGGTCGTGGCGCACCCTTTGCCGCAGAAATCCGATCCCAAGGAGCCATCATGAGCGTGAAGAAAGAAGCCTCCGGACGCCGTTCCGTGCAGGTCGAAGTCGAGGTCCCCGGCACGCCGGAGGAAGTCTGGCAGGCCATCGCCACCGGGCCGGGTATTTCGTCCTGGTTCGTGCCGGCTGAGTTCGAGGAGCGCGACGGGAAGCCCGTCGCGGTGAAGTTGAACTTCGGCCCGGGCATGGAGTCCCGCTCCGTGGTGACGGCCTGGGATCCGCCCCGGATGTTCGCCAAGGAGGCCGACGGCTGGGTCCCGGGCTCGCCGCCGATCGCGACCGAGTGGAGCGTCGAAGCGCGGGCGGGCGGCGTCTGCGTCGTCCGCGTGGTGCACAGCCTCTTCGCCAGCACGGACGACTGGGACAACCAACTGACGGCACCGAATCGGGCTGGCCCGGCTTCTTCCGCATCCTGCGGATCTATCTCACGCACTTCCGCGGCCAGCGCTCCGCGATCATGCAGTTCATGGCTCCCGTCGCGGGAACCGAAGCGGAGGCCTGGGCGACGCTGACCGCGGCACTGGGGCTGAACGGCGTGGGTGCCGGGCAGCGTTGGGCCGCTCCGGCAGGCGTCCCGGCGCTTGGCGGCGTGGTGGAGCACGTCAGCCAGAGTCCGTGCAACGCCCTGCTGCGGCTCGACAAGCCGGGGCCCGGCACCGCCGCCCTGGGCACCGTCAACTTCGGCGGCTCGGTCATGGCGACGTTCAGCTTCTACCTCTACGGCGATCAGGCGGCCGGAACCGTCGCCCGCGAAACGCCGCTGTGGCAGGCGTGGATTCAAAAACGCTTCCCGATGCCGACGAAGCCGGGCAAGAGCGAGTGACCGCGTGGTTCGTCCTCGGAGGTTCCTTGATGGCAGAGCGAGTCGAGATTACTGTGGCCTGACCAACGGTCGCGGCATCCATAGAATCGCTGTCAGCGGCTGGTGGCGGTCTGCGTTAGACCGCTTCCCTTCCGCCATTTCTCGGAGGCGATCATGAAGGCGATCCTCTCAATGGCGTTGGTACTCGGGGTCTGCGGCCTCGCGGGCGCGGCGGACGACAAGGTAGAACCGGTCGGGACGTGGAAGTGCGAATATGAGATCGGCGGGCAGAAGCGGACGTCCACCTTGACGATCAAGAAGGACGGGGACAAACTCGCCGGGACGATGAGCTGGCCGGACCAGAAGGAGAGCGAAGCTCAAGGACCTGAAGCTGAAGGACGGTACTCTGACGTTCTCCGCCGTGCGGAAGTTCATGGATAACGAGATCACCGTCGAGTACACGCTGACGATTGACGGGGACAAGCTCAAGGGGAAAGGCGCGGCGGAATTCGGGGGCCAGAAGCAGGAATTTGATATCAACGGGAAGAGGGAGAAGAAGGACAAGTCGGGAGAAAAGGAGTCGGGAGTCGAATTGAGGACCAAGTAGGCTGAACAAGCTGCTGCAGCGGACCGGCGGCTCCTCCGGTTAGTTCTGCGTAAGCGCCTTACCGGATGCTCAAAACAGCCCGCATCAGCGGCGGATGCCCTTCGCATGCGCCGAGGCACTGGTACCGGGCGCGGTGCGATGAGTCGGGCATTACCGACTGGCTGCGAGCCTCTACCTGGGTCGCGGTTTGCGTTGGCGACTGGATAGACCGCCCACGAATCCGTCACAGCTCCCCAGATCAGAGCGTATGAACATTCATACACGCTTGTCCGGACGATCCCGATCGTCCCCCTGCCCCGATTCGCCGCTCGACCCGTTGGGAAAAAAGCTGCCTGACAAACGGACGCTGCTTCATGCCTTGCCGTGCGCAACGGTATTATTTATGGAATCTTCGGAAAATTTTAAATCCATTCTGGACAAGATGTTCCGATGGAGTTTGCTTCCCCTGACGGCGTAGGTGCATGTACGATATTTTGAAAACGCACCATTGTAATAGATAGGGACCGATTGCGCTGAGGGTGCGCACCAGGTGTCCTGATGCCAATTCTGCTCTGACCGCACCGGTCGGCCCGATTGGCACCTCCTCGTTGTTTGGCGCGGCGCCGCGGCGGTCCGCCCTTACCCGGCCGACCGCCGACCTCTCGCCGTCGCGGCAAGGTGGATGGATTGAAAAGCCTGCTGCAAATCGACTTTACGTCGCGAAAGAGACGATTGGACCCCTGGCCTTGGCAGGTACGCGCCTTCGACGCGTGCTTGTCACGGTGAAAAGCGGCGATTGGACACCCTCGATCCACGGCCGGAGATTGGTTAGTCACAGACGGAATCAACCGACACAAGGCTCGGAATGCGAGCGGTTTGCGCTCTGGCGATTTCAGCTCGGCCCATCCGAAAAAAGCCGCCGCTCCGGGCCGAGCGAGATGGCACAAAAGGCCTCGCAAAAAGCTGCCACCGACCGCCATCCACTGCCATTCTTGTGGAATTCGTACTTGAAACTATGTTTCAGGCTCGCCGGCCAGCCGTCCGGTCAACCAAACAACGCCGGTTCGTTACCCACACGATTCCCCGGAGAGCCATTTAATCATCTTTCCGGCCTGCGCAAATCCGCGTTCTTTGGTCGTGAACTCTTAATCACGAGGGCGTTCGATGGATTGCCGGACGAGTCCGGCTCTAGCGAGTACAGCACGCTCGGCGGGCTGGTGTCTCCCGATTGGGTCGCGGTCACCGCATAGGTCCCGGCGCTCAACTTGACGTGACTTTTCAGCGTCCACGACCCGTCGCTTTTGCTGGCTTTCACTTTTCCGATCAAGACCGGCTGAATTTCCCCTTGCTTCTGGCCCGCAAGCGTCACCTCGGCCCCAGGCCTGGCCACTCCCGAGAATGTCGGGTGCGAGGACTTAGTAACATTCGTCCAAGCGAATGCTTCGCCTGCCACACCAGCCGCGACGTAGTCCGGCGCATGCTTAGGGCGGTCACGGTCGTCGAGGCCTCCCGGCTGGAGTGTCCAGACCCGTGAATCGCACGATGCTGTCGCCACTCAGGCCCCAGAGGTTTCCGTCCGGGCCCTTCGTCACGGTCGTCACGTCAGAATAGCTGGAGTAGCGTGTTGTTCGGGCTGGGCAGGTCTCGTGTCGCGACGATTCCGGAACGCGTGACCGTCGCCAAGGTGTTGCTCGACATATTTTCCGAACCGAACAACCAGACCTGTCCGTTTGACCCATTGGTGAGGTTTGAGTAGATGTCGACCGGGACGAATTGTCCCAACTTTCCGCTGGTCGAAATCCGGGCGATACCGGGCGTTTTTCCGGTCTCACTCGCGAACCAGAGCTTCCCATTCGGACCCGAGATCAGGCTAGTGACGTCGTCGGCATAGGACCCGTCACTGGGGTACGTTGACGACGACGTAGACACCGATAGTGCGGTCAGCCGGATATGACCCCGGGCCGTGATCTGGCCGAAGAATGAATGATCTTTGTTGTTGTTTTGGCCCCGATAGTCGGCCGTGAAATAGACGTTGCCATCGGGGCCGGTGGCGATCGCGTCCAGTTCCGGGCTTTGAGCGTCCTTCGGAAACGGGACGGCGAACATCCGGATCCTGCCTTGCGGGGTGATTCGGCCGATGGCTTCCTTTGTTGCATACGAATTCGGGTCGGTGAAGTTGTCGGCGAACCAGAGGTTGCCGTGACGATCCACCGTGATTCCCACGACGGTTGTCCCATCCGGCAGGGTATAGTTGGTGATCGCGCCGCTGAGTCGTGATCCGACCAATCGCCACGGACAGGACGGAGTCATCGTACGGGCTGATTGCCGACTGAGTGAACCAGAGCGTCCCGTCCGCGCTCGTCGTGATTAGATCCGCCGTCGCTCCAAGAATTGTCAGGGGAAATTGTTGAATCGCTCCATCAGTCGTGATTCGACCGATATCGCCGCCGTCGGTGAACCAGAGCGCACCATCCGGGCCTGTTGTGATCGCCTGCGGATCAGCGGGCACGCCGTCGCTGGGTTCGAGCGTCGTTTCCAGGATTGTGTGGAGCGTCGTGACCCCATCAGGCGTAATCTCGCCTATGGCGGGCTGTTCGCCCGCCATTTGAACCATCCTCCTGCTCGGTGAACCACAGGTTGCCGTTCGGTCCCAACGTCAGGTCTGCCAGCGAATTAAAGAAGCCGGGAACATTGAAGAACGTGAAGACGCCCGTGGGCGTGAGACGGCCAATGGCGGGATTTCCCCCGACGAGATTCGAGCCCGTGGTCGAGGTCGAAGTGAGATTTGAGCTCGTGGTAAACCAGAGATTCCCGTCCGGGCCTGCGACGATGGTCTGGATGCTTGGGTCGGAGAGTAACGTCGCCGGGGTGGGACCTTGCAGCGGAGGCGCATCGGGCACGGAGAACTCGGTGACCACGCCCGCGGTCGTAATCCGCCCCACTTGGTCGCTCTGGCCGGTGAACCAGAGCGCACCGTCGGGCCCAGCCGCAATCGATTGCAGTATTGCCGGGCTGCCTGCGGTTCCAGCGGGCGATCCGGACGGCGGAGGGTTATCCGGCACCGGGAACTCGGTTACTACGCCTGCCGTGGTGATCCGGCCCACCTCGCCGGGTTCCCCCGTGAACCAGAGGGCTCCGTCGGGTCCTGCCGTGATGGCTGTCAGCGTCGCTGGGGTGCTCGGCGTTCCGGGCGAAGATCCTGCGGCTGGCGGGATACTCGGAACGGAGAACTCGGTGACCACGCCCGCGGTGGTGATCCGGCCCACCTTGCCGGCCACGCCCGTGAACCAGAGTGCCCCGTCCGATCCCACCGTGATATCGGATGGATTCGTTGTCGGGCCACCGGGGCCGCTTGCCATTGATGTTAGGCCGTCCACCGGAAACATCGTGATCGTGCCATCAGTTTCGATCCGCCCGATTTCTGAGTTGGCGGTCGTGAACCAGAGCGCGCCGTCTGGTCCCGCCGTGATCGCCTCGGGAGTAACTTGAGTATCGGGTGTCCCCGCTGGCGATCCGGCCGGTGGAGGCACTGAGGGCAGGTCGAACTCGGTCAATGTTCCCGAGGACGTCATGCGGCCGATTCGGCCGGCCCCGCTCTCCGTGAACCACAAGTTTCCGTCCGGTCCCGTCGTGATTCCCTCGGGCTGCACGATCTCGACCAAGGGGATCGGAAAGCTCGTGGCGGTCACGGTCAGCAGCGTACGCATCTCGAGTCGTTGCGACTCCAACGCATCCGCCCGGAATACCCGGCTCGGTTTGGACTTTTGAAAGTCCGCCCGGCGAGCTCGAGGTTCTTCCTCAGTCTTCCTGAAAACCGTCATGGGTTGTCCCTTCAAGTTTTAATGCCTTCTTTCAGGTCGACAGTTCCGGTTCCGTTGATCTCAAGTTCATACGCCTGCCCGTGGCGCAACTTGTTCCGCAGGGTCAAGGTGACTTCATGGTCGGCCGAGTTGTAGCTGACCGCGCTGATGCCAACAGGCCGTCGAGGACCCGTGGTGGTCTTTTGTCGAGAGGGACCGTGGTGAGTGCGCCCCGGGAGGCTCACCTGGTAGTTGGTCGCGTTCTGGGCCGAGGCTGGGTCGAGCGCCTCGATTGAAGGTGATGACCAGGCTGGTTTTGTCCCGCCGACTCTTCAGGGGGGTTACACTCACGACGGTGGGGCCTGGCTTGGCGCGGGCTTGTGGGCATCGTGACCGGCGAAGTCGTGACCGGCGAAATCGGCGTCGGCGGGTTGGCGGTCAGGTCGAGCGTGGCCGATGGGTAGCCCAGGCTCGCCCCTTGGGGATTCGACAGGACCAGGTCGGCCGACCGCGTGCCGTTGAAATAGGTCGGCCGGGCATCAGGTGGCACGGTGAAGGTCTGGGATGGTCTGGCCGGCGGCGAAGTTCAGCGGTGCCGGAGGTCGGCTTTGAAGTCGGTGCCGGCCATGGCGGTCCCGTTCTCGACGCGCGTAATTCACCGAGGCGGCCGTTGTCGCCGGGCCGGAACGATCGACCGTGACGACCACCGAGCCGTCGGACTCCTTGGCCGAGGACTGCCACGACTGGAACTGGATCTGGTTCGCGACCGTGAATGGTGCCGAGGCCGCGAAGATCTGGGTCGACTGATTGGGATTGGAGTCGCCGGCCGTCAAGTTTGCCGCGTCGCTGTCGAAATAGAGCGTCTGCCCGTCTGGCGAGAGAAATGCGGTAATGGGGGAGTTCGGGGACATGCCGCCGGACGAGGCGGTCGAGTCCGAGAGCTGGCCGCTGGTCGTGGCCGAGATCAACGATGTCGTTCCCGCCGACAGGTTATACACAAAGAGGTTGTTGATGGCGGAACTTTGACCGGAAGGACTCGCCGCGGTCGTGTCGGGTGGATTACTCGTCAGGTCGATCGCGTCGCTCGAAAAGAACAGCGACCCGCTGTCAGGGCTGAACATCAATCCGCTGGCGATCGCGTTCGAGAGCTGGCCGTTGGTGGTCGCCGAGGCGAGCGTGGTCGTGCCCGTCCCCAGATTCGTGACGAAGACGTTGCTGATCCCAAACACGCCGGAATCCGGGGCGTTCGAGGAGGTTCCGGGTATTGAAGGGGGGCTGGTTTCGAAGGAGTTCTTCGTCAGGTCGCTGGCGTTCGTGGTGTAAGCCAGGTAATGGCCGTCCGGGCTGAAAACAATCTGGCTGGCCGCGCCGCTCGACAGCATGCCGCTCGGCGTGACAGTGATGAGCTTGGTCGTCCCCGCCGCAAGATCGCGAACGAAAACGTTGTTGCCGTTAAAGGGAAACCCACTGACGGGTTGCGTGCCGCCCGGTGGGGGAGTGGGGTCGACAGGGTTGCTCGTGAGATCGGTGGCGCTGCTGGTGAAGGCCAGCTCGCTGCCGTCGGGACTGAAGACGGGCTCGCCGGCAAGGCCGTCGGACTGCAGACCGCTCGGCGTTGCCGTAACCAGCGTGGTCGTGGCCGTGGTGAGGTCTCGGATGAAGATGTTGTTCGGCAGAAACGTCGGAACCGAGGCCGGTTACCGGCGTGAAATCGGTACCGTTGGCGGTCAGGTCGGTCACAGCGCTGGTGAACGCCACGGATTTGCCGTCCGGGCTGAAGACGGCGCCGAAGCTGACGCCCTGCACGGGAAGCTGACCGCTCGTGGTCACGCTGAGCAGGGTCGTCGTCCCGGCTGCCAGGTTGCGGAGGAAGAGGTTTTCGGGGTTGGATTCCCCTACCAGCCACCCGAGGGTGCCTGAGAGGTTTGCCGAGTTGTCAGGGAGGTTAGCCGTCAGGTCGGTCGCCGTGCTGCCGAAGACGAGCGACTGGCTGTCCGGACTGAAAACCAGGTCCGTCGTGTTGCTCAGGGTAATGTTGCCGGAGGCTTGGCCAGTGGTCGAAACACTCACCAGTGACGTGGTCTGAGCCGCCAAGTCGCGGACGTAGACGTAAGTCGGCGATTCCCCGGCGCTGTTCGGTCGGGAGAGGGGATCGAGCGTCGCGGTCGTCAAGTTGTCCGAGGTATCGATCCAGGCGAGCGTGCGTACTGTCCGGACTGAAGACGAACTGACCGGTGCTGAATCCGTCCGACGCCTGCCCGCTCGGCGTCTGGTCAAGAAGCGTCGTCGTCCCTGTCTGGAGGTCGCGGACGTAGAGGTCACCAACCGCCCGGCGGGTTGGGAACGTTGAGACGTCTGGCCGGCGACGGCCGTCAAGTTCGTGGCCAGGCTGACGAAAGCGACGTACTGGCCGTTGGGGCTGATCACGGGATCGAACGAGTCGCCGTTGCCGGGCTGGCCGTCGGGAGTCGCGCTGACGAGCGACGTCTGCCCGGTCGTCGTGTCGCGGACGAATACGGCGGTCCCTTGGTTGCGTGTCCATCGGGGTTAGCCGACCAGGTCGTTCACGTCGCTGACGAACACCAGCTTCGTTCCGTCGGCGCTCAGGTCCCCGGGTTTGACTGGGTCGAGGTTGTAGTCGTAGTCTTGGCTCGTCGACCGTCGTGGCGTCGAAGTCGGAGTTGCCGTTGGGGACTGCGGTTCCCGTCGCGTTCACGCTGACCAGCGCGATCGAAAGCAGGGTCCGCTCCTCGCAGCGCTCCATGCCCAGGGCAGGACGGCGGGCTCGGGACGGCCGACGGCCCTGCGCGGCAATTCTTGACAATGGGAAAGAGCCCGAGGATCCCGTCGCTCGAACTTCATGTTCTGCTCCGGGTAAGAAGGGGGAATGCTTCGCGTCCTTCATGGACGCGGGGGCCGGCGGACCGTGTGTCGCCTCGTGTCGACCGACGAATTTCGGGGATCACAACCGAGGTTCAGTCGGGATGCCTTCTCGCCGCGAAATGTCGCTCAAACCCTGATCAGTATCGGGGGAACACAGTGCTCTTGTCGACCATTTTTTACAATCTTTAACCAAATGCAGTTTTGATTCAGATTATCGAGTTTCGACAAGGACGCCTGGGCCGGCTGCCTCCATGCCCCGACCGCCTTCAGTCGGCATTGCTCGATTCCATCAATAAGATGCGAAAAAGGCTGGAACCGGACGCTCTTTTTTCTGCGATTCTGACGCAATCGACGCAAGGCGATCGATGGACAGGGCATTAGAGTTAGGTGTTTTTCGGCCGCAAATCCGAAACGTCCACGTCATATCCGTCGATCTGGTTCTCGACGAGTGTGATGTCGCGAGCCTCGGGGCCGATCCGAATGCCGATCCGGGACGTTGGCTTGCGGGTTTCGCGCACCTCATTTTTGGTCAAGGTGACCGCCTCGGTCTGGCCTTGCACGTCGATGCCAACGCCGTCATCGGCCCCGCTGTCGATGATCCGGTTGTGCTCGCAGCGGTTGCGGTGCGGACCGAAGGCGAGCGTCTCGTCGCGGAACAGGATGCCGACCTTGCCGCTCCTGGTGATCGAGTTGTCGCGGATCAGGTTGTCGGTGTCGCGGTGTCCGATCGAGATCCCGGCGGTGCGTGCCTCGACCACCGTGTTGGCTTCGGCCAGGCCGAACCGCACGCCCCAGCAGAAGAAGATGCCGATCTGGTTGCGCTCGACGCTGATTCTCGCGGATGATCGGTCGTTGCGAGCCCGAGCCGGGGTGCAGGCCCAGCCCGGCATGGTCGTGGCTGTGGCAGTTCTCGACCCGGACGTCATGGCAGATCTGCCAACTAATGCCGTCGCCGTTGTTGTTCCGCGCGATCACTTTGCGGATCGTCACGTCGTTGCAATCCTGCAAGAAAGATGCAGCCAGCGTAGTTGCCGTCGAGGTTCGCGTTGTTCTCCTTGTTCCCATCGAGAGCGAGGTCCTCGATGACGATGCCGCTGATATTCTCGCCCGAGATCAAGGGGAAGAGGGTCGCGGCGGTTGGCTCTCCTTTGAGCCAGAGGTTCTCCCGCAGCGCCCGGTCGAGCTTGAAGCGGTTTCCCGAACGGGCCACGAGCGTTCGCTTGATCACGACCGGCCCTCCCGTATCCGGGTTGCGCGCTCTCAGGCAAATGCCATCGCCGAGCTGGAACCCGCGAGCGTCGGCCAGCGTGATCTCCTGGTCGTACCAGTCGGAGTCCGCGGCGAGCTTGGTCGCCGTGGAAGACTCCTTGATCAAGATCGTCTCGGGTCCACAGCCGAACGAGCCGGATTCGCGACGGCAGGTAAATCGGCGTTACGAAGCCGATAGGTGCCCGCCAAAATGCGGACCGTCCCACCCCCGCGCTGGGCCACGGTGTCGACCGCCGCCTGGATCACTTTACCGGTCGTTCCGACCAGGTCCGCGTCCTTGTGACCGACTGTGATCGTGAGCTTCTCATCCCAGCAGGGTTCGACGCGATCGCCCGATATCGCCTTGGGATTGGTGATCGGGACCGGGTGATCGTCTCCAGCCGATTGGGCGGCCACCCGTCCGGCGAAGGACGCACCCAGGCATACGCTTCCCAACGCGCGGAGGGACTGCCGCCGCGTGCAAATACTTCGACTCTCGCGTTGCATGAAAAGTTCCTTGATCGTTCTCGATGCGGTGTGGGTCGTCGGCAGAATGGATTGTACCTGAAACAATGTGCGTAAGGAAAACCAGCAGGATCGGTGGATCGTGAGGCGACCGCGGTCTTGTGAATTTGGTTGCGACGTCAATAGATGCCGTGCAGCGGACCGCCCGGAGCGGCCAGCGCGTCGACGCGCCGCTCGATCGTGGGGTCGTCGATCAGGGGTGGAGCATGGTGCGGCTTGATCCTGGCGTCGATGACAAGAGGTCCGGTGCAGCCCCAGTGTTTCTTGTGGATGAACGTCCCGATCCCCCAGATGTCGGCCGCGGGATCAGAGCGGGTGAAGGTGACCCACAAGAAGTTTCGCTCGCTTCGCGCGGTGAATTCGCTGTCGTCCACGATCGACGATCAGCGGAAAACGTTGGATCGGGTCGTCGCGACCAAAGAAGCGAAGAAAGATGAAGATGTCGTGGGGATCGGCGTTCCAGGCGGTAAGCCGGCCCCTGGATGGCCAGGATGCCGGGCAGCACCACGCGGGGATGCGTAAAGCCGTCGGGGAGACGCAGGCCGGCGGGCAACTCAGTCGGGAGCGTCGCGTCGCACCGGTCCCGCGGCCGCGATCACAACCTTCGACCCTTGGTTCAGGCCATGCCCCGAGTAATCGAGTGTGTCGATCGTGGTTCGCGTTTGGAAGTGCAGGTCGTTCGTCCAGTCGACCCGCTCGAGAAGGTGACGGAAGAAAGCCGGGATGTCGTGGATGTCGAGCGCCGGGTCATCCTCGCGGGCGACGATCAAGAGGTACTTGGCCAGCGAGAGTTGGCCTTGACCGAGCAAGGCGTTGGCGATGGTCAGGATCTCCTGGGGCCGTCGCACGCGGGCGTCGGGGACGTAACGTTCGCTGGCGATGGCCAGGAGCAGCGGATGTACTCCGGCCGCGTCGACGGCGTGAACGGCATGGACGCCGGGGAGCACGCTGGGGATGATCGGCCCGGTCAGCTCGTGGATCAATTCGCCGAAGGTGGTGTCTTCCTGCGGGCGGACGTCCCACCGAGGTGAAAGGCCAGATGGCACCCTCGCGGTGATAGACGCTCTCGACGTGTAACACCGGGAAATCGTGCATGAGACTGTAGTAGCCGAGGTGGTCTCCAAACGGTCCCTCGGGCTTGCGCTCTCCAGGGTTGATAAAGCCGCGGATGACGAAGTCGGCCTCGGCCGGCATCGGAAGGCCGCCGGCGGGCGCGACCATCCGGACGCGACGGCCTCCCAGTGCGCCGGCGAACGCCAGCTCCGGCAAGCCTTCGGGCAGAGGCATGACCGCGGCGACCGTCAGGGCGGGCGGTCCGCCGACGAAGATGTTGACCCTGAGCGGCTCACCCCGACGGATCGCCGCCGCGTGATGGACTCCGATCCCGCGGTGGATCTGGTAGTGAAGGCCGACCTCCCGGTTCGGCTCGTACTGGTTGCCGGCAAGCTGCACTCGGTACATCCCCAGGTTCGAGCGCGCCAGACCCGGCCGGTCCGGATCCTCGGTATAGACCTGGGGCAAAGTGATGAACGGCCCGCCGTCCATCGGCCAGCACTGGATTTGCGGCAGCTCGGTCGGTAGTGATCTGATGAGCCAGGATCGGCCCGGTCCTCACTCGCCGCGGCAGCAACCGCCAGAGCGTCCGCGGCACGCCGCGATATCGCCACGGGTTCTTACCCAACGCGCCCGGATCAACCTTGAGCTCGACCAGCCGGCGCACCGGCTCGAGCGTGTCGCGAAACAGATACTTCGCCCGCTCGAGCGTTCCGAACAGGTTGCCCAGGAGCGGGAACGCCGTCCCTTTGGCCCGTCGGAAAAGAAGAGCCGGCCCGCCCGCCTGATAAACCCGGCGCTGGATCGCTGCGACCTCCAGGTAAGGGTCGACCTCCTGGTCGATGACGACGAGCCGTTTCGTTCTTTCCAGGTCGCGGACGCATTCCGCCAGCGAACGATAGCCCATCGAGGCAAGCCCTCGGATTTCAGGATGGCGGAAAGAACGCGCACGAAAGAGACAGTAGCAAGAAAGCCCAGTTGTTAGCCACGGATTGAACACCGATCGAACACGGATGAGAGACAAGACGGACCCAGTTCGATGTTCGAGTTCTTATCCGTGTTTTATCTGTGTTTCATCCGTGGCTCATTCCTGTCCTATATGAGGTATTGCTTTGCCATCCTTCGGTGGAAAGCCCGAGCTCGTTGCTACAGTCTGTGAATTTGGGTTCGTTCGGTCATTTTCGCATCGACCGGCCTGGGCTGAATCTCCGGACTGCTCGTTGGCCCCACACCGCTCGTCATTTCGGTCCCAGTTGCCGCGACCTGAAATTGGGTTCGTTTTGGTCATTTTCGCGTCGGCGACCGCGACCGATGGGCCGACGTCTGGTCTGCAATCTCTTGTCGCCGACCACGACCCGCGTCGACCGCGATCCGGTTTGGGTACACGTCTGTAAACGCGATGCGTCGAGATAGAGTATCCCACAATCTTACATATCAAAGTTTTTCACAACTCGGTTGCACGAATCCGTTTTTTTTCGACTCCTTGATCGGCACGATCGGCACAACTTGTTTTTGAGGCATGATCCGCGATGAAGGGCGCGCACGTGCCCTTTGAAGCGGTCACTGAACGCCTCGTGGAGTTCGACAGGGCGACCGAAAGGCCCGACGAAGCTTCCAAAATGGCGCAAGGAGCTGGAACCGAGCAAGCCCCGATCTCCGCCGAAGTCGCGACGCATCACCCGTTCGGGTCATCTAGCAATCGCTGCAAGCGATCACCGAGCCGGGGTGGAAAGCGGGCGGGCCAGGTCGCGTCAATAAGCCCGACACCGATCATGTCGCGAATGTGAACTCTGTCTATGAGTCGATAGGAGGTCAACTTCATTAGCAATAGTGCTTCGAGGTTGACGACCTGAAATTCGACGGCTCGTTCCGATTCGTCGAGTTCGGGCAAAATGTCGTCGTCGTCCCGTCGAACATTTTCACCGGCGTAGCGGCTTGGGTTTTTGTTGCGCCTCTCCGTTAGGCATCCGCACCAGCAATCAAGTCGTCTTGCTCATTGCTTCTCGATATTTGGCCTCGTCGCCTGAAAGCCACGCCTCTACAATCAATCGTCCCTTCTCGGTTAACACCACTTGATGCACACTCGGAACTCCGCCACCCGTCGATGATGAGCCGCCGCCTTGTTGTGCGCCGAACGTAGCAAGCCCCGCTGCGATCAAGCCTGCGAACCACAGCATCCCGTCGGCGGTATAAAACGTGCCTGAGAATTGCTTATGCAGTAGTAGCAACAAGTCGATACTTTTTCGGTCGAAGGCTTGATTCAGCGCAACGAGCAGTCCTTTCCATACCCGGATAGCCTCAGAAGAGAATTCATGGCGATGATGCATGTCATGGCAATAACCGCAAAGCGGAAGCAGATTGGACGATTCGTTGCATCCCCCATCACTCACATAAATCATGTGATGAAGCTGCAATGCAATCACGTTGTGGCAAACGGGCCTGGCGCATTTGTAACCAGCCTCAATGAGAACTTCGTGCTGGAGTGAATGCGGGATTTTGACGCGCACAGTATCCCCGGCCTTCGGGGCCGCTGATTTCTTCTTCGCCATAGATCTTATTCCGTCATGCACCGAGAAAAACACTTGCATCTTCTTGCGCTATCATGCATTACACGGACATGCTAGCGTCCGATCAATCATCCTCTTTCAGCCTTTTGCGCAGCGCGGGGTTCCGGGGGTTCCCGCAACCCGATGGCGTCCCCGGAACCTGCCTGTCCCCGCGGAGAGGAAAGGGGGCACGGATAGGAAAGGGGTCAGGAGCCCGTTTTCAACCGAACCCTTTTTCCCGCGCGTCTCAGCTCAGCAACTCCTCAACCAGCGCCTCCACGTCCCGGCCTGCCTCGCTCTCGGCGATGAACCCGCGGATGTCTCGCCGGACGGCTGCGAAGTGCCGCCCGGGAACAAGTTCGAGTTTCTCGATGGCCGCCTCCAATTCGGCTCCTCGGGCGGAGAGGCGGCTGTGGAGATCGTCGGTTCGGTCGTACAGCGGGACCGGCAATTGCCAGATATGCTTGTCGAAGTGCCGCTCGTCCTTCCCGTAGCTCATGAACGGCCGCACGAGCTCGGTGAAGGTCGCGGAGTTCAGGATGGCGCACAGGTAATGAGCCTCGGCCGTGGACGCGGCCGTTGCCCAGTAGAGCGAGTGCTCGATCACCGCTCGACGATTGTTCGAGCCGTGAGGCCACGAGATGCATCCCCGAACGTATTATACACGATACGTTCCGGCTGGATCGGGAATTGCTGTTCCAACTTGCCGTGGTAGTCAAGCTGCTCGACGAGAGTCAGCCGATCGCTGGAGCGATGTTGCTCCCAGATCGCCTCCGCCCGACGCCACCAAGAAGCGAGGCCCTCGTATCGCGTCGAGCCGGTCGGATTGGCCGTCCATGAGCCCTTCCCGGTCCCGCGGAATCACCGCCTCGAACGTTTCCGCGATCCGAAACGGGAGGACGCTCTCGCCGAGCAGCACGGGCCGGATGAACTCCGTCTCGACGACACCTTCCAGGGCCGGCAGATCTTTCCACGGTTTCTTGTCGTTATTTCGCTGAAGCGAGCGCACGCCGGCCTTGCCCGCGGCCCTCCCCAGCGGCCCGGCGGCCTGGCGCGTCACGAAGAAGAGGAGCCGCGGAACGATCGTCGCCCCTTGTCGAAAGCGCTCCGCCCAGGGCGACGTCGGGTCATCGCTCGCCGGCCGAGCCTTCCCCGGCGATTGCACGAGGCGACTCTTGACCGCATCCCAGTTCGCGTTCTGTTCCGGCACCCGACCCGACCAGGCCATGATCTCCGTGGGGAGCGGCTTCGGCTCGTCTCGCCCGCGTGCCGAACAGCACGGCCGAGCCGCGGGGGAAGAAGTGCGGCCGAATCCGGCGGAGGTCCCAGGCGGGGTCGAACGCGATGGTCACAGGATTCCCGCGAATTCGGGCGTCTGTAACGTCCGGTGCGCAGCCCTTGGAACTGTCCGCGGTCGACCGCCGCGTTCGGCATGACAAAGGCGAACCGGCCGCCGATCCTCAGGTAGCGCTCGACCGCACGGACCAGGAACAGCCCGGACAGATCCTGATGCGTGGCCACCTTCGCTCCGTGCCACAGTCCCCGTTCGTCGCTGTATTCGCGGAACGCCTTCTGCATCGCCTCGGTCATGTACCGGAAGGCCAGCCAGGGCGGATTTCCGACCAGCACATCGACGCGATTTTGCGGCAGGGCGAGCCACCACGGCCGGGCCAGGTTGCGGACGTAGTAGCTCCAGATGTGGTCACGGCCCTCGTCGTGGAGGTCGCAGAGGGTGCGGAAGGTCGCGTCCAGCGTCTTCTGCGCAGCGGGAGACACCGCAAATCGCCGGTAGAGCCCCGACAGCTTCGGCACGGCGGTTCCGGGCTTCCGGCTGCCCGCGAGCTTCGTCATCGACTCGACGATCTGATTGAACCGCCCCGGGTCTTCGAGCAGCTCTTCCGGGAAGCGAAGTTCCGACTCGAACAGTTGCTTCTCGGTCATCGGTCTCGACGACCAGGTTGCCGCCGGAGAACAGGTCGTCTGCTTCCCGTCTCCACTGGACCGCATCGCCCAGATAGACGGGCACCTGGATCGCGCCGCGGTCCGGGTGCGTGAGGCGGTCGCGGCCGATGGCCAGTAGATAGGTCACTCGGGCCAGGGTCACGGCCACCGGGTGCAGGTCCATGCCGAGCACATGCCGCGTCAGGCCGGAGAGTGACGACTTCAGCGATAGGCCCGCGTCCTCGGCCGCGGCGAGGTAACGCCGGGCCGCATGGAACAGGAAGGTCCCGGAGCCGCACGACGGATCGAGGACCCGAGTTTCCAGCGGCTGTATCAACCGCGGTCGAGACGATCCGCTCGGCGAGCCAGTCGGGCGTGTAATATTCGCCGAGGCGCTTCCGGGTCGGCGCCGTGATGACCGACTCGTAGAGCACCTTGAGGACGTCGCCGCCAACCTCCTGCCAGCGGAAGCGGCCCACGCGGCGGGCCAGCGAGCGGACGAACGGTTCGCCACCCGGAACGTGAACGACCCAGTCGAAGAAGTCGGCTTCGACAACGCCGGAGATGCCGCTCTCCTCGAACTTGCTGCCGCTCAGCAGCGACGCCGGCGCGATCGACTGGAGATCGAAGCCGACGAGCGCATGGGCGATGATCTCGGCGGTATTCACCAAGTAGGTATGTTCAACGAAGAGTTCGTCACTGTCGTCAAACTGGGTGCCGAGTGCGGTCGTCAGCAACCGGGCCCAGAGACGCCGCTTCATCCGCACGGCGGGATGGTCGCGATGCCGTGTGAAGAGCTGGAGCAGCGTGTCGCGGTCCAGTGCGTGAGCCGAGCTACCCGCCCCCAGCCGCCGCCCGATCTCCTGCGGCGTTGCCGGAATGTCCCGGGCCGTGGCCAGCACGCCCTCCAGCCAGATCAGAAACGGCTCAGGGTCCGGCCTGGTCGGCGAGAGCTTGTAGGCCGAAACCTCGCGCGGCGGGCCTGCCTCCGCCACGCCGGGCAGACAGACGCACCGCCAGTCGGCACCGTCGGTGAGGATGCCGACGTATCGGCAGCCGGTCTCTTTCTGCCGGGCCGCCAGGTAGTCGGCTAGCTGCTCGATCGCATCGGGCAGGACGCTCCCTGCCGAGAGATCCCGCTTGACCTCGATCAGACAGCTTCCAACCTCAATATCGATCCGCCGGCGGACACCGACCGGGGTCTCCAGGTCCGCGGTGACGACGTCCTCGGCCGAAAGCGACAGCGGCGCCGTCAGGACCAATTGCCGGATATCCGCCTGTAGCGTTGCCTCGGACCGCGTGTTATCACGCCGAGCGATCTGAGCGAGGAGTTCGACGACCGTCATCGAGTTACCGATGTTTCCGGAAGAAAGGGCATTGCTCGCCCAGCCTGAGAGGTAGGAGCATAGCTGAACGGTGTGTGGGTGGCAACGCTTTGAGGACGGATGTCCAGCGGATCATCTCGGACCCGAGATTGACCTCCGACAGGCTTCGGCCTATGATCTCCGCCGCCCGCCCTGGATGAACCACTGCGCGCCGGATGGATTGTGCCGTGCCGAGTCGGCGGGTCTCGCCGAGTTCTTCCTTCCTGCCCATGGATGGGGGTCGTCCATGCAGCTTGTGCCGGGCCAGTCGGCCCTCGTCGCGCCCGTGGGGACGGCTTCCCCGGCCCGGTCGCGCCATCGGCCATCGATTCGATCGAAGCTCGCGGTCCAGACGGGACCACGGCGCGAAGGCGAGACCCGGGCACTCCCGGCCTATGTCGCCGCAATCCTGGGAGGCGCCGTCCTGGCCGTGGCCTGGCTCGTGCCGGAGACCGCTTTGAGCGCCTGGCTCGGCGGAATTGCCGCGCTCTTGCTGGTGTACGCGGTCCGTGCCCGGCGGGCTTATCTCCCGCTTTATTGCGCCGGACTCGTCGGCCACCTCGTTGGCTTTCATTGGGTCTACCAGACGGTCCGCGTCTTCGGCGGGTTCGGGCCTCCGGCCGCGGCGGTGGTCTTCGCGATCTTCGTCGTCACGGGCGCGCTGCAATTCCTGCTCTTCGCCCTGATCCATCACCACCTCGATTCGGCGTTCGACGCCCTGGCGCTCCGGTCCGCGACGGCGGTCGCGCTGTCGGAGCTCCTCATGCCCCGGCTGTTCCCGTGGCACTTCGGCCATACGCAGATCGCCTTCACGCCGTTCGTGCAGATCGCCGGACTCGGCGGTGCGATCGCCGTCTCGTTCCTCATGTTCTGGCTTGCGGAGGCCGTCGTCCGGGTCGTCGTCTTCCGCGAGCGGCGGAAAGCCTTTCTCGTCCCCGTCGTCCTCTCGGTGGCTCGCGATGGCTTACGGAGCCGCGATGATGGGCACGTTCCGCTCGTCCCAGGGCGTGCCGCAGGAGGTTGTGCTGGTGCAAGGGAATGCCACACTGGCCGAGAAGCGCGACCTCGCCTCCGCCCGGCAGAACCTGGTACGGATCTTCGATCTGAGTACCGCCGTCGCCCATCCCGACACCCTGGTGGTCTGGCCCGAGGGATCGGTCCCGGCTTACATCCCGGCCACGATCGGCTCGGTCGGCTACCCGCCCATCCTGCCGTGGATCGGCAACGGCTCGGCGTTCCTCGTCGGTTCGTATTCGTTCCTGCCGAACGAGGAGCGTTTCAATGCCGCCTTCGCGGTCTATCCGGACGGCGACGTGCCGATGCCGTACTTCAAGCGGGTGCTCATCCCGTTCGGCGAGTACATGCCCCTGGCGTCCTATTTCTCGAGACTCAAAGAGCTGAACGCCAAGGCCGGGGTCTTCAGCGCAGGGACGAAGGCCGTGGTCTTCGCCTACCCGATGCACCGGCCGGACGGCACGGCGTACACCCTGAAGGTCTCGCCGCTTGATCTGCTACGAGGATACCGTCCCGGCCCTGGCCCGCGAGTCGGTGCGGCAGGGGGCCGAGCTCCTGGTGAACATCACGTCCGACTCCTGGTTCGGCCGCACGCTGGCCCCGCACCAGCATCACCTGATCGCCGCGTTCCGGGCGATCGAGAACCGGCGCTTCCTGATCCGGGCCACCAACACGGGCCTGAGTGCCGTCGTCGACCCGCTCGGCAAGACCATCGCCCGAATCCCTCCCTTCTCCGAAGGGACCGCGACGGCGCAAGTCAGGCTCTTGAACTATCGGAGCGCTTATACCAACTGGGTCGGCGACCGCCCCTGGTGGGCCCTCCTCGCGTTGAGCATCGGCATGGTTGTCGTGAGGCGATGGCGAGGGGCCGCTGCCGGCACCACGCGGTGGGTTGCCCCGACTCTCCTGACAACGGCGGAAAGCCTGGATAGAATGAGTCGATCTTGGAGGCCATCAGGAACGAACTCGAATCGGGCTCCGTCAACATGCACCGACCTCCTATTGATTTACGATCCGACACGGTCACGAAGCCGACGCCGGCGATGCGGCGGGCGATGGCGGACGCCGAGGTCGGCGACGACGTCTTCGGCGACGACCCGACGGTGAAGGCACTCGAGGCCCGGACTGCCGAGCTCCTGGGTAAAGAGGCCGCCCTTTTTGTCCCCTCGGGCACGATGGCCAACCAGATCGCCGTCGGCGTTCACACGCGGCCGGGAGACGAGCTGTTGTGCGCCTCGACTTCGCACGTCTATGTCTGGGAGGCCGGGGGAATCGCCAGGCTCTCGGGCGTGACGGCGCGGACGTTCGAGGGAGACGGCGGGCTGCTCTCGCTCGATGACCTGCGCGACGCCATTCGGCCGACCGAGGACGTGCATTATGTCCGGACTCGCCTGATCTGTCTCGAGAACACACACAACCGCGGCGGCGGTCGCGTTCATCCGATCGCCAGCATCGCGGCGATCTCGCGCTGGGCCCGCGAGCAGAACCTGGCCATGCATCTCGACGGCGCACGGCTGATGAACGCGGTCGTGGCCAGCGGGCGCCCGGCGCGAGGACTGGGCACAATACTTCGATACGGTCTCGATCTGCTTTTCCAAGGGTCTGGGCGCCCCGATCGGCTCGGCCCTGGCTGGCTCGAACGCCGCGATCGGCCAGGCACGCAGACTTCGCAAGCTCTTCGGCGGCGCGATGCGCCAGGTCGGAATCATCGCCGCCGGAGCCCTTTATGCGCTCGACAATCACGTTGATCGCTTGAGTGAGGACCATGCCAACGCCCAGATTCTGGCCGACGCGTTCTCCGGACACCGATGGCTTCACGGTCGAGGCCGGTCCCGTCGAGACCAACCTGGTGTGGGTCGCAGTGAATCCATCGATCGGCACCGCGGCCGACGTGGCCGCTTACTTGCGCTCACGCGGTGTCCTGGTCAGCGTACCCGGGAGCCAGGTCGTTCGGGCATGTACTCACCTGGGCGTCACTCGCGAACAAGTCGAACAGGCCGCCAGTCTGATTCGCCAGATCGAGCCAGCCATGATCTCGGCCATGACCTTGGTCTATTAGAGGCAAGAGCGTTGAAATCGGCGCAAGTCACGACTGCATGTCGTCACCGTTCCTTGCCGGTAGGACGAACGACTCCGTGTTGAGTGGACCGGGCCAAATCGCCGAGGAATCTGATGCGTAAGTTTCGCTCATGGGTCGATCCCAGTTCCTACCGTCCGCTGTTTCTCCTGGTCGTCATATCCCTGGTCGTCTTCCTCATGCCGCTGGCGCTCGACGTCGGCTACGTGCTTTTCTTCATGCTTCCGTATTGGTTTCGCAAGTCGCTCGGCCAGGGCATACTCCTGGCGCTGATCGCGGCCGGGCTCTGGCGTCTCTGGCGGGTCAGGCCGGGGATTGGTGGCCGATCGAACCGGAGCGGAACGAGCCGGGCGTGGATTCGGCCGCGGGTCGGTGGATACCCTGGGCCCTGCGTCTGGCCGTGGTCTCATTGGTGATTCCCATCATGAAGAACCCCGACGGGTTCGGGTTCGCCGACTGGGACTTCGTCGCTGGACAAATTCGAGGCCCTGCGCCGGACGATCCTGATCTGGGGGCAGTTCCCCTGGTGGAATCCGTGGTCTCGAGGTGGGTTTCCGCTGGCGGCTGAACCCCAGATTGGTGCTGTCTCGATGGCGACGCCACTGGTGCTGACCCTGGGGACGAGCCGTCGGCCTTCGGCTGTCAGCGATCCTCTGTCTGCTGATCGCCGTCGAGGGGACCTACCGGCTGGCCTGGCTCTGGTTTCGAGAGCCCTGGGCGGCAGCCGCCACGGCGCTCGTTTACGGATTGAACGGGGCTGTCATCATCAGTTGTCAGTCTGGGTACGTCCTGGCCATGAGTTATTGCAGCCGTTCCCTGGCTGGCTTACTTCGCCTTCCGGATCGGCCGGCGGTTCTCTGATGGGCTCTGGCTCGGCTTCTGGATGGCGTTTGTCGTGATGAACGGCATTCAGTACCTGAGTCTCTACGCCGTTCCCGTGACGGCTATGATTTGGATCCGTGCTCTCCGCGTCCAGCCGCCGCGACGACGCGTTGCTTTACTACTCCACACATGGCAGCCATTGGCGTCTTTTTGCTGCTGTGTGGCTGGCGGCTGAGCACCGTGTTCCTGGTTCTGTTGGACGACAAGCGGGAGCGTGTCACGTACTGGGATGAGACGCCGGTGACGGTGCTTCACTATCTGCTTTTCCGCCCGAGACCGGGTTGGATGACGACTTCAACCCCACGCCGTCGCAATTTTCGGCGAGCTGACCTGCTATGTGGGACCTGTCGTCCTGTTGCTAGCCGCAGTCAGCCTGGCCTTCGGCTGGCGATGGTGGCACACCCTGACGCTGGTCTGCTTCTGGCTCGCGATGGGCTCGCTCAGGTGGTATCATCCGAGTTACTGGCTTGCTTGACTGGCCGTTCTTCGGCTCAGCGCACGTCGTGACCCGTTGGCGGTTCCCGGCGCTCCTGGGCCTGGCATTCGCGGCTGGCAGTGTCCTGGCCCGATGGCGCGCATCACCGCACCTGGCCTTCCGAGCTCTGGCCGTGTCACTCGTCGGCGATCATCGCTGTGGATTTTCTCGTTCTCGGCCATCAGCAATGCCCGCTGGCATTCAGCATTCGGCCCAAGCCGGACATGTTCCCGGGGCCGCCGGTTCCTGACATCGTGAATGTGCGGGACGGCCGGGGTTATCCATGCGTCATGAGAGGCTACGGCGTGATCCGAGGGCACGAGCCAATGCTGAGCTACTACCGCGACGCGCCCACACTTCGCCTTGCTCGCGAGGATCCTCGTTATCGCGGCGAGGCCTGGACCGAGAATGGGACGGTTCGACCGGTGTTCTGGAGCCCGAACCGCCTTGTCTTTCAGGTCGAGCCCGGTCAGACGGTTCACATCAACCAGAATCCCGGTTCCTGGTGGTGGGTCAACGGCCGCCCCGCGTTCCCTGGCCGGCGGTGCGCCGAGTTGATGGTGCCGTTCACGGTCGTGGCCGATGCCCAGGGGCGGGTCGTGCTGGAAATCCATCCCCGCGGACTGGCCTTTGGACTCGGGCTCCACTTCCTCGGTGCAAGCCTCGTTGCAGTGGCATGGCTGTGCCGGTCGCGTCTCGGGCGATCTGATCATCTCCCCGGTGATGATCGCCAGGGGTTGGGGAAAACCTCTCCAGAAACAGGCATTATGCTTCGTTAAACGATCTTGCTATCAGGGGACGAGCCAGTTGGCATCAAAAGACTCCGTGTCCGCCCCATTCACCTCGCCGGCGTCTGAAAGCACCAGTACGAATGTGCCCGGGAGTGTGACTCTACCGCGCCAGCGTCGAACTCTTCCTGATCAGCTTCTTCATTCTCTTCTTTGAGCTGACTTGCATCCGATGGCTTGGGAGCACGGTCATCTTCTTGACGTTCTTTACCAACATCGTGCTGATGGCCTGCTTCCTGGGAGTCTCGGTCGGCTGCCTCGCTTCCTCACGGAGCGGGTCGTGGATGAACGCTCTGGTTCCCCTAGCCATTTTGATGGCGGTCTCGGCGTGCGGTTTCTTGTGGGCCTATAACACGTTCAGCCAGGTCGTGATCGACGTCGGCTCGCAGCAGTCGCCGCAACTGATCTACTTCGGCACCGACGCGCGCGTGAAAGACCCTTCCAAATGGGTTGTCCCGATCGAGGTTCTTGCCGCCTATTTCTTCGTGCTGGTCGCGATCATGTTTGTCGGACCGGGGCAAGAGATGGGACGACGGTTCGCCGTGATCGACAACCGGGTCCTTGCCTATACGGCCGACATCCTCGGCAGCCTCACCGGCATCGCGGTTTTCGGCCTAATGTCGTACTTCCGCGTGCCGGCCTGGGTCTGGTTCCTGATCGCAATCGGCGATCGGAATCGCCTTTGTCCCGCGCAGGCGACTGATCCACGCTCTGGGGGGACTGCGCGCTGATCGCCTCGGTCGCGATGGCCGACTGGCCCAAGGACTCGCTCGGCGTGCCGACCGAGGTGGTGTGGTCTCCCTACTACCAGGTCCGGTTCAAACCGCGTTACCTGTCGATCGATGTCAACAACCTCGGGCACCAGGGGATGCTCCCCGTCGATCGAGCCGGGCCCGCGTATTTCTTGCCCCACCTGCTCAATCGTGACTGCGGGTAACAAGCCGTTTAACGATGTCTTGATAATCGGTGCGGGTTCGGGTAACGATGTGGCCGCCGCACTCGCCCAGGGAGCCGGTCATGTCGACGCCGTCGAGATCGACCCGGTGATCAACGAACTGGGTCGTATTTATCATCCCAACCGGCCGTACAGCGACCCGCGTGTCTCGATCCACCTGGACGACGGTCGCAGTTTCGTCCGTAAGACTCCATTACAATACGACCTCATCAGCTATGCGGTCGTGGATTCGCTGGCCTTGCATTCGAGCTATTCCAGCGTCCGCCTCGAGAGCTTCCTGTTCACGGAGCAGGCTTTTCGCGACATCAAAGCCAAGCTCAAGCCCGGCGGCGTGTTCGCCATGTACAACTTCTACCGGCAGGGCTGGGTTGTCGGCCGATTGGTAAAACTGGCCGAGACCGTCTTCGGGGCACGTCCGCTCGTCGTGTCTTTGCCATATCAAAATGTCATCTCGCCCAGTAACAACCAACGCGATTATATCACGTTCCTTTTGTTCGGCGAGGGCGCATCGCCGGTGGTGGAATCGATCCGGTCGAAGTTCGCGTCCCGATCGGATTTTTTTGGCTCAACCCGGAGCCCAGGTTCAACGCGGGACAAAACGGCTTTGGACCCGCGCCTCCGAAACTGCTGGGTGCCCGTGCGCCGGCGTTCACGAAAATCGGGCCGGCCCAGGTCGAGTTGACAGGGACCGAACGAATCCCGACTGACGATTGGCCGTTTCTTTACCTCCGCGATCCGGCGATCCCCGCGCTCAACATCCGCGGCATGGCGATCGTGGCGGTGCTGTCGTTGGTCATTCTTCTGGCATTCGCCCCGGTGCGGCGTGCGCGGTCCCAGTGGGCGAATGTTCTTCCTCGGGGCGGGCTTCATGCTGCTGGAGACCAAGGCCGTGGTGCACATGGCCTTACTCTTCGGGGCGACCTGGATGGTCAACTCGATCGTCTTCTTCGCGATCCTGACCATGATTCTCTTTAGCAACCTGTACGTTCTCGCAGCCAGGCCGCGAAAACTTTGGCCCTACTACTGCGCTTCTCTTCGTCGCACTGGCGGTCAACAGCCTGATCCCGATGGACGATTTCCTGGCTTTGCCGGGCTCGAGCAAGGTGATTGCTTCATGCGCGGTTGTCTTCTTGCCGGTGTTCTTCGCCGGCGTCATCTTCGCGACATCGTTTGGCTCGAGCACCCAGCCGGACATCGATTTCGGCTCGAACATCGGCGGCATCATCCTCGGAGGCCTGAGCGAGTACTTCTCTTTGATCCTCGGCTTCAACCATCTGATCTGGATCGCGATCGGCTATTACGCGCTGTCAGCGTTGTTCCGGACCAGGACTGCCCCCGGTCCGCGCGGGTCATTCTGAGATGGAGCGCCTAACGATTGGATTGAGCACATGCCGCGGCCGAGGCAAACCAGCTCCCGAACCGGCTTTGCGATCATCCGCTTGGTAACCCTATGTCGCTCATGGTTGGTCGTAGCCTTTGACCTCACGGACCCAGATGTTGCGAAACCGGACGGGGTGACCGTGGTCCTGTAGCAGGATTGGCCCCTTGGGCCCGTGGGCCGCGTACTTGGGCTGCGCGAAACGACATTGGGCCCAAGAGTGGTGTATGGCTGTGTACCAGAATGCCGTTGTGTAACATCGTGACGAAGGCCGGCGAATCCAGCGCGCCATCCTGCTTGAACCGAGGCGCAGTGAAGATGATGTCGTACGTCTGCCATTGGCCCGGCTCGCGCGCGGCATTGACGAGTGGTGGGTATTGGCCGTAGATGGCGGCCGCCTGGCCGTCCGGGTAGGTCAGGTTCTGGAAGCTATCGAGTATCTGGAGCTCGTAGCGGCCGAATAGCATCACGCCGCTATTACCGCGATCTTGGTCGCGACCCCGCGGCGGCGTGGGGGCAGCGAATTCCAGATGGAGCTGGCAATCGCCGAACTCCTCTTTGGAGAGTAGATCGCCGGCGTCTGGCTTGATCACGAGAGCGCCATCCTCGATTTTCCAGGCAGCGGGCCGATCGCGGCGAGTTCGCCAGTGTGACAGGTCCTTGCCGTCGAACAAGACGATGGCGTCGGAGGGTGGCCGGCCGGCCTGCTCTTGAGTGCTGGCGGTCCCTGGGTCGATGACCCTCGGCTGCGGACGGTCTCCGTCGTGCACGTGCCACTTATCCCCCGGCAGCATCGGCGTGTCCTTGTACCCGAGCTTCGGCTGGTCCTGTCCATTTCCCAAACAGGTCGCGACCAGCACCGCCGTCGCCGCTACGAGCCGTTTTGGCTGTCGTCGAGTCATCGTCGTTTCATCTCCCGGAGTGGTCACCAATTTGTCAACGCAATCTATTCCATCGCCATCCGGCCGCAAAGTCGAGGTGATCCCCCCTACCCTTAACTTGCGTTAACATTCACCGTGCGCTGACCACAAAAAGGCGTCGGCGAATGTCTGGTATTTGCGAAGTCTCGGTATTAGGATGGAATTATTGACAACCTCTCCGATGATTTTGACCGTCCGAGTCCACTCAGGGAACAGGCATCTCCGTTTTGACGCTCTGATCTCTCGGGGGGCAACCAATCGGACCGATATTCACAGGGGCGACCGCCGCGCCGCAGCCGGCGCGAATCGCTTCTGTCAGCGGATGATGTCCGACACGCTTCTGACTATTCTTGGGTGAGTGCAAGAAAATTGGAATTGATTGATGGAGGGTCTCATGGATCACTTCGTCAAGCTCGACAAGCTGCCGGACGGATTCGAATTCCCACCTGATTTGAAGGATCGGTTTACCTTCGACGCCGAAGCTCGCAAGCTGGTGTTCCACGGGTACATGAGCAAAGCGGATTTTGATCGCGTCTGTCAGCTCACAAGAGACTGGAGTTTCCGACGAAGCCTGGAAGAGCTTTGGCGATTGTGCGTTCCCGAGGAAACATCGCAGCCGCGCCGGGCTCATGGATTTTTAAGCGCGTTCGCGCGGCTCTTCTCGCTGGGATAG
This sequence comes from uncultured Planctomycetota bacterium, assembly GCA_963779785.1. Taxonomy (GTDB): domain Bacteria; phylum Planctomycetota; class Planctomycetia; order Isosphaerales; family Isosphaeraceae; genus CAVRFS01. The sequence goes on from CAWAAW010000042.1 coordinate 48,443, forward strand.
CGGATTCTTCGCGGAGCACTCAGGATCTTGATTTCCGGCGGTGAACGATGAGTGCGCCAATTCCGGTGAGAAGCCCCCAAACCGCGAGTGGCGTCGGCTCGGGAACGCTCGGCGGAGGCAGGGGCGTCGGCTGGCCGGAGTCGAACGAAACGTTGTAGTCCGCCGAGATGGGTGTTCCGTCGGGTAAGTAAATACCCAACAGCGACAAGGTTTTCGTGTCGCTCAGCGTCTGTCCCAGAGCCGCGAGATCCGAACCCAGACTAATGCTGAAAAGCGAGCTCGTTCCCGACGACGAAAGTGGCAAATCCAGATGGAAGGTTCCGGAAAGCATCCCATTAGGCAGGGTCTGCACGGGCTGCTCACCGGCCTGTAGCGGCGTTCCCGCACCTGTGAGATAAATCGGATATCCATTTACAGTAAGGGATAACGGGTTGGCGGGCCAGCCGAGACCATTATTCGGGGTGCCTGACGCATTGAACGTCGTGGGATCGGGATTCTGGTAGTTGATCCGAAAGTCGAGTTGAATCGAGGAAGGCAGCGGACTCCCGATCGGCGCTTGCACTGTGGCGGCAACGTTGCCCCAGCTTGCCAATGCTTGGGACTCCGGAGGTGTTGAATACGCTCCGACGACTTGTCCCTGAGCCGCTGTCGCCGATAAATAGTTCTGAATCTGAAGTAAGTTAGTCGATCCAGGGGTGGCGGAAGCCGACGCCGTAGCCGTCACGTAGCTTGAACCGCCAGGTGTAAAAGGGTAGATCGTGTACTTGACCGTCGCTGAATTGCTGAGCGAGGCGGGAATCGAACCGTCCTGATTATCGTCCTGGCCGAGTACGACGACGTAAGCAGACGCACCCGTGCCAGAGTACATTACATCGGCGCGGCAAGCGTCAATGCTGCCGAGAGTCGCGAGAACAGCGATCGAGAGTCTCCCAGACCGCCACGACAAAAAGCTCAGAGGATGCACCTTAATCGTTCCTTGATGAAATGGCGGCGTTCGTCCTGATCTGCCGCGCCTGCAAGTGACGGGTTCAGCGGGAGACTTTCACACAATTAACGCGCTCGGATGACCAATCACGGCGACAAGGTTCGCGCGTGAGAAATCGTGCCGAACACGATTGCCGCATGTGAAATGCGCCACAATCGCAATACGGATCGGGGCATGGTTCAACAACTCAGGTGCTCTCGTAACACCTCTTTTGGGAGTCGTCAAGCCCATCTGACTAGCCCGAATGATAACCGACTGTGAACCACGCCCAGATCGCTCCATGGCCAAGTTGTTGGCGCCGCTCGCTTGCTGTATCCTAGTCGATGCGTTTGATCAGGAAGACGGTCGCGACATCGCGTAGAGCGAGGAGAGCTTTCACTGAATCGGCGTTGACCAGACCGCGCCGCCCGACGGGTGAAAGCGATCTGCCGAAACCGGAACTCCGTGGTGGCTGAGACCCGAGTGCGGGCGATGGCAAAGGCGGGGTGGTCGGCAATGGAATTTCTCGATTTTGAACTAAGGATTAGCGAAGGCGCTGGCGGAAGTTATGCCGTCGCGGTCGTTCACTCCCCCGCGGGAGAAGCAACCGCGACGATGCGCTTGGATTTTGGCGACCGGGAGATCAAACGTTGCCTTCACGCGGTGAGAAACGCTCGAGGCGCCGGCGCTCGAACACGTAAGGCGCTTGAACCGCAGCGCGAATTGTCAGGCTCGCGAGAATCTGACGCCAGCCCACGCGATACAGTTAGAGCTCTTGGGAGAAGCCTCTTTGAAGCTCTGCTTCCATCAGAAGCAGAAGTGCGAAGCCGTTATCGCATCAGCCTCCAAACAGCGCGAGATGCAAGGCAAGGGTCTGCGGATTCGTCTGCGCATTGATGCCCCCGAGCTTGCCGTTCTCCCCTGGGAATACGTGTATGACGACGTGGAACGTGAATTCATCTGCCTGGCGAAGGAAACACCGCTTATCCGTTACTTGGAGTTGGCCCGGCCTCGACAACCACTGACCATCCTGCCGCCGCTGCGCATACTCGGCATGGTCGCTAGTCCAAACGAGCTGCCCGGACTTGACACGGAAAAGGAAAAGCGGCAGATGGCCGAGGCCATCCAGCACTTGCAGGACGCGGGCCAGGTTTCGCTCACCTGGCTCGAAGGCCCGACGTGGCGTGATCTGCAAAAGGCCATGCTTCGGGGGCCCTGGCACGTTTTTCATTTCATCGGGCACGGCGACTTCGACGCGACCGAGCGGGAGGGCCAGATCGCGCTCGCTGACGAACAAGGAAAAACCAATCTCCTGTCTGCCAGTCAGTTGGGACGCCTGCTCGCCGGTCACTCCTCCCTGCGATTGGTGGTACTTAACTCGTGCGAGGGTGCACGGGCCAGCGAAACGGATCTCTTCTCCAGCACTGGGGCTGCCCTCACGGGACGGGGCATTCCGGCCGTGGTCTCCATGCAAAATGTGATCAGCGACCAGTCGGCTCTGGAATTCTCGCGTATGTTCTACGCGGTGGTTGCCGAAGGTTTGCCGATCGATGCGGCCGTCACCGAGGCACGCATTGCGATCAGCATGACCACGAACGACACGCTGGAGTGGGGCACGCCGGTGCTCCACATGCGAGCAGACAACGGTCATCTGTTTGACATCAACGCCGCTGGCGCGATCTTCCTGGAAACTGCGGATGTACGTTCGAGCCAACCCCAATCGCCGCAACCCCACGCCACGGTCGCACCGACCGGCAGGGCCGATGTTCACAGCGAGCAGACAGTCAACGTATTGAACCCGCTAATCTCCGCATACGAAAAGGAAAGCGTTGAGGCAGTCCCGGTTGCGGACGCAGTCGAGGCGTCGAAGCGTCCACGCCCCACGGATGAGATTCAGCGCGGATTGTTGATCATGCTGCGTAAAGTAAAGCAGTTCTGGGTCGAAGGAGTCCTGGAAAACTCATTGCGTCATTCCGGCCTGATCGATCTTCAAGTCGACACGCTCCCCCAGAAGGTCGACAGCCCTTTGGGAAGCACGCCACTCGATCCGAACCAACCGATCGCAGCCATATGCGACGAACTCGGTTACTCGTTCCTCATCCTGGGCGATCCCGGAGCGGGGAAGACCACCACGATGCTGTCACTCGTCCGCGAATTGATTTCCCGTGCCGAAAACGATCCTGGCCTTTCGATTCCGGTCGTGTTCAATCTCAGCTCCTGGACCGGCCGCAGCCAAGCGTTGTTCGATTGGCTGATCGATGAACTGGGTACCAAGTACGGAATCCCGAAGAGGATTGCCCATTCGTGGCTTGAGCGAAGCCAACTGCGGCTCTTTCTCGACGGTCTGGACGAGGTAAACACCGACCGCCGGGCCGCCTGCGTGCAGGCCATCAATGCGTTTACTCAAGACGCGAACCTGATGAGCGTTGTCGTTTGTTGCCGTTTCAGCGAGTACACCGAACTTCCCGAACGCCTTAAGCTCAACGGTGCCATACGCCTGCGGACTCTATCGCGAGATCAAGTGGCGTCGCACCTTAATAGAGCCGGCAGCCGTCTCGAGCCCTTGCAATCGCTTTTGCAGCGGGAATCGTCCCTCCAGGTTCTGGCGCAAACACCCTTCATGCTGAGCATGATGATCCGTACGTACCAGGATCTTCCGCAGGGCGCGCCGGAAAGTGGGCAGTTCGCGACCATCGATGCGCACGAAAGGCAACTGATGGATGCCTACGTCAAGACCAGTTCCGGGTCGCATTTCCGGGAGGGATCAGTGGCTGATCGGACGGGAACCAACACGCCGCCCTATTCGGAGGCCCAAACCAAGACCTGGCTGGTCTGGCTGGCGCGGGGCATGCAACAGCATGGGCAAACGGTGTTCATGCTGGAGCAGCTCCAGCCCAGTTGGTTGGCGACATCCGGTCAACGCGTGGCCTACCTGTTTGGTTCGCGCGTCATTGTTGGCCTGGCCTTCGGCCTGATACTCAATGCGGGGAATTGGCGGGACCGTCATTCGATCGCGGCGATGAGCGGATGCTTGATGGTTGGATTCAGCTTCGGATTCAGCGTTGGACTCCTCGACGTGTACCGATTGTTACGGCGGGGCCAAACCGCGGGGCCGAGACGCCAGCGCATCGGCAGCGGGTCATTAATGTTTGCACCGTTGGCATAGTTCTCGTAGCCGCATCGATCATCCCCATATTCGTCATGATGGTTCGTTCTCCGGCTATCTTTACCGGCGCAGTTCCGAGTGATGAATCCCGAGACTTCCGTGATTTCATAGGGATTTCAATCGGACTTTTACTTCGAGTTTTGCACGCTGTGGGGAATGCGAAACTCCCAGGAACGCAGGATGTGGTATTCAAACGGTGGAGACACTTGCTTGGTCGTGGACGGCAGGGTTGCGGGCCGGGGCGGTGGCATGCGCTCTTTTTGGTGGTTGTCGGGCTGGTGATCGCAGTCCTCGTTGACGACCAGAGTTACACGATCGTATTTGCACTTTATGCGTTGGCTACCGTACTTCTGATTGGAATTGCGCCGGACTGACGACCAGTCTTCAGAAATGAAAACGGTGCCTAATCAGGGTATAAGACTTTCGATGAAAAGCGCGTTCCTTGTGGTATCCGTTGTTGCGCCGATTGCAGGGCTGCTTTTGGCGTTATTCGCCGCACAGTATTGTGCGGCCTTTCGCGAAGGCGGTTATACCTGACTTCCGGAGTTTCTTACAGCGGTATCAGTTCATATGTCGGTCGCACACTACTTGCCTTCTCGTGGTTTGGGGGACTGGACGTGCTTCTACATTACGTCCTGCGACTGTTCCTCTACATGAGTGGGAGTCCCGGCGGAACCTCGTCCGGTTCCTGGACTATGCCGCAAAATACCTAACTTTTTGCAAAAGATTGGCGGCGGATACATTTTCATCCACCGAATGTTGCTCGAGGACTTCGCCGCCATGCAGACCGAAGGAAAGTCCAATCCGCAAGAGTTTCCCGCTGTCGCACCGAAGAAATTGGAGTCGGCGTCACCGAGCAAGTAGAGAGAGCGATGACCCGCTTCACGACCTATGCGGTCGCCGGACAAACCGGCACGTACAGGAATTTGTAGGAGGAATTTCTGTTTTTCGATCCCGGTTCTAACGTCTTTCGTTTCCGCAACACCCGGCGTTCCCTCGATGCATACTGGAAAGC
>CAWAAW010000043.1:0-175471 GCA_963779785.1 uncultured Planctomycetota bacterium
GGTGCGGGAATCGTGAAAGGGTTTGTCGAACGGGGTTTCAACGTCGTTGCCAATTCCCGGAAGGTGACCCAATCCACCGAGGTCGCGGCTTCCAACCACGTTGCTCTCGTGGACGGCCACATCGGCGAGCCGGCAACGGCCGCAAAGATCGTCGAGACGGCGCTGACTCGCTTCAAGTCGATCGACGTGCTGGTCAATAACGCCGGCATCTTCTTCACCAAGCCGTTCACGGAGTACACGGCCGAGGATTTCAAGTCGCTCGTCTCGACCAACCTCGAGGGATTCCTGTACGTCAGCCAGCTCTGCATCAAGCAAATGTTAGCCCAGAAGACCGGCGGGAGCATCGTCACGATCACGGCGGCCCTGGCTCGCAACCCGATCCGGGGCGTCACCGCCGCAGTGCCCATGATCACCAAGGGCGGTCTGGAAACGATCACCCAGCACCTTGCGATGGAGTACGCGAAGGACGGCATCCGCGTGAACGCCGTCGCGCCGGGCGTCGTCTACACTCCGCTACACCGGAACACTCCAAAGGACGTGATGGAGAGCCTGTCACCGATGGGTCGTCCTTCGACGGTCAAGGACATCACGGATGCGGTCATGTACCTCACCGACGCCGCGACGGTCACTGGTGACATCCTGTACGTCGATGGCGGCTCTCATTTCGGCCGCTGGTAATACTGAAAGGAGCTTTCGTCATGACCGCAAACTCAACCACCGCCGAGGAGCGTCTCGCCAAGCTTGGCATTAATCTGCCGGATGCGCCAACGCCGTTTGGTGCGTACGTGCCTGCCGTTCAAACGGGCAACCTCCTTTTCCTGAGCGGAATGCTCGCCACCTCGGGCCGTACGGCTACGGCAGTTGGCGTCGTGGGTAAAGACCTTGACGTGAAGGCGGGCCGGGAAGCGGCGTACACGGCCGCAACGAATGTGCTTGCGCTCACGAAGAAGTAGTTTAGGTTCGTTGAACCGCGTGAGCCACGTCGTGAGGCTGGGCGTCTACGTCGCCGCGACGCCTGAGTTTACGGAGCACCCGAAGGTCGCCGATGCGGCGTCGGAGTTGCTTCGCGATGTGTTCGGCGAAGAGACGGTCTCTGCGCGCCTTGTCTTTGGTGTCGCGAGCCTTCCACTCGGTTCCCCGGTCGAACTGGAAGTCATCTTGGAAGTGAAACCCTGATCCAACCGGCGGCGAGGACCTTTTCTGGGGGTACGAAAATGAGTAACAAGACAACAGCGACGTGGGCCAACACCAGAGTCTCCGCACGGCTCGGCATCAAGTACCCGATCATTCAAGGACCGCTGGGCGGTTTGTCGTCACAACGGCTGACGGCCGCTGTCTCGAATTACGGAGGCCTTGGCTCGTTCGGCGCACACGGACTGACTCCGAGCGCGATCAAGGACGTGATCGCCGAACTGCGGTCGATGACCGACAAGCCGTTCGCGATGAACCTCTGGGTCTCAATGGAGGACGAAGGAGCGAAGGCGTCGGACGAAGCGGCGTTCAAGCGAAGTCTGACGACGCTCGCGCCGCTGATTCAGTCGCTGGGCGGCACTCTCCCGTCTTACACCCCGTACTCGGCGATGAAGTTCGAAGAGCAGGTGCGAGTGCTTATCGACGCGAAAGTGCCGGCGTTCAGCTTCATCTACGGTATCCCGCCGAAAGAGATTCTGGACGAGTGTCGCGCCCTGGGCATCGTGATCATCGGCACCGCCACCACACCGGATGAGGCGATCGAGTTACAGAAGGCGAACGTGGACGTGATCGCCGCCTCAGGTTTCGAGGCGGGCGGGCATCGCGGATCGTTCCTCCGCGCGTCCGAGGACTCACTGATCGGGACGTTTTCACTCGTGCCGCAAGTCGTCGATGTCGTGTCGGTGCCCGTCGTCGCTGCGGGCGGCATCGCCGACGCCCGAGGCATCGTTGCCGCGTTCGCCCTCGGCGCGGAAGGCGTGCAGATCGGGACGGCGTTCCTCGCCTGTGAAGAGTCAGGGGCGAGTCCGCAGCATCGCGAAGCTTTGCTCAGCGGCAAGGCAGGCAAGACGGCGTTGACTCGTGGCTTCACGGGAAGGCTCGCACGCGGCATCAAGAACCAGTTGCTTGACACGATGAACGCGCCGGGCGTCGAGATTCTGCCATACCCGCTCCAACGCTTCCTCATGCGGAACATCTCCGGCCCGGCAGAGAAGTCCGGCCGACAAGAACTCATCCCGATGTGGGCCGGGCAGAGTGCGAACCTTGCTCACCACACGAGAACGACCGAACTGATGGACACGCTCGTGTCGGGCGTCTCGGCCATCGCTCACGGGTGCTGGAAGGTTCGTTCATAGCCGTCGAGAAGCGGGCGATGACGCCGTACGAATCGTTGATTCATCCTGATCAAATCGGCGGGTCGCCTTCCCGGATTGAAACATCCGTTAATCTTTGTCGACGATCACTTCAGTGGCCTTGATGATGGCCGTGACTCGATCACCCGGTTGAAGCTTGAGCACTCGGCCGAGCCGCGAGTAATCGCGGAGACAATCTCCACTCCGGCGACCTCCATGACGACTTCGGCCATCACGTTGCCGAGCTTTACCGACTTGACGACGGCCGGGAGTTGGTTGCGTGCACTGAGCATCACGGTCTCTCCATAACAGGATGAATTCTCTCGATGAGTGGCTCTTTTTCTGGCCTCATCTGGGGCTATCGCCGGGCGACGATTCATTGAACGGCGCGGAGAAGCGGAATAAGGCTGCGGTAACCACGCGTGCTGGTAGACGTCCGCGGCCGGACCTCGACCTACTTCGGCATCGCGCTGCTCGTGGGATTCCGTATCGGCGCGGCAGTCTGTCTCGATATCTTTAGCTTCTGGGCCCACTCATCGTCCGCCGAATCGTCGATCGCCATCAACGAGTCCCACCGCTGCCAATGACCATAACTCAGCGCCCTGACCCGTCGAGAGTGAGCCACGATTGTATCATGAGAGGACCGGGGCAGGACCGGTCCTCTCATTTTTCAAACGAACTCCGGACCGCGCTCAGGGCGACTGAGCTGGCGCAGGGCCATCATCGGCCGTGCCAGGTTCTTGAGCCGAGGCTGGGTCAGCACCGGAGGCGTCAGGTTGCTCGACGTGAAGTCCGTGTCGCCGGCATAGAGGATGTTGATGGTCTTATTGAGCACGATGTTTGACTTGACGGTCAGCGTGGCGGACCCGCCGCTGACCATGGCGGTCCCCAGCACTTTCTCCGTGACCTTTTTCTTCCTCTTCGACTGGAGCTCGAAGGTCACCTGGCCGGTGGGCAAGCCCGCTCCCGGCGTCAACGGCTCGATCACCGCGTCCAGGCCCACCGACACCAGCTTCCTCTTCTTGAAAACCGGCTGCGGCACCAACATGATTTCGGTCCCGTCCCGGGCGATGACCACGGACGCTGCCGAATTGCCGCCCTGGAGGTCTGTGTCGCCGCTATAGGCCGCTGTGATGGATTGGGCGCCGATAGCCAGCGTGGAGGTGGTCAGCGTCGCCATGCCAGATCCGGCCAGTGCGACGGTGCCAAGCGGGCTTCCGCCGCCAGAAAAGGTGACGGTGCCGGTGGTGGGGCCGCCGCCGGGCGCCGTCACGGTTGCGACGAGTGTCACGGCCTGGCCGAAGACGGCCGAGCCGCCCGAGGAAACCAGCGAGACCGTAGGGGTACCCTTGCCGATCGTAAATATGACCGGCGCTGACTGGTTCGCGGTATAGTCCTCGCTTCCGGGGAAGCGAGCGATGACGGTGTACGTGCCGGCATCGATCAGGGCGCCGGAGAGCGGCGTGCCGGTCGCGGAACTTCCGGCATAATACACAGGCGTGGCCGCGATGCCCTCGAGTTCCGAGCCAGGCTGGCCACTCACGCCGGTGACTGATGCGTTGGCGTTGAAGGCGGAGCTGTTATAAGTGCCGCTGGAGACGCTGACGCTCACCGTCGGCGCGGCCGGAGTGATGTTGGCGGTTGTCGTCGGCGGGGCCAGTGTATAATCGCTCGCCTGGGCTCCGCTGATTGTCAGACCGGCCACGTTCACCGTGATGCCGTTCCCCACGTTTTGGGAGGCGAAGGTCCCAGCGGCGCTGTCAGAATTGAGATCGACCGTATCGCCGCTGATCACGCCAACCAGCGTTGCGCCCGACGTGTTAATGGCCGCAGCAGTGCTGCCGTTATAGATCTTGCTCGCGGCCGTGATGCCCGAGACCGTGAGCGTCGCTGGTGTGATGTTGGCGTTTGTCGTCGGCTGCGTGAGCGTGTAATCGCTTGCCTGGGTCCCGCTGATCGTGAGGCCGGCCACCGCCACCGTGATGTGGTCGCCCACGTATTGTGACGCGAATGTCCCGCTGGCGGCGCTGACATTGAGGCTGACGGTATCGCCGCTGTACAGCCCCACCAGCGTTGCATTGGCCGTGTTGAGGGAGGCGGTCGTGTTGGCGTCGTATACCTTGTTTGCGGCCGTCATGCCCGAGACCGTCAGACCGGCTGACGTGATGTTGGCGGTAGTCGTCGGCTGCGTGAGCGTGTAATCGCCGGCTTGGGCCCCACTGATGGTCAGGCCGGCCGCCGTTACCGTGATCGCAGTGCCCACATTCTGGGAGGAGAACCTGCCGTTGGCACGACCGGCATTGAGGATGACCGTATCACCGCTGAACACGCCCACCAGTGTCGCGCCATCAGTGTCGAGGACGGCGGTCGTGCTGGCGTTGTAGACCTTGTTCGCGGCCGTGATTCCCGATACCGTGAGTTCGGCCGGCGTGATGCTGGCCGTCGTCGTCGGCTGGGCGAGCGTGTAATCGCTTGCTTGGGCCCCACTGATCGTGGGACCGGCCACTAGCCACCGTGATATCGATGCCCACGTTCTGGGAGGCGAAGGCACCAGTCGCGCCGCCGTATTGAGGTCGACCGTATCACCGCTGAACACGCCGACCAGCATCGCGCCCGACGTGCTGAGGGTTGTCGCGGTGCTTGCGTCGTACACCTTGTTCGCGGCCGTGATGCCCGAGACCGTGAGCGTGGCCGGAGTGATGTTCGCTGATGTCGCCGGCTGAGTGAGCGTGTAATCGCTTGCCTGTGGCCCGCTGATCGTCAGGCCGGCCACCGTCACGGCGATTGCGGTGCCCACATCCTTGGACGCGAAGGTCCCGACGGCGCCGCTCGTATCGAGGCTGACTGTATCGCCGCTGAACAGCCCCGCCAGAATTGCGCCCGATGCGTTCAGCGTGGCCGTCGTGCTTGCGTCGTACACCTTGTTCTCGGCCGAGATGTCCGAGACCGTAAGCGTCGCCGGCGTGATGTTGGCCATCGTCGCCGGCTGAGTGAGCGTATAATCGCTTGCCTGTGCCCCGTTGATCGTGAGGCCGGCCACCGTCACGGTGATGCCGGTATCCACATCTTTGGACGCGAATGTCCCGATGGAGCCGCTCGTATCGAGGTTCACCATATCACCGGTAATCACGCCCACCAGCGTCGCGTTCGTCGAGTTCAGGGTCGCCGCGGTGCTGGAGTCATATACCTTGTCCGAGGCCGTGATACCCGAGACTGTGAGTACGGCCGGGGTGATCGTTGCCGTCGTCGTCGGCTGGGTGAGCGTGTAATTGCTCGCCTGGGCCCCGCTGATCGTCAGGCCGGCCACCGTCACCGTGATGCCGGTGCCCGCGTTCTGAGAGGCGAAAGTGCCGCTTGCGCCGCCTGTATTGAGGTTGACGATGTCACCGCTGAACACACCCACCAACGTCGCCGCCGACGTGATCAGTGCGGCGGTCGTGTTGGCGTCGTACACCTTGTTCGATGCCGTGATGCCCGAGACCGTTAGCCCGGCTGGGGTGATGTTCGCCGTCGTCGTCGGCTGGGTGATCGTGTAATCGCTTGCCTGGGGCCCGCTGATCGTCAGACCTGCCACCGTGACGTTGATGCCTGTGCCCACGTTCTGTGAGGCAAAGGTGCCGGTGGCGCCGTACGTATCGAGTGTGACCGTGTCACCGCTGATCACGCCCACCAGTGTTGCGCCGGAGGTATTCAGGGTGGCCGCGGTGTTCGCGTCGTACACCAGGTTCGCGGCCGTGACGCCCGAGACCGTGAGTATCGCCTGATTAACTGTCTGGCTCAGGCTGCCGGAGCTGCCGGCAAATTCTCCCGCCGGCGTGTAGACGGCACTGATCGATTGGCTCCCAGCCGGCAACGTCGAGATAGTAAAGGTCGAGGTTGCGCTGTTTCCACTGCCGCTGAGGACAGATCCGGATCCGAGGTCGGTTGACCCGTCATAGAACTCGACGCTGCCAGTGGGCACGATGCCGTTGGCGTCGCTGACGGTGGCCGTGAATGTCAACGACTGGCCATAGGTCGACGGGTTGAGTGAGGAGGCGAGGTTGGTGGATGTGGACCCGGACTCAACGACGTTGAAGGAATCTGAAGTCGTCCCGGTCAGGCCGTTGGCGGTCGCCAGGATCGTGTCGCCGGATCCTGGGGAGTTGACCTTCAAAAAGGTGAATCGGGCCACGCCGTTGATCGCGGTGGCAGTCACCGTTCCATCACCAGCGGGAAGCGTCAAAGTCACGGTGCCATCATACGAGCTGTCCACGTGGCCATCAGCGTCTTCGGCCGTGACGATGAGCGTGAAGGGGTTGCCGGCCACGATCGTGCTGAAGGGCTGTTGGGTGACGACGAGCTGGGTCGCATTCCCGTAGGCGGCCAGATCGGGGACCAGCAGATTGGCGATTGGCGTACCCAGGCCGGTGACCGCGTCGTAGCCGGGGCCGGCATTGAAATCGCCGTTGCCGCCGGTGGTCACATCGTGGTAATCGGTGTATGGCAGGCTGTAGAGCGCGGTCTGGGTCTGCTGTGGGTTGGCACCGGTATTGCCGCTATTGAGCGTTGTGCCCCCCTCGGCAACACGGCCTTGGTTGGCGATCGCGATCAACGCGGCCCAGGCGGTCGACGCAAAGTCCGTGTAGCCATCAATGCATACAGGTGCGCTGGCATTGTCATACGAATTGTAAATCGTGACACCTGTGTTCGTATCCGCATCGAACGCGACGTCGGGAATTGTCCGCTGGCCGGTGCTTTGAACGCCCTCCTGGTACGATGGCTCGGCTTCATACTGGCTAGGGCCGCCGTTGGTCAATGACCAGGCGGTTTCGCCATCGTAAGAATCGTCCGCGTTGATAAACAAGCTGGTGCCGCCGACGGCCACCACGTTGGGTGACACCGCAGGGTAGGTGACCGTTCCGTACTGCCCCGCGCTGGCGACGAACGTCACGCCCTGGTGACCGCTCGGAGTGGTGAAGATGCTGTCGTACGACGTCTCGCCGCTGAACTCATCGCCGGACATGCTCATCAAGACGACCGAGACGCCGGAGAGACCGGCAGCAGTCGACGCGCCGGCGAACAGGTCACTGTCCGCGTCGGTGTCGCACTCGACCAAGACGATGTTGGCACCGGGGGCAATGGCGTGTGTCCATTCCACGTCGAGCGCCTCCTCATACTCCGCGTCGCCGGTCGGATCGGTCGCGGGCAGGGGAGACGAGGCTCCTTGCTGGTTGACCACAGTGAGGTTGATGCTCGGCAGGTCGAACAGTTGATCGAACTCGGCGACATCGCTCGCGATGTTCGGATCGTCATAAGGATCGATGATCGCAATGGTCTGACCAGTACCCGTGCCCGACGTGGACCCGAAGGTGATCTGGTTGATCCCGTACGCGGCTGAGATTTGCTGCGGCGTGTATCCGACGGGTGTCGACCCGTTGCTATCGATGACGTTGGAGTTCACATCGTCCAAGTCACCGCTCGTACCGAGCAAGTCGTCACCGCCGGCAGTCACGGATACGCCCGCGAAAGTGACCACGCCATTGACCGCCGACACCGTGACCGAACTGCCGTTGAGGGCGGGGCCGCTCAGCGTCACGTCGCTGTCGTATGAATAGTCCACATTGCCAAAGGAATCCTCGGCTGAGATCTGAACGTCGAACGGCTGGCCGACTGCGACGACGGGTGGGGGTTGGGCCGTGACGACGAGCTGGCTCGCCAACCCGTAGGCGGCAAGATCGGGGACCAGCAGATTGGCCACCGGGCTACCCAGCCCGGTAACTTCGTTGTACCCGGGCCGAGCGCCGTAGCCGCCGTTATTCCCCACTGTGATTTGATGGAAATCAGTGGGAGGGAGGCTGTAGAGCGCACTGAGGGTTTGTGTGGGGTCGGTGCTGCTGTTGAGGGTCGGCTCGTTCTGGAGAGCGCGACCCTGGTTCGCGATAGCGATTAATCCGGCCCACATCGGCGCGGCCAGGCTGGTTCCCCCCTGTCCAATCCATGGGGTGGACGTGCCGAAGTCGTACGAGTCGTACACTGCCACTCCAGTGGCCGGGTCGGCGTCGATCGATACGTCGGGAGCGGCTCGACCCGCGATCGGCTGTGTGGTCGGATCGACCGCGGCTTGATACGCGGGCACCGGCTCGTACTCGCTGATGCCGCCGGCGCCGGCTGAGTTCGGCGACCACGAATCGCTCCCCTTGCTCCAGCCGGTCTCATCGTTGTATGAGTTGTCCGGGTTAAGGTAGAGGGACGTGCCACCAACGGCCACCACGTTCGGAGACAGGGCGGGATATCCAGCCGGAGAGCCGTAGTCGCCGGTGCTGGCCAGGAAGGTCACACCCTGGTGGCCGCTCGGCGTGGTGAAGTCGTCGTCGTACGCGGTTTCACCGTTCCATTCAGCGGCCGTAAAGCTCATAGAGACCACCGACACGCCGGGAAGTGTGGCGGCCGTCATGGCGCCGGTATAGTAGGCGGGCGTCGAATTCGTACTGCATTCAATCAGGTCGATGCTCGCACCGGGGGCGATCACGTGCGCCCATTCCACGTCGAGGGCTTCCTCGATCTGGTAGCTGCTCGGGCCGGGGCTATTCGGACCCGTGCCGGGAAGATTCGTGGTCTGGCCGTACTGGTTGTACTTGGTGAAACTCGGCGGATTGGGAAGGCCAAACGCCTTGTCGAACTGGGCCAGATCGCTGGAGCTGAAGTTCGGTGCCGTGCTGTCGACCAAACCGGGGTCGTCGAAGCCATCGATGATGGCGATGGTTTGGCCCGTACCGTCGCCCGTCGTTCCATCGAAACTGATGCCGGACACACCGTACGCCGTTCGGATCTGCTGCGGTGTGTACAGGAACGAATCGGCCGAGCCGCTGTCCGGGGATGATGTACCCTGCGGTCCGGGCGGTAACGACGACGCATCGGTACCCGGCGTCTGGTCTACCTCGTAGGTCTGGTTCATGAGGACCGACGCGGTCCCAATCACCGGGTCTGAGGAGGTGGACAGGACCACGCGGTTTTCCAGTACCTCCGGCAACAGGCTCACGCACCGGTTCCGACGGGAGCGGAGGGAACGGTGGGCTGGACTCCGGACTGACACGATGCTCTCTCCTCGTTGCGAGAATCTGTGTGGGTCGGGTCGGGTCTGTCGTTTGATCCGATAAGCGGTCGCACTTGGTCACTGCGCTGATGGGACTGTTTCTTGCGGCACTGATCGGGCGTCGTCCTTCGCGGTTGGGATCGCCTCGTTCGACCAGTTGCTGTCACCGTCCCGGTCATCGCCGTCGGCTCTGATCCAAACTATGAAGGAGAGGAGTTCAATGCTCTCCAGCGCTTGAATCCGACGGCGATGGGGAACCCGGCGCGTTCGCCTCGCCGAAGCGCGTCTGGTTCACGTATTAATGATGTATGATTTCCGGAGCAAAGGCAATCGTGTTTTGGACACATCGTTGTGTTGGTTCCACCTCCGCCTGGTGTGACTGGTTTATCAATCGGCAACAAACTCTCGAGAAGATCGCCACGCCGTCCCGCGATCGACGGCCGGTAAAGTATTGGGCCCCAAATCACGCGTTATCCTCGGGAGCGTCGAGGCCGCGACTGACTCTCGTCTCGTGCAGCGGAAGCGCGAGCGAGATCCCCCTTTGCAACTTCGGCGGACGCGGATACTCTGATCTCAGTGGGTTGATCAGGCAATAATGAGCCAGTGGTCGCGATCCGTGTTGGACGGAACGGGGGCCTGCCGGATGACGAGGCCTTACGAACCTTTGATTCATCCCGACCAGATCGGCAGTCAGGTCAATTCGTTTGCCGGCTCGCCCTCGATCAGCGATCTTTTCAATCGCTGCTTCGACTCGGACATCCTGCCGAATCGGGCTCGGTTTCCCAGGAAGTTCTCACGCCACGACGTCTTTGCGAACCTTTACTCGTCCGAGCGGGAATGGAAGGACCACGTCGCTTTCAAACCCGACGAAGAGGATCGCCACGAGAAGTATCTCGACGAGTTATTCTGGGATGAGAAACTTGATAATCCGGTCGTCTGCGTCGTCGGGCCTGTCGGCTCTGGCAAGTCGACGCTGGTGGACTTTTATCTGCGCTGCTATTGCCACGAAGAAGGTCTGCATTCCAAAGAATTCGACAAGAAGCTGATCGTCTATTTCGACTCAGGAGTAGTGCAGGATAACACCGACTTCTATCATCTCTTCTTCCTGTCGGCACAGTCGTCGATCCGCAAACAATGCGGGGATCGTCTCTTCTCGATCGATGATGCGATCAGTCGGCGCCCGACTCAGCCCAACAATGTACGGGAGTGGGTCTGGGCGGCGTTCGAAGAGTTATCGCGTGTGTCGAGCCGCCCGGATTCGGCCGCTCCCTTCAAGTACATCGCGCTCGCGGTAGACAACCTTGACCAGACTCCGCCGACAGTGCAGATTCGCGCGATCACGGAGGTCGAGCAATGGCTGCACAACCCCTTGATTCAACTCTGGCGGGTGTTTCTGCCGCTCTGGCCGAGTACGTTTTCATACCTGCGCAACCACCGCTTCAACATGCTCCGCGGCGTGAAGTTCTTCGAGGTCGGGCCGCTCAATAGCGATGGCCTGGTCACCAACCACCAGTTGGCCATCGAGCACCACCTCAAGTCGTCGAGCTCCAACCTTGATCATCAGGCGATCGAATACATCTCCGAGATGACGCAATTCGCCAAGAAACGTCTGTTGGGCCGGATCGTCGCGCTTTCGCACGGCAGCCTTCGGTTGATGCTCTCCCTCTGGGGCGGCTTTCTGCGCAGCGTGATCGCTCACAGCATCTGGCGGCAGTGGAGGGCCGACCCCGATTCTCCACGCGGATACGAATACGAGCTGCTCGATGCCCTCATCGTCGGAGCCTGCGATGCGCTCAATCAGCGTCGACATCGGATCGCCAACCTGTTCGCAATGGGGCACGCCCATGACCGTCCGCGCGACCTCTTGATCGGTCCGCACGCCATGTTCTTGATGCACCAAGGAATGAACCGACAGTCCTCGCTTTCCGAGACGCTGATCAGTCTGGGCTACTCTCACAACAACATCCATGACGCGGTCATGGCTTTGAGTGCTTTCAACATCTTGCACCTAGTCCCTTCAAGTCGGTTGGGGTCGAGCGAGTTCGAGCTTCACGACCCGGTGATCGCCGAATACGTCGACTTGATCTGGGAGCCGGCGTATATCGACAACGTCGCGATGGTCACTCCCGTCGACCCTGGATTGCGTTCGCAAATGCACAAGACGCGAGGCGACCGTACCGAGGATTTCACCCGGCGAGTCGAGACAACGCTCGTTTTTCTCCGGTTCCTCAGGACGTGCGAGGAGAGCTTTCGCGATTCGAGCCAGCTTCGTCCGGGTGTCGATCCGGATGAGTTCCGCATGTCGTTGACGAAGCTCAAGATTCGCAGCATCTGGCGCGGCATGGCCGTGGCCTACCGCGCCCGACTCACCAGCCTGAAACGTGGCGGCTACCTCAAGAACGTGGATCCGGGCTGGTGGTCGAAGACACTCAACGACCATCCGCTCTTCCTGGACATCGAGAAGTCCGACGAGCTGCTAACTCCACTCTGAGATGAGTCAAGCCGTGTCGACGTCAAATGTCGAGGCTCCTCGCCAGGCGGAAGCCGAAGTAATACAAACCTTGGTCCGGGTCGTATAGGTTGCGGCTCGGCGCACCGAACCTGGTTGGCGTCCGTCTGAAAACAGCCTCCGCGCAACACGCGCTGTTGACCCTTGGCCGGTCCCGATGGGTTGACGACCACTTCGCCGGCCCTGGATGATGATGGCTCGTAGGAGTCATATCGATCCCAGCACCACTCCCAGAGATTGCCGTGCATATCGTGGAGGTGGAAGGCGTTGGCCTTCTTCTGACCGACTGGCTGGGTTGACGACTGCGAATTCTGGTCATACCAGGCGAACTCTCCGAGACGAGCGACGTCGTTGCCGAAACAGAAGAGTCCGGTCGAGCCTGCCCGGCATGCGTATTCCCATTCCGCCTCGGTCGGCAGGCGATAGCCCGAATCTCCCAGGACCTCCACAGTCCCGTCGGATTCGATCTCGTAGTAAGGGTCCAGCCCGTCGGCGGCGCTCAAGAGATTGCAGAAGCGAATCGCGTCGAACCAGGAGACCGAGTCGACCGGGTTACGATCCTGTCCGTTGAAGCCGCTCAACGGCAAGCGCCCGATAATGACCTTGTAGAGCGCCTGAGTGACCGGGTAGACACCAAGCAGGAACGCGGACTCGAATCGGATGCGACGAGCCGGTTTCTCGTCCTCCGCGGCGTCCGATCCCATGAGGAACTCGCCAGGTTGGATCTGAACCATCTCGATCCCGAAGCGACCGCGCTGAGAGATTGTCGGGCGGCGTGAGGCTCGCCAGCACGTCGGGCGTCACGAACGGTCGCCCGGTTTCCCGGCCCAGGTATTCTCCCATGTCTTTGGCAAACTCGCGCATCGTCGCATAACGATCGCGCATCGAACGAGCGATCGCCTTCAGACAGGTTTTCTCGAGACGCTCGGGAATCTCCGACCGAAGCGTGCTCGGCCGGGGCGGGTCATCTCGGAGGATGGATCGCTTCAGGTCGTCGCCGCGTCCGAGGAAGGGCAGCCGGCCCGTAATCAGCTCGAAGAGGATCACGCCCAGAGAATAAACGTCCGACTTGGGACCGTGGCGATCGATTCTTCCAGCCACCTGCTCGGGTGACATGTAAGATGGTGTGCCAAGAACGGTCCCATCCAGCGTGATCCGCGTGTCGCCCATGATGAGGGCCAGACCGAAATCGGTGACCACGATGCGTTCCGATCCACCCTCGCCATCAAACATCAGGTTCGAGGGCTTGAGATCACGGTGAACCACCCCGATCTGATGGGCATACTCCATCGCCCTGGCCACCGAGTGAATCCACTCGACAATCGCCTCCAGGCCTGGCAAAGCCGCACCGGCGAGCCTTTCCGCCAGAGTCCCGTTCGCAAGGAACGGCATCACCAAAAAGAGATAGCCCTTCCATTCACCGTGATCGGTAATGGCGTTGATACTCGCATGATTCAAAAATAAGAGGGCCTTGATCTCCGTCTTGAATCGCTCGCGAGCACGTCCCGGTTCGTCGGTTCGATCGAGGCAGATTGGGATCTTGATCGCGACATTTCGCTGCATCGCGGTATCAAACGCTTTGAAGACAAATCCCATTCCTCCACGCTTGATGAAGCTCTCGAGGAGATAACGCCCCTCGTGCCCGAAATGAACGTAGCTGGCGACATGGAAAGAACCGCAGGAAAAACAAACAATCTCCGTGCCAACTTGGTGCTCCAGGATTGGGTTGAACCGGTGACATCGTGGACAATCGACCAACAGCGGCATGGGAGCACGTCTCCGACTGTTGTGGTCGGGGCCGCGAGACGGATGCCCCGACAACATCGCACGATTCTCATGCAAAGCACGGGGCTCTGGCAACAGGCCAGTCGGACCGGGCTTCACGCGAGCCGATCGCGATCCGCGGAATGGAATCTTGTGGGCGAAGAGATTCCAGCCAGTCTGAACATCGGAGGCGAGCACCGATCCCAAGGAGCGGACGATTCCATTGCGCTCTTCGGCCTCGTAATTTGCGCCGTGGACCGAAAGTCACGCAGGCCCGCTTCCGTGGCGGACAGCAAAAACCGGTGGAGCGGGTTTCCTAACGCGCTGGTCCCCTCCTCGGCGCATGCAGGCGGGTTGGGAAACCC
This sequence comes from uncultured Planctomycetota bacterium, assembly GCA_963779785.1. Taxonomy (GTDB): domain Bacteria; phylum Planctomycetota; class Planctomycetia; order Isosphaerales; family Isosphaeraceae; genus CAVRFS01. Next base: position 14,035 of record CAWAAW010000043.1, read on the forward strand.
GCCCCACACCGGCTTTTCATCGGCCCAGCGTCAGGAGGGGGTTCCCGCGCCTGTGCGAACGAATCGCGACGCGCTTCGAGCGGGAATGCCACGCCCCCAACGCGTTTCCGCTCGGGGCATTCTCAATGCCGACGGACCTCTGGACATCATTTCCCGCAGTCGGTTGATCAAATCCGCGGGCGGCCGAGTGTGTTTCGATCAGTTTATGCCGGGTGGCATCGGTGCGACGGTACCAGGTACCACGCCACCAGGAGCTCTCATGCCGCTGGCCGGGCCAAGTGTCGGAGCGCCGCTCATGGGGTTGGGCGCGAAGGGGTCGCCTTGCATGCCGGGACTGGGTGTGGATTGCGGGGGCGGCAATACCCCATACGGCGTCGGCGGAGGCACCGGAGCGTTATCCCGGTAGCTTTGACCCGGCGGCAGCACCGGTGAGCTGGAACCGTCGGAAGTCTGGCCGATTTGGGTGATATCCGGCCTCTGCGTTGGGTCGGCCACCGTGTTGCGTGAAACAACGTTCGTCGGTGCGGCACCGTCCGAGGTATCAGCGCCCGAGCCGACCTGAATCGTGATGCTGGCACCCCCGGACAAAGTCCCTCCGCCGGCCAGACTGGGGACGCCCGTGATATTGCCCGGCCGAAGACTCGAGATGCCGTTCGTACCCGTGATGTAAAAGCTGGTTGGCTGGGCCGTGCCGCTCACGGACTGGGCCGACGTGGCGACACTCTGGCCGCCGGCCCCTGACACCGATCCCGTACTGTTGGCACCCGGGAACGGAATGAGAAGCGAATATCCAGTAGTTGTAAGGATGATCACACCGAAGTTGGCGATCGCCGGTGCGACCCGTTCTTCCAGCAAACAATCAAGCAAATTGGGCCGGAATATCCATCGGGGATTCATGTTAGGTTTCCAGCGGGGGACTCGCCGTCTCGTTGATTGAGCCACGATCGTGAAAGCGGACTGACCAGTCAGTCCATTGAGTCCTTTTTCATAATACTCGATTGGCACAGATAGGCAAGAACCTTCTCACCGAGCTTTCGCAAGAATTCATGGGATAGACGCAATCGTCATGCCGGTCGCTTTTTTATCGCAACATCGGCGTGCCGGTAACCGTTCGAGGTCAAGTCGAGGATTGGGTTGCAATCGCTCGCCTTGAGTCGGTCTCGCATATCGTGTTCGCCCTCCGTGGCGGATTGATCTCGTCTGGGAGTGGGCGGGAAAGAACTCGTCAGTGCGCGAGTGAGACCATATTTCGATCGTTCCAAAGTGTCAAGGCGCGTTCCGCTCAACTTGGCAGAAGCGAAACGCTGGTGCGCGTATGTGTACAGCGGTACCGCACGGCCGGGTGCGCGGCGGGACCATTATGCCGGCTGTCCCGGATGCACCCACGGCGCACGGTAGGGGCGGGTGAGGAGTCGATTGGCCTCTTCGTCGCCGATGACTCGGCCTTGTTTTCCGTCCCAAGTCAGTGTTCGACCGAGTTTGAGCGCCAGGTTGGCCAGGATGCAGCTCGATGTTGAGATGTATCCTTCCTCGATGTCGGCCACCGGCCGGCCTCGGGACTCGATTGCGCTCAGGAGATCTTTCATATGCCCGCGGATCGCCGGGGCGCAATGCTTCTCCAAATCCTTTTCGGTCTTGTCTTCCGGGAATTGTTCCAGCTCATAGGTGACATCCTTGTGAATCGACTGGCCCCCGCCCTGCGGGATAAAGTCGTACCCCATTACGCTGGCTTTCAAGGTTCCCTTGTCGCCGTAGAAGGTGGCTCCCCAGGGGTATTTGGGGTCGGCGGACTCGCCCCAGGTGCGATGCTGCCAGACGACGTTCAGATCGCCAAAATCGAATGTGGCGGTCTGGGTGTCCGGGATGGTCGCCTTGCTCGCCTTGTCGACCAGGATGCCACCGGTCGAGCTGATCCGCTTGGGCCAGCCCAGCTCGAGCATCCAGCGCGTCATATCGAGCATGTGGATGCACATGTCACCCATGATTCCATTACCGTACTCGGTGAACTCTCGCCAGCCGCGCGGGTGCGCCCACGCGTTGTAGGGTCGCATCGGTGCGGGGCCGGTCCACATTTCCCAGTCGAGGTAGTCCGGCGGATTGGTGTCCGGCGGGTTGCCGCTTGGGCGCATGTGGTAATAGCAATACACCTCCACGAGCGCGACCTTGCCGAGCTTCCCCTGGCGAATGATCTGATCACGGGCCTCGATCAGGTGCGGCGTGCTGCGGCGCTGGGTGCCAACCTGCACGACTCGTTGGTGTTTTCGCGCGGCCGCCAACATCGCCTGGCCTTCGCTCACGTCGACGCTAATCGGTTTTTGCACGTAGATGTCGGCACCGGCCTCGACGGCCGCAATCATCGGCAGGGCGTGCCAGTGATCGGGAGTGGCGATCAGGACGATGTCCAGGTCCTTCTCCTTGAGCATCTCGCGGTAGTCGGCGTAGGTACGCGGAGTCTTCTTGGAGGCCTGGCGGTCGGCCACCTGCATGGCCGCGTCGGCAAGCATCTTCTTGTCGACGTCGCATAGCGAAACGACCTCGACCGGCGCGACTTGGATCAGTCGGAGCAGGTCGCACTTACCGTACCAACCGCAGCCGATCAGTCCCACCCGCTTGGCCGCTCGGCTGGAGAATCCCGACACGCTGGTGCCCACACCCGACAGTGCCACGCCCGCGGCGGCCGTGCCCGCCTGGAGGAACTCGCGACGATTCATCGATGTGCTTCCTTAATGAAATGATCTCTGGTTCTTTCTCAACCTGGAGCTCCCACAACTCGAAAACTAGCCGGATCGGTCACCGCTGTCTATGGGCTGGTGTGACCGCGCGTTTTTTGGACTCAAACTCAGATTTTGTCTTCTCGGACCTCTCGTCTTACAATCGTCTTTGTCAATTCACCGTCGGCACCGAGCTCATTGGCCGATTGCTGCGGGCAACGCGAAGGAGACAGACGATCATTATGGAATCCATACCAAAGGAATCGATGCTGAACCGTCCGCAACGAGCGTGGGAAACTTCTGCGTGGCCCTGGACGGCGGTTGTCACTGGGACTGGCGGTCGCGTCGATCGCGGTGGCCGGCCTATGGATCTCGGGAATTCGCAGGTTGGATGAGCTGCCGGACGTTGGTGATCCGTTCGACATCGCCGAGGCGCGGCGGCCGATCGTGATTCCCGATTCGGACAACGCATACGTCCTCTACGCCCAGGCCAGGCCGAGCCCGTTTTCTCTCCCCGCGACGGTATCTCACGTCGATTTCGATTCCCTGACCTGGTCAAAGGCTGATAACAATGTCCGCGCCTTTGCGGCGGAGCAGCGCCCCGCGCTGGAGCTTTGGCGCCAGGGGAGCGAGCGGCCCGATGCGATTTACCACCAGCCAGCGCAGCTCGCTCTCGACACGATTCTACCGCTGGCCTCTAACGTGAGGTTTTTCGCGTGGCTGGCGGCCTTGGAAGGTTCGCGCCTCGAGGAGAAGGGCGCGATGGACCAAGCTTGGATTTGGTATCGAGCGATGCTCCGATCGAGCCGGCACGTCGGAATGCACGGGTCGATCGTTGAGCGGATGATGGGCGCGAGTACGCACTACTTGGCCGCCCGGCGCATCCTGCACTGGGCTGCGGATTCTCGCGTCGATGCCAAGCTACTTCGCCAGGCATTGAACGATACGCTGGCCGCCGACGCCCTGACTCCACCCCTTTCCGACAACTTGAAGCTCGAGTACTTGATGCATGTCCTGGACATGGACGAGCTACGCGTTATGATGACGGAGGTCCCGATGCCGGGAGGGAGGTTTGGGTGGTTCGAGCAAATCGTCCTGGCCACGGGCCAGAAGGCCTCGATCCAGCGACTTCGACTTCGCGCCACCAACGACGTGGAGCGGAGCCGGCGCGCCACTCGATTGCTGTTCAGCAACTGGCTGGCTCAGATCGACAAGCCAGCGTCGAAACGTGCCGCGATCGCGATTCAGAAGCCGGTTTTGATCTACGCGTCCGATCCAACCGCGGCCTTCGCCGCTCGCGCCGTCGACCCCGCGATCCTCGACAAGGCTCTCGACCACACGGCGCTTGCCCGGCAGATGTTTAACCACGAAGATCAAGCAATTGGCGGTGGAACCTGGTCAATCACCATGACCCCCTGGGAAGGGGACGGGCTTCTCGCTCGCGAGCCGAAGCGCCGGGCGGTTTTGATCGTCAAGCTGGCCGCTGAACTGTATCGCCGCGAAAAAGGACATCCTCCGGCGACGGCCGGCTCGCTGTTGGGAAGTTACCTCAAGGTCTTGCCCGAGGGCATCGTGCCCGATGATCCAATCCCGGACGGCCTCGATTAAGACTCCTCGATCAGGTCGGGGCGGCGACATGGGGATGCGCGTCGTCGCGGACCGAAGCTTCGGAGTCGGCGATGGTCTGAGCCAGCCCGCGTTCGACGGTGTCGGGCTGGGCCACCGTGGCGAAGGGGAGCGACCGTTGGCCGAGCTCGATCAGGGCGGCCAGTGTCCAGAGTCCGACCGGTAGCGTGGCGAAATGGGCGTAGCTGTCAGCCGCCGCGAGGACCCAGCTCTGCACCGGTAAGAGCAGAACCACGGAATAAGCGGCCGCGGACACCGAGCCGGCGGCAACGAAGGCCATCGCCAGAGCGGCGATCAGATGACCGGCTTCCGCGGTCAGCATGCGCTGATAACCCGCGATCGCTCCTCGAAAAGTGCCTCGACTCCAGGCAACGGCTCCAACCAGGCCAACCACCACAAGTGCGGCCGACTGCAAATCGGTTAATCCCCAGCGAAGCTGCCAACGGAAGTAACTTCCGAGCGATGTTGAGTTCACCGACGTGGGCAGATTGCGCCACGTCAACCAGACGAACGTGGCCATGTAACGAGCCGGCACGGCCAGTGCACACGCGAGCGCGGCCGCTGGCATCAGTGCGACCGCCTGGCGTGGGTCGAGCCGGTCGTCGCTCGAGTTATCGAGACCTGCATTGCGAAGCTCGGTCAATAGCCACGCCAACAGGAAGCCATCCGCGATCAGCATCAAGAGCGGAATGGCGACCGCCTCAATAACCAGACAGCCCCCCAGCGGAAGGTCCGTGTTCCCCGCGCCCCGCACCACCATCCGATAGAGTGCATAGAACGCCCCACCGCACCAGATCAAGGTCGCCCAGCCAGAGCGCGTGCGCGTGTGGTCGGCGAAGACGTCGGTGCCGTGGGGGGCCAGGCCCATCCGCTGCGGATCGAACGACACTTTGCACAGCAGAATCACGGCGGCAAGCAGCAACGGGAGATTGTCGCCCAGCCCGGCCACATCGCGGAGCGGTGTCAATCCCGCCAGTACGCCCTGCTCCAGTGCCAGTTCGCTCAATACCCGCGACTTGGTCAGCAAGATGAGGTCGAGCCTGCCCGAGTCCCGACTGAAGACCAGCGCCTGGCTGCCAGTCCACGACACCACCGTGAAGCCGATCGCGATCGAGACCAGGCGGCCCGCTGCCCACACCCGGCCGCTGGCCTCCCGGACCAGCCGAAAGTGTCCCGGCAGATCAAAGAGCTGTTTCAGGACCTGAGCCGGCCCCTGAAAGAAAAGTGCGATCACAAATAGCGCCGCCAACCCCGCCAAGGTCGCCCACAGCCCATGAAGGCTGGGCACGATTTGCGGCGAGGAGAGGGTGAGACTCGAGCACCAACGCCGTAATGCCAGGAGCGCCATCAAATCCGAATTGGCACCGGCCGGCGGAGTCTGAGCCCACAAGACCGGCAACCCCAACAAGTCCATCAACCAGCTCTCCCCTATTCCAGAGTCGCTCCCCGTTGACGACACTCTAGAGCGGTTCACCCTCTGCATACGCACGGGCCATACCAGCCGGAAGCGTCAGCGAGGCAATAACAGCCAGAATCCTCGCTGACGCTTCGGGCTAATATGATTGCCGTCGCTGTCGGACGATGCGCAACTCAAGCTTGAAGCGCTCTAGGACGATTGTACTCGCCTGCGGGACGAAGAACCAGTTGGCCGAACCACGCCTGGAGTGAAATGCCCATAGATCGAGCTCCGAGAACACCTTGGCACACACGCCTGCGGTTCCAGAGAGCTGTTTCAGGTCTCTGGGAAAACCGTCCCGGGCGGCGGAAAGCTATATCGGCTCGGGATTCGCGTCCGGGGCGGCAGGCGGTGAGCACTCCGAGCGACTCTTGATGTAATCGCGTAAGTAGTGGAGGAAGGTTGGCAACCCGGCTTTCTCCCAGGCCAGCTCGATCGCTTCCTTCAGTCGCTGATTCTCCACCTGGAGTTCGTGAAACGCTTGTGCATCCGCTGCTTCGAGGTCGAGCCCTGTAACCTGATCGTGCGAATTGACGGACAGCATGAAACCGGCGTCGTTAGGCCACGGTTGGATCTGAAGTTTCATATGCGGGTATCGGTAGTTGCCGAGCCGCAGTGCATAAATCGGCGTTGCCCTCCCCGGCGCCTTGCCGGCGCGCTCGAATGGGGGTCCCTGCAACAACTCCTCGGTGTTGTCGACGCCAGTCCAGGTCATCCGACGTGCGACTGTCTGGGGTATCACGTTCGACGGGTAGGCAAGCGCCGAGATAGATCTCGGCTGAGCGCCGCAACAAGTCAAGCCGAAGCCCATGCAGGTCGTCATGCCCCATCGCCAAGGTGGGCTCCATGAGCATTTCCTTGGTTGCTGCCATCTCACTTGCCCCCGGTCAATCTCTATTCGACGCAAAGCCCACGATGATTGAGACGACCAATCGCGGATCGACTTGCGGAAAATATTGGAAAGATACAGCCTTCCCTCCTCATCGCATTCGAGGAAAAGCCCGGGGACGGAAACGCCTCTTACTCACCGTGCAGAAAACCGAGTAATGCAACGTCGGATCGATTTCCCGACCCCACATCGTGCCGAAACCCACTCTCGACATCAGAGTTTCGACGCTCAAACATCGCGCTCCGTTCAAAAAACTTCTGGATCCTTTTGTTGCGCATTCGTGCAACTCATCCCAAACTCTCCATTGTGATCGTGAGCATGTCCTGGGCGCCATGTTTCAGGACGCGGAGACCGGCATCGATGCCCTTGGGCTGCTAAATTGATTGCGTCGGTCGTCTGGGTGTAAGGTTCCACGGCAAGCACATCAGGACGGTCCGCGGGCGTGTAGACGACCAGTTCCCGGATACCACGGCTGAACGTGAGTTGGAATTCGGCCTTCTTGTCTAGATCTATCAAGCGGGCGGCTCCACGCGCGCCCGGGATACTCAGCTCTGTCAAGACATCATCGAGTTTGAGCCCCTTGATCGGTTGACCCTGGCGGAAGTCGAGCCGAGGATCGACGGCCCGGATCTCGCCAGTGGGCAGGAAGTCTTTCAGAACCCAGTACTTAGACGCAGGTAAGATCACTTTGGTGCGTTCCAGGTCTCCTCCCGGCGAGAATGGCAGGCGAAAATAAGGGTGAATTCCGAAGCCGCAGGGCAGGTTATCGGCGGTGGGGTTGGAAACGCTTACAACCATCGATAGACGCCGTCCGGCCAAGCTGTAACGGACCTGGAGGACGGCGTCGGCCGGCCAAAGCGGACGTGAGGCGGGCGACTGTTTCGAGATCTGGTACCGACCGGTAATAAATGCCCCGTCGGCGTTGGTTCCATGCTCCACGACGTCCCAGTCCGCATCCATCGCGAACCCGTGGATCGCGTTGGGTCCGTTGTTCGCCGGCAACTGGTAGGTGCGGCCTTCGAACGTGAATCTGCCGTCACGAATGCGGTTCGGAAAGGGGAACAGGATCGGCGTGCCGCTCCTCGCCGGATGGCTGGGGTGATCGGGGAAGTCGTCCGCCGCAACCAGCACGGGTCGCACTTGTCCAGCCAGCGGCAGCCGGAGATCGAACAGGTTGAAACCATAAGAAGGCAAGATCGAGGCGGATGCACCCGTGGCATCATCGTGCAGCGAGTAAACGGTTCTCTCCCCGTGAACCCGGGTTTCGACTCGAAACGCCATCTCTCCCACCCCTTCCCATTCTGCACTGGGCTGCATCTGCGAAATTCGACCAATGGGCGGCGCCCTCGATGTTGATTCGACCACGTCCGGGCTGCGATTGCAAACGGTTCGTTTCGGCAAACAATGAAGCGACGCACGAACGAGGGTTCGACTCGTTCGGCCGTACCCATTTCTTGGCACAAGCTAGTTAAGATGGCCAACCATGGCGCCTGACGAAACGTTTTTCTGCGCTTATCCCGCTTTGTCTGGCGATTGTCTCTTGCAATTTGTGAAGTAATCTTTGCAGAATTGTGCGAGTGAATTGCGCCGACCGTGAGCAGTTTTCGTTAGTTTATGAGCACAGTCGCACAGATTATGCGTCAATCCGGGCCTGTCAACCATCGTCGATCCGATTAAGGCGACGGAATATTTTCAGGAAAACCTGTTGACCCGCGACTCGTTGCCTGCTAGGATGGATGTGTTGGATCAAGAAAGGGGGGTCGCTCAGATGCAATCCAAGTTTCAGGCAGTACGTGGACGGCGAGAGGAGAGTACTAGGATGGAATCCGAGATGGTCGTGAATGGTGCGATCGTGGATTCATGGCTTGAATCCGCCTCCACCGCCGTAGATGGTGCACGCTTGGTCTTGCAAGTTGCTCCTCGGGGTCGCCCGAAGGACTTGGTGATTGTGGAGGCCGAGGCCTCTCTGGTCCCAGACCGATTCTGGTTGGAGGATCTGAGCGAGAACCTCTGTCATGGAAGCCCCGTCCAAGCGGTCGGGCAGCAGTTGTTCAACGGTTTTGTTGCGGCCACCCGCCTGCAGTTCGCACGCTAACGAGTCTTGTTTTCTCACTTCCTTGGTACCGAGGACACCGCCTCGGCGTGGCTCGAGTTCGCTTTACGAGAACATTTCTCCGTGATATTTCCTCGCAGTTGCCAGTTGCTAGTTGTGGGTTGCTAGTTAATAGTTGCTTGGTCACTCGAAGGCGATGTTCCGATCGTTTTCAACCACCAACTATCTCCTATCAACTTAAGGCGCTGCGGGATGGATCAAGCAACCAGGCTTGAGCTCTGTGGTCGGCGGAATCGCTCGCCGATTCGCGTGGCGTGCGTTGCGATCGTGGTCTGGACATGCGGACTGGGCGGTTCGCTGCCCGGCCAACAACCGTCGCGCAGGCTCGGGGCATGATGTCCTGTCGAGTAAGGTCGACGCGGTGCTGGCGACGACTGGTTATGAGAACGCTCAATGGGGCGTGCTGGTCGTCGATGGCAGGACCGGCCAAACGCTCTATGAACACAACCCCGACTCGCTGTTCGCGCCGGCATCGGTTACCAAGCTTTTCAGCACGGCGGCGGCGCTCGTGGAACTGGGGCCCAATCAGCGGTTTCAGACCCCAATGGTCCGTCGCGGTGACGTCGACGTCAAGGGGACGCTCCACGGCGACTTGATCCTGGTGGCGCAAGGCGACCTTTGCATGGGAGGTCGCACGGGGATCGATGGAAAGCTCCTATTCAAGGACGACGACCATACCTACTCGGATGGGAATCTTCGCGCGGAGGTCGTGCCGGCCGACCCGCTGGCCGGTCTCGACCACCTGGCACGCGAGGCGCAGGCCGCAGGTATCCATGAGATCACAGGTGATGTGATTGTGGACGACCGGCTGTTCGAGCCCGCCCTGGCCACCGGCAGCGGCCCTCGACAGGTCAGTCCAATCGTGATCAACGACAACGTGGTTGACGTCCTGGCTCAGCCGGCGGCGAAGGCGGGCGAACCTGCGCGGGTTACTTTCCAGCCCGCGACCCAGTTCGTCACGATGGACGCGCAGGTCGCGACAGTGGAGGCCGGCCAGGCTCCTGAGCTGGCTGTCCGCGCGCTTGGGCCGCGACGGTTCGAGGTCCGGGGAAAACTGCCGGTCGGCCACGCTACGGTGGTCAAGATTTACGAGGTTGAAGAGCCGGCGTCGTTTGCCCGTGCCTTGTTGATCGAAGCCCTGCGCCGGCGAGGTGTGCGGGTGGGGGCCTCCCCGCTCGGAGTGAATCTGACCGGAAGCCTGGCGTCTCGCGCCGAGGTTGCGAAACTACCCAAGGTGGCGGAATACACCTCACCGCCGTTCAGCGAGTTTCTGAGGGTTATTCTGAAGGTCAGCCACAACCTGCATGCCAGTACGTTACCGCTCTTGCTGGCGGCCCGGAACAACGAGCGGACTCTGGCCGCAGGGCTTAAACGACAGGGTGAAATCCTCAAGACTTTAGGCGTCGCGCCCGGCACCGTCTCGTTCGGCGGCGGAGCTGGCGGCGATCGCGCCGACCTGGCCACTCCGCGCGCGACCGTGGCGTTGCTCCGTTCGATGGCCGCACGCCCCGACTTCGCGGCCTACGACGCGGCGCTGCCGATCCTCGGCCGCGACGGCACCCTGGCCAAAGCCGTCGCCGCTGATAGTCCCGCTCGCGGACACGCCCATGCCAAGACCGGAACGTACTACGTCGAAAACGCCCTCAATGGCACTACCATCCTCACGAGCAAGGCGCTGGCGGGATATCTCGAAACCGCATCGGGACGGTCGCTGATCTTTGCCGCCTTCGTCAACAACGTTCCGCTCGACGCACCGACCCCAAAAAGGTCCGTCTCCGAAGCCACGGCCGCGGCGGGCCGGGTCCTGGGCAAACTTTGCGAGGTGTTGTACGCGAACGCGAACGAGACCGCCGCCCCACCGGCTCATCCGGAACTGCGACCGGGAAAAGTCAGGCTGGGCTGAATCCGTGAAAACTCGGATTCATTCATTTTGAGCATTGGTGGGCCGCTCCGCCCTGCGGTGTGGCGGCGCGCTGGCTGCGCGGCGGCGACCACGCCGTGCGGCGCCGGCGGGGTTCGCGAGGACGGGTCGTATCGGCGACCGGGTTCTGCATCCTGACGGCTGGTCACGAGTGTTTCGGTCAGCGCGTTGGGCACGCGGCTCAATTGGAATTCTTGCGTCGGATAGGGCATGATGATGCCCTCTTTGGCGAATCGGCGCTGGATCTCGGAGCAGAGACGGTGGCGGACGATGCCGGCCAGCCCGGGATCGGGAACGAACGCGGAGAGACTGAAGAGCAAGGCCGAATCGCCGAAGGCTTCCAGGCTCGCCCCTGGCGCCGGGTTGACCAGGACGTCGCTGTCCTCTCGCGCGATTGCCAACAGCAGGTCGACCACTCGGTCCGGGTCGGTGCCATACGCGACGCCGACCTTGATCGGGACGCGGAGGATCTTGTCCTTGTGCGTCCAGTTGACCAGGTTTCCCGTGATGAACTCGCGGTTCGGGACGATCATGCTCTGGTTGTCGGAGTTGACGATCGTGGTGGCGCGAATGTTGATTCGGTCGACCTTGCCCGTGCTCCCCGCGACCGTGACGACGTCGCCGATGCGGATCGGCCGCTCGAGGAGCAGGATGATGCCGCAGACGAAGTTGGACACGATCTCCTGAAGTCCAAATCCGAGCCCGACGCCGAGTGCCGCGAGAACCACGCTGATCTTGGCCAGGTCGAGATGGATGGCCCCGAGCACGCCGACGGTCGTCAACCCGAGAACGCGTACCGGCAGAGCGTGACGACGGCGAACCGCACGCCGGGGTCGTCGGGCATGCGGTGGAAGATCGTCAAGGCAAACAGAGTGCTCATGTTCCGCCAGGCCAGCGCTCCCAGCAGGATGATCGCGGCCGCGACGACCAGGTTGCCCAGCGTGACCGCCGTCGGTCCCTCGCCAGACCCGACGGGCTGGTTGAGCAGGAACCGCACCAGCGCCAGGTCGAGGTCCCAGATCCAGGCCGTCGCCAGCAAGGCCAAGGCGGTCAGGACGAATGCGCTCGAGTCGTCGCAGGGCCATGTCGAGACTCCTCGGGCTCGACGGCGACGTCGGCCGGATCGGCGGGCGTCGAAGACGGCGGCTCGATGTGACGGTCATCGCCCCGCGCGCTCGCGACGCCCGCAGCACGACCTTCGAGGTCAGTGCCAAAGCCCAGGAACGGTGCGGCCGCGCCCACCGCCACGTGTGATGGTCGATGACCCGCCCAACGCAGACGGTGAGCCGCCGCGGCCAGCAGGATCACCAAAGGCTCTGGGACCCACCGACGGCCAGCCGTCGGCGCCGTGAAGCTATAGCCGCGCACGTCCAGCACGATTACGCCGGCAATGGCCGCCAGTACGAGCCAGGCGACGACGCGGCGATGCCGGCCGAGCCAGACCAGCGAGCCGTGGAGTCGCGAGCCCAGGGAGGCGGCCGGAACATCCGTCCTGCGAGCTCCCCGAAGATCGCGACGATGTCGAGGTCGGCGATGGGACCGAAGGATCCGGATCGATCCGTCGCAGTCGAGGACGGAATCGTGAGCCAGGTCGAGGAGCGCCGAGTTGCCGCGAAGCAGTCGGACACAGGTTCCCCAGACCACAAGCTCGAAGCCGAGGATCAACAACCGACTGAGCGACGGGGCCGTGACCGGCCGCCCCTCCGGCGCGATCAATCCGTGATCGAACACATAGACCGGCAGAAGGAAGATCGTCGCCGCCACCACGATGAACCGGCCGGCGCGGCCGACTTGTCGCACCACGGCCTCGGGAATATCCAGATGGCGCTCCACCCAGCCCGACAGGCCGCGCCAGCCATCTCAGCAGGTCGTGGACAAAGATGGCGATGGCCAGTCCGGAAAGCCCGCGGAGACCAGGACGCCCAGGCTGCGCGGCCAGGGCGCCACCCGGGCCGTGTAGGCCAGCAGAATCAGATACAACGGCCAGATCGCCGCACTGGCCAACCCCAGCGCCAAGGATCGAAAGGCTCGCATGAGTGACCTGCCCTCGCGCTCTGGTGTGAACACGAACATCCCGCAAACCCGCTTAGATTTGCGGCCTCGGCAAATCGCGCTCGATCAAGACACGAAGCCAGCCCGCCGCAACCGAACCAGGCCGATCGGAAGTACCAGCACGGCCAGGCCCGCGACCAGGAACTCGGCAGACGGAGGTTCCAGAGCTTGGGGTTGATCCATTCCTGGGTCAGTCGCAGCACGGCCTTGGCCAGATAGTGGAACTCTCGCAACTCCTGAGTCAAAGTTCCCAGCCCGAGCGGCTCCTGGTCGCGGACCCAGAAGATATGCGTGCGGATGAAGCCGTATTCCTCGTCGAGCATTGTTCAGCCGGCGTACAATCTGCATGCGAGCGTGTGGCCCGCGCGATCGTGGTCAGAGTCTCCAGCGCGTCCCGCTCGTCGCACCAGCAGCCCGCGATGCCTCTTTTCCAGCGCGGTCAGGACCGCTTCCGCCTCGGCCCATCGCGATCTGCGGCAACCGCTCCCGTACCAGGTCGTGCTCGAAGTCGTGCAGAGAGCCCTGCATCAGCTCGATCTCGACATTAGTCAGCACATTCTCATGAAATTGGATTTGGGCCTCAACGGTCGCCAGCTCCGTTCTTGATCAGGCGGTCGCGTTCCGGGGCAATCCGGCGAAATTCGTTGTTGAGACGAATGGCGTCCAGCCGGCTGACGTTGCCGTCCTCGAGCAGCTTCTTGATCCGGACTGAAATCATCGTCGGCATGGTCGGCCAGCGTCTTCTGCTCGTCGTAGGACGGGGGAGGAGTGGTGGCCAGGGCTTGCTCGTACTTGAGCACCGGGGTTTCCAGCTTCAAGAGCTCGGCCGACCGGCGTGCTCGAAAGCGTTCCAAGGGGTCGTCCGACCGCCGCGCCTTCTCCTCTTCGTTGGCCGCTGCCTGTTTCAATTTGCGTCTCTTGATCAAGAGCCGCGGCGCGATAATGCGCGATTCATTTGCGTCAAGTGTCTTGACCCCGATCTGAACATGGAGTCTGGCGATCTGGATGTTGCAACGTGCGAACGTCCGCCAGCTTGGCTTCCAGGGCCAGTTGTGCTTCGAGCACCTGGAGCTGAAGCGATTGAACGCGCGTCTTCCACTCGAAGTTGACCTGTCGCTCCCGGGCTAGCCGTCGAGCCTCGATGGACAGGGCGTCCGTCACGGCCGAGTCGTATTCCGCGGCTCTTGGCTTTCAAGGTCGCCAGCCCCTGGAACAATTTGTCTCGTTCGGCCCGTCGCGCGTTCTGTTGACTCTCCGACTTGGCGACCTCGCTCTTCAATGTCTCGAGCTTGATCCGCCATTCCTTCACTTCGTTCGAGGTTGCCTCCAAGGCGGCCTTCATCTCCGCGGGGAGCGTGCGTGAGGCTGTCGATCGAAGAGCGACGAAAAAGTGGCGGCAAAAGCGTCTCTGGATCCTTGGCAGCCCGGCTCAACACCGCCTCAAGTTCTCGCAGCTCGGCTCTGGCCTCGGCGGACTGCTGTTCGGGGCTGGGATCAGGATGAGTCGCTCGTTCGAGGGCCTGGCTGTCTTGTCGTAGTCGTCCAGCAAGCGGAGCCGTTCCTCGAACAACTCGTGGAGGGGTGGCTTCATTGAAGCCTCGGGAATTGACGCGGACGACCCTTCTGGCACCGCGGCGACCGATCCCGCGGCCGAAGCAGAAGCCCCGTCGGGATTACTTGTTGCGGTTGACCGTGCCGCATCGCGGATTGTCGCGGACGGGAACGCTTTGAGCTGCTCTGTTGTTGCGGCCCGGAGTGCCGCGACATCAGCCTTGGTTGGAGGACGGGCCGTTGATGTGATGGAGGCTGTCGTGGACGCTTGCGGATGCTCGGTCTCGGTTCGGGCTGGAGGTTCATCGCCGCGGCATGTCGCGGCCTGGATCAGGCAAGCCATCAGAGAAGACCCAGCCGCGGCATGTCCCTCGTTGGTTGCCGCGACCGCAAAGTCGCGAAGTTCGTGGTACCGGCCGTCGTCCCAATCGTCGAATTCGTTAATCTGGGCATCGCGGGCTCCCTCCCGGAAAGACGTTGAGCCGCTTCGCGACCCGACCGCCACATCTTCATCGCGGCGTAAAGTAGCCCGAGGCGGGGGTCGCCGACAAGGGCGAAATCGATGGGTGCCAGGTGTCCGTGCGAGTCGGTGAGGGCGCAATCGACCGTCGGATGGTTCACGCCGCCGGGTCTGGCGGCTCGCCATCACACTTCCCATTACGTTTCGGTTCGTCCCGACCTTCAGACGTCCGGGAACGCTCTTGACCTCCCTTGCGGCAGCGCTATTATTGGTAAGCTCAAGGTCGGGAAATTGACAGGTTTTGAGCTCAATTTCCGCCAGGCTGTTCTCCCTCTCCATTTTGTTACGATCGCTGCATGAATCGTGATTGCATGCTTTTCATCCGAACGGGTGGAGAGCGTGGAGACGTGATGTCGACTCCGCGGACAAGGGAGCCGTGGACTGGGGTGAGTCAAGGACGGGATTCGAGGAGCGCTGACAGGACCCGGCTCGGTGATGCCGCGAGGCGTTGAGCGGGATTTTCCGCGTCCGGCCCTGGCGACCCTGGAGGAGTGCCGTTGTGCCCAGTTCCGTGAACCCGCGAGGCGTTGAGCACAGATTTTCCGCGTCTGGCCCTGGCGACTCCGGCGACAGGTCCCGAACCTTCGATCGCGTCGCTGGCGATGCTGGCTGGGCTGACGCAGCGTCGCTGGCGTGTCCAGCATTTCCGCACCCGCGCTTGTCCGACAGCGACCGAGGCGGTAGGCCAGGTGACCGGCCTGCCCGAGCGCCATCTCGATGCCTGGCTGATGCCTCCTTCGGTCTGCCGCGGATTGTTCGCTCGAGCGGCCCTTTCGGCCGAGCTGGCGGTCGTGGAAGGGACACTCGACGAGACGATCGCCGTTCGATCGTACAGTTCGTCGTGATTGTCCCGGTGATTTGAAGCCGATCGCCGAGGCGCTCGACCTGCCGATCGTCGCGGTGGTCTCCTGTCGAGGTAGCGAAGCCGAGACGTTTCATTTGCCTCGATTGCCCGAGGGAGTCGACGCCGTCTTTCTCGACGAGCTGGCCGATCCGGCCTCATTGCCGCGGCTGAAGCGGCTGATTCGCCTGGCCTCCAAGCTGCCGGTCATCGGGGCTGTCGAGGCCATGCCCGAGATCCGTCGTGGCGATCGAGAACATTCCGCGGGATGGCCGCTTGCCCGAGGAGATCATCGGCAAGCTCGCCCACGGTTTCTGGAAGCATGCCGACATCGAAGCGATCGATTGAGCTGACGCGCCGCCGCCCGTTCCCCGATCTGGTCGATTCGTCTTACTTGTACGGCCGGGATTGCCCCCGCCGCGGATTTCGGGTGGCCTACGCCCATGACGAGGCATTCGGCCGCTACTTCCCCGACACGCTGGAAGCGCTCGAATCGCTGGGGGCGGAACTCGTCGAATTCTCGCCGATGCGCGACGAAGGACTGCCTGACGGGGTCGACCTGGCGATGATCGGCTGCGGGATGCCCGACCAGCACGCCGACCTCTGGCCTCCAACCTGAGCATGATCGCGGCGCTCAGGGAGCACGTTTGTCATGGCCGTCGCATCTATTCCGAAGGGGGAGGCACGGCCTACCTGGGACGGAGCATGATCATCGGCGGCCGTCGCGTGCTCGGGCGCGGGGATCCTGCCGTTCGACGCCGAGCTGCTGCCCGACCCTCAGCCGCCGACCCCGGTCACTCGCACACTTTTGCACGATTGCTGGCTGGGCCCTCGCGGGACCGTCGTCCGCGGCTACAAGAGCAACCGCTGGGCGTTGAGCCCCGAGCATCGAGCCGATTCGAGTGCCCCGCCTGCTTCGGAAGGCTCTCCGCCGAGGGTGACTGGTTCTATCACCATCACGCGGTCGGCAGTCTGCTTCATCTTCACCTCGGCGCGTTGCCCGAAGTGGTCGACGCCTTCGCCGGTCCCCATTCCCCCTCGCTCAGACGTCCATCGCCCCGCGGATTGAGCGAGCGCGAGCTGGATCACGCGTTGGACTACGATGATGAATCCGAAGCGGCCGATCATCCGTGATGCTCGGAAATGCAAGGTGGAATATCTCGGCGCGCGCCCCGAACCGACCTCTCTACCGCGGCCTCCAGAGTTGTAGTCGTACAACGCTTTACACTCGGGCGCCGGGTTAGGTCTCCAACGGCTGGTCGCAATCAATCGATGTAGATGAACGCGTTGGTATTCAAGAGCGCCAGGCAGAGGTGGTCGAGCGAGCCGCCGCGCCCGAGGAACTCATGAATCATCTGCCGTTCGGCCTGCGTCCGGCGCGACGGCCGAATACGATCCGACGAGACCTGCATCACCTGGGAATTCGCATGGGATCCGGCCTCGCGGTCGAACGCGGGCGGCGAGAGCTCGGGCCGTGTCATGAGCCAACTGACTATTGAGCAGACTGAGCGCCTGGGGAGCGATCGTCGTGACCGGCCGGCGGGGACAGCTCGCGTTGGTGTCGGGTCGGTCGAAGACTTCGAAGAACGGAAACCGCAGGTTGCGCCGGACAAAGACATAAAGGCTGCGGCGCTCGGCGATCCTCGACCTTCGGCGAGACCGGCCAGACGGCTCCTTTGCTGCTGAGCCGCTTCAGCTCCGGGGGAAGCTCGGGAAAAACCGAAGGGCCGCCCATCCCTCGGTTCAAACGGCCCGATGACGGCGAGCAGGGCGTCACGGATGGCCTCGCCATCAAGCCGTCGTCGATTCTGCCGCCAGAGCAAGGTATTCTCCGGGTCGGCGGTCCGAGCCCGCTCGATCATCGGAGTCGCGACGACTGGCGATAAGTCGCGCTGGTCACGATCAGGCGGTGCATCGCCTTCATGCTCCAGCCTCGAGCCACGAATTCGGTCGCCAGCCAGTCGAGCAATTCCGGGTGCGAAGGCTCGTCGCCCATCGCGCCGAAGTCGCTGGTCGTGGCGACGAGTCCTCGGCCGAAGTGCTGCTGCCAGAGCCGATTGACCATCACGCGAGCGGTCAAAGGGTGATCGGGCCGAACCAGCCAGTCAGCCAGAGCCGTGCGACGGCCGGTCGAACGGGGAGAGGCTCTTGGCCGTGCCACTGCCTCTTGATCTGCTCGAGCAAAGGACCGAGGGAAATGCCGGGACCACCTCGGGGCCCCTTGCCGTGTACTCACCTCGGCGGAGCAGGTAAGTCGGCGGTGAGCTCGGGCCCGCCTCGTCGATTCCTCGGGCTTTCGGCAACTCCGGCGGTCGGGAACCCATGAGCCGATCGAGGCGAGCGAGCCAGATCCCGTCGCGCCAGCCATGCCGGTGGATCGAGAACGGTCATCCAGGCTTCCGGTTTGATCCGGCGGTCGCGCGCGAGTGAGTCGAAGACCAGCTCCACTTCGCGAGGGGACCGTTCCGCCGCCGGCTTCGCAAACGCCGCCGCCGTCTCGTCGTTCAGGCCACGCGGGCATGCCCGGGGCCAGTATCAGCGCGGCCCCGGGATTCGAGGTCGATCAAGGCCGCTTTCAATTTCGTGACCTCCTGTCTTCCAAGCATTCAGCCGACGTTCGTATTCGAGGCTCTCGCGGGCCGAGGCGAGCGGGTAGTCATCACGGAACCGCGACGGAGTGAAGAACGCCTGCATCGCGTAAAACTCGGACTGGCGGATCGGGTCGAACTTATGGTCATGGCACCGCGCACAGCCAATCGTGAGCCCCAGGAACACCAGCCCGGTCGTCTCCGTGATGTCGCTGAGGGCATTTTGGCGACGAAGACCCTGGTCGTTGAGGTCAACCATGTCGGGATAACAGCGATTGAACCCGGTCGCGATGAAAGCCGACGGCTCACCAGGCTGGACCTCGTCGCCTGCCAGTTGCAAGCGGACGAACGCGTCATAAGGCAAGTCGCGGTTGAGTGCCTGGATCACCCAGTCGCGATATCGCCATGCGTCGGGCCGCACCTGGTCGAACTCGAAGCCATCGGTCTCGGCAAACCGCGCCAGGTCGAGCCAGTGCTGCGCGGATCGCTCGCCGTAATGCGGACTCGCGAGCAGACGCTCGACGACACGCTCATAAGCATCCGGTGAGGAGTCGGCCAGAAAATGATCGAGCTCCTCGGGCGTCGGGCGGCAGCCCCGTCAGGTCGAAGCTCAACCGCCGCAACAGCGTCGCTCGGTCGGCTGCCGGCGCGGGCCGCAGCCCTTGAGCTTCCAGCTTGGCAAGAATAAACCCATCGATCGGATTGCCTGCCCATGATCGATCCTTGACCGCGGGAATCTCGGGGCTTTCGGCCGCACAAACGCCCAATGTTCCGGGTCGGCGGCGGATGAGGCCGAGTAGAAGACGAAGAGGAAACAGAGAACGGCGATGGCCGGAAAGATCTTGATTCTGTCGATCATCGCGATCCTCCGCTTAAGAATCCAAGACTCCGGACTCGATTGTCTCAAGCCAGGATCGGCCGGATGACTTCACCGGCGGTGTCGGTCAGGCGATCGTCGCGGCCGTTGTGGGGGAAGGTGAGCTTGGTATGGTCGAGGCCGAGCAAGTGGAGGATCGTGGCGTGAAGGTCGTGGACGTGAACGCGATCGACTTGAGCACGGAGGCCAACCGCGTCGGTCGCGCCGTGGATGGTGCCTCCCTTGACGCCGCCGCCGGCCATCCAGTAGGAGAAGCCATGAGGGTTGTGATCGCGGCCCTTGCCACTTTCGGACATCGGCATGCGTCCGAATTCACCGCCCCAGATGACGAGCGTGCTGGCAAGCAGGCCGCGCCGCTTCAGGTCCTTGAGCAGTCCGGCGATCGGCTTGTCGGTCCGGCCGCACATCGTGGCGTGGTTCGCCTCGACATCGTCGTGGGCATCCCAGCCGTTGACATCGCCCGAATAAAGTTGAATGAACCGGACGCCGCGCTCGACCAGCCGTCGCGCCAGCAAACATCGCGTGCCGAACTCGACCGTCCGCCGATCGTCGAGACCGTAAAGCCGTTTCGTCTCCTCGGACTCGCATGACAGATCGACGGCTTCGGGCGCCGCACTCTGCATCCGGTAAGCCAGCTCGTAGGCTTGAATCCGAGCCTCGAGCTCCATGTCATGGTCGCGATGTTCACGATGATGGGCATTGAGCCGGCCGATCAAGTCGAGCACTCCGCGCTGATTCTCCGCGTGTCATTCCCTCCGGCGGGCAGAGGTCCAGAATGGGGCGATCGCCGCCGCGCATCAGGGTCCCCTGGTGGCTGGCCGGCAAGAAGCCCGCACCATAGGCGGGAGGGCCTCCCTTGATCCCGCCGGCCGGATCGGGCAAGACGACGAAGGCGGGAAGGTCATGGTTCTCGGTCCCCAGCCCGTAGCTGACCCAGCTTCCGAGACTTGGCTTGCCCATGAGGATCGAGCCGGTATTGATCTCATACACAGCCTGTGGGTGGTTCACGCTGTCGGACCAGCACGAGCGAATCACCGCCAGGTCGTCGACGCACTCGGCCAGGTGCGGCAAGAAATCGGAAACCGGGATTCCGCTCTGGCCGCATTTGCGGAAAGTCCGGCGCGTGGCCAGGAGCGGGTTCTGGGCCACCTTGCGCCGGGTCGCGACGGCGCCGAAGCTGGTTGGCAACGGTTGACCAGCCAGGCGCTGCAGATCGGGCTTGGGGTCGAATGTCTCGAGATGGCTCGGGCCGCCGTGCATGAACAGATAGATCACGCTCCGCGCCGCGGACGGAAAATGAGGGGCTTGCGGGGTCACGTTCTCGGCCTGGACGCCCGGTTTCTCTTGCTGCATCAGCCAGTGGAGGGCGAGCGCACCCAATCCGCCACCGGCCTGGTGGAGAAAGCCGCGGCGTGTCGTTGCCACCGCTGAGAGAGTGTTCTTTCGGGGCTGCATGGGCTTCTCGACCTTATGGAACGATTGGAGCCTTGTTGAACAACATTCTACTGACCCGGCACTGAAGACTCCAGATGCGGCTTTCTCCACTCCTGCGCACTCCTAAAAGAAAAATGAAACCTGCCGACTTGACTACTCAGACGAGTTGTCTTAGACTGTCCATCAGACAGGTTGTCTTGGAACGAGGACTGAGATGAATCAACGTAATCAGGACGTGACCGAGGCCGAGCTGGCGCTGTTGCAGGTCCTTTGGGACGATGGGCCGGCGACGATCCGTCAACTGGTCGAGCGCGTCTACAAGCAAACGGGTACATCGGTTTATGCGACGGTTCAGAAGCTGCTCGATCGCCTGGAAGCGAAGGGGTGCGTGCAGCGCGAGCGGGGTGGGCCGGTCCATATCTTTCGAGCGGCGATCAATCGGGACGATTTGATCGGCCGTCGCCTACGGGCGGTCGCCGACTCACTTTGCGGTGGTTCGCTGTCACCGCTGTTGACTCATCTGGTCGAAGGGCGCGGGCTCTCAGACCAGGAACGGCGCGAGCTACGGGGCTTGATCGAGAAGCTTGATCGTAAGCGTTGAGAAAGTGAGGGGCAGGGCAGGTCAGCGTTGCGCTAGCTGGGTCGCTAGAACGAAAGGGACGGGCCGTGGGGACGCTCTTGCATGCAGGTTTGAACAACGCAGTATCCGCGACCTTCCTCGCTCTCGTGGTCGCTTGTCTGGGACGGCTCCTCACTCGGCGGCCGGCCGTCCTGCATTGTCTCTGGTTTCTCGTGCTCCTGAAGCTCGTCACGCCGCCGCTTTATGAGGTCGCGATTCCCTATCATCGTCCTTTCCGTGCGGTCGAAGAGGCCACTCGATCGCAGATCGAGGATGGCCTCGATCCTGCGGAAGGGCCCGTAATTGAGCAATCGGTCGATCTATCGCAGGCGTCCATCGAGGCGATGGTCGTCGAGCTCGGCGACAGTGACATGGACATCTCCGCCGACAGCGAAAGTCGGTGGTCCGCGCCTGCCGAGCTGAGCGAGTGGCTCCGCGTCAACTGGATGCGACTGATCGGGACGATCTGGCTCGCCGGGACCGTCACGACCTTGATGTTGTCGTGCTGGAGAATCCGCCGGTTCCAGCTTCTCTTGAGTGAGGCTCGGCCGGCCTCGGAGGAAATCCAGGATTGGGTCGACGAACTGTCGAGCGATTTGGGGCTGAGCCGGCCGCCGGGCGTCTGGTGGATCGCCGGCAAGCTTTCGCCCATGCTCTGGGCGCTCGGTCGATCCCCTCGGCTGATCATCCCGATCGACCTCTGGAAGAGTCTCGACAACCGTCAGCGTGGAACGCTCCTCGTCCACGAGCTCGCCCACCTGCGACGCGGCGACCACCACGTGCGGATGTTCGAGCTGGTCGTGACCGCACTCTATTGGTGGAACCCCGTCGTCTGGTGGGTGCGACGGGCGTTGCGGGACGTTGAGGAGCAATGCTGTGACGCCTGGGTCGTCTGGGCGTTCCCGGACGCCGCCAAGTCCTACGCCGAAACCCTGCTCGAAACGCTCGATTTTCTTCATCAGTCCGACCGTGTCGAACCGCTCTTGGCCAGCGGCTTCGGCAAGGTCCATCATCTCAGAAAGAGGTTAACCATGATCATGAACGGAAATACTCCCCGGTCAGTGAGCTTGTGGGGTGCACTCGGCTCCCTGAGCCTGGCCGTCGTGCTCCTCCCCTTCAACGCCTCGTGGGCTCAAAAGGCCGACGAGCCGAAGGATGTCGCGGTTATCGTAGCCGACGAGCCGAAGGAGGTCGCGGTTATCGTGAAAACGGTTCGCGAGCCCGACGTGCCGACCGAGGAAACCGTCGCGAGCAAGATTCGCATGCCGCGAACTCGTCGGGGACCTCATCTCCGAGCTTCCGGAACCTCTACCGGGAATTCAACCCATCGTTGGGGTCGTTCAACTGGACGAGGCCGCGCCCGCAAAGGTCGATCGTTCGGGCCGAGATCCACCAGTCCGATACAACCGACGATGCGAAACCCAAAATCCATCTCGAGCTCAAGACCGACGGTTCCGCGTTCGTGATCGAGGCGGATTCGCTAAAAGAGGCGATCAGCAAGCTGAACGAGCAGGTCAAGGCACTCTCGAAGAAGTCGACTCAAGTCCGCCCAGGACAAGAAGCAAGCGGAGGCTCTGGACAAGGCCGTCAAGGCACTCGCCGACACCGCCAAGCACATCGACGACATCAAGTCGAACTCCGACAAGAAAGGAATCGAAAAGCGCCTGCTGATTCGCAAGATCGAATCGGATAAGAAGATCGCCGACAAGAAGTTCAGCGCTCTGGACGCAAGCAGCCGGAACAAGTCGAAGAACGACGACGACAAGAGTCCTCGCCAAGTCCAGGAGGAGCTGGTGATCACAACCGATCATCCCAAGTCGAAGAACGAGGACGCCAAGAGTCCTCGCCAAGTCACGGTCCGCGTGGAAGGAGGCACAGGACGCGAAGCTCCTTGACGAGAAAAAGGCAGCGGAGCGAAATGCGATCCGCAAGAGTGTCGAAAAGCTCAGCATGGAGGTTCGCGAGAAAAGCGTCGCGCTGGCCGCGGCCAAAAAGAGACTTTCCGAACTCGATCGCGAGTCCTCCAGGACGGTCACGATCCACCGGAATGTCACGACCGCGCCGCTCGTCGGCGTCGTCAAACCGGCTGACCCAACCCAGAATCGCGTTGAACTTCACATCGGCTCCAAGGACGGGCAGGTCACCATCGGCTCCAAGGACGGCCTGATCACAGGTCAATCGTTGACTCTGCACGGTAGGCTACAGTCCTCTGACCAGAAGCGGATTGACGAGCTCGAACAGAAGCTCCAGAAACTGCTTGAGGAAGTTGCGAGTCTGAAGAAGGAAAAGGCGGCTGAGAGGAGATGATTTTCAATCCTCGCCCCGATGACGTTAATCGTTCGGTCTATCCTGCCGCGTCGGACTCAACCTCCCACGCGGCAGATCAAGCACTTCAGGTATTCGGTTTCCAGACAGCTTGCGGAAATAGGGTGGTCGGGCGATTGGCCGCGTTGTTCCAGGATCTGGATCGACCGGCCCGATTGCTCGGCCACTCGGCCGATTAGCTCGACGAATCGCTCGCGTCCCACCAGCCCAGAGCACGAGCAAGTCACCAGGACTCCGTCGGGCTCCAGCACATCAAGCGCCGCCAGGTTGAGACGGAGGTAGCCCTTCAG
Source organism: uncultured Planctomycetota bacterium (assembly GCA_963779785.1). Taxonomy (GTDB): domain Bacteria; phylum Planctomycetota; class Planctomycetia; order Isosphaerales; family Isosphaeraceae; genus CAVRFS01. Next base: position 37,848 of record CAWAAW010000043.1, read on the forward strand.
TGCATGTTCGATGTCCTTCGCCTGGCGGGCGTATTTGGGCGGGTCGCAAATCACGACATCGAACCGCGCCCCGTCGTTCTTGAGCCGCACCAGCGATTCGACCACGTCTCCGTTCTCGAAACGGGCGACGTCGATCCCATTGAGCCTGGCGTGTTCGCGGGCCAGGTCGATCATGGATGGCGAGCTGTCGATGCCGAGAGTCTCAGACGCCCCACCGTGCTTGACCGCGTTGAGCGAGAACCCACCGGAGAAACAAAACAGGTCGAGTACCCGCTTGCCCCGGCAATAACCGGCGACGACCCGGCGATTCGCCCCTTGATCCAGATAAAAGCCTGTTTTCTGGCCAGCGCGGACGTCGACCTGGTAGCGTCAGTCCGTTTTCGACGATCTCGACCGGTCGATCGGGGATCGATCCGATGGTCTCTTCCTGGCCCGATCGAAGGCCTTCCTTCTGGGCAATTCCTCGCTCGGTTCGAGCAATGATGCCTTCGGCTCCGGTCAATTCGCTGAGCGATCGCAGGATGACGTCGCGACGTTGATAGAGAGCCAGACTGTTGAATTGGGCGACTCAGCCAGCGATCGTAGCGGTCGACCGTCAGGCCGGAAAGACCGTCCCCTTCACTGAATACAAGCCGGTAGGCCGACTTGTCTTTTCTCCCCAGACCGAGAACCTCGCACCTTAACCGCACCGCCGCGGCCAGAGACTTGGACCAGAAGGCGTCATCGAGTGGTCCGTCATCCCACCGATAGAGTCGAACCCGGATCGTGCTGACGGGATTATACAAGCCTCGGGCGATAAACTGACCGTCGTGGGACTCGACGTCAACCTGATCCCCGGGGCCGGGTTCGCCAACGACGCGCTCGATCGAAGCCTCGAAAACCCATGGATGTCGCGCGAAGAAAGGCCGTGCGCGACGAGGCTTGAGAACGACTCGGCCTGGGGAGGACATGGGCAAGACCTCATTCCGCCGAGTCGCCAGGTCGGGGTCTGAGCTCAAGGCTCTGTCGTCGCCCGGCTGGCGGCCTCGAACTCAGCCAGATAGGCCAGCGTACGATCGAGCTGGCTCTTCAAGTGCCGCACTCGCAACAGGCTGCGTATCCGGCAAAGCAACTCGACCTTGTTGACGGGCTTGGTCAGAAAGTCGTCAGTGCCTGCTTGAACGCCCCGCTCGAAGTCGGCCGCTTCATTGAGCGCGGTGATCATGAGGATGAGCAAGTCTTTCGAATCCGGGTTGGCACGAATCTTCTTGCAGACCTCGAAGCCGGACAACCGGGGCATCATGACATCGAGCAGGAGCAGATCAGGTGCGAATTCCTCGACGACCTGAAGCGTTTCTTCGCCGTCGTGGGCCGTGCGGATCTCGCAATCGAAATCGCTCAGATAGGCCTCCAGCAGCTCAACGTTCTGATCGTTATCGTCGGCAATCACGATTTTGGGGGCATCGGGAGATGGATCCAACTTTCGTCCTCCTGGAGGAACTGACCAGCCACCCAAGTGTTTCGGATCCCAGACGAGCCCGACGATCACGAATCCTTCGCGACCGCCGGACCTTTCTGGTGACCGAATCGAACAACGATCAACTGAACTGAGACGTGAGTCGAACAAGCGAATCGAGATCAAGGCAGCCCCGGATCGATCTCTTCGGTCAATGCAGGTTGCGACCGTGCCCCGCCTTCGTAACATCTGCCGGCTCTGTATCATACCTATTCTAGCCGAGGGGCCATCAAACGTGAACCTGAAAACGATATGCGCACTCGTCGAGACTCGCTCCGGAGCCAGGACGACTTGCCACCTGCTCGTTGCCGGGACGACCCGGCAGCCGGCAACACCCGTCTTCTTCACAAAACTTTTACTTTGTTGAGTTTATGCTGCGCATTCCAGTCATGACAAGTGTCTACGCGGGTCGACGCACGGACGTTTTTTTCGTTCCGCAAAAAGGGGTCATTGTCACGGTTGCCGTGCGGCATTCTCGTGGTACAATTGTAAAGTTAGGGGACGTGTCCGCGGTTCCGAAGCGTTCTCCACGCTCTGAGCGTTCTTGGTCGAGGGGAGGCAATATCTTGCCCTTGCGCGACATTGACCGCAAGCTCATCGATCGCTGCCTGCGGAAGGAACCCGGCGCCTGGAATGACTTTGTAGACCGCTACATGGGGCTGATCTACCACGTCATCCAGCATGCGTCGCTATGCGCGGAGCCGTTCGCTGTCCTCGGAAGATGTTGAGGATATCGCCGCCGAGATCTTCCTCAAGATCGTCGACGACGACTACGCGATCCTCAAGAAATTCAAGGGACTGAGCTCGCTGCCGACTTATCTCACCGTGATCGCCCGACGTATCTGCGTCAAGCAACTCATCAAGCGTCATCGCGAAGAAGAACTCGGGCACACCAACGCGCACCGGGCGTTCGTGGATGACGGCGCATCCGGCGAAGCCGAGGCGATCATCACGGCCGAAGAGGTCGAGCGAATGCTCGGGGATCTGCCGGAACGTGAAGCGGAAGTCGTCCGGCTCTATCACCTGAAGTACCAGAATTACCGACAGATCGGCAAGAAGTTGGGGATCGCCGAGAATTCGGTCGGACCGATCCTGGCCAAAGCCCGCCAGCGGCTGCGCGAGGCCGCCGAACAGCAACAGAGTGCCAGCTGAGCCAACGATCGCCGCGAATGCGCAAGCCGATGATCGGAGCACGGTCTTCAGCGTTCGCTCGCCAACGGCATCGCATCGCGGACCAGAGCTCTGCCGGCCGTTTGAATCGAAGGATCGGGCACTCCCGGATCGGCCGCACTGACCAGCTCCTCAAGCGGGGACGTGATCCGACTCGATTCGGCCTGATGCGACCGCTGGTCCCACTCGCGGGACCATCGTCGTGTCATCCGGAAGACGGCAACGGCCGACCGAGCTTGACGCGGTTTCGCGGTTCGGGCTGAGGCAACGTCTGCCGAACCGTCGTCCGCGAGTCCTTGCGATGTCCACGGTTCAACTCGGCGAGATTCACGCGGGCATACCCCGGAATATTCGGCTCGACAAACAAACTCGCGCTCCGCGATTTATCGAATTGGTTGACCGAATCTCCGACCTCGCGGCGCTAATGTCACGTCCAGGATCAGTTGTTGCGGTTTCCAGTCGAGCTTGATGTTCCCCGGGAGATGGCAGGAATCGCGGTCATCTGACTCCTTGGAACCGATCTCGATGTCCTTGATATTGCTCACCTCGGCCTGCGCGACCAGAGTTCGAGGCCTTTCCGGCATAAAGGCGATGTTCCTTGATGCGCCGGGTTTTGTTCCAGACGATGATTTCACGCGTGTAGGTCTCAGCCCCCGCTCTGAGTGGACGGGAACACCAGCGCGGTCGTCCCCGGCTCAGTGCCATTGGTGCGCACCTTGATTCCGGCCGCTTCCTCGGCCGAGATGGGTTTCAAGCCCAGGGCGCAATGATCCAATCCGGCTGATAGGTAACCGGCACCGCGCTCGATTCCAGGTCCTCGTAACGACACCAGTTAATGGACTTGTCCTTATCGTTGTCCACCCAAAACCAGAACTCTTCGTCGTTCGAGCCGATGTCCGCTTTGGTGCGACCCGAGCGAGCGACAATCTCGAGCTTGAAGTTACGCGGGCGCTCCATGGCCAGCCGGCCATCGGCGACTGCCCTTGAGCTTTCCGCCCACGCTGATCGATGGCTTGGCCTCCAGACTTTGAATCCGCGTCGACGTTCCGATTGTGCTCGGCGACGAACGCGTCCACGTCGAACGCACGCTCGGCCAGCGGCGGGGATTTGGGAGCCAGCGAGCCAGTGTTGAGCGCTCGACATCCGCCCAAGCCGAGCGTCGCCATCATCGCGAGCAAGAATCGCCACGCGATTTTCATGGCCCACTCCCTCTGGAATTCCAGTCGATGCGCAGAATCCCCGCACTCGCATTCACATAGTATGAACGATGAAACTCGACCCGGAGATGGTTTCAAGAAAGGAGGCGTAACGTTATCCCAATTCGCGACTTCGGGACAAGCGCGATCTCGCAACCGATCTCAGAACCGGAATCGACTTTCCCTGGCCGGAAATGAAATGCGATCGAGTCGCAGTCCCAGACAAGAGTTTCGGGCAAACCGGACGATCGGGTGGTTGGTCATCCGAACCGAGCAGGGTCAACCACGCACGAACCGTGCGAGCGCGTCGAAGCCGCGTTCGAGGGTCTGCAGATCGGTGGCGAACGACAGCCGCGCATAACCCTCGGCGCCGAAGGCCGAGCCCATCACCAGCGCGACCTTCGCTTCGCTCAAGGCGGTCATGCAGAAGGCGGTCGAATCGGCGATCCGCTTGCCGCCGAGCGTGCGGCCGAACAGGGCCGAGATATTCATGAACGCGTAGAACGCCCCGCCCGGCGGCAAGCACGTGACACCGGGCAGTTCGGCGATGCGCTCGAGCACAAAGTCGCGCCGCTTCTGGAACTCGGCTTTCATCGCGACCACGGAGTCCTGCGGCCCGGTGATCGCCTCCAGGGCGGCCCACTGGCTGACCGAGCAAGGGTTGCTCGTCTCCTGGCTCTGCAAGTCGCCCATGAACTTCGCGACCGGCTCGGGAGCAACCGCCCAGCCGATCCGCCAGCCGGTCATCGCGTAGGTCTTGCTGACCCCGGAAATCGTGATCGTTCGGTCCGCCAAGCCCGGCCGGAGCGTGGCGAAACAGGTCGGCCGCGGCATCGCCGTAGGTCAGTTGCTCGTAGATCTCGTCGGAAAGGACACCGACGTCGGTCTGGAGCACCGCGTCGGCCAGCGCCTCGAGCTCGGCGCGATCGTAGACCACGCCCGTCGGGTTGGAGGGGCTGTTGATCATCAGCAGCTTGGTGCGAGGGCGTGACGGCGGCGAGGAACTGGTCCGGCGTCAGCTTGAACCCGAGGCCTCGGGCGTGGCAATGATCACGGGCGTCGCGCCGGTCAGCTTCACCAGGTCGGCATAGCTCACCCAGTACGGCGCGGGGATGATCACCTCATCGCCCGGCCCGCAGACGGCCATGAGCGCATTATGGATCGAATGCTTGGCCCCGTTCGAGATGACGACCTGGTCGGCTTCGGTCGGCAGCCCGTGCTGCCGCGTGTACAGCCCGGCCACGGCCTGGCGAAGCTCGGGAATCCCCGCCGGCGGCGTGTAGTGCGTCTGACCGGTCCGAATGGCCTTGAACGCGGCTTCCTGAATGTTCGCCGGCGTGTCGAAGTCGGGCTCGCCCAGCGCGAAGTCGAGGACCTCGACGCCTTTCGCTTTCAAACGCCTGGCCTCGGCCCCCATCGCCAGCGTGGCCGAGGGAGCGATCAAACCCGAACGCGCGGCCAGTTCCAACGGCATGGCTCATCCCTCCTCGTCAGTTCATGGACGCCTATCAGAACCATCGAGGGTTCGACTGTCCAAACGATCCTAACCGACACCTAAAGACTTTCCTCGTCGCCGCAAATTACCCAAGCTTCTCAAACGATTTGCTGAATACCGGCGACGCATGGTAAGTTATGCTAACAGGGCAAGCTTTTATCGAGCCTCCTAGTGATCGTGCTATGTGTCGAGCTCGGCTGAAACCGAGGGAACAACCCAATCTACCCGAGCTGACGGTACACGCGAGGAGCATGGTCGCCGTTCGATCGAGCCGGCCTGATGCCGCCGCGAAATGCGTTACAACGCGACGGTCTTAATGATCTCGTGATCCAGGCTGTGTCTTAGGTTTCATTTTGAGGTTCTCATACGACGACATGAGATCAGGAAGTTGCGATCGGGTTCGAGGCGGCTCAGTTTAACCCGTCAGCCCAGGGAAGGACAGGACTGAAGACCAGGAATCGCCCACACCACAACCATGAGTTATCGCGACGAAAGAGCGTGGGGGAAAAAATGCACCGCGTGGTCGTGACCGGAGTCGGCGTGGTCGCGCCTAACGGGATTGGCCGTCGCGAATTCTGCGACGCCATTTTCGAGGGGCGTTCCGGCGTGAATTACATCGAGAGTTTTGACACGTCGGGCCTGAACATCAAGATCGCCGGAGAGGTCAAGAATTTCGACGTTCTTCCTTATCTGGGAGAGCACAAGAAGAACCTGAAGCTGATGAGCCGGGCGGTGCGGTTCGCCGTGGGGGCCGCGGCGATGGCCGTCGAGGACGCCGGTCTCGAGACAATCCGGCTCGACCCGGCGCGATTCGGCGTCTGCATGGGGGCGGGAATCACGCCCGTCGACGTCGGGGAACTGGTCAATCCGATCATGCGGAGCGTGGGCACCGACGGTGCGTTCGACATGGGCCGATTCACCGCGGCGCGGGCCGAGTCGATCTTTCCGCTCTGGCTGCTTCAGCACTTACCCAACATGGCGGCCGCCCACATCTCGATCCTGCACCACGCGATGGGCCCGAACAACACGATCGTGACGGCCTGCGCGGCGGGGACGCAGGCGGTGGGCGAAGCCTTTCGGCTGATCGCTCGGGGCGATGCCGACGTGATGCTGGCAGGGGGCTGCGACAGCCGGCTCGACCCTCAGCTTTTCGTGGCTTATTCCGCCATGAAGGCCGTCAGCGCGTCGCTCCGGCCGCCGAGCGAGGTCTCGCGGCCGTTCGACGCCGAACGCGATGGCTTCGTCCTGGGCGAAGGGGCGGCCGTCCTCGTGCTCGAAAGCTACCGCCGCGCCAGGCGCCGAGGCGCCCCGATCTATGCCGAGATCACCGGCTACGGCTCGTCGTTCGACGCCTTCGGCATCACCCGGCCGGAGCCCGAGGGCAAAGGGGCCGCGCTGTCGATGACGGCCGCCCTGCGCGAGGCCCGGCTCGATCCGTCCGAAGTCGACTACATCAACGCCCACGGCACCAGCACCAAGCTCAACGACCTGATGGAGACCGTCGCCGTCAAGCGCGTCTTCGGCCATCGGGCCGCCTCGATCCCGATGAGCTCTCAGAAGTCGATGATCGGCCACCTGATCGGCGCCTCGGGCGCCGTCGAAGCGGCGGCGACCGCCATCTCGCTCCATCGCGGGCGTCGTCCCCCCGACAATCAACCTCGCCACGCCCGACCCCGATTGCGACCTCGACTACGTGCCCAACACCTCCCGGGAGATCCCGCTCGACACGGCCATCTCCAACAGCTTCGGCTTCGGCGGCCAGAACGCCTCGCTCGTCATGAGCCGGGTCTGATGAACGCGAAGGTTGAACGGATCGACCGTTACCCGACTTGAGCAGCCGTTCGCTGCGCTCGGACGCTCGCATTCGTCGATGTCGCCGGACCGACTCGCAGCCTGATTCATTCACACCGCTCTGGCTAGGTCACGCGATGTTGCAACGCCGGCTGAGCTTGCTCCAGGCCGTCAGCCTCAACATGTCGATGATGGTCGGCATCGGTCCGTTCATCACGATTCCGACCCTGGTCGGCACGCTGGGCGGTCCCCAGGCGATGATCGGCTGGATCTGGGCGCCTTGGTGGCGCTGGCCGACGGAATGGTCTGGAGCGAGCTGGCCGCGGCGTTTCCCGGCTCGGGCGGAACGTATCATTTCTATGATGCGGCCTATGGCGATTCGCGGGTCGGCCGGCTGCTCAAGTTCGTGTTCGTCTGGCAGTTCTTGTTCAGCGGTCCGCTCGAAGTGGCGAGCGGCGCGATCGGCATGACCCAGTACATCGCTTACTTCTACCCGAGCCTCGGGCAAACCGTCTGGAACTGGGGAGCGTTCATCCCATACGTCCAAGGCGAACCTGACTCGGTCGCAAGTGGCCGCGATGTGCCTCATGGTGCTGGTCACGGTCCTGGCCTATCGCCGAATTGCCGTGGCGGGCCGATTGATGGTCGTGCTCTGGGTTGGGATGCTGGCGACCGTGGCTGGGTGATCGTCACCGGTTTGACCCACTTCGACGCGGCCCGGGCATTCGACTTCCCCGAGCACGCCTGGCGAGTCGATCGCGGAAACGCCATGAAACTGGGCATGGTGCTGGCGATCGCGATGTACGACTTCCTGGGCTATTACCAGGTCTGCTACCTCGGAGACGAAGTCGCCGACCCGTCTCGAACGATCCCTCGCTCGATCCTGATCTCCGTGATCGCCGTCGCGCCTTGTTTACCTGGTCATGAACGTCGGAATCCTCGGCGTCCTCCCTGGCGCGAGGTGGTCAAATCCAAGCACGTCGCGAGCGACCTGATGTTGCGGACCGAGGGCCCGCGCGCCGCCGGAGTCGTGACGATGATGATCATCTGGACGGCGCTGGCCTCCGTATTCGCCGCGCTCCTGGGCTACAGCCGAATTCCCTATGCGGCGGCGCGGGCCGGCCATTTCTTCAAGTTCTTCGCCGCGACTCACCCGACCGGCCAATTTCCCCATCGCTCACTGCTTCTGATCGGGCGGACTGGCGAGTCTCGCCTGCCTGGCCGACCTGGCCACGGTGATCAACGCGCTGCTTGACTTCGCGGATCTTGATCCAGTTCGTTGGACAGATCGCAACCGTTTTTTACTTGAGGTCGAAGTCGACGGTCCCCGCCGCCACGTTTCGGATGCCTGCTATTCCCGCTGCCCGCACTCCTGGCCCTGGCTGGCTGGCTCTATGTGTTCGCGACGTCCGAGCCCCCCGTCATGATCTATGGCGTAGCGTCGCTCCTCGTTGGCGTGGCCGCTTTTTTCGTCTGGGACCTCGTCGCCAAGAACTAGAACCGTCGCCGGCCTTTGGTCGAATAGGAGGATCCGACTTGACCAGGGAAACGTTAACGTGTATCTTATGATGGTTTCTCTCTTATCGAAGGGGTTGGCAATTTGCCAATCCACTTGATTCAGTTCTGAGGATCTTGCTGATGGTTGGCATAAGATCAGCGTTGGCTCTGGCGCTTGTCTTCGGCGTGCTGCTTGTGCGCGCACGCTCGGCTCGCACGTTTCCAAAGGTTCCACTACGCGGATCGACGGCCTGACAACTTGCCAAGCCGCCGCCCTCGGTGGTCCGGCTCTTGTCGTCTGAACCACAGCGGCCAAGAAATGTCTCGCAATTCAGTCAGTTCCGTTATCGAATGAAGAGCGTCCTGGTTGAGACCACCGATCCCACGGCGGAAGAGGCCGATCTCGGCCCAGCCGTCATCCCCAGTCGCCTCATCAGCGTCTCTTCGCTCGAAATGATCTGCCGGCGCCTCCCGTCAGTCCATCCGCTTCGCTGTTGATTCCGCCTTTTCTCACTCCTGAGAGCCGGTACGTCCGTCATGGGACGTATTCCTCCGGCAATTACATTCGAGCAACTTGATTGGATCCAAAGCTGGTTTCGCTGGAAGCGATTGACTGGCTACGGCCGAGTTGCACGCCCGCGTGATGCTCTGAGCCCGCCGAGCCAGGTCCGTGACATTCCAGGTCGCTGTGACGAACTCGTGCCGGCGCATCCTCTGCCGTCGCTGGAACCACCGCGTGGCAACGTCATGGTCGTCGCGTCCTCACGTGCGCTAAACCGCAACCGTTGAGGACTTGGTGCTCTCGTCGCGCTCCGCCGAGTGCACAGCCGAACGTAGTTCGAACGCACACAGTGCGCGATATCATGTCGAAGGTCCACGCAGGTGGGAGCCAGCTCAATCGATCCAGGCCTCCTGATCCGAACGAGCCTTGCCAGCAGGCTCCGACGTCGAAGCGTCGATTCGCTCGTGTCAATTCCGAGTCTTCGATTTTCGTCGTCTTCGAACCCAACCCGAAGAAAGGTCAATTCCGATGCGCAAATTGACTCATCTCGTTCATCGCGGGAACGGCCGTGTTGTCGCTACCGCTGAGCCGAGCCTGGGCGGATGAGTCCTCGGATAAAGACCCAGACGACAGCCGCGAAATCTCAATCGAAAGTCGACCAAGACGTCCCGGAGATCAACCTTCTGGATGCCATGCGCGACAAGCTCATTACCGCGGAGGCCGAAGGGACCGGTGATGGCCGCATGACGATGTCGATCACCAACCGGACGAAGCACCGCTTCGTGTCGTGCTTCCTCCCGGACTCATTGTTCAGGGTGCCACCGGCCAGATGGGTGGTATGGGCGGCATGGGCGGTGGCATGGGCGGTGGCATGGGCGGTGGCATGGGCGGTGGCATGGGCGGTGGTATGGGCGGTGGCATGGGCGGTGGCATGGGCGGTGGGCGGCGGGATGGGCGGCGGGATGGGCGGCATGATGGGCCGGCCTCAGACCATGCCCCCCACGATGGGCATGATGATGCTAGCGCGAATGATCATGTATTTCTGCGGTGATCCGTCAAGCTGGGACCAGCGCAGCTTGATGATCGGCATGATGGGTGGTATGGGCATGGGCGGTGGCATGGGCGGCATGGGCGGCATGGGGGTGGCATGGGTGGCATGGGTGGTGGTATGCGTTCGGTCCCTCCCACCGACTTGCCGTCCGCGCTTTTGACTCCAGGCCAAACTCGGCTCTTGCCGACGCGGCTGGTCAGTGTCTCGCAGCCTGATCCTGAGTCGGGGCTGAGTCTGCCGGCGCAAGGCGAGAAGCTCCAGATCCTGGGAGACATCGCCCAGGTCAACAAGGACGTCCGAGTTCAAAAGGCTCTGAAGCGTCTGGCCGCCGACAAGGCGGCCACCTCGGTTTCTCAACTGGTCATGTGGAATGTGGCCGCGGGTCTGGACTGGGAGACGATCGCCCAGTTGTCGCAATCGTGGGCAAATCGTTTCGAGCTGACCTTGGCCAAGGGTTTCGTGGACCGCCTGGACTCGTTGACGAACCAGGAGGCCGGGCGTCTGCTTTTCCAGGTGGACGCGACGGAGCGGCGAGCGAGTCGACGGCAACCGAGATCGTCAAGGTTATTGATGGAAGGATGATTCTGGGTCTGATCGCCGAGGTTGGCAGACCGAGCCAGCCGGACGGGCCGGCGGTGGCTTGCTGGGTTCGGCTGACCGCGAGCGAGGCGCTCGTCCAGGTCACCAGCAGCGACGCGACCGCGCAAAACTGGGTGCCGTTCGGCAAGTTCTCGCTCCCGCTCGCTGCGCGATCACGGCAAGTTTGACGCTCCGAAATTCGCCGATGCGTTGGCCGAGGGGATCCTCAACCGTCTGGTTCGCGTCCAGTTGTCCAAGCCCGTCAAGGAAAACGGAAAGCTCGTCTATCACCTTCGAATTGACAATGCGTCCCCGTTCGATTCTCAACGGACTGGCGGCGGTGGGTACGACGAGCAAGGCGGACGAGATTCCCCGGGTGTTGTCAGGGATCAGCGTTCCTCCCCGCAAGAGCATGACGATCTCGGCGAGTGCGGAAGTGGTCAAGACATTGAGCCTGAAGCAGGGGGTGAAACTGGTGGCGCTCGACCTGAGCGCACTTTGAGCAACCGGACGGAGATGCGATGGTCAAGTCGCATCTCCTTACTTCTAGGCGGTTTTCGTCACTGGGCTCGACCGCTCCGGATGATTCGTTCGTCCGGTGCGGTCACCGAACTGCGCAAAATAAGATAAAACTTGACTTGGGAAATGAGATCTTGTATTTTATTTTGGGTATTTTGAGTAGTCGGGGTTGGCAACCTGCCAACCCGTGTAAGTGCTCCGCAGGATCTTGCCGATGGTTGGCATCAGATCAGCGTTGGCTCTCGGCGGTTGTCTTCAGCGTGCTGTTATGCCCCACGCTTGGCTCGCACATCTCCAAGGCTTCCAGAACCGAACAACGGTCTGACAACTTGCCAATCCGCCGCCTTCGATGGTCCGGATCTTGACGTCTGAACCACAGCGGCCAAGAAATGTCTCGCAATTCAGCCAGTTGCGTTATCGGATGAAGAGCGTCCTGGTTGAGACCACCGATCCCACGGCAGAAGAGTCCGACCTGGGCCAGCCGTCATCCCCAGTCGCCTCATCAGCGTCTCACCGCTCGAATTGACGTCTCGGCGCCACCCGACAGTCCACCCTTTGCGCTGTTGATCCCGTCCTTTTCCCACTCCTGAGTGCCGGTACGTCGGCTCCTTGGCGTATTCCTCCGGCTCTCGTGCGAGCAATTTCGTCGTCTCCTCAGTTGGCTCGGCTCAACACGCGTGCTTCGTCGCGTCTACTCGCACGGCTTGCACCAGATGCTGACATAAGGTGACGACAAGTTGGCTCACGAACCGTGATGCAACCTGGTCCTGGACTGCCTCCAAAGAGCCAGATCCATCACATCGAGATGTAACCCACCATCAGGGACGATCTCTCGCCGGGGCATCCCTTTGCCCCGATCGAGTTGAACCATCGCGCGGCAATTATCTCGCGCGAGTACGACGGCGACGATGCTACGCGCGCTCATGCCTCAGGTCGCAACCGTTGATAGAGCTTGGTGCTCTCGTCTCGTCTCACCTCGATCCGAGAGCACAGCCGCGAATGTATGCTCGATCGCACAAAACCGAGTGCGGTCGATGTGATGTCCGAAGGTCTACCCAGGTGGGAGCCAGCCTCAATCGATTCAGGTCTCTTGATTCCGAGCGAGCGATCCGTTCGCGAACGTGTCTGCGACTGACGCGAGGATCGATTGGACGGGCTTCCCGAGTCTCTTGGTTTTCGACGTCTCGAACCCAACGCAAAGAAAGGTCAACTCCGATGCGCAGATTCGATTATTTCATTCATCGTGGGAACTGCGGTGCTGTCGCTGCCGCTGAGCCGAGCCTCGGCGGATGAGTCCATCAGCCGATAAAGCCCACAAAACGGCGGGGAAATCTCAATTGAAAGTCGACCAAGACGTCCCGGAGATCAACCTTCTGGATGCCATGCGCGACAAGCTCGTTACCGCCGAGGCCGAAGGGACCGGTGACGGCCGCATGACGATGTCGATCACCAACAAGACCAAGCACCCGCTTCGTGTCGTGCTTCCTCCCGGAATCATCGTTCAGGGTGCCACCGGCCAGATGGGCGGCATGGGCGGCATGGGCGGTGGAATAGGGCGGCATGGGTGGCATGGGCGGTGGCATGGGCGGCGGTATGGGTGGCATGGGTGGTGGCATGATGGGTGGCATGGGTGGCATGGGCGGTGGCGGCATGCGCGGCGGTATGGGCGGCATGATGGGCCGGCCTCAGACCATGCCCCCCACCATGGGCATGATGATGCTCGCCCGCATGATCATGTATTTCTGCGGCGATCCCTCGAGCTGGGACCAGCGCAGCTTGATGATCGGCATGATGGGTGGTATGGGCATGGGTGGCATGGGTGGCATGGGTGGCATGGGTGGCATGGGTGGCATGGGTGGCATGGGTGGTGGTATGCGTTCGGTCCCTCCCACCGACCTGCCGTCCGCGCTTTTGAGTCCCGGCCAAACCCGGCTCTTGCCGACGCGGCTGGTCAGTGTCTCGCAGCCTGATCCGGAGTCGGGGCTGAGCCTGCCCGCGCAAGGCGAGAAGCTCCGGATCGTGGGAGACATCGCCAAGATCAACAATGACGTCCGAGTTCAGAAGGCCCTGAAGCGGTTGGCGGCCGACAAGGCTGCCACTTCGGTTTCTCAACTGGTCATGTGGAATGTGGCCGCGGGTCTGGACTGGGAGACGATCGCCCAGTTGTCGCAATCGTGGGCAAATCCTTTCGAGCTGACCCTGGCCAAGGGTTTCGTGGACCGCCTGGACTCGTTGTCGAACCAGGAGGCCGGTCGTCTGCTGTTCCAGGTGGACGCGACGGAGGGGACGAGCGAGTCGATGGCTAGCCGAGATCGTCAAGGTCATGGATGGAAGAATGATTCTGGGTCTGATCGCCGAGGTCGGCAGACCGAGCCGGCCGGACGGGTCCGGCCGTGGCGTGCTGGGTTCGGCTGACGCGAGCGAGGCGCTCGTGCAGGTCACCAGCAGCGACGCGACCGGCCAAAACTGGGTGCCATTCGGCAAGTTCTCGCTCCCGATCGCTGGTGATGGACGGAAAGTTTGACGCTCCAAAGTTCGCCGATGAGCTGGCGGAGGGGATCATCAACCGTCTGGTTCGGGTCCAGTTGTCCAAGCCCGTCAAGGAGAACGGAAAGCTCGTCTATCATCTTCGAATTGACAATGCGTCGCCGTTGATTCTCAACGGACTGGCGGCGGTGGGTACGACGAGCAAGGCGGACGAGATTCCCCGGGTGTTGTCCGGGATCAGCGTTCCTCCCCGCAAGAGCATGACGGTCTCGGCGAGTGCGGAAGTGGTCAAGACATTGAGCCTGAAGCAGGGTGTGAAACTGGTGGCGCTCGACCTGAGCGCACTCTGAGCGCACGAGGGAGATGAGACGATCCGTTTCATCTCCCGACCGCTGGTCGGGTTTTCGACGCAGGGCGTGACCGCCTCGGGTGATTCGATCGCCCGGGGCGGTGCGCTTCAGAATAGCGACTATCTTGACTTGGCATATGAGCTTTATATTCTGTTAGCAGGTATCCCACTTACTCAGGACCGGACAGCCTACGAATTCAGGTAATTCCGATCCCAGGATCCTGATGATGGTTGCACACGCTCGGTATTGGCTTTCGTGGTTGTCTTCAGCGTGCTGTTATGCCCCACGCTCGGCTCGCACGTCTCCAGGAGCTTCCGCGACACGGATCGAAGGCCTGACGAGCTTCCCAAGCCTCGTCTCGCCAGCTTCCCGGTTTTCCTGTCCGACGCGCCAGCCCAGAAATGTCTCGCAATTCAGTCAATGGCGGTATCGGATGAAGAGCGTGCTCGGTGAGACGACCGATCCCACCGTGGAAGAGTTCGACCTCGGCCCGGCCGTCATCACCAGTCGCCTCATCAGCGTCTCTCCGCTGGAACTGACGTCTCGGCGACTCGCGACAGTTCACCCGCTGCGCTGTTGATCCCGCCTTTCTCCACTCCTGAGAGCCGGTACGCCGATCCTCTGGCGTTCCACTCGGCGCTCGCTTGCACGTGCCGGCGTCTCGCAAGTCGGCTTGTCTCGCGCGTTTCCCGGGCAATTCCGATGTGCGGGGTCCGCGATAAATCGCGTGCGCGAGCTGACGCGGAGTTCGCTGACGACCCATGGTGCGAACTTGGTCCTGAAGTCCTCCGAGGGCCAGGTCCGTCACATCCAGGGGTAACTCACAACCAAGACGATCTCTCGTCGGCACGTCACTACGTCCCGATCGAGTCGAACCACCGCGGCACCTGTCGCGTGACGCTGTAACCTTGTCGTCCTTGGCGCTATGCGCTCAGATCACAATGGGTCGTCGATCAGGAGCGAGCCTCAATAGATCCAGGCGTGGTGATTCCAATCGAGCGATATGGTCGCCAACCTGCCTGCGACTGAGGCGAGGGTCCATGGATGGGCATCCTGCGCCTTTTGACTTGATGAGTCTCGAACCCAACGCAAAGAAAGGTCAACTCCGATGCGCAGATTGATTCTCTCGTTCATCGCGGGAACCGCGGTGCTGTCGCTGCCGCTGAGCCGAGCCTCGGCGGATGAGTCCTCGGACAAAACCCAGAAGACGGCCGGGAAATCTCAATCGAAGGTCGACCAGGATGTCCCGGAGATCAACCTTCTGGATGCCATGCGCGACCACCTTGTTTCCGCCGGAGGCCGAAGGGATCGGTGACGGTCGGATGAGGATGTCGATCACCAACAAGACCAAGCACCCGCTTCGTGTCGTGCTTCCTCCCGGCATCATTGCCCAGGGTGCCACCGGCCAGTTTGGCGGCATGGGTGGCATGGGCGGCGGCATGGGCGGTGGCATGGGTGGCATGGGCGGCGGCATGGGCGGCGGTATGGGTGGCATGGGCGGTGGCATATGGGTGGCATGGGCGGCATGGGCAGCGGCGGCATGCGCGGCGGTATGGGCGGCATGATGGGCCGGCCGCAGACCATGCCCCCCACGATGGGCATGATGATGCTAGCGCGAATGATCATGTATTTCTGCGGCGATCCATCGAGCTGGGATCAGCGCAGCTTGAGGATCGGCATGATGGGCGGCATGGGCATGGGCGGCATGGGCGGTGGCATGGGCGGTGGCATGGGCGGAATGGGCGGCATGATGGGCGGTGGCATGCGTTCGGTTCCTCCGACCGACTTGCCGTCGGCGCTCTTGAATCCCGGCCAAACCCGGCTCTTGCCCACGCGGCTGGTCAGTGTCTCACAGCCTGATCCTGAGACTGGGCTGAGCCTGCCCGCGCAAGGCGAGAAGCTGCAGATCCTTGGGGATATCGCCGAGATCAACAATGATGTCCGGGTTCAAAAGGCCCTGAGACGGCTGGCCGCCGACAAGGCGGCCACCTCGGTCTCCCAACTGGTCATGTGGAAGCTGGCCGCGGGTCTGGACTGGGAGACAATCGCTCAGATGTCGCAAGGCTGGGCAAATCCTTCGAACTGACCTTGGCCCGCGATTTTGTGGAACGCCTCGACTCGTTGCCGAACGCAGGAGACCGGTCGTCTGCTCTTCCAGGTGGATGCGAAGGAGGCGGCGAGCGACGTCGATGATCACGGAGATCGTCAAGGTGATGGACGGAAAGATGATGCTGGGCTTGCGGACCGAGGTGGGCAGACCGAGCCGGCCGGACAGGGCCGTCCGTGGCTTGTTGGGTTCGGCTGACCGCGGATCGAGGCGCTCGTCCAGGTCATCGGCAGCGACGCGAAGCGCGCAGAACTGGGTGCCGTTCGGCAAGTTCTCGCTCCCGCTGGACCGCGATCAGGGCAAGTTTGACGCTCCAAAATTCGCCGATGCAGTTGGCCGAGGGAGTCCTCAACCGTCTGGTTCGAGCCCAGTTGTCCAAGCCCGTCAAGGAAAACGGAAAGCTCGTCTATCATCTTCGAATTGACAATGCGTCCCCGTTGATTCTCAACGGGCTGGCGGCGGTGGGTACGACGAGCAAGGCGGACGAGATTCCCAGGGTGTTGTCAGGGATCAGCGTTCCTCCCCGCAAGAGCATGACGGTCTCGGCGAGTGCGGAAGTGGTCAAGGCATTGAGCCTGAAGCAGGGGGTGAAGCTGGTGGCGCTCGACCTGAGCGAAGCTCGTGAACAGGGCGAAACGAGACAGGCTGCGGGTAGGGCGGACATTCCTGTCCGCCACCGGGGCCACCGGCGGACAGGCATGTCCGCCCACAGAGCTGTCACCCAACTTTGAACCATGCCCTAGAGCACGCGGCATTCGTAGTTGCTAGTGACTAGTTGCGAGTGAGTTAAAGACGGTC
The DNA here is from genome assembly GCA_963779785.1 of uncultured Planctomycetota bacterium. Taxonomy (GTDB): domain Bacteria; phylum Planctomycetota; class Planctomycetia; order Isosphaerales; family Isosphaeraceae; genus CAVRFS01. The sequence goes on from CAWAAW010000043.1 coordinate 54,885, forward strand.
TCGCCTAAGCTGGCAACTAGGAACTGGCAACGACGACGTCGTTGTTGGCTTGCGTCGTGATCCTCGCCGGAGTACCATCCATTATCTAAGAGTTGATCGGCGGGACCGCGAGAGCGAGACTCTCGACTGAGGATTTCTTGACTGGCTCGGACGGAGCCTCACTCTCTGTGGGTTGCCGAGGATACGATGTCGTTGGACAAGAGTTTGAAAAAGGCGGGGAGCCTGGCACGGGCACGAAACGTTTTAACCCGCGCGGAGCGGCTTGCACTCTTGCAAGAGGATGAGCGTTGGAAACCGGACGCGGGTGTTTACAACCTCCCCAAGACCAAGTACCGACGGCTCGCTCCCGGCCAGTCCGGCCCGAAACGGCCAGACGCCAACGGCTGAGGTGAGAACCAAGCGGCGGCCGTTCGTTCGGCTCGGGATCGACGGCGATCGACTCCGAGTCAGGCTGGCGTCTGGGTTTTGCTTTGATGTTCGGGGCGACATGGAATGGGTCCGATCGAGCCCCGATCGCGTCATTTGCCTCCGTGCACCCACGATGCCGTGAGGGGGGACGTGCAGTCGGCTCTGGAGACCGCGGCTTTTAGCGATCGAGTTGGGATCTCGTTGATCTCGGCGATGAGCGCGAAGTCGCGCTCGGTCAAGCCGCCGACGTCATGGGTGGACATCTCGATCCGGACCGTCCGGTACTGCACGATCAGGTCGGGATGATGACTCGACTTTTCGAGAAGAATCGCGACCTGATTCACGAATTCCATCGCGCGGCGGAACGAGGGAAACTGCCAGGTCCGAACCAGCATGTCGCCATGTCGGTCCCAGCCCTTGGCCGTCGGCAGCCGATCGATGATTTCCGCTTCGCTGAGCTTGGACATTGGAACACCTTGAGTGATGTGCCTGATCGGCCAGAACGGTGGGGCCATTATTGGGAAGAAGCTCAGAATTGAGACTCTGACTTCAATACAATTATTATTTCGTCCCAAGTACTTCACGTACAAGGGTCGTTCGCGACGCCCGGCGCAGGCTAACACGAACATGACGAGAGCAACCATTTGATCCGCACCAGGACCAGAAATGCGGGCGCGGTCGGACGCACCGCAAAGGCAAGCGACATGGCGATCACGCTGAGCGTCTTTTGCCTGGCCATCGTGACGGTCAGCGTCGTTGGCGGCATGCTCCCGCTGGCGGTCGTGTTAAACCACACGCGACTGCAAGTCTATCTCAGTTTTGCGGCTGGCACGATGCTCGGCGCGGCTTTTTTCCACATGTTGCCGGAAGCGGTGCGGGTTGGATCGGCCGCGACGATTCCGTGGTCGGCGGTCGGTCTCCTGGCGCTGTTTTTCCTCGAGCGGTTTTTTTCGTTCCACCAGCACGAGTCGCACGATCATCCGGTTCGTCAACCAACGGAGACCATCGACGGACCCGGCTCGGCTGGGATCGCCTGCGGACGAGGAGTGCGGCGCGCCTGGATCGAGACTCACCGTGAGTCAGACCCCATCGACTAGCCTGGAGTGCTTTGCCCTGGGGCTCGACGGCCTTTGGCCTGGCCGTTCACTCGCTAGTCGGAGGAGTCGCGCTGGCCAGCGCGGTCGCCGCGGATTACGAAGTGCGGAGTCGCCTGGGCGCTGCCGGGCTGGGTGTCTTCGTCGCCACCTTGGTTCACAAGCCAGCCGACGCGTTGACCATCACCTCACTCATGATGCGTGCCGGATCGGTGCGCTGGTTCGCACATCTGATCAACCTTGGCTTTGCACTGATGATCCCGGCAGGCGTCGTCTTATTCTCACTGGGGATGGGTGGGATGCGTCCCAGCTCCTCAGCGGCCTGGACCGCCGGCGCTCTGGCATTTTCGGCGGGAACTTTTTTGTGCATCGCGCTTTCAGACCTCCTGCCCGAGCTTCAATTCCACTCACACGATCGCTTCAAGCTGTCCGCGGCTCTCTTGGGCGGGCTCGCCTTGATGTTCGCGGCAGCAGCCTTCGAACCTTCCGAACGCCCCACCGCAGCGGGGATCGAAGCCTCTCAACTGCCTTCGTCCATACGCTGATCCGCCCGACCAGCTCCGACGGGTCTTGTCATCGTGTGGCTGGAGGCGGCCCGTTACCCACGGGTGGTAAGTAGGGCGGCCGCGACGTTTCCACCGGTACGACCTCGCCGGTTGGACGGAGCCGCGCGATTTCGTTAGCCGGGTAGCCGAGCGCGTGGAACAGTTCGAACTGCGCCCGGTTGTACTCGGCCACCGTGGAGAAATACTCGTCGAAGGCCACGTTCAAGAGCTGGAGTGAGAAGACCACTTCCTGCGGCCGGGTGATCAGAACCAGGACGTCGCCGAAACGGCTGGTCTGCCGTAGGCCCTCAAGCGGCACCATTGAAGTTGATGATGCCCGTGCGCACGGCGCGATCGGCCTGGACGACCCGAACCGCCGCTGACTGGAGACGCGCTTGGGCCCGGTTCACCTCCTCGGCGACCATATCCTGCGTCCTACGGAGCTCGATGATGGCCCGCGACTCGATGCCGCGTTGTTCCTTGATCCGCGCGAGGTTCCCGAACCCGAGGTTTTGGAGCTGCCACATGAGCTGGATGCTGACGTCGTCACGGCCCCTCCACTGGTTGAGGTTGCTGTTGGCGCCCAAGCCGAAGATCCCGCCCTGGATCAACATGCCGCCGGGGGACTGGAAACCGCGTGAGAACGACTTCGGGGATCAGCGGCCGAGCCTTCTCTCGGCGGATCCGCACCTCCGCCGCCTCGACCAGCGCCCGGCGCGAGGCGAGCTCGGGCCGGTTGGTCAGGGCGATCGGCATCAGATCGTCGAGCACTCGCGCGGGGTCGATCAGGGTGATCTGGACGTGGTCGTGCTCCATCGGCTCGACCACAGCGCGGGGGTCGAGCCGGAGCACTCTCGTGAGTTTGGCGCTCTGAACGCGCCACTGCTGCCGCGCCGACGCGGCCTGCTGCTCCAGGTCGGCGAGCATGTTCCGAGCCCGGTCGACCTCGAAGCCGGAAACCAGGTCACGGCTCAGGCTGGCGATCCGCTCGACCAAGATCGCGCCCCAGCTCGACGGTGTAGAGCGAGCTGGCGTACATTCCCCGGTACTGGTGGACCATGAAGTAGGCGTCGGCGGTCTGGAGCAGGGCGTCGTTCTTCGCGGACTGGATGTCCCATTGCCGGGAGTTCAGGACCTGCCGAGCCGCCAGGGGCTGGTAGATGGCATCGGTCGTGGAGATGAACCCCCCACAGGCCGCCACCGCCGTAGAAGAAGTTCGTGCTCGGACGTGGTCATGATGCCCTTGTTGAAGTCCGGGCCGCCGCCGTCGTGGCGGAGGTAGTCGAAGGCAACGTTGAGCGCGGGAATCCAGAGGACCTTGGCCTGCGTCAACTCGGCCTCGGCGACCCAGACTCTGGCCTGCGCCGCGGCCACGATCAGCGGCCGGGCGTCGGAGAGCCGCAGGGCGGTGGCGAGGTTGATCGGAAAGCGGACGTCGTTCGGATCGAACGGAGCGGCTTTGAGCCTCAATGTGGTGGCCAGGGGTGATGGCGGCGTCGGCGCCGGTCCGCTTGACCTGGCCGTCAAGCCTGTCCGCGACGCAACAGCAGGCGATGGCGAGTGCAGATCCCGGCCGTTCCGACCTGCGAAGCGTTCGATGTCGGGCGACACGGTCGACGGCAGCGAAGGAGGAGTCGGCTGACCGCCCGCCCTCGTGACAGGACCGATCGCTCGAGGTGCCGACGATGGCGGCAAGTCCCGGCCGCTCCGACTCACGAAGCGCTCGATGTCGGGGGACACGGTCGACGGCAGCGAGGGAGGCAACGGCTGGGCATTCTGCCTAGCGGCGGGATTGATGGCCTGGGCTGCCGTCGATGCCGGCAACGCCGCTCGATGCGCGCGTGTTGTCGGGTCCGTGGTCGTCGCCGGCTTGTCCGAGTCCGGCGGCTGCGCAGCGCTTGCGGCGGTTTCGAGCCAGGCTACCAGCAAGGCCATGGCGACGATCGATGGCCGGGCGATGCGTTCCTTCATGACGAACCCCAGTCCGTCTCGACGTCCCTCGATCCGACACATCGGCTGGGTGGCTCAAGTCCGATACTGAATTGTTTGTGTACGTGATCATCCATAATCGAAACCTGCCTCCCACTTCTTTAAGGGCCAGAACCTCCCCGTTGATGCTGGAAGACCGGCATTTATCGTGTGGCCGGGGGCGGCCCGTTGCCCACCGGGGGCAGGTACGGCGGCCGCGCCGTGTCCACCGGCATGACCTCGCCGGGCGGCTGGATCTGTGCGATCTCGCTGGCCGGGTAGCCCAGCGCGTGGAACAGCTCGAACTGCGCCCGGTTGTACTCGGCTACCGTCGTGAAGTACTCGTCGAAGGCCACGTACAAGAGCTGGAGCGCGTAGACCGCTTCCTGCGGCCGGCTGATCAGGACCAGGACGTCGCCGAAACGGCTGGTCTGCTTCAGGCCCTCGATAGGTCCCGTTGAAGGTGATGATGCCCGTTCGCAGGGCGCGATCGGCCTGGACGACCCGGACGGCCGCCGACTGAAGGCGCGCATGGGCCCGGTTCACTTCCTCCGCCACCATGTCCTGGGCGTCGTAGAGATCGATGATGGCCAGCGACTCCATGCCGCGCTGTGCCTTGATCTGCGCAAGGTTCCCAAACCCGAGGTTTTGGAGCTGCCAGAGGGGCTGAACGCTGAAGTCGTCACGGCCCATCCACTGGTTGAGGCTGCTGTTGGGGCCGAGGCCGAAGATCCCGGCCTGGAGCAACTCCATAGGGGTCTGGAAGCCGTTGAGCGCGACTTGGGGGATGAACGGCCGCGCCTTCTCCCGGCGGACCCCCACCTCCGCCGCCTCGACTAGCGCCCGGCGTGAGGCGAGCTCGGGGCGGTTGGTCAGGGCGATCGGCATCAGGTCATCGAGCGGCCGGGCCGGGATCGATCAGCGTGATCTGGAGGTGGTCGTGCTCCAGCGGCTCGACCACCGCGCGGGGGTCGAGCCGGAGCACTCTCGTGAGTTGGCGCTCTGGACGCGCCACTGCTGCCGCGCCGACGACGGCCTGCTGCTCGAGGTCGGCGAGCATGTTCCGGGCCCGGTCGACCTCGAACGCGGAGGTCAGGTCGCGGCTCAGGGTGGCGATCCGCTCGACCAAGTCGCGCCCCCGCTCGACCGTGTAGAACGAGCTGGCATACATCCCCCGGTACTGGTGCACCATGAAGTAGGCGTCGGCGGTCTGGAGCAGGGCGTCGTTCTTCGCGGACTGGATGTCCCAGTGCCGGGAGTTCAGGACCTGCCGAGCCGCCAGGGGCTGATAGATGGCATCGGTCGTGGAGATGAGCCCCAATGCGGGGGGCCCCGTCAGGCCGCCACCGGCGTAGAAGAAGTTCGTGCTCGGCGCGGTCATGATGCCCTTGTTGAAGTCCGGGCCGCCGCCATCGTGGCGGATGTAGTCGAAGCCAATGTTGAGCGTCGGGAATCCAGAGGACCTTGGCCTGCGTCAATCTCGGCCTCGGCGACCCAGGACCGGGCCTGAGCCGCGGCCACGATCAGCGGCCGGGCGTCAGAGAGCCGCAGGGCGGTGGCGAGGTTGATCGGGAATCGGACATCGTTTGGATCGAACGGCGCGGGTTTCATTCTCACCGTGGTGGCCAACGGTGATGCAGGCGTTCTCGCCGATCCCGCGGATCCGGGCGTGTCGACTGTCGGCGACGCCGTGGGGAGCAAGGCCGGGGGCAAATTCCGGACGCCTTGTCCCTCCCGTGAATTGATTGCCGATTGCACCGGTGCCGGCAATACGGGTGGTTGTTCCGCGCAGCAGATCGGATCGGCCCAGACATTCAGCAAGGCGGCAATAAACATCCATGCGTATGTTGAGTAATACCTCATGCCACGCAATTGCTCCATCCGTGCGTTGCTGTCCTTGACAGGTTGAATCGTTCCGGCGATGCGGGATCGGAAGATTCATCGGCCTGGCCACCCTGTCTCGATCACGGTATTTCTACCGCGTGGCGGGGATCTTCGGGTTGCGCCACGGTGAGCGCGAGCCGAACGGTGATCGCGACTTAAGCCCCATGGCTTTACGACGCGCAAAGAGTCCGCCGCTCGCCCTCGCTTCCGCACGGGAGTGACACACCGTTCAGATCACCCGAGCTTCCCCATTTCCCTTCGGATAGCGAGCGCTCACCAAATCTCAGGTGTTTTTCAGGAATCTCTCAAGTTTCTACGAGGATCTCACGAAATTGGAAGAGTCGGAATAATCGATACAATCGTCACAAACCCAGTTTTCGGATTCGAGGTGCGCAATGGTCATTCGTGCCGCGGCACTGGGCATACTCGCCTTGCTGGTACCGGGTTGCGCCCATGACTCGGACTGGCTGATACACCAGCCGCGCGTTCCGGCCACAATCGGCAATGACCCCAACAAGGTTCCGGCCGGGAGAATGATCCCAAGTCCCGGGATGGGTGTGGGTGATCGATCGGTGGGAGTCTCGGGCTACGACGGATTGATTTGATGCACACTGACGTTGGCTTCATTTTGAATCGATGGTGAACGACCGTCAGTATTAGGTCGGCCAGCCCGGAATTGCTCATTATGACAGCCCCAACCCTCTCCACGACAAGGCGAGGGCGACCGGCGGCCGGGTGAGGGCCAACCACCTCGCGGCTCAACAAAACCGGATGATGCGGTCCGGACTTCGCGGATCGATCCACGCCATGTTTTCATCACGCCAGCCGCCTCTTACAGAATGACCTACGGATCCGTCTCGTTGGAGGAGACGGCTCCGTCCGGCGACCCTCTACCTTGCTTTCTGCATCGAGTGGACATATTGAGCTCAATAAATCAACCACAATCCCTAAAGTCCCATCGTGATCCACGCTCTATTGCACATCCCGTAAATCTTCTATGTTGACACCACCCTTTAAAGCAAAAGGCGCGCAATAACCGAAATTGTCAGTAGGATCCCCAAAACCGGACGGCGCCGAGTCTACCGTCCGGATGGATGGAACAAATCCGTCCTTACACAAAGCCGCCAGCCTTTAACCGGACTGGACTCATCGATATGAACAGGAGTTTTCGACTCGGCGCAGCATTGGTGGTCTTCCTTTTAGGCGCGGTCGCAGTCGCTGCACAGGAAGTGCCACTGCTTCGTCCGCCCATGCCGCAGCCCCAGCCGCCGATCGCGCAGCCTGAACAGGCAATCCCGCAACCTACCGAGGAAGCCGCCCAGCCCGGGCAGGTCGTCGTGCAGCCCGACCAGGAAGTCCCATCGCCCGCAGCCGATGCTCCGGTCACACCACCGACGACCGCGGGCACCGGGCTGGAGGCAGAGTCATTACCGGGCGAACTGGTGGAGGATATTTCTGGGGCCACCTCCTCACTCAGGTTGGGTCCTACCCCAGTCTCACAGGTCGGACTTCTGAGGGGTTTTTTCGATCCGGACAACTGGTTCAGTGCAAACGGTATTCGGACGTTCGGCTGGGTCGAGGGAGGATACACCGGTGCGTCGACAGGCCAGGGAATCCTGTCTGTCCAGCCCCGGCAGAACCGATTTGGCGACAATTTCTTGCTCAATCAGATCGGCCTTGTGGTTCAGAAGCCGCTCAAGCAAGACCAATTCGACATCGGCTTCAACATCCGGTATTTCGCAGGCGCCGATGCGGCGCTTGGCCAACCCAAGGGTGGCATCGCGTCCCCGCCCGGCGATCCTCGTTTTGGTCAGGACTTCCGTGATCTGTACATCTCGGCACACATACCCGTTCTGACTGACGGCGGCGTGGATTTCAAGTTTGGCCGCATGAACACGATCATCGGCTACAACGGCTTCCTGGCTCCGTACCGGCCGTTCTACTCCAGCGACTACCAGTTTTTCTACTCGCAGGACGGTGCTTTTACCGGCTTCCTCACCGACTGGCACGTCAACAAGCAACTGGACATCTGGAACGGAATGACTTTGGGCGCCAATACGTTCTTCACTCTGCGGAGTCACAACTCGTACTGTTACATCGGCCAGGTGAATTACTGGGTGACCGAGGAACAGAAGACGCGCTTGACCGCCTCGGTCTACTGCGGCCCGAACGCCATCTTTGCCGCTCCCAAGATGGCCGGCACCTACGACACGACCGTCGAGCTACGCGCCCAGCAAAACTGGGGTCCGAGGTTCACTCAAATCCTCCAGTCGAACATGGGCTGGGATGCCAATACCCCGGTCGGTACCGGGTCCTGGTATGGTGTGTATCTCATCAGTATCTATCATTTGAGCACTCAAGTCGACGCCCTCTGTCGGGCGGAATGGTTCGATGACGTCAAAGGCACTCGAACCGGAATCAACACCAACTACTCCGAAGTGACCCTTGGCCTCAACTGGCACCCCCTCAAGTGCCTCGATATCCGCCCAGAAATTCGCGGCGACTTCGCCGGTGCACCCGCGTTCGGTGTTGGCGGCACTCATACCGCGTACAGCCAGTTGTCAGGTGGAATCAGTGCTTTGTTCAAGTTCTAATGTTGCCAAAGGCGAGTGGCCCACTACGGCTTCTCCGGCGGGGTCGAGAACCAGTGGTTCGAGGCGAGACCGCTCGAGTCGAGGAGCCAGGGCGGCGCATCGGGCCCGACTGTCCAACTCGCTGCAATCTGCATCGCATTCCGTACAAGATCGGCGGTGACGGCCGCGGGATGTCCGCACCATCGGATGCAGCTTTCGCCGGTGTCGAGCCGGAAAACCGAACGCCGCAGGGCTGGGCCGGGACCTGGGAGGGCCTCGGGCAGCGGCCCAGCGATAAACAGGCTGGCGGAGGCCAGGGCCCCACCGAAATACCAGTCGGCATCGTCGGAGGTCCAGGGGCCGTCCCATCGAAAGCGGTCGCGATAGACCAGCCGGCCGGATCGGCGGGCCTCGAAATCCTGGACGATCCGCTCGAACTGAAACCGCTCCGATAGCTCGCCGCGATCGTAGCGGCCGGCCAGCCAGATGTCGCCCCAGATCAACCGGGCGCGAGGAGCAAGTTCGACGCGGCCGCGCTGATAGTAGCGGCTGCCGCGGAACGGGATTGCCGGGCCTGGCAGGACGACCAGGCAGGCGTCGTCCTCGACCGTCACGTTCCATTGCTGGGTGGCGTAGCGGTCCACGGCCGGGTGGATACGGGTGGCTGACTGGCCGGTGACCACAGCTCGCGATCCCGGCCGGGCGGTGATCTCGATGAGGTGGCCGTCACCGTCCAACAACCCGGCGGTGAGGTTGATCAAGTACAGTAGCGACGCCGGTTCCGATTCAATGACGAACGGTGGCATCAGGCGGACCGGGACCTGCTGGTAGCATGTCCCCAGGCGGGTCTCCTCGCCGATCCGGACCAGCTCGATCCGCGCGCCGCCGATCCGGCCGGCCTGGTGCTCGGCCAGATGCAGATCCCGGAATTCGGGCGGCGTCAGGAGCTCGTCGCGCGTGATGCGAACTGCTCGCGCACCCACTTGATCACCTCCTCGACCCCTTCCTTCTGCCGGAGGCTGACCATGAGGAACGGCCGCTCACCTCGCATCTTCAGGCTATCACGTCGCATCACATCCAGGTCGGCACCAACGTGGGGCGCCAGGTCGACTTTGTTGATGACCAGCAGGTCGCTGTTGCAGATGCCCGGCCCTCCCTTGCGGGGGATCTTGTCTCCTTCCGCCACGTCGATGACGAAGATGAAGCGGTCGGCCAGCTCGCGGGAAAAGACGGCTGTCAGGTTGTCGCCGCCGGACTCGACCACGACCAGCTCGAGGCCGGGGAACTGGCGCTGGAAATTGGCAACCGCGCTGAGGTTGGCGCTGGCATCGTCGCGGATGGCCGTGTGCGGGCATCCGCCGGTCTGAACGCCGACGATGCGCTCCACCGGCAGTGCACCGCTGCGCGAGAGGAACTCGGCGTCCTCGTGCGTATAAATGTCGTTCGTGATCACGGCGAGGTTGATCTCGGGCCAGAGAGCCCGGCAGAGGGCCTCGACCAAGGCCGTCTTGCCGGAGCCAACCGGTCCGGCCACGCCGAGCGTGTAGACCGTGCGTGTTGGACCCGGCATAGCGGGCCGGGCCGGGCCGGCCCATGTAGTCGTGGGGGTGCTCGTGGTCCTTGTGGAAGGCGACGCCCCAACGGGGACGGCGTCGGTGAGTTCGCAGCGAGCCAGCCCGTCGCGTCCAACCAGGGGTCATGAGCGAAACATTCGTGCATAAAGGCGAGTTTGCTCATCGCAAAGTACCTCGTAGAAGGGGCAGCCGGCACCTGCGGTTTCGAGGTCGCGGCCGACCAGATCCGCAGCCAGGTTTCGGATGTCGTCCTGGAGATAAGCCAGCACTTGCTGGCCGTGGGTGTGTCCGACCGGGATGGCGCGGACGCCCGCTCCGATCATACCCAGCGCCGCCTGGTGCAGGTAAGCCGTCAACACGTCCTGCGGCCCGGCACCGGCGAGCGCGCCCATCAGGCCGAAGGCGACCGAGTGGTGCCAGCAGCCGGTCACCTCGGCCAGCGCCTGTTTGAACGGCTACAAGCTTCTGCGGCGGACCAGGACCAGGTTGACCCCAGCGCTACCAATTGCTCGCCCATCTCCCGGCTCGCGACGCGAGTCGAAGGCGGCATGATCGAAACCTCGGCCAGATGGTTCAACGCCCGTAACTCGGACGCCGATGCCCGCGTGACCGGCCCGGCAAGCCGACGGCGACCAGCACTCCCTCGAGCGGGCCGAGCGACGTCCGAAGCCAGCGGCTGGTCCAGCGTTCCAGGCTCTCGGGGTCGCTGAACCAGCCGGCGGGCGATCGCCGCTTCCAGCCCCCACGAATGCGTATAGCCGCTGATCGGGAGGGCCGAGTCAGCGATCTGGAGCAGACAGAGGTTCATTGTTCTCCGAGGTCAGCGGCCGATCGGGTCGCGAGCGGCGACCCGATCGGCGAGGGCACCGTTCGCGGTGCAGCTCAGAACAGGAAGTAGCGCTGGGTCATCGGCAACACGTCGAGTGGCTCGCTGCCGACCTTCTCGCCATCGACCCAGACCTGGTACGTGTCCGCGTCGATCCGGATTTCCGGGGTCGCCTCATTGCGCTGCATGTCTTTCTTGCCGATATCACGGCAGTTCTTGACGGCCACAACCTCGCGCTGCAAACCGTAGCGATCGACGATGCCGGCGTTGAGCGCGGCCTGCGAAACGAATGATATGCACGACTTCGACAGCGCCCGGCCGAAGGACGCGAACTGGGGACGCGGGTAAACCGGTTGCGGCGTGGCGATGCTGGCGTTGGGGTCGCCCATCTGGGCGGAGACCAAGCAGGCCGCCTTTGAGGACCAGCTCGGGTTTGACGCCGAAATACTCCGGCTTGTAGAGCAGGAGGTCGGCCAGCTTGCCCCCCTCGATGCTGCCGACGTGGTCGGCGATGCCGTGGGTGACGGCCGGGTTGATCGTGTACTTGGCGACGTACCGCTTGACGCGCTCGTTGTCGTTCCGCGCACTGTCGCCTGCCAGTGCGCCGAGCTGCACCTTGTTCTTGTGGGCGGTCTGCCAGGTCCGGACGATGGCCTCGCCGATACGGCCCATCGCTTGCGAGTCCGAGCTCATCATGCTGATGATGCCGCGGTCGTGGAAGATGTCCTCGGCGCCGATCGTCTCGGCTCGGATGCGGCTCTCGGCGAATGCCACGTCCTCGGGGATGGCCCGCGACAGGTGATGGCAGACCATCAACATGTCGAGATGCTCGTCGATCGTGTTGACGGTAAACGGGCGGGTCGGGTTGGTGCTCGAAGGGAGGACGTTGGGCAACCCGGCGATCTTCATGATGTCCGGGGCGTGGCCGCCGCCCGCGCCTTCGGTGTGGAAGCTGTGGATCGCCCGGCCCTTGATCGCGGCGATCGTGTCGTCGATGTACCCGCACTCGTTGAGCGTGTCGGTGTGGATCGCGATCTGGATGTCGTACTTGTCGGCCACAGTCAGGCTTGTGTCGATGACGGTCGAGGGTGGTGCCCCAATCTTCGTGGAGCTTCAGGCCGCAGGCGCCCGCCTCGACCTGGTCGACGAGCGGCTTGGCCAAGCTGCCGTTGCCTTTGCCGAGGATGCCCACGTTAATCGGCAGTCCCTCGAACGCCTGGAGCATCCGCATGATGTTCCAGGGGCCGGGCGTGCAGGTCGTCGCCCAGGTCCCCGTGGCCGATCCGGTACCGCCGCCGATCGAGCGTCGTGATGCCGGAGGCGATCGCCGTCTCGATCTGCTGCGGGCAGATGAAGTGAATGTGGGTGTCGATGCCGCCCGCGGTGCAGATCCGCCCTTCACCCGCGATAATCTCGGTGCCCGGCCCGATCACCAGTCGAGGATCGACGCCGCGCTGCGTGAGCGGATTGCCGGACTTGCCGACGGCCACGATCCGGCCGCCACGAATGCCGATGTCTCCCTTGACGATCCCCCAGTGGTCGATGATCACCGCGTTGGTGATGATCAAATCGCAGTGATCCGGGCCCATCGGCTCGATGAACGGGCATTGATTCTGACCGTCCCGAACCGACTTGCCGCCGCCGAAGATGGACTCCTCGCCATAGTCGGTATAGTCGTGCTCGATCTCGATGATCAGTTCGGAGTCAGCGAGCCGGATGCGGTCACCGACCGTCGGGCCGTACTTCTTGGCGTAAGCTTTTCGAGAGATTTTCACGCTCATAGGTCAATGCCCTCTGCCAGATCGGAATGTTCTGTAATAGGTACGAACGCCGCTCGTCACTTGGAGGCTTTGTGCCCGTAGCCTCCCTCGAGGCAGCGCTTCAAGCTGCTCTGTTTGGTATAGGGGTCGTCTAGGTGGCCCATCACCAAGCCGTTGAATCCGTAGATCTTCCGGCGACCGCCGTAGGGGATCAGCTTGACCTCCTTGACTTCGCCGGGCTCGAATCGGGCTGATGTACCGCTGGGTAGGTCCAGGCGCATGCCGTACGCCTTCACGCGGTCGAAGACCAGCGCCTGGTTGGTCTCGAAGAAATGGTAGTGGGCCCCGATCTGCACGGGCCGGTCGCCGGTGTTGTTGACACTTAGCGTGACGACAGTGAGGCCCGCATTCGAGCTCGAGATCGGGCCCGTCAATGAGATATTCGCCCGGAACCATTTTCCGCCTCCGAGGTGTTGCAGGGGATGAGAATGAGTACGCATTCGCCGATCATTTGTGGATCGGATCATGGACCGTGACCAGTTTCGACCCGTCGGGAAACGTCGGCTCGACCTGAATCATCGAGACCATCTCCGGCACGCCTTCCATCACGTCGGCAACGCCGAGGATTTCACGGCCGGCGCTCATGATTTCGGCAACGGACTTGCCGTCGCGGGCCATTTCCATCAATTCCGCCGTGATCAGTGCGATGGCCTCGGGCACGTTGAGTTTGAGGCCACGCGCCTTGCGCGCCCGTGCGACCTGAGCGGCCACGAAGATGAGAAGCTTGTCGCGTTCTTGTGGTGACAGATGCATGAGTAACACTCCAAGTGACTGGCAGATCTCGACGGGAGACGAATGCCGCCGAGCCGACAAATCGCGGCCGACGCGGGCCTCGATTATGATGGCGATGCACCGGGTCGTGCAAAAAGCCTCACTTCGAGCCATCCGAGAGCCAATACGATCCACGTTGCCAATACGAACGGCGCCGTCAAGGCCGGCAGCCCTACCATCGGGAAGATCTCGATCAGGGGCACCGAAAGCAGGATTCCGAGTAGAGGCGGAATCAGAGAACGCCGCCACAAGAAGAGGGCGACGGCCGCAAGCGTTGCGTTGTAGCCGTATAGCCCGAGCGCGGCGACTTCGTCCGAAGATTCGTGGTGATAGATTCCCACCAGCATGCCAATCGTCGACGCCACGACAACCCACAGGGCGTGCTCCCAGTCGTTGATCGCGATTCCGACCACGAAGAAGATCGCCGTCCAGACACTTCCCTGAAACATGACCTGGCCGATGCCGTGGGCTACGGCCTCCGCGAAGCCGGCGACCACCGGAGGTCCCGTCGACTGGACCTGGACCGCGCCCAATTTCAGCCCCAGAAAATAGAGTGCCCAGGTTGTCACGATGAAGGGCGTGGTATATGTCGGGAATGCCAAATATCCTCGCATCAGCCGGGTCACCGGCGCCGCCACGATTGAGCCTACGACTAGCAGGCCGATGCTCAGAACGCCGGGTTGGAAAAAGAACAGCGTGGCGATCCCGACCAACGCCGAGTTGAATCCGTAGATCCCGGCGAGTCGGTCCGACTCGGCGAACTTGAGGACCTGCGCCGTCGCCGTCGCCGATTGCCGAGCCAGCGATCGCGCCAATCGCCATCAGTGGCGAGCTCAACGCGATGCCCAGCGCGAACAGTGCACCCGTCAGAGCGTTCTCCTGGAAGAAGACCTGCGCGATGCCCCGAAAGACGACGAGAACGAAGGGCGGAATATACACCGCCGCCAATGAAAGAGCGTGATCGTGAATCTCCTTGACCTGCGTCATAACTGGTGGACTCCAAGCGACGACGCAAGCCGTCGCGCTGACTGACGCGGGATTCCCGCGAACCGTACACGATCCACAACCCACGACGCACGAAACGATTGGCAAACGTAATGAATTGTGGACTTACTATTAGCTGCCCGGCATTTCGGTGTCAATAGGCTGTCGCTCCTTCTCAAGGCCGGGTGTTGAACGGAATTCGGCGGCATCGCGCAGAGCGATTCACGCGAAACGCTGACGACGATTCCAGGTCGGTTATCACAAACAATCGCGGGTTGGGCCGCGGTTCCGCGGAGCAAGCGGGGCCTTCGTCGTAAGCGGTGTCAGCTTGGCACGCCACGCCGCGGCCTCCTCGGCCCTACCCCAGGCTTCATAGAGTTGCACGGTTCGTTCACCGGCTTCGGACACGTAGATCTTCTTTGACGCGGGAAGCTTGGCTTCGCGGGCCTTGATCCCCTCGTATCCCGAAAGGAGCCGCGGCTCGGCCTCAACATATTTTCTTTGGCCAAGCAAGCTTTCGCCGAGCAGGCTCAGGGTGTTGAACCGATCCCAATCTTGGGGGCGTCTGGCGTCCCAAATCGCCAGAGCGGCGCAAAGAAGCGACTGGGCTTCAGCCCACCTCCGCTGCTGCAAGAGGTTCCCGGCCAAGGCAGATAGACTCAGCGCAACGTCGGGGTGCTCGGCGCCCAACTTTTTCTGGCGCCCAACCAGCACGGCGCGAAGCAGTGGCTCGGCCCGAGCGGAATCGCCCTGCGCTGGTAGGCGCACGCCAGATCGAATCGGGTCGTCAGCGTGTTCGGATGATTTGGGCCGAGCTTTGCCGTTTGGGCCGTGAGTGTTCGCTCGAAGAGTGGGATCGCGCGGTCCAACTCGGCAGCGCCGCGATAGGCGTTCGCGAGGTAACTCTGGGTGGCGAGTGTATCAGGGTGTTCGGGGCCGAGTTTGGCCGTCTGGTCCGCCAGAGTTTGCTCGAAGCACGAGATCGCCTGGTCCGACCGGCCGGCATAACGGTAGGCGTTTCCAAGGCTGCTCCGCGCGACGAGCGTCCTGATGTGGTGGCGGCCGAGTTTGACCGTCATTGTCGCCACCGTCCGCTCCAGCATCGCGATCGCCCGGTCAAATTGGCCGGAGTCACGGTAGGCGTTCGCGAGGATAATCTCGCTGTGAAGTGTGTCTGGGTGTTCGGAGCCGAGCTTGTCCGTCTGGTCCGCGAGCATGCGCTCGAACAGCGGGATCGCCCGGTCCAACTCGCCCGCGGCCAGATCGGCGGACGCCAGAATGCTGCGCGTGACAAGTACCTTTGGGTGATCGAGACCGAACTTGACCGTCCCCATCGCCAGCGTACGCTCGAGTACCGGGATCGCCCTCTCGAACTGGCCGGCGTCGCGGTAGACGTTGGCGAGGATATTCCGGCTGGTCACTGTGTCGAGGTGGTCGGCGCCGAGCTCGGCCGACTGAGTCGCAAGCGTGCGCTCGATCAAGGGGAGCGCACGTTCAAACTGGCCGGCGACCCGGTAGGCGTTGGCGAGGTGGCTCTGGCTGCTGATTGTGTCGGGATGGTCAGGACCGAGCTTGGCGCAGCGCGCCGCCAGTGTCCGTTCCAAGAGCGGAATAGCGCGCTCAAGCTGGGAGGCGCCCTGATACGCCAGCGCGAGATTGTGCTGACTCGTAAGCGAGTCAGGGTGGTCGGCGCCGAGCTTGATGGAGAGCGCCGCCACGGTGCGCTCGAGCATCGGGATCGCCAGGTCATACTGTCCGGCCGCGCAGTAAGCCAGCGCGACGCTGTTCTGGCAGGTGAGTGTGTCGGGGTGATCGGCACCGAGTTGGTCCGTTCGCAGCTCGAGTGCGCACTTCCGCTGCCGCACGGATAGAGCCGGCTCGCCAAGGTAATAATAGGTTTCACCCAACACCGATCGAACTGACGCCTCGATGCTCGGTTGGCCCGGGAACGCCGACGCGATCTTCGGCTCGGCGACATCCACTGCCTTGCGGATGGTTACGTCCTTGCCAAGTCCCCCCTCCAAGCCCTCCGGGCGGGCGGCCGACAGCACTTGGTCCTGGAAAAAGGCCAGTACCGCCTTGGCCTCGGCCGCGGATCGCACGGCCTTCTCGCGTTCGGCCTTTGCCTGTGACTCTGCTAATTTGGCCCGGTCGCGCTCGAGCCTCGATTGCTCCTCCGCGATGGTCGCGCGCTCCGCCTGGCGGATTGCCACGTATTCCGCGTTCGTGGCTCGGATTGCTTGCCAGGCGCTGAGCACGGCCCCAACGATCAGGAGCACCGCGAACGAGCCGACAGTCAGGAGCGCCGCCTGGTTCCTCCGAGCGCATTTCCGCAGCCTGTAGGCGACCGACGGCGGGCAGGCTTTGACGACGTCGCCATCCAGGTACCGTTGAATGTCGCGACCCAGCGCGTTAGCCGTTTCATAGCGCCGCGTCCGATCCTTATCGAGCGCCTTCATCACGATCCAATCGAGCTCGCCCCGCATAAGCTGCGTCAGCCGCGTAGGTTCCGTCTTGCGTTGGGCTGAAATCGCGCGAAGCGCGTCGTTTGATTCCTTCAGGCGCGTGCTTGGCCTCGGGGGCTCCTCCTCGAGGATGCGACGCACGATGTCGGAATAGGCTGACCCTATCATCTTCTGACGTTCGAGCGGCGTAGTTCCCGTCAGGAGTTCATACAACACGACGCCGAGCGAATAGATGTCGCTTCGAGTGTCAACGCCCTGAGCGTCATTTCGGCCTGCTCGGGACTCATGTATTCAAACGTGCCGACGATTGTGCCGTAATGCGTGAACATTGTCCGCTCGGTCAGCCGTTGCTCGATCGCCTTGGCCACACCAAAGTCAATCACCTTGGCGACGGGCTTGCCATCATAAAGAGTGACCAGGATGTTCGACGGTTTGATGTCGCGATGGATGATCCCGTTCTGGTGGGCGTGATGAATCGCTTGGCAAACGGGGATGAACAGCTCCAGACGCTCCTTCGTCGTAAGCTGGTTTTGATTGCAATAATCGGTGATCGACACTCCGTGCACGAGCTCCATGACGAAGAAGTTTCGGCCCGTGTCGGTCGTCCCCACATCGAGGACGCGTGCGATGTTGTGGTGATTCATCAGGGCCAGGGCCTGGCGCTCGGCTTCGAACCGGGTCAGTACCTGCTCGGAATCCATGCCGGGTTTGATAATCTTGACGGCGACCCGTCGTCGGACCGGCTTCTCTTGCTGGGCCATGTAAACAGCGCCCATGCCCCCCTCTCCGATCTTTTGGAGCAGCTTGTATGGGCCGATCAGATTGCCGGGGCCCTCGGTAATCCGTGGCAGCGTGGACCCATTGGCTTTCGCGGCCCGCGCCGGCCCGTCGGGCGGAGTAGGCGAGGTATGAGCGGGTAAAATCGGCACTATTTTCGGATGCGCTGCCTCCATCGGGTCCCCCAAATTCGGGGCCAGAGGGATCAATCGGGTCGACGACAGGCTGATCAAGAAAATCATCGGTTTCATCGTGAGCACGCAGAAGTGATTCAACGCGTTGCCGCAGCTCCAGATCGGTCCCGCATTCACGGTCCAGGACAGCCTCGCGATCGGCAGGGTTCTGAAAGATAACCGCCGCCAGGAATACGGCTTGTACGCGAATCGGGTCAATCGGCATGGGATGCTCCACTCGGGGCGATTATCTTTACATGCGTCGTCAGCGGCCGAAGCTGCCGAAAAAACTTCAAAAGAATTTGCAGGCGCACGCCAGTTGCGTGCGCCAGGAAGGCGCATATCGCGGTCAACCTGCCGGGTCATCTGTTAATTGCTGTGAACAGCAGGCGTCGTGATCCACTCACGCATTGTCCAGACATGGTCGGTCAGTCCGGCTCCCATGGTTGGCGACCGCGCCTAAGCGTGGACCCGCTTATCACGGTCGTCGATCGTCCGAACTGCTCAGTAGAACTTAAAGCTGCAAAAGGAAGATCGCAATGGGCAAGTCCGAAGTTATTCGTGTGCGACAAAACTCGGCGCCTGACCGCGTCCGGCGGTGCGATCAAAGGCCCGGGCCGGTCGCTGCCGGCGCGAGCATCGCCTCCTCCGCACCGACCGAAGACGCGACGGGATCGGTGTCAGGCCAGAGTTTCCAGCAGCGCCGCGGCCTCCGCGAGGTCTGGTGTCGTCCAGCCTTCTGTGTACGTGGCATGAACGGTTGCCAATATTTGGTGTGCTTCGGAGCGCCGACCCTGCTGCTGCCAGAGCCGGACAAGACTCATCGTGGCCCGCAGCTCCCACGCCTTGCTCCGCTGGCGGCGGGCCGTGTCGATAGCTAGGTCGAAGCAGTCCTCCGCGGCCTTGGTTTGGTCGGGCGCCTCGGCCATCACCAGATCGCCCCGCTGGCGGTGCAATTCGGCCTCCTGGCAGCGCTCGTCGTTTTTCTCCGCAATGGCCAGGCCCTCGTTTAGGGCCTTGTGCGCGTCCTCGAATCGGCCGGACTGGGTGTAGGCGTCGGCCAGGACGCTGAGTTGGAATGGCAGAGTCAGCTCGGCTCCGCCGGCCCGGAAAGCATGGTGGCCTTCCACGAGCAGGGGTAGCGCTTGGACCGAGCTCACCTTGCAGGAGCATTCCCGCACCCTTGAAAAACGTGCCCGTGGCGTGCCACAAGGCGAATCCATGCTCGCCTGCGATCGCGATCTGTTGCTCGGCGGCCGCTCGAACCTCGCCGCCGTTTCGGCAATACTGGTGCAGCCACGCCGTATGGTGCAGGGCGTAGGCCACGCTGAATGCGTGGCCAATCTCACCGGCCAGTTGATTCATCTCACGGTTGGCCTCCATGGCCTGATCCGGAAAGCCCAGGTGCCAGAGGGACACCGCCAGGTTGCTGCGGTGGGTAACGCTGGCATTGTGGCCCGTGTGGGCTGCCCAAAATTTTGTGCGCTCCCGGTCTTCGAACTGGGCCACCGCCGTCGCGAAGCAATCGCGGGCACCGGCGAAATCCGCCTGATAGAGCATCGTCTCGCCTGACATGAACAACGCTTCCATCATGATGCCCGGGTCGCTGAGCCGGCTGGCGAGTTCCATCCCCTCGGCGGCGAGCTCCGTGCACAGCCGAAGGTCGCCGCGTACGGTGTGCCACTCCCAGATACCCAGCATGAGCGCAAACAACTGGTGTTGTTGCCCGACCCGCTCGCACAACTCGCGCGCCCGGCGGAAGACCGGGCCGACTTCGGGCGCGGCATAACCGCGTGATGCGATGTACGCGGTACCCAGAGGAGTCAGCAGTTCCAATTCCCGGGCGTCCCGCTCTGGAGAGTCGCCCAGCGTCTGGACCAGCGCGTGCCCCCGGGTCAGATGGCTGATCGCTTCGATCTCTGCGGACCGCTCCCGCGACCGCAGCCCCGCCTCGAGCCAGTAGCCAATCGCCTGTTCGGTCAGGCCCGCCTCGGTGAAGTGGTGTGCGAGCAGTTCCGGCTGAGTCTTGGTGGTCTGCAGGGCCGCGATTCTAGCACCTCGGCGATTCGTCGGTGGAACTGCTGCCGCGTGCCCTTGACCAGCGCGTTATACAAGGCGTCTTCGAGCAAGGCGTGCCTGAAGATGTATCGGCACTGGGGCAACCGGCCTTTCTGGTAGCAGGATCTCCGCCGTACCAGCTTGGCCAGCTCTGCTTGGAGCGACGGCTCGTCCAGGGTCGTGGCGGCGGCCATCAGCTCGTAGCTGAATTCGCGTCCAAGGGTCGCGGCGAGCTGCGCCACCTCCCGGTCGCCATCCATGCGATCGAGGCGGGCCATGACCAGGTCCTGGAGCGTGGCGGGGATCTCGGCGCGGGGAGGATTTGGCCTCGCATTCCACCTTCCCCCTCCGGGTCGAGCGTGGCCGATTCCTCGACCATTTTTGTGAACTCTTCGACGAAGAGCGGCACGCCGCCCGTCCGGTCGTAAATCTGCTCAACGAGCGCGTCCGGCACGGCGCCCCCCATCCTCATCCGCATCACCTCGCTGACCTGGCGCCGAGTGAGCCGGTTCAGTGCCAGGCTGGTCTGGTGGGCGACCGCCGGCCAAGGAGTCCGAAATTCGGGGCGAAACGTGAGCACAATCAGAATGCTGTCTTGCAGACCCTCGGCCGCGAATTGCCCAAGGAACTCCAGCGTGGACGCGTCTGCCCAGTGCAGGTCCTCGACGATGAACAACGCAGGTTTGCGGTCGGAGTATGCTCGCAGCCAGTCTCGAAGGGCCCGGAATGTTTCCTCCCGCTCCCGCACCGGCGATAGTCCGAGGGAAGGGAAGCGATCGTCGAGGGGTAACGAGAGGAGCGACGCGAACAGCGGCACAATGTCCCGCGTGGCCAGGTCGTATTCGCCCAGGTGGCGTACCAACCGGTCGAATCGGCGGCCGGCGCCTCGTCGCGACGGAAGCCGAGGAACCGCTCGAAGAACTCGCAAACCGAGTACAGGCTGGTGTTCTGGAAGTGTGGTGAGCAGCGCCACTCGATGATGGGCCAATCCTGGACGGCATTGACAATGGCGGGCGAGGACTGGCTGGCCGGCGCACCTCGCTCGTCTGTCCCTGAACATGTTGCTTTATCGCGTGCACCAGGCGCAACTTACCCACGCCCGGCTCGCCGGTGAGAAGGACGACCTGCCCAATCCCCTCCTGGGACTGCTCCCAGCGATCCTTGAGCAGGCTGATCTCGTGATCGCGGCCGGTCAACGGTGTAAGCCCAGTCGGTCCCGCCGACTGGATGGGGTCGCGGTCTTCGCTGACTCGCTCCACCCGGAAGATTTCGACAGGCTGCGTAATCCCCTTGATCTTGCGGTGGCCGAGACTGAGGCAATCGAGATGGTTCCGGATCAGCCGGTGAGTCGCCGCGCTGCAAACGATGTGACCGGGCTCGGCGACGTCCTCCAGCCGGGTCGCCACGTTCCTCGCCTCCCCCACCAGCGAAATCGCGTTCTCGCCCATCTCGACGATGGCCGGTCCGGTGTGGATGCCGACCCACGGATTCAGCTCGAGTGCGAGTTCACGGCGGAGCCGCTCGACGACGACGATGAGGTCCTCGAGAATGCCGAGGCCGGTCTGCGCGGCGCGGCGCGGCGTCCTCGAAGGCCACCGGGTAGCCGAAGCACACCAGCACGCCCTGATTGTTGCACTGAACGATCGTCCCGTCGAATCGGCGCACGGCCTGCTCGCAAGCCTGCTGGAAGTCTCGCAGCACGTCGGCCTGAGCCTCCGCGTCGAGATTCTCCAAGTAGGCGTCGGACTCGAACAGTTCGCAGCCGCAGACCAGGACCGTCATCTGGCGGCGCTCGGCCTCGCGGGCGCGGGTTCGGGACGAGGGATGTGTCTGGGTGCCTGGCCCCGATGGGGCCGGGGCCGACGTGTGCGTCTCGCCCACGAATACCATGTCGGCGGATCGCCGGGTAGACGGCGTGCCAACGGGCCCGACTGAGTACTCGGTCAGCGCCGCAGGTCCTCGGCGAAGTCCGCCGCGGTTGTAAAGCGGTCCTGCTGACGCTTCGCGAGCGCGTTGAGGCAGACTCGTTCCAGCTCGGGGGGAATGTCAACGTCGAGCTGGCGGACGGGCTGCGGTTCGTCCTCACGCACCTGCCGCAGCAACTCGCGGGTGTTGTTTGCCCGGAACGGGACGCGGCCGCAGAGCATCTGGTACAGAACCACGCCGAGGCTGTAGATGTCGGTGCGGCCGTCGATACGGTGGGCCGCACCAGCGGCCTGTTCCGGCGACATGTACAACGGAGTGCCGGAGACGACGTCTTTCTCACGGCCGTCGGCAACGGCCTCGTCGAGGCCAAGCCCGAAGTCTACCAGGACCGGGGCGCGGTCTCGCGTCATGATAATATTCGCGGGCTTGACGTCGCGGTGGACGATCAGCCGGGAATGCGCATGCGCCAGGGCGTCTGCCACGGCAGCCGCGATGCGGGCCGCTTCGCTCCAGCTCGGTCGGTGAGTTTTCAGCCAGTCGGCGAGATCGGCGCCTTCGATATAATCCGAAACGATATACACCTGGCCATCGTGTAGGCCGACGTCGTGAACAGCCACGATGCCGGGGTGGCGGAGCTGGGCGAGCCTGCGCGCCTCCTGGAGGAATTGCTGGGCCTCAGTCTGGGGCGAGTGGGGCCGCCTCGATACACCTTGATGGCGACGGGACGGTCGAGCTGCTCGTCGTGGCCGAGGTAGACTACGCCGAAACCGCCGCCGCCCAAGATGTTCTTCACCCGGTAGCGGCCGAAGGCGACGGGAGGGGTTGAGACGACTGGTGGCGCCGGCGGAGCGGCAGGCCGGCCCGGCCGTAGGTCTGTGGTTTGATCCCGCTCGCTCTCGGGCTCCAATTGCCTATCGACCCCGCTCGGCGGCGTAGACGCCGACTGCACGGCGACGTTGCCCGACGGCTCGTCGGAGAATTGTTTTCCCATCATGTCTTTTTCGACAACTTTCTGCCGTCTTGTGGCGTCCTGTCGCGTTGAGCGCCGACGGTAAGGGCCGCGCCACGCGGACAATGCGACAGATTGCAACTCGCAAGGCGATGATCATTCGGTACGGATCGTTGATCCCTCGCGGTTTTATAACGGAGAGTCGTTGGCTGTATGTCCAGGGGGGGCCGGCGGATGGCGGTTGGCGCTGCCTCGAATACGATTGATTTCCTGGTGATCCATCAGCGGCTTGTCGTCGAAGCGGGCTCGGCGCGATTCTGATGTTCAACAACCGGCCGCACAATTGTTGGTGGGCGTTTCGGGTCGACCGCCAAGGGATTCTCGACTCTTTGGCATAATATTCCATGCGTCGACCGCGTCCGAAGCTGTCGAAAAATCTCAATTCTTTATTCACGGATGGCGTCATGGAGCCAGGCTCGGGCGTAGGTCCATTTCTGGCGAGCGAGGTACACGGTGATGCCAAGGGTGGCCGCAACGTCCTCGTGCCCGAGCCCGGCGAATTGCCGAAGCTCCACCACCCTGGCTGCGATCGGGTCTTCGATTACAAGGCGATTCAGTGCGCGGTCGAGAGCGAGAAGGTCGTCGTCCGGTTCAGGGCTGACCTGATCGACGAGGTCGACTCGACGCAGACGACCGCCGCGCTTCAGCCGGGACTTGCGCCGTGCCGCCTCCACCAGGATTCGCCGCATCGCCTCGGCTGCCGCGGCGAAGAAGTGCCGGCGGCTGTCCCAGTGTTGGGCCTGCTCCACGTCCACCAGCCGCAGGTAGGCTTCATGAACCAATGCCGTCGCCTGGAGTGTATGGCCGGGCGACTCTTGTCTCAGCCGCTGAACCGCCAGTCGACGGAGTTCCTCGTAGACCAACGGCAGCAGTTGTTCGGCCGACTCCGGCCCCCCGTGCTCCATTGTCTCGAGAATGCGCGTGACGTCCGTCATCGATGGAAGTCCCCGGGCTCTTCCAAAACCGACCTCGAAACGAATCCCGGCCCTTCGGCTGGTGATTGCTGGCGAGGCTGGATGTGGTTGCGGTCTTGATTCACGGTTACGCCGAGTCCGCTGACGCCAGTTCCCGGAGTTGTACGGGGCGGCGCGCTCCCGGGTCTTGGCACCCGCGTCTGGGCATTGGTTGTCTTCAGGCGCCATCCATTCTCCAACATCTGCCTGCTTCAGTGTACTCAAGGCTACGCTCATCGGCAATTCATCGACCTACCCTCGGCGATCGGGCCCACCAGTTGAACGCCGAAGGCTCAACTAACACGAGAGCCGTCGAAGCGCCGGTTGTTCGGTCCAGCGAGAGCCCAGCGCCGTCTCCATGCGTCAAGTGGGGCCGAGGTCTTCAAAAGCGAGGAGCCCCCAGCCCGCTCCGAGTGCACGGTCCGGTTCAGTCGAGCCATTGGACCGTGCCGGTCTTCAATTCGTAGACAGCGCCGACCACCTTGAGGTCCCCCTTCTTGACAAACTCCGACAGGATGGGATCGAGTCCCTTGAGCTGGTCGACGCCCTTCGCGACGTTGGCCTTGATGGCGTTGTCGACCTTGTCGCCAGGTTTGCCTCTTACCGCGGCGGCAGCCGGTCTGATGAGTTCCACGAGGCCACGAATGGACCCAGGCAGGACGTCATTCTGGTCGATGTGCTGAACGGCTGCCTTGACCGCGCCGCAGGCGCCGTGGCCCAGAACGACGATCAGCCGGACACCGAGCTCCGCGACCGCAAACTCGATGCTCCCCTTGACGATTGGGCCGGCGCCGCCGACGACGTTCCCGGCCACGCGGACCACGAACAGGTCGCCAACCCCCTGATCGAAGATCAGTTCGGGGGCCACCCGCGAGTCGGCACAACCCACGATGATGGCAAGCGGTGCCTGCCCCTCTGCCAGCGGCGCGAAGTCCTCGGGCCGGCGCCCGGGTGTGTGAGCTCTCCCTTCACGAACCGCTTGTTGCCCTCGACCAGTTGCGCCAGGATCGCGCCCGAGTCGCGTTGCGAGATCGGCTGAGCGGTGCCTGGCGTTGTTGTGGCCGCCGCGCCAGCCACCGTCGGAAGCGCCAGCCCAGTGGCACCGACCGCCAGTCCGGAAAGTTGCATGAACTCGCGCCGGGACGAAGCCCGTTTCTTCATATCACGCACGATTGTCTCCTTGCACCGTTCGGCGACTGGAGTTTGAAAGAAACGACCAAGTTGTCGCCAATTGAGGTTTCTTGAGTGAGTTCTCATGTTGATTCATTTCCTCATTGTCACGCCCACCGACGTCTGCTTGGGAGCAAAGCCTAGCCTCACTCCCGCGAACCTGGCGCGAGCATCGTTACGCCGTGGCGACTTCCCCTCGGACCGAGTTGGGGTAAGTCGCCTCAGTCTACCGAGGTCGCGAGCGCCGGAGAATGGGTTGGTTGTATTCAGGAGGCCGTTCTCCTGAACGACGCGGTCGTTGGAATCCGGCTCGTCGCGGGACAGCGCCCGTGAAATCCCACGGCGCATCATCCTTTTAAGACCAAGTTGTGTTGGGCTCTCACGGCCTTCTTGTCGCCACATTGACACTCAGTTAGAGTAATCAGGTCACCGAGAATTTCTCATCGCGGCGGGGGCGTCTCTGGGTCCAGTTTCGCGTCCGCTCGGCACATGCCGCGCCATAGTAACGACCCATCGTGCCGGCTTCAGACCCATTGGACCAGATTCAGTTTTCGATTTAAGTCTCTGTTTCTGAGGACATGAGCGATGACTCGACGATCAGGGGCGGCCGGTGTACTCGCATTCGTACTCACAGCCGCACAAGGTATGTGGGTCCACGCCCAGTGGGGCTACCCGGGCGGATTCGGCGACTTCGGGTGGGGTGGCTGGGGCGCTTCGACACTTGAGGGAGACGTGGCCCGGGGCTTGGGCGCATTCGCGGCCGGCGCCGGTTTCTACAACCTGCAAACGGCGAAAGCCGATTCGATCGATGCCGACACGGTCATGAGATTTAATGAATATCTCTACGAATCGCAGAGGAATGCCACCCGGATGTATCACGCCCGGCTGGCTCAGAGACAACTCAGAAACATCAATTTGAGGGACCAGATCCGCCAGCGTCTGCGAGACAATCCCGAAAGGGCGGACATCCACCGCGGCGATGCGATGAACGTGGTACTCGACGAGATCAACGATCCGCGAGTCTACCTCCGGCAGCTTCCTGGAGGCAAGTTCCAGATCGGCGGCTCGTTGATCCGCAATATTCCATTCCAGAAAGCCTCGGCGGGAATCACCGTGAGTATCTACCAACTCGTCGACGGCGGTCCTCCCGCGTCGTTACTGAAACCAGAATTCCAGGCTGAGATCGACGCCATCAAGAGTTTGGGCCAGGACCTCCGCAAGCAGATCGAGAATGATGACATCCCAGATCCAGCGACGATCAAGAAACTGGTTGCCGCGATCGGACAGGCCGAGACCAAAGTCGCCTCCACCTTATCCCGCAATACGCGCGATCGGAACGAGGCTGACCGGTATCTCAAAGCCCTTCACGGACTGATCGGCATGCTCGACTCGCCCGCGATCGACGTCATACTCGCGGGGGTCGAGAAACGCCCCAACGCCACCGTCGCCGAGCTGCTCACTTTCATGAACGCCTTCGAACTTCGGTTCGGCGTTGCATCCACGCCGCAGCAAACGCAGGTGTACGATTTGCTTTATCCCAAGTTGGTGCGACTGCGCAGCGAGGCAACCGGCGCGCTGGCCGGCAAAGCCGAGCCATCGGTCAGTAGCGCCGCCGCAGGGAACTTTTTCTCACACATGAGCTACGACGATCTCCAGAAAAAGGTTCCCTCAACCGGACCCAAACCATGAGTTGACAGCGTGTCATCTCGTGGAGATCGAGCGATATTGGTGCTCACTGGGCTGCTCCCCATTTTTTGGTCCACCTGAAATGGGAGTTCCTTGAACGTTTCGTCATATCAGGCGAGTATCATAATGTAATGTTAGGACATTTACTCCTTTTGTCGCAGGACGCGCTGAACTCTTTCGGCGTCGCGTAATTCAGTGAACTGTGCGGTCGGACCGTGTTGTATTCCCGACGGTACCATTTACCTTTCTCCCGAGCATCGGGGACTGACTCGAACTCGACTCTTTCCAGGAACTCGTCCCGCAATCGACTGTGAAAGGATTCGATATAGGCGTTCTCCCAAGGGCTCCCCGCAGCCACCGGGATTGGGTCAGCACCCACCCGCGGTAGCCAGCCAACCAATGCTTTACAAACGAATTCCGATCCGTTATCGCTCCTGATGCGGGTCGGCGCCCCGCGACGTCCGATTACCCGGGCCAGGATCCGCCGAACATCGGCCCCCGTGAGCGACCCTGCCGCGTGCAACACCAAGCACTCCCGAGTATATTCGTCCACCACGGTTAGCCACTTGAGGGAACCACCCTGGGCCGTGCGGTCGTGAATGAAGTCGCAGGTCCAGACATCGTTCTTGAACCGGGCTGGTTGTTGGGTGCAGCTATTGGCACTTACCCCCGGTTTGGGGCCTAGTTTTCTGGGTTTTCTCAGCCTCACGGGTCTCCTCAGTCCCAGGCTGATCCAGAGCCGCCGCACCCGTTTGAGATTGACCGACCATCCGCGCCGGATCAGCATAACATGGATCCGACGGTATCCGTAGCGCGGATGTCGCCGCGCCAACCGTTTGATCTCCTTGTTCAAGGCCGGCTCTTCAGCCCGGCGCTTCCGACGGTATCGCAGGCCTGAACGGGACCGGCCCATCACGCGGCTGATTCGCCGCTGGGATACCCCGTACTTCTCGTCGAGGTAATCGGCGGCGGCCCGCTGTTGGTCCGGGCTCACCACTTTTTTTTTGCGATGTCCTGGAGCATCGTCTTGTCCAGGAGCAGCTCGGCCACCAGCCTCTTGAGGCGATCGACCTCGAGCTCCAGCTCGCGGCATCGGCGATCGGAATCGACCTGGTCGGGAGCGTGTCGCTGTCGCCAACGATAATAGGTCGTCTCCGCGATGCCTTGCTTGCGACAGATGTCAGATATCGTGAGTCCTTTGGCCAGATCGCGGTCGGCTTCGCGTAGTAATCGCGCAACCTCGTCGGCGTTCCTTCGCCTTCTCATGGGTCCCTCCTGGGCTTACTTTACCCGGAGACTCCCATTTCGGCTGGACCAATTTTTGGGGGGCAGGCCACACTGAGCACCATGCAAATGCTTGAACCGTCCCAGAATGACACAAGGACCGTTAGAGAACGCGTGAGAATGGTAGGCGGGACGGCGGCGTCTTTTCAACTGCCGGAGGGACAGTGTCGCGGCCGGCTCTCAGTAACGGAGCACGGCCGCGATTCTCTGGTGGAGGTCGAGGACGCCGGGTTCGTAGAAAAAGACCTCGCCGCCAGCGGACAGGACATTCTCGATCACTTCGTCGACAGCGTCGTCCAGCGCATCCGGTCCGCGACCGCCGTACGGGAGCAAACGATCTCCCTCAGGGTGAACGTTGGCCGGATACTCGAAGTCGGTCTCGACGAGGAGCGTCTGGCAGCGCTTCTCGTAGGCGGCTCGCCAGACTTGATCAATTCCCGACGCGTGCCGATTGACTTTCACCGCCTCATTAAGTCGCACGAGGGCGCGCGTCCGCTTCAACGTTGTGCCTGCCTGGAAGACGGGCCAAACGAGCTTGCCAAGCTCACTTGGGCTCGGTTCGTCATGGCTACCGGCCACCAAGCCGATGATCGCGTCCGGATCCTTCGTAACCTCCTGGTAGAACGCAAGGTAACGATCAACTCCCACGACGACTAACGGCAGACGCTCCTCCTTTTGGATCGAAGCGAGGGCGTCGTCCACTTTGATGAAGAACTGTCGATGCGACTTCATCCCTTACCGCGGATCGGTTAATCCCTTGGCCTCCGGGAAGCTTGGATGCCCCACCGGGTCCCTTGTGAACCATCGGGAAGGGCTTCGCCGTGATTTCGGTTAGAACGTTGGTCGTCGCGTCAAAAAGCCGTGTCGGCTTCTCCGTCAAGATGAGCACGCGGTATCGCGGGGCCCGATTGAGGGTGAAGACGAGATCTCGGGTCGCGAACGTGGCATCGATCACGACGCGTGCTTTCACTCGAAAGGGAAGTTGAATCGCCGTCGATACGTCCCGGCCCGCGAACAGAGCCAGCCCGTCGAGTGCGTGTTCCCAGTCCACCCGATCGACCAGTATGTTCAGGTTCCGCACGAGGGGAGCAACGTCTCGCTTTTTGAATTCGCCGTAAAGGCGATCCAATCCCTCGGCCATGAGATTCTTGACGACGATCCGATCTCGCTGATTCGCTGGTGCCGTCCGATGAGTGGGAGCCAGCAACGAAAGCGACGGGTAGTCTCGGTGGCCTTGGAGGCGCTTCAACTCGCTGCGACAAATCATCTGCGACCTGACTTTCGTGGCGGATTAGAAATACTCATGACCTGCGATAGGCTAGCGGACACACTGTCACATCGCAAGGACCGAACGACAAGGGTCAGCACGGCAGGCAATCCTTCGACAAGCAATGACACGGTCGTCGCGACGTGTTCGTAAGTCACTTCACGTGAGTCGGAAAGCTTGGTCGAGCCAGCGCGTCAGAAATAAAGCTGGAATCTTAGCCAGAACATATCGGCACTTTTCTGAAAGCCACCCGGGCGGTACTGGACTGGCTCGGCAAAGTCCCCGTGCAGCCAAAACGTGTAGATCTTCACATATTCATTCCAGTACCAGTTCAATCCGAGCTCCGTCGTGATGGCTTGGTTGGACCAAAGATCCGGGTCGGCGAACCCCGAGGTGAAGATCTTCTCGCCGAGGCGCAGCATGCTGACGCGCGAGACGACTTCCCAGGCGCCGAACCCGCGCTCGCCTTTGCCGTCCAAGAAGGCCAGCGATCGGAGCGGCTTGACCCGGGTCCGCCGTTCGACTTGCTCGCCGGTAAGGAAATAGCCCGTGGTGACGTAGAAGCCGGTGAACGGCACCTGTACAGACGAGGGGTGCGCGAGCGACGCGTAATTACCATAGCCGTATTGCCACTCACCGATCAGCGATAGGCTCTTGTAGAAGTAGGCCGCATGGACGGATCCGAGCAAGCGGTCGCCTCGCTCGATCACGTTGGGGTTGAGGATCAGGAATGGTGTCGTGCCGGGCCCAGGGTTTTCGGAATTTGGACCGCCGCCGGCGATGCGAAACGACACGGGCACCGCCGGCTGGTCCTGATGGCCGAACGCGACCGAAGTGCCGAGGTTCAAGAACTTGGCGAACTTCAGCGTTTCCGACTCCTGGAACGGCCTCGTGTTAAGGAACGCGACGAAATCCATGCTGTTGTTGAAACTCTCGAACGAGTTGCGCGAGCCGTTGAAGATTCCGGCCGCATAGTCGAGCCGCTTGTCAAAAAGGTAGCCCCAGCCCATCAGTCCGACCTGACGGCCCAGTCCCACGTTCGTCGTGAAAACCGACCGCTCCGGCGTCGGAAGCCAGTAGTTCGAGATCGCATACTGGTCGTAGGTGAACGGCGTGAAGAAACGGCCAAACCGCAACTGGAAACGGTCGTCGAAGTGCAGGTTGATGAAGGCGTTCAGAATGTTGACTGTGCCGCCCAGCCCGCGATTGATTGACAGCTCATACTCGATACGCTTGGTGATGTTGCCGTCGAAGAAGATTCGCTGGCGGGGCAGGTAGATACCACTGTTGCCCGGAACCTGATCGCGCTGCCCCCAGACGCGCGCCTCGATCTGGGACTCGAGGTGGACTTTGAGCCGATATTCCTCGTCGTCGGTCTCGAACTGAAAGCCCGGGCCAAAGGTGCCCCCCAGCGGGAGCCTTTTGCCGCGGGCCGGCGTTGCGAGTGGGTATCCTGGCGGCGGCGAGAACGGAGCGAACTGCCCTTCGGTGTAGTCCGGAACAGGCGAGCTGGGCTCAACGGGCTGACCCGCGTCCGTCGGCGGGACGACCCCTGCGCCAGCGTTGTCTAATCGGCCTACGCCCTCCTTATCAGTGGTCAATTGATTCGACAGCTTGTCGTATCGGTCGTTGAGCTGCTTCACCTGCTCGTTATGCTCAACGATGGTCCTCTCGAGTTTCTCGGCGAGCCTCCGGTTCATTTCCTCCATGGCGCGAAGCCGCTCCGAGAGTTGCTCCATGGTTGTTGATTGGTTCTGGGTAGGAACCGATGGGCCTCCGGGTACGGGCGCCGGCGCAGGCGGTTGCGGCGCCGGAGGCTGATCCTCTGACCGGCTGATCGGGCAAAGTACGACGAAGATCGCCCACACTCCAAGAACCGATTTCCATCGCACCGACCGTTTTCGGAATGATCGCATGGTCACTCAACCCCGACCATGGCTTGATCGAACCCAATCGCCGCGACAACACGAGAACCGATCCGTCCCAATGGAAAAATCCAACCCCGGTGACGGTGCCATCCGTGGAGCTGATCCGAGAAGCGACTTCGCATGGCTCGCACGAATTCCTCCATCCATGAGCGATTTATTCGGTTGTCCGCCAGCGTAAGCAGAAAACCGTGGTGTGCATGCAATCAATTGTGACTCCCGAGCATGACAACCGAGCCGACTCGGTGCTTGATGAATGCGATCAACTCCAGGCGTGGGCCGAAGCACCGTCGCGGAAAGGAACGGAAACGACGACGATGGAACCGAACGCCCCGACAGACGGCTTGGCGAGCCCGCGATTGTACGAGTCGCCACAACGCGCTTGGCGACAAGCGCTTGCGCAGGCCCGCATGTCGTAGGCGCGGCGTTCGAGTTACCGCCGCCGGGATTCCTGATTCGTTTCTCGCGCTCGGGCCGGTGGTTGATGTGGTTGTTGGCCCAAATCGCCAAGAAGAGATCGAATGTAAGTTTACCGACACTGCCTCATTGTCACAACGTGGATTGCGGTCAGAGGAACTGAATCGGGTCGGGCCAAGAAACTACGGCCTATCAGCGCACCGACCAAGATGGCACAATATCGGGCCTGACAGAACCATGTCCGCGAGCGTCTTCGTCTTGCGTTTGATCGCATCATGCTTCCAGGCGTTCCGATGAAGCATGTGAGATCGGTGACGTCCGTATCGTGTCACTGGGATGCATACGAACAAACTCGCTTCCGGGAGAATGCACCAAGATGAGATGGGCTCGTTCCGCCGACAAGATGCGGATGGTTGTTGTGGCAGTCGCTTCTCTGGCCTTGCCTTCATTGGCTTTGGGTCAGGCCGCCGTACAAGACAAAGCGAAGCCGAGTAGCAGCAACGTGACGGGTTCGGCCAAAGCCGACGTTGAAGTCCAGGCGATCGACGACGACTACTTTCGCCAGCTCCTTCAACTGGACCAGCGCCGGCTGGAGCAGCTTAGGCCGTCTGGCCTCTCGACGGACGCCAGCCGAGGCCGCGGCCACTTACGAGCGGCTCTTCCGCCTGGCGATCGCCGGTGATCTGTTCAAGGACGCCGAGGCTGCCGCCAGCAAAGTGATCGAGCAAGGGACACCATCGCACGCGACCAATGCTCTGGCCTATCTTGTCAAGATCATCGCCGAGGTCGACCGCGGAGCATTTGAACAGTCTGCTGCGCAGCTTGAGACAGGGACTTAACGAGAGTACGCAAGAACGACCGGCAACAGCAACTCGGGCAGTCCTCGCTCCCGCCGAAGTGATCGAAATCTGCGAGGTTTACTATCAGCGACTGGTCGAAGCGAATCAGTTCGCGATCGCCCGCGAGGCTTTCCAGCTCGTCCTGGAACAGCCATATCGCCCGGGTCTCAAGGATTTCGTCGCAAATCGACTGAAACGGATCGAGCTAGTCGGCAAGGCGGCTCCGCCGATCCAGGGAACGGACCTCGACGGTAAGGCGTTCAACCTCGCCGATGAAAAAGGAAAAGTGGTTTTGGTCGTCTTCTGGGCAAGCTGGTGCATACCCAATGCCGCACAGGCCTCATGGCTCGAGGACGTCGAGCATGCCTATCACAACCGAGGGCTCCAGGTGGTCGGTATCAATGTGGATGTTCAGGACGAGGGCGGCCGGAAACTGGAAACCGTATTGCCCAACATCCGCCGCTTCCTGCTCGACTACAACGTCCCTTGGCGCACGCTGGTGAATGGCGCGGGGGACCACGATTATGCCAAGGCCTACGGAATCTCGGATATCCCAGCCAATGTACTCATCGACCGCGACGGAAAGGTCATCCAGATCGACCTCTCACGAAAGAATCTCGAGACCGTTGTGTCTCGGCTGCTCGGTTTGTAAAACCGCTGTGAATTATCTCGGATCAGGGAGTGGAATTCGTTGTCGCGGTGACTTCCGGCGGATTGGCTGCCTGTGCCAGTGAGTCGTACAGCGATAGCAGGAAGTTGTGAAAGGTTTCCGCGATCCGAGGCGTCGAAGTGTTTCGGATCGCCTGCAGCGCGGGTTGACCGTACACCAACAACTTCTCGCGGGCGAACGTCACGAGTGTGATCGGGGATGCCCCGTACTTCACGACTTTGTCGGCGACGACCAGACAAGCCTGATCCGAGTCGTCTCTTTTCCCTTGCAGGTCATCCGCGACTGGGGAGTCACTCGGCCACGCGAGTTTCCGTGACGCATCGAAAAAGCTCCCGATCGGGAAAACCGGCCTGGCAGCGACCGCGGGTGGAGTTGGAGCCGCCGGTTGCGTCGGATTATTGCGTGCCTCACGCGCACGTTCCGACTCGTCTGTCCACCTCAAATGCGGGCGACCGCCGTGATTCGAGGCCGTAGTGCGAGCTAAATCCACTGTTTCGAGCCCTGTTGGCGGCGGAATCCGGATGGTTGTTGATCCTGAGCGGGCCGGGCGCCGTTGAAGGCTTGGCCGGCCCGTATCGAGCGCATGCGAATTAATAAATTGGGTCGGCGACGGTGCCGGGTTGAATCCCCCGAAAAAGCCCATGTCCATGCCATATATGGCTCGGGCCTCTCTCGACCCGATCGCCATCGCAGTCATCGCCGCGAGAAGTACGAGCACGTAGAAAGGTCGCCGGCTGTTCCTGATCATCACGTTCTCCTGAGCGCTGAGATCCTGCCGAGGATCCGGAAAAAGGACGTTCATGGACCTCCGCACCTGGACTCGGCACAGCGATCAAACATCGAAGTCGGGTGCCATTGTAAGTTATCTCAGGTCGCCGATAAAGCACCCAGGGCGTAACGACAAGCCCGCCGCGGGGATTTCGGAAAAACTGACGAGAGCAGCGCGATGAGCGATTAGCTGCAAACCTTGAGGAATGGGGTGTGAGGCGTCTTCCGCGGTCTGGTAGACTTGATGAGGCTTCGTCATGCGTGAAAAGGCGTAGCGTGAATTTGGCGTCGCGTGATCTAGAATTTGGAACAATCAGCCAAGGACATTTTTGTCTCGAACGAATCGCAGGAAGGACCAAGCATCATGGTTGTACGCTTCAACATTGTTTACGCGGCCCGCGGGTTTCTGCTCGCGGGTCTATCATGGTTAGTGATCTCCGGATACTCCTCCGCTCTCGGCGCCGATCCGTCGTCACTCGAGAGCGCCAGCCTGCGCGGCGTCGACGGAAAACGCGTCGACCTGGCCGCGCCGCCGAACGGAGTCACCGTGCTCGTCTTTTACTCGACGGAGTGCCCGATCTCCAATAGCTACAGTCCCACTCTGAGCACTTTGATCGATTCGTTTCCCGCGAAGTCCGTGAAGTGGATCGGTGTCTGCGTCGACCCGGACTTGAGCGACACCGAGGTCCAGACCCACGCCCGCGATTTCAGCTTGAGGTTCCCGGTCGTCCGCGACCGTCATGGGGCATTCGCGCGCAAAGTCGGCGCCAAGATGACGCCCGAGGCGTTCGTGATCGACAAGGACGGGACGGTCCGTTATCACGGCCGGATCGACGACCAGTTCGTCGCCCGCCGAGTGCGGAACGCCGTTCCGTCAGGCAACGAGCTCAAGGACGCGATCGCGGCGGTCTTGAACGGCAAAGAGGTGAAGGCGCCTTACGTCGAGCCGGTCGGCTGCCCGCTCCCCGAGGCACCCGCGGTCGCCGCCAAGCCCACTTACTGCAAGGACGTCGCGCCGATCCTTCAGAAGAATTGCCAGGAATGCCATCGTCCGGGCCAGGTCGGTCCGTTCGCGCTGGAAACCTACGAGCAAGCCCGGAAACGCGCGGCCGATATCGCCACTGTCGCCGAGGACCGCTCGATGCCTCCCTGGAAGGCAGCCCCACACGTCGGCGTCAAGTTCAAGGACGCGCGCACGTTATCGGACCAAGAGATCGCGACCTTGGTCGCCTGGTCCGAGGCGGACGCTCCCCAAGGGAACCTGGCCGACTTGCCGGCGCCTCCCAAATTCCCCGACGACTGGCAGCTTGGCAAGCCCGACCTCGTCGTCGACATCGGTGCGGATTTCGCCGTGCCCGCCGACGGCGATGACATCTATCGCTGCTTCGTCGTGCCGACTCACCTCGAGAAGGACCAGTACGTCTCGGCCGTCGAGTACCGGCCGGGCAATCGCCGGGTCGTCCACCACATCCTGGCCTACGTCGACACCTCCGGTAAGGCTCGCGAACGCGATGCAGTCCGATCCGGGACCCGGCTACACGTGCTTCGGCGGTCCGGGCGAGCCGATCCACGGCGGGCTTGGCGGCTGGGCGCCCGGCAACCTGCCCAGCCAACTGGATGAAGGGATCGGCCGATCGTTGCCACGACAGAGTGATATCATCATTCAGGTGCACTATCACCCTCGCGGCAAAGCGGAAACCGATCGAACCAGGATCGGCCTCTATTTCGCCCGCAAACCGGTCAAGCAAATCATGCACGCGGCTGCCGCCCTCAACCCGGAGCTGGAACTACCACCGGGCAAGTCCAACATCGAGATCAAGGCCGCCTGGCCGGTCCCGGTCGACATGGTCGCCCACGCCGTGACGCCGCACATGCACCTCCTCGGCCGCGACATGCTCATGTCAGTGAAATTCCCCGACGGTCGCGTGCAGGACCTGATCAAGATCGACGACTGGGACTTCAACTGGCAATACACCTACAACTTCGAGAAGCCGCTCGATCTTCCCAAAGGCTCGGTGCTCAACGTCGTTGCTCACTACGACAATTCGGCATCAAACCCAAGGAACCCCAACAAACCGCCGAAGCTAGTCAAGTGGGGCGAGGCGACGACCGACGAGATGTGCATCGGCTTCATCGCCGTGACCAAGAAGGGTCAGGACCTGACCAAGCCCGGAGAGAAAGACGACTTCCGGAGATCTTGAAGAAACAAATCGAAGATTTCCAGAAGAAACGAGAGGACGCAGCCAAGAAGGCCAATCGAAACAACAATCCCTTGCGTGCGCGACGTAGCGCGATTCTTGAGTTCGAGCGAGGGCCGCGTGCAAGCGTGGCTCTTGCGGGCTTTTCTCGCTCAATTCATCGCCGGCTCGAGCGGCCCTGCCAGTGCTCGGTGGTAGAACAAACGGCCGGGCAGGGTGGGCATGAACGAGCTGGGAACCCAGGGATCCGGCCCGTAGCGGAGGGTCATCCACAGGCTGGCCCCCTGCCATTGCATCCCGCGATCAAAAACGCCCTCCGCGCCGCCGATGATGCGATCGGCCTGGAGAAACAGGCCCGGGCCGATCGTGTTGGCGAAGGCGGGCACCAGGGTCGTTCGACTCTTGAAGCTCGTCAGTGCGTTCTGTTCGATCGTCAGAGGATGGAGTTGTGCCCCCAGCCGATGCGTTTGGGACTTCCACTCGGCGACAGTCGCGAATTCGTCGGCGAAATGGGGCTCCCAGAAGGCAATATGGCAGACACGACCGATCCCGAAAATCACGATCAGCTCGGCGCCCTTGGCCTTCAGCTCGCCGATGCGTTCGGCGTAGTGCGGCAGTCGATCGGCCGTGGCAAACCAGCGCTGGGAATCCGGAACCGATCGTGCGGCCGAGCGGTCCGTAGAACGCGGCCTGCATCGCGTTCTGGAAGGCACCCGGATGATCGGGAGGCAGGGTCGCGCCGTTTCGATCGCTCCATTCATCCATGTTGAATCCGAAGACATGCTCACATGAGACATCCCATTCCTTGAGAAAGAACACCGCCCAGCGATACATGCCCATCGGGCCGACCGGCAGGATCAGGGCGACCGACCGCCCCTGGTCGCGAGCCCGCTTGATCGCCAGTCGCGATCTCGTGCCCCATCATCACGTCAAAATCGGCGACCGAGTCGCAGGCCAACGAGCTCGAATCGCGGATTCCACCAGGTCTGACGCTCGTCGATGGCCGCGGCGGATGGGCGCAGCACGCATCGATCTTGGCGAGGTCCCAGCCTCGCGGCAAGAAACCTTCCATCATCGAGCCGGCATAGGTCGTCAGCAGATTCATGGTTGTGATTGCTTCTCGTACTCTTCTCTTCTGATTTCATCTATTCGATCGTGATAACGACTTTCCCGTTGAGCGGCCCGCGCCCTTCAAGGTATTCTCTTCGAGGAACCGGTGGGCGTCTGCCGCCGCCGACAACGGGAAAGATCGGCCGACGATCGGCTTGAGTAGGCCTTCCTCGATCCAGTGAACGATCTCGGTCGCGCATCGGCGCTGTTGCTCGGGTGATGCGTTGAACATGGCGAATCCGAAAATCGCGCAGTTTCGCGGATAAAACGCACCGAGAGGAAGAACCGGTTTGGCGGTGCGACCGGCAATCAGGACCATGCGTCCGTTCTTGCGGAGCAAGGGAATGGAGACCTCGAGGTTCGGCTCGCGCTGGGTCTCAAACCAGACGTCGATCCCGTCGGGGGCAAATTCGCGGAGACGAGCCGGGATGTCGTCGGATTTGTAGTTGAGGGCCAGGTCAGCGCCCAGGCGCCGGCAAAGCTCGACACGCTCGGGACTGCCTGCCGAGGTCGCCACACGCGCATTGGCCGCCTTGGCCATCTGGACGACCATGGAGCCGACTCCGCCGCTGCCCCCGGGGACGTAGACGACTTCGCCCGGTTTGAGCTGGCCGAATTGGAACAACCCGAGGTGGGCCGTGATCCCGACCAAGGCCATCGCCGCCGCCCCGGAGTCCTCGAGCAAGGCCGGCGTGGGATAAAGCCAACGCTTCATCGATGGCGGCGTACTCGGAAGCGACGCCTTGACGGCCAAGCAGTCCCTGGTTCGAGCCCCAGACACGATCCCCAACCTTGTAGCGAGCGCAGTTCGGCCCGACCTGCTCGACAGTCCCGCTCAGGTCGCAGCCGATGACATAGGGAAACGACAGCGGCATCGCCACCAGCGCCCGACCGGATGTACAGATCGATCGGATTCAGTGAGACCGCGTGCACCCGAACAAGCACCTGCCCGGGTCCCGGCTCGGGACGGGGCAGGTCGCCGACTTTGATCACCTCGGGTGGTCCGGTCTGTTCGATATACGCAGCGCGCATCGGCAAGGCCTCTCGGTATTACTGATCGTCCGTGCTCGTGCCACTATCCTCGTGGCAGTGTGATACATTGCCCTCGACAAAGCAAGGCCCTCCCTGTCACGACCGGAACGGCCTGATGAGTGCGTTCCTGGCGCGGGCCGACTTCCATGATAACGGCCGTTGCCAGGCTGGCAAAAGGCGCGAATTGACGGCATCGGCCCGCGAAGAAATGTTGGACGAGTCATTCCGCGCGGCAATTCGCGACCGAAACCGAATGTATCAAGACGATGAACAATAATATCTGTATCTATTGTGGATCGGCGGTTGGTCTGAAGGCGGAATACGCCGATTCGGCGCGGCGGGTAGGGCAAGCCCTGGCGCGCCAGGGCTTTGGGCTGGTCTATGGTGGCGGAAGGGTCGGGCTGATGGGCATCGTCGCCGACGCGGTCCTCGCGGGAGGCGGACCAGTCATCGGCGTGATCCCGGAGCCGCTGGCGACCAAGGAGATCGCACACGACGGCTTAACCGAGCTGCACATCGTGGCCGACATGCACGAGCGCAAAGCGATGATGGCACGACGATCCGCCGCCTTTCTGACTCTGCCGGGCGGCATCGGCACCTTCGAGGAGTTCTTCGAGACCCTGAGCTGGTCCGTCCTGGGACTGCACCAGAAACCGCTGGGAATCCTCAATGTCGCGGGTTACTTCGACCCGTTGCTCGCGATGCTGGACCATGCGATCAGCGAACGTTTCGTCCGTCCTCACCACCGAAAACGCCTCATCGTTTCGGAGGATCCCGACAGCATTGTCGCCGAATTGATGAGTCACGCCGTGCCGCCGTCGCACCTCGATCGAGTCGATTTCCCGGAGAGCCCGTGAACTGACCGCAACGTCGATGGACACGCGAGTTCCGTCGTCGACGGTCTGGTGAATTCACACTTGACCGCGCACCTGCGGCCTGTCTAATTTAGACGATGTTCTAAATAAGTCCGTCGTCCTTACGAATGGATTGAAAGTGATGGCCTTCAACGAGGTCTTCAAGGCGTTGTCGGACCCGACTCGTCGCGAGATTCTGCGGTTATTGTCCGGCGGCGAGCGGACGGCCGGCGAGTTGGCGTCGTCGTTCGACATGACCAAGCCGTCGATGTCCCACCACTTCGCGGTCCTCAAGGAGGCCGACCTGGTCCGGAGCCGGCGCGACGGCCAGCAGATTTTTTACTCATTGAACACCACCGTCCTGGAGGATGTGCTCACCCGGCTCTGGGACCATCTGGGGCTCAAGAATACGAACGGGGATTCGCAGACATGACACGCGTTTACTGGATAATCACCCTACTCTTGATCGCGGGCACTGTGGGGGTCTCCGCGTGGCTCTATCCCAGCTTGCCGCAACAGATTCCGACCCACTGGAATATCAAGGGAGAGATCGACGGCTACGGAAATAAAGATTGGGCGTTGTTTCTGCTGCCCGCGATGATGGTCCCGCTGACGCTGCTGTTTTATTTCCTACCGGCCTTGTCGCCCAAGCATTTCGAGGTCGATTCCTTTCGCTCGACGTACCTTTATATCATGGTGCTGGTCACAGCGATGTTCGCGTACTTGCACGGGATGATTTTGTACGCAGTCTGGAAGAGCACCCAGCACGCGGGCACGTTCGACCTGACCCGTCCGCTGATTGCCGGGATGTTCCTGTTCTTCGCGTTGCTGGGAAACGTGATGGGCAAGATTCGCAAGAACTTTTACATCGGCGATCCGGGTGCCTTGGACCCTGGCCAGCGACCGGGTGTGGAACGACACGCATCGCCTGGCGGCCTGGGTGATGGTCACCTCGGGGCTGGTCGGATTCGTGCTGACAGTCAGCGGATTGTCGCTGATACTCGCGCTGGTCGTGTGCATCGGCTCGATGTTTATCCCGATGGTCTACTCGTTCTTTCATTACAAGGCGCTTGAGCGCAGGCGAGTTGTGAGAGTCACGACGGCATCGGACCCCAGACACTGGACCACTCACGCGTGGGTATTTGCAAAAGTTGATTACCAGTTCACGATCATCGTCGTGCCCGTGGCCCCGGGGCGCCGGCTTGGCTGCCTCGCGATCATTTCTTGGGCAGGTCGGGCGGGCCTTCCCAGAGGACAGTGCCGTCTGGGGCCGTTACCTTGATATTGCGGAAGCGCATGACCGAGTCCTGGCAGCGAACCGAGACAGATCCTTTCTGGCTGAAGTCGTCCGTGCAGTCGAAGAGCTGATGGCCGTCGAGCTCGATGCGGATGCGCCGCCCCCGCAAGGAAATCTTCAGCTCTGTACCACTCGAGCTGGCCGGATCGTGGCGGGAATCGACTGGATCTCTGAATTTCCCCCCTTCTTCTTAACGTCTGGGTATCGTTTATTCATCGCTCTCGAGTGTCGCAGCAAGTACGGCCTTGTCTCCCCCCAACATCAGTGCATAACCTCTCCACTCGTCCGAGCGAAACCCGACATTGAAACCGCAACTGCCCCGCTCTTAAAGAGCTCGAACGTCCAATCGTAGTCTCTCCAACCTTCGTCGCCGAATCCGACTTGTCCGGCTCCTAGAGCCTTCCTTGATGAGTTGGTCACCCTCGACGGTCCATGATTCGCCATTGACACTCTGGGCAAGGCGTGCCGGCCCCGCGGGGGGGATCAACTTCGGCGCGGAAGGCGAAGTCGGCGGCTTGGCTCCAGCGGAATCGGCTGGCGGGTCGGTATTACTCGCGCGTACCGTTCTTTGACAGGTCATGCTCCACGATCTTTCCGCCCCCGTCGACCTGGTTGGACAAGTCGCCGGGGACCGTGGTCTTGGTCTCGCCGTTCCTGGTCATGATCGCGGTCATGATC
The DNA here is from genome assembly GCA_963779785.1 of uncultured Planctomycetota bacterium. GTDB lineage: Bacteria > Planctomycetota > Planctomycetia > Isosphaerales > Isosphaeraceae > CAVRFS01. Next base: position 95,888 of record CAWAAW010000043.1, read on the forward strand.
ACGACCAACGCGACCAAGCCGAATATCGAGGTGGCAACAGCGATTACCAAGAATCGCGCGTGGCTGGTGTGGCTCGGCCGGCTTGGTCGGAGGATTCGTTGTCGGTTTCGTGGGCTTGTCGCCGGGGGTCGGCAACGGATCAGGCAATACGGGAGGGGCCGCTGCGTCCGGCCTCACTGTCTCGAAGTACCAATCGAGGATCGCCCGCAGTTGACTGAGGGAAAGGTTCACATCCTGCATCTTGTATTTGCCGTCAGCGCGATGCGTACCGACGTTGCCTAGCTCACGGATCAAATTCGTGTATGGAGCGAGGTGGGGCGGCAGGTGACCGTCCTTGACCAGAATCTGGAGAAGGTTCTCCAGAGGTTGAGTTCCGGGCGGTTTTTTGACCAGCCGTTGGTAGGCATCATGCACCACGTATTCGAGCACCTTGCGAACCCGCGTCAGGGCCATCTCGGGATCGTTGTCGGCAAGACGGATCGCCCTACCGATTAATCCCCGGAGGTCATCGAACTGACCCGAGAGATGATCCAGGCGGTCGATCAGATCGTGGAATTGATTGTCCATCGAGTATCTCCAGTCGGCGAGGTGGTCGTCGCGCCTTCACGACGTCTTTCATAATCCCTTTTGCACTTGACCGATAGGGCTTGTGCCCTGGTCAATGATGCAGAGCACATTGCTTCGTGACCAGCGAAAACCGTAGCACGCGATGCAGACGTCGGAACATTCCGATTGGTCCGGTTTAGGGACCGCCTCTGACAGCTCATTCGCCGCGATCGATCCATTGCGGCGAGTTGCTCGGGGCCCGGGTCACGTGGCTCGAGCTTGAGGACATGTCCAGCCTCGCTCAGTGCGATAGGCCGTCGTCGGCCACGCTGCATCAAACGACGCAGGGGCTCCGTGAGATCAAGAGCGGAGCAGGGGCCGTCAGAGCGGCGGCCGCCTTGAAGCCGCCGAACTGGAACATTCCGGGAAGGTCGATTGCCGCCGGCCAGGAGCCCGAATCGGCCGCGATCGGGCAGACCGCTGAGGTCGACGACCGTCCGTGCCAGGCCACTCAAGGCCGGACGTGCCAGCATGACCTGGGGACCGGACAGGTCCTGGGCGATCACACTCACTTCGCGGACGTCGGGTTGTGCCTTGGCCCAGGCGAGCACGGTCGCCAGGTCCTGCATTTGATCGGCTCGCCACAGTCGGGTTGTATGTCTCGAAGTGGACCACTTCGGGCCGACGCGCGACCGGGTTGCTCGAATCGAGCGACTCACCGACGAACAACGGATCGAGCCCCACCACGCTCTGGCCGAGCGCCAGCAACGCATGAGCAAGCGGCGATGGCTCACCGGTCGACGTCGCCAGTGCGGCTTTCCCGCGAGGATGGGCGATGATCGTGAGTCGCCCCGTCGGACGAGCGGGCAAGAGCCGGACGACAGGGACCGCGTCACCGGCCAACCGCCGGCCGACGACCGAGTGAACGATCGTCAGGCCCTCTCGCGTGACCCGCCGCACTTCCTGGTGAACCAGAGTTCTCGGGAGCCGGGTTCTCCAGCCCGACGCGAATCTTCAAACTGGTGGCGAGCAGCCGGCTCGCGGCCTCCCAGCGCGCTGAGCTCGACGTTCGGGGCAAGGTCGTCGATCTGATGGCCCAAGGTCGCGATCAGGTAGGATTCGAGTTGTTCGGGCGTCTTCCGATCCTTCGGAGCGGGATGCTCGTTATTGAATGTGAACAGATCCTCGGGTTTCTCCGGTTGTTGCTTGCCCTCCTTGGTCGATGCCGGGTCGTTGATGCCGAGCAGCCAGTGAGACATCTTCGCGTAAACGGCATTGCGAGTCGTTTGGTTGTAATTGTGGGGGAAGTCGAAGACCTCGGCCGAGACTCGGTCCATCGTGCCGACCAGCGAGTAGACACCGCGAATCGCGGGAAAGGCTCGCGTCATCGTCATCTCGGTCCAGTCGCCGGTGGCACCCACCAGGATCAGCGGGCGCGGGGCACACAGGGCGGCGAACTCGACGTTGTCGGTGCCGTGCCGCAAACCCGGCGGCGTTCTCGCAGACACAGCCTCCCTGGAACGTGTCGGAGACCATCACGACCGGCGCCGACACCTTGATGCGATCGTCGAGAGCCGTGAGCAAAAAGGTCTGCGTTCCACCACCGGATTCGCCCGTGCAACCCAGGCGCGACGGATCCACGTCGGGCAGTGAGCTCAACCAATCGAGCGCCGGATGCTATTCCAGGTCTGGAGCGTGGGAAGACTCAAGCCCCAGCGCCGCAGGCGATCATTCAGGAACTCGTGTTTGAACGGCTTGCTGTCGTTGTAGCCGACCATGTCGTACATGAAGACGACACAGCCAAGCTTGGCCCAGCGAATGCAGCGCTGCTGGACCTCGGGGTTCATGCGTCCGTCATCCCAGTGGCCGTGCGGGCACAAGATCGCCGGCACGCGATCGCATTGATTGGCCGGCCGGTACAGGTTGCCGCTGAGCGTGAACCCGGGCAAGGTCTCGAGCACGACTTTCTCGATCGTGTAATCGTCGCGATCGAGCTTGCCGTAGATCTGGGGGTTGAGCGGCGTCTTGGGAAACGCGGGCCAGAGGCCGAGCGTCACCAGCATTGCTCGCGAAGGTGCTGGGCCCGGTCGCGCCAGGCCGCCGCCGTGGCCGGTGCCTGAAAATCGGCCCCTTGATCGTTGGTGCGGGACCTGGGCTCGCCGATGGTCCAGAGTCGGCTCGACCGTCTCGATGCGCCCCCGGATCACGTCCAGGAGCGGATGAGCACCCGCGTCGGCGTTGAGCGACAGCCAGAGAAGAGCCGGCACGGGGGCGGGTTGGATCGGTTGTTTCGCGGCTTTCGCCTTCGCCTTCGCTTTCGACTCGACCTTTTTCGCCGGTGTTGACTCGGAAGGGCTTTCGCTTTTGGTTCGATCATCGGCCACAACGACCTTGAACGGCCGGCCCTTGACCAGACTCACCTTGCCTAACGTCTGCCAGCGGGGCAGGGGATCGCCTCGCCTGCGCTTTGGAAATGGAGCGTGACGGTTCCCTTTTCGGGAGAGAGACGCCATACGTCTCCGGAGGGTGCCCAGATGTGGATGGTCGCCTCACCGACGAATCCCGGGTCGACCCCCTGAGCCAGCTTGGGAAAATCACTCGCGGTATAAAGTGCGGTCGTCGCGGCACCCGAGTCTTCCTTCGCGGCAGCGACCGACATCGTCGATCCCGCCCATGCCAGCAACGAGAAGAATACGCAAACGCTCCAGGATGGCCGGGCTTTCACGGATCAGCTCCCCTCGATCACAGTCAAAAAAGGGCGACGGACCATCGCGTTCCGGACCGGCAATCTCGGCCCTTGCTCTGGACCCATCCTATCCGAGCCGGCGGTCGACTCAAGCGGTCAGTGGCGCCGGACCGAATCATCCACCGTCCGCGACGTCGATGATGTGGACGCACTTGAGGAGCGATTCGATGGTCACGGGCTGGTTCGCGGGGAAGAGACAATAGGCGGGATAGGGGTCGGTTCCATCGATAATGATCTGGCGATGATTGGCCTGGCGGAACCCTTCGTCGCACGGCTGGTGGCCGGTGATGAAGAAGTCGGCGTCGACCATCGCGGCAAAACGGTCCGCGGTCTCGGGCGTCGTCATCGCGTCCCCAGGTCAGTGCGTAGATCGTCCCTCGGCGCTTCATGGCCTCATCCGGCCAGACGTCGGCTTTGAGCAGTTCGATGTCGATCGTGTCGAGATCGTCCGCGTCGGGGACGGTGTGAGCAGATATAGACACGATTCTGAGTCCGGACCGCGAGCGGCAGAGCGGCGAACAAGCCCTTGTAGGCCTCATGAATCTCGCCGGCCAAGGCGCCGTAGGCCGTTTCGATCCCCCGGCGAAAACTGGCGTTGAGCGTCCCGCCGTCCTTGCCGATCACGCGCCCGGTCAGCTCGGAAAGCTCATGATTGCCCAGGATCAGGTGGGCACGCTCGGGATATTGGCACTTGAGTGCCGCGACCAGGTCGACGAGCTGGTGCGAGCGATCGCCCTTGTCGTCCGGATAAGAGAACGGTCCGTGAACCAGCTCCTGCAAGACGAGATGGCGATCGGGATGGCGATCGAGGGCAGCGAGTGCCAGCACTCTCTTGAACGCCGCGCAGGTTGCCGTGCAGATCGCCGACGACCATCACCTCGGCGGCTCGCTCCAGCGTGATGATGCCGCCCGAACGTCCGGGCGTCGCGCGCATCAGCTCGGTCGCGCGGCGAACCATGCTCAGGACTTTCCGCGGATCAGGCATACACGTCAGCCTAGCAAGGACCAGTGACTCGGAACGAATGCAATCACCAGTTTGCTTCCAGCGCCGTCTCCCAGTGCTGGTAGAGCGTCTCCAATCGGGACTTCAAATCCGTGTGTTTCTCTTGAGTACGAACGGCCTTGATGGGATCGCGCCAGGTTGCGGGCTGGCCGAGGAGGTCTTCGAGCTCGGCGGCCTGGCTTTCGAGCTCGCCGATCTCGCGTTCGATCTCGACAGCCTTGCGGTAAGCGAACTTTCGCTTGGTCTTCTCGGCTCCCGCCGCGGGGCTTGAATTCGAGCGAGTCGTCGAGGAGACCGCCGGGGCTTTCGCCTGGGGTTTCTCGGCGCGTTCCTTCTCCTTCTGGGCCAGGTGCTGGTAGGTTTCGTAATCGCCTTCGACCACGCGAGCCTGGCCGTCGGAGACAACGATCAGCCGGTCGGCGACCTGGTTGAGGAAGTAGCGATCGTGGCTGACGACCAGGACCGTTCCCTCGAATTCATTGATCGAGTTCTCGAGAGCCTCTCTCGACCAGATGTCGAGGTGATTGGTGGGCTCATCCATGACCAGCAGATTGGCGGACGTCGCGCAGAGGCGGGCGAGGGCCGCCTTGGCCTTCTCGCCGCCGGAGAGCTTGCCGACCGTCTGGAACACGATCTCGCCGGACAGGCCGAACCGCGCCAGCAGGTCGCGGACGTCGCCTTCGACCCAGGTGAAATCATCCTCGGGCCAGACCGCTCGAAGGACCGTGGTGCTGGGGTCCAATGACTGCAAGCCCTGATCGTGGTAGCCGACCTGGACCTTATGGCCGAGCCGGACTTCCCCTGCGTCGGGTTTCTCCCGACCGATCAAGGTCTTGATCAGGGTCGTCTTGCCCGATCCGTTGGGCCCGATCACGCCGACGCACTGGCTGCGCTCGACGGTCAGGTTCAGGTCGCGAAACAAAGGAGTGGCGTATGCCTTCGAAAGCTTGATCGCTTCGACCACGATATCGCCCGAGCGTTGAACTTCGTCGAACCGCATGACGGGTCCGACGACATCGCGCATGGTCTCGACCCGGTCGCGCTCGAGTCGTTCCAGCTTGCGTTCGCGGTCGTGGGCCTGGGTGGCGCGCTGGCCGGCTCCGTACTTGCGGATGTACGCTTCGAGCTTCGCGGCCTTCTCGTCCTGACGCTCGGCCTGGCGTTCCAGCACCTTGGCTTTCTCGGTCCGCAGCCGCCAGTACTGGGTGTAATTGCCGGGGTAGACGGTGAGCTGGCCAAGGTGCATCTCCCAGATCTTGGTCACAACCTTGTCCAGGAAATAGCGGTCATGGCTCACGACGATCATCGCGACGGGCTGCCGCGCCAGGTAGCTTTCGAGCCATTCCGTCGTGGCGATGTCGAGGTGATTCGAAGGCTCGTCCAGGAGCATCAGGTCGGGGCTTTCCAGCAGCAGCCTGGCGAGCATCATCCGCGACTGCTGGCCGCCGGAGAACGTCGTGGCCTCCCGGGAAAACTCCGGCTCGCTGAACCCGAGGCCCGTCAGAACTTCCTCGATCCGGTGGTCGATCGTATAAGCATCCTGATGCTCGATGAGCTGGTGCAGCTCGTCGTACCGACGCTCGGCCCGTCGCCGGTCGTCCGGATCTTCGGCCTCGGCCATCTCCTGAGCGGCTTCCTCGAGCTCGTTTTGCAGCTCGAGGACGGACGCCAGCCCCGCCTTGACGACATCGATCAAGGTCTCACCGGGCTTGAAATCGGGCTCCTGCCGCAACAGGCTGACGCGAATCCCCGGCCGGACGAAAAGCTGGCCGTAATCCGGCTTGTCCAAGGCCGCCAGGATCTTGATCAAGGTCGTCTTGCCCGCGCCGTTGGGCCCGACCAGCCCGATGCGATCGCCGGCGCGCACCTCGAAATTGAGCTCGTTGAAGATCGGATCGCCGCGGAATTGTCGACCAAGGGCTTGGGCGGAAATGAGAATCATGGCATCTCCACGCGGGAATCGACGGTGGGAGACGTCGCATGACGGTCGAGGACTCACATAATCGCACAGATTGACGATGACGCTGAAGCAAGAGCTCGCATCTTCAATTCATCGAAAGCGGTTCCCAGACCGAAAGCTGCGTCGGTGACGTCTGCTTGATATAGGAATTTCGCTCGACATCCCAATAGTAGACTAATCTCTCGGCAGAAAAATGAGCCAGTAGGTCCGGCACATTGTGTATATGATCGGCTTCGATTGCGCAACGCTCAGCATCATCGGACCATCCCATTGCACGGATGCGAAGCAAGCCTATCGTTAAGATCTCGAGCAGGAGTTGCGAGACTTCTGGTGAACAGGTCATGATCAACCACCGCGTGGACCATCAAGGATCGAATCGTCATGGGCAGGGGTGCGTGGTTCTCATACCTCATTGTCAAAGGTCCGCTTCTTGCGAAGCATGTGATGGTAATGCTGGGCGAAACGGTGGGCTTCGTCGCGGACATATTGTAACAGTCGCAAGGCAAACGAGCGGCGGGAGAGGACGATCGGGTCGGATCGGCCCTGGACGTAGATCTCCTCCTCGCGCTTGGCCAGGGCGATGACGGTCGGAGGGACGACCTTGAGAGTTTCAAAAGCCGCCAGGGCCGAGCTGAGCTGCCCTTTGCCGCCATCGATCAGCCAGATGTCGGGAAAGGGCTCGTCGCGCTCCTGGAGTCCCTTGATCCGCCGCGTGACCACTTCACGGATCGACGCGAAGTCGTCGATGCCCGCCACGCTCTTGATCTGGTAACGGCGATAACCCGGCTTGAACGGCAGGCCATCAATGAACGTGACCAGCGAGCCGACCATCTCGTTGCCGCCCAGATGCGCGATGTCCACGCCGTCAATCGTTCGCGGAATCGAGTCGAGCTTCAAGATCTTCTTGAGCCCTTTCAGCCCCTTGCGGGGATCGACGTAGAAGACCTCCGGCTGGGCGTGTTGGGCGAGATTTCCGCGCAGGCTGATGGCGCCCAAAGCCTTGATTTCATCGCGGAGCCGGGCGGCCTTCTCGAACTGGAGGGCCTTGCTCGCCTCACGCATCTCCTCGTTCATTTCCTTGAGGAGGACGTCTTTCTTGCCGTCCAGGAACAGTTGGAGCCGCCGAATGTCGCTCCGATAGCTTTCCTTATCGATCCGGACGTTGCACGGAGCCGTACACTGATTGATCGAGTGGAGCAGACACGGGCGAAACCATCGCCAGCGAGGATCGCCCTCCTCGATGTCCAGGGAACAGGTCCGAAACTTGAAGACACGCTGCAAGACCTGGATCGCGCCGCGGAGGGTCTTGGCTCGAGGGAACGGACCGTAAAGCTTGACGCCACGATCGAGCGGCTCGCGCGTGAAATTGACGCGAGGGAAGTCCTCGCCGGTCGTGATCTGTAAATACGGAAACGACTTGTCGTCCTTGAGGTCGCGATTGTATTGGGGCTGAATGTCCTTGATCAGCCGCGCCTCCATGAGCATGGCGTCGACCTCACTGTCGGCGATCAGGAACTCGACGTCGGCCACCTCGGCGATCCAGTCGCAGATCCGCTTGTCATCGGCGGCCGCCTTGTGGAAGTAGGAGCCGGCACGGCTACGCAGGTTCTTTGCCTTGCCCACGTAGATGACTCGCCCCTGGGCGTCTTTCATCAAGTAGATGCCCGGCGCGGTCGGAAACTGCTTGACCTTTTCGGCCGGGGAAACCGTCACCGGTACAGATTCCGACATGCCAGCCTCGCTGGGTTCCTACCCGGCTGACGGCGTGGGGCGAGCCGGAATTTGACCGGCTCATTCGGCAACGATCGCCGATCCGGAAACGACCAAGCCCTCACGTCGTTAAACTCGATGACGTCCTCGTCGTATTGTTCGATATCATGCGACGTTTGGTCAAGTCGAGTCAGGTGACTCGGCCGAACTCAGCCAGGAGAGCCGTGAGGCAGAAAATCCCGCGCCCATTCGCGCCGATAGCGGCCGTTATTTTGCTTTTTCAAGCTCGCTGATTACTTTCTCAGCAGCGGTACTTGCGTCGCTGCCCGTCTTGTGCGTCGTCTGCAAGGAACGGAGCGCCGGTATCGCACCGGCCGCCTTCGGGCCGAACGGGGCCAGTGCTTCGACGACCGTTTTCACGCCCATCCGATGATTGGGTTTTTTCTCCAATGAGTCGATCAAGGCCGCGACGACATGGTCGGCCTGGACGGTTTTCGGCGCGATCAGCCCGAGGGATCGGGCTACGTTGTCTCGAAGAAGATTGGACAGATCCTCATTGTCCGTAGACTCTTTCAGGAGTTCGACCAAGCGTGGCACGGCCACGACAGCGGCGGAGCCGTAGTGGCCGATCACCTCGGCCGCGTCCATGCATTCGTGCTGACCCGGCGGTAATTTGAGGGTCTCAACCAGGACGGCGATTGCGGCCACGCTCCTGGCGTCATTGGGGGCGATCTTACCCAGAGCGGCGGCAATCCTCACCGCGGCTGAAGGTCTGCTTCCCGTTGCTTGCATCCTGAAGCGCCCGGATCAAGTCGGGCACGGCGACCGAGGCAGCCGGGCCGATTCGGCCCAGCACCTCCGCGCACCCCGCGGTCGCGACCTGGCCCGTTCAGAGCGCGAATCGAGCGCGGGGATTGCGGGCGACGCGGCTGGGCCAAGCCTGGACAGAATCTGGCATGCCGTGCGACGGTGATACTCGTCCTGACTGCTCAGCCAGGGGACCAGATCCATGACAGCCGCGGCTGAAACGGCAGGGGGCTTCAAGCTAAACAGCTCACCGATGCAAGCGGCACGCACATCGGCGTCGGGGTCGTGGTCCGCGTGGCGAACTAGCGCGGAAATATAGGGGTCCAACCCCGCAGAGGTGTGACCCAGCGCCCAGGCAGCCTTGACCCGTACCAGTGGCGATTCGTCTTCGAGCGCGGCTGCCAGAGGCGCGGGGTCGGCGGGAATGGGCGTGACGTGGCCGATGTCATGGATCGCCTTCAGCGAAGCGGCGCGTACAGTGGCGTCTCGGTCGCTGGCCGACCTGGTGAGCTCCGCGACGATGGTGGGGTCGTAAATGAACCGGCCCAGAGCGTTGATCGCGGCCAAGCGGCGCTCCCGATTGTCCGATCGCAGAAGCTTGATCAGCGCATCTGCTGACTCGCGTGCCTTCGCGCTTTCGGCGCGATCTTGCCCAGGGCCATAGCGAACGCGGTCGCGGGATCGGGCACGGTCTCGCCAGTCGAGCTTTCGAGCTTTTGCGCCCCTTCCACACTTAGGCTCTTGAGCAACGCCGGTATGGCAGTCTGGGCGGCCTCACGAAACTCCGCGAGCGCTGAAGCCGACAAAAAGCGGACCTCGGGATCAGGGCTCTCGAGGGCCGCGATCAGAAGTGGTACCGTTTCGGCGCTGAACTCAGGCGCTGCAACGGGCCGGAGGTAGGCCCTCTCCTCGGCCGCGGAAGAATTCCCGCGAGTTTCCCTGGGCGGCGGCGAAATACCCCGGAGAAATGCTAGATACCCACTCCGGTATGGAGGACGAACTTTTTCGAGGGCACGCACAACCATCGGGATCGCGCGGAACCGGTCCTTACGATACCGAAGAAAGGCTTTGGCGGCGGCGGCGCGGTTTTTCTCGGATTCGTCTCCCAGCGAGGCAACGAGCACTTCGAGCGGAGTCGTCGAAACCTTGGGAGCGAGCGCGTCAAGTGCGCCAATGGCAGCCAGTCGGACCTCTGTATCGGGATCGCCGACCGAGGCGGCGAGCGATTCAGTCACTCCATCAAGGTCGATGGCCTTGGGCAAGCCCGCGCAGACAATGGCGACCGACCACAACGCCTTCGCGGCGTTCGCGCGCGGCCGCGTCTGAATCCTTCAAACTTTCCCGCAGGGCACTGACCGCCGCGCGGGCGATCTCGGCTCCGTCAGACCTCGTGTTGACGTTGCTCATGACCGGTATGATGCCCATGGCCGCCGCGGCTCGGACGCCCGCATCCGGATCTTTGAGACAACTGATCAGGGCCGGGATGGCAACCCCGGCGTCGTCGAGACCGGTGCTTTCCAGCTCGTGAACGGCCTTCAATCGCTCGGCAGCCCCCGCGCTTCGCGTACCTCGCGCAGCCGATGCCGCCGGATGGTTGTTCTCCCAGATGAGCAGCCACCCCAGCCACAACGCCGCGACGCTAACGACCAGCGCCGCAACCGCGGGTAGGCGCCACGGTTTCTTGTCAACGGCATTCGAGTGATTAAAGCCGCCCTCGAATCGTGGCTCGTCTTCCACACTCCCGGTCATCTGGTGGCCCTCCCCGAACGGTTCAGGAATACAGGCAACTTCATCTTCAACGCCGTTTTCCCAACATAGTTGACCGGAATCCCCGATTGATGTCTAGCGTTTCAAGATTACCGCGCAGTCTCTCGAAACATCCGCCTGTGAACGATTGATAAAGGTATGGTAAAATTTGAGAATGTCCCCGCGGACGACCGCTCAACTTGCACTCTCCCTGCCAACTACTCGTTCTCAGCCTCGCGCCGCGTATAATCGATATTTTTGAACGGCTGGAGCGATACCTGGCCCGAACGGTTTTGGACCCATTTTCCCAGCACCTCTTGGGAGGCAGAAGACCCGTGAAGATCGTCATCCTGGATGGCCGTCCGCTGGCGGTGGACCGCTACGCATGGTCTGGTCTGGACCAGTTCGGCGAAGTGGAGTTCCACGATTTTACTTCCTTGGAGGACGTGCCGGCGCGGGCGAGTGGGGCCGCGATTCTGGTCACGAACAAGTCGCCGATCCGCACCCCACTGATCGAAAGTTCGCCCGACTTACGGTTTATCACGGTCACGGCCACCGGGTTCGACTGCGTGGACGCCGCGGCTGCGCGGGCGCGGCATTCCGGTCTCGAACGTACCGGAATACAGCACGAACTCCGTTGCCCAGCACGTATTCGCTTTGCTGCTCGAACTGTGTGTTCAGGTCGGCCTCCATGCCCAGGCGGTGCGAGCCGGCGAGTGGTCCCGGCTTGCCCGACTTCTCGATGCGAAAGACACCGCTTCTCGAGCTTGCCGGCAAGACGATGGGAATCGTCGGTTTCGGCCGGATCGGCCAGCGCGTGGGGGAACTTGCCCAGGCGTTCGGGATGTCAGTCCTGGCCTATAGTCCTTCGCGACGCTCACCCGCGGACGGCCGACCGGTCAATTGGTGCGAGTTAGACGATCTGTTCACGCGAGCCGATGTGATCAGCCTGCACTGTCCGCTTGACACCGCAGACGGCCGGCCTGGTCAATAGCAAACGGCTTGAGCTGGTCAAACCGAGCGCGTTCCTGATCAATACGGCCCGCGGTGCCTTGGTCGTCGAGGAGGACCTGGCCGAGGCGCTGAATGCCGGCCGGCTGGCCGGGGCGGGCGTCGACGTCGTTTCAAATGAGCCGATCCGACCCGACAATCCACTCCTGGCAGCTCAGAACTGCCTGATCACACCGCACAATGCCTGGGCCACCGAGGAAGCTCGGCGGCGATTGATGGAGGCAACCGTGGCCAACGTTACCGCTTTTCTGGCAGGGAAGCCGATCAACGTTGTGAATTGATTTTCGATCAACGAGCACTCCCGGCACTCACCAGGTCACTGTGTGCCAGCATGCGGCGAACGACCTCGGCGAGGTCGTTGGTCTCCGCATAGATCTGAAGCTGGCGGACCGAGCCGGTCGGCTGTTCGGCCATCTCGCGGACGATCTCGAGGTAGGGGACGCAGCCCAATTCATCGGCACGATCCTGCAAGCGGTCGAGCAAGCGTACGAACCACCTGGCGAGCGGGAACTGCCTGGTGGCTGGCGGGGTCGACCAGCCGGGCTTCCATGCCATAGCGGCAGGCCCGCCACTTGTTCTGCCGGATCAGGAACGGGTGGCAGTCGAATTGATAGGTGCCCCGGTCGATCTCCTGGGACAGGTCGTGGACCAAGCATTGAATGAGTGCGGTCAGACCGAGCACGTGTTCCAGGCTCGGCGGCATGTCGCAGATCCGGACTTCGACCGTGCCGAAGTTATGGTGCGGCCGGACGTCCCACCAGATCTCGCGGATGGTCTTGATGAAGCCGGTCTCGACCATGTGGTTCAAGAGCCAGGCATATTCCGACCAGTTCCGCATCAAAGGAGGGAGGCCGGCCGTCGGCAGGGTTTCCATGACCTTGCTCCGCTGCGAATGCAGGCCGGTATTCCGGCCCTGCCAGAACGGGCTGTTGACCGAAAGCGCCAGCAGCGTTGGCAGGTGTTGCATGATGCGGTCGCAGACCATGATCGCCTTGTCGCCCGAGTCGACACCGACGTGGACGTGCAGGCCGAAAGTCAAGAGTCGGCGAGCAGTCTCCTGGAGCCCGTTGATCAGGTCGTAGTAGCGTTCATTCGGCGTGACTTCTTGCTCCTGCCACCGAGAGAACGGGTGGGTGCCGCTCCAGAAGAGTCGCAGACCGTGGCGGCAGGCGATTTCGCCGACCGCCCGGATTTTCCATGTCAAGTCCTGATCGGCCTCGGCAACGTCGTCGCAGATCTTGGTGTTGAGCTCCACGTAGCACTGCAAGAGTTCGGGCTTGACCGAACCTTGCAGCTCCGCGGGCACGTCACTTAAGAGTCTGAGAAACCCCGCTGCGCAGCGCCATGGTCTGGCTGTCGACAAGGTTCAACTCAATCTCGACACCCAGCGTGGGCCGGTCGTTGGAGACGAACTTGTAAAGGCTCACTTCGACTTTGCTCCGCGCCGGGATTCCCGATCCAGGATTCAGTCGAGTCTACAGCGCCGCGGCGCGGCAAGCAATTCTCAGGAAATGGGCACGACGCCGTGCGGGAGCGGCTACTCCGCTATTGAGAGTCAGGAAAGTGATGCACGCGGAACGGAGACGATGGCGTCGAAAACGGGCCCGATGGAGCCGCGCCCACGCTAGCCCGGAGCGTCGGCGAGGGGACACTCGCCGGAATCCTCGCTGACGCTTCGGGCTAATATAACGGACGTCTCAGTCGCGCTGTGCGTAACTCATGAATCAGTCGCTTTAGAGTCGCCTTGAACGTGCGTTCGCCTTCGAGGGAATCAGCGGGAGCGGGCTGAACGCTTGGTGTCAACAATCAGACGATCGCCGGCGATTGCCTGCCAGGAATAGAATTTGAAGTTCTGGCGGCCATTGGCGCGCTCGGCCGTCCTGGCAGCCGAATAGCCCGTGCGGGAATCGACTGGAAGTGGCGACATTCGTGACGTCGATCCCGTCCGACTCGCCGACATCTCCGATCGAACCCGCTGCCGGATCGATGGTCAGAACGAAAGAATTGGACCCATCGCGTTGGTAGACCTGAAACGTGTTGGATCCTTGGCTCGAAGCGATCAGGTAACCCTTGGAGCCGGAAGCATAGTAGATCGTCAAACCCTCCACGTCGGCAGCCAAGCCGTGCTCGCCGACACGGGCGACCAGCGTGTGCGACGAACCGGAGTCGGGCTCGGCTCCAAATGCCCAGATTCCGACGTCCTCCTCGGCGATGTAAAGCCGTCCGAGGTCGAAGTCAGCCACACATCCCTCGGCGGTCGAGTCGACTGCGCATTGCGCGAACTCGGGTCGCACGGATCGATGCCCGTCCGCTGGCGTCTAGCCGATACTGCTCGATTGCTCCGTCTTTGCTTGTCACGAACACATAAAAGGCCTGATTGCGCGGACTCTTGTAAACGCATGAGCCGTAAGGTTCGGCGCCGTCGAAGACCGTGAAAGCGGGAATCGTGCCCACCTCGGTCAGGCGGCGACTATCCGGAACTATTTGCCAGAACGCGATGCCCGGTCGGGAACGGCTCCGCGTGCCGGCGACGACCAGGTCAACCGTCCGCCCGTCGAGGGGAAAGCCGTACAGCACGTCGACGTTGTTCGGCCGTGAACCGTCCGAAACGAGCTGGATCCGCCGGCCTTCGAGGTCGAAAACGTTCAAGCCGCCCTTCTTGTCAGTCCCGAGTACGAGGCTCTGCCGAGGGTCATTGGGATGAATCCAGATGGCTGGGTCGTCGGCCGCATCCCCTTGGCTGGGGACAGGCTCGGTTTCGACCGCGGCCTTAGGTGTTGCCCGGGGGTCATCCGTGCTGGCTGACCCGCGCTGACCACCATGCCAACGCAGAGGCTCAGCCCGGCGAACGCCGGTAGCCGCACCGACAAACGGCGTGGCACCATTACGCACCTCGTTCGGAGGAATCGGTGAAAGCGAATCGTGGACGAAAAATCCGCCAATTACCCAAACTGAGCCCGTCGCAAGACTCTGAAAACCGTCCTTTTCTAGCTGGTCGGTAAAGCTTGATTTGACGGGCTGAAGCCTGGACTCCAACTTGCCAATTGAAGATTGACGACACACCCGTCGTCTTATCGATCACGTCGTTTCAGCGCGATTCGCGGACGAGCGTGGCCGTCTGGAATCGACTCGGGATATGGGTCGCGTGCGGGTCGTTGTCGTAAGTGATCAAGAGTTTGACCGACGTTTTTTGACCGTCCTTGTCGACACCGAGGATTGCCAGGCCCTCGCATTTCATCGCGACTTCGAAGATGGCGATCTTTTGGGCATGGCTGGTTTCGCCATCCGGGACGAACCAGAGGATGTTGCCGTGGAACGCGTTCGCCGTGTCTTCGGACGCGGTCACGACCAAGAAGCCGCTCAAGCTCGGGAACGTATTCGAGGGAAGTGAGCTGCGAGGTCACGCCCTCCCTGGGCTCGGCCTCGAAGGCAAACGACGGTTTGAGCTCGAGCTCAGCGTCAGGGGAGGGGGGATTGGTGATATCGGCCGCGAAGGCGCGAACCTTGTCGCTCGGCTCGCGGAGACCGATCAGCAGCTCGCGGCGGACTGTGCCATCGGCGGTTTTCGTCTCACGAATCGTCAGCCCTTCGATCTTCCGTTTGGCGACTTCTTCAGGCGGCAATCCGGCGGCTTTCAGAGCACGTCTCGAGCGATCGGGCGATGTGCCAGCTCACAATCGACGCATCGTCGATCGCCGCCTGATTGTCATCCTTGAGGCGGAAGCGAATGAGAACGTTCTTGGTCGCTCGTTCTTCATCCGTCTTGCCGTTGTGAGCGCCGATCAGATAGAAGTTGCCCTCGCCATCGCGGGCCATGCCTTCCCACTTGGGTCCGCCACCGTTCAACTGGGGAAATCGTGGGGACGTGATCGGTGGACCCAGAATCCGACCGCCCGCCAACTCGACGATGTACAGAGCGGGGTCCTTGTCGTGGGCGACCAGGAACCGGCGGCCGTCGCCGATCGGCTCGACTCCCGAGGCCTCGATCACGGTGTTGACTTTTCCGGCCTCGAGCGAACGGCGCGGGAAGGGTGGCCGATTCGAGCCGGAACTCATCGGCCTGGGAGCGAACCGAGATCAGGCCGATCGTTCCGAGGATAGTACCATGCGGATCGAAAGATTGCGGCGCGGAATCATCGTCGCGAGTCTCCTCTGGTGTCGGGCTGTGGGAGCGATTTTGGGGACGAGCGCTGATCTGCCTTCGCCGCGGCAATAGCGCCTGAATGTGACTGACGCTGCTCATTTGCCGTCGACGAGGTCGAAGGTGAATTCGGTATGCTCGCGTCGACCTCGGCCGTTAGCTTGGAGGTACCTGGCTGCAAGTATTTCTTGGGGACGAGCTCTTTCTTGGAATTAGGGCCCGTATCGCTGATAGAAACCTTGTGGATGCCGGCGACGACTCCATCATCTTTCTGACAATGTGCTGAGCACAAATGTCCCGTCAGGCTGGATTTTGCCGGTGGCCATCCGTCCGTAGCCATCGGGCTCGAATCGGATGGTGCCCTTGGTCAAAGGTTGACCCTTATACGTGACTTTTCCCTTGACGGGAATCAGGGAAGGCAGCGCAGCCGCTACCGCTTCCGCAGCCCCAACAGGAAAAGAGGAGGAGCGCGGAGAGCGTGATCGAACCGGGTATGATGATCCGCATGGTTGAGTTATTGAACTCTGTTTGGATGGGAGGGTCCAAGACGCAAAACGGCCGCGTGCAATGGCCCCAGAGAGCCAGTTGCACGCGGATCCGAGAAGGTTTATCAATAGGAGTCGGAGCTGATGACTTCACCGCCGGCGATGGTGCCGAGGCCCGTACCAGGTCACCGCACTGATCGAGTTCTTGATGAAGTGGACGCTGCCGTCCGCGAACAGGGCGTTGACTCCGCCCGGATGGTAGCTGCTGGCTGACGAGCGACATGAAGGTCGGGCCGCCGTCGTTCTCGTCGACCCAGTCCCAGTCCATGGGCAGGTTCTTGCCAAAGTTGGAGGCTGGGACGCCGCGGAGTAGTAAGCCGGCTGATCGTGGACACGGTCTGATTGGGCGGCATGGCCGTGGTGAAGCCGGAATAGTAGACACCGCCATTAGCCCACCGGGTGTGGCCGATCGGTCCGCCGTGCTTGATTTTTCCGACACTGCCCGGGCAATTATTGATCTGGTAAGCCAGCGCCGCAGCCGAGTTCGGCCCGGGCGCCGGAATGTTGGTAAAGCGTGTAGCACCCCGGTGACGGGGTCTGAAGGCGGCCCCGGGGTGTTCCCGCAAGACCGCATCTGGGCGTGGCCGATGTAGCCTTCCGCGGCCATCAGCGTATTACTCGTCCCGTCCGTGACCATGGCGATCCGCCGCGAATAGTTTGGTCCGAACAGCGAACGATTCATCGGGCCGACGGAATTCGTCGTGCCCCAGTTGACCGACCAGACATACCAATCGCCGTCACAGGTGCCGTAGCTCGTCGTGGCGTCGCCAGTGCCGCCCAGGCTGGCGTCGTCGATGTGGCTCCCCGGGTCGCTCGGGCAGTAGAGGAAAGCCAGCGGAGTGAATGTGACGGTCGTATTGGTCCCGTCGCTGTAAGTGTAGTCGAAGTTGATCGCATTGTAGAACGAGCCTTGCTCCATGAACGGAGTCGAACGCGCGAAGGCACTCCAAGACGACTGGAAACCACCACACGTCTGGCCGCCAAGACGCGGTGGACCGACGTGGGCAAGGCACCAGGATGGTCGTCGGGGAGAAAGCGCTGTTGGCACTTTCATAGTTCATGAAAGCCAGGCCGATTTGTTTCAAGTTGTTCGTGCACTGAATACGGCGGGCGGCCTCGCGCGCCGACTGCACGGCAGGCAAAAGCAAAGCAATCAAGACGGCGATGATCGCGATAACGACCAAGAGTTCAATCAGCGTAAAACCATCGGAACGGACGGCGTCGCAAACGAAGCTGTGGCATTGGGTCGACCTCAAGGGGAGGGAGTAGAAAGCAAACACGGTGTCGCTCTTCGACCCAACCATTATAAGGAGCTACTTAATGTGCGAGTCATGGTAGATATTGCGAAGATTGGATGAACTCGCAGCTTGGCACCGATTGCTAGCGACAAACTAACACGATGCGAGGCAGCCAATTCGTGCGAGGCGATGTGCTGGCCGGCGCGTCGCGAGTCGGCGAGGTCGACGCAATCCGATCAAGACGCCAATGAATCTGGACGTCCCATCGGCCATTTTCGTCGGAAACGACGTGCCAGTGAGGGATTACGGCCGAAGACTGAAATACCCCCTCGAAGCTCCCCTCGCATTGGCTGACGGTCTCGATGGGGAAACACCAAAGGCTGGCTGATTGCGACCAGGTCAGGCCGATCGACAGGTCGAGCCACTCGTCGGTCAGCGCCAGTCCACTGGTATCCGAGCAGGTCGAGCCGGTCGTCAAGCAGCCCGAGTTTCGCGCCGATGGGTCGGAGTAGTAGCGGTCCGGCGCGTGGCCGGCCATGGCCGCCAGGTTGATCTCGACCGCGAAGTGCAGAGGCGCATCGCGCGGCAGATCCTCGAGTTGGTAATGAACGACCAGGCTCGGGCTGCCGGCCGAAAGCTCGATGGTCTTCCGGAGCCGGATCGAATGGCCGCCGACGACACCGGGCCGTTCCATCACGAGCCTGACCCGCTCGACGTCGCGCTGGACCTTCGCGAGATATGTGCCCGTGACGAAATCGCCAAGCTCCGTTTCGCGGCATGCGATCAGGTCGTCCAGAGTCACGTCGATCGGGGTAGAAATGATCGACGAGCGCCTTGCGGGGATACCGGTCGTAGACGAGCAACCGGTCAAGCCCCGGCTGTTTGAGCGTGATCCATCGGCGGATCGGCTCGGTCGCGTGATCGCCGGCGGCCTTCGATGACTGTCGGCATGATAAGCTTCCGGTCGTCGATCGAGAGTTGCCAGCACGTTGGTCGTGTTGTGGCGGACGTCGAGCTCGTAGACATGCCCTCCCTGCGCCGGGCCGCACCAGTGCGATCAGCCGGTCGTTCTCGAGGCGTACCTCCTGGCGGGCATCGAGGTTGAAATCTCCGACTTCGAGCTGAACGCGGTTGCCGACGCGTCCTTCGGCGTCATCGAGCGCATTGTGAGCGGCGATCAGACTCCGGTAGATCGCGTTCCTCAGGTGGGGCAAGTAAAGACCGCCGAACGATCCATGCCAGTAAGGGCAGTTGCACTGTCCTCGGTAGAGCTCCTGGCGGGCGATTTCGAGATAATCGGGGTCGGCCTCGGGATTGGTTTCCGCCGCGGCGAGCCGGTGTGGAGATACCCAGCATTCGTGTGTACATCTCGTCGGTTTCGGGATATCTCGCTCGGAAGTTGCGCCAGTATCCGCCGGCCCGGAAGAATCGCTTGATGTTGTCGGCATCCGGCAATTGAGCCAGCCGCTCGGCTCCCTGGTGGAAGCTGCGTGACATGTCGGGAGGCAAGACCCATTCGGTCATCTCGCGGTACGAGCCGTCGGGCAAGAAGACCTTGCCCAGCGGAAGTGCCCCGTCGACGGCCCTGCGCGAATGTCGTCGGCTCGAGCCAGTCGCGATTGGCCACCACCATGTCACAGAAACGGTTGAGCCAGCCTTGCGTATAAACGTGATCGAACGTCTTGGGCCAGCTCCCGAACTTCTCGCCGTCGTCGGCGCCGACGACCGTCGCGCCGGGGCGGCGCTCGGCCAGCTTTCGCAAGAATTCGTAGGTCGCGTGGGGCTCCTGGAACGGCATCGTATAACGGAGCGTCTCGGACCCTGGAAAGACCTTGAGAAGATCGGCCATTGTCCTCGGTCAAGTAATAGCCGAAGACGTCGTCGCCCGAGCAGCCGGCGCGCTCGAAGTGGAAGTCGTCCAGTACGGTGTACTCGATGCCGGCTTCGACGATCGCCGAAACGAGCTGCTGTTCCCAGACCCGCTCGGGAACCCACATGCCGCGTATCCGGGCGCCGAATAGCTCCTCCAGATAACGCGAGAACGACCGGATCTGGCCCACCCGGTCCCGGAATGGAATCATGGTCAGGATCGGCTCGAAGAATCCTCCTCCCAGGATTTCCACCCGGCCGGCCTCGACGAACGCCCGAACTCTGGCGATGTATTCGGGATGCCGCTCGACCAGCCATTCCAGGAGCGGCCCGGACGTATGCAAGGCGAACGGAATCTCGGGATAACGCTCCAGCACGTCCAAGAACGGGCGATAGCTGGTCCGATAAGCCTCCTCGAAAACGCCGTCGAAATTGCCCACGGGCTGATGGTTGTGCAATGCGAGGATCAGGCGAACGTGCGACATTTTCGACCCTTGTAACATGAGGAACAGCCGCCCAAGAGCGGTTTACTTACGGGTTGCACACACCACGACAGCAACGGCGATCATAATAGCCCGAAGCGTTAGCGCGGCGACACAGCCAGAATCCTCGCTGACGCTTCGGGCTAGTATGGACCGTGGGGTACCCGAGTGTAAACCACTGTAGCATGACGGTTAATGCCATCGTGGTGTGCCGACTCACGCCTAAACCGCCATAGGCCTTCGAGATTCAAAACGCGACCGCCTGACGGCGAATCGCTCCACCGCGCTCGATCACACCCGGCTTGGGGTCGTCGATGATGACTTCGACCTCGCGCAAGAAACCGGCCGCGTTCTCGGGCGGGACGGGATTGATGTAAAAACCCGAGCCCCACTCGAAACCCGCCACCTTCGTCAATCGAGGAATCACTTCGATGTGCCAATGGTAATGCGGCAGCTCGCCATGGTCAAAGGGCGCCGTATGGATGATGTAATTGTATGCCGGACTGTCGAGCGCCAGCTCCAGCTTGTTCAAGACCTGGTGAAGCACCTGGCCGAGATCATCCACGCCCGGCTTGGGGATGTTTTCAAAGTGGCTGGAGTGGGTCTTGGGCACGATCCAGGTCTCGAAGGGAAACCGACTGGCGAACGGGACAGAACGCGGTGAAGTGGGTCGAGTCGAGGACGATCCGCTTCTCGAACGCGAGCTCCTGCTGGACCATGTCGCAGTAGATGCAACGGCCTCGATAATTGTAGAACTCGAGGGCTCCGGTCATCTCTTCCCAAACCGAAATCGGCACGATGGGTGTGACGATCAACTGGCTGTGCGTGTGCTCGAGGCTGGCTCCGCCGGCGGCGCCGACGTTTTTGAACAGCATGCCGTGAACCAGCCGGGCAGTCCTTCTTCAGGTCGACCAGCCGATCGCGATAGACCCAGAGGACTTCGCGAATCTCATTCTGGCTGAGCGTGGCCATGCTCTTGTGATGGGACAGGACTTTCAATGATGACCTCGTGAGCACCGATCCCAGCCATCACGTCGTAGATTCCGTCGCCCCGCTTGTTCAGATTGCCTTCGACCTTGAGGGCTGGGAAACCGATTGGGAACGACCCGGATTCGCCAGCCGGGGCCGTTTGGCTTCGAGCCGAAATCGCGGTAGGCCAGGATCTCGGGCGGCGTCTTGTCTTCGTGTCCTTCGCAGAATGGGCAAACCGCCGATGGCTCGGCGGCGTGGTGCTTCGGACTTGAAGTCGTGGGGACGCTTGGCCCGTTCATGCGCGATGATCACCCATCGACCCACGATCGGGTCTTTTCGCAACTCGGGCATGGTCCTTGCCTCCTCTTGGTCAGACTTGCCACATGATCCGCTCGAAATCCGGGGAAGGGGCCACGAGCTCGAAGATTCCCTCGCGAGGCGCCCGGTCCAGACTCGAATCCCCCTTCTGAAGCTCGACATAGAACCGGATCGGGTCGCCCGCTTTGAGATCCAGACGCGCGAAGGGTATCGCCAGCTCCAGGATGGCGTCGGTCGCAACCTGGATGGTTGTGCCGTTGACGACCGGATGTCCGGTGCGGTTCAAGAAGGCGATCGGATGAGGCTCGCCCGGCTCCATCACCACGATCTCCCGGTCGGCCGGATCGACGAAACCAATGCGGAGACGATCGACTTCGGCGAGGCGCTCCCGGGCGGGTCCGCCTTCGGTGTCGACGCGGATCAAGCAGCCGCTCGGCATCGAACCCGAACCAGATGGATTGGAGCAAGCCCTTGGCGACCAGCGTCATGGTCCCGCGATCGTTGCCACAGGCATACCGCGCCGCGTCGATCCACTCGAAATAGGTGGCACGACCATCGACCTTGACTCTCGAGAAACTGATCGGTTGCTCGTGAGATGCCGGTTTCCCGCCCCCTGGGAGATCGGCGTGAACAAGAAGCCGGGCGGCTCGCTGCCCAGGAGCGCATAGACATTTCGCAGGTGTTTGCGAAACAAGTGGTCGAACAGGCCGTCGAGCGCGCTGGAATGGTCGTCGCCGTACCACCAGAACCAGTCGGATCCCTCGGCGATGTAGATCTCGTTCCAGGCCTTGGCCAGCGTGTCCGGATCGTGCCGGCCGGTCTGTTCTTCCTCGACCAGGTAAAGGCGGGCGGCGTGGAGGGCGTCCCAGCCTCGGTTGTCTTCGGGATGGCCGATCCAGATGGCGAAATTGTGGCTGATCCAACTGCCGGCGAACAGCCGAGGCAAGGTATCGGCCGGTGGATGCTCGCGGAGAAACTCGCCGACCTTGACCGGGCCGGATCCGACGGTCGCGGACCGCCGACTGATAGACCGAGCGAATGAACGACACGCCGCCGTCCGGGTAATACTCCCAGCAGTTCTCGCCATCCAGGATGACCGGCACCAGGGTCGCCGGGTTCTGCCGGCACGCGTCGCCGATCGCGTGCAGCTTGCCGATGAAATCGTGCGGCCGCCACCGGCCCGGGACTTCGTTGGTAATGGAACCCGACCTGGTCCGACATCGAATGGTCACGGAAGATGATCGCCAGCTCGTGATCCGCCTCCTGGACCTTCCAGGCGCGATAGAGCAATTCCGGATGCCGGACGTGCCCTCGGCTGTCGCGACCGATCTTGCCATTGGTCGAGCAACCCAAGATCTCCTCGTCGGTCGCGATCCACTCGATGCCCTGAGACGGCCAGGAGCGGGATCAGCGCCTGGCAGACCGACCCTTCACTCGGCCACATGCCGCGCGGGCGTTCACCAAAATGTTGGACGTGACTTTCGATGGCGCGGCGGACATGGACCAAGGCGTCCTCGGGGTAGCCGCCGCGGTAACTCGGCAGGGTCACGTCGGGCATCGCCTCGCGCGCCGACGTCTTGTCGAGCAGCAGAGGAAGGATCGGGTGGTAGTAGGGCGTCGTGGTCAGCTCGATTTGACCGCGAGCGGCCAGCTCGCGATGGAGCGGGATCACCCGGGCCATCAGCGCGCGTTGCTTGTCCAGAAACCACTGCTTCTCATCCTCGGTGTAGTGCCGCCCTTTCGCTTTGAACTCGGCGAGCTCGGGGTCTTTCTCGAAGAGCAGGGGATGGACCCAGGCGAGGTTGGACCAGACTTGAAGGTCGCGGAGATCGCGAGCGCGGAACCGATGACAGCGATTGTTTGGCCGTACTACTCGCACGACGACCGCATCATGAAAAGTTCATGATAACGCGCATGGGGACGGATCATCGAATCCGGAAACGCCATGAAGAAGTTGTCGAGGATGTAGCAGGCGTCCTCGTCATTCAGGCCCGTCGACCGGCCGCCGCGAGTGCGTGAGATGAGTGTCGGTGGCACCGTTGACATAGGCTTCCAATTGGCAGAGCAGGCTCGGGACGAGATTGATCGTGCAAAAGAACTCGGGGACCTCTTCCAGGTGGAGCGCCATCCCCAGGTAATCCTTGGTTGCATGGAGCCTCACCCAGGGCATGGGGTTTTCGCCCCCGAGATCATCGGGGTAGTAAGGCTGATGCTGGTGCCACAACAATGCGAGGGAAACGGTTCCCATGATTGACCCTTCAACCCGGGAGTAAGGATCGCGCGTGCTCCAACTGCGAGGCGCACACGGCGCGCATCGCCCATTCCATTCGCCTCGTCGGGCCGAGGCATATGCCCGAGCCAGCCCCGCTAGCCCATCACCAGGGGATCTCGAAGCGACTGCGGTGTAACAAACTTCGCCCCACGATCAAAGGATAGGTCGCCACTCGTGTTATGCTCGGAACATCCGCCGGCAAACTTAAGCCCTTTCCGGCCTTCGAGTCCCGACGGCCAACGGTTCGCTCGGATCGGACAGTGCCGGTTGGCAACGTACGTTTCGTTGTCAGTTGGTTGTTGCAATTGTTCGTGAACCGACTTTTCGTCGGATCTCCTCATAGAGTCGTCCGTATTCCCGAGCGCTCCGGTGCCAGGACCAGTCGGCGTTCATTCCCGTACGCATCAATTTCAGCCAGGTGTCGCGGTCGGGCCACGTTGCCAGCGCCCGCTCGATTGCGTGCCAGAGTGCTTGCGGGCTTGCTTCGGTGAAGGCGAAGCCGTTGGCCGTACCATCGGCGAGCGTGGAGGGATTGGCGTCGACCACGGTGTCGGCCAGGCCTCCGGTGGCTCGAACGATTGGGACAGTCCCGTGGGCCAGGCTGTAGAGCTGAGTTCAAACCACAGGGTTCGAACAGGCTGGGCATGAGGAAGAGATCGGCGCCCGCTTCGATCTGGTGGGCCAGATCGTCCGAAAAGCCCTGATAGGCCCAAAACTTGCCGGGATACCGCCGCGAAAGATCCTCGAGCAAGGCGTAGTATTTGGGATGTCCCGCGCCCAGAACGACCAATTGCACGTCGCGCTCGAGGAGAAGGTCGGCCACACTCTGCCAGGAGGTCCCACCCCTTCTGGGGGTCGAGACGCCCGATCTGCGCGAACAACGGCACGTCTGGACGCTCCGTCAAGCCCGCCCTCCGCTGGAGCCAAGCCTTGCATTCGGCTTTACCCCGCACGACGTTGGACTGCGTCATAGCGCTCCGCCAGCATCGTCTCGTGGCTAGGACTCCAGACGTCGGTGTCGATCCCGTTGACGATCCCTCGCAGGTCAGCCTGGCGGTCTCGAAGCAGTCCATCCAGTCCCGACCCAAACTTTGGCGTCTGGATCTCCCGCGCATAGGTCGGACTGACCGTGCTGAGCATGTCGGCGAAAACCAATCCCGCCTTCATGAAGCACAGTTTGCCATGGAACTCTAACTGTCGCCAGTTGAAGAGCTGCCAGTCCAGCCCGGTCAGGGCCATGTCCCAGTGCCAGAAAAGTCCCAGGTAGGCCAGGTTGTGGATCGTGAGCAATGTTCCCAGCGGATTGGAACTCGGGCAACCGTTTGTAATGCGTCTTGAGATAGACCGGAATCAAGCCGGTCTGCCAATCATTGCAGTGGACGATGTCGGGGCGAAGCTGGAGGATTCGCATCGCTTCCAAAACGGCACGGTTGAAGAAGATAAACCGCTCGCAGTTGTCTTCGTAATCATTTCCCGCCGCGCCGTAGAGTCCGTCCCGGTCGAAATAACGGGGTTGGTCAATCAAGTAAACAGTTACGTTTGATCGAGGTAGACTGGCTTTTCTGGACGCAGCCTCGACCCGCTTGGCGCCGACCTGGATTGTGACCGACACGCCCGTGTTGGTTAACTCAGGGCCGGCGGACCGGGCGCGGCGATGACAGGGAATGAAAAGGGTTGCGGAATGGCCTTGTGCTTCCAGTGCCCGAGGTAGGGCACCCGCCACGTCGGCCAAACCACCGGTCTTGGCGAACGGCACTGCTTCCGAGGCGACGAAGACCACATTCATCCTTGCTGAGACTCCCTTCGCGGCCGTACTTGGATCGAGCCGCGAGAGTCCGGACTCGGAGCGGTCTTCCTGGACGGCCCCGGAAGGGCAAAATGCCCGCCCATCGCGTCTTCAGTTCGAGACATCCGAAGGAGCTATCGCTCAGCGCATCTCGTGGTCAATAAGTTTAATCAATCATGTAGCAACCGACAATCGAACCTTTGATGCAGGTCAGGCTTCCGGCCTGACTCTGTACGTGCTCAGGCCGGAAAGCATCGACCGACGAGGCGGGAGGGTTGAATAAAGACCACCGTCCCGGCATAAGGCGAGGATGCGGATCGGGAAGCGGACGTCCGTTATGCAAAATCCAGTAGGATGCCGGCTCCGTCCGGCGATCGAAACTCGCACTTTTGTCGTGATCCATTGAAAAAAACAAAGTCCACTCGGCGATGGACAGATGCCAACGCCAAGCGGACGATTGTCAGATTCTGGAAAGTGGCCTGATCTGCGAGCCAGCGTTGACCGAACCGCTTCTCTGGTCAAGCGATGGCAACGGCCTGCGGCAGGAGTGGAAACCGCGCCGACCTTGGTGCTGAAGCCGTACCTGGAGAAGACCAGCATCATCAGCAGGCATCCCAGAACGATCGCCCCCAGGGAGATCCCGAGCAGCACGACGAAAATGTCGCTTTTGGGGCTCTGGACCAGCACCCCCGGCCGTCGCGGGGCCGCGGATGCCGACGATCGAGAGGAAGCGGACGATGCGCTAGAACCGCGGCTTGATGGTAGACGAGACAATGTCGCCCTCCCTTATCTTCTTGCCTTGAAAAGTGTGACCGACCACCGTGGCGACGGCCTGGTCCGGATCGACATTCTGGATCTTGACTTTTCCCAAGTATTCAGGTCGAGGGCTCAGGCGGAAAAGGTACAGTTCGTGGCCGACGACCAAGCCATCGTCAGAACCGATGGTAATCTCGATGCGACGGTTGGTGGGGTCGATCCGCTTGACTTCACCCTGGACCGGCGGAGGACTCTCCAGCCCCTTGATCTGGCTGATGTCATCGGACAGACCGTGTTCTCGCAGCAGCACGGAGAACTTGGCAACGCGCTCGCGAAGGTCCGCATTGTTCGTGGTCGCGGAGTTGAGTCCGCGGTCCAGTTCACGGATTTTGTCGTTGAGCTCCGCCTGGTACAGTTTGAAGTCGTTCGCCTGTTTCTCGACCGCCGATTTCTGCTGGCGAAGCAACAGCGTCTCTTGCCGCTTCGCTTCGACTTCGGCCAGGGCGCTCTTTGAGTTCTCTTGTGCGGTCACGACCTGGAGGCGCGCCGCCGTCAATTCACTCTGGATACTCTTGATTGTGTCGTCGCGCGAGCTGACGTCGTTCTCGAGCACCTTGGAACTGGCCGCGAATTTCGCCTTCTCGTCCTCAAGCTCTTTCTTGGCGGCGCCCGCGTCCGCCTGTCGCGTCGGTCAACTTTTTCTTCAGATCGTCGGCCTTCTTTTTCTCTTCCTGGGTTGCGGTCCTCCAGTTCTTCGACGCGGTGAAAACCACGCCGGCGAAACCGAGGAAGATGAGGGAGAAGGCCATGATTACAAGCACGAGGATCTTGCCAACGAAGGTCATGGTCCCGTCCTACCATTCTGAGTAAGGAGGTCCGAACTGTTCTTGGTCGCCGTTTCGAACTGGCGTTCCAGCTCATGGATCCTGTCAATCAACTCGGCGCGGTATGATTTGAACTCGGTCGCTTGTTTCTCGACCGCCGACCTCTGCTGACGAAGCCCTAACGTGATTTTCCGCTGCGCTTCGACTTCGTCCAGCAGGTGCTTTGCCTTCTCTTGGGCAGCCATGATATCGCTGTCCGTCGCGGTGATCTGAGCGAGGTCTTGCTTGCTTTTGCCATCCAGCTCATTGATCTTATTTTCAAGCCCCTTGGAAATGGCTGCGAAACCCGCCTTTGTGTCTTCAAGCACTTTCTTGGCGGCTGCCGCGTCCGTCTGGGCGTCAGTCAACTTTTTCTTCACATCGTCGACCTTCTTTTTCTCTTCCTGGGTCGCGGTCACCCAGTTCTTCGCCGTGGAGAAAACCACGGTGGAGATCCCGAGGAAGAGCAGGGAGAACGCCGTGATCACAATCACAAGGATCTTGCCAACGAAGGTCATGGTCCCATCCTACCAATTCTGAGTAAGACGGCCGGCCAACCACCCTCGCGACGTCGCCGCCACGAGTCGAAAAAAAGCGATGGGGCTTGGACCGTAGCGTGTCCAGGACATGAGGCGAGACTCGCCCTCGTCGCGGCGTATGATTCCCGCGAAGCCGACGATCCTAACCTTAATAATATGTTAGCGATGACTGACCCGAGCGGCAAGCCATAACCAACTTCGTCCAACGAGCGATCGCCGAGAGTCGCGCTCCCGCAAAGCCGCCTCAGACATGACTAAATTTACCTCACACTCTTCATTCTGGCAAGCAACCCAAGGTGGGGAATTCAGGAGTAATGGCTAGTTTGCGCGGTTGAGTCGTACGTGCGTTTACGCACAATGCCGATCGGAACGAGTCCGATGGTAATGGCCAGACACGAGAGGCCGAACCAATCACCCCAACGCGAATACAAGCTGGTCCGATCGTCGAGCGGGACTGTCACCGACAACACGTCGTCCATTTCCTTCGGCAGATTCGCTCGGATCTGGCCGTTGCCGTCGATCAATGCCGTGAGTCCGGTATTGACGGCCCTGGCCAGCGGAACTCGGTGCTCAACCGCCCTGAACGCGGCGATCGCCAGGTGCACGTCCAGCTCCGAAGAATCGTGGAACCAGCCATCGTTCGAAAGATTGATCAGCACATCCGGCTGGTGGCCATCTCCGGCCGGGACGAAGAAGCGATTGATCACCTGGGGAATGGTATCCTCGAAGCAAATGGAAACCGCAAGTCGGTGAGGGCCAAGGCCAAGCAACCGCGGCTCCTTGCCGAAGCTGAGGCTTGGGGGCTTCTCTCCCCGATACGGCGCCAGCTTCATTAGCCAGGGTAATCGTTTCGATGAACGGAACATACTCTCCAAACGGAACCAGGTGCATCTTGTGATACATGCTGAGCGTGCGGAGCATGGGTTCGAACAGGATCGCCGAATTGTATTTGTTGAGCGCATCCGGCCGGTGGTCATAAAGGGTGGTGCCGACCAGCATCGGCACGTTCAGTTGGTCGGTCCAGCGGTGGAGGTGCTCGGTCACGTCTTTTCGCTTGGACGAGCCAGTCCGAAACCAAGAGCTTCTTCGTTGTGGGTATCGAACGCGACCTGGCTTTCGAGGCTCTTGGCATCGACGCCCGAGTCAATGGTGATAAATCCGAACGGATACGCGGTCTCGGGCCAGACGATAAGGTCAGGCCGGTCTTTAACTGAGAGAGCACGCTTGACCAACTTTTCGAACTCCCCGAGGATCTCGAAGGGGTCACCCACCATCTTGTGTGACTGTTCGATGTTGGATTGAAGCAGGGCGAGCCTCGGGCCGTTGCGGAACTCGGCGTGCGAGACCCGGAACGCTCCGTAACACAGGGTTGTCCCCAACAGGATCGTGACCAGGCAGAGGCGAACTTCCTGGCGCGCGGTGAGTCGCGAGCCCCGCTTCGTGTGATGGAAGAGTGGAAGAGTCAGGACATCAACAATAAATACATTGACGAGTGCGATCACCAGGCTAACCCCGAGCGCACCGGTTATGTCGGCGATCTGGATCACGTACAAAAAACGGGACTGGCTGTGGCCCAGGTAGTACCAGGGAAAGCCCGGTGAAGAAGTAGGCGCGGAAATACTCCAGGCCGACCCAGATGATCGGCGCGGCCAGCGATCGAGTGGAATCCGCAGACGGAAAACGGCCCACCGGCACAAGGCCAGGAACGCCGGCCACCACAGAGACAGCACGAGCGCCATCAGGATCCACCCCACCCACGCGTCGGAGTCACACAGTCGCACCCAGGAAACGGCGAGCAACCAGAAAACGAAAGCCGCCGGCCCAGGCTCCGAGGTACGCTCGCAGGCGATCGTCGCGCAGGGTCGCAAGCCAGAATAACGGCGCAAGTGCAATCCAGGCGAGCCAATTCCATTCAGCCGGTGGAAACGAAGTCCAGAGGAGCAATCCCGAGGCCAGCCCCGCGACCACCGGATGTCGCGTCGATCGACCCACCAGGTCGAGTGGTCACGGCGGTCTTGGCATCTTGCTCTGGAGTGACAACCGCAGTCATGTCGGAAACCTCGGAAGAACACGACCAGTTTGCCTCTGGCTGGCCGCCGTGAGTTGAGAATCACCGCGCCGACGGCCACGGTTGACTCGTGAGATTGACAGGTCCTGGACGATTCCCAGGCAAACGTGGAGCTCGCATCTCTCATGGTTCGGCGTCGCGGACCATGTTATCGCATGGGCAGGAAGCCGACAATTTCACCTGGAGCGTATTCCCGATCGCCGGCGGAAAAAATCGCGAAACCATCGGCGCGGGCAACGGTCAGGAGATCGGCCGACCCTGACCAATCGAGCGTTTCCATGAGAGGAAGCCCCGAGTCGCCGCCAGCGCCCGCGACCAATCGCGCAGGATGGTAGGTCGGTCGATCGCCGCGGTGTAGGAAGCCGCGCATGAAGGCGAGCTTCGAGAGTTCTTCGACCTCGCTCGGGCTTGCCTGCCATCACGGCCAGAGCGTCACTGATGAACAGAAGAAACCCGACCAGTCCACTGACGGGATTGCCAGGCAATCCGAACACCAGTGTCCCGGCCCTCTCGCCTCGACCGGGCCCGACCCCGAACCAGAGCGGCTTGCCCGGCTTGAGACGAACCTTGTGAAAGACGCGGCGCACGCCAATCGCCTCCAAAGTGGCCGGGACCAGATCACGATGGCCAGCGGATACCCCGCCGGTGATGATCAACAAGTCGGCGGCGAGTCCCTGCTCGAGCGCGGCTTGGAGCTGCGCCGGCTCGTCCGGGGCGATCGGCAGCGTCTCCGCCGTGGCGCCCGCTTCGATCGCAAGTGCCTGAAGCATCAGAGCATTGGAATTGCGGATCTGGCCGGGACCGGGCATGTTCTCGGGCTCGACAAGCTCATCGCCGGTCGGCAGGATGGCCACGTGAGGGCGCAGCACGTTCACTTGGCGATCGACCCACGGAGGCGAGCACGCCGACCCGCGCCGGCGTGATGATCGACCCGGCGGCGACGACCAGGTCGCCGGCCCGCATCTCCCGGCCGCGAGCCAGGATGTTCTGACCGGGGCGGATCGCCATGTCCTCGACGAGAATTCGATCGCCCTCGCGTTTTGTCCGTTCGTGCATGACAACAGCGTCCGAGCCGGTCGGGATCGGAGCGCCCGTCGTGATGACAGCCGCTTCGCGTTGCCCCAGGCCGCGCGATGGTGTCTGGCCCGCGCTGATGACTTCGCCCAGCCGAATCCAGCGGTCTGTCCCTTCCAGGTCGATCGACCGAACCGCGTATCCATCGACGAGCGCCTTGTCAAACGGGGGCAGATCGATGTCGGCCGCGACGTCTTCCGCCAGCACGCAATGAAGGGCCCGTACGGTCGCCTCCCGGGTCGCGGGCACCGGGCGAGCGTGCTGGAGCACGGCGACAAGGGCGTCTTCAACGGTCAACATGGCATGGCTCGGCTCTCGTCTCCAGGTCTGAATTCACTGATCCAGGAAATTCTTGAGGAGCTGCGTACCCTTCCAGGGTCAGGAAGCTCTCGGGATGGAACTGGACTCCTTCCAGCGGATATCGCTTGTGACGCACGCCCATGATCTCGTCCTGATCGGTCCAGGCGACCACGTTCAAGATCGTCCGGCAACGTTCCGGGTTGAATGACCAGACTATGGTAACGCGTCGCCTCGAACGGGTTGGATAGACCGCGATAGATCCCCCGGCCGTCGTGATGGATCAACGAGGTCTTGCCGTGCATGATCCGATCTGCTCGAACGACCTTCGCTCCCAGGGCGTGTCCGATGCACTGGTGACCCAGGCAGACACCAAGGAGCGGAATCCTCGCCGCGAACCGCGCGACCACGTCATTCGAAATCCCTGCCTGCACCGGCGTACAAGGTCCCGGGGAAATGATCAGATGAGTGGGATGGGCCGACTCGATTTCGTTCGAGCGTGATCTGGTCGTTGCGAACGACCCTCAGGTCGACAGTTCGGATCGATCTCACCGAGTCGTTGAACCAGGTTGTAGGTGAACGAATCGTAATTATCAACCAGGAGGATCATGTCTCAACCATCCGCGACGTGCGGTCGCCAGAAAAAAAGCACGACCAGGGTCACCCGTCCTTTTGGATCGTAACGTGCAATCGCTCCAATCGGAAGAGAAGCCGATTCGAAAGCCGCACCGTCGGTCGTAATCGATGATATGGTTCGTGGAGACCTCGTGGTTCCGTGGGGCCGTTGTCGAACGCCCCTGCGCTCCCGCTTCGTTGTCGACACGGCGGGAGTTCTCCCACGAGCGAACACGACAAGGAGGATCGCGATGACGGCCACGATCGTCGCATTGAGTTTGAGCTTGGCGCTCAGTTCCACCGGCCAGGGCACGTCGCCGGGCCATTACCACGATCAAACCCACTACCACGCTTCCGGATACCATCACGCCCACAACTCGGCAAACCACATCCTGCCGCCGGGGCCTGGATACGGTTGGGGTTTTCCCAACGGTAACCCCGATCATTATGGTTGGGCCGATTACGGCACCAATTTACCGCTCGGGGCTGATCGCACGCCCGATTATTTTTTCCCGCGCTTCTTTGCTTCCGCTCCTGAACAGATGTTTATACAGACCTACTACGACTGCTACCACACTCGGGGCCAGCGGTACATTCCTTACGCCGGGGGAGGCGGAGAGCACCCCATGGGCGG
Source organism: uncultured Planctomycetota bacterium (assembly GCA_963779785.1). Lineage (GTDB taxonomy): Bacteria > Planctomycetota > Planctomycetia > Isosphaerales > Isosphaeraceae > CAVRFS01. Next base: position 127,886 of record CAWAAW010000043.1, read on the forward strand.
ACCGCCAGAAGTGTCAGCGGAGATGCCATTCGCTCCGTTCACGTCGATGAGAGGTTCGACACCCGTGATCCCGGTTCCTCGATTGCGGGGCAGAGTCGAGGCGGAGCCTGTCCCGTCCGGCGGCTCGGGTCTGACTCCTTGAGCTAGACCACTCGAGTTGGCAAACGCGTGTAGTTCGTGCCTGGGGAGCGCGGGTGTCGCACCGCGCTCCCCGGATCGCCGAATGTCTCGTATTAGCCCGCGAGCGCGATGAGGACGGATCGCTCAATGAGTCCGCGGGTTCACGGCATATACTGGTCGATCGCCAGTAAGACCTCGTCCGGCGACAGGCGTGCGATCACCGCGGGCGAACGATAGATCCAGCGCACCGTCCCGTGCTGGTCCACGAGGATCGTCGTCGGCACGTCGATGTCGCCGCCATCAGGCCCCGCGTGGGGATGGAGGAGGCCGGCCGCTTCGGACAGGTTGAAATCCGCATCCGCGAGCACGACCAGGTGCGGAAACTCGGCCTGCGTTTTCTGGGCGTCTTCAAGCTCCTCCACGGAAACGACGAGCACGCGCGCGTGTCGCTTCCGAAAATCGTCGTGGTGCCGTTCGAGCTGAACCAGCTCGATCATGCAGAAGGGTCACCACCGGCCCCGGAAGAACACGAGCACGCTTTTCTGATCACCAGCCAGGTCGACCTGCGTGAACGCCGCGCCGGCGGCTCGCTTCGTTTCGAATGCTGGGAACGGTCGTCCGACCGCGACTGGCCCCGCGTACGCCGGCAGTCGCAGGGCGTACAAAAACGCCACCTCAGCGCCCGCGAGAAGCACCACTGCCACCAGCGCGAACACGCGCCAAACCGTACGCCTCTCCAACAGGGACACGAAGATGAAGACGGCGCCGAGCGACGCGAGGGTGGGCATATACCACGGTAATATCAGGCGCTGAAGCGAGATCTGAACCACGTACGCGACCACGCCCAAGACTGCGAGACTAAGGCCCGACAACACGAAGAGACCACTTCGAAAGCGAGTCGCGGGTTTGATTAATGAGCTATGCATATCTCAGTATAATCCATGTGAAGTGTGAGCTGGTATGCGATTCAACGCAGTCCGTGGGTTGACATTAGCGGATGCCCGCAAGGAACGCTGGCGACTCTTGTCCGAGCTTTTCAATAATCTTGATCCGGGGCATGGTCGACAGAGAAACCGCCTCCTATGATGTGTCGTCCACCTCAGTTTGTTGGTTTGCCCGCGATCCCGCCTGCTCTCGTTCCCCGTCGCGGACAACTTGCTTTCGCACTGTTGACCGAACTGAGTTGATTTGAATCGGCTCTCGATCCTAACCTGAATGTGGATGAATAACACTCGCCAGTTCAGCCCTTGTTGATATACGCGTTCCGCCCCGGAAGGCCCATCGCATCAATCCCGAACAACGGAGCACTCCCGGGTGGTGTCGGCTGTGCCGATGGATACAGGCTGTGAAGAAAGCCGGATTGTCGTGATCGTGGCCGGATTCGTGCGTCATCGATCCAAATGACCGATGACCGCGAGCCAGTGACCTTTGTTAAGCTTCTTGTCAAATCCGCGCGCTCTCTTAGCATGGATAGTCGTCGTTGCGGTTCAGCGTCCACTTCTGGGCCGTCGTACCCGAACGCAGTCTCTGGGATGAGAACGAATGCGGGAAACTCATTGAACTTTTTTTCCGATTCGATCGTAGCATTCGCTAAGCGCGGGGATATATTTTGTCTCGGCGGCAGTTCCGAGATGGAACCCAACGCTTTCGCATGGCGCGGGTCTCACTCAGGTTGCAGACGCTCGCGGTAATCCGGCTCGTCCTGTCCGGGCGAGGCGATTCGTTCTTATTTTCTGTTCGACGATTCATTGCATGGATTCGTCTGAGGTTACCTGAGGCGCGGCCGGCGGTTCAGACTGTTCGTCGCCCAAGTTGTTACTTCGTCAGCGTTTTCCCATCATTTGAGAACAAGGCGCTCGCGTAATGAGTCATGAAGTAATCATCGAGACAAGGAACCTGACCAAGGTCTATCGCGATTTCTGGGGTCGCCCCAAGGTCCAGGCTCTGAAGGCCCTTGACCTTCAAGTGCATCGAGGTGAAATCTTCGGTCTGTTGGGACCTAACGGCTCGGGCAAAACCACGACGATCAAGTTGCTGCTCGGTCTTCTGTTCGCGACCGAAGGCGAGGCCTTGATCTTCAACGAGTCGACGACCAACGTCGCCAAGAACGAACGAATCGGGTACTTGCCTGAGGAGTCTTACCTTTACAAGTTCCTCAATGCCGAAGAGACACTCCATTTCTATGGACGCTTGTTCAAGATCTCCGGAGCGGAGCGGACCAAGCGGGTGGGTCGACTGATCGACATGGTCGGCCTGACCGGCGCCAAGCATCGCCAGCTCCGCGAGTACTCCAAGGGAATGCAACGCCGCATTGGCTTGGCACAAGCCTTGATCAACGACCCCGAGCTCATCTTGCTCGACGAGCCGACGTCGGGTCTGGACCCGATCGGGACATCCGAGATCAAACAACTGATCCGGGAACTGCGAGAGCGGGGCAAGACGATCGTTCTGTCCGGTCACCTTCTCGCTGACATGCAAGACATCTGCGACCGGATCGCAATCCTGCACCGCGGTGAGCTCAAGGAGATCGGTCGCGTCTCCGACCTTCTCACGGTGCAGGACGTCACGCAGATCAAGGCGCGCAACCTTGGCCCGGCCGCGATCGATGAAATCCGCGACGTGATCCGGCGCCACGGGGGCGAGGACGTGACGGTCGACCACCCCACGACGACGCTGGAAGAGCTGTTCCTCCGCATCGTGCAGGAAAGCGAGCTCCACCCCGGGCGGCGCAAGGTGGCTCGCGACGCGGGGAGACCCGCGGCACCCGCCCAAGGCGAGCTGGCGGGAGCACACGTCAAGACTTGAACCGATCCGACACGTCCCTGGAGCCTGCGCATCGCAACGCGTTCCGACGACAAGCACGCGGGCTCCAGCGTCGCCGTCTGTTGACTCTTGAGTGACCGACTGCCAAGTGATTCCTCCGACCTCAGTCATCGCTCGGCAGTTGGATCGCCGCCACGAATCGCACATCCGCACCGTTCGATTAGGATTCACGACCATCGGGGTCGGGCGATCGAGTGTCCGTTTCGGATCTGTTGTTGATTGGATCTGATCGCCTCGCCAACCTACAAACTACTCCGACCGACCAGGAGCATCCCTGCCGATGTCTGCGTCTTATTATATGACGTTGCCCCTGCTCTGGGCACAAGCCGATCCCGACAAAGGCGAATCCCCCGCCGGTCCAGGTGCCGCGGGTCGCCATCAATCCTGAGTGGCTGACGACGTTCAAATGGCTTTACCTCTCTGGAGACCCAACCTTCACGACCAATGACCTCATGGGAGGGGTGTTGACGTTTGCTGAAGGCGATGAGTCTCCTTTGCCTGCTCAGTTGGATCGTCTACTGGATGGTCATCGGCCTCAAGGAGCGAGTGATCGGACAGGGTCGATGGTACGACTATGTGGGCTTGGCCGCGCTGATCCTGACGCCTGTCTCCGTCATGATCCGGGTCCTCGAGTCGGTTCAGAGAATCCCGATTTACACGCTTCCCTTGTTTCCTACATTCCGAGTGACGGCGTTCCTGGCCATGTTATGTATTTTACTGTACGTGGCCTGGATCGAAGTGGCGATCGCGCGCACCATTCGACGGAATGGCCGAACCATCGACATGCTGGTTCTGATCGGTATTCATCTCGGTCTCATCTTCGGATTGGCGGCCGGAGTCTTTTTCCAGCAGCAGGGATTTCTGTCGCTGATTATCGGCCCCTACATTCACTCTCACCTGGCGCGAGGGTCTCATCTACGGCGCGCGGATGAGCTTGACCTACATGGGGTATTTCGTTGTGCTCCGGGTGTTGTTGCACGTGCTCGGAGAGTTGATCGCCGTCCGAGCCCGCCGTCTTTATTCGATCGCTCTACTCAGCATCTATGAGGCGAGCCGGCGGATGTGGGCCCCTTGGGTCGTCATCACCGTCTTCTTGCTGGTGCTCGCCTTCACCCACTGGTTCCTCGCCCCGCCTCGCCCCGCCGAAATGGGACGGCTTTATGTCGGAACTCTCACTTTGCTCTGCTCGGTGTTACTGACCGCGATGGTCACGATCATGACACCACTAAGCCTACCGACCGACATCCAGCAGCAGACGATCTACACCGTCGTCTCGAAGCCGGTGCGTCGGCTAGAGCTGATCTGGGGCCGGATGATCGGATACATGGCCATTGTGACTTTCCTGGTCGCCGTCTTCGGCGTGATCAGTCTGATCTACCTCCGGAATACGGTCGGCGCCGCGATTCGCAACACCGAAGCCCTCGCGATCAGGGCCAAGAAAGAGAACCGGTTGACCGAAGCCAAGCTGTTGACCGAGCAAGCCGATCAACTTCGTACGCGAATGCAGGCGCGAGTCCCGGTCAGGGGCTCCCTCTCCTTTCTCGACTCGCGCGGCACACCGCATGCCATGGGCATCGACGTCGGCTACGACCAAAACATGAAGGAGCCGCGGAGCCACATCGAGGGTGCGACTCAGTCTGCGGCAATCTGGAGCTTCGGCGTCGTGCCGGATCCCTTCTCGCCGCCGGGCCGTCCGCCGATCGCGCTCGATCGTCGCATTCCCGTGAGCGATTTCCTCAAGCCCAACACCATCGAATGGTATCTCGACCGGGTCCACCAGCTTGGTGCGCAAATCGATGCCGCGAACAGACAGAAGGCCGCGCCGAACGTGTCGACTTCCCGCGTTGCACAGATCGACGCGAGCATCGCGCGCAACCAGAAGGAGATGGACCGAGTACGTTCGGAGTATGAGGCCAAGGTCAAGGAGGCCGCCGATCTCGAGGCCAAGGCCGTGCAGGCGGAAAACGCCAACAACCCCGACGAAGCCCGCAGTCTGCGTCAGCAGGCCGCCGCGCTCTCTTCACCGAAAATCACGGTCGAAATGAGCTTTAACGTTTATCGCACGACCAAGGGAAAGGTTGGCGAGCCGGTCTACGCGGAATTCACGGCGAGCAACCCCCGCACGAACGAAGAGTTTGAGGGCACATTTTTCGCGATCAAGGAATACTACACCAACCGCGTCCTGATGCCCGCCTCAATCGTGGCCGGCTCGATGGGGGCGCTGCAAGATCGAGATCCGTTGCATGAGCCCGACGCAGTACCTGGGGATGTCGGAGAGCGACCTTTACCTGTTGCTGCCTCCCCAGAACTTCGGTCTCAATTACATGAAGGGACTCTTCGGCGTCTGGCTGCAAGCCATGGTCTTGACCGCCATCGGTGTCTGCGCGGGAACGTTTCTGAGCTGGCCGGTGGCGCTGTTGACCACGATCGCCTTCTTCGTCGCCGGCCAACTGTTCTTCGCGTTCCTGGTCGATTTCAGCAGACAAGCCATCATGGGCGGCGGGCCGTTCGAGTCCTTGATCCGTCTGCTGACTCATGACAACCTCATGAACGATATGACTCCGACGCCTGGTGTCGTGCTCGCCAAGACTCTTGACTCGATGGTCATGCCGTTAATGTCGATGCTGGTCTATATCGTGCCCAATTTGCAGACGCTGGACGTGAGTAACATGGTGGCCGACGGTTATGCCGTGAGCTGGCGGACGATGGGACTCCACACATTGCTGGCCCTCGCGTACGCGTTGCCGTTCTCGTTCGCTGGGTATCTCATCTTGAAGAACCGGGAGGTCGCCGCATGAATACTGCATCCAACCTCAACAAGAAGATCATTTACGGCCTGGCGATCGTCGCTCTTTTCGGTGCGATGTATCCCTACAACCTCTGGCTCGGCGAGGTCAAGCAGAGAGCGCGACCTGGGCGAGGCCGCTATCGGGCAGATTGACACCGGCAGCTTCATGATGAAACTGTTCTTGCTGGGCGGTTTCCGCGGCATCGTCGCCGATTTGCTTTGGATCCGCGCCGAGGATAACAAGCGCGATCATGATTGGGATCGGCTCAAGACGAACGTCGAGCTGATCACCAAGCTCCAGCCGCACTTCCTGTCGATCTGGACCTTTCAGGGCTGGAACCTGGCTTACAACGTCTCGGTCGAGTGGGACGCTCCCGAGGACAAATACGAGTGGATCAAGCAAGGGATCAAGTTCGTTCAGGAAGGCGTCAGGAAAAACCGGCGTTCACCGGACCTGATCTGGGATACGGCTTGGTTCTACTACCACAAGCTGGGCTTCTCCGACGAATCGATCATGCTCCGTCGCTTGTTTCGTGACGACGAGGAGGAGGATTTCAAGACCTACACTGATCCCGCGACCGGCCACCGGGTCGTCGGCAACGACAACTTCAAGCTCGGTTACGGATGGTTTTCCAGGGCGGTCGGCCTGGTCGACGACGAATCAGGGTCGGGCCGAATCACCTCGGGGACCGGGATGAACATCCAGTACGTCGACCCCACTCCTCAGCGCAAGGGGCGTCCCGACGACATCGCTTTCCGTTCCATGCCGGCCCATGCTCAAACCCGCTACGCCGCCGGCTTGGAGAAGGAGAGCGTTTATGGCATCAAGGCGACCTTCGGCGAAGTCGCACCCAACGAATGGAATAAGGCTTTGCACGAATGGGAGATTCTGGGCGACCACGTCTTCATGTCGTTCAACGAAGTCGAGCGTGACGGAAAGATGGTCAGGGACCCGATCCGGCTCGACGACGCATCCAACACCGAACGTTTCGACAAGCTCAAGGAAAACCAGAAATACTGGACGGCTCGCTGGGCCGACCAGATGAACTATCGCTATTGGAAAGACCGCTGCCAGGCCGAAATGGAGCCCAAAGGCGTCGATGCGCGCGAGCTTTTCTACAACGGAACGCGGGCCTACAAGAACGGCGATTTCCCCACGGCCGCCGAGAAATTCCGGCAAGGGCTCGAAATCTGGAAGGGCGTCCTGGCGAAGTATCCCGCGTATCGCGACGACGAGCTCAACAAGAAGGACACCGGCCTGGTCGTCAAGCGTTATGTTCGTGTGCTCCAGCAACAAGGGACGCCAATCCCCGACAATTACCCGTTCAAGGAACTCTATGCCAGCGCCATGGCCGACACCACTGTCGACCCGTTCGACGTGCTCGAAATGATTGGCGTCGTCGATGAGACGAAGTCGTCAACCCTCGGGCAGCCACCCGCTGGACGTAGCTCCCACGGAAAGCATTCTGAAGTTGCCGAGCGAGAACTGAGAGCCGAATTGAAAGGCCCGTTGTCACTGTGCGTGTGTGGCGGGTCCCAGTGTCGCGGATCGCGGTGCGCGGGTTTCCTAACCCGCCTGCATCTGCCAAGGAGCGTACCAGCGGGTTAGGAAACCCGCTTCACCGGTTTTTGCAATCGGCGTCGTTGACGGTGTATGCCGGGTTTCCGAACCCGCCTGGACGATTCAAGGAATGATTCTCGATGCCCCGTTCGCGGCATCAATGCCGCGAACGGGGCATTTCCCGCGGATCAAGGTTGTCCGCCGGAGCGAGGCGAGTCGAGTTCCGCGACGACGCGCTTCATGTTCGTCGAGTCTTCGATCAAGCCTCGTCGTCCCCGAATTCGCCTGTACGGGGCTTGACTCCCATGATTCGTTCAATCGATCGGACAAGTTTTTCCATGGCGAACGGCTTGCGAATGTAATCGCGAACGCCGAGCATCTCCGCATAGGCACGGTGCCGGCTTCCTTCATTTCCCGTGATCATGATGGTGGGAATCAGGCCGCCCGATCGGCTCCGGAGCTTCTCGAGCACCAGGAAACCGCTCTTCTTGGGCATCATCATGTCCAGGACCAGCAAGTCGGGACTCTCGCGCTCGGCAATCATCAATCCGGCGTTGCCGTCACGAGCCACCAGAACACGAAATCCCTTGTTCTCCAGCACCGTTCGCATGGATTCGACGATCTCGTGATCGTCATCGACGACCAGTATGGTTCGTACTTGTGGCGGCATGGGCGAGGATTCCACGAGCAACGTTGCGCGACAATAGTCCTGGACGTTCTCGTTGCTCATCATAAACGCCGGCCGGGGTACGAGCAAGTGGTACGACGAGCGGGAGAGCAACATATTACCAATATTTTGAATTCGCTTGCCGGGTCGCGGACCGGCGAAGGGATTCAATCCGAGATACACCCTCTTCCAATGAGCGCATGCCCAGGTCATAATCATGGATAAGATCATTCACGAGGTGGAGCAACTGGCGAGGGCCTCCGCCCAGATTGACTGACTGGCGGGGTCGAAGTCATTTCTTCGTATCGATATTAGAAAGGAACTTGGACCCATGAAGCCTTGGACAATGTGGTTCGCTCGTCTGGGGATCGCCGGGGCATGTGTAATGGCCGTGGGTTGTGGGGAGGCCGTTCCCGACGCGAGCGCGGACGGCCAAGCCGCGACGGATGCCGCGCCGCCGCCAGATGGTGGCGGAGCTGTGCCGCCGCCAGCGACGCCTCTGACGCAGAGGCAACAGCCGCGGGTCGCCGGCGGGCCTGGCGCACGCAAGGGCGAGGAGGCGCCCGCCGACGAAACGGCCGCGACCCGCTCCCGATGCGGAGAAATCTCCGGCGGCAACGCCATCGGCAGGTGGTTCGGCAACGGCCGAGATGCTTGCGGTGGCCACCAGCACCAACGGCAGCGGCAACGCGCAACCAAGTGCCGATACGGCTCCTGCAGCGCAGCAAGGCGCGCCGTCCGCGCCGATGGGTTCGGCTATGCAGCAAATGATGATGACGCAGGGAGGCCGAGGTGGCGGCCCGGGTGCTCCTGGCGCCAGTGGTGGCGGTGCTCCGGCCGGGCCCGGTGGGATGAGCGCAATGATGCGTCCGGGCCCGGTGCCATGGGCGGAGCAAGTGGTCCTAATCCAGCCGACATGTCCGGTATGAGAGCTCAGATGGAGAAGCAGATGCAACGGCCAGGCGGGCAAGGGGGACCTGCCGGTGCAATGGGTGCCTCAGGTATGCCGGGGACCGGGTGGTCCAGGCATGGCTGGCGCGTATGGGGTGGTCCAGGTGGGCCGGGCGGTTCGCCAGCGGACAATAAACCGGCCAACTTCCGTTCGCCGGAAGGCGCCGTCGAAGCATTCTTGAGTGCCTTGCGAGCGAAGGATGCCGACCGCTTGGCCGAGGCCTGCGCTCTCCGTGCTTCGCTCGAACCACCGCTGAAGAACCAAAACCTCTTCAAGAAGATCTTCGATGTGAGCCTCTCTGACTCGGAGATGGACGACCTCGCCAAAAGCTTCGAAGGTTACAAGATCGCCGGCGAGAACCCGGCCAAAAGCACGGCCCGCGTCGAGGTGGTCCTCCAAAAATCCGGTGACGACGGCTCCGTCTATAAACGTGTGGTCACCGTGCGTCGTGAGGGTAAGGAAAGGAAATGGGGTGTCCTTCACCTCGCAACCCCGACGGTCTTCAAGCCGATGGGCCAGGGTCCGCAACGTAAGACACGGCTGAGGCCGCCGAATCGCGATCACAGCTGCGGGGGGCGCCGAGTCGGTGATGTTTGCCACCGCGCCCCCAATAGCCTATTCCTCCAGTCATCGGTCGATGGTCATCGATCCACGATTGCATTCCGAGGTCGAATTCTCCTGCGCGGCTGTAAGATTGACGATGCGGTTCGTGTAATTCTTCCAAAACCAGGCTGAAGTTTTTTAGGACTTCGGAGCTTTTCTCCTCAAGTTCGCCACGGGAAATGCCGGAGATTCGGTTTTTCACCAAAATCTGGGAGGTTTGGTCCGGAATGTGCGATCGATTCCACGACCAAACGAATGCTCCGCATTTCGCAGTGAAGCAGCCCATCTCGGATTGGACGTTTCTCATTTCGGATTGTCCCACGCAGGAACCAAGGAAGGAGCCTGTATGGCCCTCGGTGCACATCTCATCGGTTTGCGACGTCTTTGAGATCTTGGTGGTTCTTTTTCAGGTTTGCGGCGATCATGGGTCTTTGTCTGACCCGGCTCATGCCTTGCTCGCCACGATGGTCATCAAGAGGTCAGGTCGGTTTCATCATCGCTTTGTTCGGACTCGGCTTTGCGGGAGCGCTCTGCGGTCGACACGACTCGGAATTTGCCTTGTTCGCGGGCGGGTACGATGACTGTCCTCCTGATTGGCATGACCGTGGGAAGTGGGTCCACCGAAAAGCCCGAGCCAGCCCTTCCACGCGTAACCCCGGAGCCGGAACTGGCGGCCTGATCGAACGGATTCAGCCGAAAAATTCCGCATGATCGGCGGGTTCTGTTACATCGGGGCGAAACGGCCCCGATTTTTTTTTGCCCCGATTTGACCGGCCCACAAACACGCGCCATATTTCGGGCGACGTTTGGAATCAACGGGCTGGCTGTCTTGCCACCACTTCTGTCTCGCAGCCGATCCAACCTGTTACCACGCGCGTGGCGTATACCGCGAGACGAAGTCGAACGGCCTCGGTCATCGGGCGATCGAACCGGGGTCAAGTGTTCGTTCGAGCGTCGTTCGCGGTATGCACTGAGTATTCAGTCACGATCGACCATTGTCCGTCCCGAACGACGAGTCCCGCACGCCGTTCGCTTTCTGGTCGAGTCGGATCCACGCGGGATAAGGACACGCCCATGATGGTTGGACTGAAACGGATTTCGAGTACGCTCGGCCTGCTGGCCGCGATGACCTCGGCCGGTCTGGCCCAGGATGTCGCTCCCAATCCAAACCAATTGACCGCCGACGCCATGGCCGGCACCCTCCGAACGAGTCGGAACCTGGAGGGTTATCGAATCGAAATCCAAGCCAGCGGCGGTCTGGTCACTCTTGACGGGTGCGCTGGGCAACCCCGCGCAGAAAGCCGAGGCGCTGGACCGCGCACGGCAGGTCGCCGGCGTGAGCGGCATCGTCGACCAACTGCAAGTCAGCAACGACGTGGCCGTCCGCCCGGTCCAGTATCAACCCAACCCGATGCTGGCGTACGGTCGTGGCGCCGTCGTCAGCGACATGAGCTATGGCGGCGGCGGGTACGGACCGTCCGGCCCTGTCACCGGGGGGACCGTCGGTACGGCGGACCCATGCCCGAAGGACCCGCAGGCATGGCGGGAGCAACGCAAGCCTCGCAGCCGGGCCTGCCCAACTACGCTTGGCCCAGCTATGCTCCTTATCCCAATATGTCCGCCGTCGGTTACCCGACAGCCTACCCCTGGCAGGCATGGCCGAATATCGGCCCGTTCTATCCGTATCCCGAAGTCCCGCTCGACTGGCGTGCCGTAACCCTCCGGTGGGATGACGGCATCTGGTGGCTCGACTTCAAGAAGCACTACACGCGTCCGTTCTTCACTCCCTATCCGTTCGGATTGTTCGCCTATTGATCTCGGGCCGCGACAATTCCAACGTCGTAGCGAGTCAGCGCCAAGGCCGGCTGGAGATGACCAAGTCTTCAGCCGGCCTTTTCGTCTATCGGAAACGACCTGAATCTGGATGCAGATCAATCGAAGCGTTCAGGTCCGATGACATTTCCGATACCGATTGAGCGGTCAAGAGCCGCAAAGCACGTCGGCAAGACCAAGTTCCACCAGAAATTGTCGGCGCAACCAGAATTTCCTAACTCGCTTGGTGGCTGATGTTCGATAACTAGACCACATGGACCGATCGTCTGATCGCAGCGAGTCGGCGGCAAGATCGGTCAAACGCTCCGTCTTGACGGTCCCAGCGCTCTAAGGCCGGTGGGCAAGAGGCCTTCCGGCGCGTTCGCGCACGTTCCCAAGGAGGGGAGAAGACCATGTTCCAATCCGCGCGGCACCGGAGCCCGATGACCCCGCGCTGGGTTCGCGGCCTTTTGGCGGGTGCCTTTTTGGGTTTAATCTCGATCAGCAACGTCGGATGCGGCCTCGATTACGTATTCCGCAACATCTCGCCGTTGCACGTCACGGGATGGTCGTTTGCCTGGCCGATCCTTCCCTCGCAGCAACAACGTCTTGAAGAAGACATCAAGCGCGAGGAGCGAGATAAGATCCCGATCCTCGACCCGATTCCCGCCGAATTCGCGCCGGCGGCTTGCCTCGACCCACCCAGCGAGGACGAGGTATGGCATAAGGTGTGCAAGTTCAAGAACGGTAGCCCGCCGTTCTATGAGACTCAACGCAACAACGTCCGCATCTTGATCGAGAAGATCGGCGAAAAGATCGACCCGTGCAAGGTCTATCCCCTCGCCGGGCCTTGCCAGCTCGTTCACTGCCACTACAAGTGCACGGTGTACTTCGACGAGCTCTACTGGTCGGACTATCCGATCCCGTTCAACCACGTCGACCACAAGGTCGAGGTCGTCTATATCGACAAGGATCACCTCCGCCGCTGCGGTGGACCAGAGCAAGCGTCGACACCTCCGCTCTGATCGAGGTGATCGGTCGAGACCGTCCGGTGATTCTCGCCCAGACCGAACGGATCTCGGAATGCCATGGCCACGCTTGCGTGGCCATGTGCGTTTATCGGGCCGCGAAAAAGGGGAAGATCTTCATCAGATCCGTCCCGCGACGGCTGAGTGCCATACTCACAGACCTCGAAGCTTTCCGCGTACTTGACAGCCTTGCCTTTCTCTTCGCCCAAGAGCTCGATGAGCTTGGGACGGAAGCGGTTGGCCAGCCCGCGTATCCCCGAGTGGTCCGCTTTCGGGTCCATTCCAGCCGGGCGGCCTTGTCCTTGGGAACATCACCCAGGTAGCCGAACAGCCACGGGTTCCACTCATAGAATTGCGACTCGAGAGCATCGATGCAGGCGACCTTGAGGTCAATCACCGGGTCAATCGGCACGACGACGTCGGGTACGAACGGGTTCGGCTTCTTGAAGTCATCCTCCGTGTAGAGAAAGACCGGGTTCTTTCGCAAGGCCGGCACGTCGGGACAAAAGCTTGGGACGATCACCATGAAGGCCGCGTCCTGGACCAGGATGCCCGTGTAGCGATGGTCGGGGTGGTAGTCGTTGGGCCGGTGAGCGATCACCACGTCGGCCTGCCACTCGCGGATCTTCCGCGTGATCAGCCGGCGGTTTTCCAGCGTCGGCAATAACTCGCCGTCGTGGATGTCGAGCACTTCGGTCTCGATTCCCAGGATCTCGGCGCATCGCTTGACCTCGGCCGTGCGGCGGCGTGCCAGGATGGCGCCGGCGATCTGATGGTGGCCGATGTCACCGTTGGTCACGCTGACGAACTTGACCTTGTAGCCCATCTTCGCCCAACGCGCGGCCGTCCCGCCGGCTTCCAGCTCGCAGTCGTCGGGGTGTGCGCCGAAGACGATGATCCGGAGCGGCGCTTTTGACTCGGTCTGAGTCTCCGCGGCCCAGGTCGTCGACACAAGCATCGCGGCGCACAGGCCAAGAAGTCCCCGCCAGATCGGCCTCGGCGGAATGGATCAAGTCGACCGAGACTGTATCATGATGAGATCCTCTTGAACTGAACGTTGAAGACTGAGAAACGCAATGTCGTTCACACTAGACGCGGACACCTCGTCCCAGAGTAACATGCCGTGACGTCGAGTCACCTGAGGAGCGGTCAGAGCCGGTAGGTCAATTCGCCTCGAATGGATTGCGACGCGAATCCGGCATGGGCCGCATCGCACCGCCTGACTGGCCGGTCGCCTTGCCCGGCGATCGATCGACGTCGTAGAATCAATAACATGAAGACGCTCTCGGTGAAACTGTGCAGGCGGATCGTCTCGTGGCGATCCTTAGCCCGTTGCCGCTCGATTGGCGAGCATGCTCGCCGTCGCCGTGCCAGCGGTTCGGGGCCAGACGAGTGGGGAATCGCTGGAGCGTCCTGGCGGCCCGCGCGTCGAGGGACGAATCCGAGGGGATGCGCGGACCGGCTTCCGCTTCACTCCCCGCCGACGCCGCCGCTGGGCCGCTCGCCTTGGAAGCGGGCTCGGTCGTCCATTTTCCAGGGTCTCGTCCCTGATTCACTGGCCAGCCCGCCACCGTTCCGAGTCCTGGTCGGTGAAGCACTCAGACTGTCGGGCACGCTCCAGAGCGTGAGTCCGACTTCGGTTCGAGTGGGAGTGAGCTGGCAGAGCCGATATTGTGACGCTGCCGCGGCCAGGCGTTCAGGCGGTCGTTCAGCGCCCCGGCGAGGCGAGGCTCTGGTTCGACGACTTCGAGACGCTCGAAAAATCCAAGTGGACGATCGGCGGAAAGCCCGTCGCTGGTCGAGGAACCGCACCTGAATGACCGCCACAGCCTGCGATTGCCCGCCGAGGGCGTCGTCGCTGGTCCGACGTCCTCGACGAGCCACTCGCGGCAGGCCGGTTTGATCTGGCCTTCTTCGACGACGGAACGCGTCGCCTCCGGTCAGCAGTGGTTCATCGAGCTGACCTTTCGAGGATCGTCCGGCCCGTCGCAAGTTCGCGTGATTCTTGGCTGGTCGGAGGAAAGCTTCGCGGTCGAGTCGCCGAGCGGGCCCACCTTGCAGGTTCAGCGCCTGACCCGCACGCCGCGGCTGGCATCGCTTCGCCTTCCGTTTCGGTCCGGAGCAGACCGAGATTTCGGTCGACGGCAAGGAACTGGCTCACGGCAAAGGACCCGAAGGCCCGCTTGACCTCCGTCCGCCTGGCAAGCTCACCCATCGGCGAAAGGTTCTCCGCCGAAAGATCTCGCCGGCCATGTCGACGACCTCCAACTGATCCGGTTCGCCGAGCCACCGGCCAGCCTCGAGATCGACATCACCCAGGACGAGGCGCGGCTTGTCGTCGGCGATCAACTTTATGGAGAGATCGGCCAGGCCGACCGCGAACGCGATCAGTATGAAAGTCGAAGGCAAGCCCATCACACTGTCCTGGAGTGAAGTCGCCGGCCTCTACTTCCGCCGCGCACCGGCCCAGGGTGCGCCGATCGAGGGCGTCTTGGTCCGAGTTGAGTGGCGTTCAGCGCCCGGCGACGACCCGGCCGACCTCGACTTTGCCGAAGGTGCGCTCATCGCCGCTTTCCGACCAGGCGCTCCAACTGGCAACGCCCTATTCGGGCGTGCTGACGATCCCTCGCGATCGCCTGCGCAAGCTGATCGTGCTCGGGGAAGGGCGCCGACTCGTCATCGACCCGGCCGCGCACCACCTCGGCGACGAGATCTCCGTGACCGCGCCGTTCTTCGACCCGCCACTGCCCGAAGGAGGGTTGCTCGAGCGGACATTCGAATTGGCCGACGTACCCGACCGGCCCGCCTTCGTCGTGATGGACGTCGTCCAGGTCGTCGGCGAAAACAACGACGCAAACTATTCCGACTAGATTCGCAGGGGTGAGCTCAAGACCTATGTCGCGGTCAATGGCCAGCGGGTCGATTATCTGAACCGACATATCAAGACGCGGAACGAGACACCCGAACGGGTCGCGATCCCGATTCCGCCGAGATTGCTTCACGCCGGCAAGAACACGGTGCCGCTGGAGCTGACGGGCATGGCCGACAAGCCCAACCAGCTCGACGATCTGGGGATCTTGCAGATCGCGATCGAATTCGCCACGACGCCGAGCCGTTCGCACCTCAACCGCCCCAGACCAGTACACCTTGAGTTTTTGAGCGTCGTAGAACGGCATTCGCGTTCCGAAGCTTGCCGCGGATCAGCGCGTAGAACGGAATTCATTCCGTTTCTCAGCGCGTAGAACGGAATTCATTCGGGTGTAACTACTGCCTTCGGGTTTCTCTTCGATGTCGGAGGTAGTTAGTTTTCAATATCTTAGGACTTTGACCTCGGGAAACGTGTCTTCGAAAGGACCGCTCCAATTCGGTATCCTCCTGGGTGTGGACGGATCCGGAACAACCCGTACTGGAGCGGAGCCAGAATCATGTTTGCCCCCACCTCTGCCGCCGTCAAGTTTGATCTTCCATTCACCCCCGAGCAGCAGGCTTGCTCGATAAACATCGATCAAGGGCTGAAGACGTTTTGGGCATTGGTCGAACACATGCAGCAAGCGGCTGATCAGCAGCAACCCATTCACCAGGTCGAGGAGACCATCTTCCGGCAACTCATGGTTGCCGGGCGATGGCTGCTTCAAGCGTTCTTGGATATGGCCGGTCCTGGAGACGTCGGTCCGACCATCACGGTAGCGGGCGATTCTCCCACCGAGCCGGACCAAGAACTTCCCCGGTTGGAACAAACTCACATGCGTCCCTATCTCTCGGTCTTCGGCGAGATCGGCATTGAGCGGACTTGCTACGGCCGCGACCGGGTTGAAGCCGTTCCCTTGGACGCCCAACTCCACCTGCCCCGGCGGCAGTATTCGTACCTGCTCCAGCAGTGGCTGGGGACATTTGTGGTCGACGACGCTCATGCCGAGTCGATTCGGAAACTGGAGACGATTTTGGGTGTGGAGATTACCGTCAAGGCATCGGAAGATCTCAACCGAGAGCAGGCATGCGACGTGGAGCCATTCCAGAACGATTTGCCAGTGCCCGAACCGACGGAAGAGGGACCGATCCTGGTGGTGACGGCCGACTGCAAAGGGGTTCCCTTGGTGCGTTCAGCCTTGCCCCCCGAAGAGGCGACCGAGACCCCGCTACCGGCGCTTGGCGAACCAGCGCCGTGGCAAGGGCGAGAAGGCCAACAAGAAGAAAATGGCGGCGGTGGGTGCGGTCTACACGATCGATCCGTTTGTGCGCACCGCCGATGAGGTGATCGACGAAGTCATGAGGAAGAAGGCCGCCAAACGCCGTCCCCAGCCGGCGCACAAGCGAGTGCGTGCCGAGTTGTTGGTGGGCAAAGTGGCGTTGTTCCTCTGGCTCGCCGACGAGGTCGTGCGTCGCAACCCAACGGGGACCAAGCCGTTGGTCTTCCTCTCGGACGGGGAGCGAGCGTTGCACGATCGGCAGAGCGAGTACCTGCCCGAAAACGTGGTCTGTATCCTGGATCTGTTCCATGTGATGGAGCGATTGTGGAAGGTGGCGTGGTGCTTCTTCGATGAGGCGACCCAGAAACGGCAGGCCCATCAGTGGGTGGAAGAGCGTCTGAGGAGGTTGCTCGAGGGCAAAGTGGACTCGGTGATCCGAGGCATGAGATACCAGTCGACCCAGCGTGGTTTGAGGGGACCGAAGCGGAAGACCGTCCGGGACGCGGCCGAGTATTTCGAGCGCAATCGAGGTCGAATGAAGTATGACGAATACTTGGCGGCCGGTTATCCCGTTGGCAGCGGGGTCGTTGAAGGAGCATGTCGCCATCTGGTAAAGGATCGGATGGAGCGCACAGGGATGCGCTGGAATCCATCAGGCGCGCAGGCGATGCTGGATCTCCGAGGGACCTATCTCAACGGAGATTGGAACGCCTTCTGGGAATTCCACGTGGATGCACGAAGATCAACGACTCTATGGCAAAATGCGGGACGCTGGATGAGATGCAATCCAGTAGTTACACCCAATTCATTCCGTTTCTCGGCAGTCGAGGAGCAACGGAATGAATTCCGTTCTACATCAAATCAACTCGCCGGCGGATCAGTTTCCCTTATTGAGCTGGTCGTAATAGGACCGGATGTGTTTTTCGAGGTTCTTGGGGATCTTCTGGTTGGAGAGGGCTTCGGCGCCCAGGCCGCTGGCGGCGTCGAGCTCGCCCTGGATGTCGATGACGACGTCGCCCTTGACGGTCTTGCCCGGGGTGGTGAAGCCCTGGAAGACGGCCTTGCCCTTTTTCAATTGCAACTGGGCCTTGGTGGTGTAAGTGGCGGTCTCGTCGGGGGCCTCGGGGCGGTCGCCCTGGCCGCGGCCGCGGCCCAGGCCGTTGCCCATCCCTTTCGCATCCCCATGCCCATGCGTGCCCAGGCTGTTGAGATCGTCGCCGAGCTGGTTCATGGCGTCGCCCTCCATGTTGCCGTTCTTGGCGTCCTGGACGTCGGCGAGTGCGCTATCCAGCGATTGCATTTCCTCGAGCTGCTTGGCCATCTCGCCAAGCTGCTTCTCGGTCATGCCCAGCGACTCGGCGGCCTTCTTGGTGTCGCCTTTCTGCAGGGCTTCCTGGGCCTTGCCCAGCTTGCTGGCCAGTTGCTGGAGCTGCTTCAGGCTCTTGGATTGCTCGTTCAGCTTGTCCATCTCGCGCTGGTATTGCTGCTCGGTCAGACCGCCGTTCTTGCGTGCTTCCTCGAGCTGTTTCTTGCGTTGTTCCATGTTGGCCAGGTCGCCGAGCTTCTTGGCCATTTCGCCGAGCTGTTCCTTGAGGGCTTTCTTCTCGGCCTCGCTCATCTTGCCGGACTGGAGCTTCTCTTGCAGCTTCTTGAAGCTCCTCGGGCGGCTTTCTTGAAGTCGGCGTGGGCGAGGTCCTTGGCGAACTGGTCGGCCGGTCCCTGGCTGCCCATCTCCTTGAGCTGCTTGAGCTGGCGATTGACCTGTTCGGGAGATCCAAGCTGCTTCTGACGCTCCTTGAGCGCGTCGGTCAGCGTGTTCAGCTCCATCATGAGCTTGTCCTTGGCCGCGGGCGGTGCCTTGGCCAGCTCGTCCGTCTTCTTCTCGATCTTGGCCAGAAGCTTCTCGGCCTCGGGGAACTTTTCCTTGTCGATCGCCTGGCGCTGGCTGGCGATCTTCTTGGTCAGCACCTGGGTTTGCTTGGCGAGCGCCTGCGAGTCGAGGACTTGCTTGGTCTTGGCTTGCGCCGATCGGGGAGCCCAGGCGGGGAGCAAGAACAGGAGCACGGCGGCCGTCGCGGGGATCAGCACGACCCACGCCCGTCGCGGGAGCCGCAGGCCGAACTCGGCGGCGACGTCGAGGTCGGCGACCTTCCGTGCCGCGTCGGCGATCAAGGCCCGACCGGCGGGCGACTCGCGCAGGTCTTCGGGCAAGGTCAACGCCGAGCTCAGCCGCTCGTTGAGATGGAACACGCGGTCGATCGCCACGGCGGCGTCCAGCCGGCTTGGACCGGTAACGATCGCGAAGCCGGCCGCGATCACCATGCCCAGCGTGCCGGCCACGGCAAACGGCAGCCAGTCGGGGCCCGGCATCGAGCGACTGAGGAGCTTCTCACCCGCGATCACCCCGGCCACAAGCGCCAGCGCGATCGCCCACGACCACACCAGAGTGGTCAGGAATCGCTGATACCGCAACCGTCGGAAAACCCGAGCCACCGGTTTCTCCAGCTCGCGCATCGGCCGCCCCCTTTGACATCGATATGTTCAATTCGATAGGCATCGACGGGCTCTTACGGACGTCGTACTCATCAGTTTACTCAGCCGAAGCCCAACACTGCAAGCGGCCAAGCCGAATCATTTCGGAGAGATTGTCGGCATGCGGTGCTCGAGAGCATTCAATCGGAAAAATTCGGTCCGCGTGTTTTCTAGAATTTATGGATTGGTTCGGCGTCCCGAGTGCAGTAATTTGGTTGATAGGCCAAATGATGGGAGAAGTATCACCGATGGCCAATGCACATCAAGGGATCGTATTGCGGCAGATCGACCGTCTGTATCGCGAAGGGACGCTCGCCGGCCTTGGGGACGGCCAGCTTCTGGAACGTTACCTAGTCGCGCGAGATGAAGCCGCGTTCGAGGCACTGGTCGACCTGCATGGTCCCATGGTGCTGGGCCTGTGCCGGAGGATGCTCCGCGACCCGCGGGACGTGGAAGACGCATTCCAGGCCACATTCTTGATTCTCGTTCGCAAAGCGTCGGCGATTCGGGACCCAAGTCATTTGTCAAATTGGCTTTACGGCGTGGCCTATCGCGTGGCCGTTCGGGCCAGGACGAACACGATCCGCCGACCGGGGCCGGGAGACGGCGCGTCGCGAACCTGGATGCTGGCGGCCGCCCCGAGACGACGGAACTTCTGGAGATCGGCCCGGTGCTCGACCAGGAATTGAATCGATTGCCGCGAAAGTATCGTGCGGCGCTCGTGTTGTGTTACCTCAAGGCGCGAACTCACGACCAGGCGGCCGAGGAGCTGCGCTGTCCGGTCGGGACGGTGCGCAGCCGGTTGGCTCGGGGGCGTGACCTGCTCAAGCGGCGGCTGTCGCAACGGGGCCACGCCCCGACTGCCGCAATCCTGGACCGGCACCTCGTTGCCCGCCCAGCTCCTCACCGAGGCCGTGCCCTCCGTCGCTTGCTATCCGCGACAGTCCGGGCGGCGACCGATTCAGCTCGCTCAAGACCAGCACGACCGGCGCGGCCGCCGCGTCGGCACTCGCTCTGACTCAAGGAGTACTCACGACCATGAAACTCGCTCAACTGAAATGGATCGCACTGACTGTCCTTGCAACCAGTCTCTCGGCCGGAGGAGTCGTCGCCGTCTCCTACGCTCAGACTCAGGTCTCGCAAGGAGCTACCAATTCGGATCTTGCGGCGGCTCAGATCGACGCCTCACCGGCGTCGGGTCAGGAATTCAACAAGACGCTGCCTCAGATTGATCCGGCGAAAGAAGCGAACGAGGAACGAATAAAGGCTCTAGAGAGTGAGCTCGACAAGCTCCGCGCTCAGCGTGCGCTTGACCGGGTGGACGTCAATGAACTCATGAAGCGTCTAGACACAAAGGCGGACCGCGCTCGAGCCGGCCCGACGTGCCCGCATCGCCGGCCGCGAGTCCGGGGCCGAGCGTGAACGCCCCTCTACCTCTTGAACTCGGTTCGAGTCGATCGGATCTCCATTCACGAAGCTCCAAAGAGACGACAAACCAGTCGATTCGCGAGCTGGAGGCCGAGCTCAATTGGCTCTGATACAGTACGATAGAACTGCGAATCTGGTAAAGAGCAACGTGATTTCTGCGCAAGAATTGAAGCTGTGGCAGGGCAAAGTTCTTCTGCGGCTGGCCAGATTGGAAGGACTCGCCGATGAAGCTGCCGACGAACTGGCTCTCCTTCAGTTGGAGAGAAAAAGGAAGGTAGCCGAGCTGGATCGAGCCACCGCGCAGAAGCAAGTCGCCTCGCGTGTTGCCGCGCGGAACCTTCGATTGACTGAACGCGCAGCCAGGCTCAGTCGACGAAGTTTCTATCGCCAAGGCGGAAACAGACGTCCAGATTTCGTCCGCCGATGTCGAGATCAAGCGAGTGGAGATCGCAGAGGTCGATTTGCGAGTTAAACGACTACGAACGGCGTCGTGATCGCATCAACAGAGTCGTCAAGCTGGCCGAGCGTGCGAAGGCGACGGTCGACCCTCAACCGATTAACGAACAGAAGGGGCTTGGGCCCGTCGATGCAACCCAGCCGCGCTGAACGAAGCCGGCTCCTCCGATTACGGAGGGGCCGCCTTCCGAATTTGGCACGGCAGCCTCAGGCAACGGTCGCGGGCTGAGCCGCTCCGTTATAGACATCGACCGCGGCCTCCGTGCCTGCCCCGGGTTTGACCTCATAACCCAGGTCGCGCAGGCAGGTCTCGAGCGCCGACAGGACCAGAGTGACGTTGCTCTGTCGCGAGCTGTGTCCCATCAGACCGATTCGCCAAGCTTTACCCTTGAACGGCCCGAGACCGCCGCCGATCTCGATGCCCCAGTCTTTGAGCAGGCGGCGGCGCACAGTGAGGTCGTCGATGCCCTCGGGGATCAGGACGCAGGTCAACTGGGGAAGGCGGTGTCCGGGAACAGTCGCCAGGCTCAATCCCATCGCGGCCAGCCCGGCGTGCAGCGCCTGGCCGTTGAGCGCGTGCCGGGCGATCCGCGCCTCGAGTCCCTCCTTGGCCACCAGTGCGAGTGCCTCGCGCAATCGCGTAGTTCATGCTGATCGGCGCGGTGTGGTGATAGAACCGGTCGCTCCCCCAGTATCGTCTGGATCATGGTCAGGTCGAGGTACCAGCTCTGGACCTTGGTCTTGCGTTGGTTCAAGCACCTCGACGGCCCGCGGGCCGAATGACACGGGGGCGAGCCCCGGAGGGCAGCTCAAGCATTTCTGCGTGCCGGAGTAGACCGCGTCGATCTCCCAGCCATCGATCTCGACCGGGACCCCCGCCAGCGAGGTCACCGTGTCCAGCGCGATGAGTGCGCCGGCCTCGTGGGCGATCTTGGCGATCTCCTCGACCGGCTGCCAGGCGCCCGTCGAAGTCTCGGCGTGGACGATTCCGACGACCTTGGGCCGGACCCGCTCGACGGCCGCTCTCACCTCGTCCGGGTCGAAGACTTCGCCATACGGGCGCTCGATCGTGGTGACCTCGGCGCCGGCGCGCTCGGCGACGTCCTTCATCCGCGCACCGAAAACGCCGTTGATGCAGACCAGCATCCGATCACCGGGCTCGATCAGGTTGACGACGACGGTCTCCATGCCTGCCGAGCCCGTCCCCGAGATGGCCAGCGTCAGCCGATTCTTGGTCTGAAAGACGTAGCGGAGCAGTTCCTGGGTCTCGTCCATCAGGGCCGCGAACTCGGGGTCGAGATGACCCACCAATGGCAGCCCCAAGGCGGCCCGGACGCGAGGATGCACGTCACTGGGGCCAGGACCCATCAGCACGCGGTGTGAGAGGCTCAGAGGGCCGGGCGCCGCGGTCGCGATACAACGGGCACGAGTTGAGACTCCTGAGAGTAATTCCGCAATGAGAAAAGTGACTGGATTTCGTGGAAATCGCACTCAATTCGCCTCGGGCCGATTCAACGACTTGATCAGTTCGCTGATCGCCTTGAACTCGGGCCGGTCGGCGGTCTCGGTCCATTCGAAAATGACGGCTTCGGTCGTCGAGACGATCGCCCCGGCATGTTCCAGGCGCCGAAGTGCGAACTCCCAATCCACGGCTCGGCGCGACGCGACGGCGTCGGCCGACGATCTGAACCCGAAACCCCAGGTCGAGTAGTTCGAGGGCCGTCTGGGCCACGCAGACATGGGCCTCGATGCCGGCAATGGTCACATGGCGGACGTGGCGGCCGTAAAGCTGTTCCAGGAGCTGGGGAACCGCGCAGCAGTGAAAGGTCGTCTTCGCCGGTCGTTCCGAGATCAGCTCGGCAACCGCGGCGACGGTCGGGCCCAGGCCCCTTGGATACTGTTCGGTGCCCCAGACCGGCAGGCCGAGCGTCTTGGCGGCTCGGATCAGACCGATCGTGTTTGCGACAACCAGGTCGCGGCCAGCAATCGAGGCCAGCAACTTATCCTGAAGGTCCACGACCAAGAGAGCGCCGTGTTTTCCAGTCAATCGTTGGGTCGAACGCATCGGTACACTCCGCTCGCGCCAGGGAATACGACGCGCGGTCCCGAGCCGGTACCAGTTGTCCCGATGCTAAGTGCCATTTCGCCGGACTGTCAAGCGAGCCGTCTCAAGAAAGGCCATCGCTCCGTCGCCATCAAGGCAAACGCTTAGACCGCGCATGCTTTACCTGGTTTGCCTAAGTCGTGCCAGCTTGCCTCCTTTATTTGATTAATCTTATATTTACTATTGTCTCGATCGAATGGTCGCGAGCTTTGTCTTGCCGTGCGGATCTGGGAGGAGTTAGGATCAACTTGAACCGTGTTCAGGTTCGGGACCAGAGAGTGCCTGAGTCGGCTCATGGTCGGGCCGAGGGTGCGTTGTCCTAGCGGGCAGGGGTGGCCGGTGTGGCTGAAAAGCCTCGACTTTTGGTCATAGATCGTGACAGCTCGCATGGGAGGTCGACCCTCGATTGCCTGTCCGAGTCGTTCGAGCTGGTGACGGTGCGCACGATCTCCAAGGCCTTGGCGCTGCTGCGCGATCAGACATACGCGGCCGTCTACGTCGATGCGTCGCAACTTTCGGCGGTCCGCTGGGTTGGGATGCTGATCCAGGCGGAGGAGATCCTCGACGCGATCTCCGACGGTGTCTCGGTCGTCGATCCGGACTTGAGGATCATCTGGGCCAACCCCGAATTCCACCTCCTGACCGATCCGGCGATCCAGACGATCGGCAGCCAATTCTATCAAGCGCTGGGTCAAGCCGAGATCCTGGGGCCCGACACCGTGCCCGTTCACGTCGGCGGTCGCCTCGAAAGCGCCCGCCAGTACGGCGATGAAGATCGCCGGCAATCGGTATCTCCGGCTGACGGTGACACCGGTGTTCGACTGCGTCGAACACGCTGACGCACCTGATCGCCCTGACCCGGGAAACGACCGACGAGACGCAGCAGCAGCTCAAGGTCAACGCGATCCACCAGGCGGGTGACGAACTGGCCGACCTGACTCCCGACGAGCTCGCCGAGATGGCGGTCGAGGAGCGGACCGACCTGCTCAAGTACAACATCGCCCGCCACATGAAGGACCTTCTCGGCCTGGACTTCATCGAGATCCGCCTGCTCGAGCGGTCGACGCACCGGCTGATTCCGCTCTTGACCGAGGGGATGACCCCGCTGGCGGCGAACCGCGAGTTGTACGCCCGAACGGAGAACAACGGCGTGACCGGCTTCGTGGCGGCGACCGGGACGCTCCTACTTGTGCCCGGACACGACCAAGGACCCCCTTTATATCGAAGGGGCCGCGGGATCGCGGAGCTCGCTGACGGTCCCGCTGATCATCCATGGCGCCGTCATCGGCACGTTGAACGTGGAGAGTCCGCAGCCCGACGCGTTCGATGACCGCGACCGCCAGTTCATCGAGATCTACGGCCGCAACATCGCCGCGGCTCTCAACACGCTGGAGCTGCTCGAGGCGGAGAAGGTCAGTACGGCGAGCCGCCTCGGTCGAAGCGATCAATCGCGAGCTGGCCCTGCCGCTGGACGACATCATCACCGATGCGACGACCGTTCTGGACCGATACGCCGGCCACGACGAGGACATCATCGCCCGGCTCCGCCACTTGCTGTACCGTGCCCGGGAAATTCGCAGCTTGATTCACAAGGCCGGCTCGACCGTGGCGCCCCAAACCAAGCAGAACCGAGCGATTCCCGCGCCTCGCCTGGGCGGAACGCGGATCCTCGTGGTCGACGCCGACGAGGCGATCCGCAGATCGGCGCACCATCTGCTCGGCTGTCAGGGAGCCAGCGTCGAGACGGCCCGCGACGCTCATGAAGCGATCGCTCTCATGCGCCAGACGCCCTATTCGGCGGCGCTGGTCGATATCCGATTGCCGGACCTCGACGGCTACGAGGCCTACAAGCGACTCCGTGAAGTCCAGCCCAACGCGCCGATCATTCTGATGACCGGCTTCGGCTGGGACCCGAGCCACTCGATCGTCAAG
Source organism: uncultured Planctomycetota bacterium (assembly GCA_963779785.1). GTDB lineage: Bacteria > Planctomycetota > Planctomycetia > Isosphaerales > Isosphaeraceae > CAVRFS01. Next base: position 152,879 of record CAWAAW010000043.1, read on the forward strand.
GCACGGCAGGAAGGACTCCAGACCGTGCTCTATAAGCCGTTCCGGGCGGACCGCTTGATGGAAGCCGTGGAACAAGCCCTGCGAGCATCGCCGGCGGTCGCCCCGTCAGTCTGGCTCGCATCACCAGGAAGGGGCTCAAGCCAAAAGCCCAGGCTCGATTCACAACGCGAGCCCTGTCTCAACGCCTTCCCCACCGGCCAATCCATCCTCGGAGTCTCCTCCGGCGACTTCGCCGCCAGCTCAGTCCGCCCCGGCCAACCCGCTGACCGACCAGAATCACGAGCCAATGGACTCTCCAACAATCGAGAGCTCGCCACATGAATCCTGACTGGCCATGGCCGGTCATCCTGGTGCTCGCCGTGCCACCGGCCCTGGGACACCTCTATCATTTCGTCCTGATGGTCAACATCGGCAGCGGCCTGGGATATCCCGAGCCGCTCATGGATCGGGTCCGCGCCCTCATGTTCGCGGGTCTGTGGACGTCGTCGGCGTTCCTGCTCTGGAAACACGTTCACGAGCCATGGTGGACCTGGTCGTGGCCGTTCTGGAGTTACGCCCTCTTGTGCGTGGTCTCCGGCACGATCGTCGGGCCGCTCACCTCGATGCGAATTGCCTGGCGATCGCCGGCCGACGGGCATCGCGGGGACGTCTCAAACGCTCGACCTGGCTCAGCCTGACGGAACCGCGGCCTTGATCGGCTCCGGCCGGCGTTCATGGCTATTGCGACTTGCCGCGCAACCAATCATTCAGCCTTCGTCTGCGCGACTGGGACGTGGCGGTCCCCGACCTTCCGGAGCCGCTCGACGGCCTGCACATCGTCCAGATCAGCGACCTCCACTTTGCTCCTTGCTTCGAGCGCCGGTACTTCGAGTCGGTTGTCGACGCCTGTCGAGACTGGCGAGCCGACCTGGTCGTCATCACCGGAGACCTGGTGGATCACGACGACGCGATCGCCTGGATCGAGCCGATCCTGGGTCCACTGGAGGCCCGGCTGGGCAAATTCGCGATCCTGGGCAACCACGACGAGTCACATCAACCGCGGATGATCGTCGACGAGCTGGGCCGGGCGGGCTTCGAGACGCTGGAAGGACGCTGGACCACAATCGACGTGGACGGCACGGTCTTGGCAATCGGCGGAACGTCGGCCCCCTGGGGACCCGCCTTCGAGCGGCAAGACGTGCCAGCCGGCCGACTTCCGTCTGCTCTTGAGTCATTCGCCCGACCTGTTCTATCGAGCCCAGGATTGGGACGTCGACCTGATGTTGTCCGGTCATAACCACGGTGGGCAAATCCGGCTTCCCCTGGTCGGGCCGGTGTTCATGCCCAGCCGCTATTCCCGCCGGTTCGACCGCGGATTCTTCCGACGAGGCCGAACGCTGATGTACGTCAGCGAGGGCGTGGCCGGAAAACACCCGGTCCGCTACGGGTGCCCGCCGGAAGTCAGCCGGTTTGTGCTCCGCGCCGCGACAGGCCCCCTCGGACTGGACCGTCAGACGGCTCACCGAAGAAAGCGCGAGGCGATGGAGCGGGATTGGGTCCAGGGCTGACGGTGATCGCGAGGCGGTGAACTGTTAGAATAACTGGAAGTCGGCGCCCATTCCCGTCTCCCACTCGGAGGATCTCGACGATGCCCTCACCGTTTCCCGGCATGGATCCTTATCTGGAGGATCCCGGCCTCTGGCCCGACGTCCACCATAACCTGATCTCGGGGTCCCAAGGTCTGTTGAGCTGCTCAATTGCGTCCGAAATATATCGTCAGGGTCGAGGAACGGGTCTACGTCACCGACGAAGCCGACGAAACGGTCAAGCCGCAACTGCGGATTCCGGATATCGAGGTTGTGAGCCGCCCGGGATGGGAAGAGACTCCTTTCTCGCCCAGAGGCGAAGCCTCGCAGTTAGAGGTCGCTGAACCGGTCGTCGCGATCACCTGGTTTGAAGAGGAAATCCACGAGGCGTTTTTGAAAGTCATCGACGTCAAGACGCGTGACGTCGTCGACGTCATCGAAATCCTGAGTCCAGCGAACAAGGTGCCCGGCTCGCCTGGCCGTGAGAGTTTCGAGAAGAAGCGGAGGGAGGTCATGCGCTCGCCGAGTCATTGGGTGGAGATCGACCTGCTGCGCGGGAAATCGGATGGTACGCGTCCCCAAGAAGGTCGGATCGCACTCGTATCTGGTCCACGTTTCGAAGGAAGGCCAGAGGCCTCGGGGGCTGCTCTATCCAATCCGTTTGCCTCAGCGTCTCCCGGTCATCCCAATCCCCTTGAAGCCCGGCGATCCCGACGCTCAGCTCGACATGCAGGCGGTGCTCGATGCGGCCTACGACCGCGTGGGCTATGATCTGGAAGTCGACTACCGACGACGAACCGCAACCCACCTCTCAGCGGCAAACTGGCCACCTGGGCCGATCAACTCTTGCGATCCAAGGGGCTTCGCTGAGCCTTCGTCCGCTCTGATCAGACATAAACCCGCCGGTTATAGATATACCACTCGACGAGCAAGACGCCCAAGGCCCCGAGGGCGAGCCACCACCAGATGTCCTTCTGGACCTGCGCCGGCTTCTGGGTGCCTACGACGGGATTGTAGCCGATCTTGATCTCGTACGATTCGGCCATGCTCTCGGGCGCCCCTGCGGGCACCAGACCGCGCGAGGCCAGGTCGCTCTCGCGCGTGTCGAACAGGTTGACGGCGAACGGCAACAGGCCCTTGGGCTCCCAGGTCGCCTGGTAAACCCCGGTTTTGTCGGCCTGGTTGTAGATGAACGTTCCCTGTGGCGAGCGGGGCACCTCCACGGTGGATCGGCCATCGGCCGAAGTGACCTTGATCGACCGGCTGGCGGTCTCGGCATGGAGGGCGACCGGCCGGCCCGGTTCGGACAACTCGTCGCCGGCCCCTTCGCGGACGTTCCCCAAGGCTTGAATGCTATTCAGAGATGAAGAGCGGGAAGCTGATGTAGCGAAACCAGGTCGTATTGGGGGTGGTGCCGTCGATCAAGGGAAACGTCACGACCGCGTCGGTGTATCCCTCACGCGACGCCATGAAGGCCAGCGGGCCCTGGTTGCTGTCGATCAAGCTCTTCGCGCCGACCGGGAGGTCGACGACGTTCGCCTTGGCGACATAGACCAGCGAGAGATCACGGATGTATTGCATCATCGGGTGGGCGATATCCCAGTCCAGGATCACGGGTTGCTGGACCTCCTTGGGCTTGGCGTAGGCCGGTCCGGGAGGAAACTCGCCGAAATAGAGCGCATTCGCTTCGGGGTTCGATTCGGGTTTGACACCGTCGTAGATGATCAAGTCGTAACGGCCTCCCTTGATCTCGCGAGCGGTCGCCTCGGCCTTGGCTTCCTCGGGTGTGACGATCGTGATATCGGCGTGCTCGGCGGCGTACGGCGTCTTGAGCGTGTCGGTCAGGTATCGGTTGCCGGGTGTGATCGCCAGGACCTGGGCTTTGCGCGTGGTGCCGACGACCACGAATGCGTGGTTATCCACATTCGAGTGCGTCCTTGACCGTCAAGCGGACCTCATAGGGGGTCAAGCCGGTGTCGGGGAGATCGAATTTGAACGACTGGTCGCTCTGGGGACCGAGCTTGAGTGCGATCGCGTCGACCAGTGATCCTTCATCTCCCGGCTTGTCGGCCGCGTGACGATAGAGCTGGGCTTCGGTGGCGACCTCCTCGTCGCGGAAGTTGTGGACGCGACCGAAGAGTTGATAGACCTCGGGCTTGTCCTCGTCCCGCCTCGCTTGCAAGGCAAGGATCGCCAGGTTGTCCGAGGGGTTTCGCGACCGGACTTTGCCGTCGAGTGGCGACGGCTCTTGCCGTCGGGCGGAGGCGAATAGGGTGGGGGAGGAGGGCCGATCACGACGACCTCGGGCTTGAGGTTGCCCAGACTGAAGCCCTCGACGTCGGCGAAGCCGCCATCGGTGTAGACGTACAAGCTCGGGCGTCACGACCGAGAGACGCGGCAACGCCTTCGCCGATCTGCTTCGAAGGATTGGCCAGGCCGGCGGCCACTTGAAGGCCTTCGCGGAGCGACGTGGACGCCTGGGTCGGCTCGATCGCGTCGATGCGCTGGGCCAGAGTCCGGCGATCCCCGGTGTAGTTCGACATCACCTGCGCCGAATCCGCGAATGTGATCACCATCGCCAGATCATCGGCGTCCATGTCTCGAACGACCTTCTTGGCGGCCTCCTTGGCCTGGGCCAGCCGGCTGGGCGCGACGTCGGTCGCCGCCATGCTCGCCGAGTTGTCGATCATCAGCACGAACCGCTGCCCCTGACCGACTGCTCCCCTTCATCCGCGGTCCCGCCAGCGCCAGCATCGCCAGCGCCACCGCCAGGAGCTGGAGGAACAGCAGCAGGTTCCGCCGCAGCCGCTGAAACAGACTGTTGACGTGCAGGTCCTCCAGGCTCTTCCGCCACAAGATCGTGCTGGGAACCCGGACCGGCCGGCGCCGCAGCTTGAGAAAGTAAAGCGCGATGATCCCGACCGGCACACCCGCCAGCACGAACCACGACCCCAGCCCCAGCGGCGTGTTGAACTCGAACGGGAAGCTCAACCCATTCAGTCGATTCCAGAAGTTGGACATGACCTCAGTGCCTCCCGCCGCTCAAAGCTCCGGCTCGCGATCCGGCATGCCGGATCGCTCGCCCTTGCGCCGCCGGATCATCATATACAGCAAGTACGCCACGACCGCGCCGGCGATCCCGAAGAATACCCAAGGGTCCGTGACCGCCCAGCGATTCATGAATAAACTTGGTTATGTCAGTTGTCAGTTGTCAGTTGTCAGTTGTCAGTTGTAAAGTGCCAACCACTTGCATCGTCGTCATGTAGAAGCTAACCAACTACGGATCCGCCGATAACAACTGACAATGACCATTTGACCAGTCCGCTCGCGGAGATAGTTGAGAATCAGCTTGTCGAAAGGGTATTGGTTGGTCGTGAAGATGTAGGTGATTCCGCGCTGGGTGCACCATTCCTTCAGGCCGCCGACGAATGCGTTCAAGTTGTCCTTGTACCTCTTGAGCAGGGGTGCGCTGATGGTGATCTCGGCGGCTTCCTCGTCCTCGCAGTCGACCAGCCGCAGGTCGCCGACCAGCTCGGGCTCGACTTCTTCCTGGCTGAGGATGTGGACGACATAGATATCCATGTTCCGGGCCAGCAGGTAACGCAACGCTTCCTGGTAGCCGTGCTTGTCGAGGAAGTCGGAGATGACGACGACGACGCCCTTGCCGGCGTGCCGGATCGCGAACTCGCGGGCCGCGCCGGTGAGGTTGCCCTCGCCCGAGGGTTCGAGCTGCTCGAGGTACTGAATGACCCGCCACATCTGCGAGCGGCCTCGAACGCCGTGAATGCCCTGCTCGAGCCGGTTGCTGAAGGTGTCGAGCAGAACGCGATCGTGATTGACCAGGCCGATGAACGACGAGAGCCGCCGCCACCTGCTGACCGTACCTGCAGCTTCGTGGGAGTGCCGAAGTCCATCGACAGGCTGGTGTCCAGAAGCGTGTAGACGTGGAGATCTTCCTCCTCGAGGAACAACTTCAAGAACAGCTTGTCGAGCCGGCCGTAGACGTTCCAGTCGATGTGTCGCAGGTCATCGCCGTACGCGTAGTTGCGATGTTCGGCGAACTCGACCGACGAGCCGCGGCGCTTGCTCTTGCGCTCGCCTTTCATCCGGCCGACGAAGATCTTGCGGCTGACCAGCTCGAGCTGCTCGAGCTTGTGCAGGAACTCGGGGTCGAGCAACGAGGTCGAGCCGGAGCTCGTCGAACGCGGCGTCGAGGAGGGACTGAGTGAGGCGGAAGCGGCCATGGTGGTTCCTTGGTCGAGAACTTGTCAGCGCCTTGCGAGGCGCGGGCATGCACCGGTCAGCCGACGTAGTCAGAGATCCAGAACAGAGAGAGCATCAACATCACGGCCACTCCCAGCCCCAACAGCCAGGGCACCAGCGCGGCCAGAAAGATCATCCAGCGCGCCTTCAGCCGCAACGGCGAACAACGGTGCAAGAAGCCGAGCGCCGTGAACCAGCTCTCCAGGATCACCAGCGTTCCGGCCGCCGCCGTCGCCAGGGCCAGCGTGGGCTCGGCGCGCCAGGCCGTGACCGATGCGGCGAACAGCACCGCGCAAAGACCGACCAGGCACAGCAGGTCGCCGGTCGTGAAGATCAAGGGCTCGGGCTTGGGAGGCGTCCAGTCTTGCTCCGGCGCAGGGGGTGGATCGTAGATGTCGTGCATGGCTCGCTCGTTGGTCGTTAGTCAGTTGATTCGTCCAGGTGAATGGACAGTCGTGCGGTCTCGATCGTCATCGACCGGAATCGAATTCCGTTCACGCGGCGCGGGTCTCGGCTTTCTCGGGGACGGCGTCGAGGACTTTGAGCAGGATATTGTCGGGTTCGATCCCTTCGGCCTGGGCCTCGAAATTCAAGAGGACGCGATGGCGCAAACTGGGGAGATAAACGCGGCGCAGATCCTCGAAGCTGACGTTGAATCGGCCGTCGAGCAAGGAGCGGACCTTGGCGGCCAGGACCAGGGTCTGGACTCCGCGGGGGCTGCTTCCCCAGCGAATGTACTGGTTGGTCGCTCCGGCGGCATACGGCCCCTGCGGGTGCGTGGCCAGGCCCAGCCGGATGGCGTAATCCTGCACGTGCGGCGCGATGATGACTTCGCGAACCAAGGCTTGAAGCCGCAAGCAGCGTCTCGCCGTCCAGCACTTTCTCGGCCTGGGGCCGCTCGCCGCGCGTGGTCCGGTCGAGGATCGTGCTCAGCTCGTCGCGCGTCGAATAGCCGACCACCAGCTTGAGCAGGAACCGGTCGAGCTGCGCCTCGGGCAGCGGATAGGTCCCTTCCTGCTCGATCGGGTTCTGCGTGGCCATCACGAAGAACGGCTCCTTGAGCCGGTGCACGTGGCCGCCGATCGTGACCGAGTGCTCTTGCATCGCCTCCAGCAGCGCCGACTGCGTCTTGGGCGTGGCGCGATTGATCTCATCGGCCAGAACGATCTGGGAGAAGATCGGGCCGGGCTGGAACTCGAACACGCGCCGGCCGTCGGGCAGCTCCATGACCATGTTGGTGCCGATGATGTCGGCGGGCATCAGGTCGGGCGTGAACTGGATTCGATTGAAGTCGAGCGACACGGCGTCGGCGAGCGTGCGGACCAGCAGGGTCTTGCCCAGTCCCGGCACGCCTTCGAGAAGCGCGTGCCCGCCGATGAACAGGCAGGTCAAGACCCCGTGGACGATCTCGTCGTGGCCGACGATCACTTTGGCGATCTCGCCCTTGACCCGGTCATAGGCCACGCGAAAATCCTCGGCGCGGGCTTCCATCGATTCGCTGGGAAATTCAGCCATCGACAACGATCCTTTCTTGTCAGTTGTCAGTGACCCATAGTCAGTGGTCCGTTGTCAGCGGTCGGTGGTCGGTGGTCAGTTGTTAAGAGTGCCAGAGTATCAGGTTTGCCGGGTCTTCCGCGAAGCGAACAACTGACAACTGACACTGACAACTGACTATCAAGAACCCTTCTTGTCCTTTTCGCGATCCTCCCAGACCTTCTGCTTGGCTTTGAGCAGGCGGTTGGTGTAACTCTGTTTCTCGGGCTCTTGCGATCCGGCGGCGATGCTGGGGGCTTGAGGCTTCTCCGCCGGCCGTGCCGAGCGAGCTCGATCGATCAGCTCGCCCCCTTCCAGAAGCGGTTCACCGATGGGCCCGGCGGGAGGCTCGGTCGGGAACAACGGTGAGGCCGTCTCCGTTCGGGCCGCCGCTCGCGGGCGATCGAGCTGCTCGTCGACCTCGGCCTTGCGGGTCTTGAGCTTGTCCATGTACTCGCTGGCGGTCGCCGTCTCCTGGCCGCGCAGCTTCTTCCATTCATTGGCCGCGGTCTGCTTGATCCAGTCCACGTCCAAGCGCGATCCGGCGGACGGCGACGTCGCCCAGGAACAGGCATGCCGCCAGCCACAAAAGGATCGGCCAGAGCGCGGCGAACGAGCGGGGATTGATCAGGCTGGGATCGCGGCGGAAGTGGTCGGCCCCCTTCACGGTTCGCTCAAGGTCGACCCGGCCGTCCGGCAGGAACTTCCACAGGACAAGCTGGCCGTCGGTCACGGAGGCCAATGTCTCAAGTGTCGTCGGGTTCGACCGCAGCTCGCGGTACTCGTCGGAGTAGGGGACCGACACGCCGGTGGAGATGAAGCCTTGAACTTTGTCGGGCCCCTTGTAGCCAAGGTTGACAAAGTAGTTTCCGCTGGCCTCGGCGTTTTCGATCGTCGCCTCGTACCGGCCCGGCGCGGTCTGGACCAGTTCGATCGAGGAGTTCTTCAGGTCGGGGTCGACGAGATAACCCTGGATCTGCAGAAAGTTGAGGAACTCGTTTTTCTTATCGAGCGCGTCGACCACGACCTTGATCCGCCCCTCTTCGCGGCGGAGGTTGAGGGTGAGGTTGCCGCGGTCGGCCGGCCGCATCGACCATCGAATCGACCTGCGACCAGAACGCGGCGTAGCTCTTCCAGTCGGGCCAGGCCTTTGCCCACCGCCGCCCGGCGTCCGACGTGAAGGCGACCGATCGCCCCAAGCCATAGGACCAATGCGCCAGCACAGGATTGAGCTGACCGGTCGGCAATGGCGACACGAGCGGGATCTCGACCAGCTCGTTTTCCTTGGGGGAGGTCAGCACCAAGCCCGGTGATCCCGGGCAGGTCGCTCGGTGAGGCCCATGACCGGCTCGGTGATCGGGTAGTTGATCTTGGGTTGCCATGGGGTCTGCTGCTCGAAGATCAAGGGTCGGGAGATCGAACGGGCTTCCTTCTGGTAGATCCGCGGCAGTGCCCTGGGGTTGGTGACGTTGTAGAACTTGCCCTTGGTCCGGACGGCGAGGTTGCGCATCACGCTGGCGGCGCCGGAGTCGTTGCCGTGCGCGGCGGTCAGAACGGCCGTCACGGTGATCTTGCTGGCGGCGAGCTGGTTGATGACCTGCGGACTCGGCGGGGCTGGGTCGCCGTCGCTGATGAGCACGATGTGCTTGGTCATCGCGTCCGGGATCGCTGTTCAGACCTTTCATGGCCATCTGGAGCGAACGGGTCGAAGTCGGGCATGTCGCCGGGTGTCATGCGGTCGATCGCGCGGAGCATGCTGGTGCGCCCCGAGCCGATCGCCCGGAGGGTGAAGAGCCAGGCTTCCTGTCCCTCCCAGTGCAACAGGCCGGCGTAGTCGTAGCTGGAAAGCGCGCTGATCGCGGCCTTGGCGACCACCTTCTGCCAGTAATTCCCCTCGGGGATCTCGCTGGCGTGCATGATCAGGGCCATCGCGCCGATGCCCTGGACCTTGATCGCCTTGATCTGCATGTCGACCGGCAGCGCCTTCTCGACCGGCGTGTTCATCCAGCCGCCGGCGCCGAAGCTGTCACGGCCGCCGAGCATGACCAGCCCGGCACCCATGTCATGACAGTTGGAGGCGAGGAGCTGGTGCTGGCTCTCGGTGAATGCTTCCTTGGGCACGTTGCCCAGAATCACCGCGTCGTAGGGCTGGAGCTGGGCCAGATCGGTGGGAAGCGGATCGCCGCCGACGCCACCCGAGCCGTCGATCTTGGGGGCGACCAGGACCTTGACCTCGATTTCCTTCTCGTGCAAGGCCTTCACCAGCTCGGCGTGCTCGCCCCGCGTTCCTTCGATCAAGAGCACCTGGGCCTTGCCACGCGCGTGCGTAAACCCTTCGGCCTTGTTGTTGATCGCCCGCCGATCGCCGCTGTCCTTGTCGGGTATGAACTCGGCGCTGAAGGTGTAGAAATTCGGCTCGGTGATCGAGATGTTTGAGCGTTTTGACGTTGATCCCTCGCTTCAGCTCGACCGGTTCCGGCTGCTCGTTGCCGAGGGCGGGAGCCCGATAATTGTCGGTCTTCTGGAAGATCTGCAAGGTCCCGCGCGTCGGTTCGCTGGCGCGGATCACGACGTCGATGTTGACCGTCTCCCCCATCTTGACGTCCGGCGGAATCATGACCTTCTCGACCAGGACCTCCCGGTCGTACTGGTAGTCGATCGGCACGACGTCGACCTGTACGCCCAGCGACTTGGCGGCCTGGGCCTGCTCGAGCAGGTTGCCTCGGTTCTCGTTGCCGTCGGAGATCACCACGATCCGCCTGGCGGTATCCTCGGGGAAAGTCGCCAGGGCCAGCTTGACCGCCGCGCCCAGGTCGGTGTTCTCCGGATCGACCGTGCTCTCGATGCCCAGCAAATTGAGCTCGCTGGGGGCAGGGGGTATCTCGACCCGCGGCTCCTTGCCGAACACGACGACCCCGGCCAGATCCTCTCGGCGGCGATTCTTGGACGCTTCACTCACGTAGCCGAGTGCCGCCTTCTGCAGATCGCGGGGCATGCTGTTGGAGGCGTCGAGCAAGAACATCGTCGTCAGGCGATCGGTCCGACGAATCGATCTGCAGCTCGGCCAGGGCCAGAACGATCAGGCTGATCACGGCCGTCCGAAACAAGATCGCCAGCGCGCGACGGATCGGGCCCAGCCCGGACAGACTGCGAAAGCTCGTCCAGATCAGCGGAGGAAGGACCAGCGGAATCAGGATCAGCCACCAAGGATTGCCGAACGTGATCGACCAGTTGCCCAGCATCATCGCTCTGTTCTCCCTTGGCTGGACTCACAATCGGAATCGTTGCACGCGATGGTTGTTCGAGTCGATGACCGAAACCACGCCCCGACTGTCGACGGCCAATGCATAGGGGTTGTAAAGTTGCCCGGGCTCGCGGCCCGCGCTCCCCCAGACCGCCAGCGGCTGGCCATCGAGCGAAAACTTCTGCACCCGATGGTTGCCGTACTCACAGACGTAGAGACAATGGTCCGGACCGATCGTCAGGTCGTAAGGATAACTCATTTGCCCCGGCCGATCACCCCGCGAGCCCCAGGAATTGAGCAAATTGCCCTGAGTGTCGAAGACCTGGATGCGGTGGTTGCAACTGTCGGCGACGAACAGCCGGTCTTGTTCGTCGATGGCCAGCGCCGAGGCTTGAGGAACTCTCCCGGCTCGTAGCCGTGTCCGCCCCATTGTCGGAGCCATTTGCCCTCGGGAGAGAAGACCTGGATCCGATCGTTCTCGCCGTACTCGGCGACGTAGAAATTGCCCGCCCGGTCGATCACCACGTCGGTGGGATACCCGAACCGGCCCGGCGTCGTTCCCTGCACGCCGTCGCCAATCTGAAACAACACCTCGCCGGTCGCGGAGTAAACCAAGCACGCGGTAAAGATGAGTGTCGGCCACCAACAATCGTCCATAGCGGTCGACGGTCAAGCCCGCTCGGCCCATCCACGTTAAAGTCGGGCGTCGGCCAGCCACGCAGATAATTGCCGTCACGGTCGAACACCTGGATTCGATCGGTCAGATCGGCGAGAAACAAGTGGTCCTGGGCGTCGAACGCCGCGGCTCGCGGCTTATGCAAATGCCCGGGATTCACTCCGTGCAAGCCCCCAGACCAGATCCGGGCCGAGCGAGCCGGCAGGTCACATCCGGCCTGAACCGAGCAGGACGGCCCATCCCGACCAGCGAAAGCATGTCCAGCACAAGTTTCAACCTCGATGTGCGTCCCACGTGACCTTTCCTCGTGCCGTCTCGCGGCTTTGGTGCGGAAAAGCATTAGTATAGAATCTAATTGGTTCACCACCTCGGACGCAAGTCCTAGGTTTTTCGTTTGTCGAGTTGGTTCGACATGACGGGAGGCGTGGTTGCATGGCCGAATGGGTCTCGGTTTGTCGGTTCGACGAGCTTGAGGATGGCCGAGGCCAGTCGCTGGACGCAGCCGGAATGCGGCTGGCCGTGTTCCGGATCGGCGACGGCGTGGTCGCACTTTCGGGACGCTGTCCTCATTCGGGCGGGTCATTGGGCCATGGTTGGATCGAAGAGGGAGAAGTGGTCTGTCCGCTGCACCAATGGCGGTTCAAGCTGACCGACGGCCGTTGCACAACCATCCGCGGCCAAGGAGTGCACCGGTTTCGTTCCGAGATCCGAGGGGATGAGGTTTGGGTGGAAGTTTAACGGGATTCCAAACTCATCCGTGACGAGAAAATGGTCACTTTTCCAACCGGTTGGATACAATCCATCTTTCGCATCGTCAGTCGAAGTACCCGCAGTCCCGCAAGTGCCTCACACTGCGAGTGACCCGCTGTTGCCTTCCCTCGAGTCCTGGCTCGGGCTCGCCGCCGATTCCCTCGATCTCGATTGTATAGGGACCGGCAAATCCCACTCCATCGAGGATCTCCCTGACGCGGACGAAGTCGACACTTCCGCCGTCGCCAAGAGCGGGAAAGTACCACTCCTCGAAGCCGCCGCGGTTGTCCTTGAGATGCACGTTCCGCACCAGGTGCTTGACCTTATCGAGCTCGTCGCATGGGTCGACGCCGCGGTTGTAATAGGCGATGTTGCCGGTATCGAAGTTGAGGCGGATCTGGCGATGGTCAACGTCGTTCATCAGGGACAGCATGGCCTCGGCGTTTTGAGTGGGCCCTTTGTGAGTCTCGAGCGCCAGGGTGATTCCGCACTCGCCGGCGGTGTCGCCAAGCCGGCGGAGGTGCTCGACGATCGTCCGGCGTTCGGCCGAATCGGCCGGTTGGCCCGCGCCGGAAACACAGACGGCGACACCGAACCAGCGCGCGGCGAACCGGAGCCGCCGCTCGGTCAGTTCGACCCCGTCATTCGTTCGGATGTCGGCGCCGCCGACGTTGCAGCCACTGATCGTGACCCCATGCCGGGCCAGATGCTCCATGAACGCGTCGACCTCGCTGTCGGCGGCCTGCTCGGTGATCACCGCCGACTCGGGAATCACGAGGCCCACCGAAGTTGTGCCCTCGCAAAGCCAGCTCCAGGTGATCGATGCCGGTCTCGCGAATCCGCTCGACCGCCGACCAGACGCCCGCCGCACCAAAGCAGTTCGTGAAACAACTGATCGTTCTTGTCATGGTCGTGCCTGTAGATACCAATTGCTTTTATGACAATTCAGGATGAGTCGGTCGCGGCGATTGATTGGTTCCAGTGCCACCGGGAACTCACTCGCCGAGTTGACGACGCGAAGGGCCAGACGGCCTTCGAGAACATCAAGCAGGTGCTGGCCGCAAAACACGCTTCGCCATCCTTGAAGGAGCGCGGGCGGTTCGTTGTCGTTCCGCCCGTCGAGATGCCAGCGAATCAGTTGTTTGAGATCGGCGACGTTGGCCACCATCGAACCCGCAATTTGTTTCTGTGCGCAGCACTGCGCCAAAGCCGCCGAAAGGAGGTTGGTCAGGGTCAAGAGGCCGGGAGGCTCGTCGAACCGTGCGGGAGAATCGGGAAGCGACTCTTCCGGGACGGCGCGGGCTTGGTTCAGGATCTCCAGAATCTCCTGGCTCCGGCTCAGGAGCGCGGGCCGGTTGAAGTCGCGGAGGGCTTCGAGTTCGCGCCGATTGGGAGGTTGGCGCTTGGCGATGGCTACCAATAAATCGTCGCGCAAGACCTGGCGTAGCGGCCGGTTCTGCCGCCGGGCCTCGTCCTCGCGCCACTCGGAAAGTCGTCGCGCCATCTCCAGGCTGCGCCGGCCTAGCAGGTGCAGACCCGGCAACCGCCGCCAACGATCTTCATCTCCTCGCCGGGCGATCGACTCAATGAATTCCTCGAACTCCGCCTCGGCCCAATCCGAGCGACCAAGTTGAGCAAGTTTGGCGGTGAAACGATCAGCCAAATCCAGTAAGTAGCGGACGTCATCGAGCGCATAGTGGAGCTGGGCCGGCGTTAAGGGCCGATGTCGCCAGTCCGTGCGTGTCTCACTCCCACTTAAGGTGATGCCCAGGACCTGACCGACCAGGTTCACCAGCGACAATGGATAACTGAGACCCACCAAGCCCGCGGCCATCTGCACGTCGAAGACCCGCCGCGGCAGTTTTCCGGTCCTGAGCAGGCAAATTCGCAAATCTTCACCAGCCGCGTGCATCACGACGTCGATTGAAGGGTCGCACACGACATCCCAGAATGGCCGCACGTCATGGATCGCCAGCGGGTCGATCACCGCCAACCGCTCCCGGGTTGCCACCTGGATCAGGCAGAGCACGGGCTCGAAGGTCTCCTCGGAAACAAACTCGGTATCGAAGGCGAACCGGCCAATTGTCCGGAGGTGCTCCAGCAGCCCATTCAACTGGGCGGGGGTCGTGATATGTGTTTCGCCCGTCGTGGTTCATCGTCAATTTCAAGCCTCCAAGCTCCGGAGGAACCGAAGGATGACGGCATTGGCCGCCGATGGGTTTTCGTACGGTGCCATGTGCCCCGACTCGGGGATCACCTCGAGTTGTGACCTTGGAATCGCCGAGGCCAGGGACTTGGCCTCGGCCGGTGGAGTGATCACGTCATGCTCGCCGACGAGGACCAGTGTCGGAACGGTGATGCCCGGCAAGCTCGTCGCGGCGATCGGGACGAATCGCCATTCCGAGCAATGCCCCGGCGATTCCACGCGGCGTGTTGTTTTCCATGACCGTCCGCAAGGGTTCGACTCGTTCGGGACGTTGCTCCAAGGTCATCGCACTGAAGAGTTTGGGAATCATGCCATCAACAAACTCTTTCGCGGAATCGGCCGCCAGGATCGTTCCGGGCGCTGGCTTCGCGGTTTTGGGCGGCCTCGGGCGTGTCGGCACCGGCACGTGTGTCAAAGAGCATCAACCCTCGGACGCGCTCGGGGTAACGCGCCACCAGCGATAGCGCCACGTATCCACCCATCGACAAGCCCACCAAGCACGATTCGCTCGGCAATGGATAGAGAATCGAGCAGCTCGACCACATCGTCGGCCATCTCATCCATTGTATAAACGCCCTCGGGCGCGGGTGATTCGCCGTGGCCGCGCAGGTCCGGAGCGATAATCCGGTATGTCGAACCGATCCCGTTGACCTGTTCCTCCCACATCGCCTTGCTCAAGGGAAACCCGTGCAACAAGACCACTACCGGACCCGGGCCCTGGTCAGAATAAGCCAAACGCATGGAATAATGTCCTTCCTCAAAGCCAATTTAGTTCATCGATCCTGGACGGACGCATTTTCCGTGCCGTCTGCCGAGGAGACTTCACTTGCCTCATGTGAGATTGATTTGCCCAGTCCGGAAATCGATTGTCAGTGTCCGTTTGGGCCGCTACTTGAGTTGAACGCATGGACGCTCATAGAATGAGAGCCATGTGTTCAGGCCAGGGCCCGAGGTAACGAACCGCGAAACGTCCCGGCCGCAGTTCGCCCGCCTTGCGATAAACCTCGTCGCGATCAGGACTATGGAAGAGCACCTTTCCTCCCCAGACTTTCAAGTTCTCGTCAATCTCCGGCTCGCCGATCAGCACCCATTCCGGTGCGTAGCGAGACTCGATCTCATCAATCGTCAGCATTTCATTCATCGTCCACCCCCACGTGCTTGTACTTTATTCATCATCTCGTACGGCGGTCGAACCGTCAACGCCGGGGCCGCGGGTCTGGCGGCCGGACGAGCCAGCTCCTAGAATGAGGGGGATTATTCCAGACCTACTTCGAGACAGGATACGCCGCCATGCCGACCCCGTTCGAACTCTATGACCAGGCCGCCGACCGCCGCGACCAAGGGGACAAGGAGGGTGCGGTCGCCAAGCTCGAGGAGGCGGTGGCGCTCGATCCCGACTTCGCCCTGGGGCATGGGATGCTCGCCAAGCTTTATGCGGATCTGGCCGTCGCGGACAAAGCCATCGCTCATGCCTTGAAAGTCGCGGAACTGGAACCCGACGACGCCTTCAGCTTCACGGCTCTATCCGTCATCTACCAGCGCTGCGGCCGCATTCCCGAGGCCGAGCATGCCAAGGCCATGGCCTACGAGAAACAAATGGGATTTCACTGAGAAAAGTGTTGTCAGCCGACGATTAGAGGGCTGTGGTACGCATGCGCAACTCGAGGTCAAGATGGCCGGTCGTGATCGTGTTCGGTTTCTGCTGTCTGTGCTGACGGCTTCGCGTGTCCATTCGCGCCGCTGAGATCAGGGCCGAGCCGGCACAGACCGAGGCAGGGAAACCTCCCGCGAATGATCCTTGGGTCGCCAGACACCTCGATGAGCTGGTCGAATTTGTATAAGCACTTTCACACTCATCCTGAGCTATCGAGCCAAGAGGTGGAAACCTCGAAACGGATCGCTGAGGAGCTGAGGAAAGCTGGGGCCGAGGTCACGACGGGAGTCGGCGGGCTTGGCGTGGTAGGCGTTTTGAAGAATGGTGCGGGCCCGGTGGTGCTGGTCCGCACCGACATGGATGCCCTGCCGGTCGTCGAGGATACGGGGCTCCCGTACGCCAGCAAGGTCAAGACCCGCGACAAAGCCGGGCGCGAAGTCGGTGTGATGCACGCCTGTGGCCACGACATCCACATGACCGCGTTTATCGGTACAGCCCGATGGTTGGCCGAGCACAAGGACCGCTGGTCGGGGACCGTCGTGATGGTCGCACAGCCGGCCGAGGAGACGGTGGACGGCGCCCGTGGGATGCTCAATGACGGTCTGTATTCGCGCTTCCCCAAGCCGGATTTCGCCCTGGCTCTCCATTGCAAGGGGGACGGTCCCGATCGGCACGGTCCACTACCGCCCGGGCCCGATGCTCGCCAGCTCGACTTCCGTCAACGTCACGATTCGTGGCAAAGGGGGCCACGGCGCCTGGCCGCACCGCACGATCGACCCGATCGTGCTGGCGGCGCTCGTGATCGTCGACTTGCAAACGATCGTCAGCCGCGAGGTCGAGCCGCTCGAGCCAGCGGTCGTTACCGTGGGTTCGATCCACGGTGGCACCAAGCACAACATCATTCCTGACGAGGTTAAGCTCCAGCTCACGCTGCGCGTCGTTCAGTGAACCGGTTCGCCTTCAGCTCATCTCAGCGATCCAGCGGCGAGTGCGAGGCACTGGCAAAGGCCCATCAAGCTCCCGATCCGAGCGTCGAGGTCGAGGGAAGCACGCCCGCCGACGATCAACTCGCCTGAGCTGGTCGAGCGGGTCGTGCCGGCCTTGGTCGCGGCACTGGGCGCGTCGAATGTTCAGCTCGCAAAGCCGGTCATGGGAGCCGAGGACTTCTCGCTTTATCATGAGGGAAACGTGCCGATCTGCATGTTCTGGATCGGCACGATCAGCCCCGAACGAATCGAGACGGCAAAGGTCAAGGGCGAGACTTTGCCCGCGCTGCACTCGTCGAAGTATTACCCGGAGCCCAGTCCCAGCATCGCCACCGGCATCCGCGCCATGACCGCCGCGGTCGTCAAGCTTTTGCCGCCAACGCATTGAAGCCGAGCGCTGGGATAGGCGCCGTGCTCGGCGCCCAGGTAGGTTCGGCGCCGGCGGGAGGGATCACTTTGGCTCGGTAAAGGTTTCGGGGTCTACTCTGTCCAGCACTTTGAAGTCGGTAATCGTTTCGTCTACGAATTTTTCTCCATCACGCGTGCTGACGAGCTTTGTGGGCCGTTTGATACCGTCATCCCCGCGGAAATCACCGTCAGTCGCGATCCCCTCGCGAGCCCCGCGCGGTTCAGCGCCTGCACGAGAGCAAGCAGCCGCTCGTAGCCCATCCTCTGCGCGCCATCAAAACGCTCCTGCTCAACGACTGGACCCATGCACCAGCCGTGCACGATTTCGTCCGGAACCGCCGCCCTTGCCGCCAGTTCGGCCAGCACAGCCGCCACCCGTGCGGGGTCCCCTTCCACCATCACCCGGTGTCCCGCGGCCCGCAGCACAGCAACGATCGGTTCCGCCACGTCTTCATCGCCAAGCCAAAGAACCGAGCGCAACCGTGTCTGCGCCGTTACCGATGCCACAACCTGCTTCCAAGAAGGTTGATAGAGCCATTCCGCGACATTCGTCCGCTTGGAGGCGGCCCGGGCCGGCTCGATCCAGAAGCGCCTCCGATCAAAGGCATACGTCGGCAGCTCCACCCTGCGCCGCCTCTGGCCAGCAAAGAGCGCGGCCAAGTCCGGCGCGCCACCGCCCGCCCAGCACGTGCCCATTTCCATAAGCGCCGCGGGGGCCGCTTCATCCGCCATCCTTTTCTCGCGCAGCAGGTCGGCCGCCTCGCAGCCGTTGCGCGCGACCAAAAACTGCCGCCTCTCAAAGGCATGCCGGCCGACGGCGAGGGTGTAGGCAATGTCAGCCAGGGGTACCCCGGGTTGCGAGGCAAGGAAGGCAGCCAGGTTCTCAGCCGCGCGCGCCAGGGCCGTCGTCGTGCGCGCGGACAGCACGAGCAGCTGCCACGGAGCGCATTCGTCAGAGGCCGGCGCCGGCGGCGCCTCCTCTAGGACAACGTGCGCATTCGTGCCACCGAGGCCGAATGAACTCACGCCCGCGCGCCGGGGCGCCCCTGCGCGGGTCGGCCAGGGGGCGAGCTGCGCATTTACGAAGAATGGCCCGGCCCCGAAATCGATCTTCGGGTTCGGCTCAGCGAAGTGCAGGCTCGGCGGCAGTTCGCGGTGCACGAGCGCAAGCACGGTCTTTGCAAGTCCCGCCACACCGGCTGCCTCATCGAGGTGCCCAAAGTTGGTCTTGACCGACCCAAGCGCGCAGCTTCCCGCCGGCGCGCGCCCGCCAAACACCTGCGTCAGCGCCGCGACCTCGATCGGGTCGCCGAGCTCGGTGCCCGTGCCATGGGCCTCGACGTAGGAGAGTTCCCCCGGCTCCACGCCGGCGACCGCCAAAGCCTCGGCGATGACCGCCGCCTGACCATCCACCCCAGGCGCGGTGAAGCCGACCTTGCCAGCTCCATCATTGTTCACGGCGGAGCCGCGGATGACGGCGAGGATCGTGTCGCCGTCGGCCAGAGCGTCGGCCATTCGCTTGAGCACGACAAGACCGGCGCCGTTGCCGCCGACGGTGCCGTGCGCCCGCGCGTCAAACGCCCGGCAGTGTCCATCGGGCGAACCGATGCCGCCGGGCTGGTAAAGGTAGCCCTGCGCCTGTGGAACTTGCACCGAAACGCCCCCAGCAAGCGCCAGGTCGCAGTGGCAGTCGAGCAAGCTCTGGCAGGCCAGATGCACGGCCACAAGCGAGGTCGAGCACGCGGTGTTCACCGCCACGCTCGGCCCGCGCAGATCCAGTTTGTAGGACAGCCTGGTCGGGGCAAAATCCTTGTTGTTTCCCAGCAGCAGGGCCAGCTCGCCCACCGACTCGGCAAACGCGCGGTTCGGCAGCAGGTTCCTGAGCAGGTAGGTGCTCAATCCAGCCCCGGCGAACACCCCCGTGCGGGCGCCCGTGGCCGCCGGATCGTATCCCGCGCGCTCCAGCGCCTCCCACGCAAGCTCAAGGAGCACCCGATGCTGGGGATCCGTCGCCTCGGCTTCACGCGGCGTGAGCCCGAAGAACGCCGCATCAAACTCCTCCGCCCCGTTCAGCACGCCGTTCGCCCGCACATAACGGGGGTCTGCCAGCTGCTCCGCCGGCACTCCCGCCGCCCGCAACTCGGCGTCGGTGAAGAACGTGACCGATTCGACGCCCGCGCGCAGGTTGCGCCAGAACCCCTCGACCGAATTGGCACCGGGCACGCGCACGGCAAGACCCACGATGGCAACGCCTTCGGACACGGCGGCTGAGCTGGCTGATTCTTCGTTCATGATGCGCGGCCGCCCTGCCGGCGGCTCCGCCGGGCCTCCTGCTGCCGGCGGGCGCGGGCGCGGGCCTCGTCGACCTTGGCCACCTCGGCCGCCGCAGTAACAGCCGGCCGCTCGCGCAGGAACGCCGCGAGCGCAGCAACGGTGGAATACTTGAACAAATCCACGACTGAAAGCTCGCGCCCGAGCGCTTCTCGCAACCGCCGGTGCAGCTGTACGATCAGCAGCGAGTGTCCGCCGAGGTCGAAAAAATTCTCGTTCACACCAACGCGCTCCGCTCCCAGGGCCTCGGCCCAAAGGCTGGCGATCATGATCTCCAGCTCATCGCGAGGCGGCGCAAACGTGCCCGCGTCGCCCGTGTGCCCCGCCTCCGGTGCTGGCAGCGCGCGCCGGTCGACCTTGCCGTGCGGCGTCAGGGGCCAACCCTTGAGCAGTACGATGGCCGCCGGCACCATGTAGTCGGGCATCCGCTGCCTCAAATGCGCGCGCAGGTTCGCCTCCTCTGGCCCGGCGGAGCGCAATACGACGTAGGCGACGAGCCGGCGGTCACCCGGCCGGTCTTCGCGGACGAGGACGAGCGCCGAGTCCACGGACGGGTGCGCTGCCAGCGCTGCCTCGATCTCGCCCAGTTCGACGCGGAAGCCGCGAATCTTCACCTGCTGGTCGACACGTCCAAGGTATTCGAGGTCGCCGTTGGGAAGTCGGCACGCGAGGTCCCCAGATCGGTACAGGACGGAACCCGCCTCACCGCCAAACGGATCTGGCAGGAAGCGCTCTGCGGTGAGCTCGGGGCGCCACAAGTAGCCATTCGCCACGCCGGCCCCTCCGACAAACAGCTCGCCCGGCACCCCCACCGGAACCGGCTGCAGAAAGCCGTCGAGCACGTGCAGCTGCAGATCGGGCAGCGGCCTTCCGATGACACTGCGCTCGCTGTCGCAATCCGCCCTCGGTGAGCGGCCTGTAGGTCACGTGCACCGTCGTCTCCGTGATGCCGTACATGTTGACGAGCTGCGGGAGGACGTCGCCGTGTCGATCGAACGACGGGCGCAGTCCCGATACGTCTAGCGAGTCCCCTCCAAACACCACATATCGCAGCGCGAGCGGATCGCTCCGGCCCTCCCGCTCGTCCTCCTCCATCAGCTGCCGAAACGCCGAAGGTGTCTGATTGAGCACGGTGACGCGCTCGGTGCGAAGCAGCGCCAGAAACGCCTCCGGCGCGCGACTGACGATGCGCGGCACGACCACCAGACGCCCGCCGTAGAGCAGCGCGCCCCATAGCTCCCAGACCGAAAAATCAAACGCCGCCGAGTGGAACAGGGTCCAAACGTCGCGTGAGTCGAACCGGAACCACGCCTCGGTCGAGGCGAAAAGGCGCACGACATTATGATGCGACACAACGCAGCCCTTCGGGCGCCCTGTGGAGCCTGATGTGTAAATGACGTAGGCCGCGTGGCCCGGGCCAGCTTGAGGTGGGAGATTCGCGTCGCTCTCCCCTGCCAGCGCGGGGGCGTCGGCGTCCAGCCGGATGATCTTCGCCGCTTGCGCCGGCAGCGCTTCAGCCAGAGCGGCCGTGGTCAGAAGCACCGGCACTGGCGCGTCCGCCAGCATGAAACCCAGCCGCTCGGCCGGGTAGACCGGATCAAGCGGCACGTAGGCGCCGCCGGCCTTGAGAACCCCGAGGATGCTTGTCACCAGTTCAACGGACGGCTCGAAAAACACGCCAACCAGCACATTCGGCCCGACGCCGACCGCCCGCAAACGGTGCGCTAGCCGGTTCGCGCGGGCGTTGAGTTCGCTGTAGGTAAGGTTTGTCGCCCCAAACGTCACCGCCGCCGCCGCCGGGGGGCCGCCGCTTTCGCCTCGAACAAGTCCACTAGTGTTGCACTTCGCGCAAAGGCCGCCGGGGCCGGATTCGCGGCCGCCAGAAGCCGCCTGAGCTCCTCGGGCGCAAGCATATTGAGCCTTCCGACAGCCAGAGCCGGATCGGCCACGATGCTGGACATCAGCACCTGAAGGTGTCGCTCCATGTGCGCGACACGCTCGTCCGCGAAAAGATCGGTATTGAAAACGATGGCGCCCTGCAGGGTGCCTGCGCGCTCCTCAAAATGAAACGCCAGGTCGAACTTGCTCGTGCCATAGTCGTCCACCAGCGGCCCCGCCGTCACGCCGTCGAGCGCCAGTGAATATGGGTCGACGTTCTGCATGACCACGACGACGTCAAACAGAGGTGATCGAGTGACGTCGCGAGCCAGCGCAAGGTCGTCGACAATCCTGTCAAACGGGTACGCCTGGTGTTCGTAGGCTTCGGATGCGGTGCCGCGCACTTGTGCCAGAAGGGCCGTGAACGGCGCGTCCGGGTCAATATCCGCGCGCAGGGGGAGCAGGTTCACATAGAAGCCGATCTGGTCCTCGAGATCGGGGTGGTTTCGGCCGGCGATAGGAAATCCGACAATGAGATCGCGCTGGTCCGTGTACCGATGAAGCAGCACCTGCACGGCCGAAACGAGCAGCATGAAAAGGCTCGCCTGGTGACGCTTCGCCAATTCGTTCAGCTCTTCTGCAAGCGCAGCCGGAAGAACGAATGGCCTCGAGCGGCCGCGGTATGTCTTTATCGGCGGACGCGGAAAGTCCGTGGCCAAATTCAGCAAAGGCAGCTCGCCGGCCAGCCGAGTATGCCAATAGTCGCGTGCACCGCCATTGCGGCCGAGGCGACCCGGGCATTCTGCAAGGCGGCGTAGTCACGGTACTGCAGGCATAACGGGGGCGGATCAGCTGATGCGCCCCGCGCCAACGCCGCGTATGCCTGCATGAATTCACGCACGAAAACGGCCAGGCTCCAATCATCCGCGATGATGTGATGAAGGTTGAACAGCAGCGCGTGGCGGTTACTTCCCAGACGCAGCAGGGTTGCTCGAAGCAGCGGGCCCCGCTCCAGGTCAAACGGATTTGAGGCATCCTCAAGAGCCAAAGCTCGCGCCCTCTCTACGGGGTCGGTTTCATTCTCGAGGCTGGCAATCTC
>CAWAAW010000044.1:0-62711 GCA_963779785.1 uncultured Planctomycetota bacterium
GGCATCAGCTTTGCCATCTGTCGCCCCCTCCTCGACTTCAGATGACAACAGCGCTTCCAGATAACCGAGATGATTTAGTTTCTCCTTGGCAGCCTGTTCCGCCATCCGCAATGCCTGTGTGGCTACGGTCGGCAGGTGCAGTGGCTTACAAAGCTCGCGGATCGCCGCGGCTTCCATCGTGCTTCTCTCGCCACTCATTGCATCACCTCCCCGACCGGCGCGTGCAACAGCAGTTGATCATAGGCCTCCGTGGTCGGCAGCGGCCGTTCATAGGAAAGCAGTGAATCCACCAGTTCTATCGCCTCCGGTTGGTTCTTCGTCAGTTGGTCTGCGGTCAATAGGTACCGCACGGCAGCTACGTCCGAACAGCCCAGGCGGAGCGCTTCTTCAATCACCTGCCTCAGCCGCTCAGCGCCATGCTGCTGGCCGAGCAGCAGGATCTCAATCATGGCCCGCGTTCCAGCCGGCTTGCCTTGCCGTTGCTTGAGAACTTCCCAATAGCGGTCGTAACTGGCCGGCCACCGTCCTTGCGCCCGGCATTGCTCCAATGCAGTTGATCCAGCCAGCGCCCCCGGCTTCTTTTCCAGCACGTTCAGGTAATGTTCTAAATCCAGCACTTTCTGCCGCCTCCCGAAGCAGCGCTCATGCCGCGCCACGCACTTGCCCTGCGACCAACCTCCACGTAGGCAGCGTGCACCTTAAGCTTGAACCTCGGTTCCCACCGTTTCGCTACTGGAACCGAATAGAAGTTCGTGAGCACTTTCACGCATCCGCTGGTGTTCACCGTCGGAAAGCGTACCGCCGCCAGATCGAAGCCCTCTTTGACCAGCGGCAACAAATGTCTCCCGCTCCCTGATCATTGCTGCCCCCACACTCAGCGAGCGATCTCCGACCACACGAAGTTTATCTTTTTTAGAACCTTCCAGCAACAGCTCGTTTAAGTGCGCATAGTCCCGCGCCGCCGGAACCGGCACCAGATGATTCCGCCGGAAGAAGCCGCCTTCTCCCTCGACACCACCTTTCTCATTGCCGCGTGCCCGGTTGCAAAACTCCGCTTCGTAGCCCCAGTGCGAACGAAAGGCGATGAAGCGTGCTGTCTCCTCCCGTTGCGACCCACGCAAGATGCGTTGCACCGCCGACCGAAGATTGTCATACCGCAACAGATGGAAGACGCCTCCGAAATAATGGAATGCCAACTCGTGAGCTTCTAAGAATGCCTGCTGACTGGCGTGTGGATAGGCCTGGTGAAAGGCCCCGGCGCTGCCCATGCTGCGCAGGCAGAATATCTGCAAAGGTCCGCCGCTCCCCGCCCAGTTCGGCCACCATCTCATACCAGTCCACCTGACCTTCCTGGCCCCACGAATACGACTGCGGCACGAAAGTCTCCCGATGGATCAAGCCAACCTGTAGTTTCTTTTCCCGCACGTATTTCCGCACGGTCGCTTCGGACACCTGATTTCCGGCTTCTCGACCGCAGCCGGTCATAGATGCGGTGCGCTGTGTGCCGCCTGTTGACAGGCGCCGCAAATCGTCCTCGAATTCGTGTCGATGAATGAAATCGCCGGCTCCAGTTTCGGCCGCGTCCGTTCACTCTTTTTCCGCTCCTTCGGCACGGCATCAGCCAGCGCTTCCGCACCATGCGCCGGTGAATCCCCAACTTCCGCGCCACTCCTTTGATCGTTCCGGCTCCGAACTGGTACTCCCGTCGGATCGTCTCAAATAGCTCCACGTCTTTTCTCCTGTTCAAACCGTCTCCCTTCGGGCTGTACGCCCGAAACAGGATATCCGGTTTATGGTTTGCAGGGGGGGCCAAATCAGGCTATCAAAGTGGGCCAAATGAAAGTATCAAAGGGGTCCAAATTACAGTATCGAAGTGGGCCAATTCAGAGTATCGAAATCAAGCGTTGATGCTCATGTTGAGGTGCTGGAGGATAGCCGTTTGTAATCGACAGATAGGCACGAAAAACTCGCTCCTCACCCCTGCCGTGTCTCGGCGGGCAAGGTCGGGTGTGCCTGGAAATCGAAAGTCGGCGGTAGTGGTTCCCGATTATTCCGCCGAAAGTGGCTCCCCTTTATCCCGGCCCTAACAACTCAGGCAGAGTCCAGTTTGCGGCGCTGTAACGGGTCGCGATATTCCCCCTCTTAGTAGGCAGTTTTTCTCACATTAGGGCCGCCCCTTCCCGGCAGCATTTTGACCCGGCGCGCGGTCCGAAGTTGAGGCACCTGGCGAGCCGGCCCGGTCGCGCTCCAATCCATCCCTTCTTAGCCCGCTGGCTTTCGCATGTAGGATCGATGTGTGTGCGGGAGAGTTCCCAAGGTTTCACCAGCCCAAGAACCCTCCCGCTGCGCAGAACGAACCTTGGGAGTTCGAGCTCCCGGAGGCAGATCCTACCAATGCAGATCCTACACCCTTTCACCGGCTCCGTGCAGCAGTATCTGAAACAACTCGGCGACCCGAACCAGCATCGACCCACGCATTGTCCGCGGTGCCAGGCGAAACGTCCGCTCACCGCGCACGGCTTCTACACGCGCACGATCGTCGACGCCACCTTCGACGGCTCGGTCCGCGTGCGCCGCTACTTATGCCAAGTCTGCCGCCGCACCGTCTCGCTGCTGCCCGAGTTCGCACTTCCTTACCTTCGTTCCAGCATTGCGGTGATCGCGCTGTTTCTCGTGGCGCGGCTCCTGGAAGCCAAGACGCTCGCCGCATCTCTGCCCACCTCTTCGCCCTACCAGCGTGGCCAGTTCTGGTTGCGCCGCTTCCGTGCGCAAGCCCAAACCTTATGCGTCGCACTGGCCGCGTTGACCAAGCCCGTACCCGCTCCCGACTTCGTTCGCCGTGCGCTCGCCATGCTCCAATCCTCCGGCTGGATTCCCGCTCATCGCTTCCTGTTCACCGGCCTGCGCCAGCACCTGTTGGGTTGGCCGCGTTCGCTGGCTCCCGACGGTCGCCGCGCCTCACTGCATCCCGTCTCCTCGCCCGCCTGAGCCGCCCCACACACCATTTGCATGGCCTCCCCGCGCCTTTCGCCCTACGCTCGAAAACAGGGAGAAAAACCAACCTCGATGAACGACGACAAAGCCGAAAAAACCGCCTTGTTCCGCTATGGCCTCATCGCCCCGCTCGTGCTGGAAACGTTGCCGCGCGGCGAACTGACGCGGCGCGCCCAGGAGATCGCCGCGCGCCTTTACGACATTCCGAACTCCACCCGCCGTCAGGTTTCAGTGGACACCTTGCTGGAGTGGACTTTGCGGTACCGCCGCAATGGACTCACGGCACTTACCCCCAAACCTCGCCAGGATCGCGGTCAACAGCGCGCCATCGCACCGGAAACTGCCGAACTCATCGAGCGTCTTAAGCGCGCCAATCCCCATCGCACCGGTACCGCGCTACTGCGCGAGTTGGCATCGGCGAACGAGCAGGATCAGCCCGATGGCCTTTCGGCCTCCACGCTCTACCGCTTTTTGCGTGCCCGCGGACTCACCGAACGCGATTTGCTGCTCGACAAAGCCGCGCACAAAAAGTACGAAGCTGAGTTTGCCAATCAGACCTGGCAGTCCGATATGCTGTTTGGCCCCTGGGTGCAACGCACTGGCGGCGGCAAAATACAAGTCTTCCTCCAGGCCACGCTCGATGATGCCAGCCGCCTGATTCCACACGCGCAGTTCTATCCCAATCAGGGTCTGGATTCGTTCCTCGATTGCCTGCGGCAAGCCATCGCCGCGCGCGGTGTTCCGACGCGCCTCTACATGGACAATGCCAAGATCTATCGCTCGCCGCAGTTGGCGCGCATCGCCGCCTCCATCGGTATCCTCATCATTCATACCCCGCCCTATCAGCCTGAGGGCCGCGGCAAGATCGAACGTTTCTTCCGTTCGGTCCGCGAGCAGTTTCTCGCCTCGCTCGATCCCAAAGCGCTGCTGTCGATCGAGCAGTTAAACGAGCGGCTTTGGCACTGGCTCGATACCATCTATCACCGCCGCGAACACAGTGCGCTCCAAACCACACCGCTCCTTCGCTGGCAGCGCGATATCGCACAGGTCCGGCAACTGCCACCCGCTACCGACATGCGTCGTCTCTTCTTTCATCGCGTGGACCGCTTGGTACGCCGCGACTCCACTTTCCTGCTGCGCAATCGGTTCTTTGAAGCGCCGCCGCAGTTGGCCGGCAAACGCATTGAGGTACGCTTCGACCCGCTCGATCTGGAGCACGTGGAAGTCTATTGCGACGGCAAACTGGAGGGCGCGGCTCGTCTGGTGGACGCAGTCGTCAACGGAAGGACTTACCGGTAATGTGGGAATCCTACTTCGGCTTCAAGAAGACGCCTTTCTCCGACTGTCCCGACGCCAAACAACTGTTCGCTTCCGCCGCCTGGCAGCAGGTCAAGACACGGTTCGAGTTTCTCACCAAGCATCCCGGCGCGGGCTTGCTCACCGGGGAAGTGGGCGCCGGCAAGTCCACTGCCGCGCGCGTGTTTACCACTTCGCTGAACCCGAGTCTCTATAAGATTCTCTATGTCCACTTCGCCAACGGCTCGGCGCTCGACTTACTGCGCCAGATTGCCCTGGCATTGGATCTTGAGCCCGCGCACTTTCGTGGCGATCTGGTGCGGCAGATCGCCGATGCCATCGTGCGATTGAACCAGAGTAAAAAGCAACATCCCATTCTCATCTGCGACGAAGCGCATCTATTGCCGCATCCGGCGCTTGAGCAACTACCGCTGTTATTGAATTTCGACATGGACTCCTCGCGCTATCTCACACTGCTGCTCATCGGCCAGCCGTTGCTGCGCCGCACCCTGTCGCTCCAGATGCATGAGGCGCTACGTCAGCGCATCGGCGTGCATTACCACCTGGAGGGACTCACGCGTGAGGAACTCGACGCGTATCTGACGCAACAGTTGAAAGCCGCCGGCGTCACCCAACCCTTGTTTGACGACACCGCTCGTCAAGGGCTCTATCAAGCCACCAAAGGCGTTCCGCGCAAAGTCAACAAACTCGCCATGGCCGCTTTGCGCCTGGCGGCGGAGCGCAAGGCGCAGATGGTGGATGAAGCGGTGCTACTCGATGCCACCACCGAGGCGCTGCTATGAAGTAATCCCGATATCGATCTTCCGCGAGGGGTCGCGCCCGAACGGATGCCCAAGGCCGATGCGACGGAGCTGGCTCCAGAGAAATCGGCTTACTCAAACCCTCCGGTGCACTCACCCTGTGCCGGAGGGTTTTTGCTTTTGCCTTGAGCCATATTTCTCTGGTGAAGTTTCGGAGCGGAGGCCTTGGGCATTCAAACGCGAAGACCGGCCGGCTGATTTTGCCGGCCGCTCAAAATCCCGCCTTTTGCCGCCCGGATACCGAATGCCGCTAACAGGCAAGTCCTGTCCCACTCGCGCCATCACCCCCAACGTCCAACGCCGGCACCAATCTGACAAACCAGGAGGGAATTAGCTTGCGAATCTCGGGGGGAAATATCGTGACCGGTTACAGGAGATCGTCGCGACTCGGTCGCCATTCCACTCGCTGCTCGCTGTTGGCGGGCGGAAGGAACGGGCCGGCGATCTTACGCGCCCGCGCCTCCGTTATGCGGAACAGCACGCGGCAACCTTTTTGCTGCGCGGCCCAAACCACTGAAAATACCGCGAAATTGCGATCCGCCATCAGTGCCGCCTCTGGCGGCAAACGTTCCATAATCTGTTCGGCCAAGCCCTGCTCGCTCACAGCTTCGGTTCCATTCATCGGACCCCAGCAGGGACGCACCGCCGATCCACTGCTCAAATGATGCGCCACTAGCACCCGGATAACCGGCCAGTGCGCTTTCCCATGCTGGTTGCTGCCTAAGGGATAGGCTGCTGTCAGCGCCGCGGTATGCGGCAGTCGCATCGAGGAACCGTCCAGCAAGAATAGCTTCTGCATCAACTCCCCGCAGTAGGCGTCCGCCGACAAACCCATCAAATGGCCAAAGATCCAATCACAGCACTCCTTCACCACCTCCAACGGCAACCGCTTCCGCGCGCGGCTCAGCGCCCCGGTATTGCTCGACACGCGCTGCTCACGCACCCGCTTCTC
Source organism: uncultured Planctomycetota bacterium (assembly GCA_963779785.1). GTDB lineage: Bacteria > Planctomycetota > Planctomycetia > Isosphaerales > Isosphaeraceae > CAVRFS01. The sequence goes on from CAWAAW010000044.1 coordinate 6,064, forward strand.
TGACGGGAGCAAGTCGCCCAATGCTCCTTGCACTACCTGCTCCACCGCTGTGACCAAAGTTCCCCGACCGTCCAGACGCTGCCACATCATCAACCAGACCACCACCGCTAGCGAATAGATACCCCGCGCCGGCAAGCCCAAGCGCTGTCGCAATTGCTCGAAAAACTCAGGCGGAACTGCTCTGCCAAACAGGTCAAACAAAACCGATTCTTTGGGTATGCTCACCCATCAAAACATAAACTATTCCTTTTGATTTGTCCAGCGGAAAATGTTCCCACCGCCATAGGAGCCAAACAAAATGCACTTTGTATCGCAAAGTAAGTGGCATTGGGCTTCAGCCTGTCAGCCGTTTTTGCAACGGTGTTGACGTTGCGGGCCGCCACCGGACGGCTTGCGTCCCGCGCAAAAATCGCGATGAAAAAACGAGGGGCTGTACCCCGGTTTTTTTCGAGGGTGCCCAGCTGCGCAGCATCCGTTTTGCGGAGCAGTTGCAACTCTTACGAACTCGGGGCTACCTGGGCAATCAATGCATCAAAGCCGTTATGGTAAAGGGACGCTGCACGGCAATCGGCTCTCGGTCCGGGTGCAATGAGCCGCAATTCCACAATATAGTCGCCAGCGGCCAGGTCGACCGTATCGAGCTGGCCAAGCGGCTGCGCCCGCTTCGGTCCACGTGCCGGTAACAATGGCAATGAAATCGGAACTCGACGCGCGGCGATAGCGCAGGTTGAAGGTAAACGATGGGTCCGGGATTTTCTTAACGATGGCGTCGCCTATGAAGGAGTAATGATCGCCTGACCGAATTGCGGTGGAAATCGGGTCGATGCCGGCGACGCAAATGACACCATCGCCCTGTGTGATGAACTCAACTTCGTGCTCCGGGTTGTATGGGTTACAGCGGGTCCGCGGCTTCCCGTCCAGGGATGGAAAGACGGGCACGCATTTGGGGTTGGGTTCGTTTGTTCGGAGCGCTGTGTTGAGGAGCAAAATACGGGAATGGGCTATCGCCTGTACCCGTGAGCCATAAATTTCTGAGTCCTCTATCGTGACGACACCATCGTTGTTTCCCATGATGGTATGCGAATTGATGACCGAATCGCGGACATGCACCCTGCTGCCCGGGCCAACGGCGGCAAGCGCCGCAAAAGCGAATTGCACGTGCTCGACCTCGAACCATCCCTGCTTGGAGGCTCCCATTTCATTAATCAACGAGTCGGTAACGGTCACCGGCGCCAGATTGGCAGGCGCGATATCCGCGTTGGAGCTGTAAACCTGCCAGCCGTAAGGGGGGAGCGTAGCGTTTTCGAGATCGAGTACACGGCCCTGGTTCTGATAAGTTCCCGTCTGCTCTCCCCCCTTCACACCGGTCAAGGTCTCCGGAGCCGTCACGTTGACGAATTCGTAGCCAACGCCAACAATACGTAGTCGCAACCAAGCAACAGGTACATATCGCGACTACGTGATTCGGGCCCTCAATGCCGGCTTGCCTTACAACCAGTTCGTCATCGAGCAGGTTGCCGGCGACTTGATCGACGGCCCGCGCCGGCATCCGGCCGAGGGCTTCAACGAGTCGATCCTCGGGACGGGATTCTATTTCCTGGGTGAGGGGACCCATTCGCCCGTGGACGTCCGCGAGGACGAGATGCGCCGGATCGACAACCAGATCGACGTGATCTCCAAGACCTTCCTGGGTCTGACGGTCGCCTGTGCCCGTTGTCACGATCACAAGTTCGACCCGATCACCAACAATGACTATTACGCCCTGGCGGGCTTCCTCCATAGCTCAAGATATCAGCCGGCTCCGATCGATGCTCCCGAGCAAATGGCCGCGGGCGTAAGACGGTTGCATATGGCCAAGGAGGCGGTCGTCGCGCGCCCTGCGCGACGCCAGCTCCATCTTGCCCGAAACGATCCGACACCAACTCGCAACCGCGGCTGGACGGAAAGCACCGATCTCGCCAGCAACGTCCGTGAGCCAACGGAAAGAAAAAGAGAAAGAGGTCGTCTTCGAGGATTTCAACCGCGACAACTACGAGGGCTGGTTCGTCACGGGCACTGCGTTCGGTGACAGGCCCAGCGTCGCCGGCGATCTTCGGTTGGCGCTGGAGGGGCGATCGCCGCGACTGGTTGCGGTCCCGGCCGGAGTGGCGCACAGCGGCCTCGACTCGGACCGGCTCGTCGGCGTGATTCGATCCCGGACGTTCACGATCGAGAGCCGGTTTATTCACTCGTTGGTCGCGGGGCGAGGGGCGAGGATCAACATCGTCGTCGACGGCTTTGAGAAGATACGCGACCCGATCTATGGCGGCCTGACGGTCACCGTCAACCACGGCGACGAGCCGCGCTGGCTGACCCAGGACGTGGGGATGTGGCTGGGGCATACCGCCTATCTGGAGTTCGCCGACGGGGCGATCGCGGATTTTAGTGGGGCGACGACTCGCATCGAGGATGGTCATGGTTACATCGCGGTCGACGAGGTCCGGATGTCGAACGGGCCCGCGCCGGCAATCTCACCGCCCAGAGGAAGTGAGCCTGACATTGACCTCGGCGAGGTGGTCGGAGCCCTGCGATCGGCGCGGTTCTCCCTTGGCCGATCGACTGTCGGCGGCCCTGGAACAGGCACGCGCGTTCGAAGCGTCACTTCCGAATCCGACGCTGGCCCTTTGTGTCGGTGATGGGACCGGGTTGAACGAACGGATTCACAACCGGGGAAGCCACAAGAATCTCGGCGAGGTTGTCCCTCGGCGGTTCCTGGAGGTCCTGGGCGGGCTGGACTCGTCGTCGACGACCCCCGTGGCCGGTAGTGGCCGGCTCGAGCTGGCCCAGCGAATGGTCGATCCGGCGGCCAATCCGCTCTTGCCTCGCGTGCTGGTCAATCGGATCTGGAAACACCTTTTTGGCGAAGGGATCGTCAAGTCGACCGACGACTTCGGCGCGATGGGGCGGAAACCGAGCCATCCCGAGCTGCTCGACTGGCTGGCCGCCGAGTTCGTCGCCCGAGGCTGGTCGATCAAGGAGATGCAACGGTTGATGGTGACCTCCAGCACCTACCGGATGGCCAGCGTTCCGAACGAAGTCGCCGAGCGCCTCGACCCGTCGAACACGTATCTGCACCGGATGAACGTGCGACGACTGGAGGCCGAGGCGATTCGCGATGCGACTCCTGAGCGCGTCCGGGCGGCTGGTCCCGACGCTGTATGGGCCGAGCGTCCCCGTGTACCTGTCCCGCTTCATGGAGGGACGAGGCCGGCCCGGGCCGTTCTGGCCCGCTCGACGGCGATGGTCGCAGGAGCATTTACTTGAACGTCCGGCGCAACTTCCTCAACCCCATGTTTCTGGCCTTCGACTCGCCGGTGCCATTTTCGACGATGGGCCGGCGCAACGTCTCGAATGTCCCCGCGCAAGCCTTGACCCTGATGAACGACCCGATGGTCGCCGGCCAGGCTCGGCTCCTGGCCGAGCGGGTCCTGGCCGGTCCCGGCTCGAACGGCCCGACAGCGGCTCGACACGCTGTACATGATCGCTTTCGGCCGCCCGGCGACCGAGCAAGAAGCCCTCGCCAGCCTGGCGTTCCTCGACGGCCAGGACCAGGCCGTGGCCGCCTGGACCGACCTTTGCCATGTAGTGATCAATATGAAAGAGTTTATCTTCGTCGACTGAACCCGACAGCGACCTGGGGCTCGATATCAATATGCATTGCCGACGATTTGTGGACCCTCCGTTGAGCCGCCGAGACATGCTGCAGCGTTGCGGCAGTGGTTTTGGTGCGCTCGCCCTGGCCGCCTTGCTGCGCGAGCCGGCTTTCGGGGCGGTGCTCGGTGACGCAACGGTCGACGCCGAGCTGGTCCCGGACTCGAACGGCGCCCGTTCGGCTTCGGCTCGCAACTCGTTGGCACCCAAGCGGCCTCACTTCGCGGCCAGGGCGACCAGCGTGATCTTCCTGTTCATGGATGGCGGACCCTCGCAGGTCGATACGTTCGACCCCAAGCCGCGCCTGGACAGGGAGCATGGCCAGCCAATCAAGGTCAAGACCCATCCGACCCAGTTCAACAACGTGGGTAACGTGCTGGCCTGCCCCTGGAAGTTCCGTCGCTACGGTGAGAGCGGAATCCCGGTCAGCGACTTGTTTCCCCGGGTGGGCCAGTGTGTCGATGATATGGCGATCGTGCGGTCAATGGTCTCCAACTTTTCCGAGCACACCAACGCCAATTACTTCCTGCACACCGGCAACGGACTGCAAGGGCGGCCCAGCCAGGGCGCCTGGGTGACCTACGGGCTGGGGAGCGAGTGCCAGGACTTGCCCGCCTTCGTCGTGCTCAACGGTGGTTTGATCCCCCCCGGCGGCATGGATTGCTTCAACAGCGGGTTCTTGCCCGCAACCTACCAAGGTTCTGTCTTCCAGCCGAGTGCCACGCCGGTGGCGAACATCACGCCAACCGAGTCGACCTCAGCTCAACAGCTCCGCAAGCTGGAGCTGCTCCGCAAGCTCGACCAAGGGGTGCTGGGGCGGATGGGTCGCCACGATGGTCTCGAAGCGGCGATCGCCAACTATGAGCTGGCCTTCCGGATGCAGACGCGCCGTCCCGGACCTGATGCGGCTGGACGGTGAGTCGGCGGCCACCCGGCAGCTCTACGGGCTCGACGATCCTTACCCGCCGACTCAGATCTTCGCGCGGGAATGCCTGATCGCCCGGCGGCTTGTCGAGCGGGGCGTGCGATTCATCGAGCTGCTCTGCCCCAGCGTCGGCGCCGACCGCTGGGATCAGCATTCGGGACTCAAGTCCGGCCACGAGCGGAACGCAAAGGCCGTGGATCAGCCGATCGCCGGACTACTCAAGGACCTCAAGGCCCGAGGCTTGCTGGAAACCACGCTCGTCGTCTGGGGAGGTGAGTTCGGCCGTACGCCCATGGCCCAAGGAAGCGACGGACGCGATCACAACCCCTATGGATTTACCATTTGGTTAGCCGGCGGTGGGATCAAGGGGGGCACCATCTTCGGCGCCACCGACGATTACGGTTACCACGCGGTCGAAAACAAGGTCGAGATCCATGACTTGCACGCCACGATGCTCCATCTATTGGGTATGAACCACAAGCAACTGACGTACCGTTTCGGCGGGCGCGACATGCGACTGACGGACGTCCACGGTGAAGTCGTCACCGGAATCTTGGCCTGACGTGAAGGTGAATGGGCGCAACCGTACCGCTCATTCAACCACGCGAACGTGCTGGACATTGTTCTTGTCCAGCCAGCTCAACATGCCTCTTGTTCTTCGCTCAGCTCGACATCGGTCACGTTTCCCGAGTCCAGGGGAGACACCAGGTAAAAGATGCCTTCCATCAGCCATTCAGTGACATCTTTCCGAGCGATCCAGTACTCGCCTTCCTTCAAGGGAGGAACACCGGCCGAATCGGGTGATGACATGAAATAGACCAGTTGTGTTCGCAGCCTGGGTGAGATCGGCAGAGGCTTTAACTCAGGATGATCGACGGAAACCAATAAGGTTTTGGACATCGCTGCCTCATGCATGGTTCCAAAGGTTGCGTTGCCAGTTCAGTCGGGTCCTGCCGCACGTGATTTGACCCTGCATCACGCTACGGCTCCGACGGCTATGTTCAGCGTCGAATTGCTTCGGCCCGAACCGAGTATCATGTGATTCTGCCCCGGCGGCGTCGAATCGTCAAGTGGCCATGCGAAACGAGCCAACATAAGCGAAAAGAGGGGACTTCATGAGTCATCGCGCTGCGATCGAACAGACTACCGAGCGCGACCGGGGACGATCACGGCGGGAGATCCTCCAGCTCGGCTGCCGGTTCTCTGAGGTTGAGGTAGGCGACCCTCGGCACGGCCCGAGCGGCCGCCGGGAAGGTCGGATCGACCAATCCGAGCCGTGCGGCCGTGTCGATGTCGCGGCTGGCACCAACGGGCAAAGAGGCACTCTTGAGCAGGATCAGAGACGTCCGCCTCCAGGTACACGGCGATCCGTGCCGCGATCGAGTCGGAGGTCACGTCCCAGCTTGCGGGCAAGGGATCGAGCCCAGATCCGCATCCCAGATCGATCGATCATGCTCAAGATCGGCCGCGGAGCCAGGATGGGAACGACGTCCCGCATCCCAGGCCGTCGGCGAGTGCCTCGATTCGATCGACGGCCGAAGATCCGGGCAAGATCGCGGCCAGGAGGATCGCGGTCAGGTCCAAGGCATGAAGAGCCAGAAGGTGAGCGGTCTGGTCGCCGAGGCCGTGAATTCGATCGAGCGTGCGGATCAGGTCGGCCGCGGGGCCGCCGCCGGCGATCAGGGCCGACCGCTCGGCCGGCTTGCTCGTGCGCCGGCCGTCGAGGAACGCGGTCAGCCGCCCTGGGAGCTCCGGCCAGTCGAGCAGACTGCCGCCAACTTTGATGACCGCGAGGCTGGGTCGCATCACGCCGAGTCATTCTCCGAGATCAAGAGCGGATGGGGATTGTCGAGGAGTCTCGAGTTGCCCATGAGAACGCTCCGAGGCCAGAATGGCCAGCGCATAGGCGCAGCCGGCGGACGAGGCGAGGGTGCCCCAGGCTTCCTGCAAGCTAACGATTGGACCACCGATGTCGATCACGCGCTTGGCCAGTCGCCGAGCCAGAAACTCACCCGATCCGGCGACAACCGCCGCGGTGGGACACCCGATCGTCGGCAGGCAGGCCCGCTGCGCGGCGGTCGCCAATCGATTGAGCAGGCATTCGTCGGCCTCCCAGGAGAAGGCGATCGCGTCATTGGCGGAGAAGCCGTCGCGGTCGGCGCCGACCATCCGCGCCAGGCGGTCGCGGGCCGCCTCCACCGTGGCGGGGCGGCCATCGGCCGTCGACAGATCGCCCGGGTCGGGGTCGAGCTCACCGATCGTGAGGTAGATGTCCAGCGTCGAGGCAAAGAGCTCGGCGGCCAACCCGGTGGGGACTCCTCGAAGCGGCAGCTCGGTCGCCAGCGCGCAGACCGGCGTGCGGCGGACCCCGGCGTACACCAGCTCGCCCAGTTGGAGCCGCTCGGTGTCGCTACGCCCCATCGCCGCCACCGTCCCTTGGTCAAGCGGAATCAGGTCGGTCGTGGTCGTGCCGATGTCGATCAAGAGACAACGCTCCCGGGGAAACAGACGAGCGGCCAGGGTCGCCAGCGCCAACCAGTTGGCCGCGGCGACGACCTGCGGCCGCGAGCGAGCGTCGGCCACCGAGTGAAACTCCCCGTCAACTCCCCAGACGACTAACCAGGCCGTCGGGAAGAGCCGCCAATCACGGCATCGAGCACGGCGTTGACACCCACCTGCTTGGTGGGATAACAGTCGCAAAGCTCGGCCGTCATGGTGACGGCAACCTGGTCGCTCCACGGCAGAGTCGCCACCGCGGTCGCAATGGCGTGACCCAGCTCGTCGGGGCGCTTCCACACCTCGAAAGGCACGTTCCTGGCCGCGCCTTCACTGTGGGCGATCTTGATATTGGCCCCGCCGATATCGAGCGCAATCCAGGGATTATCGTCCGAACCCGTCGGCTTATTACTCATGCCAAGACTCCCTCGCCAGGGGAAATCCAACTGACCCTCGGCGTCGAATGAAAGGGGATGTCGTCCATGAACGATCTCTGCCAGGCTGATGAGATGTTCGAGGACTCCGGCCGTCGGCGAGCAGGCATCGAGCCACGCCCGGGCCAGACGGCCGGGAGGCAACAGCCGGCTCAACCCGACGTACGAGGTCGTCGGTCGCGCGTTGATCTCCAGAAGTGTGGCGTGCTGCCTTGCCGTATCCCAAATGAAATCGACACCGACAAATCCGCGCAGGCCCGCAATCGACTCGACCGCCGTTTGAAGCGGTTCCACATCGCGGCCGGAGAGTGCCGGGATCGTGCCCCCTCGGTACTCGAACCGAGCGTCCTTGACGCGCCATGCGCTGACGGCCCACGCCGATCAGCCAGGCCCGCCGGTCATCTCCCACCAGGAAGCTCGCACTCATCGGCTCGCCGGCGACGTACGGCTGCAGCAGGGCTGTCCGGATCCTCCGAGCATCGGCCGGCAGGCTCTGGGCATCCGACAGCAAGAACGTGTCGACCGATCCGGCGCCATCGACCGGCTTGAGGACAGCCGGAAACTCCGTGTCGGCGGGCAAACCCAGGGCGGGGTCGATCGTCCGGGTCGACGGTGTGTCGATCCCCAGCGTCCCGCAGCCGCTCGGCGAGTCGTGCCTTGTCGCCGGTCAGCTCGACCGCCTCGGCCGTCGAACCCAAAAGCCGTGCCCCCGCCCGCTGCAAATCGCTGGTCAGCCCCGCCAGGACTCCCGACGTCTCCGGAGCGATCAGAACGGTAAAATCGGCAGCTTGGGCCAGTTCACGCACGCGATCGATTTCCTCTCCCAGGGCGATTCGCACCACATTCCAGGGGCCCGGATCGTCGGGCAAACGCGCGTCCAAGGTCACGATGACCTCGACCGAGTCCGATGGCGCCGGCAAACTGGCGAAATCCGCCGCGATCGCCCGGCGCATCGCGGCTCCCTGGGCTGCCCAGGAGGGAGCCAAAGGCGAACCGGCCAACCCGCCGCCGGTGACCCATTCGTAAACCAAGATCGTCAACGCTTTTCCCGAGGCCATCGTCCGAATGCCCTGTTCAGTCATACCCGTGCTCGACATCAAGGACGGTCGAGGCCGTCCACGCCGTCGCGGGCCAACGCGAATATTATCAACCGATTCGAAGCATCTTGCACGCGTCTTCCGAACCAATTGGCCTGGCCCGCGCGATCCGAGATAACCTGGGATTGCACACCCTCTACATCGCCGATCTCGATGCGATCGTAGGCGGTCCACCGAATCTAATGATATACAATCACATATTAAAGAATTCTATTACTATATGGCTTGATGCCGGCGTGCGAGACATCGCTACCGTGGCCCCATTTGCTCGAGCTGAGTAGCGCTGGCTGTACGATTGTCGTTGGTCTCGAGACGGTGCGCGGACCGGCCGAACTGGCCGGAATCGTGGATCTGGTCAGTGCGGAGAAGGTCATCTTCAGCCTCGACCTGTTTGACGGCCGGCCCCTGATGGCCGCGCCTCGTGCCTGGGCAACCGAGGATGCTCGGGAACTGGTACGGATCGCCATGGAGCAAGGTGTGCGTCATGTATTGGTGCTCGATCTATCCCGGGTGGGAACGGGGCGAGGACTGGGCACTGAGGGCCTGTTGGCTCGGATTCGCGAGGATCACCCCGGCATATGCTTCAGTGTGGGTGGTGGAATCTCCACGATGGACGAGGTCAATGCTCTGAGAGCCGCAGGTGCTCATGCGGTCCTGGTCGGTTCCGCTTTACACGACGGGAGGATCGGTTATCAGCAACTTGCGCGACTCACTGCGGCGGATTCGGGAGACTCAACCCACGTCGACGGCGTCATCCGGACGCCACTCGACCTGGGCTGACTGGCCAAAGCTCTCCTCGACCTCCACGCGTAGGATATGCGGCTGGGGCCAGCCGAGAGTCGTCATCTCCTGGCGTAGCCGGCCGGCAATGTAGTCGGCCAGGAGCTCGGCGGTCGTGTTGGCGATCGGCAACAAGGCGCATTCCTCTCGCGGGAAACTCCAATAGCGCTCGCGATAAGTGACCCGAAGGTTCGCGCCTTCTTCGTGCAACTGGATCTGCCGGCTGCGAGTCGGCAGTAGCATTCGGTGGTCGAGTTCATTAGTGATCGCGCGAGTCAGATCCTTGAGTGCGATAAAGTCGACAACGTAGTGGTTGTCATCAAGGTCGCCTTCGACCTCAACGGCTGTCCGGTAATTATGGCCGTGAAGGCGCTCGCAATGGTCCCCATCATAAGTGATGAAGTGCCCGGAGCAAAAGACTAGGTAATCCTTGGTCACCCTAACCTTGAAGCGTGAGGACGACATGGCTGGCAAACTCCTTGGCGAGGCGATAACGGCGTTCTCTGTATTCATTCTCGATCCAACTGGCACTTCACGCCAGCCCTTTCAGACGTCGGAGGACCCATTCTGCGGAGAGCAACCCCAGCAGGACGAGCCAGAGCAAGGGAGTGTCCCACAATGGCCAGCGGGTGACGATCGTCTGGATGGACGCGTCTTGATGGCGACCCAGCAAGCTCGACAACTGCTCCGCGGACTGGATCAATTCTCCGCCAGTTGCCTCTGCAAGCCGAGCGAGGACCGCGGGATTCGGGCGTGGGTCTCGAAACTCGGCCGGATCGTCGATAAGTTGGAGCTCGAGATTCGATCTGGCCACCGTTTGTTCGCCGTCAAACACCGCGACGTCGAGCACCATTTTATGAAGGGTCGAGCCGATCTGATCCTGACACCTCGTCCGCCGGTGGAGCGGCGAGTTTCCCCTGGTAGCACTTCTCCAGGAGTTGAGGAGCGAGGTTGACAGCCGCCGCGTCGAAGGGCTGCGACTCGTCCTCGGATGAGAGACGGAGGCGGGCGGCGACGCGGTAGCGGTCAGTCTCCACCAGCTTTTCATCATAAGTCCTGGCCTTCACTTGAATGTCCTGGCCAGGCCGGTAGATGATCCTGTCGGTCTCGACCTTCAACCGCCGGTCGTTTCCATCACTATTCTCGGCTAGCCAGCGGACGACGTTTCGCCAGAACTTGCGGAAGTAGCGGTTATCCCCTTCCCCCCAGCTCTTCTCGAAATCCGTGCCCCAGGCGACGGTCGAGTCGGTGGCCATGGCGAAGGTTCGGCCCCGGCCGAAGCTCTGGCAAGAGAAGACCGTCACGACACCCGATCCGGGAAGAGGTCCGTTCGATAGACCGAGAGCCGTCGCGGCCGGCTTGAGCCGGTCAATGAGGTTGGTGCCGTGGAACATGGGCATTTGGCCCAGGACCTGGCGATTGCGCAGTCGGTTCATCAACGATCCGCCAGATGGGATGCTCGGTGGCTTGCGGCGGGACGACCACCTGGAACGAGCCGTCGTAGTGTTCCGAGCGCGCCGGGCCGTTCCCGTTCATATCGACGGGGATGAGCCCATCCCAGACCGTCTGGTCCCATCCCCCCGAGCCGAAGCTCGTATGGCCGCCGATCATGACGAAGCCGCCGCCGCGCTTGCTGACCAACTCGACGGTCCAATCGAGCTGCTCCGGCGTGAACGAAGCCCGCGCGATGTCGCTGCAAATGACGACGTCGTAGCTGAGCAGCTCTTCACGCGTCGTGGGAAAGCCGAGCGTCGGATCATCGACCCGGTGCAGTCGTTGTTGCGCAACGTACTGATCATCCACATACATGGACACGCACTTGATGTTGGGGTCTTCCTCCAGCGCGTCCTGGATAAACCGATATTCCTGGCCTCCGGTCCCTTCCATGTAGATCACACGGAGCTTGTCTGTCGCGCGGCGTGATCTGAAACGGAACACGATTATTGGCGGTGATGGCCTCGTGCGGCAGCGGATCGACCTGGACGGTGAGGGCACCTTTGGCCCGGTCGGACTCGACGACCAGCTCGTGGGCTTGCTCGCCGTCAACGAGGGTGATAGGAAGGGTCGCCAACGGATCTGCCTTGGGGTCGTCGGCCATGCGGATGGAGATCTCGGTGCGCTGACCGGCGTAACCCCGGCTGCGCAGGGTGATCCGAACCGGCACGCGCGTGCCCGGCCGAGCTTCGCGAGGGGCATCGATGTCTTGCACGGCCACGTCGCCCGCGACTCGTGCGTCGCCCACCGGCATGACGTGGATCGGCACGCCCAGGGCTCGGTATGCCGGCCCCGGTTGTTTCCGGCGAATCCGATTCCGTCGAGCGGCCGTCGGAGAAGACGAACACGCCAAACGGCAGTGTGTCTCCAAAACGCGAGGGGAGTTGCTCCAGGGCCTGCACCAGTCGCGTTTCGTCGGCTACCGGATGAAGGACCTTTTCCGACTCGGAGACCGCGGTCAGGTCGCGGCCAAAACCATATTTCTGGACGCGCGGCCGTCGATCGGACGGCAGCAGGGCATCGGAGCGGCTGATGAGGTGGTCGACCGTCTGCGCCCGACTGATCGGAGTCTCCAGGCTCATGCTCCGGGATTCGTCGAGCAGGAACACCGCCGTCGGCGCCGGGCCGGTGCGCTTCACCTGCTGGACGCGGACCGGGTTGAGCAAGATCAAGACGAGCACGCCCAGGGCCGCGGCCCGCAACGCGAGCAAGGCCTTGCTCCGAGCGCTCGGCGCGGAGGCGAACCGAAAGGCCAGAAACAGCAGGCCGACGAGGACAGCGGCGAGCACAAAAGCGAAACGACTGTCAATAGCGGGTGACCAGCTCATCGTTCCATTCCGGGTGAATGCTTTTAAGAACATCGATCAACGTGACTTGAACGATACCCGAGGATCTTTGGCGCACATCTCCGCATTTTCGTTGCCAATCCGTGGGTCATGCCAGCCCTCTCAGTCGGCGGAGGATCCACTCGGTCGAGAGCAATCCGAGCAGTAGCAACCATAGTAGTGGGGTGTCCCAGAGCGGCGACCGCGTGACGACCTCATTGACAGACGCCTCACGGTGCTCGGCGAGCAGGGCCGCCAGGTCGGCGTGGGTCTCGATCACGCGTCCATCCGTGGCCTGCGCGAGCTCCTTGAGCAGGGAGGGGTTGGGACGGGGATCACGGAACTCGGCGGGATCGTCGATGACCTGGAGAAGCGAGCTCGACCGAGCCACCACGCGATTGCCGTCAAGAGCGACCACGTCGAGCACGAGCCCATGAACCGTCGAGCCTTGGTTTTCGAGGATCTCGCTGGCCGGAGGAACTGTGAGCTTGGCTTGATAGGTTGGGCCTCCGAGCTGCGGAACCAGGTTCGTCGCGGTCGCGTCGAGCGGCTGCGACTCGCTTTCGGTCGGACCACGGAGACGGGCGACGACTCGGTAAGCGTCGGTCGCCGCCAGTTGTTCGTCGAAGGCTCGGGCTGTGACCTGGATCTCCTGGCCCGGTCGGTAGAAGACCTTGTCGGTCTCGACCCGCAGCCGGCGATTGGCGTCGCCGCTATTCTCGCTGAGCCAGCGGACGACGTTTCGCCAGAACTTGCGGAAGTAGCGGTTGTCCCCCTCGCCCCATTTGCGCTCGAAATCGAGTCCCCAGTCGGGTGTCGTGTCGGTCAGCATGGCGAACGTTCGGCCCTTGCCGAAGGTCTGGCATGAGAAGATCGGCGCCTGTCCCACGCTCAGCAGGGGCCGGTCGCTCGTCCCCAGGATCGTGGCGGCCGGCTTGAGCCGATCGACCAGGTTGCAGCCGTAGAAGATCGGCATCTTTTCCAGGATGGCTCGGTTACGCTCGGGATCGTCGGCGAAGTGCCAGATCGGATGGCCCTGAGCTTCCGGCGGCACGACCACGCGGAAGACCTTACCCTGACCCCAATAGATGATATTCGCGAACCCGCGTTCCAGGCCCCACTGACCCATATCCACGGGAATCAAGCCGTTCCACACCGTCTTGTGATACTGGCCTGCGCCGTAGCTGTTATTGCCGCCGACCATGGCGAAGCCGCCGCCGCGCTCACCGACGAATTCGACCGTCCAGTTAAGTTGGTCTTGCGTGAAGCAATCGCGTGGGATGTCGCTGCAGATGACGACATCATAGCCAAAGAGTTCAGCCCGGGTGGCAGGATAGCCAAGACTGGGATCGGACTTCCGACTGAGGGAGGATCGCCCGAAGCCACGGAAACCGATGTCGAGGCACTCGATCTCCGCGTCCTCGGCCAGGGCCTCGCTCAGCCGCCGGAAGGCGTTAGCCGGACCACCTTCCATGTAGATCACACGGATCTTTTTCGAGCGCGGCGAGATCTGTAAAGGTACGACGTTATTGGCAGCGATTGCCTCGTGGGCAAGCGGAGAAATCTCAACGGTCAACGGGCCCTTGGCCCGGTCGGTGTCGATGACTAGCTCGAACGCTTGTTCGCCACCGGAGAGGGTGACAGGGAGCGTCGCCAGCGCGTCCCCGTCCGGTTTGGCGGCCGATCGGATCCGCAGCTCGGTCCGCTCTCCATCGTAACCGCGGCTGCGCACGGTCACCCGGATCGGCACGCGCATTCCCGGCCGCGCGTCCCGTGGCGCGTCGATGTTCTGCACGGCCACGTCGCCCGAGATCCTCTCGTCGCCGACTGGCGCGACGTGGATCGGCACCCCCAGCTCGCGAAATGCGCGCGCGGTCGAATCGAGCGCGGCCGGGTCCGTCGATCGGCCGTCGGAAAAGACGAACACTGCGAAGGGCAAGGTCTCACCAAACCGAGACGGGAGCTGCTCCAGAGCCCAGGCTAGTCGCGTTTCATCGGCCTCGACACGGCTGGATTCGACTTTCTCCGCGTTGGAGAGAACGAACAGGTCGCGGCCGAAGCCGAAACGTTGGATCGGCGGCCGTCGATCGACCGGCACCAAAGCCTCCGCTCTGCTGATGAGCTGGCTTACCGCCTGGATTCTGCTGACCGGAGTCTCCAGGCTCATGCTCCGAGATTCGTCGATCAGAAAGATCGCCGCCGGCGCCGGACCCGAGTGCCTGGTCCGCTGTACTCGGGTTGGATTGAGCAGAATCACGACCAGCAAGCCGAGTGCTGAAGCCCGCAAAGCCAGGAGCCCTTTGCCTCGCGCACCGCGAACCGGCGCCAGCCAGGAGGCCAGGAACAACAAGCCAGCCAAGCCGACGGCGAGCACGAGATAGAACCGGCCGTCATGGGGATGTGACCAAGACATTCTTAACCACGGAAAACACGGAAAACACGGAAAAATAAAAAGACAAATCGATTCGGGATGAAAACGTAAATTAAAGGACAGCGATTCATTTAATAACGCTGCGATGCAATCCTGTTGACTCTCAATTCTTCCGTGTTTCCGTGTTTTCCGTGGTTAGTAAATGAACGGCAAGCTTACTTCAGCGCAGGTCTTGAGAGAGGACCCGGTAATAATCGTCGACCAGGTTTTTGTACTGGGGCGGCACCGGTCCGTTCCGCTCCACCAGTGCGTTGTCGAGCATGATTTCCTGGATCTTCGCCTGCAGGGCCAGAGCCACTGTTCTCAAGCCTTCGGTGTAGGCGATCGGAGGGACGAAGTAGCCCACATGGCCTGGCTCGATCCTGTCATTTCGCGTCCAGCCGCCCGCACTGCCCAGGGTGGCGCCAGCCAGCTTGTCGGCGGCCTGCCGCAGGGGCCCTTCGCCGGGCGCAAGGTTCTCGACGAGACGGGCGAGGTCGGAGATCGCCTTCTCGGCCTCGGCCTTTTGCGAGGATTGTCGCACCGAGCGGAGCCGTTCCTGCAGTTCGGCGGCCTGTTTTTCGGCAGCCAGCAGGCGTTCGAGCTGAGGCTGAATCGCGGCCCGGCGAACGGATTCCAGGTCCTGAGCCAGCGCGTCAAGCTGGCCGGCGGCGCGATCGGCCGACCGGGCGGCCACGACGGCGTGGCCCTCGCCGATGGCGGTGGCGTTCTGTCGCATCGACTCCTCGATTTCCTCGGGTGCGTTGCTCTTGGTGGCGCGGCCAATGGTCTGGGCCAGCTCCTGCTGTTCCTCGGCCGCGGCCATCTTCAGTTGCCTGAGGACGTCCGCCAGCGCCGCGACTTCATCGGCCAGCTCGCCCTGCTTCTCGACGAGTTGTCGGTCGTCGTCGGCGCCAGCTCCTTTTCGGAATCCGCTTTGCGCTCGAGGGCCCGGCCCAGGTCCCGCTCGGCCGCGGCGATCGCCTGGGCAAGGTCTCGTTGCCGTGCCAGCCGGTCCGTCAGTTCCTTGCCCTTGAGTGCACCGACCTGGCGCGCAGACCGACTCCAACTTGCGGGCGGCTGTGCGGGCTTCCAGGGCGGCCTGAGCGTCGCGTTCCGCCGCGATCGATCGGCTGGATTGTTGCACCGACTGAGTCGCCGCGTCCATGCGACGGTTAGCCAGCTCGGTCAGCGCTTCATCCTGCTGCGCAAGCTGGCGCAGCCGCTCGGCTTCCTCGGCCGCCTGACGTTGCTGCTGGGCTGGGGTCAATTGAGCCTGGGAATTCGTGCTCGAGGTCCCTTGCGACGAAGAGCCGGGCCGCGTTGACGACGGCTTCGCTGACGGCTTCTGAGTATTCTGAGCCTGCTTTTGGTCCGCTGGTGGTGGGTCGAGCTGCGGACCGCCTCGACCTTTGGCCTCGATCTCCTCTGAGAACTTTTGCTCCCGCTTGGCTAGCTCCCGGAGGTCGTTCTCCAGGCGAGCGAGCTGTTTCTTGGTCTGGTCGGCGGGGGGCCGGCGGATCCGCTGAAATTGCTTGACGTCGTACGAACGACAGGCGCTCGCCTGGCTCGAGCCGCTCTGCTTCAAGAGCTTCCGTACGTTCTGACGGGCGCTGATCAATCCTTTGAGCGCAGCTTCTTCCCGAGGCCTGGCGGCGGGCAAGTCTTTCGCCGTCAGCAGCTCCGTCGCCGAAGTCATCGCAGTGACGGCCTGGTCCAGTGCGGGGATCGGACCGGCAATCGCAGCCATCCCTTCTGCGAACTCAGCCGTTGCGGCGGCGAGCTCTTGTTCAAACTTGGCCAACCGCCGAACCGTTTCCGCCCCGACAGTCTGGTCAGTCTCAAAGGCAAAAGTACGATTCAGATTCACTCGCTGGCGTGCGATCAACTCTTCGAGGGTTACCGATGACCCGCAGCACGTCCCGCCGCCCTCGACGAGCTCGTAGGCTTGTTTGTACGGCAGGATGTCGATGTAGCGAAGTTCCGTGACCACCCGGTGAGTTTTGGCTGGATAGTTGTCTTCTACAAATGCATAGTAGGTGATCGCGTCTGTGAAGTTGAGCTTGTGCTTCTCAAGGTAGAGCGTGGCCAGGCCCTCGGCCGTTACCGCTTGGTTTTCAAAGCTGGACAGGTGCAAGGTCTCTTCGGGCCCGTCGCCGACCTTGTATTGAATTCCCAGGCGGGCCACGCCGAAATCGTCGCCCGCTTCGACCTGGATGGGAACTTCGGTGGTCGGCGTGACGGCCAGCGATTCCTCCGGACGGACGAAGCGGATCGTCGGCTTCTCGTCCGATTGAACCTTGACGCGATACGACTGTTCCGCATCGAGTTTCATGCCCTCGTCATCAGACGCGGCGATCTCGTATTGAACGTCCTTGGTGATCGGAGGCAGCTCGCCGGCGAGTCGAGCGCCATCCAGCTTGAACGGGATCGACTGTCGCGACGGATCGCCCGGCGATCCCCAAACCAAGGCCGCTGTTTTGGGAGCGCGGTCGAGCATGACGGCGATCTGGACTCGTGAGCCTTCAATGGCTCGGAAGTTTCCCTCCTTGACAACTTCCGCCGGTCGTTTGGTGTAAGCCGGTGGCGTGACGGTCGCCTCGATCCCGCGCATGAGCAGTGGATGCAGAACCTTTACGTGGAAGACCGGGCTCTCGACCTCTCCAGCGACGACGCGATAGTCGAAATCGGTCTGGCAGTCCTTCAAGGTGGCGCTCAAGGCTCCGATCAGAGGTTTATTGGCCTTGTCATCGGCGTGATCCGCAGCCAGCGTGGACGTCATCCACGGAGCACCGCCCTCGTTCTTGCGATAAGACCAGGATGCGGATCTAACGGGGCGGCCGGAGAGCAAGATCTCGACCTTGAGCTCTTCACCGGCCTTGAGGGTCACGTCACCGGGCTTGACTGCGAGCGTTGTGTATCGCGATGGAAAAAGCAGCAGCCGGAGGGTGGCCGTCCGCAGTCCGGGACTTAGGAACACGGTCACGATTCCGACCGCCGAGGCGAGAAACAAGGCAACCGCCCGGCGCTCGAATGACGCCCACGGGACCAGCTTGCCAAACTCGAGCCCGGCGGTACGCGTGTCGGTATCGCGACCCAGCGCCTTGATCAGACCGGGAGACGCGGGGACGGTATCCGGCGCGGGTTCGGCATATGCGACGACGGTGCGAACTCGCTGGCCGAGCTCGGGAAAACAGGTCTCGACGCTGGCCGCCGCCGTGGCGCGATCGATTGGACGGCGGGATCGGAGGAGCATCAACACCGCAAGGCCGACCATCGCCAGGAGCCCCAAGCCGCGAACGGTCGCAGGCAGTACCCATATCCAGTCGGCGAAAACGAGGGCCGATCCCAGTACGATCTCCGCCAGGATAATGCGTGCCAGTTTCAGCCAGAACTGGTAGCGAGCGAACTCCCGCCGCGTCGCCTCCAGCTTCCGCATGACGCCCAGAAGCTCGTCAGGGTTAGCCAGGACTTCTCGCTCAGTCGCGATCCCGCTCATTAGAAGGGCTCCTCGGGACATGCCCACGGAAACCGAGCCTCGAATGATGTTGAGTATGACGCATAAGGCACGGGCCGGGAATAGCTTACCGTTCAGAGAAAGCCTCCGCGGCTGGCACGGAGGCCAGCCCAGAATCGGTCGTTAACGTGCCGTCCTTTTCATTCATCGAGTTGACAGTCGCCTTTGCGCCATGACCGTTTCATTCGGCAAGATCGGGTGATCGCTGGTCGCGTTGGCTTCGTTCGGCAGAATCAGGTCGTTTCAGGTTGCGTTGGGTTACTCTGGGGATTCTCCGGGAGCCGGTACCAACGCCCCGACCCTCGGTAGGATTGCGGAGAAGAGCGTGCACAAAGGTGTGGGGGGCCAAAAACGCCGTCATGGCGTCACAGCCTTGCAGGCATTGGACTTACGTGTGACGCCTGAACAATCGGAACTTGACGGCTCGATATAACTCTGGACAGGACTTGAGGTAACGTGTGACGCCTGAATAATCGGAACTGACTCCGAAAATGACTTTCCTCGGCCCGCTGCAGGCCTGGGATGGACCGAAGGGCGCCCACATGTTCGGCCTCACCACTCGTTCCGGCACGAGCCGTACAATCGCGGCTTTGTTTCGTAAATCGCATTTCGTGTCGCGCCCCGTCCATCAATCTGACCTCGATTGAGTTTGGGTCGGATTTCGTGCAATGGCATCCTCCGCCGGTCGTCCATGTCGATGATCGCGCCCAATGCCGAATCACCACCGTCGACGAACGGCTCGGCGCGGAATGGCTCGAATGAAGGATACGCCACGTAGGCAAGATGTCACGAAGATCGCCGCGGATTGATTGGGGCGTTGTGCGCGTCGGAGGGGTTGGGAGGGTAGGGAGGGTCCCAGTCGCCTTGGGAGGCGAACCGGGCCAACGTCAGCTCATGAGCAGGGATTGGTGGGGCCAACGGAAAGAGGCCGAAGACCAGGAATTGCGGCAGCACTCCCGACATCCGCGGGACCAGACTTTCCCACTCCCGCTTTGCGTCAGGCGATAGCATGTCGGCGGGCGGCACGGTGTTGCCGCGGTTGTAATCCGCCGCCTTCTGGAGCGCGTTGAGGAGCGGATCGAAGACAGTCATTGGGTATTCACCGGAAGATTGCGGCCTCGCCCTTCACCAGTTCCTCGATGCTATGATCCGCCAGAAACGGCAACGGGTCCAAGTGCATCGGGACGAGACAGTATTCAAAACGGTCGCCCGCGAAGGCGAACTCGATCCACGATGGTGCGGTTCGTTCATCGTCCGACTTCGCGAAGATCTTCAACGAGCGGCAGCCTTTTGATTGGAGAATCCCCAATGGCGTCGAAAAGGTGTCAGCATCGCAAAGGCTAGCTCCTCTACCCGCATCCCTGCCGCGATGGCGATTGCCGCCACCTGGGTGATCTCCACGGCCCGCTCACCGACGACGTGGCAGCCGATAACTCGATCGTCGCCTTACTGTCCTGGACCATCCGGATCCCCGATTCAGGACTCCAGACTCCACGATCGCCCCGCTCGCGTCATGCGGGCACATCACAGGTAACCGGACCCGGGTGGCGCCTGTAATCCCCACGCCGCAAGGGCCAGGGAGACCGCGACCACCAGGCCGATGGCGAGCATCATCAGACTCAGGAACCGCAGGCCGCTACGGAACCCATGGGCAACACCGTTGAGCGTCGCGAAACTGCCGAGGACTCTGCCGGTCTCCTGTTGGAGCCCTGCGCCGCTCAGACCCCGCTGGTGGAAATAGTCGGCGACTCGGGTAGAAGCCTGCTCGATCGCGGGCCGGTTCTCACGGAAGTTCACGCGATACACGTCCACCGCCCTGTCGGACCAGGCCTTGACAATCGTCGCTGTCGCGTTCGGGACCGTTTCGATCGGCACCACCAGTCCGACCAGGCCCAGCGCGAAACCGTAAAGCATATACTTCGGTTCCAATCCTTCGACCTCGTCCATAAGGAACACAGGGGGGATCAAGCCGGGAAATGCTCCCCAGCAGGCCAACATCACCGCCAGATGCTCCTTGGCTGTGTAATTATCGATCGAAGACAACCACCAGACAGTCGCCGAACATCCGATCATCCCCACGATCAGCCAGAGATGACGTAGATACCGGGAGTGAAACCCGGTTGTGAGGAACGTCGTCGTCGCCATGGCGACCGAGGTCGGCACCATGAGCCAGCCCGGCACGACCCGGGGGTAGCCCCGTAACTCAAAGCAATGCATGCCGACGATTGACAGCACTGCCGCCATGTATAAAAGCAACAACCCGCGGGTCATCAAGCTCAGAACGTACACACGAGAGCCGAGGACTTGCCTGAGATGCTCGTCGCGACTCAGACCCGACCCCAACCAGGCGGCGAGAGCCAGCGGTAAGGCCACGCAAAGGGCAACGCACCCGACAAAGGCGTTTGAAGACCACCCGCCCCAACGGCGGTACCACGAGAAAGCGAAGTCGATCGCGATGAGCCAGGCCGCGAACGTCGTGATGGCGAGCCAGTCGAGTCGCAGCCGCATTGGTTGTGGCGGCCGGTCGGGTCGGAAGAAGCGCCAGACGGGTACGATCGCGATCAACGAAACCGGGACGTAAGCCCAGTATGTCCACCGCCATGAAAAATAGACGTCAATATAAGCATCGATAAGAGAAGTGCAGTGACGCGTCGAGTACGCGAATACGCCATAGAAGCCGATTGCCACCAGCAGCGCGCGGTCGAACTGTTTGTAAAGCGTGGCGCGGCTTACCGCCATTAACATCAGCTTGCCAAACCCCTCGACGAGTCGGCCAAAGGCCAGGCTGAAAAGCCCTGTCGAAGCGCCACGAAGCACATTTCCGACGCAAAATACCAACAAACCAATGACGAGTGTATCGCGCTTGCCGAGCCGAACCGACAACGCCGTGCCCGTGAAGAGACCGTAGATGCATCCGACCAGGTACGCCACGTTCACCCAGATCATGTCATGACTATCTGCCTCGATCCCCAGTCGGATTTCGTCGTCGGTGATGACCGTCTGGACCAGCGTCTGGTAGGGCGCGAAGAGAACAAAGAGCATGGCAAGGGCGGCCAGCCAATGCTGGCGGCCGAGCATCAAAGGCGATGGGGCGACGGTCTCACCTGAGGTCGAAGCGGCAATCGTTGTTATGGCCGCGCCTCGGCGGTCGAGGCGGCGGCGTCGCTGTTCTGGGCCGGCTCGTCAGTCTTCTCCGTGGCGTTGTATCGCATCTCGAGCTCCTTCATCGCCCGGGACGCGTTGGCCGCCCAGGCGGAATCGCCAGGTCCATGTGCGATGCCCACGGTCCCCGACAACCCGGCGCGGAGGTGCGTCCAGCGTTCGTCTCGCTCGATCTCAATTCGTACCGGCACACGTTGAACGACGTGGGTGAACTCTCCCGAGACGACATTCCTCGGCATGAGCGCGAACTGTGCGCCGGTCGATTTGTTGACCCAGACCACCCTCCCTCGGAATGGCGCCGAGAAGGCGCCGAGCTTGATGTGAACTGGATTACCAGGTTCGACCCCTGGCAAGCGATCCTCCTCCAGGTTGGCCTCCATGTACAGGAGATCCGGGTTGTACATGCTCAGCAGAGGCGAGCCCGCCGAGGCGGTGGACGTGCTGAGGGGTCTACCCGACGTGCCCCATGACAGGGAGGCCGGCCGCTGTGAGCCGACGAACCGTCTCCGCGACGGGGCGTCCGCCTTCGACCTTCACCGCGGCGGCGCCGCCTTCCTGGAAGAGGCTTGCCGCGTTGCGCGTGGCTTGCTCGGCCGAAATCTGATAAGTCAGAAACGGCATGTCAGCCACGACCAACGCGCAACTCGCGGCGCACGTCACGGCGTGTGTGTGGTGAAGAACCGCATCCAGGGATACGGGGATCGTTGTGTCCAATCCCAGGATCACGTTCCCGAGGGAGTCGCCCACCAGCAACAGGTCGATGCCTGCGCGATCCAGCAGCCGGGCCATCGTGGCGTCGTAGGCAGTCAACATGACGATTCGTTCGCCGCGCTCCTTCATGACGGCAAGATCAGGCACGCGGACTTTCTTGGATATCCGGGTCATTGGACCGTCCCCCGTTCGCTCACGTTTGCCCTCGGTCTCTCCGCTTTCCCGTTGGTTCGCTGACCGTTATGCTGGGTCGCCGGGATGGGGTCCTGCATAGGCTCCGGTTCGATGATGAGCCGCGCGAGCCGCTGGCGGGTCAGAAGTTTCCACGACCACCGGAACAGCGTCCCGATTCGGCTGCTCGTCAGAACCAGGAACTGAATGTGGACGAAGGCCCACACCATCTTGGCGAACAGCCCGGCGGCGCGGACGCCGAACGCTTCCATGACGGCGAAATTGCGGCCGACCGTGGCCATGTTCCCCTTGTTGAAGTACCTGAACGCGGGTAGGTCGGGTTTCCCCTTGAGCCGTCTGGTAATCTGGCGGCCGACGTAGCGGCCTTGCTGAATCGCAACCTGGGCGACGCCCGGGAGAGGCTTCCCGCCCTCCTCCAGGCACGCCGTATCTCCCACGACGAAGATCTCCGGATGGCCCGGGACCGAGCAGTCGGCGAGCACCTTGACGCGACCTGCTCGGTCCGCCTCGGCTCCCAACCATTGCGCTGCCGGAGAACCCTTCACCCCTGCCGCCCAGAACACGTTCCTGGTCCCGATCCGCTCTCCCCGCACGATGACTCCTTCGGCGTCCACCTTCTCCACCGCGGCCCCGGTGCGGACTTCAACCCCCAGCTTCGCGAGCTTGGCGGTCGCGGCGGCGGCAAGCGACTCGGCGAACGCGGGCAAGATGCGGGGACCCGCCTCCACCAGGATCAGTTTGAGCGAAGTGGGGTCGAACCGACGGAACTCCTTGGCCAAGCTTTGGCGCGCCAGCTCCGCGATCGCCCCTGCCAGTTCCACGCCCGTGGGACCGCCCCCGACAATGACGAACGTCACCAGTTCGGGATGATCATGGGGGGCGAGGGTCCGCTCGCAGGCCTCGAACGCTCCCAGGATCTTGTTGCGGAGCTGAACCGCGTCGGTGAGGGTTTTCAGGCCCGAGGCATACGCTGCGTACTCGTCGTGACCGAAGTAGCTGTGCTGGACCCCCGTCGCCAGTACGAGGTAGTCGTAGGGCAACGGGAGCGGTACCTCGTCCACGAAGCACACCCTATTCGTCACATCCACTCCCGTGACGGTGCCTTGGATCACGGTGGTGTTGGCCTGCCGGCGCAACACGTGGCGGATCGGTGCCCCGATGTGCTCGGGGGCGAGGATCGAGGTGGCCACCTGGTAGAGGAGCGGCTGGAAGACGTGGTGGTTGGTCTTGTCAATGAGCAGCACGCGGGCCTGACTCTTACGCAGGGCGCGGGCCGCGGCGAGACCACCGAAGCCCCCGCCCACGATGATGATTCGCGGGTCGCCCGCCGTGGTCACAGAATCGGTATCCATCGTCAGTTCCTCCGAAGTTGTCTGGTCTCGTTGGTGATGTCGTGAATCTCCGAGTGTGCCGCCGAAGTCATGGGCTAGGATCCCCGAGAGCGAATTCGCACTTAGTAGAAGCCCTGGTTGTTTCGCTGGACACCGACTTTGCCGGCGTATCGTCGCGAGACGAAAACGAAATACGCGGCCGCCAGGGCGAAAGCGATCGGCCACCAGATCGCGGCGTAGGCCAGCGAATTGGGACCGGCGGCGACGTCGTAAACGGTGAGCGAATAACCGGGCGCCAGTGTCGAGTGCAATACTTCTGGAAAAATGGCCGCAGCCCCGGTAGCCAGCAGGCCCGCAAGCAGGAGGTTCGAACCGATGAACGCACGCATTTCACGTCGCTTCGCCAGCCCCGAAATCAGTGTGATCGCCGCGGCGCAGACCAGGAGCAATCCCAGCCACCAAAATGGGTTGAGAATCGCGTGCACGAGCAGATCCGGGCGCACCACGCCGGATTCGACGGAGATGACCAGCAGCAGCGGAGCAGCAGCAGCCCAGAGTACCCTCGCGTACGCCGCGCTGCGGTCATGCACCGGTCCTTCCGTTTTCAGCGTGAGGTAGGTCGCGCCGTGCGCCGCCTGGATGACGGCGGCGAAGATCGCAATGGATACCGTATACCAGTCGAGCAGTCCCACGTGGCCACGCGGCGTGAAATCGGTGAAGAAGGCCATGGAGAACGTGCCGTCGGAAGCAAGCGGAACACCTCGGGCCATATTGCCCGCCGCTGCGCCGAACAGGATGGCCAGGAGCGTACTGGCGAGTACGAAGACGAAATCCCAGAACCCCTGCCACATGCGATCGTTGATGTGACCGCCGACTTCCAGCGAGATTCCGCGCAATATCAAACACCACAAGATGAGGAAGAGCGCGAGGTAATACCCGGCAAAGGCGGATGCCAGAAGCTTGGGGAATACGGCGAGCACGGTGCCGCCGAAACCGACAAGCCATACTTCGTGCCAGGACCAGAGCGGACCGATCGCGGCGATGACCTGACGGCGTTCTTCGGGCGTTCGCGCCACGAGCCCGTGGAGCATTCCAACGCCGAAGTTGCGGCCGTCCAGCGCCACGTAGAGGATGAGCATGAAGCCAGCAATTCCATACCATGCCGCGATCATACAGACGGCTCCTCTCCATGTTCGGCCGGTTCGGCGTCACCGGGTCCGTGACTGATCTCGCGACCGACCAGAAACAGAAACAGCACACCGAGCACAAAATAAAGGCCGACGAAGCCGATCAGGGTGAACACCGTGTCGCCGCTGCTGACGACTTTGCTATAGCCGTCAGATGTGCGAAAGAGGCCGTAGACGAGCCAGGGTTGGCGTCCCAACTCCGCCGTCATCCACCCCAGCGTGTTGGCGATGTAGGGAAATGGAAACGCGAGCATCAGCACCCAGAGCAGCCCGCGGCTGGATTCCAGCCGGCCGCGCAGGTTCTGGATTCCGGCATAGGCCATCAGGATGATAAAAATCGTCCCGAGCGTGATCATGAGGTGAAAGGAGTAATAGAGCAGCTCGATGTTGTCGGGCCACGACTCCTTCGGATAGTCGTCCAATCCGTGCACATTGCTTCCGAAGTGGCCGTAGGCGAGGAAGCTGAGGGCGCCCGGGATCTCGATCGGGTTGTCGAGCCGCCGGGCCGCGACATTGGGTTGCCCGATCACCGCGACGCTGGCCATGGAACCGCCGGCGAATCGGCCCTCCATCGCAGCCAACGTCACCGGCTGGTGCTCGCCAACCATCTTGGCCTGCTGGTCACCGGTCGGGAACGCAACAAGGATGGAGGCCATCAGCCCGATGACCGTCCCGTCGCGTAGATACATCCGCGCCTGTTCCGCATGGAGGCCGCGCAGGCGGTAGAATGCGCCCACGGCGGCTACCACAAACGAGCCCGTGACAAGGGCCGCCATCTGGTTGTGGGCGAACTGGACCCATGCCCAAGGATTGAGCAGGTAGGCGCTGAGGCTGTCAATACCGAGCGAGCCGTCCGCTTCGATGCGGTAGCCCACGGGATGCTGCATGAAGGCGTTCGTTACCAGGATGAAGTACGCGGAGAGCCAGCTTCCCACCGCGACCGCCAGCGCGGCCAGGAAATGAAGGCGCGGCCCCAGTCTCTTTTCGCCCCAGATGACCGCACCGATAAAGGCGCTCTCCAGAAAGAACGCGAACATGCCCTCCATCGCCAGCGTCTGTCCGATGACTCCGCCGGCGTATTTGGAGAAGCCCGCCCAGTTGGTCCCGAACTGAAACTCCATCGGAATGCCGGTCACCACCCCGACGGCGAAATTGAGTCCGAAGATCTTGGCCCAGAAGCGCCCGGCCCGGTTGTATTTCTCATCACCTATGCGCAGGGCGCGCCACTTCCAGTACACCAAGAACCACGCCAATCCCATGGTCAACTGGGGGAACAGGTAGTGATACGTGATGGTGAACGCGAACTGGAGACGGTGCCAGAACAGAGCGTCATCCATGGTGTCCTCCTATCAAAGCCGGGCGTGAAAATGCCATCCGAGCCGGGACGGCGGTGGAGCACGAGGCCTTCTGTGTTCATCGGAGGAAGTCCTCGTTTGGCGGGTCTAACGGTGCGCGATAACGCCCGCGGGTTACACGGCGTGGAGTGTGCCCGTTGCCTTGCCATTCGAGTCGCCGTTGACAGCGGACGAGCGGAGCCGGAGCAGGCCGATGAGCACCTCGTTTTCGTCGTGCGCGAGCTGATCGACGGAGCGGCCGGCGGCTTCGCGCAGGACGCCGTCGATGACGGTCTGCTTCAGCTCGGGCGTGATGTTTGGCGTGCCGAGGGCCTTCATCATGCCCTGCAGCGGATCCATAAGGTGATCCATGAAGTGTTTGATTCCACCGGCGCCGCCACCCAGATGCCATTGCAGGCTTTGACCCATCACGCCCCAGCGAAGGCCCGGTCCGTAGCACACGGCCGTATCAGTGTCCTCGACGCTCAGCACGCCCTGCTCGATGAGGTAGAGCATCTCGCGATAGAGCGCCGCTTGCAGGCGGTTCGCGACATGGCCGGGAAGCTCCTTCTTCAAGTGAATCGGCTTCTTGCCGATCGACGCGTAGAACGCCATCGCCGTCTGGATCGCTTTGGGCGAGCTCTTGGCTCCGCCGACCACTTCCACGAGCGGAATGATGTGCGGCGGGTTGAACGGATGCCCGACGAGGACGCGCTCGGGGCGCTTGCACTTCGACTGCATCACGCTCGGCGTGATCCCCGACGAGCTGGAGGCGATGATCGAGTCCGGTGGCGTGGCGGCGTCCATGTCCGCGAACAGCTTCATCTTGAACTCGGGCCGCTCCGGGGCGTTTTCCTGGACGAAGTCGGCCTGCCCCAGCGCCGCCTTCATGTCCGGCGTGAAGGACAGGCGGTCGCGCATCGCGCCTGGCGAAAGGCCGATGGCGGCGAGCTCATCCCATGCGTCGTCCACGTACTGGCGAAGTTTAACTTCTGCGTCCGGGGCGGGATCAGTCGCGACCACGTCGAAGCCGCGCACCAGATACTGAGCGGCCCAGCTCGCTCCGATGACTCCAGTGCCGACGATGGCGACTCGGTGGATGGGTTTGTCGAAGGTCATGTTCATTCTCCTAAATGGATGGTCGTGCGTTGAGTGACTAAGAAAGCAGTTCCGCGTAGGCGATGCCGGTGAGGTTTCCCTGAGCGTAGAGCAGTGTCTGCTTTCCCGATCCATCGAGCTTGGCAGAATAGAGCGAGCCGGCCATGTCGGTGAGGAACATACGGCCGCCTTTGAAGTCCAGTGCGAGGCCGATGGCTTCCATCAGGTGGGTGAGCAAGATGTCCGGGGCGGGGCGAGCCTTCCGATCCACATCCATCGGGGCGCGGTTGACCGTGTTGCCGCGCGGCGGGTCGCCGCGGTCGGTCCAGTACAGGAGGCGATTCCTCAGATCGAGCTCCAGATCGATCGGCTCGGGCAGACCATCGAAAAGGACTTCAATGTCCGATCGAGTGGAGGCGCTCTGCCCGTTGGGAATTTCGATGCCGGCGCGAAAGATGCGCCCAACTCCGCATTGTCCGGGCCTTTTTGCGTCCAGTAGATGTGTCCGCGCTCGGCATCGACGGCAATGCCGACGCACCACTTCGTAGCATCCGGCCCCGGTCGAGGGTCGCCCTGGCTTGTCTCCACGAGCGTTTCCGGCGCCGATCCGTCGAGGTTAGCGCGCATGACGCGCATGCCCTCCCGGTCGCACCAATACAGCTTGCCGCTTTTCTTTTCGAGTTGGAGCTGTTTCGGCGTGAACGTGCCGCCTTGGGGAACGATCGTCGTGCGATTCTGACCGTCGAGGTCGACGCGCTCGATAGAGCCGTCGTTCTGGGTGAGAACACCCATGTTGGTCCAGTAGATGTGTCCCCCTTCGACATCGACCGCGATGCCATCGGGGAGCCTGCACTCGGTGGCGACGACCTTGCGATCGGAGCCGTCCGGGTTCACCGAGAGCACACGATTGCCGCTGAGGTCGAGAAGGAATAAGCGGCCGAGCGCGGCTTGGACACCAGGGGCATGTCTTGCTTTTGTCGGCTGTAACTCTGCCATGATCTTTCTCCTGTCATCGTTCACCGCGCCGCGAGCGCGGAAATCATCAAGCACACAAGGCGGTGGCGTCGCTCGCCCAGAGCGACTCCTCGTACTCGGTATCCCCCCGGTACCGCGCAGGTCCGCGACGGTGACCATCACCAGGCCGTGCGTGTTGCAGAACCGGATCAGGTCGCGGTACGCGAGACATGGTGCCGTCGTCGTTGACGATCTCGCAGATCACGCCTGCGGGGTACAGGCCCGCGAGGCCGGCGAGATCGACGGCCGCCTCAGTCTGTCCCCGGCGCTCCAGGACGCCGCCGGGTCGGGCGCGCAGCGGGAACACGTGTCCCGGCCGGGCGAAGTCATCCGGAGAGCTGCCGGCATCCACGGCGGCTCGGATCGTTTGTGCCCGATCGTGGGCCGAAATGCCGGTGGTGACGCCGTGACCCTTCAAGTCGATCGAGACCGCGAACGCGGTGCCGTGCAGCGCGGTGTTGCCCGGCACCATCGGGGCGAGGTCCAACTCGTCAAGCCTTTCGCCAGGCATGGCCAGACCGATCAGTCCCCGCCCGTGGATCGCCATGAAGTTGATGGCCTCGGGCGTGATCATTTCCGCCGCCATCGTCAGGTCGCCTTCGTTCTCGCGGTCTTCATCATCGACCACCACGATCATGCGGCCGGCTTTCAGCTCGCGAATGGCGGTCTCGATGCTCGCAAACTCGAACCGGTCTTGCGAGTGATCTGGATACCCCGTGCGTTCATGATGACCCAGGCTCAGGGCGTGCCCCATCTTTTCCTTTTTGGCATGCAGATAAGGCAAGGAATGTTGGGTCGGGGCGGACTCGCACGGGAGCCGCTCCACGACCTCGATGCCGGCATCGGATAGCGCGCGAGACTTCCGCGGGTTATTCGAGAGCAGGCGAACCCGGCTGACCCGAAGCTCGTGCAAGATCGCGGCGGGCAAGCCGAAATCTCTGCAATCCGCCGGAAAGCCCAGCGCATGGTTGGCATCGACCGTGTCGAGGCCGCTGTCCTGAAGCGCGTACGCCTGGAGCTTCGCCATCAGGCCGATGCCGCGGCCTTCCTGATACTCGTAGATCACTAGCCCGCGCCCTTCCTCGGCGATGGCCCGCATCGCGATCTCCAACTGGTCGTTGCAGTCGCAGCGCAGCGACCCGAGCACCTCGCCGGTGAAGCATTGCGAATGGATGCGCACGAGCGGAGCGCCCTCCGTCAGATCGCCGAGGATCATCGCGAGCGCGGTTTCGACCCGGCGGCTGCCGTTGAGTATCTCACGCTCGAATCCTAAGGTCTCGAAACGCCCCCGACCTGGTCGGCATGCGGGTGGAGACAACTCGTCGGACTGTACTTGTCGGTGTCATGTTGGTCCTGCTTTTCCACTCCATGCTGCGTGGCTGCTTGTGGACGAGAGTGTCAGTTCTGTCTCCAAAACGCCCGAGATAACCGTCGACGGTTTCCGCACTCTTGGTTCGGGAGCAACCTATCCAACGGCCGCTGCCTCCCGCTCTTTTGTATTCGGGACGGCGCCGCTCGAGTGCAGGCCGTCGATTTCGGTCGCACTGAACCCGAGTTGCTCGAGGACCTGTCGATTGTGTTCACCAAGATTCGGAGCGCGCCCGCAGGCACCTTTGCGATCCCATGCACCTGGATGGGACTGCTGATCGTCGCCTTCAGCTTGCCGCCTGCCCCTTCGAGCGGAACGATGATGTCGTTCAAGCGTAGCTGCGGATCATCGATGACTTCCTGCGGCCCACGCACGGCGCCGAACGTGACATGAACGCCAGTGAAGACTTCGTACCAGTGCGTCATCGGCTGCGAGCCGAAGACGTCGTCCAGAATGGCGGTCAACTGCGGCATGTTCTGAATCAGCTTGGCCGGATCGGCGAATCGTGAATCCGTCAGGAGATCCATACGGCCAATTGCTTTCGCCACAGGAGCCAACTTGTCAGGCGTGACGATCAAAACGAACCAGGTGTCATCCGACGCGCGATACACATTCAGCGCCGCATTCGCGGGATGCTTTCTGTCGTGCAACCCGAAAAAACTCGCCTCGCACAGTGCGGCCTGGATGAAAACGCTTGCCGACCAGACTCCTTCCGCGAGGAGCGACGTCGTGACATGGCATCCCTGGCCGGTTCGCTCGCGACGATAAAGCGCTGTCACGATCGCGGAATACAGGCCGACGGCGGTCGCATTGTCACCGCTGCCAGCGACCGGCCAGGTCGGCGTCGCGCCGGCATCGCGCGTCATGGACAACAAGCCGCTCCGCGCCCAATACGACGTGATGTCGAATCCCGGAAGATCGGCGTCGGGACCTTTTTCGCCGAAGCCCGTGAGATCCGCATAAATCAGACGCGGATTCCAAGGCGCGACATCGTCATATTCGAGCTTCAATCGCTTGCGTGCGGGATGAGGCGTGTTGACGATGAGCACGTCGGCCCACTTAACCAGCCGTTCGAGGACCTGTTGAGCGCTCGGCGATTTCAGATCGAGCGTGATGCCGCGCTTGTTGCGGTTGACCAAGTGCCAGGGATAGGCGTCTTTGGCTTGCGGGTGCGGCGGGATTTTGTGTGCCATTCTCCAGCTATCGCCAGCGGGCGGCTCCACTTTGATGACATCTGCGCCGAAGTCGGAGAGGATCACCGCGGCGCTGGGGCCCGCGATGAAACTTGCCAGGTCCACGACTTTCAGGCCGGAAAAGATATTGTCACTGCTCATGGGTCACCTCTTCAGATTGAGTGGAATAGCGGGTCACGTTCGGCCCGGTCACCGGCCCTGGAACTTCGGCTTGCGCTTCTCGCGAAACGCGGCGGTCCCCTCTTTCCGGTCCTCGGTTGCGAAACACTGGGCAAAGAGCGAAGCTTCGATGTTCAGACCCTCGGCGAGGCTCACATCGAGCCCCCGGTTGGCGGCGTCAATCGCCAATTTTACGGCCACAGGAGCATTGGCATTGATCTTGTTCAAAATGGCTTCCGCCCGCGCGGTGAGATCGGCGCTCGGAACAATCTCGTTGACCAAGCCGATCCGATGCGCCTCGTGGGCGTCGATCATGTCACCGGTCAGAATGAGTTGCAGAGCCCGGCCCTTGCCGACGAGTCGCGGCAACCGTTGCGTGCCGCCAAAGCCCGGGATGATGCCAATCGTCACTTCGGGCTGGCCGAACTTCGCTGTTTCGACGGCCAGTCGGATGGTACACGCCATCGCCAGCTCGCAGCCACCGCCCAGCGCGAAGCCGTTGACGGCCGCGATGACCGGCTTGCCAAGGTTCTCGATGATCTTGGTGAGGCGTTGTCCATGTCGAGTCTTGTTCTCCGCGTCGGCCGGGGTGTCGTTGCCCATTTCGCTGATGTCCGCGCCGGCCGCGAACGCCCTGTCGCCGGCGCCGGTCAAGATCACGCCGCGCACCGCGGCATCGTCACGGGCGTCCTCGAAGACTTCACTCAGCTCCGTGATGGTGGCCTTATTGAGGGCGTTCAATACCTTCGCCCGGTTGAGCGTGACGTACGCGATCGCCCCCTTTTTCTCGTACAACACGTTCTCGCGGGTTGGTGCTGCTGTTGCGGAACTCATGGGTATGCCCCTTTTGCGAAAAGTAAGTCGTTGCTATCTCACCACCTCGCTGCACGGTCGAACCATCGATCGCGCTACACAAAGGCGCTAAACCCGGTGACTGCCTTGCCGACGATCAGGTTTTGCATCTGGTACGTCCCTTCGTAGGAGTAGAGCGCCTCGGCATCGGCAAAGAAGCGTGCCACGTTGTAGTCGGCGAGGATGCCGTTGCCGCCGAGAATCTCGCGGGCCCACGCGACCGTCTCGCGGCTCTTGGACGTGCAGAACGCCTTGGAGAGCGCCGCCTGGGCGTCCGTCAGCTTGCCTTCCGCGTCGAGCTGCGCCGTGCGTGCCACCATGCACTGACAGGCCGTGATGTTGGCGAGCATCCGGGCGAGCAAGTCCTGGATGAGCTGGAACGAGCCGATCGGCTTGCCGAACTGCAAACGCTCTTGGGCGTATTTGAGCGCGTGCTCGTAGGCCCCCATCTGGCATCCCGTCGCCTCCCAGCCGACCAGGTACCGCGTTTGACGTAGCACCCGCGCGGTGTCCCGGAACGACGTGTCGCCCTGGAGGCGGTTCGTCTCCGGTACCCGGCAGTCCTTCAGCGTGATCTGGCCGTTCTGGACCACCTTGAGCGCGATCTTGTTCTGGATCTTCTCGACACTGAAGCCGGGCGTGGTCTTGTTCTCGACGATGAAGCCCTTGACCTGGTTGTCGGCGACGTCGCGCGCCAGATGATCGAGACGTCGCACCACGGCGACGTTCCCGATCCACCGCTTCTGGCCGTTGAGGACCCACGTGTCGCCCTCGCGCTTCGCCGTCGTCAGCAGCCCGCCGCCCGCGCCCGAACCCACCAGCGGCTCGGTCAGGCCGAAACAGCCGATCTTCTCCATGCGGGCCATCGGCGGCAGCCACTTCTGCTTCTGCTCCTCCGACCCGCCGAGGTAGATCGAACCCATCGCCAGGCCGTTGTGGACCCCGAAGAAGGTCGCGATCGAGGAATCGACCCGCGACATCTCCATCGGGATCAGGCCGAACAGCAGCACGCTTCCTCCGCGGCACCCGTATCCCTGCATCCCCAGTCCGCCGAGATTCAGCTCTTTGATCGCCGGGAGCAGTTCGAAAGGGAATGAATCCTCGATCCAGTACTTGTTGATGATCGGCGCGACCTTGGTTTCCATGAACGCACGCACCTGTTTCAAGAGCGCGAGTTCCTCAGCGTTCAAGGTCTCAGCGAGCTCGTAGAAGTCGCTATTGGGCGCCGGCAGCGGCTTCGGTTGCTTCGCGGGTTTTGATGCGGTCGTCGTCACGGTGTTCGTTTCGCTCATGGCGTTTTCCTCCGGTTCGGTACTGGGCCTGTTCGCATGCCTGCTACTCACGGGTGAATGCTCTGTCTCGGCGTCGTTCCTCGCTCATGCGGCTCTAGCGGGCCCTGCGCCGGCCGTCGAGGGCGTAGCCGCGTCTCGGGGCTTGTCGTCGAATCCCAGGAAGCGGGCGAACCGCCGCTGCCGGTGGCGTGCGTACCACGCCTGGCGAACCTTGTCGCGCGTCCGCCGCGCTCGCGTCCCATCCACGGCCGACCTCCCTCCTATTGAGAATCCTCGATCTTTCCCAGCGAGATTCGCAGCCCGAAGACATCAGGTGGCCGGCCCGGCGCGGACGGGCCGAAGCGACGAGGCGTGCGGGCCCGGGCGCCGCCCTCACGTCGCGATTCGCCGAGCGTGACGGAGCCGAGGGGACGACCCGGACCGGGCATCCCATCGGACGAACGACAGGTGCCCCGGAGATCTCCCGTGAGCTGTCCGCCACCAGGGTCATAAACGAACGTACTGGACCGGCCCGGATTCGACCGGCCGAAGTGGTGACCTCCTCGGGCGGTTCCGATCGGCCCCACGCCGGGGGGCCAGGGCGATCCTTTCGATCGCTCTCTTCCCCGGCCAATCAACTAAGCGTCGCCGCTGGACACGGTCAGGCGGCGAAAAGCTCGGGCTTGCGCCCACGATCACGACCCACTCCGTCATCGCGGACCAACGCGACCTGCCCGTCGCGAGGCTTCACCGCGGCGAACCGACCGGCTGAGTCGGTCTGCCGTCGCTATCGATCGGGGCCACGGCCGCGGCCCGACGCGTGTCCGCGCGCGGAAGGGGAGCCATCCGGCGGCTGCGCCCGCACCGACCGCGGGACGGTGTCCCAGATCCGCACCGTCAGGTCGCCGGAAGCCGAAGCCAGCCTCGTCCCGTCCGGGCTGAAGGCGACGGCATGAACATAGGACTCGTGACCACGCAACTGGCAGACCTCCTGGCGGCTGGCGACGTCCCACAGGCGGATGGTGTTGTCGCCGGAGCCGATTGCCAGGCGGGTGCCGTCCGGACTGAACGCCAGGCCGTACACCCGGTTCCCGTGCGGCAAGACCCCGAGCTCTTCGTACGTGTGCGGCGTCCCACAGCCGCACGTTGCCCCCACCCACCGAAGCGGCGGCGATCAAGCGGCCGTCCTGGCTGTACGCGATTCGATAACCCTCCGCGTCGCCGGGCAGTACCCCGACCTCGGTCCGAGTCGCCAGGTCCCAGAGTCGCACCGTCCCGTCGAATCCGACGCTGGCGAGCCGTCTCCCATCGGGACTGAAGGCCACGTCCAGGACAGCGCCCGCGTGCGCAGGTAAGGTACCGGCCGGCTCTCCCGTGGCCACGTCCCAGAGCCGCACCGTGCCGTCTCGACTCCCCGAGGCCAGCAGCGTGCCCGCCGGGTTGAAGACCGCTCGGGCATCGCCGGTCCATCCACCGGTGGGTGCCGTAACGACCCTGATGGGTTTGCCGGCAGCCACGTCCCAGAGGGTGATCGCGTCGCCGCGCGTCACGGTGGCGAGCTGGGCCCCGCCGGGATGCCAGGCCACGGAACTGACGATCTTCGCTTCCGAATGGGAGGCGTCGTGGCGCAACAGGGCGGTTTGACGACCGGTGGCGGCGTCCCAGAGCCGCACCGTGCCGTCCCAGGCCGCGGAGGCCACCCGCGTGCCGTCGGGGCTGAAGGCCACATCGTAGACGAAGCTCCCGTGCCCGCGGAGGATCCCGTTCCGCTGGGCGAGGTCCATGTCCCAGACGCGCGTCTCGCCGTCGGCCGAGCGCGACACCAGCAACGAGCCCTGCGCGGCGAACGCCGCCCCCACAACCTCCGCCCGGTGGCCGAGCAAGACGGCGATCAGGTCGCCGGAAGTGGCGTCCCAGAGCCGCAGCTTCCGATCGGCCGAGGCGGTCACGACGCGCCTGCCGTCCGGGGTGAAGATCGCGTCCCAGAGCCGATCGGTGTGACCGCGAAGGGTGGCGACTTGCTGGCCGTTCTTGCCGTCCCACAGCCGGGCGGTCTGATCAAGCGAGCCCGACACGAGGCGCCGGCCGTCCGGGCTAAACGCGACCGATCGAGTCGTATTGGTGTGGCCCAAAAGGGTGGCAATCGGCCGCCCGGTCGCGGAATCCCAGAGGCGCACGCTGTTGTCCGGATAGGGAGATCCCGATGCCAGACGCGACCCGTCGGGGCTGAACGCGAGGGCCCCCGGGCCGACCGTGTGGCCTTCGAGAATGGCGACGTCCCGGCCGGTTACGCCGTCCCATAGACGAATGTGCTTTTCGCCTTCGCCGTGCGACGCGATTCGCGTGCCGTCCGGGCTGACGTCCAGGTGGATGATCCGATGGTCGTGCCGGCCCAGCACGGCGAGCGGCCGGCCCGTGGCCGCGTCGTACAGCCTGAGCTGGCGATCCAGGCCGACCAAGAGCCGCTCGCCATCGGGCAGAAAGCGCGCGGTGAAATTGCCGCGCATGGCCGTCCAGGACGGCGATGGTCCGGCCCGTGGTGGTATCCCACAGGCGGCCGGACTGCCCATCCAGCGAGCAGATCCGCTGCCCGTCCGGGCTGTACGCCAGCCATTCGACCGCTTGCTCATGCCCGCGCAGACCCTCGCGGTTTTCCCCGGCGCCGGGTCCCAGAGACGGACGGTCTTGTCGGCCGAGCCGGACGCGAGGCGCTTGCCGTCGGGGCTGTAGGCCAGCGCGAAAACGGGTCCCTCATGCCCGCGCAGGGCCGCGATGGCCGTGCCGGTCGCCACGTCCCAGATGTTGATGGCGAGCGGGTCGCTGCCCACGCTCGCAAGCTGGTCGCCCGAGGGGCTGATGATCGGCCGTGGCCACCAGAATTCCGACGCCGGTTTGCCGCCGGGCATCACGGCGCGCGAGTCATCGAGCCGGATGTGCAGGTGTCGCCACTCCCAACCGCGGTGCTCCTGTGGCGCCGCCTCGAGGGCCCGCCGGGCCGTGTCGCTATGATCGAGCTGCAGGGCCGCCGCCGCCGCCGCGATGTTCGATCGGTAGCGTTCCCAGCGCTCGGCCGCGCCGGCTCGTTCGGCCCGTTGCCGTGCCTCGACCGCCTCCCGCCATTGCCAAAGGATCGCCGCGAGGGCGAGGAGGCCCGTCATCACCATGGCGCCGAGCGCCGCGGCCGGCACCGGGTTCCGCCGGCCCCATCGGACCGCACGACCGAGCGGCCCCGTCCGGCGCGCCCGGATCGGCTCGTCGTTGAGGAACCGGGCCAGATCCGCCGCCAGCTCGCCCGCCGTCGCGTACCGCCTGCCGGGTTCCTTCTCCAGGCACTTCAAACACACGGTCTCCAGGTCCCTAGGGACCTTGGCGTTGAGCCGCGAGGGGGGCACGGGCTCCTGCGCGATCACCTGCCGCTCCGTCTCGGACGCGGTCTCGGCGCGGAACGGCGGCCGGCCAGTCAGAAGCTCATACAGGATCGCACCCAGCGAGTACACGTCCGCCGGCGGCCCGATGGCGTCCACGTCCCCGCGGGCCTGCTCGGGGGCCATGTAGCTGGGCGTTCCGAGCGGGGCTCCGCTCTTCGTCAGTCCCGCCCCACCCTCCTGCCACCGCGCCAGGCCGAAGTCGGCGACCTTGGGCGTGCCGTCGGCGGTGACCAGGATGTTCGACGGCTTCAAGTCACGGTGGATGATCCCACCCTGATGGGCCGCCTGCATGGCCCTTGCCAGGGTAGCCACGAGCTCGGCGGCGCGGCGGGCCGGCAAGGGCGCACCTGAGAGCTGCTGCGCCAGGCTGCCGCCCTCGACGAACTCCATGGTGAAGTAAGGCCGCCCGCCGTGGTCGCCGACATCGTAGACCTGCACGATGTTGGGGTGGCGCAGGCCGGCGGCCGCCTCGGCCTCCCGGAGGAATCGCTCCCGCTCTCCCGGGCGCGCGTAGCGCCCAGCCAGAAGCATCTTGAGAGCAACGCTCCTGTGAAGTCGGGTGTCGAGGGCCCGGTAAACAATCCCCATCCCGCCGTGGCCAAGCACCGCCTCCACCTGGTAGCCGGGAATGTGCGGCGGATCGTCGATCGCAAAGGCGGACGGCGTGCCTTCCACCTCCGAGGTGGACCCCGGCTCGGGGAGCAACGCGCCGATGCGGGCTTGGATCGACTCGAACCTTTGCCAGCGGAGCCGCACCTCGGCGAGGAGCTCAGGATGATCGCGACAAACCTCATCCGGACTGCGCCGCGACTCGAGGACCTCCTCGAGAAGTTGCTGCACGCGCGGATCAGCGGCCATCGCTTTTGCCTCCCCACGTCGTCGCGTCCACCCGCCCGGTCGGTCGGTCCTTACGTCGGGCGCAGATCGTCCAGTTGCTCCGCCAGGAGCAACAAAGCCCGATTCAACCGCCTTTGCACCGTCTTGGTCGACACGCCCAGGACTCCGCCGACCTCGTTTTGGGCCAATCCCTGGATCCGGACCAGGCTGAAGACTTCCCGCTCCTCTTCCGGCAGGTTCTCGATGGCCTGCAAGATGCGGCGGCCGTCCGAGCTCAGCTCGGAGACGCTGCTCGCTGGCGCCGGCACCTCGCTGTCGTGCAGCTCGACCACGGAAGGCTGTTCGTCCAGGTGGCGGGCCAGGTCATTGAGCTCCCAGCGCATGTGCTGGTTGGCCAGCGCGAAGAATTCGCGCACGTTCCGCGGACGGGCCTCACGCATGGCTTTGAGTAACCGCTCCACCACGGCGCCGAGCAGATCGTCAGGCTCCAGGTTAAGCGGGGGTTGCATCAAACGTGGGTAGCCCCGGTACAGAAGGTTGGCAGAGACCAGTTGCAGTCGACGCACCGCTTGGTCCACGAGCGCCGGATGATGGGCTCGGCGGGCGCATCCCCGGCCAACGCGTCGAGATAGCGCTGGACGACGGCAGTGGTCGGTTCTGCACTCATGAAACGCTACTCGTCGCTCCTACTGGGGTGAATGTCCACCCGCCACGCTTTAGCTTGTATGGTGGTGCGCGTGCTGAGTATACCGCCTTCGGTGTCCACCGGCCACACCCAGACGGAGATTCCAACGATGGCTGGCGAACGCGACCTGCGACACCTGCTCGAGGTAATCCTCGAAACGGGTAAGAGCCCCGAGGAGGTGTGCCAGGGCGACGCCGAGTTGCTGGCCAAGGTCCAGGCACGCCTACGATACGTGCGCTTGCTCGAGGCCAAGCTCGACGTCCTGCTTCCCTCGTCGTCCGGCCCGGACGCCGGCCCGGCGGCGCCCAGGCCGCGGACCGCTCAACCGCCGCATCTCAGCGGCTACGAAGTGCAGGGCGAGCTGGGCCGGGGCGGCATGGGTGTTGTGTACCGGGCGTGGGATCAGCGCCTCCACCGCCCGGTCGCCATCAAGATGCTGCTGGCCGGCGACTTTGCGCGACCAGACGAACGCGAGCGATTCGAGCGCGAGGCCGAGGCCGCCGCGGGCCTGCGACACGCCAACATCGTGCAGGTGTACCAGGTCGGCGACCTCGAGGGCCGGCCGTACTTCACGATGGAGTTCGTCGAAGGGGGGAGTCTCGCCGAGAGGCTTGCGGTCGCTCCCCTCGCCGCCGTCCCGGCCGCGGCGCTCATCGCCACGCTGGCTGAGGCCGTCCAGACGGCGCACGACCGCGGGATCGTCCACCGCGATCTGAAGCCGGGTAACGTCCTCTTGACCGCCGACGGCACCCCCAAGATCGCCGACTTCGGGTTGGCCCGGCGGCTGGATGATGGGTCGGGTCTGACCCGAAGCGGCATTCCGCTCGGCACGCCGAACTATATGGCCCCGGAGCAGGCGCTGGGCCTGACGCACTCGATTGGACCGGCCGCGGACGTCTACGCGCTGGGGGCGATTCTGTACGAAGCGATGACGGGACGACCTCCATTCCGGGCGGACACAACGGAGGAGACGCTGCGGCAAGTCGTCGAACAGCAGCCGGCGCCCCCCTCACGATGGAACGCGAAGGTCCCGCGCGACCTTGAGGTCGATCTGCCTCAAGTGCCTGCGCAAGGAGCCGCACCGCCGCTACCCGAGCGCCGCCGCGCTGGCGGAGGACCTCCGCCGCTTCGAGCGCGGCGAGCGGATCACGGCCCGCCCGACCGGCCCGCTGGAACGGTCGGCCCGGTGGCTGGGGCGCAGGAGGGTCCATTTTGCGGCCCTCGCGCTCGGCACGCTGCTGGGGGTCGCGCTGGTCGGCGCCGGCCTCTGGCTCAAGTCCGTACACGAGGCCCGAATGCGCCGCGAACTGGACCCCGCCCGACGTAATCAGTCGCTGGTGGTCCGGATAAACGCCATTCAACTGGCTCGCGGCACTCTCGTCGGGGGGCGGTTAAATCCGGCGGCCGACCGACGCTTCAATTACGCGCGGGCGGATCGAGACTACGAGTCCGCGTTCCGCGAAGCAGGCGTGGGGGCGATCGGGGACGACACGGCGGGTGTGGCGCGACGGATCACGGCCTCGACCGTGCGCGAGCCGCTTCTGGCCGCGCTCTCTGACTGGTCGGCCTGCGCAGCCTCGAGAGTCGCCGGGCGTGGGTCCTCGAGGTGGCGCGGAGAGTCGACCCGGAGCCGTGGCGCGACCGCGCCCGTGATCCCGTGGTGTGGGCCGACCGCACCGCGCTCACCACCACGGCCCGGACCGGCGCCTGTCGGCGCAGCCAGTGCCCTTCCTGGCCGCATTGGGGGAGCGGTTGTGGGACTTGGGCGGTGATGGGACCGACTTCCTGGCGCGGGTGCAGCCAGGCGCATCCGGATGATTTCTGGGCCGCCTTGACCCTGGCCCGGGCGTTGCAGGAAGGCGCCGACCGCAAGGCGGCGGCCGCCGCGTACCGGCGGGCGCTCGAACTCCGGGGAGACTGTGCCGCCGTTTACAACAACCTCGGCAACATGTCAACCTCAATGGGCCGCTTGGACGAGGCCGCCGACTACTTCCGGAAGTCCCTGGAGATCGACCCCAACTTAGCCCCGGCCCACAATAACCTCGGCCTGGCCTTGAAAGGCCAAGGCAAATGGTCTGAAGCGGATCAGCAGTTCCGGGATGCCATCCGGCTTGGCCCCGAGCTCGCTCCTCCCCACGACAACCTCGGCGAGATCCGTGCGTTCACGGGTGCGCTGGACGAGGCGATCGCCGAGTACCGGCAGGCACTACGGATCGACCCCGAGTTCGGACGGGCCGAATACATGCTCGGCGTCGCGCTAGCCGCCCGGGGCCGGCTGGACGAAGCAAACGACCGCGATCAGCGGGCTGTCCGCGACGACCCCGTGCGGGCCGAGGCCCAAAAGAAGACCCGCCTTATCGCGGTGAATCAGGGAATCATCAACTACCGGCGCGCCCTTGGGATTGACCCGAACGCCACGCTCTCCCTGCGCCAGCCTTGGCCTCGCCCCGGGCGACGCGGACCGGCTGAACGAGGCGATCGGCCACTACGAGACGGCCGTCCGGATCGAACCGTGGCTCTGGATGGCGCACGCGGCAAGGGGCCAGGCGCTCGTGGCCCTGGGGCGATTCCGCGAGGCCGTGGCCGCGACCCGCCGGTGCTTCGACCGGCTCCCTCAGGGTCATGAGCTGCGATCCAACGTCCTTGCCCAGCTTCGGCGCTGCGAGCGACTGATTGCCTTGCAGGATCGTCTTTCCGCGGTCCTCAAGGGGAAGGACAAGCCCGCCGACGCGGCCGAGACTCTCGAGTTCGCCGAGCTCTGCGGCATTCAGGGACAAATGGTCGCCGCGGCACGCCTGTACGCCGAGGCCCTTGACGCATCACCGCGACTGGCCGGGGACATCCACGCCGAGCATCGCTATCGGGCAAGCCTGCGCCGCAACGCTGGTTGGCTGCGGTCGCGGCGCCAACGCCGCCGGGCTCAGCGAAGCGGAGCGGGCGCAGTGGCGCAAGCGGGCCCGCGAATGGCTTCGGGCCGAGGTCAGCCTCTGGACCCGGGTTCTGGACGGCGGTCCGCCTGCGGATCGCATCCTGGTTGCCCAGAAGTTGGCGCATCTGTGGGCCGATCCCGAACTGGCCGGGTTGCTCGACCGCGAAGCGATGGATCGGTTTCCGCCGGCCGAGCGCCAGGAATGCCGCGCGCTGATGGGACGCGATCGATATCCTGATCCGGCGCGCTCAAATCATTAATTGATCGTCGGGAGTCCCGGAAATCTACAGCTCCCTCGGAGGGCCAGGGCGGGCGCGATGCGGGGGTTGTGACGCCGCTCATGGAGGAGATGACCACTCGCGACGGGTTGGCATCACCTACCGTGTGCAGGGCCCACCAGACGAACGCCTCCCACCCGAAAATCGGCCGCGGGCTAGACATTCATCACGGGCCCTTTCTTACCGTCAGCACACTGTTGTTGAAAAGCCAGCTTGGCGCCAATTGGCGGGGTCGTGCCGGTAGTTCTTGCCGTCCTGGACGTACTTGTACTCATAACGGCCGGCCGGCAGAACCAGCGTCGTCGTGAACATGCCCTGATTATCGGGGCCATCGAGCTTCTGAACCGGCGACCAGTCCTTGTTGAAGCTGCCGGCAAGGTGGACTGTCTCGGTGCCCTCGGGCGGATGGTGGCGAAAGGTCACATCGAACTGGCCGTCGTCGGCGGGGTTGCTTTGGGGGATCCATCGCTCAAGTTCTGATAGTCAAGTGCAACATCCATGTAGCCGACGAGCATCTCGTCGTTGGTCTGCTCGCCGAAGGTAACTTTCCGGTTCGGGTCGGGGTTATTGAGGTTGTCAGCCGAGTTATCGAAATGGCCCACACAACGTATGATTGTCCCCTCGGGCATCGGCTTGGGCTCGGCGAGGATGTAGTTGTTCTGCCAGTCGAATTCGTATCGAGGTACCTCGAGCAGGACCTCGTGGCGGCCGTCGGGATAGGTCGCCTCGAAGCGGAAGGACTTGCCGCGCAGATGCATATGAGGCAGGAGCGAGTACAGGATGTAATCCTGGTTGAACCGATGCTCGACCGCGTCCTGATAGTCGGCGACCTTTGGCGGGATGGACAAGTCGAATTTGATGGCGGCGACGGAGGTCATCCGCTTCTTGATCGCCGCCGGATCGGCGAAGGTCAAGCCGATGACACTCCGATCGGTCTTGAAAACGGCCTGGTCAAGCCCCGTTGGTCTCGGCCTCCGGAACGGGTGGCAGGATGTCGGCGACAGCGATCCGCCCGACTTCAGCGCCGTCGATCACGACCGGTATGGACTGACCCTCCGCGAAATCGGAGCGCGAGGCGTAGCCATCCGGACCGGGACCGGTGTAGACCTCGACCTGGCGTGCCCTGAGATTGACGATCCAATACACCGGGATACCCGCCGGCCCGTAGACACCGGTCATCTTCCGATCCTCCGAGAGACTCCAGTCCGCAACCTCGACGACCAGCGCCAGGTCGGCCGGTCCGGGGTGGCGATGCCAGTAGTCCCTGGCGGTGCCCCGTACTAACGCAACGTCCGGCTCCGGTTCGTTCAACTCCACTATCCGGATCGGAATCTCAGTGCTGACTCGCCATCCGGCCGGAACGATCCGCTGAAGTTCATTGCGGAGGAGTTCGCCCGCGAGTACATGGGGCGGTTTCTTGGTCACCTTGGCCACCAAATATCCGTTGATGAGGGTAAACCGGTCGCGCTCGGTGAAGACGCCAGAGTCGACCATCGCCTCGTATTGCTCGACGGTGAACCGCGCGAGCGGCGATGGTATCCAATCCATTGCCGGCGACGCGATCGGTTGCGTTGGCGTGATCGTGGACATGGTTACTTGCTCCCCGCCTTCCTTCTGGCCAAGAACTCCTCAACGGCGACCCTGGCAAGCGCCGACATGTGGGTGTCGCGCTTGGCCGCCTCGATTCGCAATTCACGATGGACATCAACCGGGAGCTCGAGGCGCACGGCCTTGAGTTCCTGTTCCGTCGATACGGTATTCACGCCTGGTTTCCTCGCCGCCGGTTTCTTCGCCATTGTGGGTCACCTCATTGGTAAACGCTGTTCACCGAGATGATATCAGCGATCCAGTAACCGACTCTACCTAGTATACCGGCGTCCGGTATCGGGAGTCAACCCGGTATTTGTGTTATACACCGTTTACACAGTAGAACGAGTTTACTACAATGATCGTGTCGTGTCGAGAACGTCTCGACCCGCCCGCCACGAACCGGAGATGAGACGCCGATGCACTTCCCGGCAACCATCCATCACGGGCTCTTTGTTACCGTCAGCACGCTGTTGTTGAAAAAGCCAGCCTGGCGCCAATTGGCGGGGTCGTGCCGGTAGTTCTTGCCGTCCTGGACGTACTTGTACTCATAACGGCCGGCTGGCAGAACCAGCGTTGTCGTGAACAGATCCTGATTATCGGGGCCGTCGAGCTTCTGAACCGGCGACCAGTCCTTGTTGAAGCTGCCGGCAAGGTGGACTGTCTCGGTGCCCTCGGGCGGATGGTGGCGAAAGGTCACATCGAACTTGCCGTCGTCGCGCGGGGTTGCTTTGGGGGATCCATCGCTCAAGTTCTGATAGTCAAGTGCAACGTCCATGTAGCCGACGAGCATCTCGTCGTTGGTCTGCTCGCCGAAGGTAACTTTCCGGTTCGGGTTGGGGTTATTGAGGTTGGCGGCCGAGTTATCGAAATGGCCCACACAACGTATGATTGTCCCCTCGGGCATCAGCTTGGGCTCGGCGAGGATGTAGTTGTTCTGCCAGTCGAATTCGTATCGAGGTACCTCGAGCAGGACCTCGTGGCGGCCGTCGGGATAGGTCGCCTCGAATTGGAAGGACTTGCCGCGCAGATGCATATGAGGCAGGAGCGAGTACAGGATGTAATCCTGGTTGAACCGATGCTCGACCGCGTCCTGATAGTCGGCGGCCTTCGGCGGAATGGACAAGTCGAATTTGATGGCGGCGACGGAGGTCATCCGCTTCTTGATCGTCGCCGGATCGGCGAAGGTCAAGCCGATGACACTCCGATCGGTCTGGGGTGTCCCGCGCGGAGTGTAATGGACCTGGACCAGCAGCTTCGAGCCGGCCGGGACGACCTTGGCCAATCCCTCCGGTAGAATGCGAGGCGGCATTCCCGGCGAATAGGCGGCCAGGAAATCCAGATCGACCGGATTCGCCCCGCGATGGCCGGGGGGCAGCATGAACACGACCAGGTGGTGAACGAC
This sequence comes from uncultured Planctomycetota bacterium, assembly GCA_963779785.1. Classification (GTDB taxonomy): domain Bacteria; phylum Planctomycetota; class Planctomycetia; order Isosphaerales; family Isosphaeraceae; genus CAVRFS01. The sequence goes on from CAWAAW010000044.1 coordinate 50,254, forward strand.
CGACGGATTACCCGGTTGAACTTGCGAGGCTCGCACCCAGACGTCATGGTCGAACTTGGGATCGATCACGAAATTCTGATAGGGCAAGACACCTTCCGCGGGCACTTCGACGATCTTCGGCAGCTTGATGATGAGGTCGGGCTCGGGGATCCGCCAAGCTGTCTCGAACTTGGGCGGCTCGGGCAGCTCGCGCGAATCGCCCTCGGGCGGCACCATCGGCGGCCCAGGCGGTGATTTGGTTCTTCTCGTTCGTGGTCAGGTGGGCATCGTTGGCGAACTTGCCGTACTCGGGGCTGGCGTGCCACGGGGGCATGCGGCCGTCGCGAACCACCTCGGCGATCGTCTCGGCCCAGCCGGCGGCCTCTTTGTACGAGGTCAAGGCGAACGGGGCGATGTCGCCGGGCCAGTGGCAGACGACGCAGCGGTCCTTCAGGATGGCGCGACTTGATTCGAGTAAGTCACTTCGCCCTTGCCCGGTCGCCGCATCCGGCTAATCCGGCAGCCGACCGGCTCCGTCTTGGCGATCGAGACCTCGCGCCCGTCGAGCAGTTCTTCCAGCGCGACGGACAGGTCGCGGCGTGTTGGGGAAGGGCGGTGGATGCCAGCGCGAACTGATCGTCAATGCGACCCCGGTATCGGATCGCGCGCTTGGCGTCGAGCACAATGACTTCCGGCGTCCGCTCGACCTTGAGCAGGTCGGCCAGCTCATTGCCGACATCCTTCAAGAACGGGAAGGGGAGGCCGTTCTCATTCGAGAACCGGCCCATGGCGGTCACGCCATCCTGCTGGTTCGCGTCGATCCCGAAGAAAGCCACGCCTTTGGGCTCAAGCGCACGCGCGAGCTCTACCAGCTCGGCGGCGTACTGATTGGCGAGGGGACACTCGACTCCTAGGAACGCAAGAACCACCAGCTTGCGATCACGAACCTCATCCAAGGAGTGAACGGCGCCCCGAAAATCCTGAAGCTGAAAAGCGATGGCGGCACGAGGTTCAGCCGGTGGCGTTCTGCCCGACTCCGGCCAAGAGGATGAGAAAAGTCCCGAGTGTTGCCATGGTCAATCAGCCTTTCCACTGGATGAGATCGCTCGGCCTGTGAGGAAATCGGGTTGCCCAGACCCGCTATCATCCTACCACAACTGTCGTGGTCGACCAGGGGACAAACCCAAAAGGGGCCTAAACCCAACATTCATGTCACCAGCGGCAAAGTAACCGAACATGCTGATCGCATGGCACTTCCTCTGCCATGTACTTGGCGTAGTAATTCGCAGAAGCGACTGCCGCGGCATCCCAGTCCATAGAGTCGCGTACAGTCATCAATCATTTCCCCCCGTCGCCTTTCTTGGGAACGACCTGGTCAAGCCGTTGGAGAACCTGGTCAAGCTTGGCATCGATCTTGTCGAGTCGGACGCCCTGCTGTTCAACCTTGGAGTTCAAAGCCGAAGCGGCCCATATCACTCCCCCGGCGCTGACTACGACCGCAATCAGGATGTTCTTGATCCACTTCTCGAACGCTTTCGCATCGGCGAACTCTTTCTCGGAAACGGCCTTGAGCGCAGCGAAATCGGCACGGAGACCGCTTACGGCCGCGGTCAGTTCCTTGGTGTCTTCGGCCAGATGTTCCGTCGTTGGACCTGGCATTACTCTACCCCCGCCTTGCGCTTGGCCGCCGTCTTGATTCGCTTGGCGATCTCCTCTTGCTCCATTTTGGCCAGCGCCGGACGGAGGATGTCGCCCATCAACTCCGTCATCGACCCGCCGCGATAGGCGCTGACGATCCGCGCTGACTCGATTACGTCCATCGGGATCTTGATGGACATCGTCTTTGGCTTTTCGGTTGCCATTGGTGGTTCCAAGGTTGCGACCGACATTTCAGGTTTCTCCAATCAGCCCAGAGTAGCAAACGGAACATCGGCTCTCCACCCGTATCATAGACTCAGACCACTTGCAAGGCAAGGAAGAAATCTCCACTGAGTAGTATTGACTACCAAGTTGCACTTGCTACTATAGGGGTTCCAGTAGTCGGGTAAGGAGGCGGCGTTGCCGCCGCCCCCTCCCCTCAGAACTGTACGTGACAGTTTCCCGTCATGCAGCTCAAGCATTCACAAACGCCCCTCGCGGGACGCGGCCGCTTTGGCAAGCGGCCTTCACGATACGCGCCGGGAGCCGAGCAGACCATGCGCCAGACCTTCTTCCCTTCGAGGGAGTGCCAGCCGGGCGTACGCCTGGGAGCCGCACCAGCGAGCATTTCTGCTGCCGACATATCTGCTTGTCTCCCTGAGTCGGTTAGCCGAGGTTCTCTCGTGACGGAAGACCTGAGGGAAGTCAGCCCGCTTTCGCGGTAAGGGGATGTTGTCCTCCACCGACTGGTCCGCCGGCAGATCCTTCTCGGCCGACCCATCTCCGTGGAGGACTCACCCTTTATCCGATCCATTACAGGTCGGCATTCGCTTCCTCCCTCATCCCTTCCCCGCTGCCTCATCAGCCTCCTTTGCAGTCGGCCTTCCCTCGCGGGGAGGCAACGGGGTTACTTCGTTCATCTCTTCGATCACTCCGGGGTAAGGTCGTGCCTTTCGGCCGGTGGCGCGTCATCCGCGACGGGGGACATTGCAACCCCCGTACCTGGCCACGTACCTTTTGGTCCAAGCCTGACAGCATCTTTGGCTTGCCTCTGTTTACGGCCTTTATCAGCACTTCACCTGGGTTGACCTGACCCGGACTGCTGGCCCCCGACCGCCGTGATGCTGGCAGTCGCCGTGTCGGCTCGCGCGTCCACGGCCGATCCGAAGATCGAGGTTACGTTGTCCCCCAGGCTTCGGACCTCACCGTTGCCAGTGACGCCCGCTGGGGTAGCAGACCGATGGCGGAACATCGGGTAATGTCGGAAGACCTCCTTGCATAACGCATTACAGGTCGAAAAGATGCTACGAATCGCACGCAACGGAACAGAAAGTCACGCTAAGGGGGCGATTCCTTTGTCGGGATCGCGGAGGGGACGCAACTCACCCCTGGCGACCGACTCGGTCAAGGCGAACGAAAGTTCTGGCCTCGGAAGACAAATCGACCAGTCCTGGCCGCTGCTGACAGCCGTTACGGAAGGTATCCCTCAGCCATCACTATGACCTGGCGGTTTTCATGGTGAAAACAGTTTCGCAAGCGGCATAGAGAACGGCTTTGGTGATGGTGTGAATGGTGGCATGCGGTAATGGCCGGGTAATCTCGCTGGCGTCGTCCGGCAGCTAAGGCCGTAATGTCATCTCGAAGTTGAGGAAATCAAGCCCAGAATCGTTCGTCGACGACCAGAACGAGGCAACCAAGGATCGTCCGAAGCCCTATTCGTTGATTGGGTCGCGCCTTAGCGTTTTTTGGGTCCGTTTGCTACGCGAAGGCCAGCCAGGGAAACGCGGCCGGAATTCGACGGCGACGTCGAGGCCGAACGGTCCGCGGCCGGCGGGGCAGGGGAGTGAATTGAAGTAGAAGGCAGGGCGGGACGGGGCAGGATGGTCGTGGTCGATCCGACGGCGTTTCTCAGGAAACCCCTCCCGGTAGGGGCGAATCCCGATACAATCAACGTTGTCTCGTACGGAGCAGCGACCGTATTGATGGCTTGACGTCGACGTGCTTCGGCGAGGGCGAGACGGCTTACCTCAACAAGGTCCGGACGGCCGAAGTCACGGAGATCCGATCATGTCCACGATCACGACGACGCAACCGGCGGCGAAGTGGATCCCAAAACCGCTCGCACGGTGGATCCCAAAACCGCTCGCACGACTGACCGTCGAGCAATATGAGGCGATGGTCGACTCGGAAGTGTTCACCGAGCATGACCGGCTCGTGCTGATTAACGGATACCTGGTGGCCAAGGTGACCAAGAAACCGCCCCACGTACTCGCCGGCGAACTACTCCGTGATGAACTTCAGCCGATCATTCCGCCCGGCTGGCGACGTGAGGACTGAACTTCCGGTGCGGATACCCGACTACAACGAACCGGAGCCGGACGTCTCGTTGGCACGGGGCACCGCCAAGGACTACGCGCACCGCCACCCCGGACCGGCCGATCTCGCGCTGGTCGTCGAGGTCGCGAAACGGAGTCTTTCCGACGATCGCCAGATGGCCAACGTCTATGGGCCGGCGGGCATACCGGTGTATTGGATCGTCAATCTCAAGGCACGCCAGGTCGAGGTCTATACTCTCTTGAAGCGGCGGGCGCGGCGGCTACGGTAAGCCTCGCATCTTCAAACCGGGTCAATTCATACCGGTCGTGATCGACGGCACCGAAGTCGGGCGGATCGCCGTAGACGACATCTTGCCACCACCCGAGTCGGCGGCCGACGGCAACGGGACTTGAATTCGCCGCACCATCGTCTTGAGCGACCGCTCTTTCCACGCTGCAAAACAGTGTGGCCCCATTGAAGGAAGGAAGTGGAGGACGCCATCGCGTGAGAGCACGGTGGGCGGCCTTTCCACGCTCACCCGAGCGTGGCCCCATTGAAGTAAGCAAGGAAGGAAGGAGGGAAGTGAAGCGCGGATCCCCGATCCGTCCGATCCGCCGTTCTATTCCACGCCTTCACTGGCGTGGCCCCGTTTTGTCCCTGACAGGAGCTGACACGATGACCAAACCTGAGGCGAGATACTTTTACGATGACTTCGGACGTGATAGCGATGAATGGGACCTTGCCCGTCCGCTCGCCGTGCCGGACCAACCTCTATCGATCCCTCGCGAATGGGCCGGACACATCTGTATCGCGATCGCTCACTTGCTCAACCGATCCGAGGAGGAAGTCGACCTTCAGGTCATGAAACGGATCGGGATGGAACTGATCAAGTTGCACCCCGGTCTGGATGACGAAGTCGTTTACGATGGCATGCTCTACCTCAAGACGATCATGCGGCCCGGTTGGTGGGAGGAATCACCGCCCGCCGGCCGGCAAGAGGAACACCATGCGTAACCCCACCGTAGCGGCCCTCATCGCCGTCCCTTACCGCCCGTCGCTGCTCGCGCGGTTGACCGTCGAGCAATACGAGGCATTGGTTGACTCGGGCGTCTTCACTGAGCGCGACCGGTTTACTCGCATTAAGGGGCATCAGCCCCACGTCTGCGAAAACCTACGGTAGCGTATTGGGCGCAATGTTGCCCCCGGATAAGAGGTCATAGCGTGCTGGTTCCGCTGGTCCCCGCACTCTGGGCCGGTGGCCAGACGTCGACATTCCAATAATGGAAGAACTTGACCTTCTCCGGCAGAGTAATTGGCCTCTTGTGGTCGCCCCCGAAGCGAGAACATCCCATCCTCGCCCGCCGGATCGTGCCGTCATTCGCTTGGAAGATGTAGTAGAGCTCTCCTTCAACCATGTGGGTTTCGATCTCTGGGTTCACGAGATCTTCCGGCGCGATCCGATCGACCGACTCGGGCTCGAAGACGACGCCGATACATCGGCCCCACGATGGTGGTACATCAAACAATTCACCATCGATGCGGTAGTAGTAATCGGACTCGGCCCCACAGCGGTTGCAGGTCCAACCTTGTGCGACTGTGCTTGAGGAGGGTCCACTCAGATCAGTGCTCTGACAAACGTCACAACTGCGCGGTAGCCGAGAGTCCTTCGGTTTCTGGACCTTTGATCGTGCCATTGTCCTTCCTCTAAGGATTGCGATACCCCATTGACAAGACGTGAACGACCCATTCGCTGAACTACGATACGACCTGATCAGGATGCAGTCGATCACGCCTAGCCATCCACCGTCTTGGGGCTCAGATCCTCGGCCACTAGGCTGGCGAGGAAGAGGATCAGCCGACCCTTCCCCTCGGTGGGTCACTTCTTCGCGCTCAGTTCCAGTGGTCGGCGCACAAAATGAGCCCCACGGGCGGGTTCTCATCGGACCGTGTCCGGTGTTCGCGGGCATAGTTTAAATAAAAGTTCATCTGTCCGATGTCACCGGGCGTCAGCTTCTGGAGTTTGAGGTCGATCAGGATGAGGGCACGCAAGCCCCGATGGAAGAAGACTAGGTCGATCCGATACCACTCGTCATCGACGCGGAGCCGCTTCTGACGGCCGACGAAGGCGAAGTCGTTGCCGAGCTCGAGCAGGAAGCTTTCCATGTGCCGGATCAGTGCCTCCTCCAACTCGGATTCGGAGTATTGGTCTTTCAGTTCGAGAAACTCCAGCACGAACGGGTCCTTCAGCTCCTCCTCCGGCGTACTCGGATCATCAGGGCGGGCTTTGCGGCCCCTGATCAGCATGCCGGCCTTGTCCTTCGACAAAGCCGTCCGCTCGTAGAATTGGGAGCCGATCTGGCGGCGGAGTTGACGGACGGACCACCCTCCACGTAGCGCCTCGGCTTCGTAGAAGCCGCGGGCGTTGGGGTTTTCCACTCCCAAGAGCTGGACGTAGTGGGACCAAGGGAGTCGAAATACCCCGGCGAGGTATGGTATTTCGGCGATGGGTACGAGCTGGGTGCCGGGTCTTTCGTCCTCCGAAGGGTCAGGGAGTTCGGAGAACGGCGAACCCTTGGCCTGGGCGACAAATCTTCCCGACGGTGTCTGGAAAATGTTCCATTGGAGGTAGAAAGCCCGCATCAGGGCGATGTTGGACTTGGAGAAGCCACGACCAAGCCGAGCGGTGAGGTCGTCGGCCAACCGCTTCCAAAGCCCCTCACCATAGGCGGCGCGGACCTGGCCGCGTTGCTCGAGCTCGACGACGCGGCGACCGACCTCCCAGTAAGTGGCCGTAAGGATGGCGTTGATGGCCTGTGCGGTCGAATGGCGTGCTCGGTTGAGCAACTCGGAGATCCCGGCGAGGACCTCGTCATAGCCAGGGGGGCGTTCGGCGGCGGGTAGTAAGACGGTTCCGGATCGTTTCTTGGCCATGCCCATGATATAGCATGGTATGTTCGTCGAAGCGATAGGTTTGCCCTAAGCGAAGGTCATGACTCCCTTTATGACCTACAAAGGACGGTCTGTCAAACGATGACCGGCATGGGTGGAGTATCAGGGTCGGAGGGGATGCCAATTGTCGCCCAGGACGACGTTCAGACCCCGTTGCCGCCGGCCGGTCGCCGCGGCGATCGTCGCCGAGAGGGTTTGGCCACGACTCGCGGTCTCAACTCAGTTTGGATCCAGTCCTGGAGCCGTCGTTTCCAGGCCAGCCGACTACCGGACTTCCCATCGGCGAGCCACCGGGTAACCTCATCGGGCCGCACATGCAGGAATCCGCTCTCCGTCACCTCCCGATAGACCCCGTTAGGCCCGAGCCGCTCGATCGAAATGGCGTCGCCCTTGGACCGCCAGATCTCGGAGACCTTGAGCGCGGCATAGATCTTCGGCCGGTCGATCTTCGACGGCGAGATGTCGATTTCGGCGGCAAGATCGGGATTGGGATAGTCGTCGACATCGTTGGAATCATGGGAGGCCGCTGCGTCGCTGGCTTCGAGCTTGGCCCGATGAAAGTAGTAGCACTGATCGGACTCGATTCCGCGCCGCTCCGCCGCTCGCTTCCACGTCGTCGAGCCCACCGGGCGAAAATCGACCTCGAGTCCCTCGGCGACCGCTTCAATGAATGAGCCGAGCAATCCCTTGGATTGCTCATGCTTCGGGCCCAAGGTCATGATCTCCATATCCTTCCCGTCGTAAGCGACGCGGATGTGACTCTGCTCGCCGATCGCGTCGGAGACTTGATCGTAGAACTCCCACGAAACGTCGCGCATGACGCCCCGCTCTTCATCCGGGACGGTGGTCGTCTCTATCGGCACAGCCGGCGACGGTGAGTGTCTTGTGATCGTGGACATGGTCAGGTCTCCGTGAATCAGGATCCGCAGCCAAGCTGGCCGCGGACCGCGGCGGTGGAATCGCGGCGCCGTGGGTTCCCAAAAGCCGATTATAACCTCGATGCCCTCGGCGTCGCCGGGGTCAGCTCACGAATCAGTCGCGCGATCATGGTGTACTGGTCATATGTATACTAATCGAAACGAACACCGCCAGACTGCCCATCAACAACGTCGTCGACACCGCCATCCGTCCCGAGGCCCGTGCCGGAGACCCGGGTTCCCGGCCGCCACGTTGCAGGCCCAACGCTCCGAGAACCTTGATCTGGGCAATCCCAGGTTGCCGCCAACTACCGGCAACGACCAGGCCCTTGACCGACCGCGTCGAAAGCGTTGTTCGTCTAGGTTCAACATCATGCTCTATCCCGCCAAAAAAAGGCGGCACTTCTTATCGATTCCTTTCAGGTATCATCGTGGCTGATACTCGGCGGGCTGGTCCGCCGATGTCGGTCGATGCTCGGAGGGGAGGTCAGCCCGATGGACCAACTCCATGAGCCGAGCCGTTCACCCCGGGCCGGTGCCCGAGGGGTAGTTCGCTTGGCGACTGGGATCCTTGTACTGCTGGTCGGTGCCTCCGTCGTGATGGTTGGCATGGGGCTTTACCTGGGAAACAGGAGCGGGGCGTTCCCGACACTCCCGTTCGCGGGTGGGCTCACCGTGCTACTGGGAGCGAGTCTCATGGCCGCGGGCTTCACGCTGGCTGGCCGGCGCGCTACCATCGTGCTCGGGATCCTGATGTTCCTGGCCGGGGCCGGGCTGTATGTCCTTGGTTCCCTGAAGGGCGACCCACTCTTTTCGGTCCTGTCCCGGCTCGGGGGCGTGTTTGTCGCTTGCCTGGGCGGCGCCCTCGTAGCCGAAGCCGCTGGCGTGTTCCGTAAGTTCCCCAGGTGAGGGACGTAGCCTCGATCGCCTCATGAGATAGCAGCCCCAAGTCTGCGAAACCTACGATGATACACTTTGAGCCGCTGGATCAATGGAACGCCGACGATTGCGGCGGCGAGATCGATTTCTGGGAGAGACACCATGCGCCTTGGATTGATCGGCTCCACGGGACACTGGCAGACCTACGCGCCTGCGCTGGGTCGCGTTCCCGGCCTGACGCTCGTCGCGGTCGCCGCCGCCGGGCCGGAGGAAACCACGGGTGGTTTCGATCATGCTCCCGGTCAGACGTTGGATACGCATCGCTATGACGACGCCCGGAAGATGCTCGATACGGAGCGGCTGGATGTGGTGCAGGTCGCCTGCCGCAACGACCGGATCCCGGTCTGGGCGCGCATCTGTCTGGAACGCGGACTACCGGTCATGGCCGAGAAGCCACTGGCGATGGATTTGCCCACGCTGGAAGGGCTGTTCCACGCCGCGCAAAAGACAAAAGCGGCTCTCATTCCGATGCACACGATGCGAGGGGTGCCGGAGCTGGCGGCGGTGCAAAAGGCGGTCCGCGCCGGCGACATCGGCGAACCCATGATGAGCTTCAGCCAGAAGACCTATAAATGGGGCAAGACTCGCCCGGACTTCTACCGCAATCGCGCGACATTTCCCGGCCTGGCACCGTGGGTCGGCATCCACGCCTTCGACTGGCTGCACTGGATCCTCGGTGATGTGTTCACCGAAGTGCTCGGACGAGAAGGGACGACGGCTCGCCCGGACTTTCCGGCGTGCGGCAGTCAGGCGGTCTTTGTGCTGACGATGCGAAACGGCGGCGTGACCTCGATCACGCTCGATTATCTGCGCCCGGCAGCCGCGCCCTCGCACGCCGACGAACGCCTGCGGATAGCAGGTTCTCGTGGCGTCATCGAAACCGCTCTGGTCGAGCACAAGGTCACGCTCATCACCGACGACGTCCCACCCCGCACGCTTCCTCTGACTCCCCAGACCGATATCTTCACGCAGCTCGCCCGGTCGCTGCGCGGCGAAGCACCGCCCCCGCTCACTTTGCACGAAGCCTGCCGCATCACCGAGATCGCCATCAAGGCACAACAAGCTGCCGATACCGGGCGCGCTGTCTCGCTCCGCGAGACCATCTACCGCACGACCTGAGCGATGACCAGAGTTCCACCGTCTGACAGGCCCGTCTCGCGTTGTCGCGGTAGCCCCCGACATCATCGATACCGGCTTCTGATCGGATTACCACGACGCTTTCTTTTTCTTCTTCCGCGCCTTCGCCTTACCCTCCGCAGCCTCGGATTCTCCCTCGACAATAATCCCATGGTCCCGGAGTTTATTCCGTTCGGTTGAAGTGAGTTTCTTCTGATCGATGGCAACCAGAGTGTCGTTCACGCGCTGGGCCTGGCGCTTCAATGCCCCCACGACACGATCGGCGGTGTCCTGGTCGGGGCAGCGCACCACGGTCAACGTCGACGCGGTGACCCGTCGCACCCAGTTCGACCAGTCCTGGACTTCCCGGAGCACGTTGGCAGGCACTTCGTTGCTGGCGTGGCGTTGGAGCCGGGCCACGATCTCCGCGGGTTTCAGACCGTGGCTAACCGCCTTGACCACCGACTCGCGAGTGATCTTCAAGACCATCGCCCCTGGACTACCGCCCCGCGTGGTTCGTTCGCAGAACGGCGCCAGATCGGCGGCTGGGGCCGGGTTCAGGCCGATCACAATCACACTGAAGTCGGGCTGAACCACCACTTTCGCTTCGAGCTTCGAGGTGGGATCCAGGTCGGCCCGGGCAACCTGGCGGCCGAAATACGCGTCGAGGCGGGGTTCGCGCGCGATGCAGATCTTCCCCGCGTCGTCGATCGCGGCCCGGACACAGCCGAGCGGGATCAGCCGCCGGCGCACGAAGGCATCGATCAAGAGCCGGCCTATCTCCTCACGCTGCTCCTCCAGGGGCGGGACCGGCCGATCGATCCAGTAGACCAACACCTGGTCCAGGGCAAGCCCCCGGTTCACGGGGTTGTGCTCTCCGAAGACGAGGTTCGATTCGACACTGTCGAGCCGATAAAAGACGTCCGCCTTCAACGCGGCCAGCGCTCGATCGAGCCCTTTCCGCAAGGCTTGATGGTCCTCGGGCTTGCTACCCCAGGCGCCCGGAATGTATTTTCCCTTCTCCACTCTCATGGCCGTAACATGCTCCCCGAGGAAGCGCATGTCGCCTGGCCCGAGGTTGCCGGTCGCGAACGAGCCAGGGAAGTCCGATCCCAGATACGGTGAATACTCGTCGCGTGCCGGGTGAGTCCTCAAGAGGTCGTAGATCCCCGTGTACTGCTCATCAAGGCCGCTGGATAGCCACTTGTGCCCCTTGGAAGTCAGGTGGAGCTGGATCTGCTTTCCCTCGATAACCTCCACAACCAGTTGCAGGGTGCGGGCCCAGGCGAGCGACCGGTTCAGCCGCCGTTCATTGGACCATTCCAAGGCTTCCATCAGCCACGCCGCAATGGGTTCCAAAGCGGCTTGAAATCGCTCGATCTCCTTCTGGAACAAGGCCTGGTCTTGACGGAGGCGCGGCGGCTCACTCGCGACTTCGAGGAGGACGGCGCGAAGGTCGTTGATGATCGGGCTTCCCTCCGGTCCGATCTCCTTGGGGCGTTCGCACACCAGGAGCGGCGGACGTTCTCGAGGCCTGCTGGCGCGGATCAAGCCATCGCGAACGGCGGGGAGGAAGCCGACCATCAATTCCCAGGTTCCGGGCTTTATGTCCTCGACCAGTGCCAGATGGGTGACCAGTTTGTCCACGACCGACCGAACCACATTCGGACTGCTCCCCTTGATCCGGCCAAGCAAGTCGGCCAACAGCACCGGCCCATCGGCTTCCTGGACCACGTCCAGGATCCGGTCCGCCAGGGGCTCCTGGAGTTCCCGAGCGGCCCACCGGGGCCAGCGATAGTTCATCACGTAGCGCTTGAGCATTTCACCAACTTGAAAGTAGTCCTGGATCCCAACGGTGCGGAGCGTGCGGATCAGAACGCCGATAAGCTGGTCGCTGAAAAAGACATACTCGACATAATTTGTAAACTCGCTCGGCTTGTCGGTGGCCAGCAGGTGGAATCGTTGCAAAGTGCGAACGCGCGTGGCGAAGTCGTAGAGCCCGCCACAGGCGATCACGCGATCGGTGTACGCCTGGGACTTGGCGCGTTGAACCTCGACGAATCCAGCGGTGGTCAGCTCCTTCAAGATGTGGGGCGGAAGCTTGTCGATCGGCACACTGAGCTGATCGAATTCATTTGCCGGCGGCTTGGCAGGCCCCTTGACCACATTCAGGAAGAAGTTCCGGGCCTGATCTGATAACCTGTGCCACTTGTCATCCCAGGCGGCCAGGGACTGGCGATGGTAGGCTCTTTCGTAAAAGGCACGAGGAAATCGCTCTTTCTCCCCGCTCCAGACTCCGTATCTCATACCCTGTTCCCATTCCGATCGATGCCACGCCGTTTGTTGCCAGATTCTAAGAATACCACCCCAACTGATGAGGTAGTATGGGCCGCCGTGAGGATAGAATCGACTCGGTGATGTGAGGCATCAAGCCAATCGAGCAAAATCGCTACGCGGGATAAATCAATTTGATGAGTCACCTTGTCTCTTCGATTCTCTTGACGGTCATCCTGGTCTCCGGCGCGGACGGCGTTCCCTCGACGGGGATAATTGAGCCGCAATTGCGCGGCGAAGATCCCGCGGCACTGGCCCGAGAGGCTCGCC
>CAWAAW010000045.1:0-146023 GCA_963779785.1 uncultured Planctomycetota bacterium
CGCGAAATCGAGCACCTTGGCCTTGAGCTGCCGAGCGCCATGCAGCGCCACGCCTCCGGTCATGGTGGCCGACCGGCTGCCGCCGGTCAGTCCGAACGGGACGACGTCGGTGTCGCCGACGACGATGCGAACCTGCTCGAACGGCACGCCGAACTCGTCGGCGGCGATCTGGGCCAGGGTCGTCTGGTGGCTCTGGCCATGCGGCATCTGGCCGGTGAACAGCGCGACGATGCCGTCTTCTGTGAGCCGGAGGCGCATGGACTCAGTGCCCAGGCCGCCGTCGGGCTCCCGCGGGCCCGGAGCGGCTTCGATGAACGTTGCCACCCCGATGCCGAGGTAGCGGCCTCGCGCTCGTGCCTGCGCCTGCCGGCGCCGGAACGCGGGGAAGTCCACCAGCTGGGCGACCCGCTCCAGTGACTCGTTGGTCGTGACTCCCACCAGCGGACGCCCGGTGATCATCATGGCCGGCGGATCGGTGCGCGGGGCGAGGTTGCGCAGCCGGATCTCGACTGGATCGAGGCCGAGGTCTTTCGCGATGAGGTCAAGGACGCGTTCTCGCACGAACGTCTCGGACGCCCACGGCCCGCGATAGGCGACGTAGGTTGCCTTGTTCGTGATCGCCGCGGTTGACTCGAAACCCATGGCGGCAAGCTTGTACGGACCGGGCAGCATCGCCTGCATGATGTCCGGGACCATCGTGCCCAGCCCGGGGTACGCGCCGGTGTCGATGACCATCTTCACGTCCAGCCCGAGCAGGTCGCCGTCGTTGCTGACCGCGGCCCGGACGTCGAAGCTCTCCTCGCGCGCCTGTCCCGACGCGGTGAGGTTCTCGCCGCGGTCCTCGACCCACTTGACCGGCCGGCCGAGATGACGCGAGGCGGCGGCAACGGCGAGTTCTTCGCGTGACGCGCCGATCTTCAGGCCGAACGAGCCGCCGATATCCCCGGCCAGGACGCGCACCTTGTCACCCTCGATGCCCAGGCGCGTGGCGACACCGTTCCTGGTGAGGTGCACGCTTTGGGTGGCCGCGTAGACCGTCATGGCCCCTCGGCCGGCATCCCAGCTCGCGACACAGCCGCGTCCCTCCATGGGCACGTTCTGGTGCCGGTGCACGTCGATGTGGAAGTCGATAACGCGATCAGCATCGGCGAAAATACCGGCGACGTCGCCGAACTCGTTGCGCGAGTGCGGGCGGGCGATGTTGTCACCCAGATTCGCGAACAGCGGCGGGCTGCTCGGGTCGAGCGCGAAGGCGGCATTCACCACCGGAGGCAGGTCGTCATACTCGACCTCCACCAGCTCGCAGCCGTCCTCAGCGAGGTAACGGCTCTCGGCGATGACGACCGCCACGGGATCGCCAACGAAGCGCACCTTGTCCGTCGCCAGCAAGGTGAACTCGGGGGTGGGCCCCCCGGCACTGAAAAGAGCCAGCAGCGGATCCGGCGCCGGGACCGTCATCGCTTCCAGGTCCGCTCCGGTGAGCACCGCGACCACTCCGGGCAGCTCCCGCGCGGCCGAGGCATCGACCGAGAGCACGCGAGCGTGCGGCAGCGGCGAACGGACGAACGCGGCGTGCAGCATGCCGGGCAGCTTGATGTCGTCGACGTACCGGCCGGCGCCGGTGAGGATGCGCGGGTCCTCCGAACGCTTGATGCTGGCGCCGGTGTAGCGCTCAGCCGCAATTGCTGTCATGGTCTGCCTGCCTCACGGCTCACGGTTGCGTTCGGCGGCCAGCAGGACGCCGTCGATGATGCTCTGGTAGCCAGTGCACCGGCAGATGTTGCCGGACAGGGCTTCGCGGAGCTGCTGCTCGTCAGCGTCAGGGTGGTCGCTGAGGAACGCGGTCGCCGACATGACGAACCCCGGCGTGCAGAAACCGCACTGGAAGCTATGCGAATCCCACATCGCCTGCTGCAGTGTGCCCAGCCCGCCGTCGGGGGCCAGCCCCTCGATGGTCGTTACCTCGCTGCCGGCGGCCTGGACCGCCAGCATCAGGCACGAGCGCACTGGCCGGCCGTCGACGATGACCGTGCACGCACCGCAGACCCCGTGCTCGCAGCCGACGTGGGTGCCGGTGAGATTGAGGTCATCCCGCAGGAAGTCGGCCAGCGTCTTGCGCGCCTCCGGCGAACCCGTGCACGTCGCACCGTTGACCCTCAAGGTGATGTCCGCCATCAGTCACTGCCTCTCCCTGGCGTTGTCCGCGGCCGCTCGCAGGCCGCGGCGCACCAAGGTGGCCGCGACCGTTTTCCGGTAATCCGACGACCCGTTAAGGTCGGCCGGCGGGTTGACATCGCTGGTCGCACGGCGGGCCGCCTCATCGAAGAGCTCCATCGACGGTCTCTCGCCGACCAGCAGGTCCTCCGCGGCGGCTGCCCGGACCGGCACATCAGACAGGCCGGCAAACGCCAGCCGGGCATCGCTGATCGCGCCGTCGGAAAGCGTCAGTGATACCGCCAGGCCAACGATGGCGAAGTCACCGTGGCGGCGGGAGACCTCCTGGAAGCTGATCCCCGTGCCCCGTTCTGCGGCCGGGAAGCGCACCTCCACGAGGAGCTCGTCGGGACGGCGTGACGTCATGAAGTAACCCTCGAACCACTCCGCCGCCGGGACCACCCGCTCGCCCGACTGGCCACATACCACGAACTCCGCATCGAGCGCCCGGGCGACGGCTGGCAGCTCGGCGGCCGGATCGGCATGCGCCAGGCTGCCTCCTATCGTGCCGCGGCTGCGGATTGCTTCATGACCGATCAATGGCAGAGCAGCCGCCAGCAACGGAACGGTATCGGCGACGGCCTCGGAGTTATCGGCAACGTACTCCCGCGTCATGGCGCCGATCGCCACCCAGCCGTTTGTCGCCGACACCCCGGACAGCTCAGCTATGCCGTTGATATCGATGAGCACCGCCGGACGGGCCAGCCGCAGTGCCAGCAGCGGGATGAGGCTCTGGCCGCCGGCGAGCACGCTCGCCTCGTCAAGGTGCTCAGCCAGCAAATCGATAGCTTCAGCAACGGTCGTCGGCGCCTCGTACTCAACAGGAGGCAGCTTCATCGGCGCGGCCCTTCGATCGGAGGCAACTCTTCCTTAGCCCGCCACGGCTCATTAGTTACACTAACAACCATGGCGACGGCAACCACAGTCACCGCAGTCGGCTCCCGTAGGCCTTCTAAATTATGTGTCCGGGGTATCCACTTGGCCGGAGGGGGCCGAGCTGGGCGGTTTACCCGCGGGCGGCGCACCACCGGGCACAGGTGCCCCGCCTCGCGCTGGCGCCCCGGCCGGCCGCGGCCGGGCCGCACCCGCAGCGATCAGCCAACCGGCTCGATGTTCCATCGAGCCGGTCCGGTGCGGCCCGATGCTCCATCGAGCCGGTTGCACGACGCAGCCCTGCCGCGTCCCGGAACCTACCGCCCGCCCGCTGTCCCGGCATCCCCGCCACCAGCAAGCCGCGCAGCAAGGCGCCGCGGCAACCAGGCACCGGCCACCCCGCCCAGCCTGGACCGCCCCGCCCCGCCCCGCCCCGCCGCGGCCCGGCGCGGCCCGGCTCTAGGTATGCAGCGAGGAAGCAGATGATCTCCTCGGCGGCCAAGCAGATCACCCACGCCATCCGGATGGCCGCATACAACGCCGAAACCACCCTGGCCCGCGCCCTGCACGGCCACTGCGCCCGCGCCGGCGACGAGGCCTACGCGCTGATCCGCGAGGCCCTCACCACCTCCGGCGACATCTGCCCCGGTAACGGCCAGCTGCTCATCCGGCTCGACCCGCTCACCGCGCCCCGGCGCACCCAAGCCCTCGCCGTGCTCTGCGACCAGCTCACCGCCGCCGGCGCCCGCTATCCCGGCACCGGCCTCGCCCTGCGCTACGAGATCAAACCTGACTTCGGCCACAAATCGGCCTTGGTCATTTGCGTAGGTCGCTGATCTGCGGATTCACTGTTCGCGATCGCCTAGGGTGCGCACTGGCCTGCAGGGGGCTGGTGTCCCCGTACGTGCGCACGGTGAGGACCGACTCGGGCCTGCTGCCGGCCCACGCCTGGAGTTGACGGATAGATTCCAGGTATGGCGGAGGTGCATTCTTCGGCCGCTGGGCCCGGGTCGGCGCAGACGGCCGAGATCATCTACGGACCAGCCGTCGAGGATGCTGTGCTGGCTGCCGGGATTGCCGATGAGCGGTTCGATCCTGAGTCGCTGGAGACGGCTATCCGCCAGACGCTGGCGGCCTGGGTCACTGCGGTGGGGGAAGATGCCGCGGCTTCGGAGCAGGATGACAGCCCACTGGTCGCACCAGCGCTGCTGCGACCTGGCGGTCCGGGCGCGCGAACCCGGCTGGTTGTGCGTGAGCCGCAGATCGACGCGATCCAGTTCTGGCGCCTGGAGGCGGACGCTGCGCCGCCGTTGGCCCGGCTCATCGTCACGATCCATGGCCGCCGCTGCATCCAGGACCGCGACACCGGCGAGCCGGTGTCCGGCGATCCCGAGGTCATGACCTGGTTTCACCAGTTCTGGGACATGGCCGGCGACGGGCCGGCGATGCGGCCCTGGCATCTGCAGGCCCGCGTCGGCAGGGATACCCGGGACTATGCCGACGCCATGGGCTGCACCTTCACTACCAGGCGGGAAACCGTACAGGAGTGCCGGGAGCGCACTGCAGCCGAGCCGCACTCAGACGAGCCCGGGTCCGCGGCACCTGCCGCGCAAAGCCCGGCGCGGCGCTTCAGGCTCAGCTGCGGCTTCTTCGAACACGACGCGTATACCGGCGGAGATGCCGAGATTACCGTCCGGCTCACGGCCACCCCGTCCTGGAACGATGCAGTCCAGCTCGTGCTCCCAGCGATCTACACCCGCCTGACCAGGTCCACCGGCCAAAGTGCCTGGCGGCCGACGATCGCCAGCCTCAGCGTCCTGGAGTTGCTCAACTGAGCTGGGGAATGTGACCCGTAACCTCGGTGACTGCCAGCGGCCGAGGATGTCACCCGCACCGGTGCTGATCACCCCGCGTCCACAGCCGCCCTTGACGTTGACACGCGCACTAAGGTGGCCCAAGCCGGGTCAAACCCCACCCCGGCATTGCACGAAATACCTCCCTATGGCAGGAGTCCTGTTGCCCGTTGCCCCATTGGCGGCACCGAGCAAACCGCCAGGCTAGCCGAACATTATCGCGAGAACAGGTCTGGATCCGTGGGACGCTCATGCTGCCGCGATCGCGGATATGGCAATCTATCCGATCCTCACCCTCGACGCTGCTAAATGGCAGCAACCCTCCGCCAATCTTGATAAGCCTCTTCATATCGTCGAAATCTCCGACCCAGATGAGCGCAAGCCCGAAGAATAAATATGTGTACTCCGTAATGGCACATCGCACTTACTCTCATGCCGCATACGGGTCGTCATCTTGGCGGTGACACCGATCGCCGGTCTCGGCGGAGAGGGTGATCGGCGGGAACCTCGACCAGGACGATCGGGGTGCCATCAGGATCCTCGATCCACATCTCGATCAAGCCCCAGGGCTCTGTTGCGGGCTCCCGGATGATGGGGACCGCGGCTGCAGCCAGCCGGGCGTGCTCGGCGTGGACATCCCGTACCTGGATCCAGATCATCACCGAGGGCCCGGGCGGGTCGGCCGCGCGCCCGGAGACCTCGAGCAATCCCTGGCCGAAGAAGAACACCACTCCGGGATCTTCTTGGGGGCCGAACTCCCGGTAGATTGCCAGGCCCAGTATGTCGCGGTAGAAGCGGCGGCTCCGGTCCAGGTCGCGGGGGCGCAGGAGGATCCGGCTGCTCAGAACGTCCACGCCACTATTCCATCATCACGTTGAGCAACAAGGGGGGAGGCCAGGAGAACGCCCAGTCCCGCCCGCGCGTGGAGGACTGTAGCCAGGCGTGGCGCTCGCGTCCGAACGCGGTGATCTGCAGGTCTCTGGCATGGCCGCGGGGTGATACTGATAGCCGAGACCGGGATATCCACTTGGCCGGAGGGGCCCGAGCTGGGCGGTTTACCCGCGGGCGGCGCACCACCGGACACAGGTGCCCCGCCTCGCGCTGGCGCCCCAGCCGGCCGCGGGCGGGCCGCACCCGCAGCGATCAGCCAACCGGCTCGATGCTCCATCGAGCCGGTTGCACGACGCACCCCTGCCGCGTCCCGGAACATACCGCCCGCTGTCCCGGCATCCCCGCCACCAGCAAGCCGCGCGGCAAGCCGCCGCGGCAACCAGGCACCGGCCACCCGCCCAGCCTGGACCGCCCCGCCCCGCCCCGCCCCGCCCCGGCCCGGCGCGGCCCGGCTCTGGCGAACCGCTGAAATGCAGCTTCCGTTTCCACTCCGCTTAACTGGATGCCCCTGAGCCGAGAAAGCCTGTTGCGGCTGGAGGTCTGAGCGCGGGAGGCTGCCGGGGTGGACATGCACGACGGCCAGCTGGCCGTCTCGCCCGGCATGGTGCGCGAGCTAGTGGATGAGCAGTTCCCGCAGTGGCGGGGACTGGCCATCACGGCGGTAGATGCACCGGGGACGGTCAACGCCATCTTCCGCGTCGGCGGCCGGCTGGCGGCCCGGTTCCCGCTGCGGCCTGGTGATGTCGGGGTGGTGCGGCGGCGGCTGGCCGCCGAGGCCGCGGCGGCCTGCGAACTCGCCGGGTGTACCCGGTTCGCCACGCCTGAACCCGTGGCGCTCGGCCAGCCGGGGGCGGGCTACCCGCTGCCGTGGGCGGTGCAAACCTGGCTGCCCGGGGTGACCGCCGCCGATGACGACCCCGGCGCGTCTGCCGGTTTCGCGCATGATCTGGCCGAGTTCATCGGCGGGGTGCGCACGATCGGCACGGGCGGCCTGAGGTTCAGCGGCCAGGGCCGGGGAGGTGACCTGCGCGTCCATGACGCGTGGATGCGCACCTGCTTCGCCCGCAGCGAGCAGTTCCTGGATGTCCCGCGGCTGCGCCAGATGTGGCGGGGCATGCGGGAGCTGCCGCGCGGTCCGGGCGGCGATGTGATGAACCACGGTGACCTGATTCCGGGCAACGTGCTCGTGTCCGGCGGGCGGCTGGCGGGGATCCTCGATGTTGGCGGGCTGGGGCCCGCCGACCCAGCGCTGGATCTCGTGGCGGCCTGGCATCTGCTCGAGGCCGGCCCCCGGCAGGTGTTCCGCGACGACCTGCGCTGCAGCGACCTGGAGTGGGAGCGCGGCCGGGCCTGGGCCTTCGAGCAGGCCATGGGTGTCGTCTGGTACTACGCGAAGACCAATCCGGCCATGAGCCAGCTGGGCCGGCGCACCCTGAAACACATCCAGGCCGCCACACCCCCATGACCCAGGCGACGGTCACCTGCGCAATTAGCCAGATCCCGCACAGGTTCGCCAATATGGCCGGTAACCTGGCCACCCGTGTCACGCCAAACCGCGTGATCTGTGTGCCGCTATGCGAACGATCCGACGGTTGCCGACTCCCGGATCTGAATTGAGCGCGTTACTGTCATGGGCGACCGGCGGGGCGTGTGCCCTGAGAAAGGGACGTGGTTCGCCCCGGCATACCAGCGGGGCCAGGTCAGAGGGCATCTGACTGGAGCCGGGACCTCATTCGTCGTACTGTTGCCCTATGCCAGAGTCCGGAGAGGAACCCCGGCCGAGACCAAGCCCAGGGGCCTTGCTGTCCAACTGGACCACCTACGACGCTCCCTTCGCTGCCAAGCTGCGGATGGCTGCGTCCAACACCTTCATCAAGCTGCGCAAGCGCCAGGCATGCTGCGGCAACAGCGGCCAGCCTGGCTGTTGAATGCCGGCCGACCCGCCCCGTGAGGGCGGACCTGCCACCCAGGACCACCCGCACCACCACGGCCACGGGCACAACGATCACCCCGGCGGTTAAGGACCTGATCAACCAGGGATGCGCCACCGCTCACGCCGCGATGAGGTGTGGTATTCGAGTTGTCAGCTGACGAGATCCTTTGTGAGCTAGATGATCAGTTCGTCATCTATGGTCACCTGCATTCCCCTGCGTAGCGGCCCCTGACCCCGGCATGCGCCACGGCCGTCGGGATATAGCCGCGCCGTCCATACCGCCGCTGGGCCGGCCAACTCGGAATTACCATCGTCGACAGGCTGGACGGCAATGCCGCGAATGCCCATGGCACAACACTGGCATACGCCCAGCGACGTACTCTCGTGCCGCGTTCAGCGCGGGGCGAGTCGCTAAGAGGCATCCAGGCGGCCTGCGGAAGTGGTCGGCGCGGATGCATCGCAGACGCTATTACTTCTCGCCGGACGGGTTTCGGCAGTCGCGGAAAGTAGCGTAGGCGGTGCGGCGGCGCCCGTCGAAGGTGATCAGGCCCATGGCGGAGATGCCGTTGAGGTTGTGGTTGTAGTTCATGCGCTGCTTGTAGTCCTTGAGCAGCCAATAGGTGTATCCGGCCACCCAGTCTGACCGTGCGGTCACTTGCCGCCAGTGCTGGCGGAGCTTATCTGCCTGCCATTCCTCGGTGCCGGTCTCGGCCGGGCTGCCGTGCCGTCCGAGGTCGGCGTAGCTGCCGTTCTCGGTAATGAGTATGGGTGAGCCTGGGTACTGGCGGTGGACGGCGTCGAGGGTGCGGCTCAGGTCGGCGTCTTGGCCATAGAAGTAGCCGAAGTACTCATTGAAGCCGATAACGTCGGCTAGGTCGAAGGCGGGGTCCCAGCTGGTCGACGAGGCCCACGTGACTGGCCGCTGCTGCGGGTCGATGCTGGTCGCCGCGGCGCGCAGCTGCGATATCCAGTTGCGGTAAATGGCGCGATCAATGGTCTCGGACTCGTTGTGAAGCGACCACAGCACGACGCAGGGGTGGTTGACCTGGTTCCACACCATTGCGGCGACAAGCGCGGCGGACAGGCCGTAGCGGCCCTGGATGCGCTGCTGTCGGGATTCCACCCAGAAGTTGTCGGTCTCGTCGCAGACCAGCATGCCGCGTTCGTCGGCGGCGCGGTAGAAGTCCGGGTGGCGGGTATAGCCGCAGCTACGCAGGAAATTCACGCCCAGGTCAGCGGCGATGTCCAGGATCTCGTCGTAGTCTCGGCGGCGCATCGTGCGCCCCCGCCCAGGGATTTCCTCGTGCCAGTTCAGGCCCTTGAGGAACACCGGTTCGTCATTGAGGCACAGCCGTGCGCCGGCCACCTCCACGGTGCGCATGCCGTAGCGGACGGCCAGGTTGTCGGCGGCGCGGCCGTTCTCGTCTGCGCCGCCTGCCACGCCGTCAGCCTGGAGGCGTGCTGTCGCCCGGTACAGCCTGGGGTCGGCCGGTGACCATGGCTGCGCGCCGGGGATCGGCAGGTCGGCCCTGACCACGCCTGCCTCACCGGGAGCGAGGGCCACATCCCGGCTGACCGGCGTGCCGCCGGTGTCCGGGCCCGGATCAAGGATCAGGCGGCAGCGGGCAGGCCGGTCGCCATGGTTGAACACGACGGCTGCCACTGCTAGCCGCCCATGGCGGGCACTCGTGATCAGCTTGCTCACCGTGACCTGCGCGGTGGCCTCAATGAACACCCCGCGGGTGATGCCGGCGTAGGGCCAGTAGTCAACCGGCTTGTGCGGCAGTTCGGTGCCGCCGCTGATCGCTTCGGGCCCCGTTGCCCCCGGGCGATACCACGGCCTGCGGTACACCCGCACCGCTAGCAGGTTCCTGGCGCCGGGCCGGATGACCGCACTGGCGTCCATCGCGAAAGGGGTGTGGCCGCCCTCATGTTCGGCCACAAGCGTGCCATTGAGGTAGATGGACGCGGCGTAGTTCACCCCTAGGAAACAGACCTTGACGAACCGGCCGGACCAGGTGCCGGGCGCGTGGAACCCGACTCGGTACCAGGCATAGCCATCACGAAACGCGGTGCCCGTGCCATAGCGGCTGCCGTCGTAGGTGCCAAACCCGGCCGTGTCGTACAGATCCCATGGCAGCGGAACCTCGACGACCTGCCAGCGGCCGTCGTCGAAACCAGCCAGCATCCAGCCATCACTCGTGCCGACGTCACCTGGGTCGAACGCGAACCGCCAGCGCCCGTCAAGATCGAGATAGTCCCGTTCATCCGGGACGTCAGCCCGTACGTCAAACGACGGAATCGGCTGCCCGTACTGGAACACCACAGGAAAGCCATCCACCCTGCGTACCGCTGTGCCCGCCGGCTCACGCCGCCGCGCCGATGCCGACCGCCACTGCGTCATACACTGCTGCCTACCCCGGCTGCACCGCGCTAAGGTCGGCAATCCCGGATAAGGCTCCTCACACAGCAACATCGCCCCATCGCCGGATGCCGTCCGCCGGCCGCGCGCCGCCCGCTGAGCGCTGGTCGGCCACTGAGGCCACCTGCTCCAACACGAAGCCCGGGCCGCGGCGGCTCAGCGCCAGGTCCCGGTGACGAGCACCGGTCGGCACAGCAACCCCGCGCCTTCCGGCGTGTCAAAGATGGCACGGAACCGCGGATCCAGCGGCATGCGCGCATCCCGTCTGTCGCTCCAGCGGTGGCGACGCATCGGGGACAGCCGGCTGCCTCATCCGTTCGCGCTAGGCGCCTGGCTGTCTGCCCGGCGCCGTTTGCCGCGTCACGCCAGGTGGTGCCTTATGAATACCCCCGATCGGAGACTCGCGCATGACGGTGAAGGACCAGGCGCCCAGCCCGAATATCGCCGCGGCGACGGCGGCCGATGTCACCGCCGCCAGCGATGCCCGGCGCGGCAGCCGAGTCACCAGCCAGCTGCCGAGCAGGGAGATGGCGCCGATGGCGGGGACGTAGAACCGGGCGGACTGCAAGGTCGAGACGAAGGGAACGGCGGTCCAGCTGTAGGCGGCATACAGTCCCCACACGCTGAACCACGACGCGGCCAGGGCCAGCCCCACCGCCAGGTCACGGCGGGCGGGCGCGGCCCGCTCCTCCCCGGCGCTGCGTAGCCTCACTCGCCGTCCGGCGATCCACGCCAGCGCCGCCAGCCCGAGCACCAGCATGGGCATGGCCTGGATCAGGTGGGCCGGCATGTACCGCAGGTTGGGCAGCACCGCGCGCAGACTGAAGCTGATCTCTCCCGGCCGGTACCCGGACCTGAGCGGCCCGCCGTACACCAGGTCATCGAACAAGGCCACGGCCGCGCCGGACACCGCGACCGAGCCCAGCCACCATCCCAGCGCGGCCGCCGGCACCGCGCGCAGCTTCGCCGCCGCGGCCACCGCCACGACAGCGCAGCCGAGCACCACGATGTCGGTGTAACGAACAAAGACGGCGACCTCCAGGGCCGTGAACCCGGCCAGCCCGACCCAGGTGCGCCGCCTGGCGGTGGCATCGGCGGCCAGCACGGCCCACAGTAGGGCGCCGGTGCCCGCGGCGATCAGCGAGGCATCGGTGAACGTCGGCATGTAATCGCGCCAGGCAAACAGCAGCGCCGCACCCGAGGAGCAGAACAGCACCACGGCGGCCACCCCGCCGTAACGGCCCAGCCAGCGCCGGGCCCCGAAGAACAGGCCCAGGCAGCCCAGCGCCCCGTAGAACAGCGGCGCCAGCCGGATGACCCCGGCCGCCTGGAACGGCGCGGCCAGGAACGGGTAACCGGGATCCTTCTCGCTGATCCACCGCCCGTCGGGGAGCTGCACCCACTGCGGGATGACACCCGGGCCGCCTGCAACCTGGCCGCTCCCAACCGGGCCGCGCACGACCGGTCCGGTCCCGCTAGGGTCAGCCGCCACCGGGCCGCCACCAGGGGCAGGCAGCTGGACGGCCAGGCGGTCAACCTGGGCGGTGGACAACGTCAGGAAATGCCCCTGGGTTATCGCGACGATCGAGGCGCGATACGCATAATCGTCCGGCTCTACCAACCTGGACGCCACGCTCAGCACCAGCACGCACAGCACCGCAAACGCGGCCAGGGCAGCAAACGTCTCCGCATGGGCCCGGCGCACCCGGACCCGCGCCGCAGGCAGCGCCTGACCGCTGGCCGGGACCAAAGCATCCACAGGCCCATTATCAGCCGCGGGCCTCCTGGCACCGCGCAAATCACGTGCGAGTTCATTGCAGGGCCTCGCACACCGACACGGCGAGGGTGGCTCGGTCGTGCTGCCGGGGTGGGGCAGCGAGACTGCTGCGCCACAGAGCTGGCCTCAACCGGAGCCGGGTGCTCCACAGGTGCCGCAAGCTGACGAGCAGACCAGACAGCGCGCGATCGGTCCGCTCCGTGACCGGATCAGGCAGATAGCCCCGGATAAGGTCAGCTCGGCTGGGTCGATGAAACTCTGGGCCGGATAGAAGCGGACCAACAGCACATCGACCTACCCGGGGACGTTCAGCGGACGGGAGGCGAGGCGAGGGTGGGTGCGAGGCTATTCTTCCGCAGTGCCGAGCAGCTGAAGAATGCCATTAGCGTCAGGAATGATGTGTTGGATTGCCGCGATACTGGAAAAACCGGTAACCGCCGAGACGAGCGCGTCAGCACCTGCCGCGCGGGCCGCTGCGGCCAGAACGGCGTCGAAGGAGCCGAATCCCGTTCCTTCCTCGTGCAGGCGCAGCCCTTCGCGCAGATCCGTTTCCTCGACGATGAGCAGCGGCGACAGCAACTCGATGTAGTCGCGGGCAAGTTCTGCTGCGTCTTTGCGGTCACGACGGCGAGCACGGACGTGAGTAAATTCCTGGATGACCTCGATAGTGGTGGTCGCCAGGATCGTTCCGTCTGCTATTGCACGGATCAACTGCTGGCATGGCTCGCGCAGTGTGTGGTCGGCGCCAACCGCATAAACCAGGACCGTTGTATCAAGAACGATCACGCTTGTCGCCCGCGGAGTTCATCCAGCTCGACGAGAAGGTCGCCAACCTCCATGGGTGCTGCCTGGAGGATACGCCGGGCAGCGGCGGCCCGCCTGCGCTGTGTTGCGGGCAGGCCACGGTCAAGCGCCTCGCGGATCACGTTGGCGACAGATGTGCCGCGCTGCCTTGCGACCGCGCGAACCCGCTCGTAACGCTCATCGTCGATGAGAATCTGCAGCCGATGCGTCAACATACACATACATTAGCATGCACATATGGCGTGGCGGCGGCGCCCCCGCGCCCGGGGAGTTTCAGCACAGCGGGGGTTCTCGGCGAGCGGTCCGTGCCGGCTGACCTCAGCAAGAGAATCCTTGCGCGGACCTGTGACGAAACCGGGGAAGACGGCGACCAGCCCTTCATGGAACGGATCCACGGCACGCGATACTACGGATAGATGACTTCCCGCTGTCCCTTCGTGCCGTGCATAGTCCAAAGCAGGTCGGCGAGATGTTCGGGGTCGAGGGTAGGCATTTCCCAGACCGGGTCGCCCGCAGCTTTGGCCTTCTCCATCTCGGTGTGGAAGGCACTGTTCTTGATGGCTGCACCGATATAGAGCATGCCGACGTAGACGCCTTTCTCGGCTACCTCGGCGTGCAGGGCTTGCAGGTAGTTGCGCTGGGCGGCTTGTGCAGGACTGGGGCCGCTCATGTTCGGCAGGCCCTGCACGGTGCTGCCGCCCTGCGCGGTCAGGATGGCGCCGTCGCCCTGCTCGAGCATGTGCGGCAGGAACTCCTGCACGAGTGCCAGCATCGTGTAGAAGATCAGCGGCATGAAGTTCTGGGCGTGCTGTGGGGTCAGGTTGGCTGCGGAAACGAACCCGGTGCCTGGGGTCGGTGCATAGTAAAGGGCGTCGAGGTTGCCGGCCTTAGCGCGAATCTGCTCGGCCAGTCGGGGCGTGGCACCGGTGTCGGCTAGGTCGGCTGTGATGACGTGCGCGGTTGCCCCGGCACTGGTCAGATCCTTCGCCAGACGGTCAAGTGGCTCCGAGCGGCGAGCCACCAACGTGACGGCGTAACCCTCCCGCGCGTAGCGACGGGCGACAGCCTGGCCGAGGCCGGGTCCGGCTCCGAACACAGCGATGGAATTGGACATAAGAATGCTCCGGTGGGTACCTCGACCACTACTCCGAACTACCTAAGGCCACATTTACCTTGTCGTCAAGTGATTCAACGAGGTTTTCTTAGCAACTTTCACGTGAGTCGCTTGTGTTCGAATAGCGTGAGAACAAGAGCTGCCCGCGTGATGAGTCGCATCTCGCTGGGGCTCGCGGTGACGTTCTGGAGCGTCTTCCAGCGCTGGGAAAGCAGTGCGAAGCCCCTTTCTCCCAGGCATCGTGCCAAGCTGAGCAGCATATTCCTGGTGTGCGCGTTAAGGTCCAGCTCTTTCACACCCTTCGGCTTCTTCACCGGGGTGAAGATGCCGTGACCTGCGCCTTCGTACCCGCAGTCGGCTAGGCCCGGCATCTGGCCGGTGTAATTCCGCAGCACTGGCAGTACCGTTCCCCCAACCCCGGGATCACCTGATCGCCGGCTCTAGAGAACGACCCGCTCTCGGTGACCGCCAGCCACTTTACTGACCGATCTCAAGGCGGCCGCCGAATTGACAAGGTGGCTGGTCAGTTGTGGTAGGGGTCCGGCAGGTCGACGGTAATGGTGTGCTGCTCAATGCCGTCGGGCTCGATGAGCTCTTGGTTTGCCAGGGTTTCGGCGGTGAATGTCAGCGACACGATCCCGCAGCGCTTGGCTCCGAGCACCGGCTGCACCTGGTCGGGAAGAACCGCCCACGTCGTCGGTACCCACAGGTGATCAGTGCCGTCGAGGCGCAGCAGACGGTACTGGTGCACGTGGCCGCTGATCACCAGCGCGGGCGGCGTGCCGCCGAACAGGCGGGCGAGCCGGTCGCGGGCCGGCGGCGGCCAGAACCGGTAGGGCGGTGCCGCAGCCAGCTCCGTTCCGGTCGCGGTTACGGGCTTATGCGTGATGAGCGCAACCGGCTGGCGGCCGCGATGCCGGCCGGCCTGTTCGTCAAGCCAGGACCACTGCGCGGCCTCGGCCGCCAGGCCAGAACCCAGAAGCTGGGCGTTGACCGCCAGCAGAACCCAGCCGCCGGCCGTTGCCGACCAGTGGTCGGCGCCGACGATGTCCAGCCACCGCTGGTGCCGGCCGGCGTCCACGGCGATGCCCGCGGGGGCGCCCGGCCACGGGTTGTCGCCGATGTCATGGTTGCCGGGAACCGCATGCCACGGTGCCGACAGCCGGTCGAGCTGGGTGCGGCCATGGCGCAGATCCACAGCGTGGCCTGCCCCGTCCAGGCTGAGATCACCAAGGTGGATCACCAGATCAGGGACGCAGGCACCGACGTAGCTGACCACGGCGTCCCAGTTGGCCTGCGCCTGCGGCGCAGACGCAGACAGGTGGGTGTCCGACACCAAGATCACGCGCGCCGCGGCGGCCACACCTCAAGCCTACGGCGAGGTCGCGGGCGTGGCCGGCACGGCCACCAGCCCAGACCTGCTCCGCCAGCCCGCGCCGGGAACCCGCAGATCAGATCGCCCGCCGCCGCCGGTGTAACCGCGACCGCCACGCTCGCCAGGCGGCCCTTGATGGACGCGCGGATAAACGCGCCGAGCGCCCAGTTCGGCTCGCCTCCCACGGATCGGACTCAAGGGACTGTGCCAGTAGAGAACGGCGCTCCGGGTCATCCCCGCCGATGTTCAGTGTTACGGACGCCAGCCTTGGGACGTGGCCTACGACCATGGCCTCGGCTGCGGTGAACATCGATGCCGTGCACGGGACTCAGGCGAGCGCCGCGTAGGCCGCGGCCTGGATGTCGCGGTGTACCAGCGGCGGGTCTGGGTTTTCGAACATGCGCTGGGTGAGCACGATCACGGTCAGGTCCTGGGACGGTCAACCAGCCAGGACGTGCCCAGTCCGCCGTCCCACCCGAACGCGCCGCCAGCACGCCCAGCGCCAGGATCGTCGTCACGAGATCGTTATGGTTCGGGCAGGCCAGCCGCCGCAGCTCGCGGCCGTCATCGGGGTCAAGGAGGCGGACGGTCCCATCCGTGAAGGCCGCCGCGATTTGCCGCCCGTCAGGGCTGTAACGGCCGTGAGACGGTGAACACGTCCGGGCGGGGCACTGGCAATCACGGATGATTCCATGGCGATATCGAGTCGCGGGGTCCGGTCCCGATGTTCCAGAGCCGGAGTGTTCCGTCCATGCTGGTTGAGGCAAGCTGATCGGCCGCCGGGGTGAAAGGCTACGCCGATCGTCCGGTCGGCATGGCCACTTAAGGTCCCGAGTAGCCGTCCGTCGGACGCGTCCCAGAGCCGGACCGTCCCGCTCCGATTGGTCGAGGCGATCCGCCGGCCATCAGGGCTGATCGCCAGGCCGTGGATGATCTCGGGCCCCACTCGCGGGACGTTGGATCTGTCTCCCGCCGATGGTCCTGACCTCGCGACCCGTCTTCGCGTCCCAAATCCGGATTGCGTTGTCCCAGCAGGCTGAGGCGAGGTTGATCCGTCCGGGAAAAACGCCACCTGCGGGACCCAGTTGTCGTGCGGGAGCGTGCGTGCGGGCCCGGCCGCCGTGTCATCCCAGATCTTCACCGTGCCGTCTTCGCTCGCCGAGGCGATCCGCCGGCCGTCGGGGCTGAATGCGACGTCGGTAACGAAGCGGCTGTGCCCACGCAGGATGCCGATCGGCTTGCTGCTCTCCGTGTCCCAGAGCCGGACCGTGTTGTCCTGCGAGGCGGACGCGATCTGTCTGCCATCGGGGCTGAAGGCGACCGCACGGACAAAGGAGTCATGCCTTCCCAATAGGTCGCTCCGGTTGCCCGAGGCGCTATCCCATATCCGTACGGTCTCATCCCAGCCGCACGTGACGACGCGACGACCGTCTCGACTGTAGGCGACGTCGTAAACTTCCCGGGTGTGGCCGGTGAGGACGCCGCTCGGGTGGCCGGTTGCTACGTCATAGAAGTTTGACGATACCATCGGAGCACGCCACGGCCAGTTGCTTGCCATCAGGACGAAAAACGACCGCGAAGATGGGCTTTTGTGGTATCGACATCGACGCTGAGAAGGCGCTCGCCCGTGTTGCACGTCCCAGAGTTCCAGGATGGCCAGCCTCGGCTACCGAGACCGTGGCAACCTGCTGGCCATCGGGGCTAAACGCGAGGCCGCGGATGAAATCGAGCCGGGCTCGCAGAATACGAAGGGGCTCGCGCCAGCCGCGGCGGCCATCTCGTCGCCTGCCAGAGGGTGACCGTGCCGCGTCTGAGCCTCGGGTGGTCACTGTCGGACCCCACGGCGACCATCGTACCCGTCGGGATTAATTTTCACGCATCGGACCATCTCGGCCGGACGGCTCTCGATTTTTAAGCCCGTCGCCGTATCCCAGACTGTCCACTTGCCGGGACTTGTTTCGGAATTTCATCCACGTCATTCGCCGCGGTAATCAACCATCGCCCGTCCGGGCTGAACGCCAAACTGAGGACCGGATCGTCGTGACGAAGGGTCAAACGCTCAAGGTGACAGAGCCGCCGGCAGTGATACCATTCCCAGCCGCGGCGATTCTCCGGGCACTCGTCGAGGAGCTGCTCGGCCAGAGCGACGTTGTTTGACGACCACTCGGCATGGGCTCGGTTGACGAGGCTGATGTAGAGTTGCAGCTCCTGGGATTTGTAGACCGACTCGAGCTCACGGGACCGCGCCGCGGCAAGGTCGCGCTGATGATTCGCATCCCGTAGGTTCGTGACAGCTTGCTGGCGCTGCCCTTCGATCAAAAAAGTGCTGACCGCCATGCCGGCCATCGCCAGCACCAGAGCGACAGATATCAATGCGACGACCGCTCGATGCCTCCGCGACCATTTGCTCGCCCGCTCCAGCAGCGTCGGCCGCTTGGCCTTGATCGGCTTGTGCTCCAGGAACCGCCGCAGGTCGTCGGCCAGCTCCTGCGCCGTGGCGTACCGCGATCCCGGCTCCTTGTTCATCGCCTTGAGCAGGATCGTCTCCAGCTCGCGCGGGATCGCGGGATTGAGCCGTCGCGGCGGGGTCGGCTCGTCCTGCGCGATCTTGCGGAGGACTTCCTGCCGGTCCTGCCCGTCGATCGGCCGGCCGCAGCGTCACCAGCTCGTAGAGCGTCGCGCCCAGCGAGTAGATGTCGGTCCGATGGTCCAGGTAGCCCCGCTTCGCCAGCGCCTGCTCGGGGCTCATGTAGCGGAGCGTGCCCAGCAGGTCGCCGGTGATCGTCAGGCCGGCGTCGTCCTGGAGCCGGGCCAGGCCGAAATCCGTGATCCAGAGGTTGCCCTGGACGTCCAGCAAGAGGTTGGCCGGCTTGATGTCGCGGTGCACGATGCCGACCTTGTGCGCGTGGTCGAGCGCCTCGGCCGCCTGGATGCCCAGCGCGGCGGCCGTTCGGAAGTACTCGCGGCTGCGGGAGGACGGGGCGGAGCCAGTTGGTTGTGCGGCGTCGGGAGTCGTCGGGGATCGGAGACCTCGGTCAGCGGTTTCGGCGGGTCGACCCTCGCGGCCTCGGATTCCGCGAGCGGGAGGCGTCGGCGGCTTCTCAACCGTCGTCGCTCGGCGATCGCCTGGGCCAGGGTCTGCCCCTCGATGAACTGCATGGCGTAGTAGTGGACGCCGCGCTCGCAGCCGACCGAATAAACCGGGACGATGTGGGTGTGGTGGAGCTGGGCGGCGGCCAGGGCCTCGGTCTGGAACCGCCGGAGCTGGGTCGGGTCCATGGCCGCCGCGAACGGGAGCACCTTGAGCGCCACCCGGCGGTTCAAGGAACGCTGCACCGCCTCGTAGACCACCCCCATGCCGCCGCGGCCCACCTCGGCGATCAAGCCGGAAGTCGCCCAGGTCGCCGATCCCGGTCTCGCCTTCACTCGCTTCGACCGCCTTTGCATCGGCGACCAGCGGCGGTGCGGTCAGCGACGCCTGGCGGATGAATTCGAGGCTGGCCAGGCACGCCTCCAGGTCCTCGGCCAGCTCGGGATGCTCGGCCAGCAGCTCGTCCCGCGCGGCGCCCGGCCCTCCTGGGCGGCGGCCAGGTAGGCGTCCAGGACCTCGACCAGCCGGACCTCGCTCGGCGATTTGCTCTTGCTTTGACTTTGAGTGAGCCTGCTCGCGATCATCGACGTGACTCGATCAGGGGACGTAGCTTCTTGAGTGCCCGCGCCCACAGCAGGCGGACGGCGCCTGGGCTGCGGCCCATCGCGCGGGCGACCTCCTCCCAGTCCCGGCCCTCCAGGGTCCGGAGCACGACCACTTCCCGGTGGTCGGCGGCCAGCTCGGCCAGGGCATCCGCCAGGATGATACTCAGCTCGCGCCGCTGGGCCGACTGGCTGGGCGAATGCCCGTTGGGAGCGACCAGGTCTGAGCATGGCACGGGACGACGCGCCGAAGAGGTCGTCCAGCGACTGCTCGCGCCCGACCGAGCGCGCGCCGGCCGCCTTGAATCGGCGGACCAGGTCGGCCAGGTTCCGCGCCAGGATCTGGCGCAGCCAGGCGACCAGCTCCGCCTCGGTCTGGCCCTGAAACTGGTCGAAGTGCTGGTGGGCTTTCAGCAGCGTTTCCTGGACCAGGTCGGAGGGGTCCGCCTTGCCCCGCAGCGAGGCGTCGATGCCGGTGCGGGCCAGCAGCCGCAAGTAGTTGCGATACGACTCCAGCAGCCGGTCCTGGGCGCCCGGGGCCTGGCGGCGCGCCTCCTCAATCAACCGAACGATGATGGGATCCCCGTCGACCATGGGCGGTCCCTCCCGGACCGGTCCCCCCCGGCTCGACCCTGCAACACGACGCTTCATGACGCGATAATGTATAAGACGCAACGTTTTTCCAAAACGCACGCACAAAATCGCCCGAATGTGATTTTTTCCGAATGCGACCGGCCTTCAAGTCGTCAGCCGAAGGCCCGGTCGACCGCCATCCGCCATCCCGGAACGGCCGGTTCGGCATCGGCCTCTTGGCCACGGGCGAAGACGATCGGCTGGTCGGGGAAGTCCGCTCCGTATTTCCGGACGACCTCGTTGACGGGGTCCACGTCCCAGACGACCGCGGTGCCCGCTTCGAAGTAGTCGGCCCGCTTGGCGGCCATGGCCGCCTCGGCCGCATCGCCGTAGTCGTTCTCGCTGCGGACCTCGACGGCGAAGGTCGGAGCCCCTTCGAGAAACCGCATCTCGTTGAGCGGGAAAGGGCCGAGGAAATAGGAGGCATCCGGAGAGAACGACTCACGGCCCGAGGAGAGGACGCCGACGGCAAACCCCGTGTTATCGCTGAACGCCGCTCCCCGACCGGTTGCTTCCGCGTAGTCATCGAGGCTGCGGGTGATTCGGAAGGCTATACGGCTCGGCTTGCAGCCCGTGGCCATGAGATGGATGATCCTCCCGCCGATGAGCTCCGCCTTGCCCTCCTCGCGATAGAGGTCATCAAGTGTGGCGGCTACCTGAGTTGCAGACGACATGCGATTCCTCCGCTGGCCCCTGGCCTTGGGGATGGGAGCCTCGACGATCAACCCATCCTACCAACGCGCAGACTTGCGAACAACCGCGGCGGGTAGAACGGAATTCATGCCGTTTCTCCCACACGATCACGTCGCTCGCTTGATCTGGAATTGTCGGCCGTGTCAGAATAACTTCTGCTGGAGCACCAGCCGGTTGCCGACCGTCTCGTTACTTGAGAGCGATCCCGATGCCCGAATCGAACACCTTGCCCGAGACAAACCCCTTGCGTGAGGCGCTGCCGCGGACACGGGTTCCCGACCCGTGCGCCATCGTGCTCTTCGGCGCGACCGGAGACCTAGCCCACCGCAAGCTGGTGCCCGCCTTGTTTCAGCTTGCGCAGAGGTGGCAACCTGCCGTCCGAATGCGCGATCGTCGGCTTTGCCCGCCGGGATTGGACCGACGCCGATCTCCGCGCCGAGTACGAGAAGACGCTGAGCAAAGGCGCCGGAGCCGACTTTCGCGAGGTCTGGTCGCAGTTCGCCAATCGGATCTTCTTCTCCCCGGGCACCTTCGATGATCCCGCCTCTTACCAGAAGTTGAAGGAAACCCTCGACCGGGCTGACAAGACGCTCGGCACCGCAGGGCAATCGGGTCTATTACCTGGCGGTCGCGCCCGAGTTCTTCGCCACGATCATCAAGCAGCTTAGGCGAGGCCGGCCTCATTTATCCGGGGCACCAGGAGGGCCCCTGGAGCCGGGTGGTGATCGAGAAGCCGTTCGGCCACGATCTCAAGAGTGCGCCGTGCCTTGAACCGCGAAGTCACCGGCGGTGCTCGACGAGAGCCAGCTCTATCGCATCGATCATTATCTCGGCAAGGAGACCGTCCAGAACATCCTCGCGCTGCGGTTTGGCAACAGCATCTTCGAGCCGCTCTGGAACCGGCGGCACGTCGGCTCGGTGCAGGTCACGGTGGCCGAGGAGGTCGGCATGGCCGGCGGCCGGGGTTCGTACTACGACACCGCCGGCACCATCCGCGACATGGTCCAGAACCACATGATGCAGTTGCTCTGCCTGGTGGCGATGGAGCCGCCGGTCGACCTCTCGGCCGACGCGGTGCGGAACGAGAAGGTCAAGGTGCTCCAGGCCCTGCCGCGCTGGAGGCCCGAGGACGTCTTCAAGAACGTGGTTCGCGCCCAGTACACCGCCGGCTCGATGCAGGGGAGCGAAGTCCCTGGCTACCTCGAGGAGAAAGGGGTCGCGCCAGCGTCGAAGACCGACACCTATGTCGCCATCCGGCTGGAGCTGAACAACTGGCGATGGGCGGGCGTGCCGTTCTTCCTGCGGACCGGCAAGCGGCTCCCCAAGCGGGCGACCGAGATCGCCATCCAGTTCCGCCGGCCGCCGACCGAGCTATTCGAGCCCGAAGCCGACGGACAGAGCGGAGCCAATCAGCTCGTGTTGCGAATCCAGCCCAACGAAGGGGCGAGCCTGACCTTCGAGGCCAAGGTCCCGGGCTCGCGGCGGCGGCTCCAGGAGGTCCGGATGGATTTCCGATACGGCACGGCCTTCGCCCTGCCGCCGCCCGAGGCTTATGAACGACTGCTCCTGGATGTGATGCTGGGTGACCCAACACTCTATACCCGAAGCGACGAGGTGGAGAGTGCCTGGCGGTTCATCTCCACGATCCTCGACGCCTGGCAGCAGCCCGACGCACCGCCGCCCGTCACATACGAGGCCGGCAGTTGGGGACCCGCCGCCGCCGATGCGCCTGATCGCGGCTGATGGCGCCGCGGTGGCGCAGGACTGTGATAGCTGAGGAGATCGAGTGATGTCCACCTCGACTTGGACAAATTCAGACACGGAATCCGCTTGCCGGATCTGGGCCGAGTACCAGCATGATCACGATGTTTCGGGCCTGATTGGACAAGTCGCTGGAATCGACCCGGTCAATGGGCGTGTCTGGTTCGGCGAATCAGCGGCGGAAATCGGCAGACAGAGGCACGCGGAAGGCTTGGACTCTCCATTCTATTCCGTGCGCGTCGGCTACGATTACTATCTCCGCAAAGGAAAAGTTGGTCATCGCGCGGTGCCTACGCATTCATCCCGAAGCTGTGGCGCGAATTTCCCCCCCTTGCGAAGGGTGGGTTCGGGGGGGTGGTCCCGGCGCGCACCACGGCCTGGTACGCGGTTCCGAGGTTGCTGGACCCCGCGAAATTATCGGCTCGGCCGAAGCGGTTCGTGCTATGCCCTGTTCACCCCCCCTAACCCCCCCTTCGCAAGGGGGAGAAAGGAAGCTCCGGCCTCGTCTGGGAGCGCAACGATACCCCGCCTGGACCGGGTTCATAGATCCTGAACAAGCTCGATGAGGGAGACAACACTCATGTCCGTCGCGGCCACCGACTCCTTTCTCGAAGGCCAGGGAATCCCGGTCGATCTGCCCAACATCGAGAACGAGCTGTTGAATCTATGGGGGCCGGCGGCCGAGCAGGTTGGCGGACCGGAGCTGGAGAATCCGAACGTCACTCGCATCGTGCTGGCCAACCTGGTTGTGGAACGCCTCATTGGTCACTGCGAGTCGCTGGGGCCTGTGCTGGAAACGGTGATCGCCCGGTTTCCTTGCCGGACGATTGTGGTCGTCGGGTCGGACGACCCTGAGCGACGGATCAAGGCTGAGGTGTCGGCGCTTTGCCACCTGCCGGCACCGGGTCTGCCGCAGGTCTGCTCCGAGCGGATCGTGCTCCGCGCCGGCCTCGATGCGGTGGGCTTGGTTCCCGGCGCGGTCCGGCCGTTGCTCGAGGCCGACTTGCCGATGGTGCTCTGGTGGACAAGCGACCCGCGGCGGCACGAGGTCTTGTTCCGCGACCTGGCCGATGAGTGCTCCCGGCTGATTCTCGACCTGCCCGACCCCGGCGCGGAGGCCGGCGCGATCCGGTTGGGACTCGACCCACAGCTCTGCCCATTTAGCCGCGATAGTGCCTGGTTCGGGCTGGCGCGGTGGCGCGAACTGGTCGCGCAGTTCTTTGACCTTTCGTGCAATATCGAGAGCTTGAATCGGATCGACTCAGTGCAAATCGAGGTCCTGTCGCCCGATCCGAGCCGGCCGCCGCGGTTGGCCATCTGGCTGGCGGCGTGGCTGGCCGGGCAGCTCGGCTGGAAGCCGCAAGGCCAGCCGAAGACGGAAACCACGGCATCAGGTAGCGAGTTCACGGCGGAGTTCCAGGCCGGCAATGGAGTCGTCGCCGTCAAGATCTCAACCGGGCCGGTCCCGACTGGCATGCCAGCCGCGCCCCGAGTCATCGGCGTGACGATCCGGCTCGCGGCCCCGAGGGGGTCGAGACGTTCCGACTCAGCCGTCCCACGCCCGACTCTCGGGCTGTCCGTGTTGAGGCCATGCGGTCGACTCGTGCTACCTGCCGTCGATCGTCGAGGCCCCCGAGCTCGATCCAGCGCGCCGCATCGCAGCCGCGCTCGAATCCTCACGTCTCGACGCACCGTTCCACAAGGCCCTCCCAATTACCTTGTGGTTGCTCGATCGGCTTGCGTGATGCGGTGAGTGCAAGCCATTGTTAAACGACCGGACGGGTCGGCACGACCCGCGCCCATCAGGTTAACGAACATTGATCACGAGGGACTCGGTCAAGCTATCGCCCAAGGGATCGGAGATCGTGACGCTGGCAACATAGCTTCCCGCGACCCTGTAATTGTGAGTCGCGTTCACCTTGAAACCGTGGTTGCCGGACTTGGCAAGCTTGCCGTACTGGCCGACGCCGTCATCCCAGTTGACCAGAGCGGAATAGTAGGTTGTCTTCAGTTTCGACAAGGTCGTGTGGAGCTGGGCGATCACGCCGCCCACTTTGTGCCTCACGCGGCCGGAGAATGAGTGGGTTTGAACCGACAGGCCCGGCGGCGGGGCCGGCTCGAACATTGATGGTCGTCGTGGCGATGCCTCCGGTGTAGTCGGTCGCGTCGAATGGCGTGAAGACGACCGCAAGGGCCTGTCCGTTGCCCACGGGGAGGACCGTGCCCGCGGCCGGGATGTAGTTGAACGTTCCGGGCACGCTGGCGGTGGCGTCGAGCTGCGTGCCGCCCAGCGGCGTGCCATAAATGATGTTCCCGGGTTGGCCCAGTTGATCGATCGTCGTCGCTTGAGCGACGTTGATCAGCACCGTGGCCGTGGTGACGGCGTAATCGGCCGAGTCGTTGGGCGTGAAGGTGACCGACAAGGGTCTGACCGTAGCCCGCATTGAGGACCGTGCCCGCGGCAGGGGCGTAGGTGAACGTGCCGGGCACGCTGGCGGTGGCGTCAAGTTGCGTGCCGGTGAGCGCAGTGCCATAAACGATGTCCGCTGGGTTGGCCCAGTTGATCGTCGTGCCCAGTTTGACGTTCAATGTCACCGTCGCCACGGTGCTGGCATCGCTCTCGGCGTCGGTGTCCGTGTAAGTGAAGCTCGCCGGTCCCTTGGTGGTCGGCGTGAACGTGACCGATCCGTTGGCATTGAGCACCACTGTCCCGTTCGTCGCGTTCCCCACGCTGCCGATCGAGAGTTTCAGGCCGTTGGGAGCGGTGCTGTCGTTACCCAAGAGCTGCGAGGCCGCGATTACGAGCGGCTGTCCCCACCACCGCTGAGATCGGGCCGTCGTTTCTTGGCTGGATCGTCTGTTCGACATTGATAATGACGTCTCCACTCGCGGAGTTAGCGCCGTCGGTGACGGTGTACGTGACCTGGACGACGCCGAAGAATGAGGCCGAAGGCGGCGTGTAAGTGAGAGCACCCGTCGTCGTGTTGGTGAACTGGACCGTGCCGTCGCCGGGCGCGACGATCAGGTTGGAGAAGGTATACGACGGATTGCTCGCGATGTCCTGGACATTTCCACTGGCCACCAGACTGGGCACGATCGTCGGCTGGGTTTGCAAGGCCACGGGAATGAGCAACGGGCTCGTGATGAGCGGTGCGACGGTGAGGTTCAGCACGCCCGCTCGTGGAGTTCGTGCCGTCGCTGACCTTGTATTGAACCGGAAACGTGCCGGTAAATGTCGAGTTGGGCGGGGTGTAGCTGAGGATGCCCGTTGGTCGTGTCGGTGAACTGGACCGTCCCGTCGCCGGCGGGGACTGACGGACTGGAAAAAGTGAACGTCGGATTGCTCTCGACGTCGACGATTCGGCCCGCGAGGGCGGGGAGGGTCGACTGGCTGATTCTGCAGGACGCTGAAGTTGGCGGGGTTGGCGACGATCCCCACGAGCTGGATCGTCACGATCCCGTTGGCGGTGTTCGTGCCGTCGCTGACCGAGTATTCGATGTGGACCGGGCCGGGGGATGCCGGGCTGGGCAGGGTGTAGGTGAAGGCCCCCACTGATGCGTCGTCGAGAACCCATGAGCCGGGACCGAGCCCCCGCCGTCCACGACTCTCAGATTGGAGAAGGTGTAGGTCGGGTTGCTCGAGATATCCTGCACGGCTCCCGTCAGGTTCAGGATCGTCAGAGAGACGGTGCTCTGGTGATCCAGCTCGGTGACGGTGACGGGCTGGGTGACGAGAGGGGCAACCACGATCGACACATCCCCGGTCGTGGAGTTCGTGCCGTCGCTCACCGAATATTGCACGGGGACCACACCGGTGAACGTCGAGTTCGGCGCGGTGTACGTGAAGGACCCGGTCGTCGGGTCGAGGTTACTGATCGTGCCGTCGCCGGCAGGGACGATCGGGTTGGAGAAGGTATACGATGGGTTTGCGTTGACGTCATGGATGCGATTCAACAGGCTGGGAACGGTCGTCGACGGGATCGTCGCAGTCGTGCTCGAAGAGTACCCCAGGCGACGGGGTCGGCGGCGATCGGTCCGATGTCGATCTCCACGGTCGAGCTACTGGTTCCCGTCCCGTCGGTGACCTGGTAAGAGATGGTCACATCGCCGGTGAAAGTCGGGCTGGGTGGCGTGTACGTGAATGCCCCGTTCTTGGTGTTTGTGAAGCTGACCGTGCCGTCCCCGCCGTTCACGACCTGGAGCGTTCGAGAAGGTGTAAGCTCGGTTTGCTCGAGGTGTCCTGCGACGGCTCCCGGCAGGTTCAGGATCGTCAGACCGATGGTCGACTGTCCTTCGACTTCGCTGACGACGACGGGATTGGCGGCGACGGAGGAGAGGTTGAGCGTGACGGTCTCGTGTGCGGAGGTGTCGCCATCGCTGTCGGTGGCGAAATACTGAAACGAGTCCTGGGGACGGAGAATTGGCGGCGGGCGTGTAGCTGACCAACCCGGAGGCCGCGTTGACGCTGACCTGACCGCCGTCCGTGGTGGTCGTCGAGACGAGGTCAAAGGTCAGCGTCGCGCTCGGGTCGCTGTCCTGAACGAAAGGGCTGAGCTCGATCTTGGAGGCCGTGTTCTCTAGCACATTGTCGCTGAACGCACTTGCCGTGATCGAAAGCAGGGTCCGGCCCTCCAGCTCCTCGATCCGATCACGGCAAGGAACGGCCCGACGTCGCCGGTTGTGGAATCGCGAAGACATGGGGCTCATACCTCGTGGTTTTCGAGACTCGGAAGCTCTAGTTTGCCCGGTGCCCGGTCGACACGATCACTCGGGCGAAACTGGTTCGACGTCTGACCGGCCGATTGCACCTGCGGATCTGCGATCTCAACGTCTGCCGACAGGGATCCGCCGTTGACTTCTGTATCTCTCGGGATTCCCGTGGTTAACAGGGATGGCCCGAAACAAGTCATCCAGCTCCGACTCATAGTTCCGCCATCGGCCAACGGAGCGTGAATAGATGGGCTGGCGTACCTGGCCGAGGCTCGCGGTCTTGACCCGTCGTTGCGTCCGGTGAAACTCCAGGCAGCCCGGCTCATACTCCAGGCCGCAAGCCGCGAGCAGGTACCTCGCGACCCCTTCGAGATCGGCAACGGTGTCCTCATAATTCACCTCGTGGATCGGTGCCGGCATGACGCGTCGCCAGTGATCCATCAGGCGCAGATACTGGTCAAAGCGCGAGCCCATGTAACTGGGGTCGCTGGCCCAGGGGATGTTCTCGGGTCGGAAGTCGGTGGTCCAGCAGGACAGGGCGACATCGCGCAGGTCGCGCCGGCAGTGGATGAAGACGGCCCTGGGAAACATGGCGGCGAGCAGCCCGAGATAGATGTAGTTATCGGGCATCTTGTCAACGATCCGCTCGGCGGGGTGGCCCTGGGCCAGGTTCTCGAGTCGATGCAGGTGCTGCTCGGCCAGTCGCCCGACCGCCTGCGGAGTCAAGCGCGAGATGTTGTCGAGCGCCGGGCCGGGAATCTCCAGAACGGACGGGATCGCGTCGAATGATTGCCGGGTCAACTTCAGCTCGCCGGCGCCGAAGATCCGCGAGTGGCTGGCGAGGACTTGCTCGACCAGGGTCGTGCCCGAGCGCGGCAAGCCGAACACGAACACCGGGCGGAGGTCCTCCGATCCCGCTCCGGCTAACTGCTCGAAGAGCTCCGCGGTGAATCCCCGCATGACGCTTTCGACGTACTGGACGTGCAGATCCGGCGTGTAGCCGCGCGGTCCGCGCGCCAGCTCCATGTTGAGGGCGTTGGCCTGCCGCGCGCACTCGGCAGCGCGTGGGTACTCCCCGCGGGCGTCAAGGACGAGGCACAGGGCGAAGAGTAACCGGGCGCGTGCCGACGGGTTCGTCTCCGGATCGGCCAATCGCTCCTCCAGGGCGGCGAGGTCGGCATCCGGCAACTGGGCACGCAACATGGTCCCGAGCCTGGCGTAGGCGAGGCCGAAATTCGGCTGGATGCGGGCGGCCGTGCGGTAAGCGGCCTCGGCCTCGGCCATCTCTCCGAGCTCCTCGTGGATTCCCCCCAGATTGATCTGGGCCATCACGGCCTCCGGCTGCAATCGCACGGCGGTCCGGTACTGCTCCACCGCC
This sequence comes from uncultured Planctomycetota bacterium, assembly GCA_963779785.1. Classification (GTDB taxonomy): domain Bacteria; phylum Planctomycetota; class Planctomycetia; order Isosphaerales; family Isosphaeraceae; genus CAVRFS01. Next base: position 28,125 of record CAWAAW010000045.1, read on the forward strand.
TCGGAGAGCCGCCCTTCTTCCTGTAGCGACCAACCCAGGCTGATGTACGGGCCCGCCCTCTCCTTCGGCGGACAACTCGATGGCTCGCTCCCAGCAGGGGATCGCCGCGCCGTGCTCCTGGCGCTCCATCTGGAGGTCGGCCAGTTGCTCCCAGAACCATGCATTTTCCGGATCGAGGTCGACCGCTTGCTTGAACCAGGGCTCGGCCTCGGCGAGCTGCCCGTCGACCCTCAGGGTCATCCCGATCTGCAGGTGGCTGTGGGCCAGGTCGGGATCCAGACGGAGCGCTTCCAGATAGGCGCCACGCGCCTCGTCCCAGCGGTTCGAGGCGCTGCAAGACGTTACCCAGGTTGTGATGATGGATCGCGAGATCCGGCTGGAGCCGGACCGCCTCCTGGCTGTGGATCAAGGCTTCCTCGGCTTGACCGCGGTCGAGGAGGACCAGGCTGAGCCCACTCCGGGCCGCGGGGTACCGGGGCGCCATCTCGACGGCGCAACGCAGGTGTTCGAGCGCTTCATCGTGCTGGCCGAGCTCCCGCAGCACCATCGCGAGATCCCGGTGAGCCTGGGCAAAATTGGGCCGCAGCTCCAGGGCGCGCCGGAAGTGCTCGACCGCTTCACCAGGACGGCCCAACGCCTGGATCGCCAGACCGAGCGTGCACAGGGCCTCGGGATAGTCCGGATTCAGCTTCAGGGCCGTGCGACAGCAGCCGACCGCTCGCTTCAACTGGCCGAGATTCCTGAAGGATTCGGCCAGTGTGAGATGGAACGAAGGCGTGCCCGGCCGTTCCACGATCGCCCGCTTGAGAACCTCGACGGCGCGGTCGTACTCGCCGCGCTGGTTATGAATGTAACCGATCCAGTGCAGCGCGGGAGAATTCGTCGGCTCCCGTGCGACAACCTTCGCGAACGACGCAAGGGCGGCATCGATTTTCCCTGCCTTGTGCATCTCCGTCGCGTGGGCGAAAAGGTCTTTGGTCGAAATCACGGTCTCGCTCTTTACGCGGCACTGCCGCAACGGAGTGCTCACTTCTAGAATCTAGGAGTTAGAAGTTAGAAGTTAGAAGGAATTCAATTCGATTTATTCTAACTCCTAGAATCTAGGAGTTAGGAGTTAGAAGGAATTCAATTCGATTAATTCTAACTCCTAACTTCTCGATCCTAGATTCGGCGTCCTGACTCTTTCACGGGCAGTGTCCGAGGTCGACGATTCCATTGGATCGCTTCTGACGGATGCATCTTGAGTCAACGAGGTCGACGGAGCGTAATGAGACACCGCATCGACGCTCGTCGCGGTCGAGAGATCATGTTGGGTCGGTAGATCACCCTTACCGACTGTCGAGAGATTGTGCTGGGTCGACCGGTTGGCCTTGTCGATTGTCGAAGGATCATGCTGGCTCGGTTTGTCGCCCTTGCCGATTGTCGAGAGATCGTGCTGGGTTTGCTCGATTGCCCTTGCCGGTCGCGGAGAAATCATGTTGGCGTGGCAGGTTGGCCTTTCCGATCGTTGAGAGATCGTACTGGGTCGGCCGTTCGCCCTCGCCGATCGTCGAGACGTCGTGCTGGCTCGGTGGGTCGCCCTTGCCGATCGTCGAAGGGTTTTGCTGGGTCGGTGGGTCGCCGTTGCCGATCGTCGAGGCATAAAGCTGAGGCGGCGAGTCGACCTTACCGATGTTCGAGGCAGAGAGCTGGGCCGGTGGGTCACCCTTGCCTGTTGCCGAGGGATTGAGCTGAGCAACCGGGTCACCCTTGCCTATTGCCGAAGGATTGTGCTGTGTGGGTGGGTTGGTGGCCATTAGGGACCGGGGATTTGCGTCTAACAAGTCCGAGAGCGGGGTCAAGAGGGGATCGCTCGCATCTAACCCCGCGCTGCTCCCGCGGACTCCATACATCGGCGTGAAGAAGCTTCCTCCGGCACCGCCATGGTGTGTGTTACCGCCGCCACCACCGAAAGCGATGCGGTCAACGCCATGTGTGGTGTAACCGCCACCGCCGTGAGTATTACCACGGCCGCCACCGTATATGGCGTCCCCGCCGCCGGTCGTGCCACCGCCTCCTCCGCCGTCCGTGCCACCGCCGCCTCCGCCGTCCGTGCCGCCTCCGCCACCGTCCGTGCCGCCTCCTCCTCCGCCGTGCGTCGCCGCCTCCGCCGCCCGTCCGTTGCCGCCGCCTCCACCGTACCGCCTCCGCCGCCGCCTCCTCCACCGCCGTCCGTGCCGCCTCCTCCGCCACCGTCCGTGCCGCCGCCTCCGCCGCCGTTCGTGCCACCGCCTCCGCCGCCGTTCGTGCCGCCGCCTCCGCCGCCCGTGCCGCCGCCTCCGCCGCCGTTCGTCGCCGCCGCCTCCGCCGACCGTGCCACCGCCGCCACCACCACCTCCTCCGCTATAACCCGGGAAGCCTGCCGCCAGTCATGGAATAGTAACCGTTGTACGGCGAGGCGCCGCTGGGTGACGAGTAGCCGAAGGGTGAGGTGCCATAGGGTTCCGATTTGCCGTTGGTGGGGGTGCTGCCAGCGTACGGCGTTGAGCCATGCGACGCCGAGAAGTTGTTGAACGGTGAGTAACCATCACAAGTCGTGTAGCCGTAGAGTTGATTCAGGAGCCTGAGGGCGGCGATGTTGCTGATGGGTATGGTAGCGCCGCCCCCTCCCGTGTGGCGACCACCACCGCCTACGTTACCGGTTCCTCCGCCGACGCCTGTTGGGCCGCTGCCAACAGCACAATTGCGATTGTGGATACCCCCAAGCGTATTCCCGGGATGACCGGCCGAGAACCCGGTGGCCGGACCAGCACCTGTGCTGTCGTTGCTGATGTTCCCCTCAAAGAGGTTGGACTCGTCATTCCGCCGATCGACCAAACCAGGAATAACCGCAATGCTGCCGTTGATTGTGCCGTAAACCCACTGATCAAACTGGCCCGGCACCTGCTAAACTCGTAGCTGTTGACATCCTCGAGCAGGGTTGACTTCGCGAAAGCGCCTGTTCCCTCGTTATAGGTGAAGTCGACCAATCCCATCGAACTGATCTTGCGTCAGCGGGACTGTGACTTCACTGTTGACCGCGTTAACCGCGTTGACCGTGTCCTGAGTGAGTAATTGAGTGGCGGTTGCCTGGTCGATCGGACTTGGATAATTCGCCAGGTCGGTGGCGTCGACCTCGCCCGGATGAAGGAGGTGGCCGTACCCGATGATCGCGTTTCCGGCAGGATCGGTGTATGGTTTGGCGGCGAAACCTCCGCTCGGTCCGGCCGGAGTCGCCACGAAAGTGCCGGCCTGATTCCCCGTGGGTCCCAGCTCATGAGAAGCGATGAAATTCAGGCCGACGCTGTCCAAGGTCATGCCTGAGAAGAGTGGCTTGCGCTCTAAACCCGTCACTTCACCATGAAATCGCCGACGCATCCGGGTGCGCTTCCGCTTGCGAGCCCCGGGGCCACGGTCACGCAATGGCTTCGCTGCACCGCTCGGTGTGCTCTCGCGAAACGCAGAGCTTAGTTGAGACGACTCGACTGACGAATTGTTCTGACTGTCAGGCTGGGTCGATTTGGACGACACACTGCGTCTTCGTCTCATCGGTGCTGTCCTCGACGGAGTAAGAAGCGATACCTCGTGGGTGCCCACGCATGCGTCTGTCTGGGCCGATTCTCAAGAGGGCTTAACTGAACGGCTTTATCCCACGGGTTTGGCGGTTCAAGGAAGAGACAGAATCGTCATGTTGCCGTTTGACAACATCCGGAAGATCCCCGTTTAAGAGAGCCCGCTGCGCAAAGGCCAGGTCGCCATGGATTGGGACTACACCAATCGGCGGGGCTCTTCCCATGCCTGGCTTACTCTAAACCTATTGCATGACTTGAGAAGTTGTGACAACGTCGTCAAATTATTTGGGCTTATTTGTTGTTTCTTGAAGTGGGCCGAACCAATTATTAAGCCGAATCGCGATCGGAATTAGGCTATATCGGCAAACGGATTCTGACGATAACTCAGGGGTGAAGAATCGCGCCTCCGGCACGATCTCGCATGGATACTGTCACAGCCTGGGTCTCACCGGACGCGGAGATTCGATGGAGTCATCCCATGTCGGCTAGCGATATCCGGCCGTGGTCGTCGTTCGACAAGGGCACTGACCCCCACGCTTGAGGGACTCGATCAGAGGGTGGTGCTTTCCGCGGCGCTCGGACCGTCGCTCGGCTCCTTTCTGGCCCCCGGCGTGACGATACCCGCGGTTTCGGGAACGTCAGCGGTCGTCGGGCCGGTAGCCACCGTCGAGTCGTTTGTGTCTAACGAGCTCGACTTTGACTTCAACACCATTCCGGCGACGTCGCGGGCGCAGGCAGCCTCGACCGCCAATCTTGTCTCGACACGGGTGTACAACCAGCCTTTGATCCGTTTCCTATTGGGTCGACAGGATACTTATACCCTCTTGACCTCGGCCGTCACCGACTGGGACGGAGCGGCAGGCACGTCGTACTCGGATGCCGGTCCGATTCTGGACATCGGCGTTGGCCACGGCGTCGAAGAAGCCGGGCCCGAACGCGCCCCACGGTGTCCCGGGGCTGAGGCTTATACATGCGTTTACAGGGAACCACAACTTCGCCGGTTCTCAGGCCTCGAGCATTATTCAGGCGTTCCACGTCGCCGTGGAGAGGCAGGTGCTCACACTCAGCCCCCAGCAGCAGGCGCTTCTGTCCGCCGGGTACGCGCAGTTCGTGGCGAATGTCGACGCATTGAACGCGACTGGCACGTTCCAACCGACGACCCCTCCGCCGGCAACAACGTTGCCCAAGGGAGCGTTGACCGGCACAATCGAGGTTTCCCTCGGAACATTCCGGGGGCTGAGCAGCGTGTTCCCGAGTCAGTCCGGTCTGCCGCTTCCCGGTATCGGTAACTTCGACGGCCGGATCGACTTGGGTTTCGTCATCGATCGCAACGGGAACTTCGGGCTTGCCATCACTGTGCGGGGTCCGTTGAGCGGCGTTCCGAAGGGGGTGGCCAGCTCGAACGTGATCGGCGGCGACATTCGGATCGAAGTCTCGAACGCCACGAGCTTGACGGCGCTCGACGGCCTGAGCCAGGTCGAAGGACTCACTCAGGGCGGCGGACAGTCAGGCGGCCTGCAATCCGCTAAAACCGCTACCGGGGCATCGACGTTCGCCGCTTCCGTGGGCTACGGGTCGGGCCTCGAGTTCGGAACGGGTATGGCAGTACACCGAGGTCGTCCCGCTGGGCAACGCCTTCGCGCTGATTCCCGCATACCCCAAGCCGTAAGATTAACCTCGAGGCCTTTTGACTTTGGGATCATAGCTCGAGCGACGGCCGCCGTGCGTGAATCTCGTTGTCGCGGGCACGGCCGTCGGGTGAGCGCGGCGATTGAGGACGACCGGGCGTTGCTGCTTCACGGACTGGCCCGGCACATCGACGACCGAAGCTACGCTCGCCGTTCCCGCGGGCGCGTTGAATCCGCCAGTATTGCCTATGAGAATCGCGCTGAAGGGCGTGCCGGCAATGCCGCTGTAATTGCCGTCGAGCAGGTTCCCCGTCAGGCTTGACACGCCAATCCCCGCGCCCGCGACGCTCGTCGACTCGTTGATCGTGAACAGGAAGGGAGTTGACGGGTGGATCCCGCGAACCAGTGTCAGCGTCACGGTCCGATTCGAGGCATTATAGACGGCGGCGGATGATGGGGATGATCAAGTCGTCGGCCGTTCCAAAGATATGATCTCGCCCCGCGGTGCGCACGCTGTAGCCGTAGTTGACGAGGTTGACCGCCGTTGTCGGATTGAGCGGCTTGTCAAAGGTGACCACGAGCTTGTTGATCACTCCATCCGCGATGAGTGACGGAATCGGATACTCACGACCGTCGGGCCGGTTCGGTCGAGGAGGTCGGGCTGGATCGTCAGGGTCGCGCTGGCCGGGGAACCCAGCGTGGCACCGCCGGTGGGATTGCTCAGGAACAGCCCAACCGTCTGGTCTCCCTGTGATGCCCGGCTCGTCGATGATCGGGATCGTAAAGCTTTGGGTTGTCTCGCCTTGCGCGAAAACGAGTGTCCCGGAGACCGGGGTGTAGTTCGCGCCTGGCACCGCCGTCCCGCCGCCGGTGGAATAATTGACGGTCACCGGCGGGCCCGGGTTACCGCGCATGAACGGTAATCGTGACCGAACCCGCCGCCGCGTTGACTTGATAGTTGGCCATGCTGAACTGGAATGCCCCGGGCAGATTGGAATTGACGATATAGAGGGTCGCCGTGGCGGGGCTACCGATCGTCGCCGCGCCCGTGGGGTTTTGGAGGGCGATGTTCACCGTCTTGGTGGCGCCGGGCGAGCCGTCATCCAGCAGAGGTATGGTGAACGTACTGGTGAATACATTCGGCATCGAAAACCAGAGTTCCGACGAACGAGACAGGCAATTCATTCGGAATGGGAATCGCCGTAGATCCGGGGGGCTGGCCGTAGTTGGAGTCGGGGGCCGGGAACAATCCATACTTGCCGTCCCATTGGAGACCAGGTAATCGACCGTGGTAAACCCGCCGCTCCCTCCCGTTCGAGTGACGGTAATCGTGGCGCTACCGTTCGCCTCGGAAACGAAATAAGACGTCATCGAGAACTGCACGAGACCCGACGAGCTCTTTGATCCACGCCGAGAACTCCGAGGTGTTATTCGACGCGTCGGTGGCCGTCGCCGTCACGAGCTGCCCGGCTGGGACGAACGTCGGGATCTGGTCCGTAAAAGTTCCGGATCCGGTCGAGTCGGTCGTCACCGAGATGGTCCCGAGGAATTGCTGTCCTTGACCATAGCCGGATGGGGCAGCCCACGGGGCTGGCGAAAAATTGGATGATATACGTTGAATTGGGGCGCCGGTATACGTCCCATTCACATCGACCCCGCTGGAGGTCGACACCACCGAAGTCAAGACCGGCTTATTCAGGAGCATATTAGGCCCGGGAGCCGAGCCGCCAGGATTGTTCGGCGTCACTTCGTTGAGAGGGTCGTTGGGCCCGACCAGGTTGATACCCAGGCCGCCATTGGAGAAGATCGAGTTGGAGAGGATCGCGTTGCTGGATACTCCCGTCCGTCTCGATCCGCACGCCGTCTCGGACGTTGAAGCCGATCGTGTTGCCTGATCCGACTTCGAGCCCGCCGATCAGATTGCTTGCGGCGCTGTTGGTGACGAGCACGCCGTCCACCTCGTTGCCCAGCGGGAGCGTGCCGGTGACATCCGTGCCGATGAGATTGCCCTGAAGCGACGTTATTGGTCGCTGAGGAGCCGGTGATCACCACGCCCCGGTAGTTCGCCGAGATCACGTTCCCCGCTCCGCTCGACGACCCTCCGATCGTGTTACCTGGCACGGAATCGATCTCGACGCCTTGCTGCGAGTTGCCGAGATCGAGCGCGCCCGTGATGTCGGTGCCGATATAGTTGCCCTCGACAAGGTTGCCTGTCGCTGTCAGGGTCGTGCTCGAGTTCGTGATCAGCACGCCGATGTTGTTGCCTGAGATGAGGTTTCGGGCCGCGGCCACCGTACCGCCGACGGTGTTGCCGGCCGCGCTGTCGATCAGGACCCCTTCGGTCGCGTTGCCGATGTCATAGGTACCCGTGCCATCGGTGCCGATCGAGTTGCCGGCGATCAGATTGCCGCTCGCGTCGGCCCCGATGATCGAGACGCCGGTCAGGTTGCCCGAAATCAGGTTGCCCGACCCCGCAGATCACGCCACCCACCGTGTTCCCGGCGGACTCGATTCGCACCCCTTCTTCGGCATTCCCGAGCGGGCTGGTGCCGTCGAGACCGGTGCCGATGACGTTGCCCAAGATCACATTCCCCGTGGCCGAGGTACCCGTGATCCGAATGCCGGCGCCGAAGTTCCATGAGATCACATTCCCGCCGACATTCCCGACTCCCGCCGAGCCCCCGGCGGCACCAATCTGGTTGTCCGGGGCATCGTCGATGAAAATCCCATCCCGCAAGTTGCCGGTCAGTGGCGGATTGTCCTGGCCGTTGCCTGGATCGCCCTGGCCGAACTTGTAGGTTCCGTTGATGTCGGTACCGATGTAGTTGCCTTCAACCAGGTTACGCAACGCGTCCGTGCCCATCGATGTGGATGCCGTAAGTCTGGTTGGCGGAGATGACGTTGGTCGATCCAGCCACCGCTCCGCCGATCACGTTGCTCGATGACATGACGAGCACGCCCTCCGCGCCATTGCCGACCTGGTAGTAAAGGGTTGAGTCCTGCTCGAGAACGCCGATGAGGTCGCCCGTCACCTGATTGCCGTTGGCGCCAACGTCAATCACCACTCCCTGCTGCACGTTGCCCGACATGGCGTTGTGGCCATCCGGAGAAACGCCGCCGATCGCGTTGTTGGTGGCCCCGGCAATCGACACCCCCACTCCGTTACCGATGCCCTGAACGGTCGAAATGGGTTCGTTAGATGATGAGCGGATTCAGGAAGGACACGTATTGGCCGATGTAGTTGCCTTGAATCAGGTTACCGACCGCGTCCGGGCCCTGGATCGAGATCCCTGTGCTAAAGCCATCGATGATCAGGCCACGGACGGTGTTGTGGGCCGACTCGATCGTCAAGCCCGGAAAAGACGGCCTGGGTCCCCCCGATGCCGCCCTCGAGGATCACGCGTACCTGGGCGTCAAAACCGACGGCTGAGCGTGTTGACGTCCGAGGTGATTTCTCCGGGCTCCCCACCGAGTCGACCGACGTGACGACCTCCGGCGGAGTACCGGAAGAAATCAATCCTGAGGGATCGCCGGTGATTTGGTCGACAGCCGTGGTGGCCAGGGCATTCGTGAACGTGACGGAAACGACCCCGGTGTTCACCGGGCCCCCGGTGGCGATGATATTCCCCTGGCCAATATTGGCGAGGCTCATGAGAGCGTCGCCGACCTGGTCGGCGGTCGCGTCGTAAGGGATGGGGCCTGTCGTCTCTCCTTCGAAATTCAGCGTGAAGGTCCCGCCCGATGGGAGCCCCGGAAAGCGAGATCGACTGGACTTCGTTCGCCGCTGGTACAGTGGTGATGACGTTCTGGGAGTACCCATCAATCGTGACCAGGTCCGGTGATCGCCGGCAGGGGGCTGTCGACATCGATGGTCCATTGTTGATACATCGGATCGTAGTCGACCGTCGGCGAGGCCACGGGCAGGAGATCGAAGTCGACGAGATTGGGGCCAGGATTTTGATTCGCGTCCGTGATGGCCGCGCGGAGTGAGCCGGCACCCGAGTCGTCGGTATTGGTGACGAGAAAGGTCGTCGGAAGAACCCGGTGCTCCACGACTTCCGGCGACAGGCGGCAGAAAACGTCACGGAAGCGTTCCGCGGCTCGACGACGGCGAGCTCGGGCTCGCTTCATGGTATCGCATCCCAGCGCGAGATCGTGACCAACCGTGAGAATCGCGCCAATCCAATTCATGCGACTAGCTGCTCGACAACGAATGATTTCGCAATTGGTGATCGAAGACCCTGACAAACAGTCTAACCCATAGACTCGAAGCAGGATCAAAATCCCCCAGATTGCGAACGGAAATCGGCAAAAAAAAGCGAGACTTGCCGAGCTCAGGCTGATCGGGAAGGGCGGCTTGTTTTACTCGAGTCGAACTCCATGTCGCTCGAAGGCACTGAACAGAGGTCGAAGGCTCGGCTCGTAGTTTTTCCAACGGCCGACCGAATGAGAATGAATCGGTTGGCGGACCTGGACCAAGCTGGGCGTTCGCACGATGCGCCGGGTCAAGTGGAAATTGAGGCAAGCCGGCTCCCATTCCAGGCCAACATAGTCGATCAGCAGGCGCGCGTGGCCCTCCAGGTCGGCGACCAGCTCTTCGTAACGAACGTCGAGCCATTCGAGCGGTCTGGTCTGCCTCCAATGGTCGACGATCCGTTGATAGTCGGCGACCCGCTGCGCGATGTGTTCCCAGGAGTTGCTCCAGGGATTCGTCTTGAAGCCCGTTTGCCAGCAGGAAACCGCGATATCGCGCGGGTCGCGTCCACAGACGATCACCCGAGCGCCGGGCCAGAGCAGGGCGATCAGGCCAACGAGCCGGACGTTATCGGGCATCTTATCGACGACTCGCGCGACCTCCGGAGACGCCAGCGCATCCAGACGCTCGAGATAAATCCTGGCTGCCGCTGTCGCCGAGTCCGGACCGAGGAACTTCAAGGCTGCGAAGGGATCGTTAACTGGTTGGCCGACGAGTTGCGGTATCATGTGAAAGATGCGCTGAGCATCGAACAGCTCACCTACTCCGCGGATCTTGGGATGAGAGGCGAGGATCTGTTCGACAAGCGTCGTTCCGGAGCGCGGTAAACCGACGACGAAAACCGGCCTCCGGTCGGGCTCGACCCAACCGCGCCCGCGAGCCAGAAAGTCCGCGTTGAAGGCGGCGATCATCTGGGCGATGAACTGGGAATGCTGGTCAGGATCGTACGCGAGGCCGCGCGCGGCCTTCTCGGCCGACTGCAGGGCGTTGGCCGTTTCGAGTTGTGATGCGGCCTGGGGGTAAAGCCCACGTCCGTCAAGGACCGCCGCCAATCCGAACTTCAGCATGGCGCGGGCGTCGTTGGACAGAGATTCGTCGCCAAGCAGCTCCTCCATCGCGTGAAACTCGGGGTCAGGTAGCCGTCCTTTGAGGGTCATGGCCAGTCGCCAGTAGGCCTCCCCCAACTTGGGACAAACGGCCAGCGCCGACCGCGACGACTGGCACGACTGCTCGAAATCACCCCGCTCAGCCTGGATGCGGGCCAAGCCCGTCCATGAGACGGCAAGCGTCGGATCGACACCCAACGCCTCGCGAAAACACGCCTCGGCCTCGTCGAGCCGGCTTTCTTCCAAGAACGCCAACCCGCGTCCATGATGAACTTCGGCGGATTCCCGGTCGGACGGTTGACGCCGAGACGACGGCGTCCTGGTCTTGTCGGGCAATCAAACGGTTGGAATTCAGCGCTGACAATCGCTGGTCGCAGGCCGTCGCCTCGTCAAGCCGGCCTTGGAGGCGGAGAACCTTCCCCAGGGTGTTGATGGCCTGCGGAGAACGTGGTGCGATCGCCACGGCGCGGCGGCTCACCGCTTCGGCCTCCGTCCACAACTGCGGATCACGCAGCCCGCACAGGACCTGGCCCAGGATGATCAACGCCAAGGGGTTGTTCGGTTCGATTCGTAAGGCCATCCGCAGCGCCTCGGCCGCTTCACGACCGCGATGAAGAACCTGGAGCGTGTTTCCCAGGTTGATGAACGCCGCCGCGAACCGGGGGCGGAGCCGGATCGACTCTCGATAGGCGGCCTCGGCATCGGCGTAACGACGTTGATCAAACGCCAACAGGCCCAGGCTGTTCCAGGCTTGCGCAAAGGTGGGATCGACCGACACGGCCCGATGAAGATGTTCCCGAGCCTCGTCGAGCCGGCCGAGGACTCGCAGCGCTTCCCCCAGGTTCGCTCGCAGCCGGGCTGACTCCGGCTGAATCGCCACCGCCCGTGCGAACAGAGGCGCGGCCTCGTGAGCCCGCCCCTGCTGAAATACCAGGACGCCCAGACCCTCGAGGGCTTCGAAGGCGTCCGGCTGCTTCTGCAATAACTCACGGTACAGGGTCTCGGCCTCGGCCGTCCGCCCCTGGAGTTGAATGGCCTTGGCCACGTCGATCGCTCGATTGGTCGCCATTTGTGACTTCACCGCCTCGGCCGAGTTCCCGTATGCGTTACTTCACCTCGACCCGATTGTCGCTCGAATGCGCTGAACAGAGGTTGAAGGCTCGGCTCGTAGTTCTTCCAGCGGCCGACCGACTGAGAAAAGATAGGCTGGCGAACTTGCAACAGGCTTGGCGTCCTCACCACGCGTTTGGTCGCGTGGAATTCGAGGCAAGCCGGCATCCCATTCCAAACCCACGTAATCGATCAGTCGGCGCGCGTGGCCCTCCAGGTCGCCGACCAGGTCCTCATAGCGGACATCGAGCCATTGGATGGCCTTGGTCTGCCTCCAGTGCGCGACGATCCGTTGATAATCGGCGAACCGCCGCGCAATGTGTTCCCATTTCTTGCTCCAGGTGAGCGCGAAACCGTTGAGCCAGCTAGAGACCGCGATGTCGCGCAGATCTCGGCTGCAAACAATCACTCGGGCACCCGGCCAGAGCAGGGCGATCAGGCCGAGGAAGCGGATGTTGTCGGGTAACTTGTCGACGACGCGCTCGGCTTGAGCCGGCGCCAGTGCGTGCAGTCGCTCGATGTAGATCCGGGCCGCCGCTTTGGCCGAAGCAGGAACAAGGAATCTCACGGCGTCGAACGAATCGCCGGCGATGAGTCCGACGAGATTGGGCAGCGATTGGAAGATCCGGCCCGACGTCGTGCAGCTCGCCCGCGCCGTGGATCTTGGGATGAGAGGCGAGGATTTGTTCGACGAGTGAGGTTCCCGACCGCGGCAAACCGACGACGAAGACCGGCCGCGGGTTAGCTGGTACCCAGCCGCGCCCGCGACCTAACACGTCCGCATCGAACGCGGCGATCATCCTATCGACGAACCACGAGTCTGCGCGGGGTCGTGGGACCGACCCTGCGCGGCCAGCACGCCGGACTGCAAGGCGTTGGCCGTTTCGAGGTGCGCGGCGGCCTGCGAGTAGAGACCGCGTTCATCAAGAACGGCCGCCAAACCGTACCGCAGGAAAGCCAACGCCCCGTCGGGCAGGGATTTGTCGTCGAGCAGACGCTCGATCGCATGGGCCTCGGCGTCGGGGAGCCGGCCTCTCAGGGTGATGGCCAGTCGCCAGTGCGCCTCCGCCAGCTTGGGACTCGACCGCCAGCGCCGAGCGTGCCGACTCGCACGATTGCTCGATCTCCCCGCGCTCCGCTTGGATCTGCGACAGCCCAACCCAAGCCGTGGCCATCGTCGGGTCGACGGAAAGCGCCTCGCGGAAACAGGCCTCGGCCTCGTTGTGCCGGCTCTCCCGCAAGAGAGCCAGCCCCTGTTTGAAGTAGGCCCCGGCCGTCCCGCTCTGGACCTGACGTAATTGAGCCGGTTCCGCCGAGTGATTGGGCACCATGTTGATCCTTCGGGCTCCCGCAGAACGGAATTCATTCCGTTTGCTCCAACTCGGGTCGATTTTACCAGAAAGGGCAAGATCGGGACCGTCGCTTTTTCGGCACCACAAACCGTTCGACTGAACTCGGCGGCGCCGGCTTGCCGCGCTCCTCGCTTCCGGTCATGATGGCAGTCCACACCCCGACCTGCATCATCATGCACTCTCAGGAGATCTTTCATGCAGCTGGATCGATTAGTCGAACCCTGGTCGGAATGGGCTGGTTGCTGGCGATCACCGCGCCCCTGGCACTCGGTATGGCCGATGAGCAGACCGCCGCTCCCAAGGCGTTCCTGGACGGCACGGGTCCCGGTTGGAAGGCGCTGGGAGAGGACGACTTCGTCAACGTCAACTGCGACCCTGGAACCTGGACCTGGAAAGACGGGATGGTGCATTGCACCGGACGACCCGTCGGCGTGACCCGGACCCGAAAACCGCTCACCAACTTCGAGCTGGTGGCCCAGTGGCGACATCTCCGCTCGGGCGGAAATTCCGGATTCTTTGTGTGGACCTCGGATAAAGCGATTGAAGGCTTGAAGCCCAACTCGCTGCCGCGCGGCGGCATCGAAGTGCAAGTGCTCGATCACGGCTACAAAGAGCAATACGAGAAGAGCTCCGGCAAGAAAGCCACATGGTTCACGACCAACGGCGATGTTTTCGCGGTCGGCACGTCGAAGATGAACCCGTTCCCACCGCTCTCGCCCGACGGGAGTCGCAGCTTCCCCAGGAAGAACTTGAGCAAGGGTGTCGGCGAGTGGAACCACTACTACGTTCGGGCCATCAACGGCGAGGTCCGGCTGTGGGTCAACGGCGAGGAAGTCTCCGGCGGGAACAACTGCGAGCCGCGGACCGGCTATCTCTGCCTCGAGTCAGAAGGATCACCAGTCGAATTCCGCGAGGTGCGCATCCGGGAATTGCCGTAGTTTCACCGAGAATCATCTTAGCCACGGATCGAACACGGATGAAACACGATACTGGAGTAAGAAGAGAAGAGTATGACAATGCGATAGTTCCGATTCTACTCTTACTTTTAATCTCCGTTGGTTTTATCCGTGTTTTATCCGTGTTCAATCCGTGGCTAACTTTCATTCTTTCTCCGGGAGCTTCACTTTCCGCTTTCCCACTTCACATAGTAGAACACGATCGGTTCACTGCCGGTGTTGGTGATGCCGTGTGGGGCGTTCGGGGTCGTGTACATCACCGAGCCGGGTCCGATCTTCGTGGTTTTGCCGTCACAGAGGATTTCGCCGTGCCCACTCTCGATGATCATGACTTCTTCTTCGGGATGAGTGTGAGGAGCGTGGGGCGACTTGCCAGGCTGTAACGTAAACCGGCCGGTCACGAACTTGGTGGAAGCCGGGGTGTCGCCCGCAATGTAGACGCCGTTCTTGCCGACAGGTTCCCCCTTATCGGTGAATGAGCTCATCTGGACCTGATCGAGGTTGATCGTCGCGGACTTGACTTGTTCGGCTCGCTCGCGGGCGAACGCCACCTCGCGATAGGACCACCCGGCAGCCAAGACCAACGTCAGACCCGCGAACCCCCACCGCTTGAAAACTTGCATCGTATGTTCTCCCAGGGTAATCTCACCAAAATCCCAGAGAATCCCCCATAATAAGCGAATTTCCCTGTGTCAAGTAGCGTCCGTCGCACCGTTCCGCGCAGTCCATGCCACCACCGATGCCCCAACCGGCGTCCATTAGCTTGCCCGGTCGTCCCAGCAAATCACCTCGATATCCGGTCTCTGAATGTGTTAGGTTGAGGGATTCGCCGACTCGTGATTCTTTCAACCGCGACCCAGACACAGTCCCGAGCGCATTCATGGCATTGCTGAGCTTGCGAAACGTCAGCCTGGCCTTCGGTGGTCCGAAGCTGCTGGATCAGGTCGACCTCGAAATCGAGCCGGGAGAGCGGGTCTGCCTTCTGGGTCGCAACGGCGAGGGTAAGAGCACGCCTGCTGCAGGCTGATCCGTGGCGAGATCAGCCCGATGAGGGCCAGGTCATCCGCCAGCAAGGGCTGCGAGTCTCCTTGTTGCCCCAGGATGTCCCCCGGCACCGCGACGGCCAGGTCGACGATCAAGTGGCCGAGGGACTGGACGACGGAGAACATCCCGTATCCGGGTCGGACCATCGCGTGCAGGCGATCATTTCGCGAATGGGGCTCGACCCCGCTGCCCGCTTCGAGGATCTCTCATCGGGCATGAAGCGGCGCGTCCTGCTGGCGCAGGCCCTCGTCAGCGAGCCCGATATCCTGCTGCTCGACGAGCCGACCAACCACCTTGATATCGAGTCAATCGCCTGGCTCGAGGCGTTTCTCCCGCGTGCCGGCGCAACGCTCGTCTTCGTCACCCACGACCGTGTGTTCCTCGAAAAGCTGGCGACCCGGATCGTCGAGCTCGACCGCGGTCACATCAACGATTGGGCCTGCGACTATCCGACCTTCCTCAAGCGGCGCGAGGACGTCCTGGCGGCCGAAGCCAGACAGAACGCCCTCTTCGACAAGAAGCTGGCGCAGGAAGAAGTCTGGATCCGCAAGGGGATCCAGGCGAGGCGCACTCGCAACGAGGGCCGGGTCCGGGCGCTCAAGGCCCTGCGCGAAGCCCGCCAGCAGCGCCGCGAGCGGCAAGGGACGGCGAGAATCCAGTCTTCGGAAGGGGAGCGCTCGGGCACGCTGGTCATCGAAGCCAAGGGCGTCAGCTTCGGCTACGAGGACCGCCCCGTGATCCAGAGGCTGACGACGACGATCCTCCGAGGCGATAAGGTGGGGATCATCGGTCCCAACGCGGCGGGCAAGACGACCTTGATCCGGCTCTTGCTGGGCGATCTGCCGGCGCGGGCAGGGGACCATCCGCCTGGGCGAGCGGCTCGAGATCGCTTACTTCGACCAGTTGAAAGCGACCCTCGACGAGGAAAAGACGGTCATCCAGAACATCAGCGACTACGACACGATCCCGATCAACGGCCAGCCGCGGCACATCCTGAGCTACCTCCAGGATTTCCTGTTCGCGCCCGAACGGTCGCGCACCCTGGTCAAGTTCCTGTCGGGCGGCGAGCGGAGCCGTTTGCTCCTGGCCAAGCTCTTCACCAAGCCGTCGAACCTGCTGGTCCTGGACGAGCCCACCAACGATCTCGACGTCGAGACGCTCGAGCTCTTGGAATCGCTCCTGGTCGAGTATCCAGGGGACGGTGCTCCTGGTCAGCCACGACCGGGCGTTCCTGAACGAGGTGGTCACGAGCACGCTGGCGATCGAGGCGGACGGGCAGGTCAAGGAGTACGACGGCGGCTACGACGATTACGTACGGCAACGCCCCGCGGAGATCGCGCCGGAACCGAAGTTGGCGACCACTTTCACCAAGACGGCTTCATCGGCGGAAAGACCTCGCAAGCTGAGCTTCAAGGAGCGAAAGGAGCTGGAATCCCTGCCGTCGCGGATCGAGTCGCTCGAGACGGAGATCCGAGCTCTTCACGAAGCAATGGCGGACCCCGCGTTCTACCGACGCGACAGCAGCGCGATCGTCGTTACCAAAACCAAGCTGGCGGCGTTGGAGCACGATCTGGCAACGACCTATGAGCGCTGGGAGTCATTGGAGGCTCTGGCCGGCTGAGAAACACGCGGGACCTTTTTCGATCATTTGGCCTTTGCGATGTAATTGCCTTTGAGGTACTCGATGAGATCCTTCTTCTGTGTCACGGTGAGATCGGCGCCGTACTCGTGACCGCCGTTCCCGTTACCCGTTATGGTCGTGTCGAATGTCCAGAGGGGAGGGGTTGCATCGGCGGCCTTGTCCAAGACCTTGCAGACATACCCGACATTCACGGGGTCGTACTCGCGGTTTCCCATCTCGAAGTACTTGGGTCGGTCGGCGGCGGGCTTGAGCAGGTCGTTGAGCGTGGGGACTGACCCGTTGTGAAGATAAGGCGGCGGTGGCCCAGATGGCGACAAGCGGACGTGCCATATAGGCCTTCTTGGCAACCCAGATTGACCTCGCCGGGCTCCATCGCTTTCTGCTCGGCCGGCGTGATGTTGGAGTCTTTGTACGCCGCCTGGGTCAATGCTTCCGCGGCGCCGGCAAGCGCCTTGATGTAAGGCGTGCCCGCGGGGTTTTCCGCGGTCTTCTGGACATTGATCTGGAAGTTGTCGATCCGGTTAGGGTCGGTGCCAACCTGCTTGTAATCAACCCACTTCTCGCGTTTTTCGTGATCGGGTTCAAAGGCATCGGCGTGGCATTCGAGGCAATGCGCTTTGTACACAGTCGCGCCGCGCTCGGCGCTGGCAGTGTCGATCGCTGGAAAAAGATCCGAAGGCCATTCGGGAGGCCGGAGCTTGCGCGTGATCTGCTGGAGACGGTCCATGTCGCGAATCTTGATCGTGGATGACATCGTGTTCTTGTCAAACGCCGCCCCGAGTCCGACGGCCTGGCCAACATTTCGTTGCAGAAGTGAGGTTGTGTTACCGTCGTAATGAAACCAAATTGTTTCGTATTCCGGTCCGAGCGACCAGATATAGGGATAGCTGACAGGCCCGCTGAGCTTGATCCCTTCGTTGGGCATGACCATGTTGCTGATCACGCCAAAGGCGTCCGAACGCCCTGGACCGCCGACGGTCGTGGTGGCAGCCGCGGCGTGCAGATCCCTGATTTTGAGCAGGAACTCGACGCGCCCTTGCAAGAGCGCGGCCTTGGTGGCGAGGTCCTCAACTCCGGTACGAATCTTGTCGACATCGGGGAACGCCTCTTTGACGACTCCGGAGAGGTCGGGAGCGTTGATCGATTGGATAAGAGAGTCGATATCTGCTTTGTATTTCTCAGTGACTTTCTTTTGCAACTGGTCGTGAGTTTCGCGCAGATTCGCCTTGAGTGAACCGGCGTCGTTCCGAATTTTCGTGATCAATCCTTGGAACTTTTCCGTTAGCACGTTCTCGGCGGGCTTGAGTCTGAATCCGAAGCTTTCTTATTCAAGATTCTCGCCAGCAGAGTGAGCAGCGTCCGAGTATTCGGATTGACGGAACCGCCGCTCTGCTGGGCCAGCCGTTCGTAGAAAGCGGCGAGCTCGACCGGGTCTTGGAGCATCGCGCCGGCGGCACCGAAGAGACTTCCATAAAAGCGGTCCATGCTGATCAAGCTCGGCCCTCCGTTCATGCGGAGCGTCTTGCCTTGATAGGTCAGTTGCGCGACATGGCAGGCCGCGCAGTTGACTCCGATCATGTCACCGACGGCTTCGAGGCCCCGAGAGGACCCGCGGGAGACACCGATCGGTAAACCATCGGGGTCATCGGGGTCGGGGAGCATCCCGAACCGCTCGATATTCTTCAGGAAGAAGTCCTTGGTCTCCGGATCCTTCATGACCTTGATCCAGGCCAACGGATAGAGCTCGCTTCCTTCCGGAAGGTGATAGAACTCCTGCCGCTCTTGAGGCGTGATTCCCTGCACGACCGGACCATCCGGAACTCGACTTGTACCCGCGTCGGGCTTGGCCGCCGAGCCACCACCGATCGGTCCAACCGGTGGCGCGGAAACATTTTCCGACGATGAGTCAGACTCGGCGCATCCGATAGCCAAAAGCAGAATCATGCTCAGCCAGACCGGGTTACGGACCATCAGACTTCCCTCACAATGAAGTGGATCAAAAAGCCCCAAGAATGACATTCTATCGAAACGACCGATGCTTGATCGGCAAGAAACGAAAATATTCCCTGGCGAGCCAAAACGCAACAAAAATCTGGAAAGTTTCTGAGACGGTCGCATCGTTATCTCGACGGGTCCAGCTTCTTCCAGAGACGTTCGAAGGTCGCACGGAAGGGCGCAAGAAAGCGTGGTTCGTTGGTGACGATCAGGTTCTCTTCGTTGTCCCTGGCCGCGCCTCGGGTCCAGTTGTAGCTGCCGGTCAGCAATGTTGCCCCGTCGAGGATCGCGAACTTGTGGTGCATGTGGAACGGGCTCTGGTCCACCCGCGTCGGGATGCCCGACCGTTCGAATCGTTCCACGTCCGAACCCTCGTCCTCCGCCTTGGCGTTATCGGTGATGATCCGAACGGCGACCGCACGGCGATGCGCATCGAGGATGGCGTCGGAGACGCGGTCGTCGGTGATGGTAAACACGCAGATGTCGGCGGTCCGGCTCGCGTTCGCGAGGAGCCGCGTGATCGCTCTCGGACAATCATCACCGGGGCTGAAAAACGCCTCCGCCACAGCCGGACGGTCGGTGGTCTTGCCGACCTCGCGCAAGGCCCTGGTGACCTCCTCCAGCCAGACCAAGATGGGGAGATCGTCCGGCTGACCGAGTGCCGCGCGGGCGACCTCGAAGGCGCTGCGACGTATCGACTCGCGGTCGATCGACGAACTCAGACTGGCGGCGAATTCGCTCAGGGCCTGGCGCTCGCTTCTCGAGAATCGCCGATCATCGAGCGAGCGGGCAAGCCAGGCGGCGATCTCTTCGGGCTTCATGGCAAGAACCCTAACGCGGCGTAGCCGCAACCAAGAAAGATGAACAAAAAAAACCCGTTCTGCCTTCAAATGGTGTTGTCGGGGCACGTAACTTGAATGTCGCAGTCGTACTCGCCCCGGGACTGCGCTTCAACCTTGGAGAACGCCTAATCGATCGCCCACGCGAGACCTTGCGTTTCTCAAGCTGTGGCAGTGTCTATACTATGGGTTATTCCAACGTCATTCCGCTCCGTCCAGATCCGATTTTTCATCAGAGATGTGACGCGGATTCTCCCAGGATGGACGTGGGAATACGATTGGTTGGGCGCCTGTCATGTCGCGATGGGATGTCAGCGATAGCGGGATGACGCTCGGGCGCATGGCGCGTTTGGAGTGCGAGGGCAGTTATGGCAACGCATGGTCAGACGACGCCGGTGGCCAGACGGACCGGTTTGGAATCATCAGCGGATCGAACGGGCTGGAATCTGACCACACTGAGCGTCGCGGTCATCGTTGGGGTGGTGGCGTGCGTCACGTTCCTGCCTGTGCTTGAAAATCGATTCGTCGACCAGTGGGATGACCAGCCCAACTTCCTGGCTAACCATGCGTTCCGAGGTCTTGGCTGGCCGCAGGTCCGCTGGGCCTGGACGACGATATTGCAGGGCGCCTACCAGCCCCTGGCCTGGATTCTCTTCGAGGCGGAATATGTCGCCTGGGGCCTCGACCCACGCGGTTATCACCTGGCGAGCATTCTCCTGCACGGTGTCAACGCGGTTTTGTTTTATATCTTGGTCCGGGCGTTGGTGTCGCATGCGCTGCCCAAGATCGAGCCGAGCCGCCAATGGGTCGTGGCGTTCATGTCAGGGCTGGCGGCCGCGCTGTTCGCGGTGCATCCGCTCCGTGTCGAGGTCGTGGCCTGGGCTTCATGCCAGCCCTACCTCCCGTGTGCCGGTCTGGCCACCTTGTCGGTGTTGGCGTACTTGCGCGGGTGTGGAGGAGTCCGGCGACGTCTGGGCTGGTTATTCGCCTCCGCCAGCCTGTTCGCCGCGGCGCTTTGCTGCAAAGCGGTGGCGATGGGCTTGCCGGTGGTCCTGCTGATCCTTGACGTGCTGGTGCTCCGACGCGTCGCCAGGCGGTGGTCGATCCCTGGTATCTTGGCCGAGAAGATTCTGTTCCTGGTGCCAGCAATCGTAATCGCGGTGATCGCCGCCAAGGCGAAGTTAGAGCTACTGCCGAACACCGATTTCCGTCCCAGTGTCGCGCGAATCGTGGCGGGACGAGTCGCACTGGCGGGGTACGGATTGGGATACTACCTGAGAAAAACGGCTTGGCCAACTGATCTTTCGGCCTATCATTACCGGCCGCACCGAGTCGAGCCATCCGAGCCCCGGTTCATCGGAAGCCTGGTCACGGTGGGGGCACTGGGGGCAATTGCGTATTTTCTCCGCCGGCGCTGGCCGTCGATCCTGGCTGCCGCGCTCTCGTACGCGGCGCTCTTGGCGCCCAATCTCGGCCTGGTTTGGTACGACTTGATGCTGGTGGCCGATCGCTACTCTTACCTCGCAACGATGCCGCTTTTCATCTTGGCGGCTGGAGGGCTCGTCCGTTGGGTCGCGGTTTCTCGTTGGCCTCGGACCCTCGCCCTGGTTATTGGCGCGACTGGGTTGTGCGCTGATCGGCATATGGGTCACGTTGAGCTGGGCCCAATGTGCGACTTGGCGGAACTCGGAGACGCTCGTCGCGCAGGGGTTACGTGTTGGCTCGGGTCGCGATGGGCTGCTCGAGAGCAACTTTGGTCTCGACCTGCTCGCCGCGGGCCGCATCGACGAAGGGATGCCCCGCCTCCTTCAAGCAATCCGAATCGACCCGACAGACCCGGACGTCCATGAGAATCTCGGCATCATCCTCGTACAACGGGGAAAGCTCGACGGCGCGATCGTCGCGTTCGCCGAGGCGGTGCGGCTTGCCCCGCACCGATTTGACCTTCGCCACCACCTTGGAACGGCTTTGGCGCGGCGGGGTCGCTTGCAAGAGGCGGCCGAGCAACTTGCCGAGACGGTCCGCCTCCGTCCCGACAAACCGCAGGTGCACATCTCGCTCGGCGACGTGCTCACCAAGTTGGGCCGGCACGACGAAGCGGTCGCACAGTATACCGAAGCTCTCCGTCTCGACCCCGGCAACCCTGACGCCCTTCGGGGTTTGGTCGAGCTTCGGAGCCCCAGCGCGAAACCGTGACCACCAACGCAAAACGGGGTCAACCGGCCGAAGGCGAGAATGTGGATCGGGAGACGGAGCTCGCTCGTACAAATCCTGTAGAAGCCGGCTCTGTCCGGCGATCGCTCAAACTAGGCGGCGTCTTCCCAATCTCCCAGCACGGGATCGACGGGCCGCAGGGTACAGGCGATCCCGAAGAGAGCCAAGACGCCCAACCCGAGGATCGAACCAGCTCGGCCGACCAGGAACGATCGAGGCGTATAGGAGTAGACCAGACGATGCGTCCCCGCCGGGACAGCCGCCCCGCGCATCAGCCGGTTGACCACATAGATCGGCGCCGGCTTGCCATCAATCGTCAGCTCCCAACCGGGATAATACACATCGGCCAGGATGACCAGCCCGGGAGATCTCGAGCGATGCCTCGAGCTCGGCACGTTCCGGACTTGGATAAGTCACCTTGACCGTCTCGGTCGGCTCCGGCGGGCGACCCGATAGATAGGGAGCCAGTTCCGGTCTTCTTGTTGTTATCGACCCAGGCCAAGGTACGCGGGTCGAAGGCCCGCATCGTCGCGTCATGCCAGAGTGGGTCGTCGGCGTAGAGGATCTCCTGAATTGCGCCGCCTCCGGCGTCGGCTGAGAGCCTGGGAGCTGGATCGAGCCAGCGCGCCTGATGGACAACCCAGGCACGGGGAAATTCATTCAAGTTGCGCAGAATCTGGAAGTCCTGATTGATCGCCCAATCTCTTGCGTGCCTCGGCGGCGTCGGGTCCGCGCCTCGTTTGAGGCTGGGGATAGATGCGCTCGGCCTCGAACAGGAACGAGGCGTACCCACGAATGGGATCTCGCCAACCGCGTGCATCGAAGGGGAGGACGAAGTATCGGGTGTTCCAGATGTCGAAGGATCGGCGGGGAAAGTAGACGATTTCCTTGCCTACATCGACGCCGAGGGCTTTGGCCATGACGGGATTCCGGACGATCAGGGGAGAACTGCCGAAGAACCACTCGTGGTCATCGATCTCGCCGACGCCGAAGGTATGGGTGTACTCCACGCCACAGATTGATCCCATACTTCGGCAGAAGTGTGTCGTGTTCCCAAACGACGAAATCGACCGCCCGATCGGCCGAGGAGCGTCGTCTGCCAACCCCGCGGATGCCAGGCCGGCATTCGATGGATGCGGAAGGGGCCCGGTCTTGGGTGCTTGCGCTCTTCATCCTCGATGATCCGCAGGACTTCCGGTTTTGAGTCCAACACGGTTTGCGGGACGGTCAAGACGCATCGGGCATTGGCCGCCGCCAGGTCGGCCGTTACCAGCAGCAAGGCGCACGAGCCAGCCAACTGGGGACGTGTTCGGACCTTGGCAAACGACCACCCGGCCCAGCCCCAAGACAATCGAGGCTTGCGCCAAGCTGCGGACTAACGCTCGGAATCCGCCGTCAGCATCGAACGGACCGAAGTTCGAGGCGATGGCGGCCGCGCGAAAAACGGTCAGAATGGCGGGCCGGGCGATCCAAACTCCGGCGAGCACGGCGAGGCTCAATACCAGGAAGGAAGTGAACAGAGCAACGATTCTCCCGGCGCGGCCGGCGAGCAGGTCGTCCCAGCCGATCCCGGCCAGGGCAGCCAAACCCAGGGCGGTGAATGTGAAGAGCTTGGCGGGTAAGCGGAACTGTCGAAATCCCGGCAGGACCACCGTCATCCACCAGTAGAAGCTGCCATCGCCATCGCGGAGAAACCCATCGAGCCGGATTGGGATGTCGACCGGATCGAGCGGGCCGACCTTGGCCAGCAAGTTCCCGCGAGAACGGCGAGTGCGAAGTCACGGCCAGGACCCGTGCCATCCAGATGGGGCTTGTGTACTGCCCCAGACTGCCCAGGAGGCTCACCACCACCAGCGCCGTAAGCCAGACGCGCCACGGCGGACCTTGCCGCACGCGCAAGCGCACCCAACGCCAGCATCAGCGTCATCGCCCCCAGGTACATCCACAGCACCCAGACTGTCCGGCCGGCTTCCCGGGAGATTCAACGCGTCACGCCAGTGCGTGTTCCCGTCGAAATGGACACCCATGACGTTGGGCCAGAGCAGCTCCACCAGCCGGAACGGCTCGATGCTGAACCGATAGACGTCGTGCGGGCCCGCGAGCCGGCGCGCACCGTCTGCTGCCGAGAACTCGATGACCGGCAGGAGCTGGGCCGCGGTGAGCATCGATCGCCAGCCCGGCTGACATGGCCAGTCCCAGCCAGGTGATACCCAACGGGAGCCGCCAACCGCGTCGGCGCCAGTACAGAAGAAACACCAGTGCGGCCGATCCCCAGGCCGCCAACACGCCCAGCCGGCACCCAGGCCATCCATGGAAGCGCCGGCGGTGGATGGCCGTGGGGGCGAACCTGAGGCAGCCACATCGCCACGGCGAGTGTCGCCGTGACCCAGAACGGCAGTCCGACCATAACCAAGGGAACGGACCACCAGAGGCTGGAAGCGGCCGGGCGGGTGTCGCCGGCTTCCGGCGCTGTCGCGTCGAACCTGGCGGGCGCGACTCCAGGCGATCCCCGCGGCGTAACCGCCGGCCACCCAGCCGAGAATGTATGCGGACTGGGGGTCGCCCCCCAGCGTCTGCATCGCCAAGACGATCGCCAGCTCAACCAAACCCCAGCGCCGGCCCAGGCGAACCCAGCGATCGACCGCGTGAAGCCCCAAGGGCAGCCAGGCCGCACCCACCAGATAGATGACGTTGCTAGTACTGGAACAGGATCGGCGAGCCGAACGAGTAGCTGAGCGCGCTCAGCGTCGATCCGACCCAGCTTGTCCGCCATGACCGCATCAAGACGAGCATCGACACAAATGCCAGCGCGGTATGCGTCACGATGTAGACCCGTGCACCCCACGCGTAAGGCATCATCGCGAAGATGAGTTTGCCGGGATACAGCACCGCCGCGGTCGGGTTTCCCAGGAGCGGCATGCCCGCGTTCTCCTCGCGCTCCCAGAGCGGCCATCGCCCCGCGTTCCACTCCTCCTGCACCCGCTGATAGAGCGGGTAATAATACTGAGCGGCATCTCGATAGCCGAACTGGCGATCGCCAAACAGCACAGGCGCGTAACAGCTCAGGAAGAGCGTCGCGAAGCACGCCAGGATCAGAAGGAACGGCAAGAAACGACGCATGAAGGGAATGACCTATAGTCGACCCGTCAATCGGGCTGGTTCGGAAGTGGCTGCGCCGGCCGGGCCGCGGGACACGCGGGAAGAACAGCCGATCCGCTGGCTTGCACAAAACCTTTGGAGTTGCGATCCTGTCCGCCCGCGAGTGATCTTCTCATCCCAACCGGCCGCGGGCCTCTCGATAGGCTTCGAGGTTCGCGGCGGCATACCGCTGGTAATCGAAATCAATGTCGGAGGCGACCGTCTGGATCGTCGACCAGAGCGACTCGCGCAAGTGCGAGGCGGCCTTGAAGATTCGTAGATCGGCAAGGTCCCGCGGATCGACGTGTCCACGATAAGCCTCGAGCAAGGCGCGATCCTGGTCGTCGGAGAAGGTCGCGTTGGCCGAGGCATTGGCCAGGTCGAAAAGGGGATGGCCGACGCCCGCGTATTCCCAGTCGACCAGCCAGAGCCGTCGACCGTCGTCGATCAAGTTCGCCGCCAATAAGTCGTTGTGGCACAAAACCGGCCGGAACGGTCCGATCCGATGGGCCAATTCGCGGGCGTCTTCCAGCAACGCGTCCATATCGGCGGGCAAATTCGCCTTGAGCCGAGCGGCGGAGCGGGCATACGTACGGATGGTCTGGAACGGGCAGAAATAGACGAACTCACCGGTCAAGGCATCCCAGGCTTCGTGAAGGTGGCGGAGCAGGGCGGCCAGGCGCACCAGCACGTCCGCTGAGCGGACGTCGGCTGGCCCCAGCGTGTGGCCATCAACGAAACGAGCAACCAGCAGACCCGGCTCGTGGTGAACCACCTCCGGCGCCAGTCCCAGGGCACTGGCTGCCTGGTGGCAGACGACTTCGTTGCGGCGGTCGATCCCCAGGAGCGGACGCTCCTGGCAGAGTCGCGCGACATAGGCACGACCCCCGACCCGGACCAAATAATTATGGTTCGAGATGCCGCCCGAGATCGGTTCGATGACCAGCGGCCCGCGGCCCCAATCCAGCTTGCGCAAACGCCTGATAAGTTGTCGTTCCGGTCGAGTGCGGGATGGGACGGAACCGCAGGCGCTCAACCCTGAAGGCCCGCTTCCAATCGAGCTTGAATTGGTCTTGCGATTGGTCATTGGCGTTCATCGGTCATTCGCGTTTCAATGCTTGAACCGAAGGGTGGAGCGGACTCGCGATCAGGACAAAGTATAGCCGAATCGTTTCGGGAAATACGATGGCCGCGTTTCATTGGCCGGCAAACCGGGAATTCCTTCTCCGGTCCTTTGTGATGGTCGTGCCGCGGTTTTCGGATTCCCGGCCGCGAAGAACTCGAGATGAGCCAACACGACCAATTCCCTGGAGAGTTGCCTTGGTGTACACTTTCTTCGGCTAGCCGTTGATCTCCACCATGAGGTGCACCGATGTCTATGGATTCGTTCGCGAATGCATCGCGTGGCGATGGTCGGTTTTTTTGGAATGCTGCTCCTGGTCTCCTGGCGAACCTGGGCTCGGCCGCTTGGCCTTCTTGAGCCTTCCCGACCCCAGCCAGACATCCTCAATCTTCGCTATGGTCCATTCGACCGGAATGTCATGGACGTATGGAAGGCCAAATCGAAATCGGGGGACGCGACTCCAGCCCTTGGTGGTTTTCTTTCATGGCGGTGGGTTCCGGAGTGGCGACAAGTCGATCATCCCGCCCTGGCTCATTTCCAAGTGCTTGGAGGCTGGGGTCTCGGTCGCCTCGGCGAATTATCGGCTGTCGCAGACAGCGCCCTTTCCGGCTCCGATGCACGACGGGGCGCGAGCGATCCAGTTCCTCCGATTCAAGGCGAAAGAGCTCGGAATCGATCCGAACCGAATCGCCGCGTCCGGAAGTTCGGCCGGCGCGGGCATCGCGCTCTGGGTTGGGTTTCATGACGACCTGGCCGATCCCCAGAGTCTCGACCCGATCGCTCGCCAGTCGTCGCGCGTGACCTGTCTGGGCGTTGACGGTGCCCAAACTTCGTATGACCCGCGGTTCATCAAGTCTGTGATCGGCGGTCGGGCCCACGAACATTCCGCCTTAAAGTCTTTCTACGGAATAACATCCGACGCTGATCTCGATACTCCGCAAACCCATCGGCTTTTCGAGGCGGCATCGCCCATGACGTACGCCTCGGCCGGCGATCCGCCGGTTATCCTGTTCTACACGGAGCCGAATGCCCCACTCCCTGCCGATGCCAAGCCAGGCGACGGAATTCATCACCCCCGCTTTGGCGAGGCCCTCAAGTCCAAGCTGGACCCACTCCACGTGGAATGCATCCTCCGCCACAGCGCGGACTTTCCCAAGCAAGAAGATCCCAACGAGGTGATGTTCCGCGAGATGCTGGCGTTCTTTCGAAGGCACTTGAACTTGCAGCGGCTCAACGCGGATCAAATCCGCCGTAAAGCCATCGCTGACAAGGTATTAGGGCATATCGAGAACACGTCGGCGCATCTCGGCCGCAGAGAGCCCGCCTTCTCGCTGCAAACGGGCGCGGGACCGTTCGATCAAAGCGATGAAGTCAGGGTTCGTCCCAAGCGCGACGGTCTCCAGGTCGGTATTGGTCAGGGGTAGGATGACGGCTGTTGGCAACCCCTGGTCGGTGATCACCAGCGGTTCAGACTTGACGCCTTGGATGTAGTCAGCCAGCGGGTTGGTCGCTTCACCGATCTCGACTGTCTTCATAGTGGGAAACTACTCCCTCCGATATGAACGATATTATGGACTTTGACACCAACCGTTTGTCCGAGTTTCCTATTTGTTAGCGTTCACGGCAAGTAAACTTGAGTGCTACGACGACTTAGGGCGGTTAACACACGGGTTCCGCAACGAGACGGCCGCGATGTCGGTTGATACGAGCCCGACTGCGCAAGCGAGGGACACAGGCTGAGGCCGGCGCCAGACGCACAGCCGATCCCCTCGCTCGCGCGTTTCGGTGTCTCGGCATTTCGGACAGTGCCCTGAAGGGGCCGAACAAGAAAGCCCAGGGCAACGCTCTGGGAATCACGATCCCGAGATGCCGAAAGCCTGTAAGGGCGGCACAGGGTTATCGCCTTGTCTCGCCCTTTCAGGGCTGGATCGTGTGCGGTCGGTCCGGTCCCAGGGCGTTGCCCTGGGCTGACTTGTGGCTGCCCCTTTGGGGCGTCGGGCAAGAATGCGCAACATCAGAACTTGCGCGTCGGGTTGGTATGGGTTGTGCGCAACGCGTCATAAAACCGCTCTAGGGCGAGGGTATTGTATGCCGTAAAATTATTGTGTATAGTGTTCAAATCGACGCTCGCTTCGTGTGCTTGACTGAGGCGAACCGCCGACTAGACTCGTAGATTCGTATCGTCAGAGCGACGGATGCTGGCCAAGAGAAGACTCCCGCCCTTTGTGAACGATCGATTCGTTCGCAGTCGACTGAGGAAATCAGGGTTATGCCGCGGAAGAAGTTTGGACGCAACCGTAAGAATCGCTGCCGGTTTTGCACAAGGGATGGTTGTCCTCGACCTGCGTATGTCGATTACAAGGACATCGGTCTGCTCAAGAAGCTGTGCACCAACCAAAACAAGATGTTCTCCCGCAAGCGGAGCGGAAGCTGCGCGGCCTTTCAGCGAGCCGCCAGCGCGGCCGTGAAGCGAGCGCGCTTCATGGCACTGCTCCCGTACGTCGGCGAGTAGAGTCGAGGCCTGGCGCTCTGCTGGTCACGGCCTCGGCTTGCCCGCGTCTTCATTGGCTCGGGACGGTCCGGATCGCGGTGCCTGGATTTGGCCGGGCGACCGCCGGCTCGGGCTCCTGGTTGCCGTTTCAGGTCCCCTTTCAGGAACGCCAGGAACTGGGTGTCGAGGGTTGATAGGGCTGGCCGAGACGATCTTCCAGCTTCGTGCGGCTGCCCTTGATCCGTCCACGATAGGCGTCACGGACGTAGTCCAGGAATGGCGTCGCGATAGGTTCCATCGTGCCACTGCATGAGGAAGACCGCCAAGGCCATCGCTTGCTGGTAGCGGAGAAAGATATCGGGTCGTCGCGCATGAACGCGTCCTCGCCCATGGCGACGAACTCGTCCAGCGGGATCGCCCGGCCCTTGCCGACCAGCGACTTGATCGCCTCCTCGATCCGGACTCCGACGAATCCGCCGACCTCGAGCGAGCCGTCGGCTTGAGGCGAGACGGTCTCGAAGTAAGTGCCCAAGCCCTCGAAAACCCAGTAGTTGCCCACATTCTTGTTGTAGGCGTTGGGCCCGGCCGTCTCGAAGAGGAGCTGGTGCGACACCTCGTGATAGAGCGTGGCCATCACAGGGATCTGGCCGTTCGGGTCGCGGAAGAAGTAAGCCGGCGCTCGGCCGCCCTTGCCCGGCTTGGGCGGGTCGTAAAAACCGAGGCTGCCTGTCGCGATTTTCTCGCCCGTATCTGGGCGTGAGGTGTCGACGTACTCGTCTCTGGTCGCGAAATAGTAGACAAGATGCGGCTTGCTCGCGGGTTCGCCGGTCATCGACGGGTCCTTGAATCGGCGGACCAACGGAAGCTTGTCGACGAGGATGTCGGCCATGAGGGTCATGAACAGGTCGTGGAACGCTTCGAGCCGGCGGCCGAAGCGGATCGTCTCGGCAAGGGTCACGTTGGTCTGGATCTCGAAGTGCTCGGTGGAGATCTGCCAGGGGGGATTCCACTCGGCTCGAAGGCGGTCGGCCGCCTCGGCCGGGAGCCATCGAGTCTTTTTCTGGCCTCGCGATGTCGGCGGCGCAGGCAGTTCGCCATCGGTCGAGGTGGGGCACCCAGTCCGACAGGTACCCAGCCGAAAATCGGAGTGACTCACGTTTCCCTTCTGGAGCTGACCGACAGCGAACGGCGTGGCCCAGCCCCCTTGATGCGGCACGAAGCCCAGGAGCCGCCGCGCCTCGCGGTGATCCGGCTGCCGCTCGATGACGGCGCGGAGGCACTGGCTGGCCAGCCCGATAGCGCGGAGGCTCGCTCTTGGCCGCGCGCTGGGCCAGCTCGTAACAAATCGGCGGCCGATCGAGCCTGGATTTCCGTGAGCTCGGCTCGCCACGGACTGGCTGCGCTGGGTGGAGCGGGCGACGGACCGACAACTTCAGGAAGAGGGACAAACCGCGTGGCACCATCCGGAGCAACGGCTGGGGAAACTGCTGTCGTACCTGCTGGGCAGCCGCCGTTTCCCCCTGCTGCGTCCAACCGTGCGCCAGGCCGTTCAATTCCGCCGCCTCGCGCGCCTCGATCGTTCGCCGTGCATCCTCGAGCTCACGGGATCGCTCCAGCGACGGCGGTGGAACCTGAAGAACCGACAGCGAAAGCACGAAAAGCAAGCCTGAGCAAGACATCGCAATTCCCCCTGGCAGGCAGGATCGAGTAGGCATGAAGGCTGAAGGAAGAACTGAAGGCATGCAGAGCGTGACGTACCTAGCTCCTTTTGCCACTATCCCGTGACCAGGCCTCGATTGCATCGTTCATCCTCCATGCGTTCATCACTGCCTACTGCCTACTGCCTACTTCCTATGGACTCATCCGAACGATCGTCGCACAATGCGTGACCCGGCGTCCAGTCCACGGCAATGGCCTGCGAATGGTCGCCATAGGTTCACCGCCCCGGTCCGGCCGGAGCGATGAGGCACTCGCCCACGAAAGGAGTCGATGACTCATGATTTCACCGCGTTTCCGTGTCCCCACCGCGCTTGCGCTCTTGTGGGGAGTGTTCCTGGGCTGGGGACTTTCGAGCTTTCGCCCCGTCCCGCTTCGCGCCGGTGCCGGCGACCGCTCGGGGGAGTCGATTGTCGCCACCGGACCCGTCCTCATGCAATTTGACGAGACGGTCAAAGCCTCCATCCCACTCGAAGCCATTTACTTTCTCGACTACAAGGGTGGGCGGCTTCTGGGTACGGTTCCGAGTTTTCGCCAGACCGCCGTAGCTACCCAACTGATCGATACGTTCGCCGAACGAGACCTGGTCGTCGACTTCAAACTCGATCTGGACATCGGGCCTCGGCCTCACTTCCTGATGACCACCGGCACACTCGGCGCATACAGCGCGGGCTGGGCGCCTTTGTATGTCTTCGAGACGACGAGCAGCCAAGCTCGCCATTTACCGAATGCAGTTGCCGCAAACGGTGGGGACGGTTGCACGGCGCGAAGTTCGATCTGGTCGAGCTCCGATCGTATGCCAAGGCCGGGACGGCCGAACCGCAACCGTGATCCACCGAATCGTAAAGGGCAGGCGGCCGATCGCCCGTTCCTGAGTTGATCCCGGTCAGGATGCGTGGGTGAATGTCGCGGTGCACGGATGCTCAATTCGGTGGTCCTCCCGCCGCCGCTCCTCCTCGTCCCTGTCTCCCGCGTGGTCCGCCAGGCTGAGCACCCGCCGCCGCTGGCTGAGCGGCCCCCGCTTCACCTTCCGGCTTCGCCCGCCGCTTCTTCACCTACCAAGGATCGTGCCCTCGCCGTAAGGGCGGGCTTCCTGGTGCTGGATCAACCACTCCGCCTTGGGATCGAAGAAACTGCACCGGGTACCGCTCGCCTCCACGCCCGTTGCCGAATTCTCTGGAACGGGTCACGCTGCCCAACTCCATACCGCGCGAAAACGGCGCCGGTCTCGTGCTGGAAGAAACCCAGAAACTGATGGTCCAACCCCAACCCAAACGGCGGCTTTGACTGGTAGTCGACCACGTCGAAAATCTTCTTGTGAACCGGTGCAGCGTGAAACGCCAGGATGATGATCGACATCGTCACGACCGCACCCCCCAGACCGAAGACGAGCCGGCCCAGATGATAGACCGGCATGGGGAACCTGACCTGGGCTGGGGCGATGGTCTCGGTCGTCATCCGCAGCAGACAGTGACGGAAACGCAAAACAAGCCCAGCAGGCAGAGCGTGTCGGAAAACCCCCAACCGATGCCGGTCGAATCGAGCAGCGTGGCCAGCGGTTCGTAGAAGTTGAACGCGATCAATGCCGCCGAACAGGACGTTGAAGAACATCAGGGCCGAGCCCCAGAGCCCTTCGCTGGTCAGAGCGTAGGTCAGCCCCAGCGATCAAGAAGACGATGATCAGATTAATGATCAGTTGCCATGGCGTGGACCTCAATTCTCAGAATCGGAAGGTTCGTGATGATCGCTGGCTGGCCGACGCTGTGCTGGCTCCGCGAATCCGGGATGCCGGTTTTTCGCTGGGATCATTTGACGACCCGGAGCAGTTCCTCGATCGAGGTCCGACCCTGGATCACCTGGCGTAGACCGTCTTGTTGAAGGCTGAACATGCCGTTCTTGACGGCCTCGGCCTTGATCTTGTTGATCGATGGGTTCTCGCGGATCATGTCGCGCATCGCCTCGGTGAGGACCATGAGCTCGTAGATCCCGGTCCGCCCGAAGTAGCCGGTCCCGCCACACTGGGCGCAGACTTGTTCGGGGTTCTCGGGGCGGCGGTAAAAGACGTCGATCTTGTCGACGGGCAGGTTGGCTTTCTTGAGGAACTCCGGCTTGGGCTTGTACGGCTCCTTGCAGGCCTCACAGAGGAGACGCACCAGCCGCTGGCCCATCACTCCGGAGAGGGCCGAAGCGATCATGAAGGGCTCGACGCCGAGGTCGAGCAGTCGGAACAGGGCGGTGACGGCGTCGTTGGAGTGGACGGTCGAGAAGACCATGTGCCCGGTATTCGCCGCCTGGCAGGCGATCGAGGCGGTCTCCTGATCGCGGATTTCACCGATCATGATGACGTCAGGGTCTTGCCGCAGGATCGACCGCAAGGCGGTGGCGAAGGTCTGGCCGGCCTTGGTGTTGACCTCCATCTGGGTGATGTTGTCCATCTGGTACTCGATCGGATCTTCGACCGTGATGATGTTCTTCTGGTAGCGGTCGATCTCGCGGAGGGAGGCGTACAGGGTGGTGGACTTGCCCGCCCCGGTCGGCCCGCAGCAGAGGAACATCCCGTGCGGCTGCGTCACCAGGCCGCGAACCTGCTCGATCAGCTTGGGCCGCATGCCCAGGTCTTCGAGCTTGGTGACGCCCGCGCTGTTGTCGAGGATTCGCATGACCAGCTTCTCGCCGGCCTTCGAGCCCGAAGTGGCCACGCGGAAATCGAGAGTACGGCCCTGGAGCCCGGCGCCGAACGAGCCGTCCTGCGGCTTGCGCTTCTCGGAAATATCCATCGCCGACAGAACCTTGAAGACGTTGACGACCGCGTCGCCGGTCGGCCGGTCGAACGGCTCCGCCGCGTGCAGGATGCCGTCGATTCGATAACGCACCGAGAGCTGTTCGGTCGTCGGCTCGAGGTGGATGTCGGTCGCCCGGCGAAGCACGGCGTCATAGACCAGTTCCTTGGCCGCCATGAACGACCGCGACTCCTCGGCTTGCCGCACGCGCGACGGATCTTCCTTGGTGCTCCCCTGACTCTTGCCGACGAAGGTGATCGGCGGACCGGCCCGATCGACCGTGCCGACTTCCCTGTTAAACATCGGCTTCATCCCCAGCTTGAACAGCAGATCGTTGGCCACCTCACCGAAGTGGTAGGGCGTCAGCACTTTCTGGTCGTCGGGGACCGTCTGGTTGCGCACGTAGACGTAGATCAATCAAGGGGAGGAAATACGCCAGGAGCAGCAACCCCAGCCCGAGCGGATAGATCGGGATCGCGAAGACCAGCACGAGCCCAAGCACGCCCGAAAAGAAGACCGCGCTGTTCCACATGCCGAACTTGAGGTTATTGAGCTCCTTGGTATCGTGTTCGACCCAGTCGGTGGTCCAGGACCAAAGCAAGTAGACGCCGAGCACCGGCAGGAACTTGAAGAGGTTCAGGTAGAACCCGGGTCCGCGCTGGCATGTTGGGCGACTGTGCCAGGACGGAGGGAATCAGTTCGGCGGCGTCGGAGCCGGCGGCGGCACCTAGCGTCAGAACGAAAAACGTCAATAGCGCCAGGGACAGGCGGAACATTGCAAACCTTTCTTGGGAGCGATGCCTCTGAGTCTCGAACAGCCCGGTGTCTGATTACCGAGCCGGCGAGTTTCGTCACGCCCTGCGACGCCTTCGTCACAACCCTGAATCTGACAAGGATCGGAGAATTCCAGGTGGCACGACAATCGTGATCACCTTCGATCGATCCGTATTCTTCAAAGCCTTGGATCTGCTTCGTTCGCGAATCACAGAATGCCGGACTCGGGAAGAGTGATGCCTTTGAGGGCCATCCGCAGCAATTCGGGGTTGGGAGCATTCTCGAAAGCCGTGGCCCGTTCGATTTTCTCGGCAACGACAAGCTGTCGCAAGCTCTCGGTGAAATCGACCATCCCCTCTTCCTTTCCGAGCCGGATGGCCTGGGCCAGCTTGATGTCTTCCTCGGTGAGAATCAACTTCTTGACGGTGGGGTTCATGCGCATGACCTCGACCAGAGGGACGCGGGTCGTGCCCGTGGGCGGCCGCCCAGTCCTTGGTGGTCGGCAGCAGCTTCTGGGCGACGATCGCTTTGAGGTTGAACGCCAGGTTCTGTCGCATCGCCGAGTGCATGTCCTGAGGGAACAAGTCAAGGATGCGGCTGATCGTCGAAGGGGCGCGTCGAGGCATGGATCGTCCCGAACACCAAGTGGCCGGTCTCGGCGGCGTGCATGGCGGCATTGAACGTCTCGCGGTCGCGCATCTCACCCACCAGGATGATGTCGGGATCCTGCCGGACGGCGTGCTTGAGGGCCGTGTTCCAGTCGAGGACGTCGATGCCCACCTCACGCTGATTGATGATGCACTTGTCGTCCTTGAAGGTGAATTCGATCGGATCCTCGATGGTGACGATGTGGCAGCGCTCGCGCGTATTGACATACTGCAGCATCGCGGCGATCGTCGTCGACTTGCCCGAACCGGTGACACCGGCCAGAATCACGATGCCTTGATCGTGGCTGGCGATCTCGCCCATGACCGGAGGGAGGCCCAATCCCTCGAAGTCAGGGATCGATGTGTTGACGCGGCGGGCGACCAGGCTGAGCCGGCCGCGCTGCTTGAACAGGTTGACGCGGAAACGGGTCTCATCGCCGTTGGGCTCGAAGATGATATGGGCGAAGTCGATGCCGCCCGTCTCCTCCAGGATATCCCGTTGACGGGCTGACAGCAGGGGAAACATCAGCCGCTCCATGTCGGACCTGGAGAGCGGTGGCATCTGCATCAGCCGCAGCACGCCGGCCAGGCGCATCGCGGGGGACATTCCGACCTTGAGGTGCAGGTCGGAGCCCTTGAATTTCATGACCATCCGAAAGAGCTTGTTCGCTTCCGGCTCGTTGGGCATGGTCTCGATGGTTGGTTCAACGGCCGTCGCCATGGTGCTGCACTCCTCTATGATGCGGGGATTTGAGGAAAACCTGGGCGTGCCGGTACAGAGATGGCTCATGTCCGACACCACTTCTCCTACGAATGATTCGATCCGGAAACCGCGGATTCCACCTCGGACGACTGGCCGTCAAGCAACGGACTGCGGCTCTGGCCGGAAGGGCGTGAGGCCCGGCATGCCGTGACGGGGTTCCCGAGGGGCGACGATGCGAACGGGAACGCCTCGACTCGCCAGGTACTCCTTCGTCTCGCCGATCGTGAAATGACGGTAGTGGAAGATGCTCGCGGCCAAGGCCGCGCTCGCTCCCGCCTCGGCCAGCACGGCTCGCAGATGCTCGGGCTTGCCCGCGCCGCCGGAGGCCACCACCGGGATCTCGACCGCATCGACCACGGCCCGCGTCATTTCCAGGTCATAGCCGTTGCGTGTGCCATCGGCATCCATGCTGGTCAGCACGATCTCGCCGGCTCCCAGCCGCTCGACCTCCCGGGCCCAGGAGATCGCCTCCAGCCCGGTAGGAATCCGGCCACCGTTAATGTGAACCTCCCAGATTTCGCGACCGTCGCGCTGGACCCGTTTGGGATCGATGTTGACCACGATGCACTGGCTGCCGAAGCGGCGTGCGGCCTGGCGGATCAACTCCGGGTCGCGGACGGCCGCGGAGTTGATCGATACCTTATCCGCTCCCGCACGCAAGAGCGTTCGGATGTCATCGAGGTTACGAATCCCGCCGCCGACAGTGAGCGGCATGAAACAGACCTCGGCGGTCCGGCGAACAACATCCAAGAAAATCGCCCGATCTTCATGGCTGGCCGTGATGTCCAGATACACCAACTCGTCGGCCCCCTCCTCATCATAACGCGCTGCCACCTCGACGGGGTCGCCCGCGTCCTTGAGATTGACGAAGTTGGTCCCCTTGACCACACGGCCGTGATTGACGTCCAGGCAAGGGATGATCCGCTTGGCCAGCATTGCGACGTTACAACCTATCGCGGCCGATCGGCCGCATCCAAGGTGAATTTCACGGATTCCAGAAACTCCGCGCGAGCCTGTTCATTCATGCTGGAACGGGAAATTCTGGAGTGAGAAATCCACTTTCGCCGGCTCTTATCCACAAGGCTAGGACTGTATTCTATAAAACGCGGATCACCGATCCTAGTGGTTGGAGAAAGGGATTCTTTTCCGCGCGACGATGCGAGATGGAGCGAGGTGGGGTATCAGGCAGGTGCTGAATCGATGTTGAGGCGGGGCCGAGATAGACGGCGGAGAGGGTCGAATTGGGCTCGGGCGTAATGAAAGCAGGGAAAAACGCGAAATGACCCGGATCAATCCCGGGTGCGATACGAATGCGGAATACCGCGGTACGGACGGATCGCGCACTCTCGACGAGCCGACTGAACGGACTTGAAGCAACGGCAGTGAGAGGTCCTGAAAACCCCAGATCCATGCCGACGCGTGGCGGAATCAGAGACGTGACGTGCGAGTCGAGCCGACTCGATTGGGCTCGACGTGGCCACAGCCACGGCAACGAGACCGTCGAGGGATCCTTCGTCGGCGATCACAGTTCCAATGGCGGCCGGATCGGCGAGGCGCGGGAACCTTCGATTTATCGGGCCTCGGCATGGGGGGCTCGGACTGCCGCATCGCGCACTGAGGATGAATTCCCGCACGCGAGTAGACAGCCTGATGGCAGACCGGGCAACGGAGCCGGGTCGAAATCGGGGTGTGGAAGTGCTTGGGATTCATCCGTTGCCGTCCGGTGGGAGAGGAGGGGCGCCAACCCGTTGGTATCAACGGGATGGCGCAGGAGATAGTAGCGGAAAACCGGAGAGGCTCACGGACATTTTCGCGAGTGGCTCTCCACGACGTCCGCCATCCCGACGGATCGACGATCAATAACGTCTGCCTCCGCCGCCGCCACCACCGTAACCGCCGCCGCCGCCGCCACCGTAGCCGCCGCCACCGCCACCACGGCCGCCACGGCCACCGCCGCCACCGCCGTAGCCGCCACCGCCGCCACCACGATCTTCACGGGGCTTGGCTTCATTGACGGTCAGGCGCCGTCCATCATGCTCCTGATCGTGAAGCCCCTCGATGGCCGCCTGAGCCTGAGCCTCGGTGTCCATCTCGACGAACCCGAATCCTTTGCTTCGGCCCGTCGCGCGGTCCTGAATGACCTGCGCTCTGCACGGTGCCGAATTGCGAGAACAACTGCTCCAGAGTGGAGTCACTAACACCGTAGGTCAAATTACCAACGTACAACTTCTTGCCCACCGCTGATCTCCTGGGCGAAGGCGGAACGACCCATTTCGTCTTTCCGGGTCGAAGAGAAAGGGGCTACATGAATGCCCTGTCGGTGGGAAAGGCGAGGGAGGGAACAAGGTCAGGGCTCCGATCGAGCCAGAACTGCTCTCTTCAGTCGACAAACCAACCAGAAGTGAATGATAACCAAAGACAAGCCGAAAAGATAGGGCTGATTGGGCGAGTTCAGCAGCTTGGCCCTGGCCAAGCTCAGAAATGCATCGACGAGCGCCTGTGCGAATGCGGGATCATTGATATGAAGAGGCAGGCGACGGATCCGGCGGCCGGAGGTTAGTCGAATCGACGACTCAAGCTCGTTGAAGAGTGCGATGTCGGCTTCCGGGTCATGAAACGGCTGTCCGGCGGCGTCGATCGCTGAGAGCCCCTGTTCCGGGATCAAGACGTGGAACGGAGCTTCCGCACCGTTGAGCTTCGAAGCGATAAAGCGGGCGAAAAGGCGATTCTCCTCGGGAGTGGTCCGCATGAGCGTGACCTGGTCGTTGTGGACGTGCAGCCGCCGGCTCCGAAACGGCTCGGGCACAGTTGCCAGGGCGCCGAAGTTCACCATGTCGAGGGCTCCGAGCGAGAGCACGTAGGGGATCCTTCGCCCTGAGAATGGATTCGAAACGGTAGGCACCGCAGGGCAGGATCCCGCCGACGACCTCGTCGGCGACCTCGGTGGTGGTGATATCCAGGACACCCTGGATCAATCCGGCCTCGACGAGTTTTTCCATCGCCTTGCCGCCGGTTCCGGTGGCGTGGAACACCAGGCAGTCAAAGCCCTGGTCTTCGAGCAATCGCCTCACGGCGGTCACACACGGTGTGGTGACGCCGAACATGGTCATTCCAAGCGTTGGCTTGTCGCCAAGCGGCGGGACCTGATGTTGAACCATCCCGGCCATGGCGCCGGCGGCGTTGCCAAGCACCCGGCGTGAGACGACATTCAAGCCCGCGATGTCGACGACCGACGGCATCATCGTGATGTCGCTCAGACCGACATAAGCGGCCGTGTTGCCGCTGGCGACCGTCGAGACCATGAGCTTGGGCAAACCAACCGGCAAGGCGCGCATGGCGGGCGTGATCAGTGCGGTCCCGCCGCTGCCGCCGATTCCGAGCACACCCGCGAGGCGTCCAGATTCATGCTCGCCGTGGAGGCAGTATTCCAGGGCTTCGCTCATCGCCGTGATGGCTTGGCCCCGATCAGTCGCCGACAACGCCGAGGCTCGACCGATCGCCGTGGGATGAAAGCCGGCCACGGTGCGACGGTCGATGTCCGCGTCAGCCAGGGGAAGACCTGCCGTACCCACGTCGACGGTCACGACGGCGACTCCCGCATCGCGGAGCCGCTCGGCCACGAAAGCCAGCTCGTGCCCTTTGGTGTCCATCGTGGCGATTGCATACACGGACTGACTCATGATCGAAACCTCACGCGGTTTTCTCCGTTGTCGGCGGGCTCAACGCGCGACGCTCGATAATTAATCTTTCGCTTCGGCCACGGTGTTCACCTCGTCGGCACTTCAGCTCGACAGAAACCCAAGCGTATCAGCCGGGGTCAGCCGAAACAACGACGTTCGTCAAAGACCGTGCAAGCGCGACGCGACGGGAGTTCTTGCTGAGTGGATGCTCTCTTGCTGGCCTTGAGAGCGGCGCTAACCTTGGGCTGGCAAGTGGTTCACGCGGAGGACGCACAACGGAACTGCCGAACACAGGGGACCCTTGGTTCTTGTCCGTTTGCGATCGCAACGGCCAGCGAGTACGATACTTCGCAGACAGAACCGGCATCGCTCTGCGCCGCGCGAGCGGCCACTCGGCCTGCCATGACCGCATCGACACTCAGGAGATCGGGTCGTGCCCTCCTCATCTCGGCCAATAGTGACGCCGCCCAGGCCCCGCAGCCAGGGCAAGCGTGCGCTCGCCGTGTGGGTTTGGATCCTCGGTTTTTGCCTGGCGGCGCTGATCGCGACGTACATGATGTTCGTCGAGCCGCCGCCGCCCCGCAAGATCGTCATCGCGAGTGGCGGCCAGAACGGGGCCTACTTCCGCTATGCCCAGAAATACGCTGAGGAATTGCAAAAGGACGGCCTGACCGTCGAGGTGCGCGAGACGGCGGGCTCGGTGGAGAACCTGCGGCTGCTGGGGCAAGAAGGCTCGGGCGTGGCGGTCGCCATCGTTCAGAGCGGCGTGGCCAGCCCCGAGGAGGTACAGCACTTTTATGCCCTGGGCAGCCTGTACCGCGAGCCCTTGTGGGTCTTCTACCGCGGCGACAAGCGGCTCGAGCGCCTCAGTCAGCTCGCGGGCAAACGCATCGGTGTCGGTCCGCCGGGCAGCGGTACCCACGCCATCGCCATGCAGTTGCTTGCCGTCAACGGCCTGATCGAATCCCAATCCTCTCAGGAAAATTCGCGGGCCGTGCTGGTCCAGGAGAACGTCGCCGCCGCCGCCAAGGCCTTGCAGAAGGGAGAGCTGGATGCCGCGTTCTTCGTCGCCGCCTTCGAGGCCGATTACATCCAGGGCCTCCTGAACGATCGCAGCGTGAATCTGCTGAACTTCGACCAGCACGAGGCCTATCATCGCCGATTCCGATTCCTGGCCCCGGTCACCGTGCCGGCAGGAATGGTGAACCTGGGCCAGAACATTCCAGGCCAGGACGTCGCTCTGCTGGCGCCGACCGCCATGCTGGTCGTTCGCAAGGATTTCCACCCCGCCCTGGTCCCGCTCCTGCTCATGACCGCCACGCGCATCCACGGCAAGGGGGACGAGCTTTCCGACCCTGGCGAGTTCCCCTCCGAATCGTATTGCGACTTTCCCGTCAGCGAGGACGCGAAGCGCTTCTACAAGTCCGGCCAGCCCGTGCTGCAGCGGCTGCTCCCTTTCTGGCTGGCCTCGCTGGTCGATCGGGCCAAGGTGATGCTCATCCCGCTGGTCATGCTGATGATGCCGTTGATCCGGGCTGCTCCGCCGCTGATGCGCTGGCGAACCAGGCGCAAGATCTACCTCTGGTATTCCGACCTGCGGGAAATCGACCAGAGACTGGTCGCCGGCCTGTCGGGTCCCGAGCTGGACCAGGAACTCGCGCGCCTGAAAGACATCGAGCACCAGGTGGCTTACGTGGATGTCCCGCTGAGCTACATGGAGGAGTTTTACCATCTGCGCCTGCACCTGGCGATGTTGCAGCAGCACCTCATCGAATTGCGCGCGCGAAGCGAGCCGGCTGTTGCGAGCGCGAAGCCCTGAGAAGGAGTGCGTCGCGTCGGAATCGTTATGAAACCTCTCGGCGTTAATTCCGTTGTCCTCGGGCTGATTCGCGATGGAGCCATCCCTCGAGCCGCGCAGCCCTTGGGCGATGCTCACTCGTGGTTGATAACCCAGGTCGCGGCGAGCCGCGTCGTTGTTGAACCAGTGTGTGGTGGACAGGTGCCTTGCCATGAACCGGGTCATCGGGGGCTCGTCGGTTCGTCCCGACAGGAGGTAGGCCGCTTCGAGCACGCCGCTGACGGCAACCGCCATCGGGCGGGAGATCGTTCGTTTGACAGGAGCCAGGTGGGCGGCCTTGAGCAGAAGATTGATCATATCCCAGGTCGGAACGGTCTCGCCTTGCGTGACAAAATAGGCCCGGCCCGCGACTGGCGAGCCCGGGTCGAGTCGGTCGGCGGCCTGGAGATGGGCCTCGACGGCGTTGTCAATGTAGACCGGATCGATGATCGGGTTGCCATACCCGATTTTGCGGAGGCGGCCGGTCTTGGCGCGGGCGATGATGCGAGGGAGAAGATTGTTGTCGCCGGGTCCCCAGATCAAGTGCGGACGAATCGACATGGTCGCCAGGCTTTCCGAGTTGGCTTCGAGGATCATCTGCTCGGCGACGCGCCTTGGTTCTGGGGTAAGGGGCGTCGTACCGTTCCGAATACGGCAGCGATTCATCGGCGTTCTCCATATCGCGACCCGTAAAGACCACGCTGGGGGAACTCGTGTAAATGATCCGGCGCGCGCCGTGTTCGCGACAGGCCGCGATCAGGTTTCGGGTCCCTTCGACGTTGGTCCGTTGGTACTCTCGCTCCGGGCCCCAGAGACCGGCCTTGGCCGCGGTATGAAAGACCGTCGTGCAGCCCTCGACGGCGCGGGCGACGATCTGCTGGGTCGGCGATGTCGCCCTGAACTTGCTCGACGTCGAGCTCCTGAAGATGAGGGTAGAACTGCCGCGCCAACGAGCGGACGGCCAGGCCACGCTCTCGCAATGGTTTGATCAACGAGCTGCCCAGGAAACCGCCGCCGCCGGTCACCAGCACTTTGCCGAGCTCACCTCGCCTCATGCCAGTCTCCTCGCGGCCCACACGGCTAACTTTTCTCGGAAGATTTTCGCGTTATGGCGAATATCCACGGGGAATGAGCGATGAAAGAGAAACGTTTGAATGTTTTTTGTATGTGCGAATGCAGCGCCTCGCTCGATCAGCTCGCCTTTCAGACGTTTCCGTTCGAGCAAGCGACATTCGCCAGGCGGGCTCGACGCACTCGACGCAGATGACGGGAATCGACTTGCCCGCGTCGATTCACACCGACCAAGGCCGTGCGCGCGACTGCGGGATGGGTGTTGAAAATAGCCTCGCAAGGGATGGTAAACAACGTCTCGCCGGCCAGGATCACGCGGTGCGACTTGCGTCCGCAGAACCAGAGCCTTCCCTGGTCGTCAAGATAACCGACATCTCCCATGCGATGAAAAAACCGATTTCGAGCGGGGTCGGCGATCTTGGCCAGCCGCGTGGCCTCGGGCCGATTGAAGTACTCGCGGGTCACGATCGGCCCGGCTACGACGATTTCGCCGATCTCGCCGTCGGGCACGACCAGGTCGTCTGACCAGTTCGCGATCGGGTCGTCGCGGATCTGGATGATCCTGGCCTCGATCCCCGTCGACCGGCCGTCCGACGCAGACCCCCTTGCCACGATCCGTGAGACGGCGGGTTTCGCCCAGGATCTCGTCACTGCCGATCGTTGCGACCGGAAGCGCCTCGGTCGCTCCATAGGGTGTATGGATTTGAGCGGGCGGATCGAGCTGAGCCGCCAATCGCTCCAGGATCGCCGCCGAGACCGGTGCACCCGCCGAAGTGATCCGCTTCAGGGTCGGAAACCTCAGAGGGCTGTCGAGTCCCATCGCTCTGGACCAAGCGGCGAAGCAGTGCGGGCGAGCCGAAGAGGTTCGTCACGCCGAAATCCTCGATGGCCTCGGCGATCTTCGCGGGATTGACCCGCGCCGGTCGCGTCGGGTCCATATCGGGAACGATCGCGGTCATCCCCAGCGCCGGCGCGAAGAGTGCGAACAGGGGAAACGTGCAAAGGTCGATCTCGCCCGGCTCGATCGCGTACAAACAGCGAAACCGCTCCACCTGCCCTTGGAAAATCGCATGAGTATAGATGGCCCCTTTCGGCGGACCCGTACTCCCGCTGGTGAACAAGATCGCCGCCGGTTCCTCGGCGGACAACGGGATCGCCACGATGTTGGGATCAAGTCCTCGGTCGAGCGCGTCTTGCCCGGCGTGGCGCAGGTCATCGAGGGTCTTGGTGCCGCGTTCGCCCGACCGCGAGCGACCCGGAGCCACGCGGATGATCTGACGCACGGTCTCGCGTCCCCAGCCGAGAATCCGTTGTGCCCAGAGTGCCTTGGGAATGCCGATGAAGACTTCGGGCTCGGCCTCGCGACAGCACTGGCCCAGATTACGCAGGCCGATCCCCGGGTCGATCAGCACCGGGACCACGCCCGCCTTGAACAGGGCGAATACCAAGCGAAAAGAAGTCGAGGCCGGGGCGGACCATCACCACGGCGCGGGTACCGCGGTCGATTCCGATGCGTCCTCAAGCCACAGGCGATTCGATCGCTGTCCTGTCGAGCTGTCGATAGGTCAAATGCGTATAACGAACGCGGCCGGCACGGTTTCGCCCGTCCGGAACCACAACGGCCAACCGATAGGG
Source organism: uncultured Planctomycetota bacterium (assembly GCA_963779785.1). Taxonomy (GTDB): domain Bacteria; phylum Planctomycetota; class Planctomycetia; order Isosphaerales; family Isosphaeraceae; genus CAVRFS01. The sequence continues at coordinate 71,511 of CAWAAW010000045.1, forward strand.
TTCGCGGCGCGCCATTGTGGTCAGGTGGGCGGCGATGTTCATCGAGTCGGTGGAGAGAGAAGTTGGAGTCAACCGACATGCTCCCGGATGACCTGAGGCATCTCGAGGAAGGCGCGCACCAGGTCATTGACCGCCTCGGCTTCATCCTCGAACAGATAGTGGCCGGCGGCCGGAAATCGATGCACTTGCGCCGCGGGAACCGTTGCAGCCACTCGTCGAGAAAGTGGTGGTCGAAGACGAAATCCTTCATTCCCCAGAGGATCAGCATCGGGATCTCGGTCCAGCAGGCCAAGCCGTTCCTCGGTCCGGGAGACGAGTTCGTAGCTGGGGTCGCCGGGTCGCAAGGGGATGTCCTGGACGAAACGGAGAATGGCGATGCGGTTGTTCCAGGAATCATAGGGAGCGACGTAGGCCGCACGGAGGTCGCGCGTCATCCGGCGTCGCTTGCAGCCGATCATGGCGGTCCCCAGACAGAACAGCATTCAGCCCGCGAACCAGAAACGCCCCCAACGCCGAGTCGCGGCAGATCGCCAGTGCTGGCGGCAGCCTCTTGGTGGCGGGCTTGTGGAAGGCCGCCGTGTTGCTCACGACCAGCCGCGCGATCCGCTCGGGATGTCGTGCCGCGTAGGCCATGCCGATCATCCCTCCCCAGTCGTGCAAGACCAGGGTGATGTCGCGGTCGACGCCGAGGTGGTCGAGCAGGAACTCCAGGTCGTCGACCCGGCTGGCCAGCGTGTAGTGATATCGTGAATCATCGGGCTTGTCCGACAGACCGCAGCCGATGTGGTCCGGTACGATGACGCCGGCGCGAATCGCGAAGCTCGTCGATCAAGCCTCGATACAAGAACGACCAGGTCGGGTTGCCGTGCACCATGACCACGGGATCGCCCGACCCTTCGTCGATGTAGTGAAGCCGCAAACCGTCGCCGGTCGACGTCCTTGCCCGGGGTGGTTCGTCAAGAACGATTGCAGGACCTGGCTCATCGTCGTGATCGCTCCTGGTACATCCGATTCACCATTCCAGGCCGAGCATCATGCAGTTCAGTCCGCTGCCGATCCCCAGGAAGGCGACGCGGTCGCCGGGTTCGAAGAAATCGCGGTCGGCGGCCAGTGCGGCCGTCATCGGCAGCGAGACGGTCCCCATGTTGCCCAGGTAGGGAAACGTGGAAAAATCCCGCGATTCGTCGATACCGAGCGACCTGAGGATCGTCTCGCGGTGTGATGCAGCTCACCTGGTGGCAGATGACCTTGTCAACCTGGTCTCGATCCCAACCGAGCTCTCGCAAGAAGGCCTGCCAGGTCCGGGCACCGAGCTCGACGCCGTTGGTCAGTACGGCGGGTGCGTCGGTCGAGGTGAAGTGGACGTATTGATGCCGGGAGCGCGGACCGGCCGGCTCGATGCCCCATCGGCAAAGATCATGAAACCGAGGAGCCGTGCGAATGGCACCGCCCAGAAGCCTTCGGCCGTTCGACGGCGGAGAAAGAGCCGTCCGTCAACAAGACGGCGACGGCGCCCGACCCGCCGGTCAGGGTCGCCAGCGACCGCTTGAAAAAATCCATGCTCTTGGCCCGCACCATCTGGTCGATCGCGATCTCGTTGATTTCGCGCGCTGTCTCGCACGAGACGACCATCCCCGCGCGGATCTGGCCCAGCTCGATCCGGTTGGCGATCTCGACCATGCCGTTGAGCACGCCCAGGCAGGCGTTGCTGATGTCATAAACCGTCGTCTCAGTCGCTCACTCCCAGAACCGAGGCCACCCGAGCGGCCGTGGCCGGCTCGAAGTATTCACGGCAGACCCCACCATAGATCAAGACTTCGATCTGCTCGGCGTCGACGTTCGACGCCGCCAGGGCGCGGTGAGCGGCGGCGATCGCCCCGTCCGACAGCCGGTAACCCTCCTCCCACCAGCGTCGCTCGATGATTCCCGTCAGCGACTCGAGCTGTCCGGGCGAAATATGGAGCGCATCGTAGAGGTCCTTCAACCGTCGTTCCAGCTCGGCCGATGACATCACGACGGGAGCGATTTCATAGCCAAACGAATCAATGGTAACCTTTGAATACTTCATGGACAAATCACAAGCCCAGCTTCAGTGGCTGGAAACGACGAATTGTGCGTCAACTGTATCTGACCGAATCTGAATCTAACCGTCCGACAGAGGCGGACCGAAAAATCCTTCATTTGATAGATCGTTCTTCCATCGGCGTCGAGGTAACCATCGGCCACGATTTGCCGGCGACGATCGTCACAGGCCTTGATCTCGGCTTGAACCGTCACGCGGCGATTCGCCGGAAGGATCTGCCCGCGATAGGTCCAGCCGTGAGCCTGCTCCAGACCAGGCGACTCAAAGACAGACCGCGGGTTCACGCCCCAACGACTCGCAGCCACGATTTTCAAGAGTTGGAGCAAGGATTCCAACCCCAAAGAGCCGGGCCAGACCGGATCGTGGAGAAAATGGGCCTTGAAGAACCAGGCATCGGGGTCAACTTCGTGTGCTCCCGCGTGCGACTCCCAGCCCGTGCGGACCACCATCCAGAACCAAGGCATCCACCTGTTCGATCATCCGCAACCGCGAATCCGGGAACGGCGGGTCGGCGGGCGTCGTGAACCGTTGGGCTCGCGCCTGTTCGGCCGCCGAGATCTCGTAGGGCGCCGCATCGCGGATACCAACCTGTTCGAGTAACAGACGCGGATGAAAGAAGCCAAACTCTGTCGAGCCGTCGTAGATCAGACCATCTTGGGAATGAATCGCGAAATCGTAATTCTGGATGATCATACCAGCGGTACTGGCGATCTTGGTGACTTTGACTTGCGTGGTGAGCGTGCCGGCCTGTCGCGTGACCGGCCGGTGCTGGCGGGCCGTCCCACCCAGGTTACGAAACTTCAGGTCGTGGTCAGCCGTGAGGGCCGATCCCATGTAAGCAGCCAGCCATCCGCATGCTTGCAAGGCCACTTCGAGCAAGAGGGCCAGCGGCATGCGGTCCTGACGATCGGCCTCGAAGAACCAGGCGTCCGGCAGGATGTCGTACTCAGCCTGGGCCGAGCCGCCGGCGACCATGACCCAGGGTTCCGCATCCACTCGCATGATTCGATCGAGGAACTGGTAGGGAGGGCCGGGCAAGCGTGAGATGAACCGCCCGTCGTCGAACGGCCGGTATCGGTCGCCGAACGCGTCCGATGGCTTACCAACCGCGAACGCGAGAATCTGATCATGACGGAAAATTGCCGCCTTGCTGGGGACTGATGTTCGACCGGCCCAGAGCTGCTCCAGCTCTTGTCGATTGGTCCCGGACAATTGAAGCGCCATGTCGGTGATCTCGACGATCGGCTTGCCGTCGGCGATGATCAGGGCGTCGGCGATCGCGTACGGTTCCGGTCGATAGCCGAGCTCCTTGATGGTCACTTCGTATGCCACGACCTCTGTGGATTCCGTGATCTGTCCGCGGCACTTGAGCCGATTGGCAACCCCGGGCACCGGCTCGAAGACAACCTGGCCACGCCGGCCGATCCAGCCCATCCGCAACAGGAAGATCCGCAACGTGTGCAGGCAGCACTCGTACATCAAAGTTCCCGGCATGACGCGATCGTCGACAAAGTGGCAGACCATGAACCAGTCGCCGGGGTGGATGTCGGCCTCGGCGCGGATCAAGCCGGCCTTGAAGAACCCACCGGTCGGGTCGAGGGTCACCACCCGATGCACCAAGGCCATCCGGCCAACGGGCAGCGTGAGCGGATCGTCGAGAGCGAGCCGATCGAATGGGGAACCGAACGCGGCCGTGAGATCGCCGTGCCGTAATGCATCAACCTGGCGTTCGTCCAGACGCGTTGGAGACATCGGGACCAAGGGGCCGGCGTCGATCACGCGCGTCGATTGCCGCGACCGCATGTCGAGACCACGGGGGACGATCCCCTTGCCGGCGGCGAGCTCCTCGCCGTGAAGAAGCCGGCGCAGCCGTCTCGCATCGTCAAGAGTGGTTCACCGGCGACAGTCGCATCGAACTGGAACCGGAACAGAATGGTCTTTCCCTGGCGGAAGAAGCTGGTGATCCGGATGTCGTAACGGATCACTTCGTCGCGCGACGGGCAGACCGCGATGGAAGGTCACCGTCGCGTCGAGGAGCCGATAGACGGCCAGCCCCTTGGTAGCAAAATCGACGCCAAGATAGCCGGAGAGAAAAAGGTCCGCTTGGCCCGCTTCGATCGCGATGCACGGGGCGATGCGGTCGCCATCGAGGTACCACGCACCCTCGTGAATGAAATGTTCGGTGACAACCCGCCCGCTCTCCAACGAGCGAGGCCGGCCTTCAATCGTCAGGATGGCGTCGACCAGCATCAGAGGTTCATCGGGCAGACGGACCCGCGTGGGAAAGCGGTCGACCGCCGCGAAGTCTGGCCCCAACACCGCCGCGATCGATCCCACGGCGAACTCAAGACACTTGGCGCGGTCCAGCGCAGCCGGCGGCGCGATCCGGATCGGGCGAACGAGGAAACCGCGCGACGCCCTCTTCCTTCCTCGATCAGCTTGAGCTGAAATGCGAGGTGCTTGCCGATCAAGTCCGAGGCGTCATGCGTGACCCGCAGAAATGCGCTGTGGGCTTCCGCCGTGGCTCGTTCCGTGTTGGCGAGAGAGCGCGACAGCGGTGATAAATCGTCGGATATCGAGTGAACTACGATATTACGCTCGGTACTGCGTGTATCAGGTCGCTGGAAACGATCGAGTCTGCAACTGGTGTAGGACGCGAGGGGAGCGCCGGGACCTGGAAGGCCCGTTCGCGCACGGCGATTCGGAGGTTGCGCCGCTCGTCGTCATCCGAGCGGGACTGTCGAGCTCGATTCGGCGCGTCGTCGCGGCCGTAAGACTGGCAAGGTCGACCGGTACGCGGTGAGCGATCAGTTCGCCGGCAACGTCCAGGATGACTGCCAGCGGATCGCGGTCGGGCCGGCAAGCCGAGCAGGCCAGATGCGGGCGTTCGCCCAGGATCTCACCGATCAGCCGCGTACAGGAGCTCCCCGGACCGACTTCCAGGAAGACGCGAATACCGTCATCGTAGGCCCGTTCGACGACCGCGGGGAAATCGATGTGTCCTGTCGCTTGCGCGGCGATCGCGTCGGCCGCCGATTGGCGATCTACCGCGTAAGGCCGTCCCCAGACACCGCTATAGAACTCGATTCCAGCCGGCGTGAACGTCTCGAGATCATGGAGCGCGCGATAGTCGGCTTCCACGACACGGCCGATCTCGCAGTGCACGGTGCTGACGGTGGGCAGCTCGATGAATGGGCACCGCAGTGCTTTCACGACTTCTTCAACGGCCCTCCGGAATCCGCCGATGACCGTTTCTCGGGCCGTATTCGTGATCAGGATGTAGACGCGGCTCTTTGCCGCAATCGCCTCGCGGACGGCTTCCGGAGAGCGACGTCACGATACCGGCAACCCAGTCGACCGGCTCGCCAGGCAGGGATCGCCCAAACTCGACGGGCCGCCTCGCAGGGGCCGGCCAATTCGGTCTGGAACAGCGGCGACGACCGCAGCCGGCTAGCGATCTCATCGCGATTCGTCCAGGCACCCAGGGCGACCAGGGCGGCCGTTTCACCCAGGCTATAACCGATCGCCGCATCCGGAACCACGCCAAGCCCGCGCAGCAGATCAGTCACCAGGCTGCCGACTGAGACTTGCCCGAGGATCGGGGACCGGTGGTCCGCGAACGTCCGAGGGAGATCGCCATTCCACCATGTCTCAGGATCGAACTGATCGCGGAGATAGTCGTTCTTCGAATCCTGAGCCCGGAGCAGATCCGGCCAGAGGGCCGAGAGATCGCGGCCCATCCCCGCGAAATAACTGCCCAGGCCAGGGTAGACAAACGCCACGCGACCCGGAGCCGAAACCGGCGAACGCCTGTCGTCGAAAATGAATCGATTCACCACGACGCCGGGACTCGTCGAGAGCAACGCGGGCCTCTTGCCCTTCGAACTTCTCGCCTTGCGACGATCGAGAAGCTGCGTGAGCGAGTCGATCCCACCGGCCACGACCGCCAGGCCCTGGCGCAGCCGCGGGTCGTTGCGATGACGGTCGCCACCACTGTCGTGCCAGCGCGTCAACATCCGCGGCGGACGACGTCCGCGCCATGCGGCCGAGCTCCTGGATCCGGTCGATGATCCCCGCCTCGTCATCGGCCTCGATCGCAAACAGAGCGAGCGGTCGTGCGCCGAGCGGTTGACTCGACCCGATCGCTCCACCGGGAGCGCGAGGCTCTGTCCGAGCCGCTTCTTCGAGGGTCACGAACTGGTGATTGCCACCCAAGCTCGAGGCGCTGACCGTCGCGCGGCGGGGTCCTTCCGCCCGATTCCTCAGCCAGAATTGAGGGCCGTTCGGCGGCGGCAGGATCTGTTGGGCCAGACTGAGAGCGGTCTTGGCGACCGCCGCCAGCCCGGCCGCGGCTCCCGCGTGACCAAGGTCGCGCCGGATCGATCCCTGGCTGTAGCCGCCAACCTGGCCCGGGACCCATGCCGACTGCGACCCGACTTCCGCGGATGGTCGCATAGATCGGATCGTTGTCGCGTTCCGCATCGTCGAGCCGTTTCAGAACCAGGCAGACGGCCCCGTCGCAAGCGATCGGGACGGCCTCGAGCCGGCTCGAGCTGGAGTCGGTGTCTTGCCAGGACCGCACGGATATCGCCCGCGAAGTCGACAGCACCCACGACAGCGGCATCCAGCTCGCCTCGGCGCAGCCAATCGACGGCGATCGCCATGGCCTGAATCCCGGACGTTTCGTCACAGGAGACCGTGAAGCTCGGCCCGCCGATCCGGAACTCGCGCGCGATCCGGCTGGCGATCAGGCCGCCCAGCGATCCCATCGTCCGGTTGGCTGACAAAGCCGGCCCCGCGGCCCGGCGCAGTTCCTCGACCCAGCGGTCGAGGTCTGCGCGGCGAAAGGCCGAGTCCCAGCGTACTGTTCCACTCTCGCGCCCGGTCGGCCAGCGACCAGCGCAGGTGGAAGTTGGTCGAGTTCAAGTCCAGCCCGATCCCGATCAAGACGCCCGTTCGGAGCGCGAGTCGCGGGTCCCAACCGGCGTCGACGGATCGCCTCGGCGGCAACGCGAAGCATCAAGCGATTGCTGAGGAAGCATCTCCCCAAGCTCCTTGGGCGGGATTCGGAACTGGCCGACTCGGAACTCCAGTGAATCCAGATAGAAACCCGGGAACGACTCGTCGTCCCATCCCTGGCGGCGATACCAAGCGGTCTCGGTCGCTCCCCACCAATTCCGCGGTCGCAGCCGGCTCGGTCGCGACTTTCGGCTCCCAGCACCCGCTCCTGAAACGCTTGCGTCCCGTCGAATGGGCCGAAATGGGCCGACAGGCCCACGATCGCGATCGGGTGGTCGACTCGGGCGGTCCGCCGAGCGAGCCCGGTGCCGGCACCGGGCCGTCGCATTCGAGCTCGGCTCGCCGGCGTCAGACGGCGCCCATTCTTCAATCAGGACATGGGCGTTGATGCCGCCGAAGCCGAAGCCGCTGATGGCCGCGCGTCGGGGTTGGCCGGGAGCTCGGGCCGGCCAGGGCTCGGGCTGGGACAGCACTCGGAACGGGCTATCCTCCAAGCCCAGGTGGGGGCCAGCCCGCTCGAAATTGGCGGTTGGGGGCAGCCGGCGATGCTTGAGGGCCAGCAGCACCTTGAGCAATCCGGCCGCGCCGGCCGCTGTGAGCGTATGGCCGATGTTCGACTTGACCGAGCCGATCACGCACTGATGCCGGCGCCAGTCGACTCGCTTCCCAGAGCGATTTGAGGCTCTCGACCTCGACGGCGTCGCCGACCGGCGTGCCGGTCGCGTGGCACTCGATCAGGTCGACGTCGCCAGGGCTCCAGCCGGCCTGTTCGTAGGCCATGCGCATCGCACGGAGCTGACCTTCGGAGCTAGGCGCCAGCAGGTCGCCGTGAACGTCGTTGGACAGGCCGATGCCGGCGACCAGCGCCGTAAATGCGATCGCCGTGTTTCAAAGCGTCTTCCAGCCGCTTGAGGACGAACATCCCCGCCCCCTCGCCGACCACCAAGCCCGTCGCCGCGGTGGTCGAACGGGGCTGGCCGGCCCCGCGGCGAAAGCGCACGGAGCTGCGAGAAACCCATCTGGGTGTACAGGGAATCGGGGCGCGAGACTCCGCCGCTCAACATGGCATCGGCCCGTCCGGACCGGAGCTCGTCGACGGCCAGCTTGAGGGCGTAGAGCGAGGAGCCGCAAGCGGCGTCCAGCGTATAAGCGCCGCCTCCCAGTCTCAGAGCGCGCGCGACCAGGGCGGCCGGCAGTCCGGCGGGAAACGCATTCAACGGCTCGATCGAGCCGGTCTCCGACGATGCGACGCCCAGCGCCTCCTCGAAGACGGCGCCCGAGGATCTCGCGCGACAGGGCCGACGCGGTCTCGGTCGGCAAGACGATATTGCCGAACACCACGCCGACGCGATTGCGGTCTACCAGTTCGGTCCTCGCGTCGCACCATGCCTGCCGCGCCACGTGGAGTGCGAGATGAAAGAGCGGGTCGAGCCGATCGAGCACGGAACGGTCGAGGTCGAGTCCGTCCGGATCGACCGCGGGCCGGTCGACAAAGCCGCCTCGGATCGAGTGAACGTGATCGGCCAGTGCGATTCGCGGATCGAAGGCTTGGGCCGGGTCGATCAGCCAGCGACCTGCGGGAACGTCGCTGGTGGCATCGACCGAATCCAGGACGTTCGCCCAGAACCGCTCGAGCGTGTCGGAGCCCGGGAAACAGGCCCCCGATGCCCACGATCGCAATCGCGGCGACTGGTTCCTTGTTGGGATCGATCGGCATCAGTCGACTCGAGGACAACGTCAACAGAGGAGCCAACTGGTTGCGGAGAAACGCCTGGTTGAGCGACGCGTCGATGACGCACTCATAGGAATCGAGCCGCGCGACCAGCTCACCGCGTGCGTCGAGAAACTCGATATCGGCCACGGCGCGCGTGTCGCTCGCCTGGCGGATCTCGGCCAGGACGCGCACTCCGTCGGCCGGAAATTCCCGGCGGAATTGACGATAGCGGCCCACGGCGGTCGGCAGCGAGTTCGCTCCGAGCCGATCGCGGCACCAGAGCACCACGAGCTGGAAGGCACAGTCGATGGCCAGCGGGTCGGTCAGCCAGGTACTCCGCAGCGGCCGCTCGACCCACTCCGACGGCGACGGCGCGGTCGAGACCCATCCCGCGACCGCGCGCTCAGCAAGGCCCTCGACTCGCTCGATCCCCTGCATGGCGGGACCGTGAAACAAGACGGTCTGATAGATTTCATCGCGTGTCAGTGGATAAGCCAGGAGGACACCATCGAGCAGCTCGCCGCGAGCCGGTCGCATGGCGATCGGCCAGGACGACGTCGGCTCGGGCGTGAGTCACCTCGCGGCCGTTGGGCAGCGTGCCCCACAGCTCGACCGGCACCTTGAACTCCTTCCCGCTTCGGACCGCCTTGCCAGCCTTGACCTCGACGCTCACCGCCGGCTGGCCGCTCAGGATCACCCCTTTGTAGAGAAGCAGGTTGTCCAGCCCGGCGACGACCAGTCCCGGGTTGCGCTGGATCGCCCCCTCGGCCAGCCATTCCAGGATGATCGCCATCGGCAACGACCGCGTGACCGTCGATGACGTGCGACGACGAGAACCGGCAGCGACTCGAGGTCCACCGAATGTCGAAGCACCGTCTCCAGTTTTCGGTCCGCCGTCGGTGCGGGTTTTCCCGAAGAAGACGGTTCCGTCGACCGTCTGCGTGCTCGGCGAGCACGACGATTTCGACCGGGCCGTCGCTCTCGTTCCGTGCGAGATCGACGACCAGCTGCGCACCGGCGGCCGGTGGGATCAGGGTGAGCCCTTCCTTCTCGAAGAGCGGTCTGAGGGCGTCGGTGACCATGCCGCCGGCCCAAGGACCCCAGTTGTAGGAGACGACGCGGCAGTGCGGGAGCCGTACGGCTAAGTTGCTGGGCCCACTTGTTGAGAGTCTCGTTCGCCGCCGCATAGGCCACCTGACCGACCCGGCCGAACCGCGCCGTGGATGAGGAGAAAAGCACCAGGAACCCGAGCGCTTCGAGATCGATCGCCTCGAGCAGATGATGCAAGCCCCTTCACCTTGGTGTCATAGACCAGCTCGAACTGCGAGTCGGTTTGATCGGTGATTCTCCGGTCAGCCAGCACGCCGGCGCCGTGAATCAGGCCTCGGATCGTTCCGAATTCTCGGCGAATCGACTCGAGCACCGCCCGCACCGCGGTTCCGTCCCGCACGTCGACCGAGCGATAGACGACCGGCGAGCCGGCCGCGTCGATCCGCGCCAGGGTGCGACGGACTTCGCGCTCGGCCATGATCTGTCGCGCTTGTTCGCCCAGCTCTGGCGAGAGTTCGAGAACGACCGGACCGTTCCAGCAGGGCTCGCTTGAGCTCGGATTCGTCGTGAATCCCGGCAAGCCAATCGGCTTCCGGGACCGGGGCCGGGCTGCGGCCGAGGACGACCAGCCGAGGCTGAAATGACTCGGCCAGGGCGACGGCAACCTCGGCGGTGATCCCGCGAGCGCCTCCGCTGATCACGACGACATCGCCCGGCTCGAGGCGCCGGGCCTGCCGAGCGGCTGAGCCGGGCTTCGGGCAACGGCTCCAGCTTCAGGACGGTTCGCCCTTGCTGGGTCAGACCGACCTCGGCCGGCCCGCGTCTCAACATCTCGTCGACGATCAAGCCCGCGGCCGTCTCCGGCGAGTCGAAGGCGTGGTCGAGGTCGATCGCCTTGCAATGGACGTTGGCCCATTCCTGGCCGGCCGTCTTGGCGATCCCGGCCAGCGCCCCCGAGGCCGGGCTGCATTTCCGAGCGCAAGCCCGTTGACGCCGAACGATCCATCCAGCCGCGACACCGTCACCAAGGCCGCCCCACCATTCAGGCCGGACCGTTCCAGCGCCGGAGCCGCCGCTCGAACGATCCGGAACGCATCGCGGGAGAACGTATCCGGCGAGGTCGGTCACGGGACGCGAGGATGATCACGCCGCAAAGGTGATCACTTGCCGTCGTCGCCGCCGATTCCTCGGGCTTGATCACCTGCGGGACGGTAACCTCGCTCGACCAGGACGGAGCGAAGCGCTTCGGTCAAGGGAGAGCCGTCATCGGTGATCCAGACCGTTCCGCCAGCGGGAAGCTTGACCACCGGGCGATCGTCGGCCGCATCGAGTGGCGACGGGACGCGGATGCAACCTGCGCAGGACGATCGGTCCAACGACGGCGAACTCCATTCTCCTTGGCGCCATGCACGGCAATCCCATTCTCGCTCGGAGCTTTGGTTGCGACGCCATTCGTCGTTGACGGGCCGGCGTACCGCGATCGATCCGCGTTGGCAGTGGCCGCGGCGGGGCAGGGCGGGGTGACGGTCGCCAGCGATTCGACGATCTGTCTCAAGGTCGCAAGCGTTCCTAATTGCTCCGGCTGGAGAGTCGGTGCCTCGGGGAGCCGGTCCTGCACGGCCGAGAGGATCTCGACTCGCTTGATCGAGTCGATGCCCAGATCGGCGTCGAGCCGCATGTCGAGCTCGAGCATATCGACGGGATAGCCCGTCTTCTCCGCGACCGCTTCCAGCAGGACCCGGGCGATCTGGTCGTTGTTGGCCGAGCCGTTCGGCGCGCAAACTCCGTTCGATTGGACCTTAATCTCAGGAGCCGTCGGCTCGACAGCCGTTCGTCCCAGGAACACAACGATGTCTCGCAGGGTTCCCAGCGTCCCGATCTCTTCGGACCCGCGCGAGGGGTATCCGGGTACTTGTCCTGGATCGCCGAGAAGATCTCGACCCGCTTGATCGAGTCGATGCCCAGGTCGGCGTCGAGCCGCATATCGAGCTCGAGCATGTCGACGGGGTATCCCGTCTTCTCGGCGACCGCTTCCAGCAACGCCCGCGCCAGGAAGTCTCGTACGATCCGAGTCGCTGGGCTCGACGGTGCTGCGCGGCCGGCTTTGGACCGAGAGCCGTCGGCCGTCCTGAGCCTGACCGATGTAATCGACGATCGTGCGCAGGCTGCGGAACGAGCCCAGTTGTTCGGGTTGGAACGGTGGCAGGTCGCGGAAGCCGGTCCTGCAAGGCCGAGAGGATCTCGACCCGCTTGATCGAGTCGATACCCAGGTCGGCGTCGAGCTGCATGTCGAGATCGAGCACCTCGGCCGGATATCCCGTCTTCTGGGCGACGACCTCGATCAATGTCGAGGCGATCGCGATCGATAGCGGCGGAGGGTTGTGGCTGGGGCGACAACTCGCGGTTCTTTCTCGTGGACGCGATCGGGCGGATCGACGGGGAAGAGGCGGTTTGAATGGCACCGAGCCTCGAGCTCGGTCGAACCGGGGCACGGCGGTTCGCTCTGAATCGACGACGGCCAGCGACAAGCGTTGCTGATGTTCGAGCAGCTTGAGGAAGGTCTGCTGGGTCTTTTCCTGGCCTTCGAGGAACTGACGGTGCAGCTCGGCGGTTTGTTCGGCCAATCTCTGGAGGGCGAGCAGGTTGTCCTGTGCGTTCTTGAGTGCCCACGACAGATCCGGTTGAGATGCTTGACCGGCTCCGGTGGCGATTGGGAGTGGATCGGCCAAGTCATGGTTTTCGGCAGCCGGACTCAAACCGTGGCCCGGGTGATGCGATGCTGCCTGGCCATTGGTGTGATGCGAGTTCATGCGTTCGGGCAGATTCATGGTCCGGTCGATCTCGGAGTGATGTCGCGGCTGGGGATCAGTAGACATCGCCGGGTTCGTTGTCCCTCGCCAACGAAAAACGAGGCGGCCGCGGGGCCGCCGTGTGTTCTGAGGAAGCCGTCGGCTCGCCGTCGGTCGGGTCTGGGTTGCGTGCGAGGCTCAGCTTCTGGTCGCTCTTTCGGCCGGGCGTTGGCACCACAGATTTTCACGGTGAGCCCCGCTTTTTTCTCAGCGGTGCTCCGCCCGGGAGCCCCTTCGTCCCACCGAGTCGAGATCGACAGCATACCCGAGGGCGGCCAAGGTTGCGAGCGAGCAGCCCAGATCATACAGATTGCCAGACTTGCCGCGCGAGGCATCCGACGGCCAGCGCGTGGTGGTCGCGTCCCTCGAGAATGGCGTGGACCAGGCCCGGTCAACTTCGCGTCGGGACCGACCTCGAGGAACGTCCGCGCACCCGCTCGATACATCGCTTCGATCTGGGCGACGAATTCGACCGGCCTCGCGAGCTGACTCGCCAGTAATGCCCGGACTTGCTCAGCGCCTTAGGGTATGGCTCGGCCGTCGCGTTGGAGAAGACCGGGATCGTCGAGTCCCTGGGGGTGATCGAGTTCGAGAAACTGCTGAAATGGTTCTTGAGCGTGCGCGACGAACCGGCTGTGAAACGCCGCCGAAACCGGCACGAGGATGGGTCGCGACCTTGTCGGTCGCTCAAGATCTGTCTGGCTCGTTCGATCTCGGCGATCGGCCCGGAAAGGACGCACTGCCGGGGCGCATTCTTGTTGGCGACGACCACGTCCAGAGCCTCTTGATCGCGAGCAACTCCTGGACTCGTTCGAGCGGAGCGAAGACCGCGAGCATCGCCCCGGAGCCCTCCTTCGGTCGCGCACTCGGCCATGAGCTCGCCGCGCCGCCTCGCCAGGATGGCCAGCTCTCGGTCGTCGAGGCGCCCGGCCGCGCACAGCGCCGTCAGCTCGCCGAAGCTATGACCGCCGACCAGGTCGGGGCGAACGCCGAATTCCTCGAAGATCCGCAGCAGTCCCAGGCTGACCGCGCCGATCGCCGGCTGAGCACGCCGGGTGTCTCGCAAGGCTTGCTCCTGATCGCGACGCTCGTTGTCGCCAAACGAGCGATCGGGGATAGATCCAATCGGAAAAATGCCGTTCCTGGCCCTCGGCGACTTCGTTCATCTGGGCCAATGCCGCTTGCATGCGAGGAAACCGGCAAGCCAGGTCTCGCAACATGCCGACGTATTGTGAACCTTGGCCGGGGAAGAGCATCGCCAGCAGGCCCGGGGCTCGGTCCCGTCCCCCAGACGATTCGACCATGTGCATTGTCGCCCGGGGCCGGCCAAGGTCTGGCCCGTCCGAGCGAATTCCAGCCGTCGTTGGGCCATGGCTGGCCAGAGCCCGTTCAGGTCGCTCTTGCCGCGCTCGACAACCAGGAGCAGGCGGTAACGATGGTCCGGGCGAAACCGCGATCGACTCCGCGCTCCCTCTGCCCTGACATCGGCCCAGTCGCGTGTTTCTTTGAGAGCTTGGAGCGAGTCGCCGATCTCCTCGCGACTGATCGGCCGAGAACGCGAGGATCTGCACGTCGCCGTCCCAGTCGACGCCTGGCTTCTCGGGTCCGGCTTCTTCCAGGACGCAGTGGAAATTACTGCCGCCGAATCCGAAGGCACTGACCGCCGCGCGGCGGGGATGGCCGGGGCTCGACAGCCAGGGCCGGGCCTCAGTCGGCAAGTAAAACGCGCGAGTCTGCCCCCGAGAGCGAGGCGATCGGCCGGCGTCACTTTGCAGGTCGGCGGCAAGACTTTGTTGTGGAGCGACAGCGCCGCCTTGATCAAGCCCGCCGCACCGGCGGCCGCCTTGGTATGCCCCACTTGCGATTTGACGGAGCCCAGCGCACACCACGGCTTCTTCGGCCCCGGCACCGTCGTAGACCTCCTCGAGCGCCGCCAGCTCGGTCGCGTCGCCGACCTTGGTGCCGGTGCCGTGGGCTTCGATCAGCTCGATCGTCGCCGGCGAAATCCCGGCCGACTCGTACGCCTGACGAAGCGCCTTCACCTGTCCCGCCGGCGCTCGGTGCATAAACCGCCTGGCCTTTGCCGTCGCTCGATGTCCCCATCGACCGGATCACCGCATAGATCCGGTCGCCGTCGCGACGTGCGTCGGCCAGCCGCTTCAGGACCAAGACCCCCAGGCCCTCGCCCAGGATCGTGCCGTCCGCCTCCGCGTCGAACGGCCGCGCGTCTCCCGTGGGCGAGAGCGCCGGCGTCTTGCTGAAGCACATATACATAAAAATGTCATTAAACGTATCGAGTCCTCCGCTGACGGCGAGGTCGCAGCGTCCGGCGGCCAGCTCGAGGATGGCCAGGTTCACGGCGGCCAGCGAGCTGGCGCAGGCGGCGTCGACGACGCAGTTGGTGCCGCGCAGGTCGAGCCGGTTGGCGATCCGGCCGGCGGCGACGTTGCCGAGCAGGCCGGGGAACGAGTTTTCCTGCCAGCCGACGTACGAGGAGGCGATCCGCTGGACGACGTCCTCGGTGGTTTGTCTCGATCGACTCCCGCGGCCTCGAGGGCGCGTCGCCAGATCGGGATGACCGAGGCGGGCGCCCAGGGGGATGACCAGCTCCAGGGTGCCGGTCACGCCGAGAATCACGCTGACGCGGTCGCGGTCCAACCGGGAACTATTGTGGCAGCCCGGCGTCGTCGAGCGCCTGCCGGGCCACGAGCAGGCCGAGCAACTGGGTCGTGTCGGTCGCCTCGATCGAGTGCGGCGAGATCCCGAACTCCATGAGCGGGAAATCGACCGGGGTGAGAAAGCCGCCCCGATGGGCGTAGGTCCGATCGCTCGCTTTGGGATCGCTGTCGTAATAGTCCGCGGGCCTCCAGTGCGACTCGGGCACCTCGGTGATCGCGTCCACCCTGTTGAGGATATTGTTCCAGTAACGCGCGAGGTCCTCCGCCTGAGGAAACATGCATCCCATCCCGATGATGGCCACCGGAACCGGGGATGAGGGATCGGACGAATTCAAGTCTTTGCCCTTTCGAACGTCGTTGAGGACCGGCGCGAACGCGTCGGTTCGACGGCGCCGGAGGTCCGCGATGAACGTGCTATGTTAGGATAACAGCAGGCGGTTCTCAATCTCGGTGAGGTCCAAAGGCGCCAATCGGGGCACGCCCGGAGGGGCAGGCAGAGCCCTGAACGCTCATCATCCGGGCCCTGGTCAAGACCGCCGCGCTGTAGAGGATGTTCAAGGCGACGGTCGCCACGCGTCGATTTTCGGGTCGTTCCAGGAACGAGCCACGCACCCACTCATTGAATGCCGCCATGGCCGGGCCGCACCAGATCTGATAGTCGATGGACCGGGATGGCTCGCCCGTGTTGGCCCATTGGGATGACATCCCCAGGTACCAGCGAAAGACCAGCGCCATCTTCTGCTTGGGATCACCGTCGGACCGCTCGATCCGCGACGGGTCGCGCTTCTGAAAATAGTCTTTCGTCTGCTCCCAGATCGTTTCGATCGGCGCGCGGAACACGGTTTTTTCCAGGACGGCCCGCTCGCTGGCGGGAATCTGGTCCAGGCTGTCGTGCGAACGATATAGCTCGTATAGCTTTGCGGCACGCATCGCGAACAGGGTGCCGCGCTTGAGCACCTGGACTTTGACTCCCATCTCGAACATGTCCGCCGCCGGTGCCATGGCGATGTCGGCTTGCTGGGCATCGGCGAGCATCCGCCGGACCACGTCGGAAGTACCTGCCTCGGCGCATGACTGATTGACTGATCCGGTCACAATATAGGCCGCGCCCATCGCGAACGCCGCCGACGCCGCCCACGGCGTGGAGATTCCCCCGGCCGCTCCGATCCGCGGCGGCCGATCGTAACCGATATTGTGCTTGAATGCGGTCACGCAAGGCGAACATCGTCGGCAAGAGAACGATGGCCGGCTGGTTATCGGTGTGTCCTCCCGAATCGGCCTCGGCCGTGATGTCCTCGGCCATCGGAATCCGCGTCGCCCACTCCGCTTGCTCCGGCGTGATCTCACCGTTCTGGACCAGCTCGCGCAGGAACCGATCCGGCGGCGGTGCCATGAACTTGGAGGCGACCTCGACGCGAGAGACCTTGGCGATGATTCGATTGGGAGCCACGATCCGGCCCGATCCGTCGCGGCGCAGGCCAGCCACCCGGTACCGAACCACCGGCATGGTCAGATTCAGGAAGGCTGAGGCCTCGACAAGGCGTACCCGCTTTCGCAGGTAGAGGTCGACGACCGCCGACTCCAGCTCGGGCTCGCCCGGGCTGTGGATCAGGTTCATGCCGTAAGGGATCGAATCGCCGAGCTCGTGCTGAATCCGCGTCAGGGATTTTTCGACCACGTTCAGATGCAGCCCAGCCGAGCCGAAGACGCCGAGAAACCCGCGACGGCCCATCGCCTCGACGATCTCGACCGAGCCGATTCCATTGGCCATCGCACCCGACATGCAGGGGTAGCGCAGCCGGTGATCGGCGACGAAGCTCGGGTCCCCCAGATCTTCCAGCCGGCACGCCGGAACGTGCGCGGCCACTTGGTCCGGTCCCGCCGAACCCGGACCGATTGCCGGCTCTTCCACAACCTCAAGGCGGCCCGACCGATTCACGACGAAAAACGAGTTGCCGATCCGTCCCAGCGCGCACTCCAGATTCTCCGCGTAAGTCGAGGCCACAGCCACGGCGTTGCTCCGCACCTGTTCAGTCAATCAATCCAGCATGGTAGCACATTTGATGTATTCGTTCAGAGAGCGCTGAGATCGATCGGGTTATCTCTTGCATCTATAATGGAAACCGTGGCGATGAAAAGTCGCTCAATCCGGCAAACGCTTCCGAGTGTCGGGATTTCGGTTTCAAGAATCAAGGACCCGTCGTGCTTTCTCTATTGGAGTGAGGCTGGTCGGTGAGAGCAGCGGCTTCTCCGGCGGCCTCCGTCCACCGCGCCGGTACACATAGAGTCTTATTGACGCGATCAAATCCTTCGGTTAGAAGAACGAACCGGGATCTGCTGAACTTCCATTCATCAAGAGGAGTCAACGATGGCCAATTCACCGCAGATGACGGACTTCTTCAAGTCGATGGCCCAGAATCCGGAAATCGCCAAGAGCTACATGGCGGATCCTCTGGGCACTCTCGCCGCCCACGGAATCGATCCGGCGACGGTTGACATGGAGCTGGTGAACAGATCGAAAGTGCGCTCGCAGGAGCCGTAGAGCCCGAGATTTTCGTAGCGGCGGCGAGCCGCTTTGCAGAGCGGCGACCTCGCTTGAACGGGCTGCGTCGGTCCGTGCGACTACCGTTGCGTCGATTGGACGCAACTCCAAGGAGCACAACGATAAGCCATCAGTTGCACATATTCATTCAATGAGACGTGGAGTCAAGAGAATCGACTGCGCTGGGTTTCCTTGAGTAAGTTCGTCATTCTGTTCGCGCCGATCGCGCAAGTCGACATCGTTCTGGAATTCGATGTCTCGATGACCAGAGATTTCAAATCGTGCCCGCTCGCACGACGCGGTAAGCGTTCGGTGTGTCAGGATGGACCGCGTGTTCGATCTGATCGGTACCTTTCGAGAAGCCAGTCCTGAGGAAACGCTTCGACGTGCCCTTGCGCCGCACATTTGGCGGGCCGTTGGCCTGACGAGATTGGCCGATTTTTCCGGCCTCGACCACGTTGGGGTTCACACGTTCGTCGCGATCCGCCCGAACGCAAAATGCCTTACCACTTCGCAGGGCAAGGGAGTAACGAAAACCCTTGCGAAGGTTTCGGCCCTAATGGAAGCAATCGAGGACTGGCACGCCGAGGAGTTAACCCAGCCGAGATTGTATGGCTCGTACCGAGACCTTCGAGAGCAGTACTGCTTGCGCTTACTGCGCTGCCTCGGAGCATTCCTCGACTTTCCGAGCCGCGGATCTCGACTCGATCCCGATCGGTTGGATCGAAGGACGCGACATGTGGACGGGCGAACCGAGCTTCGTTCCGTGGTCGTTCTGTAGCCTGGACTTCACGAGGACGGCCCCGGAGGCCGTGTATCTCCCCGGGTCGAGTAATGGCCTTGCCGCGGGGAACACTGTCGAGGAGGCTGCCTGTCATGCGCTCTTCGAGGTGGCGGAGCGCGAGGCGGAAGCCGCGTTCGTGCAGGTCAGTTCGTCCAGGCGCGTTGACCATAGGACGATCGACTCACCTCATCTACTGAGTCTTCTTGACGCATGTGAACAGTCGAAGATTTCCGTTTGCACATTTGATATGACTAATGAGATTGGTGTACCGACCTATCGCGTCATTATTCATGACCGTGAGGAATTGACACGGAACCCCGGCGGCTTTTCGGGTTCAGGGGCTCATCTCTCGCCGGAAGTCGCTCTTTCTCGTGCCCTGACCGAAGCGATCCAGGCTCGTCTCACTCTGATTTCAGGGAGCCGGGACGACATTCCACCAACAGTCTATATACACGCTCGTCGTCCCTCCGCAGCGGCACGTGGTTTCTGAGGAAACAGGCACGATTCCCTTCCGACGTCGTTCCGAGCCACTGCCTGGGTCATTCTCGGGCTGGATCGGCGAGCTTCTGAGTCGCCTCAAGGAATCCGGCTTCAGTGAGGTGATATGCGTCGACTTGACGAGGGAGCATCTGGGGATACCTGTCGTCAAGGTTTTGGTCCCTGGTTGCCGCTTTCACACGGCCAGTCATATCAACAAACCGTTGCCTCAGGGGCTTTAGACGTGCGAGTTGTCGTTTTTCTCGGGCTGTCCCTCCCTATCGAGAAAGCCAAAGCGATACTTCCGAACGCTTGTTACTGCGAGCCGTGCCGCTGTGGAGATTTGCTTCGCGTCCTTCGACTGCAACCCCAGCGGGTCTTGGTTATCGACGGTTATTTCAGTTGGACTCCCGCGCCCTGGCACAAAGAGTTCCTTCTCGCTCTCGACCACGGCGTGGAAGTGTATGGCGCGTGTAGCATGGGGGCCATTCGGGCTGCCGAGCTTCGTGATTTCGGCATGATTGGAGTCGGTCGGATCTACGAGAACTTCGCCTCTGGCCGGATCGATGGCGACGATGAAGTTGCCGTGACGCATTCGGACGAGTCTCGTGGTTACCGGCCGATGAACGACGTACTGATCAACGTCCGTTATACGCTGGATGCGGCCGTCCGAGCAGGTCGAGTCGAACAGTCGGTTGCGGATCAACTCTTGGAGCGGACGAAGAGCAAGTATTATCCCGAGCGCAGCCTCCTCATCTCAATGCGAGAATACACCGGTGAGCGAGGCCATGACCTCGGGGCCTTTCGGTCTTGGCTCGACGAAGGGAACTTCGTTGACCAGAAGAGTCTGGACGCCATGGAGGCCCTACGCCGAGTTCGGGGACGACCCGCCGTGCCAGCCATTGCCTCCCCGGACAAACTACACACGATACATTCGCCAACTGATTCGGTGGACATCTTGCTCGGCTTTTGAGAGGCATTACGACTGGCTCCCTGAATCGGAGTCCTGCCTCACCCGGATGACCGCTTCCCATCCACGTCTAGTCGAGGCACTCCGCAAAGTCGCCGAGGCCCAGTTTCGCGCCGTCGAAGTTGCCCAGGTGGCCAACCTGTGGCCTGATGCGATCGGGAAGCATGATAAAGGGGCGGTTGCTCGGGAATTGACCTGCGGATGGGACGAGGTCGGTAGCCACGTAGGTGCTGCTGCATCTTGGCTGATTGCTCAGTCGGCAGCCATCGGCCTGAGCGGGCGAGTGATCGATCTGATGGCCTCGGTTCTTCTTCAGACGCTGTCGGCGCCTGCACGTGGAGTCGATGTCGCCGCCGAAGGCGCCGTTACGGCGCCGGATATTCCGGCCGAGCCCGATGTGTGGCTCAAGCACGCCCTCCGGACGCGCCCCTCCTGGTTCTCTGCCTGGGATCGTTGGCTCGGACCCGAGGCGTGACCGTGAAGCGGAGCAAATGGAAAAGCGAACTCGCGACCTTTCGCACCTTGAACGCGTTAGAAGAGCCTAAAGCGACGGACCAATTCCTCAAAGAGCTTGGCCTGAAACGCGACGAATTCGGCCTGCTGTTATTCGAATTCTCAAACTATCGGTCGGTGTTCCACTCGGACCAATCGGATGCATTACTGGAGAGCCGTGCCTCCCCTGTTCGATTCGCTCTCGGTGATGCCTTTGCCTGCCTGAATCGCTCGGTCGTGAATACCTCGATTGACTCGTGCTTCTCCTGACGGATTCGAGGTTCACGAAGCAGGAGACCGATCGATTTGGTGCGCAAGGCGGGCTAACTGGAATCAGGCAACTTTGATGTTGGTTTGAGTCACCGGCTAGAGGGAGGGGGTGCCACGGCAGCGCGGAACCGCCGCGAAACACTCGCGAATGCCGGGTCGCGTGGATAAGTGATTTGATATGCCCTGCCGATTTCGTGGTGTTTTTTTGAATCACTTGGTTGTTCTTCATCGTTCGATTGCTACAATCGGCCGTCATTTCTGACACACCGGGGCCGGTGAGCCTAGTGGAAGGCGCGATTCAATCACCCAGAGTCGAGGGTGTTCATTCACCAGGAGATAATTATATGATGATGCGAATTCGGTTAGTCCTTGCAGCAGTTCTTGCCGTGGTTTCGTCGCAGACGACGGCTTCGGCCGTCGTCATTTTCGACAATTCAAATACTATTAATGATGGTATCACGACGACCAGCGCACCTCAGCTCGGTGGCGAGGTGACGGCGGCGGGAACCGCCCGGACTGTGACCGAGCTGGATCTGGGATTTACCTCGCAAGGTATATCCGCCTCAGCGGACGTTCAGGCATTTCTCTACGCCAACGACGGCGTGGGCGGCAGCGCCGGGACCTTGTTGTGGCAAAGCACCGTGATGAGCGGAGTGAATTTTAATACGGTCAACACGTTGGTTGCGTTTAGCGTCCCATCAATCGTCGTGCCGGATACGTTTACGTTTGCCGGCGCGAATCTACAAACGAATCTGGCGTTGTTGGCTACGTTCCGGCAACCGGCGCGACTGTCGGCACGTTCGTCACGCCTTGGGTCGGCAGTCCAGGAGCCTGGTCGCCGCTGACATCACCTTTCGAGATTGAGGCTCGCGTCATTGCCGGCACTACTACTGTTCCTGAACCATCGACGCTTGTGCTTTTGGGCATCGGTCTGGCTGGTTTCGTTGTCGTGAAGCGTCATCAGCGAGCCGTCGCTGCCTGACCCGCTTGATGCGGTCTGATCCGGACGCGATTGCGGTTTTGGCGCGATGACTGGAATCGAAAGCGAACCCCGATCCCGAAATTCCGCCGTCGAACAGCAGGCGTGTGAAGAACGTCGCAACACCACGTTCGGTTAAGCCCGTTGGATGTGAGGTCCAGAGTTCGGGCAGGGCAGACAGCAACCAACCGCGCCTGCTGTTCCGCAGTCGATCAGAGATTTTCGCGCACGACGGAGCACCAGACAGGTAATGCTGTTGGCGTCGGACCGGGTTTCCGGTTATTTCCCACAAACCGCCCCGAAACCCGGTCTGACTGCGCACCAACGTAAACACGTGGAGCGAACAGTGTGGCAGGAACGGTTCCTTAACTTAGCCACCTGGCCGGTGCTCAGCATCGGGACAACGGTTTTCAAGCGGACTACGGAAAGTATCACCAAACGACTGCCGCGTTTCGATTTCCGGACTCCCTGAACGGGTGCAAGAAGATGCTGGGCGTATCCGTGCCGCCACGGCGACGGCAAGCATACGGACCACTTGCGGATGCAACAGAAATGCGATGAACGCTCAGGGGTGCGACCTAAAGTTTTCACCGGCGCAGCGTGAGGCTTGTCGCGGAGGGTGTTGGCGGCATCGTTCTTGAAGATCATGGGCCGGCGTGATCGCGGACGGCGGGTTGATATGACCGAAAATGTGGAGCGGGAATCATGGGGACTGGTTCCGCGGCGATCGCTTCGGTCATCAAGAATGGAGCCGGGCCGTGAAAGACACGTTGCGCGATCGCTTGCAGGCCCGCTTGAGTCATGAGTTCGCGAAATCGCTTGGCCGACGCGTGGTGCACGTCACCCTCGACAGCGGCCACGCAGACGTCATAAATAAACCAACCCCAGGGACCGTCTCGATAACCGTCGATGACCATCAAGCGTCCGCCGGGCCGCAGCACGCGCCGCATCTCGGCGATCGCGCGATCTTGTCGGGGATAATGGTGAAAGCTGTTGGCGCAAGTCACGACATCGAAGGTTCCGGAGGCGAACGGCAAGCCGCTCGCTGTCTCCTTGAACGGGGACCACGTGCCCGCGGTGGATTTTCCAACGCGGCTGACCTTTCGCCAAGCATCTCGGCGACCAAGTCGATGCCCCAGACTTCCACCCTCGGCAAGGCGGAACGCACTCGACCCGCGAACAACCCCGTACCGCATCCCACGTCCAGCATCTTCAGCGGCCGATCCCCGGCGACTTCGCGAATCCGTCGGATCAGGACGCGGTGAGACGGCCCGAACAGCAGCCACTGGAGGATGGAATGATCGTAACTCTCGCTCCACCGCGTGAACTCGCGGGTCGCGTGCTGCTTGTCGTAACCCATGTCGTCGCCTCCTTGCCGATCCGATTCCGGCTCCAGCCAGCCTCGGCCCGGGGGACGTCCCTCGCGAAACGTTCCCCAACCTGTCTTTAACGAATGTCGGACCGATCCCGCAACCCGGAATTGACCCAGACCATGATGAATTCGTACCTTACGAACTCCATTGCAAGATCGATCGGCCGCGCGTAGGATCAAGTAAGCGGGATCAACCGGGCATTTCCAACCGGCACCAAGCCAATGCGGCATTGAAAGAGGCGGCGACGTTTGCGTAGGCCCCCCATCTACCTCGACAACCAGGCCACGACCAGGACGGACCCTCGCGTTGTCGAGGCGATGTTACCGTTTTTCACGGAACAGTACGGCAACGCGGCCAGCACCTCGCACCGGTTCGGCTGGGATGCGGCCGAGGCGGTCGAGCACGCCCGCGAGCAAGTCGCTCGGGCCATCGGCGCCGAGGCCCGAGAGATCATCTTCACGTCCGGGGCGACCGAATCCAACAACCTTGCCATCAAGGGAGTCGCCCAGGCACTGGCCGGCCGAGGCAATCACCTGGTCACTGCCGCGTCCGAACACCAGGCGGTGCTCGACCCCATGAAGCGGCTGGCCCGCCAAGGTTGGGACCTCACGATTGTCCCCTGCGACGAGCACGGCATGGTCTCGGCCGAGGCGGTGTCGGAGGCGCTCAACGACCAGACGGTCCTCGTCTCGATCATGTCGGCGAACAACGAGGTCGGCACCATCAATCCGATCGCGGAAATCGGCCGGTTGTGCCGCCAGCGCGGGATCATTTTTCATACGGATGCCGCCCAGGCCGTGGGAAAGCTGCCAGTCGACGTCCAGGCCGACGCCGTCGATCTGCTCAGTCTGTCCGCCCATAAGATCTATGGGCCCAAAGGGATCGGCGCCTTGTACGTCCGTCGGCGCGAACCTCGGGTCCGGCTCCAACCCCTCTTCGACGGCGGTGGACACGAGCGTGGCCTTCGTAGCGGCACGGTGGCGGTTCCCTTGGTCGCCGGGCTGGGATTGGCCATCGAGATCGCGGTCCGGGAACAACCTGAGGAATCGCGACGGCTGCTTGTGCTCCGCGACCGGCTTCATGACGGGATCGCGCGGCGAGTGCCGCCGATCCGGCTCAACGGACATCCCCGCGATCGCCTGCCGGGCAACCTCAACCTGAGCTTCGCCGACGTCGATGGCGAAGCGTTGATGATGGCGATGCGCGACATCGCCGTCAGCTCCGGTGCCGCCTGTTCATCGACCACGCCGGAGCCCAGCCATGTTCTCCTGGCCATGGGCCTGGATGAGGACATGGCTCGGTCGAGCCTCAGATTCGGCCTGGGCCGGTTTACAACCACCGAGGAAATCGACTTCGCCATCGACGCCGTGGCGGAGGCGGTGGAACGGCTTCGTTCCCAGAGCGTCGCCTGGACAAAGTTCAGGGTGCCGCGCGATTTGACTACGCGGTATGATAGGGTATCGCTGTTCGCGTGCTTCCCAAGAATCGTCTTTCCGAGATCCCACCCCAATAGAGGAGATGAATCGATGAGTGTGACCTTGACCGAAAAGGCCGCGAGCGAAGTCAAGAAAATCATCACCGAGCAGAACCTGCCAGCCGAGACCGTTCTTCGGGTGGGCGTTCAGGGAGGGGGCTGCAGCGGTTTTTCTTATAGCCTGGGCTTCGACACCTCGACGTCGGAGCGCGATCGCATCGTTGATGTTCACGGGGTCAAGATGGCCGTCGACAAGAAGTTCGATCCGTACCTGGACGGTACGGTCGTCGACTATTACGACGGCCTGGAAAAGCGCGGATTCGTCTTCAACAACCCCAACGTTGTCAAAAGCTGCGGCTGCGGCAGCTCATTCCAGGTCTGATCTCGTCGGTGGCGGGTGGCGGGTGGTGCGTGACGGGACCTGTCGGTCTTCTCCCGCCACCCGCCACTCTACCAGCCGCCACCAGGATTCACCACCGCCAGCCTTCGCATAGCTCGGAATTGACGACGCAGTCCTGTGGCCAACGGTTGTGATAGAGGTCGACGATGGCCGTGGCGGCTTGCTCGGCCATTTCGCGCATGGACAGCGTATCCGTACCGGCGATGTGCGGGCTGAGCACGACGTTAGGCAGACCGAGCAGCGGGTTGCCCGGCTCGGGCGGCTCGTGGTTGAACACATCGAGTCCGGCACCGGCGAGCCGGCCGGATTTGAGAGCGTCGCGCAGGTCCGTTTCCACGACGAGTCCGCCTCGGGAGGTATTGATCAGGTAGGAACCCGGACGCATCCTGGCGAGGAAGTCGCGGTTGACCATGCCGCGGGTCGCGGGGGTCAACGGCACGTGCAGACTGACCACGTCCGAGCACGCGAGGATGTCGTCGATCGGCAGCCGTTCGATTCCGTGGCGCTCGTCGAACTCGTTCTGAAGGACGGTGTCGAACGCGATGACTCGCATGCGGAAGACCCGGGCGCGTACGGCCACGGCGCGGCCGATCCGTCCCATGCCGATCAGGCCCAGCGTCATGCCACGAACGGGAGTGACCAGCGCAGCGGTCCCATCCCCCTCGGTGAATCACGCGATCGTTGGGGACGATCCGCCGCGCCAGGGCGAGGAGTAGTGCCATGGTTTGCTCGGCCACGCTCTCCTGGTTGGTTCCCGGCGTGATGGTCACCGCGACTTTGTGAGCGGTCGCGGCCGGGACATCGATCAAATCGTATCCCACGCCGGTTCGCGCGATGACCCGCAAGTTCGGAGCGATCTCGAACAAATCCGGCGACATGCGCTCGCCCCCGGCGAGCATGGCGTCGATTCTTGACAGGTAAGGCCGAAGTTGTTCGGTGGTGAGCGCGGAATCGCCCACCGGATCGAGGAGCTCGAAACCGGCATCGGACAAGATCTGGCGAAACTGGCCAGGCTGGTTGCGGAGCAGGTACGGAGCAATCAAAACGCTGGGCATGGGCAACTCTTCGAGTTCATGGATAAGATGGAAAGTACGGAAGCTGCCACGCCTCGGGGAGGTTTCTTTCGAGTGGCTTCCCGCGGTTGGCTTGCGTTGGCTCTCCGCCCAACTTATTCTCATCTGGCCGTTCGGGCAACATCCTCCTGGCGAGAGCTTGGCGTTCTGCGATTGGCGACATTGTTCCGAGCCGCCGTCTGATTATTGGAAATCATGCTGCCGAGATTGACTTCGCGTGATCATTGAACCATGCTTGACCAAATTGGCGGATTGCCATAATTCTTTCATTCATCTCGATCGACGGGCTCATCCCGGATCTCGGAAAGCGTGCCATGGGGGTTATGAAGTTTCGACTTCCCTCGAACAACCCGACTCAACGGCCTGCCGATTATCGCAAGGCTTATATCACCGGCCTTGATCGGACGCCGGGACAGGTTGGAGTCGAGCTCCGAAATGGATTGATGACCTGTCATCGCGACACGGCGGAAAGTGGCCGCCTGTTCGTTCCCTGGGCGATCGAAGGGTACGGCACTCCGATCGTGGGGACGGCCACCTTGGCCGAGCGACCCGCTCCTTATACCCTGCCCGTCGAGCTGGCACGGGGCAAGCTGAACGACATCAGGAACCAGTTGGCCGACTGGACTCAGATGGGCCTTCGTTCCACACCCGAGCTCGAGCAAGTCTTGAGCGAGGCTCGGCAGGCGTTCATCCGGTCCGCCACGTCGACGGATCGGCTCGATGAGTGCACGGAGGCCGCTCAAATCTGCCTCCAGTTGGCTTCTCGCGCCGGCGACCTGCTGCTGGAGGCCTACACCGCCCAGATCTTCCAGAGTCGGTTGGCCGCGACCTCCCGGCTGCCGACCCATCTGGGCTGTTTTCTGGAAGGGCTCCCGCAGAAGTTGCCCGCGTCGATCGATTGGCCGGCCACGTTCAATACGTGTCAAATGAGCGTGAAGTGGAACCAGATCGCCCCGTCCGAGGGTCAATACCGCTGGGACATGCTAGACGCCCAGTTGGCGTGGTGCCGCCGCAATAACCTGGCGATCGAAGCCGGACCACTGATCGAGTTTCGCCAAGGGGCGCTGCCCGACTGGATCTGGCTCTGGAGCGGTGATGCCGAAACGATCGGCGGCCTGGTCGCCGACTTCGTCCGGCAAGCCGTTCAGCGCGTATCGCGGCAAGATCCCGCTCTGGCACGTGGTCCACCGAGCGGCCAGCGGCGAAATCCTCGGCTTGTCCGAGGAAGATCAGATCCGAATCGCCGCGCGCGCCGTCCAGGTCGCCCGCCAGAGCGATCCGTCGGCACAATTGACCATCGGCGTCGATCGCCCCTGGGCCGAATGGATGGGATCGAGCCACTTCCAGCTCGGTCCGCTTCATCTTTGCGACTATCTGCTCCGGGCCGACCTCGGGATCTCCGGCGTCGCGATCGAGATCGCGCCCGGCTTTTCCGCGCCGGGCAGTCATCTCCGCGACCTATTCGAGTTCTCCAAACTCCTGGATCTGTTTTCACTCTTGAACGTTCCCTTGTCCGTCTGGATGGCCCTCCCGTCGGCCGACGGACCCGACCCCAATGCCGATCCCAATGTCCGCATCGAATCGACGCAGTGGCCATCGACCATCGACGAATCCATGCAAGCTAGCTGGGGAGCGAAATGGCTCGCCCTGGCCGTTGCCAAACCGTTCGTTCGCACCATTAACTGGCTCCAAGCGAGCGACGCCGCGCCGCATCTCTACCCGCATGCTGGTCTGATTCGACCCGATCTTACCCCAAAACCCCTGCACGCATGGTTGAGAATGTTGCGTAAGGAGATGCTGCTTTAAGCGGCTCCGCCGCGTGATTGCGAGAGTAAGGATCGGGCCATGCGTCTGCCACCAATGACAACGCGGCGATGGATGGTCGCGGTGGCGGTACTGTCGCTTGCGTTCGGGGCCTGTGTCGGGGCGAGCCGGCTGAAGCACAGGCGTGACGAGTTTTTTGAGAGGGCGATCTGGCACGCCAAGCAGGAAACCTATTACAGTCGCCTGGTCGCGAATTCCGCGAGCGGCTCTTTTCGAGGCAAGCCGCAAGAGCCACCGCCGCAGTCTCCCGCAGAAAAAACGATTATCCTACCCGTGGGGACGATCGAGCGATGGTTTGGCCTCTCCGAGGGACGTTCGAGTCCCGTCGAGGAAAGCGACCGTTTCAGGGCCGCTAAGGACAGAGCGGGTGAGATGTCAGCGAGGGGCCAAGTGCTCTTGGCCAATTACCTCCACAGGCAGGCACAGTACAACCGGAGGCGATTGGCGTATCACACCGCGCTCAGACGGAAATACGTAGCGGCCGCCGCCCGCCCTTGGCTCTCCATCCCGCCCGACCCACCTAAGCCCAAATGAACCAAGTGCGATGGGCGCGAGCCTTGCTTCCGGCCTCGAAACGGCGACAAAGCGTTCGCCGCTTCGCTGTCGATACAAGGCGGCAGCTTGCGTGGACGCTTGACTACCGTGCGTTCGGCTCGCTATTAATACTTCCGGTCGACACCGTCTCACGTCCGATTCGTCCAATTGAGTGGAGGTTCGTCATGATTCGAGGTATGCATGCAATGTTCTATTCGTCACACGCCGACGCGTTGCGCGCATTTTTGAAAGACAAGCTCGGGCTCCCCGGAATAGACGTGGGTGGCGGTTGGCTGATCTTTGACGCACCCGAGGCCGATCTTGGAGTGCACCCGACCGACGACAACGACGTTGCGTCGGGAACTGCCGACATCTCTTTCTACTGCGACGACATTGTCCAGACTGTCGGCGAACTTCGAACCCGGGGTGTTGAATTCACACAAGAAGTTGAAGATCGCGGCTACGGGCTGGTTACCTTCTTCAAGGTTCCAGGCGACTTCAAGGTTCAACTTTACCAGCCGAGGTACACCAAGTCGTGAACTCAAACAGTGGAGGCAAGAGCTGCACGACGAGGGACAGGCCACGAACCGCGGTGGCCACATAATCCTGCTCCAAGAAGAAATGATTCGTCGCGGCGTCGGATCACAAGCGGCGCTCGACAGACGAAATTGCCTCGCTACCAAACCGGAGCGACGCGAGGTGAGCCACGACCTGGGCGTAGAGCGTGATGGCGGACGGAACGATCGAGCCGGTGTCGCCGGTCGCGAGCCAGTTCATCTGGCGCAAGTGATCGACGGGCCAGAAGGGCAGGGGGGTTCCGAATGCCAAAGCCGACTCGACCGAGACCAGGCCATCGTTGGGTCCTTCCAGCTCGAGCAGCGCGGAATGCGTACGCTGAAGGGGCCAGCACACATTCTCCGGCGGGGGATCGCCCGCAATGGAAAAACAAGGGACGTTGTCGGGCGCGGGATGCCGGCGATGAAATCGCCCGGCGGCCCGGCGGGTCACGTCGAGGCAGCCTTGTGGGTCGATTCCCAGCGAAATGAGCAGGCGCCAGATGCGGCCAAACCTCAGTTTGGCGAAATCGGCCAGAGTACTTCCCAGGTGCGGCGTTCCAATCGTCGTCAGGCTCAGGATTCGGTTCGACCACGACGGAGTCGGCCAGAAGCCGTCGAGCGTCGAGTCCACCCATGCTGTGGCCGATCAAGTGGACCGGCTCATCGGGGAACGCACGCACGATCTGCTCACCCAGCCGGCGTGCCCGTTCCTCGATGCCCGCGATGGGAGGCACGCGCGTCACCAGAACCCGGTTCCCGACACCTTGCAGCGACTCGGGAATTCCGCGGAAATAGGACGCGATCGTCAAAGGCCCGACGCCCAATCGCGTGAACCCGAATAGACCGTGCGCCAGCACGATCGGTGCGTCCAGGCGTTCGAAACATTGTGTGTGGCAACATCAGTGCAGCGACCCATTCCTTGACAAGTTCAGAAGCGCTCATGCCATTGTGCACGAAAGATCCATGCCCGCCACACCTCATCACGGTTTTTGTCATTTTGGCGTGACGGTTGCGCAGGTCGTTCGGTCCTCATCGGAGTCGACCATGCGAATTCGAGGGATTGTGCGGACCGCGACGCTGGAAGAGAATCCGCCTGGCTCCGACCAAATCGAAATGGTCGTGCGCGTCCAAGGGGTTGGGGCCGGACAGCCACGCCTGTTGATCGTCCCGTATGAGATTCTCCTGCAAGACCCATCGCTCGACCCCGAGCTCGTTCAGGGCAAAGGTTTCCAGGCCGAGGTCGTCGAGGATGAAGCTGGACGCTGGGTCGTGGTGGAGATCAGTCTCGCTGTCGGGGCGGGTCCTGCGCGATCCGGAGGCGTGATCAACTCTCAGAGTACGGGAAGTCCAGATCGTCCGATCTGGCGCATCGCTTCGAAGGCGGCGACGGCCACGGCGTTGGAGAGGTTCAGGCTGCGAGCCTCCGGACGGATCGGGATCCGGACGGCGCGGTCCGGGCGCGCGGTCAACCACGAGGTTGGAAGGCCGCGGCTCTCGGGTCCGAAAACCAGAGCATCGTCCCGACTGATAACTGACATTGGTGTAGAGCTGATCGGCTTTGGTCGAGAACAGCCAGAGCCGGTCGTGTCCCAGCTCGGAGGCAACCTCATCGAGGTGGTCGACGACCCTCCAGGTCAGGTGTTCCCAGTAATCGAGGCCTGCGCGGCGGATATTCTGATCGTTGACATGAAAACCGAGCGGCCGCACCAGCCAGAGCATCGCGCCGATCGCTACGCAGGTTCGGCCGACCGAACCGGTGTTGGCCGCGATCTCCGGCTCGACCAGGACCACGTGCACGGTTGGCGCGCGGGCGACGTCAATCTCAATGCGTGACATGCGAGGGAGTCTGAACCGCGCCGTTGCCGGCGGCAATCTCATGCTTGCCGTTGCGTCTGGAAATCGAAGCCCGGGTCTGGCTCGCCGTCGTGAATTGTCGTCGTCCGAATCGTCCTCGTCCGGCTCGCGCTTCCGGCTCTCGGCCCGCTTGTCGCTGAACCACTGGATGACGAAGTAGAAGACCGGCGTCAGGAAGATGCCGAACAGGGTGACTCCCAGCATGCCGCTGAAGACGGCCGTGCCCAGGGTCTTGCGCATCTCGGCACCCGCCCCTTCGGAGACCATGAGCGGAACGACGCCGAGGATGAACGCCAGCGAGGTCATCATGATCGGCCGCAGCCGGAGCTCGCAGGCTTCGAGCGTGGCCGCCTTGAGCGTTGAGCCGGCCTCATGCTGGGCCTTGGCGAATTCCACGATCAGGATGGCGTTCTTGCACGCCAGGCCCACCAGGACGATGAAGCCGACCTGGGTGAAGATGTTGATGTCCATGTGGGCCATGTTGACACCGACGCACGAGCAAAGCAGGCACATCGGCACGACCAGGATCACGGCCAAGGGCAGCGACCAGCTCTCGTACTGGGCCGCCAGAACCAGGAACACCAGGACGACCGCCAGCACAAAGGCGAACATGGCCGTCGAGCCGGTCTGGAGCTGGAGAAACGCCAGCTCGGTCCACTGGGTCCGCATCGCCTGGGGCAGATCTTTCGTCGGCCAGCATCCTCCATGTGCTGGATCGCCTGGCCCGAGCTGATCCCCGGCGCGGCGTCGCCGTTGATCGCGGCGGACGGGTACATGTTGTAACGCATGATCAACACCGGCCCGCTTTCGTCCTTGATTTCCGCCAGGCTGCCCAGCGGGACCATGCCCCCGCGCTCGCTCCGGACCTTCAACTGCGCCAGGTCGTCGATCTGCTTGCGGAAGTCGGCCTGGCCCTGAACGTTCACCTGCCACGTCCGGCCGAACAGGTTGAAATCGTTGACGTAGAGCGAGCCGAGATAGACCTGCAAGGTGTTGAACAGCTCCGCGATCGAGACTCCCAGCAATTTCGTCTTGGTGCGGTCGATGTCCAGGTTCAACCACGGGGTATTGGCCCGGAAGCTGGTGAACAGGCTGCGAAGGCTCGGGTCTTCACTGCCCCTGGCCACGATCCCGTTGGCGACGTCCTGGATTTGCTGTAGCCCCAGGTCGCCCCGGTCTTGAACCACGATTTTGAACCCGCCGGCAGTCCCGAGGCCGTCGACCGGCGGGGCCTCGAAGACGTTGATCTCGCCCTCGCCGATCTGTTCTTGCAGCTCATCTTGGAGGTTCGCGGCGATCACAGGGCCGGAGAGCCCGTGCTGCGGCGCGATGGTGGAAGTCGTCGAGCATCACGTACATGGCGCCGAAGTTGGGGGCGTTGGCATTCATCAGGATCGATTGTCCGGCGATCGCCACGGTATGGGCCACGCCGGGCAGCTTGCCCGCGGTCTGCTCGATGTGTTTCATGACCTCCTGGGTCCGCTCGAGCGACGACGAGTCGGGCAACTGGACATTGAGCAGAAGATAACCCTTGTCCTGCGGCGGGATGAAGCCCGTCGGGGTGTGGGTGAAACTCCAGTAGGTCAAACCCAACAGCCCGCCATACATGACGAGCACCAGCACGCTGACCCGCAGCAACCCGCTGACCACGCGGGTATAAGCGCCGGTCGCCGCGTCGAACCCTTGTTGAAGGCGAAGAAGGACCAGCCCATGATCCGGTTCAAGGGGAAGCTCAGGAGCCAGCCGATCAGGCCGCCGATCGCCAGTCCCAAGGCCGGCGCGAGTATAGGGACTCACGTAGGTCGGCAGTGCCTGGCGAGCCCGGCCGGGACGAAGGGCTCCAGGTGGGGGCCGAGGATATTCATAACCGGCCCAGCCGCCCAAAGCCACGAAGGCAAGCCACGGCAGCGCCTGGTAGACGCCCTTTTGCCTCGGCTTGAGCAAGAGTGCCGACAGGGCCGGGCTCAAGGTCAGCGAGTTGAACGCCGAGATGACCGTCGAGGTCGCGATCGTCAAGGCGAACTGGCGATAGAACTGGCCGGTGATCCCCGTGATGAACGCGCACGGGCACGAACACGGCGGTGAGCACCAGGCCGACCGCGATCACCGGCGACGAGACCTGGCTCATGGCCATGATCGTCGCCTCGCGCGGGGCCAGCCCGTGCTCGATGTGGTGCTCGACGGCCTCGACCACGACGATCGCGTCGTCGACCACGATCCCGATCGCCAGCACCAATCCGAACAGCGTCAGGTTATTCAGGCTGAAGCCGATCGCGGCCATGACCGCGAAGGTGCCGACGATCGCCACCGGGACGGCGATCAAGGGGATCAGGGCCGACCGCCAGTTCTGCAGGAACAAGAGCACGACGAACGCGACCAGGATCACGGCGTCCCGCAAGCGTGTTGAACACCTCGTTGACCGACTCCTTGATGAACGGGGTCGTGTCGTAGACGATCTTGTAATCGAGACCGGCGGGGAAGCGAGCCTTGAGCTCCTCCATCTTCTCCCGGACCAGCCGGGCGGTCTCGAGCGCGTTGGAGCCGGGCCGCTGATAGACCGACAGCGCCACCGAGGATTTTCCGTCCATGGTGCAGTTCTGGTCGTACTCCCGGGCGCCCAGCTCGACCGTCGGCGACGTCCTTCAACCGGACGATTCGCCCCTGGATGTCGGTCTTCAAGATCATGTCGGCGAACTGGTTGACGTCGATCAAGCGGCCCAGCGTGCTGATGGTGTATTGAAACACCTGTCCGGTGGGGACCGGCGGCTGGCCAAGCCGGCCGGCGGCCACCTGGGCATTCTGCTGGCTGATCGCGGTGACCACGTCGGCCGCCGTCAGACTGCGGAAGGCCATCTTCTGCGGGTCGACCCAGATCCGCATGCTGTAGTCGCGCTGGCCGATATAGGTGATGTCGCCCACGCCATCCAACCGCGCCAGCTCGTCCTTGAGCTGGATCGTCGCATAATTGCTCATATAGAGGTTGTCGCGGCTGTCGTCGGGCGAGAAGAGGTTGATGATCATCAAGATGCTGGGCGACTTCTTCTTGACCGCCACGCCGCGGCGCTTGACCAGGTCGGGCAGGATCGGATCGGCCAGCGACTCGCGGTTCTGCACCAGGACCTGGGCCATGTTCAGGTCGACGCCCAGCTTGAAGGTGACCGTCAGCGTGTACGTGCCGTCGTTGGTGCACTGCGACGACATGTAGAGCATGTTCTCGACGCCGTTGACCTGCTGCTCGATCGGCGCGGCCACCGTGTCGGCCACGACCTTGGCGTTGGCGCCGGGATAGAACGCCGACACCTCGACGGTTGGGGGCGTGATCTCGGGGTACTGCGCGACCGGCAGCGTCCAGACGGCGAGTCCGCCGGCCAGCGTGATGATGATCGACAGCACCGAGGCGAAGATCGGGCGGTCGATGAAGAATCGAGACACGAGCGGACCCCTTACTTACGTGACTTATGCTCGATCAGCTCGCCGGGCTCGTGCACCTTGGCCGCGGTCCGGACGGTCGGACGCGGCCTTGGCGACGATCGCACTCCGGAGAGCCCTCAGGCTCAAAGCTCCCAGCACGAGGTCGCTGGCCTTGCGCAGCGGTCCCGAGGCGAACAGCGGCGTCTCGCCCAGCCAATCGACCACGAAGAAAAACACGGGCGTCAGGAAGATCCCGAACGCGGTCACGCCGAGCATGCCGCTGAAAACGGCCGTGCCCAGCGTCCGCCGCATCTCGGCGCCGGCGCCCGTCGAGAGCAAGAGCGGCACCACGCCCAGGATGAAGGCCATCGATGTCATCACGATCGGTCGCAGCCGCAGCCGGCAGGCCTCCAGCGTCGCCTCGCGCAACGGCAGGCCCCTCTGGCGATGGACCTTGGCAAACTCGACGATCAAGATCGCATTCTTGCTCGCCAGCCCCACCAGCACCACGAAGCCGATCTGGGTGAAGATGTTGATATCCATGTTGGCGATCCAGACACCGGCGATCGCGCTCAAGAGGCACATCGGCACGACCAGGATCACCGCCAGCGGCAAGCGACCAGCTCTCGTATTGCGCGGCCAGCACCAGGAAGACCATCACCACCGCGAACCCGAAGACGAACATGGCCGTGTTGCCCGCCGCGAGCTCGAGGTAGGCCATCTCGGTCCATTCCGTGGCCATCGACGGCGGCAGGTAGCCCTCGGCCAGCTTGTCCATGAGGTCGAGGGCCTGCCGCGAGCTGGTCCCCGGCGCGGCGGCGCCGTTGATGAAGGCCGCGGGGTACATGTTGTACCGGGTCAACACAAACGGCCCGGGCGTCTCCCTGACCTCGGCCAGCGAGCCCAGGGGCACCATCTGACCCGACAGGTTGCGGATCTTGAGCCGCTGGATGTCCTCGACCTGGTCCCGAAACTTGGAGTCGCACTGGACGATCACCTGCCAGGTGCGGCCGAACAGGTTGAAATCATTGACGTAGACCGAGCCGAGATAGACCTGCAGCGTCTGGAAGATATCGTTCAGCTCGACTTCCTTGGTCATGGCGGCGCTACGGTTCAGGTCGACGTAGACCTGCGGCACGTTGGCGCGGAAGACCGAGGACATGGCGGAAAACTCGGGCCGTTTGCCGTTTTTCGCCGGTCACCGGATCGGTCTCGAACGTGGCCTCCTCGACGAGCCCGTCGGTCGCATTCTGAAGGGCGAGCAGACTCGGAGCGCTTCGGTCCTCGATCATGATCTTGAAGCCGCCGGCCCGCCCCACGCCGCGCACCGGCGGCGGCGGCAAGACCGCGAGGTCGGCCTCGGGGATCTGCTCCTCTGAACTTCGTTCGCAGCACGTTGGCGATCGAGTCGCTGTTGAGCGACGGGACCTTCTTGATATGGAACGTCTTGCGACACCACGCTTCCAGGCTCGTCTTCGGTGCATCCTGGGGATTCACGCCGGTCGGCGACCGGTTTCTGGTCCAGCCGAG
This sequence comes from uncultured Planctomycetota bacterium, assembly GCA_963779785.1. Taxonomy (GTDB): domain Bacteria; phylum Planctomycetota; class Planctomycetia; order Isosphaerales; family Isosphaeraceae; genus CAVRFS01. The sequence continues at coordinate 107,448 of CAWAAW010000045.1, forward strand.
CCGTCGCTCGCCACCAGTCCTCGAACTGGCTCGTCGCGTACCAGGTGAAGAATCGCTCGGTCGCCGGCTGAGGACGCTCGTCGAACCCCTTGAGCATCACGAACATCGAGCCGAAATTCGACCCGAATGCGCTCAACAACATCGACTGTCCCGAGACGAGCATCGTATGGTTGGTACCCGGGGTGTCCAGGGTGATCGTCTGCATTCTCCTCATCAGCTCGAACGTGCGCTCCGACGATGCCGAGTCGGGCAATTGCACGTTGATCATCAGGTAGCCCATATCCTGCGAAGGGATGAATCCCTTGGGCATGCCCGTAAACTGCACCAGCGGCTTCACCCATCCGAGCTTTGTCGTACTCCCCGCCCTTGTCGAGCTTGGCGATGAACTTGTCCGACAAGACGCCCTTGGGAAAGCCGCTGTATCCATATCCAGTCAGGCAGAGCATCCCGACATAGACGAGGAGCACGAGCACCGTGACCCGCAGCATGCCCCCCACGATCCGGGTGTAACCCCTGCCCGCCAGGTCAAACCCCCAGTTGAAGACCCGGAAGAACTGGCCCAGCAGCCAGTTGATCGGCTTGTTGGCGATCAGGCCGATCAATCCCGCCCAGGGCCAGGCCGATCCAGCGGAGCCTGCTCCGTGAACCATTCCGGCGGCGACGACGAAGTGCCGATACGAGCCAGGGCTCGAGCCGCGGGCCGAGCCGCGCTGTAACCCATCCAGCAACCCAAGCACCACGAGCACCAGCACCGGCAGCGCCTGGTACGAGCCCTTCTTCTTGGGCTTGAGCAAGATCGCCGCCAGGGCCGGGCTCAAGGTCAGCGAGTTGAACGTCGAGATGATCGTCGACGAGGCGATCGTGAGCGCGAACTGGCGGAAGAACTGGCCCGTGATCCCCGTGATGAACGCGCACGGCACGAACACGGCGCTCAAGACCAGTCCCACCGCGATGACCGGGGCCGAGACCTCGTCCATCGCCTTGATCGTCGCCGCCCGCGGCTTCATGCCGTGCTCGATGTGATGCTCGACGGCCTCGACCACGACGATCGCATCGTCGACCACGATGCCGATCGCCAGCACCAGGCCGAACAGCGTCAGGTTGTTCAGGCTGAAGCCCATCGCGGCCATGACGGCGAACGTGCCGATGATCGCCACCGGGACGGCGATCAGGGGGATCAGGGCCGACCGCCAGTTCTGCAAGAACAACAGCACGACCAGGGCGACCAGGATGACCGCGTCCCGAAGCGTATTGAAGACCTCGATGATCGACTCGCGGATGAACGGCGTCGTGTCGTAGCGGACGACGTAATCGAGTCCGTCGGGGAAGTCTTTCTTCAGCTCTTCCATCTTGGCCACGACGCATGTCGCGGCATTCGAGCGCATTGGCGTCGGGAAGCTGAAAGACCGCGAGGTTGCCGCTGGGCATGCCGTCGACCTCGCTATCGATGTCGGAGTTCTTGGCGCCCAGCTCGACCCGGCCGATGTCCTTGATCCGCAGGTAGCGACCGTCGGGCGTGGTCTTGACGATGATGTTCTCGAACTGGCTGACGTCGATCAATCGACCCATCGTCTTGGTGGTGACCTGGGTCCTCTGGCCAGACCCCTTCTGCTGCTGGCCGATCTGGCCGGTCGCGACTTGCAGGTTCTGCTCGCGGATCGCCGCGACCACGTCTCCCGCCGTGAGGTTCCGGATGGCCAGCTTGTCCGGATCGACCCAGATCCGCATGCTGTAGTCGCGCTGGCCGAGCATGGTCACGTCGCTGATACCCGGCAGCCGCGCCAGCTCCGGCTGGATGTGGATCATCGCGTAGTTGCTCAGGTAGAGCTGATCGTACCGCGGAGGCTTCATCATGGCCTTCGTGGCCGCGTAACCGACGACCGAATTCACAGCGGTCGATGACCCGGCTCCTGTCCGTTCCGCTCAACTCATGAGGTGGCCACGACGTCCTTGAGTTCCTTCTTGAGCTCTTCAAGCTGGCAATTCCTTTTGGCGTCAACTTGTTCTCATCGGTGTCAGCGACCTTGTTGCCAGCAAGGTCAAACATGCGGAAATGGAGCACATCATCCACGTCGGCGACAACGATCAGATCCTTGCCCTGCCGCCGGGATCTCGCTGACGTCCTTCACCGAGGGCATCAATTGCAGTTGGCTCTCCTCGGACCTCGAGTAGATCGCGACCGCCATCAAGATGTCGGGCGCCTTCTTCTTGGTCGTCACGCCCGTCTGCTTGATCACGTCGGGCATCAGCGGCAAGGCCAGGGCAACCCGGTTCTGGACCATGACCTGGGCCAGGTTCAAGTCGACGCCGAGCTTGAAGGTGATCGTCAGGGTGTACGAGCCGTCGTTGGTGCACTGCGACGACATGTACATCATGTTCTCGACGCCGTTGACCTGCTGCTCGATCGGCGCGGCCACGGTCTCGGCGACCACCTGGGCACTGGCTCCCGGGTAGGTGCACTCCACCGACACATTCGGGGGCGAGATTTGCGGATACTGCGCGATCGGCAAAGCGATCACGCGACAGCCCGCCCGCCAGTGTGATGACGATCGAAAGCACCGCGGCGAAGATCGGGCGATCGATGAAGAAGCGTGAAAACACGGTCAATCTCTCTCGATTTGCAGGATCGAAGCCGATGAAGGATGAGACCGGGAGTGACCGGCCGTTGCCGGTTCATCCTCCATCCTTCAGCTCCCTTCGTTTCAGGGGGATGCGTTTCGAGTGATTCTGGTCGGGCAAGCCGCCGAGCCGGCTTTTCGGTGGCGGGAGTTCGAGGAACGAGAGATCCTTGGGAACCGTTTGCTTGATCTTCTTCTCGGTCGCGTTGACAACGATTCCCGGCCGGATGCGCTGCAAGCCCGTGATGACGACCTTGTCGCCGGGCTCCAGACCCGTCTCGATCGCGCGGAATCCGTCACGCAGAGCGCCGATCTTGACCTCCTTGGTTTCGATCTTTCCCTTCACCTTTCCGTCCGGTCCGATGGGTTTGCTCGCGCTCGCCACCGCCTTGGTCTTATTCTCCGGCGATTTCGATTCCGTGCTCGCCGACTTGGTTTCATGATCGCCGGGCTTGGCTTCGTGACTCTCGGCCTTAGCGTCGGCACTCGCTGGCTTCGTTCTTCGTTCATCGGAGATGACGTAGACGATCTTTCGTCCCTGGTCGGAGGCCAGGGCTTCTTCTCGAACGAAGAGCGTCGGGTGCGGGTCGCCGATCGGGAGTCGCACTCGCACGAAGAGACCGGGCGTGAGGATCCCCTTCTCGTTCCTCACGGTGGCCCGGAAGCGAAGGCTGCCGGTGTTGACGTCGACACGGTTATCGGTGAAATCGACCGTGCCGACGTGCGGAAAATCGGGGGCCTCGTCCGACAAACCCACCATGACCGGGACTTCCTTCTCGGACTTCGCCTTGATCGTTCCCTCCCGGATCAGGTGGCGGACTTTGAGCGTGTTTTGTTCGTCGACGTCGAAGTAGACGTACATCGGGTCCTGGGTGACGATCGAGGTGAGGACCGTGTCGTCGGCCTTGATCAAGTTGCCCGGATCGACCATGCGGCGGCTCGAGCAGGCCGGCGGATGGGGCCTTGACTTCGGTCCATTCCAGGTTGAGCTTGGCCAGTTCGCGGTTGGCCTTGGTGATTTCGAGGTTGCCCTTGGTTTCCTTGTAGTCAGCCTCGTAGCGTTCGAACTCTTCCTGGCTGACCGAGCCCTTCGCCAGCAGTTTCTCGGCGCGATGGTATTCGCGCTCCAGCCGCCGCAAGTGCGCTTCCATTTGCTGGACGTTTCCCTCGGCCCGCTCGAGCTCGGCCTTGATAGGGTCGAGGATCGATCTGGAAAAGGACCTGGTTTTCGTCGGCGTGCGTACCATCCGTGAAGTAGACCTTGGTCATGTAGCCCGACACCCGCGACCGCACCTGCACGGTGATGCGGGCATCGGTCTGGCCCGGGAATTCCGAATAATCCGTGACCTGCCCCGAGACCGGCATGTGATACTCGACATTCGGGAGTGCCGTCTTGGGCAGGGCCGCGCTCGACCCCTGGCATCCCCCCATCGGAGCCAACAAGAAAAGCAGCAATCCACTCCAACGACGATCCATAACTATTCGCCCCCAACGAAACAACTCAGATCTGGCTGTCGGCTCATCCGGCGGTGACGCGGCTTGGTGGCAGGGCACGCAGCCCTCGCAAAAGCCAACCCCCACCCCGCGGTGCTCACGTTCTGTCTCGCTCAAAATGCCGTAAAACACGATGTCCAGAATTTCGTGTGCCTGAACGTCCGACGGCTTGGACTGACCCGTGAAGTAATTGATGAACATCGTTCCGTAGATCGCACGCTGAGAGCACGTCGGAGATCTGCTCGACCGACATCTCGCGGATTCGGCCTTCCGCGATCAGCTCGCGATACAACTGCCGCCACCGTTGCACGGTCCGTTCGCGATGCTCGAAATAGGTCGGTCGCTTGCGATCCTTGAAGTTGGCCCGTTCCTGGATGATCAACTCGACAAAGTGGGGGTTTTCGGAAAAAAAACCAAGATAGGCCGCGATGGCCCGAGCCATCCGCTCCAGGCCGTCGGTGACTCCCACGATGCTCCCCTCGATCCGCTCATTCAGCTTGACCATAACCCGATCAGCCGCGGCCAAGAAGAGTTCGCGCTTGCTCGGAAAATGGCGATAAAGCGTCCCTTTTCCGATCTGAAGCCGATCCGTCAAGACCTGGGTGACCGCATCCGAAAAGCCCTGCTCGGCGAACAACTCCGTGGCGGTCTGCAGGATCTCCTCCCGCCGGGCCGAGATCGCTTCCTCGTCGCAGCACCGTCTTCGGCTTCTTCTCCGTGAGCTTGCTCATTAACCCCTCATTGTGAATGGACTGACCGGTCAGTCCACATTGTAAACCGGAGCGATCCCGGGGTCAATGCCCAGTCGTGCGGATTTTTCAAATTGGGCAAGATGTCGCCCGTTTGTAGCGGCATTGCGGCCGTATACGGCGCCGAATCCTGGACCCAGATTTACGGAAGGCGCTACGCGAAGAGCAGTTACGAAATGGTGAAATGAGGCTCTGCACGCAGCTAACGCATCGCGACAACCTTCCTTCAATTGGGCGAGTCATGGAATTGTTCGCCCGCCAAGTTGATGATCGCGTAACGTCTCGCGCGGGCGTTCCTTGATCCACTGTTAGCGGGCGTTCCGTCTTCAGGTCTGACCGCCTTGTTCGGGTGAGATCCGCTCCATGAATTTCTTCTTGGATATTTGCTTCCCGTTCCACATAAATGACTCATGAGCCTTGCCCAAATCGTCAAATACCTTGATACGCAAGGTGCCTTCAGAGAAAACCTCAGTTTCCATTGAGATTGTCCCATTCTCGTTCCATTCACGTTGCACGCCTCGGCCATCCGTCATGGTGTATTCACCCAGCAAGTTGCCTTCCCTGTTCCACTGGCGGACAGTTCCGTGGACTCGCCCCGCGACCAACGGCTCCGTCTTGGCGAGAACGCCGTTGTCATGCCATTCTCGCCTCTCTCCCACCGCGACGCCGTCGACAAGCTCGTATTCTTCCGCAAGTTCACCATTCTCATGCCAGGAGCGAGCGGTTCCATTTCGCCTCGGTAGATTTCGGCGGACAACTCCATCCTCAACCTGAATCCAAGTGTCGCCATCCCACTTTGAATAAGATATGCCCATGGTGCTCTCCATCTCGACTTAAGAGTACTCCCCGCAGGTGTCATCGCGGCCTCAACGTTTTCCTCACTGACCAACGAAGGACCGAACGAACACAGGACAGGCGCCGGAGATCGAGACCAAGAATAACAGATAGCCGGATCTGCATTTTCCTGCAGCCACGCCGTGTTTGGCCAGCCTCGTTCGGAACATCCGAGAAGTGCCTCTCCTCGTCGAAATACCAAGGGACGGCCGTCAGACGCGGGAATTCAGAGCGTCGCCAAGCACAGTGGATGCCGATCCGTCCTTCCGGGCGGCGTCGCTGTGATTCGGGCCAGCGAGTGGGTCTAACGTCGCCGATACCAAAGACCATAATTGATCTCCCCACCCGTAAAACGGAAGATGATCCCGGGTGTCGATCGAAGGGATCGCAATCATCGGAGTATCGTGATGGGAGAGTTCATTTCCATGTCCGGTGTGAAAGGAAGCACTCGCACCGACGTCGTCCGGTCACTTCGACAATTTGCCTCATCCAAGGGCGGGCTCATGGAACCAGCATCTCCGCAAGCAGAGCCATTCGGGCATCTGCTGATCTCTGGCGATGAGAATGGTCCGGTGACTGTGGTGTACCCCTACAACTTCTCCGGGTGCGATAAGTCGTCGAGTTTCCTGTCAGCGTCGCTCGGTGCGCCCGTCCTCTCACTTCACATCCACGATGGCGACTTCTGGATGTACGTTCTCTTCGTTGATGGCGAAGTGGTCGATCGCTTCAATCCCATTCCTGACTACTGGTCTGACCTGATATCGCTTGAGCAGCGATCTGAATGGAAAGGGGACGCGGAGGTCCTCGCACGTACCTGGCAGGGACTCGATGCTTCCTCGATCGAGAAGTACCTCGTGCCGTGGGATCTAGACCTTGAGAACGCCGGCGAGGCTTATGTCGACGACATCTATCCGTACGGAGACTGCTGGCAACTCACCGACTTCATGAAGAAACTGGGTCTGGTCTACCCGATCGATGACGAGGGTGAGATCCAAGCAGACTGGTATCGATTCGAGGTCAAAAAGGTTCGATGAGTCTGACAATCAAGCGAGCGCAATCGATGGCAATGCCCGTTTCGGGCGAACAACCTGCGCCGCTCAGAAAATACAAATGAACGTCGGAGATAGGTATGATGTCCCGGGAACTCGCCTGGCAACGCCGTCTACCCACAGCCTTTCCGGAAAAGGCTTCCGAATCAAGCCTTCAGGCCATGGTTCGCCTGGGGACCTCGTCGCGATCGAGGTACACGGGCCTCGGAACCGAGGGGACTCGCGGGGCGCCACCACGCAGCCACCGGCCAATCCAGGTGCGGCGAACGCAGGCCTCGTAGGTGAGAAGGCTCCAGGCCAGGCCGATCGCAAGCGCGAGCAGGAACTTGACGGGACTGGGAAGCGCGACCAGGAAGAGGTCCGCCTGAACGAGCCCCACGACCGGGAAGTGAGCCAGGTACACCCAGTAGGAGGAGTCGGAGAGGTACTTGATCGCTCGGCCGCCATATCGTGCCAGGTGCGCGCACACGCCTAGCGACCCATAAAGCGTCAGCCAGCCGAAGAGCGACGCCGAGGCGACCGACACCCAGGCGGCCGATCCCGTCAAGGAGGCCGCGAGGTCGAGAGGCAGCCATCTTACCCGGACCAAGAGCGCGACGGCCGAGCCCGCGAGGAACAGCCAGGGCAGAGGCCCCCGGGTCAGCGCGGGCAAACGAGTCCGGCCCGAGTGCCAGCCCAGTCCCGCGATGAAGAACAGGCTGTGATGGAGCCAGCGGATCGGGTTGATCAGGAAGCTGTTCCGCAGGTCCAGGATGGGGTCGACGCCGTTCCACCAGTGCCCCAGCCAGAGGATCAGCGTGGTGGGTATCGCCAGCATCAAGGGGGTCAGGGGCGAACAGAAATGGCTCAGCACGCCATGCAAGCTGCGTGGCCGTTCCCGGCACCAGGATTGAACGACGCCCAGAAGGGCCAGCATCGGAATCAGGTAGGCCAGGAACCAGAGATGGGCCGGGCCGAACCGATTGGCCTGAATCTGACCGTCGGCGAAGCTCAGCGCGAGCAATTCGGCAACCTCACAACGGCCGGCGAGGTAGAGGCCAAGCATCCAGATGAGCACCGTGGGAATCAGGACCGCCGGAATCGCCGCCAGGAAGGGTAGGCCGATCCGGCGCACGCGATCCAGCGCATAGCCGCGCGTTCCCTTGACTTCAAGCACCGCCGCCGCCGCATAGCCGGCCAGCGCGAAGAATGCGGGCATGGTGGCACCGTAAGACCACCATGCGAATTGCTGGACGAATTCGGAACCCGCCGGTTCGTTCACCAGCCAGATCAGTCCCGGAATCCGAACCGTCATGTATGCGGCCGAGGCATGGAGGGCGACGACGGCAACCATCGAGACCACGCGCAGGGCATCGAGCGCCGCCACTCGGTCGCTGGTCGGCGCATCCCGGCGAACGCGGGCCCTGGCGGCTGGCATGGCTCGTCTCCCTTCGGAAGTGACCGTCGCGCTTCTCGCTGACTCGGCACTCGGCCTTCCCAGACGCTTGCGTGCACGAATTTGCCAAACAATCCGGGCCGGTTCGCGGAATGAATCCGATCGGAGGAATTCTGCCGGTTCTTGCTTCGTTGGCAGGCCCTGGAACCTGTCGAACGGCATATGTCTCAGTCGGCGGCAGAGGCTCGGGCCATATCCACACGTTCTGGAAGGCAGCCATCTCCACAAACTGAGCCAACGGCTGGTGACCACACCCGGCGAGGTCGCTCGCCAGATTATGCAGCACGTCTACACAAAGGCAACTTTCCACCCGCGAGTGGACCACTCTGCGCCAGAGCGTCCGAAAACTCTCGCGGTCGCAGAGTCCCGGGGACAGCATACAGAATTGTTGACGAGCGATCGTCGGTTTGGTAGTCTTCGACCATGGCACGATTGGCACGCGTTGTTGCACCTGGTTTGCCGCATCACATCACTCAGCAGGGAAACCGCCGACAGCAGACGTTCTTCTGCGATGAAGATTACCAGACCTACCTGAAGCTGATGGCACAATGGTGCGGCGCTCACCAGGTCGAGATCTGGTCGTATTGCCTTATGCCCAACCATGTCCATCTGATCGCGGTTCCGCAATCAGCCGACGGACTCAAAAGGGCGATCGGAGAGGTCCACCGCCGTTACACTCGCATGGTCAACTTCCGCGAGGGATGGCGAGGGCATCTCTGGCAGGGGCGGTTCTCGTCATTCGTGCTCGACGAGCCATATCTGCTCACCGCCGCGCGGTACGTTGAACTGAACCCTGTGCGTGCGGGGTTGGTCAAGACACCAAGCCGTTATCGCTGGAGTAGCGCCGCGGCCCATGTGCGCGGAAAGGACGACACGCTGGTGCGGGTCGCTCCACTGCTCGAGTTGGCCCCCAACTGGCGTGCCTTCCTCGCCCGAGTGATTCGAGAAGAGGACATCCAACTCCTGCGTGCGCACGCGAGTACCGGACGACCACTGGGAGACGAGGCATTTCTCGCGACGCTCGAACAAGATCTTGGCAGAATTCTGAGACGGCAGAAACCCGGCCCCAAGGGAAGGCCGCAGAACTAAGCTAGGCAGGGCATCCCCGGAATCCGGCACGGTCGGGAAATCGGCATGGTGTCCATGGAATTCCCTAACGGGAGATACGCATGCTGTCCACGGAATTCCCCGATCGTGCGGCACGGAAAGGATCGCTCCGTTCAGCTTCGTGGTCATTCTCATGCAAGGTTTCTCAGGGTCTCGCCCCACGTGACCCAAGGTTTCCGCGGGGGTAAGTCATCCGGCATTCTTATCTCAGGTCTGGCCCGAGCGATCCGTTCGGCTCGATGATCGTCGCGCGACCGCTCGCGCAATCGATCGGAGCATGTTGAAATGAGGCCCAAAGTCAACTAGGCCGGAGCCTTGTTCGAGCTGAGGACTTCGCCTCCCGAGGGGGTCAGGAGGCCGGATAGCGTCGACGGATCGATGGTGTCGAGGAGGGCACGGCTCCTGCCGTTTGCGAAGAGCACAGGTGCCGCGCGGTAACCGGTCGGACCCTTTCCAAAGGAGTGAGGCGCAGCGATGCCGCCCGCCTCGCCCAGTTTGAGCGGGAACTCCGTCCCAACGGTGATGTCCTCCGGCTTGGTCCAGGGGATCTTCCGGTCAGGCGAGACGGCCGCAGCGATGCCGCCCGGCTGGCCGAGCTCGAGGGGAACTCGGGCCCGACGGTGATATCCTCCGGCTTGGTCCAGGGGATCTTCCGGTAGGCGAGACCGCCGCATGACAATCGTGTTGGACGTGCCGTCGGTGAAATTTGCCGTACACATGAGCGGGCCGTCCGATTGCTCGATTTTCAGGAATCTCGGCTAGGTTATCCACAGGTCTCCGTTCGGGCCCTTTGCTCACGACCCGCTCAGCGAGTCGCCGACGGGGCAAGATCGTCACGTTTTTCATTTTCACGCCGGAGGCAGAGAACGCGGTCGTTACCGGCGGATTGTGCCCGAAGAGTTTCGGGCCCGGCCCGCCGCCTACGAGCGCCGCGTAGTGCGTGAAGGGACCGGACTTTTCGCCGTAGATCGGGTCGTGGAAGACGGCGGGCATTTTGTCGAGCAGCCGCAGGTTCTTCTTGCTATCCCAGGGCTGCGAGAAATCGTACTGGTCGAACAGGTCCCTGTGCCCGAGTATTGGAAGCAAGAGCACGCGCCAGCTATGCCAGGGCTTGCCGTCCGGACCAACCAGCACGGCCGGAGGCCAGAAGTCGTGGAAGTCCACGAATAGTTGCAGGGCGCCTCCGATCATGCTCAGGTTCGTAAGAGAACGAGTTTCGCCTGCGCTCGCGCCGTTCCCGACTTGCTCTTTTCCTTTTCGGCAGTCAAGGGAATGACCTCCGGGAGGGCACGAAGTTGGGCGGCGCTGATATCTTGAGGCCGGAGCATGGTAACAACGGTCTCCGGTCCGGACCATCGCCGCGCCGGCTTTGCCGAGCTGGACAGTCGATTGCTTGGCGCCGACGTCACGGACCTCGACGCGGAAGCAGCCTGGGCTCGCCGCCGTCGGCGAGCGGCTGGACCAGCATCAGGCAAAGGTCCTCGACGAGCGATCGCCTCCGTCTCGTCGAGCTGCTTCTGCCTCTCGTCGATTGGGAGCGGATTTGGTGCAGGAGCGGCTCCTTTCGGCCATTTGAGCTCCGACGAGGGGCCGGCCCTACAATCTGGGCCGTCCCGCCGGGGTCGACCTTCGTGACCTCGTAAGTCCACCCGAGCTCGTAGGGATAGGGGAGTTCGACCGGGGCCACCCCGTGGTACACTCCCGGCTCGACCAACTCGGGCTGCCTCGTGATTGTCGCGCGATGGTTGTCGCAATCGATCAGGAGCTTGGTGAACGGAGGCGAGCGGTACTCGGCGAAGCGCGCCACAGGGACGTGCGACAATCTGTCGACTTGCCGGCCGTCGTCCCGGGAGAGGAGGGCCCGGAAGGATCGCCGGATCGATGGTGTCGACGATGGCACTGCTCTTGCCGTCCGTCGAAGAGCACGGGTGCGCGCGGTGAAGGTGCGGCGCCTTCCCAGTGGAATAAGGTGCGGCGATGCCGCCCGGTTGGCCGAGCTGGAGCGGGAACTCGGGCCCGACGGTGATGTCCTCGGGTTTGGTCCAGGGGATCTTCCGCTCGGGCGAGACCGCCGCGACAATGATCGGCGGAGTCCGCCGCGACCGTGATCAAGGGTCCACTGGGGCTGCTGCCACCAAACCTTTGAATCCGGGTGAGAGGATCAAGGGATCGACCGTGAACCACTCGAGGGGCCAATCGTCGCACCTTTCATCGACAGCCCCGCGGGCGAGAGGGAAGCCAGGTCTTCGAATCGCGGTGTCGCAACCTTCTCGAAGGCAGTCTTAGACCGCGGTCTCGTAGGTATCGCACCGGCGAACTTCGGGCCCGGCGCACCGCCCACGAGGGCCGCGTAATGCGTGAAGTGGCCGAGATCGTCGCCGTAGATCGGGTCGTGGAAGACGGCGGGCATCCTGTCGAGCAGCCGCAGGTTCGTGGTGCTGTCCCAGGGCTGCGAGAAGTCATACTCGTCGAACAGGTCCCGGTGCCCGAGGTATGGCAGCAACAGGACGCGCCAGCTATGCCAAGGCTTGCCGTCGGGACCAACGAGGAAGGCCGGCGGCCATCAAGACGATGGATCGGCCCGTCCGATCGCGGCCAGGTTCGCCAGGGTTCGTGCCTGCTGCAAAGACTCTGGGGCCTTGGGTTTTTCCTTCGTGGCAGGAACGATGGGGATGACCTGGGGAACGCACGGAGTTCGTCCTGGGTCAAAGTTGGTTCGGACCGGCCGAACGTCTGAAAGTCACGGCGGTTACCGCCAAGAAAACGGAGTGCGTCCCAGGTCAAAGCTAGGGGTCGGATCAGGGAGCAACGGTCGCCGGGCCGGACCGTGGCCGCGCCGGCTTTGCCGAGCTCGACGGTCCATTCCATGACGCCGACGACATTGACCTCGACGCGGAACAGCCTGGGCTCGCCGCCGTCGACGAGCGGCTTGACGAGCATCAGGCAGGGGCCCCCGAAGAGCCACGGCTCCCGTACGACGAGCCTTCTGCCGCTCGTCAGGCCCCACCGATGCTGCGGCCCTTGCTCCGCCTTATCCCACTCGCTCTCGGGCGAGGGGCCGGCCGCGACAATCTGGGCCGTCCCGCCAGGGTCGACCTTCGTGACCTCGTAGGTCCACCCGAGCTCGTAGGGATAGGGGAGCTCGATCACAAGCGGGGCTTTCGGCCGATCCACTTCAGGCTCCGGCACCGGCCTGGGCGTGGGTTGGATCGGCCGGGCGTCCGCCTCGATCAGCTCGGCTCGGTGATCGTCGCGACCGCTCGCGCAATCGACCAGAAGCTTGGCGGACGGAGGCGAGCGGTAAGTGGCGAAGCGAGCCTCGGGGATCATGTTCCATCTGTCGATACAATCGCCGCCTCTCCGGGGTCAAGAGGGCGTAAAGGATCGACGGATCGATGGTGTCGAGGAGGGCAATGCTCTTGCCGTCCGCGAAGAGCACGGGTGCCGCGCGGTGAATGGTCGGCGTCTTACCAATTGAATAGGGCGCGGCGATGCCGTCAGGCTTGCCGAGCTGGAGCGGGAACTTGGGCCCGACGGTGATGTCCTCCGGCTTGGTCCAGGGGATCTTCCGCTCGGGCGAGACCGCCGCGACGACGATCGTCCCGGGGCGAGCCATCGGACCCTGGAACGCACGGAGAGGATCAAGGGGCGTAATCGACCGCTCCGAATGCGAGGTGTGCCGGAGGCCATCGTCGCACCTTTCATCGATAGTCCCCGTTCGGTGTGAAGATGTCCTGCTGCGGAGTCAACCTTCTGGAGGGCAGCCATCGTGAATCGTCCCGCTTTCTCGTTGGTATCGCACGAGGGCCGGAGAACTTCGGTCGCCCGGCCATTGGTCCCTACCAGGGCCGCGTAATGCGTGAAGTGGCCGAGATCGTCGCCGTAGATCGGGTCATGGAAGACGGCGGGCATCTTGTCGAGCAGCCGCAGGTTCTTCGGCGCTGTCCCAGGGCTGCGAGAAATCATACTGGTCGAACAGGTCCCGGTGCCCGAGGTACGGCAGCAACAGCACGCGCCAGCTATGCCAGGGCTTGCCGTCCGGACCGACGAGGAAGGCCGGCGGCCAGAAACTGTGGCGGTCACTGAACCGCTTGATTGCCCGTCCGATTTCGCTCAGGTTCGCCAGGGTTCGTGCCTGCTGCAAGGACTCTCGGGCCTTGGGCTCTTCCTTCCTGGAAGCAGTGAGGGGGATGACCTGGGGAAGGCGAAGCTCTTCCTGGGTCAGAGTTGGTTGGGACAGGCCGAACTCCCGAACGCTACCGCGGCTATTGCGAAGAAAAAAGAGTTCTTCCCGGTCATCGCTCGGGGTCGGATCAGGGAACAACGGTCTCCGGTCCGGAGCTTGGCCGCGCCGGCTTTGCCGAGCTGGACGGTCCATTCCTTGGCGCCGGCGACACGGACCTCGACGCGGAACAACCTGGGCTCTCCGCCGTCGACGAGCGGCCGCACCAGCATCAGAGAGCAGCCCTCAGCGATCGCCGGCTCGGACCGCTGGTCTCTGGGCGACGGGATCGGACTTGGTGCGTCGGGCTCTACCTTGGCCGCGGCCCACTTGTCTCGGACGAGGGGCCGACTTCGACGATCTGGGCCGTCCCGCCGGGGTCGACCTTCGTCACCTCGTACGTCGAACCGAGCTCGTAGGGATACGGAAGCTCGATCACGGACGTGGGTGCTGGTTGATTGGCCTGGCCAAAGGCACCGCCGGGCCGGCCCAGGCCGGCGAACGCGATCGCCAAGAGGATTCCGAGCTTGTTGCACATGGTGAAGATCTCCTATGAGATGCAGATGCAACGGAGTCAGAAAGTCGGCATGGTTCAATTTCGCTGGCAGCAAGGTAACAAATCGTTCCGGTGAGCCGGGGGCGTGAGCCCCCTGTTCTCCAGGCATGACGCTGGGTTGCGTCATCAGGCCCGTGTGGGCGAGCACCGACCGCGGATTCGCCTCCTGATCTCCAGGCATGACGCTGGGTTGCGTCATCAGGGGGCTCACGCCCCCCGCTCGCCAGTGTGACCATAAGTTGAACCTGCCAGAAAGTCCATGGTTGTCACCCGGAACGGTTCCGGATCGCCCGTTCCCGGCCCGAACGTTTACCGGAAATCCCCGCTCAAAATGAAGGCGGCCCAGAGGGCGGGATCGGTCCGCGTCGCAGAGACATCCGATTGTGCGGTGATCGCGCCCGCTGGAAGCTTTTCTGCGTGCTCGCCGAGCCCACGTTTTGCCAGCTCGATTTGGCGCGCCCTCACCAGCCCGGGGTTGTTCAGGACGGTCAACTGCGCCTGCCGTAGTGCCTCAAGTTTGGTCATTTTCTTGGACCAGAGGTTGGTGTAGAACTCCTCCATCAGCACGGTGGTCGCCGCATCACTGACCCTCCACAAGCTGGCCAGGACGGCGCGAGCCCCCGCCGCCTGGAACGCCCGCTGGAGACCCATCACACCCTGCCCATAGTGGCGCTGCCCCAGTCCCGTCTCGCACGCCGAGAGGACGACCATCTCCATGCCGCGCAGGTCCAGAGACTGCACGTCCTCCGCCGTCAGGATACCATCCTCGCGCTCGAGCCAGTTTCCCTGTGTGTTCGACCACATGTCGTCGGTCTTGCGGGCGGCGCCGGCCAGGGCCACGCCCGAGTGCAAGAGTGGCGTCAGAGCTAACGATGCCGATTCCTCCTCCGTTGAGCTCTGCACATCAGCCAGGCCCGAGCCGCTCGGGTTCTGGCCCGCCCGCAGCCTGGCCACCCGCGCGGCGATTCAAAGAAGCCGTGGGTGGCCAGATGAAGGTGCCGCCAACGATTGCCGAGAAGCTGTTTGACTTTCGTTTCAGTCGGGGCTGCGCCGGTCAAGACCAACGCGCGCTTTGACGGGAAAGCCGCGTCAAAAAGCGCGGCGATGCGCCGCACTTCCGGCTCGGTGCCGGCCAGGGCGTTGAAGGCCGCGCGCAGGGAATCCGCCAGCAGCACGGGCGAGGTCCGGGCGGATTCGGCAGGCGTCGCACGGCCGGCGTCGGCCTGGTAGTCGATGCCCCCGATCGCCAGCAGACCGGCCGTCTCAGCCTCGAGTTTTGTCGCTTTCGCCTCGGCAGGCGCGGCGAACGTCCCAACGAGCCGGTGTGCAGAGCTCACGTAGCCGATCGCCATTCTTTCGACCAGGTAGGTGCCCGGCCGGTTCCCGGGCAGCGCCGCCAGGGGAAAGAACAGGAGTGAGCCGTCGGCGGCAACCAGCACGGTCTCGATCCCTTGCAAATGGGGCTCGAGCGGCTCCCAGACGCGGCGTTTCAATTCCAGGCCAGCCGCGTGCTGCGGCGCGGGCTTGCCCGCGACCAGGGCCGCTCGCCAACTTCGCACGGACTCGTCGATCGGCCCGCAGGCCCCAGCAATACAAGCTGAGGACGCTGGCTCGGCGCAGCACAAACGCCGCGACGCGCAATTCGTTGCGTGGAAGCCGCAGTTCCTTCAAGCGTTGGTCCTTGGTGTCAGCGTTCAAGGATACGCTCTGATGATTATAATAGAGCAGGTCGATAAGAGCGCGATCCTGGGGGCAAGGCGGCGGCCACGTCAGCCGCTCCGAGATGCTGGGCTTGCTGGACCTGGCGGAAGGCGGCGCTCTTCTCGGCCAGGTCCCGCTCCAGGGTCTCCTTGCGGTTCCGGAGCGCGTCGATTTGCTCGAGCCAGGCCGGGCGTTGTTCGGGCGGTGGAGTCGCGAAAGACATCTCGCTGAGGTGAGCGCGGACCTGCGCGAGCTTGTCGAGCGTCTCTTTCAGCTCGGGCTGGTCGCGTGCCACGCGGTCCTCTTCCTGGCGAGCCTCGACGATGCCCTTCCAGTTCAGGACGTGGCGATAGATCTCGTCGACCGGAATTCCGCGGCGGGCGCAATGCTGAGGTAGGTATTCAGATGCGTGACCTGGGCCGCAAGCTGGCCCACGCGCTGGCGTTCGCTCAGAGCCGAGAGCTCGTCCTGCGTCCATCGAGTCGCCACGTCCAATCCCTTGCGTGCGTATTCTTCTGCCTTCGCGGTTTGACCCTGAGCGACATACAACGTCGCCATGTTGTTCAGGCTGGCGGCATAGTCGGGGTGGTTCTCACCTATTTTTTCCTTGCGGATCTTCAAGGCTTCGCTGTAGAGCCGCTCGGCATCGGTAAATTGTCCCCACAGCATACACCACGCTGCCCAATCGTTCAGGCTCGGAACCACGTTGGGAGCGTCCTCACCGCGCGCCAACGTCGACCGAAGATTCGCGGTGTCTGCAAGCATGCGTTCGGCCTTCTCGTAGTCACCGGAATGCTGGTACAAAAGCCCCAGGTTCTTCAGCGTTGCGGCGTGTTCGGCGTCGGACCGAGACCAGTGCCCCATAAAATTGGAGGCAGCGAAGGAGGAGCGGCTCGGCCTTCGCGTACTCACCCATGTCCTCGTACATCGACGCCAGGCGGTTTAGGCTGGCGACATACTCAGGGTGGTTCTCGCCCTCCGTTCCCTTGTTGATCTCTGCGACTTGACGCAATAGCGACTCGGCCTGCGCGAAGTCACCCATATCCTTGTACAGAAGACCCAGGTTGTTGAGGCTGGCCGCATAGTCGTGCGGATTCTCGCCTTGGGATTGCTTGTAGATCTCCTGGACTTGACGGTAGAGCGGTTCGGATTTGGTGTAGACACCCATGCCCTGGTACAGCCGGGCCAGGTTGATCAGGCTGGTGGCATGGTCGCGGTGGTTCTCGTCCAGCGCCTGCTTGTCGATTTGCAGGGCGTGGCGGATGAGCGGCCCAGCCTTCGCGTGCTCCCAGTTGTACAGGTACAAGCCGGCCAGACGGTTCAGGCTGACGGCATAGTCCGGGTGGTTCTCGCCCACGCCTCCCCGCGGATCTCCCGGGCACGGCGGTAGAGCGGCTCGGCCTGCGCGGTAGTCCCCCATGGCGGCGTAGAGCGCCCCAGGTTATCGAGTGAGGTGGCGTAGTACGCGTGATCCTGACCCAGCGACTCGCCAAAGAGCTCCAGAGCGCTGCGGCAGGGGCCAACGGCCTCGGAGTACTTCCGCTGATTGTAGAGCGTCAAGGCGAGCCGGTTTAGTCGGTCCGCCTTGTCGATCTGCGGCGTTTGCTCGGCGTCGGGGAGCTTGGCTGCCGGAGCCACGCGGAGTGATTGGTCCTGGCCCCACGCGGTCGCGGTCGCCGCGCCGAAAGCAAACGAACTGATGAGAATCACCGCCAGCCGGGCCCTCTGGCCGCGGCGTCCGAACGAATGGGACTGAATCATTGCCAGGCCTTTCCAAGAAAAGAGCGGGCTTTCGCCCTGGCAATTCACACAGCTTTACTCACCTCGATAGGCGAATCGTACCCATTTGACGACTTCGAATTGGTTCTGCGTCCTTAGCCGGTCCAAAAGTTGCATGAGGCCGTCGTCGATCTTCTCGGTCTGCGACTCGTCGATGCCCCGGTGCATGTTCAACCTCGATGCCCCAATCGGTTGGCCCTCGACGCCCCGTTGCTGGCGACTTCGAGCGGGTTGCGCAAGGGTGACGGGGACAGCGGCCCGATGGAGGCCGCCAGGTCAATGCCCGGCGGCAAGGGAGTCCGGCGGACCAAGAGCAGCACCGTCTCCAGCCCGCCGGGGCCTTTCATCGTCAGCCCCTCGTCCAGCGCCTCGGGGCAGTCTACAGTCACGGGCGCCGAATCTCCAGACAGACGCCCGCCGAACTTATGGTCCCGGCGCAGGACAGAGCAAGCTGACGTGCCCCTGTCCGTCCAGCCAGAGCAGGTACGGGTCCGCCGGCGCTCGGCGCGCGGTTTGACCAACAGGTGAGTTCGCGTACTTTCCGGCTAAGATTGACCGCGCTCGACCAGGGCCTCTCGTCACTCGCATCTTTATGTAAATCTTGAGGTTAGGTGTCCTTCATCGATCGTTTCTCCGACGCGCCCACCACGGTACTTGCCCCTCGCAGAATACAGCCCTCTCTTTCACCTTATGTCATTCATACGCACGATCCCCCGAAACCTTACGGTGCGGTGTCCGTTCACGGCCCGAGCAGTTTCTTAGATACGCGGGCGGCCGAACAGTGACGATCGCTGTCAATCAGGGCGGCATCGTCAAAGCCTTGAAAACAAGGACATTGAGTATCACTCCAACGTGTTTCCAATAGCACGGCGATGGCAGACGTCGCGGACTCAAAATCCGGTGACCAGCGGCCGGCCTCTCGGGGGCGGGACAGCGGAAAAACGCTTGAGGGCCTTGCTCGTGCGACGCCCAACTGCATGAAAATGAAGTCCGCATTCTCGCATGAATGTCTAAAGTGAAACTCATTTTCGGAGTCACTTCCGATTATTCAGGCGTCACACGTTACCTCAAGTCCTGTCGAGAGTTATATCGAGCGATGGCGGTCCGATTATTCAGGCGTCACACGTAAGTCCAATGCCTGCAAGGCTGTGACGCCGTGACGGCGTTTTCGGCCCCCCACACCTGTGTGCGCGCCTCTTCTCTGCAATCGTACCGAGGGCCCGTCGTTCACCGATCACTTCGGATCGTCTCAGTGCGCGGAGGCGGAGTCCGGCCGGACTTCGCGTAACAGAAACGACATGGGTATTCGGCTCGGCCGACGTGATAAGGACCAACTTTGCATCGGCCAACAACAACCTCGGTGTTTGGTCGCGGCGAATTATCAGAGTAACTCAAAGTCCGGTAGTTGGGCCACCTCGGGGCGGCTGCAACGCGTAAGCCAGGTCATGCCCTTGCTTGCAGCAGCGACACGCTCTCTCCTATCAGCGTGGATCTCGATCGGTGTCTTCGTCGTCCGGGTTGGGCTCGGCCTTGCGTGTGCGCGATCGGCTCGCGGGGCGCGTCACCGGCTCAGGATCTTTCTCAGGCTTATCCCGGCTCACGGTCTCGGCGTCGAGGAAGACGAGGACTTCGGTGCTGGTGGGATAAGTGCCGGGAATGCCGAGGTTGAACCAGCCCCCCTTCTTGTCGAGGACGCCGGGATGGATCCCGGCCGAGATCAAGAGCGTCTGGCCCAGCGGCCAGTTCTTGACGGTCTGGTCCAGGTGGGTTTCGGTCGCTTCGGGGACGTCGATCGCCATCTCGCTGGGGCCGACTTCCCGAGGGGCGATCACCTTGGTGCGATGGAACGATCGGACGGTGTTGACGGTCAGATCGATCATGGCGTCGACGGCATTGCCATCGAAGGACAAGAGGGGGCTGAGCTTGAGGGTGATGCCTTCCTCGAGCTTCTCGGGCCGAGCCTGGAAGCCCGCGCCGGCTGCGCCGTCGCGCTGCATGCCGCCGGCGTAGCTGCGTTTGTCGAACGTCTTGAACTTGAGGGTCTGGCCGTTGAGCATCTCGTATCGCTGGTCGGCCAGTTTCCGAAAGCCCTGCTGCATTTGCATGCTGGAAAGGACCAGCGCGGCATCTTCCAGCCGCATGGTCCAGATCTGCTGTCCCTGCGGTCCGCTGCCGACTGGGGTGAGGCGCGAAAAGACCGAGTATCGCCAGCGCGTGTCGACGGCGGCGATGAACTGCACGTGGATCGACAGGATGTCCTCGGTGGCATTGCGTGAAGCGTTCGACGATATCGTTGACCTGCTTGAGGATCTCCGGGCTATTGTAGGCGCGGAGCTGGGTCCGGCTGGCCGACAGGACGGCGACTTTTTCTCCATGCCATTCGGCGGTCCCGGTCCGCTTGAAGATCCAATCGATCATGGCCTTTTGAGGATTGGTTTGTTTGCTGTCGAGCCGGCAATACCGGGCGATGTCGTACGTTTTCCACTGAAAGCCGGGCTCGGTGGCGAACGGGGCGGGCGGATCGTCTCCGACGGCGCTGGCATCCGGATCGTCGCCGCGGGGCGCGGCCGGCTCCAGGGCTTTGTCACGGGGCGTCGACGCCCGCCGGGTCCGGGTCTGTTGTGCCCAGAGACTGCGCGGGACGAGACCTCCCAGGAACATCGACAGCATCAGGGCCGTGCGGCGGTTCATGCCAGGAGGCCTCCTTGCCGAGCTGGCTGGCGAGCGATTCGAGTCAATCGCAGAACGGATTTGGTCGTTGAGCAAGATTCTTAACAGAGGTGGATTTTTCGCTCAAGTCCAAACTGGCGCTGACCGACAATTCGGCCTTGCCCGCACGGAATCTCCCCGCTCACAATCACGAATCAGTCCAGGAGCGAGACGGCTTGATGAGGCACGGAATGGCGACCAGTGGTCAGGACAGCGGGTGGAACCAAGGACCGAACGAGTCGCTTCGTCGAGCGTCGTCTTCCGTTGATCGGGATGTTCCTGGGGATCACCTGGCTTGTGATCCCCGCCAAGGGGGGTGAACCTGCCAGCTCTGGTGAAGCCTTGGTCGTCCGCCTGGTGCATCCGGAACGGCAAGCGAGCAGGGTCCTCAGTTTGTTCGAGGGTTCGCGCGGCGCACCCCGCCGCGGCCTTGGCGGCCTGGAAGAGGGCTACCCGCGATCCGGATCAGCTCGGCAAGCCACTCGAGGCCGTCATCGCGTTCTTCAATCCCGAGATGGTCGCGGAGTGGTCTGTCTTCCACGACGCGGAGCTCCATCTCGATTCCGCCTCGGCCGATGGCAAAGGCCCGATGGTATGTCGTCGTACCGCGCGACGATGGCACGATCGCCGCCGCGATCACGGCCGCGCGACTGACCGATGGCGGCGGAAGAGCCGCCACTTGATTGTTCGAGGGTAATCCACTTGCCGTGGAGCGGCTGGGGCGGCTCGGCGCTCCCGTTTCTTTACAGGTCGGTGACACGTTGGTCCTGGCGAGCTCTCGCGACGAGCTGCTGCGCGGGCTCCGCCGAATTCAAGCGCATCGCCAGTCAGGTGAAGGGATTCCGATCAAGCCCGACTCCGCGCGGCGCTCGACTCGGGCCTTGTCTTCGATCTCGATCCGGCGGGGCTTACCGTGGGCAAGTCCGGGTCGCTGGAGGCTCGCCGCGGCGTCGAGCTTGTTCGTGGACTGGGATGTCGACGCCTGCTTGGGACTCTGGCCCTCAACGGAGATCGTCTCGCTTTGGAGCTGACGACGTCCCTCGACCGAGCGGCTCGCGCCGAAGGCGGGGCGGCCACGATCGATCCGGCCTGGCTGGAGGGGATTCCGTCCGCGGGCGTCATGGGCGTGATATCGCTGGCGATTGATCCAAGCGCCGCTTTCTGGGACTCGGCGTTCGCGCTGGCCGATCGGCTGGAACGACTCGACCCGGCCAAGGCCGCGGTCGCTCCCGTGCGGGCGCGGATCAACCTGTTGGCGGCCTCAGCCGGTGCGCGGCCCGAGGCCGACCTCTGGCCACATTTGCGAGGAGTGACCGTCTCGCTCAATGGGAGATCCCAACCAGCCCGGACGAACCACCGGCCTGTTGCTCGTACTCCATGCCGACGCCGAGCCGAGCGCGGAACGGCTCGCCAACGAGTTTCTTCCTCGCTTGGGCGGCCTGTTGTCCGGAGGAAAACGCGGCACGAAGGGATCGGTTCCCGACCACCCAGGCCAGTCGCGACGAATAGGCGAAGCTCAGTGGGCGCGGCCTCGTGGTCTGGCGTCGTGATCGAAACGTTCTGGCCGCCTGGGGCGACGATGATTGGATCGACTCCCTCCAGGTAGCGGGAAGCCCGAACGTCGGTCGCCACACTTTGCCAGGGCTGGGCGCAGGAGGGCAGGGGATCGCCTCAGCGCGTCGGCGCGGTCTGGCCGGCGCGTTGCTGTCCGTCGTTTCACGGTCTGGATGCCGCGACCCCGGCACTTCGCGTTCTGGCTGATGACCCGCCGGTGGTCTGGTGGGGATGGAGCGACACCGGCCGTGGCGCATCGATTCCTGTTCGAGTGTCCCGAGTCTCGACGGAACGCGATACGCCGACTTCTTGGATCAGATCCCGCAAGATTCACCCGGACCCGCGGTCCTGACGTCGAGTAGGCTCAGGCCTGATCTGGTTGATAGCCTTCCGTCGCCTGCCGAAATGGCAGACGTGACGAAGTCGGTCCGCCGGGATCGGCAGGCATTGGAGTTCGGCTGCCGGAGTACGCTCTGTCGTAACCATTTGGCATCTTATGATTTATGATTCGTTTTCCGGAAGGCACGAGGCTTGCATAATAGAGCGGCAATTAGATCGCGTGTGAGCGAAACGCGAGTGCCGGCGTCGGCGGTCCGAGGAGCTTTCGCTTTGGTGGTCTGATGCCGGCACTATTGCTACTTCAGGGTCGAGCGAGAACAGGAGACCGGGTCGATGAATCTCAAGCCATTGGGCGATCGCGTCGTGGTCGAGCGGGAAGAGGCCAAGGGAGTCACAGCAGGAGGAATCGTTCTCCCGGATACGGCCAAGGACAAGCCTCAAAAGGGCAAGGTTCTGGCTGTCGGTGACGGACGGATTACCAAGGACGGCAAGCGCCGTGAGCTCCAAGTCAAGGTGGGCGACCTGGTGTTGTTCACGACGTACGCGCCGGAGGAGATCAAGCTCCAAGGCGGCGACAAGGTCCTGTTGATGCGCGAGGAAGACATTCTCGCCGTCATCTGTTGAAACAAGCGAAACAAACGGTCGCCGTTCCGAGGTCCAGAACACACGACATTGATCGGGAAATCGATCCCTTTCCATTTGGAGTGAATTACGTATGGCTGCCAAGATGATCCTGTTCGATCAGGACGCCCGCCAGGCGGTACAGCGCGGTGTCGCGAAACTGGCCCGCGCCGTCAAGGTGACGCTCGGCCCTCGCGGTCGCAACGTCATCATTCAGAAGTCGTTCGGCTCGCCGACAGTGACCAAGGACGGCGTCACCGTCGCCAAGGAAATCGAGCTGGAAGACCATTATGAGGATATGGGCGCCAAGATGGTCAAGGAGGTCGCCAGCAAGACCTCCGACGTGGCCGGCGATGGCACCACCACGGCCACGGTCATGGCCGAGGCGATCTACAACGAAGGCTTGCGAGCCGTCACTGCCGGCGTCAATCCCATGCTGCTCAAGCGGGGGATGGACAAGGCGGTCGCCGAGATCGTCGAACAGCTTCACAAGTTGAGCACCAAGGTCACCACCAAGACCGAGACCGAGCAAGTGGCGACCGTGGCCTCGAACTTCGACTCCGAGATCGGCAAGATGATCGCGGAAGCGACCGAGAAGGTCGGCAAGGACGGCGTGATCACGGTCGAGGAAGGCAAGACCTTGAAGACCGAGGTCGAGTGGGTCGAGGGAATGCAGTTCGACCGAGGCTACCTCAGCCCCTACTTCGTCACCAACCCCACGACGATGGAGGTGGTCCTCGAGGACGCCTACATCCTGATCCACGAGAAGAAGATCTCGGTGGTCAAGGATCTGGTTCCCGTGCTGGAACGAGTCGCGCAGACGGGCCGGCCTCTGGTCATCATCGCCGAGGAGATTGAAGGCGAGGCACTGGCGACGCTGGTGATCAACAAGTTGCGCGGCACGTTCCGCTGTGCGGCCGTCAAGGCCCCGGGCTATGGCGACCGCCGCAAGGCCATGCTCGAAGATATCGCCGTCCTGACCGGCGGCAAGCCGATCTTCGAGGCGCTGGGGATCGAGCTGGAGAACGTCACCCTGAACGACCTCGGCCGGGCCAAGAAGGTGATCATCGACAAGGATAACACGACGATCATCGAGGGCTCCGGCGGGCACGACGCGATCAAGGGCCGGATCGAGGCGATCCGCCGCGAGATCGCCGACACCAAGAGCGATTACGACCGCGAGAAGCTCGAGGAGAGATTGGCCAAGCTGGCCGGCGGCGTGGCCAAGATCAACGTCGGCGCCGCCACCGAGAGCGAAATGAAGGAGAAGAAGGCCCGCGTCGAGGACGCGCTGCACGCCACCCGCGCGGCCCTGGAGGAAGGCATTCTTCCCGGCGGCGGTGTCGCCCTCTTGCGTGCATCGACGACCGTCAAGCCCAAGGGTTTGACCCACGACGAAGAGATTGGCTACAACATCATCGTCCGCGCCTGTGAGTCACCGCTCGACCAGATCGCCGAGAATGCCGGCCAGGACGGCGGGGTCGTTGTTTCCAAGGTCCGCGAAGGAAAGGGCAACTTCGGCTACGATGCCTTGAAGGATGAGTACACCGACCTGGTCAAGGCCGGCATCATCGACCCGACCAAGGTGACCCGTTACGCCCTTCAGAATGCGGCCAGCGTCAGCACGCTCCTCTTGACGTCCGACGCCCTGATCGCCGACATGCCCAAGGACGACGAAAAGAAGCCCGGCGGCGGTGGCGGCCACGGCGGCTACGACGACATGTATTGAGTGTCTGAGCGGCGAATCGCCGTCGATCGAACAGGGGCCGAGTCCTTCGGCCCCTGTTTTTATGCGCTGGCATCCACTTCTTGATCCGATTCGTCCTCGAACAATTCCGCCAAGGGAAGCTGAAATCCCGGCAGCACCGTCCCGCCATCGAGCGTCTGGTTACGCGTAACGATCTGGACAGACGTCGGCGAGTCATAATCGTAAATCTCGGCGAATTCCGGATAGATCACCCACACTCGCTCAACGCCGGCTTCGAAGTATTCCTTGATCTTTTCCATCACTCCGTTGGCGGTATTCGTCGGGCTAACGACCTCGATAGCCAGGTTGGGCACCACGTCCCAGGCGGAAGTTGTGGGAACACTGCGATCACGCGGCCAGCGCTTGAAGGAGACGAATGACAAATCGGGACGGCGCTGTAGATTCTTCGCTGGGATGATCAGGAAGAGCATCTCCATCTGGACGCGACCAAGACCCGCGTTCCAGGCAAACGAACTGAGAATTCGAATCAGAGTCGAAGCGAGATCCGTTTCTCTTGCGCTCATCGGCGGCAGCTCCCGAATTTGGTTGTCGACAACTTCGTAGAGAATATCGTCGTTGACCGGTTCGAGAGTCCCGACGCCTGTTGGCGGAGCAGCCATCGGGCTGGAAGCCATGACCGTGGCCATTTCGAATAATCTCCGTCGAGTGATTGTGAAGCGGGAACGGCCTTGATTGTATCATCCCTCGTGGAGAAGTCAGCGGGCGTTTCAAATCAGTGCTGTGCGCCGAGATCTATGATCCCAGCGCGTTTCCCTGGGCGTCGACGATCGGTCCGCCGCCGACGGGTAATGGGGGGTTGATCCCTTTGAAGTAATGGATGGTCGGGGGCGAGGTCAGGCCGCCTGAAAGGATCGCCTGCAACGTGTCGTTGACACTCCAGGCGATGTTGGTGACATCTTCCTCGGGCACGTATAAAGTGAACCCGGACGGTGGCATGACTCCGGTCAACACGCAGACGGAAAGGATGGAACGACCGGTCGTGTTGTCGCGCAGGCTGTTGGTGACCAGAGCCAACGAGCGAATGCCGGGGTGGGGGAACTCGACGAGCACCACCCGTTTGAAATTGCTGCCGCCCTGGAATTGGCTCCCCACGGAATCGACCACGTTGCGGACCGCTCGATAAATCGTGGCAACCACCGGCACTGTAGCAAGAACCAGTCGAGCGTGCGATAAACCCAGGACCGGACGAGTAAACCGAGAGTGTACAAGACTGCCAGGACCAGCACGATGGCAAGGACGGGAGAGACCACGTCGGTACCACCATTCCGGCAGGTCAAAGTCCTGAAGGGCGGGGGAGTTTCTGAGCCAGGCCTGGAGGCGGTTGATCAAGGTGGCGAGCGGGTTGAGGATGAACCGGCTCGCAGTCAAGTAGAGCCAGTAAACGATCCAGAACGTGATGACGATCGGCAGCGTAAAGAGTAAGCCACTGATCAGCCGTGTCCGAAACGCCCTGAGCTGAGCCATGATGCTCCAATGGCTGGGCAACGGGGCTGACGACGGCGGCAGTGTGTCAATGGGATCGCGTGGATGGGTCGCGGGCAGATCGATCCATGGCTCTGGCTCCGGAACAAGGCGACTCGAGACGATCAGCCGGCCGCGCGCGGGACGACTGGGGACTCTGAGGTTAGCCCGACTGGCGATTCGTGGCAATTCCTGGCCGGTCGACAGCGGCGTCGGAAGCTTCCGGCCTTGGGTGAGATGAGTGGACCGCTCGCCGATCCGGCGGCGAAACGTTACACTGAATTCATAACAAACGGTCGCAGGAGTTGCCCAATTCTTCGAGACACACCACCAGAACGGCAGGTTGATAACCCCATGATCGGACGCCCTTCCGCGACTGTGCCCAGCTCGGCGAAGACCGTCGAGATCGATGGGGTGACGCTCCATCTGAGCGCACCTGACAAAACCGAGCAAGGCTGGATCGGTCAGGACGCGATCTTGCGACAACTTCTGGCCTGCTGGCTGGTAGTGGACCAGCGCGATCTTCCCCTGGCGCCTCGGCTGACCGGCCAGCCGGGCATCGGCAAGACGACACTGGCGATGGCGGCCGCCCGAGCTGCGGAAACAGCCCCTTTTCATCAACCAGTGCACGGCCGACACGCGTCCGGAAGACCTGATCGTCACGCCCGTTCTCGCCGAGAGCGGCAAAATTGCCTACCACGCCTCCCCCTTGGTGTCGGCGATGCTCGTGGGAGGCGTCTGCGTGCTCGACGAGGGCAACCGGATGAACGAGAAATCATGGGCCAGCCTGGCCCCGCTGCTGGATCATCGCCGCTATGTCGAGAGTATCGTGGCCGGCATCACCATCCTCGCGCATCCGGATTTTCGCGTCTGCGTGACCATGAATGAGGATGAGTCCACCTACGAGGTACCCGACTACATCCTCTCCCGCCTCCAACCGACTTTGATGCTGGGCTTCCCGACCCGCGACGACGAGATGGCGATCCTCAAGTACCACCTGCCGTTCGCCGAGGACGCGCTCCTGGCCCTGACGGTCGAATTCCTCCAGCAAGCCCATCGTCTCAAGCTCGATTTCTCGCCTCGTGATGGAATCAACCTGCTCCGCTTCGCCATCAAACGGATGGCCCAAGACCCCACACACCCGATCGGCCGGGACACAGCCTGGCGCGAGGCACTTTTCCTGGTCATGGGCGAGGAGGCGACCGACCTGGAAGACCTGGCGCGCCGCAAGCGCCGGGCCATGGGTGGACAGCATGCCCCCCTCGGCCTGGGCGACCTGTTCTTCAGCCCCGATGATCCACTCCATCCCGATGCCGATGACGAAGAATTTGAGGACGACGACGAAGATTGACAACACGAGTTCTGGCGCGCACGTCAGACTTCGGGAGCCGAGAGCTTCGTCGGGAGAGACCAGGAACCAAGGACGGCCTCGTCGAGCGTCGGATGGCAGTCCACGAGCATCGTGAGCCGGACGTGATGCAAGACGGCCATGATCCGGGCGCGGGCCTGACAGATCCGCATGCCGCCGCCGGCCCGATCGAGCCGGAGGTGGTGGGCCAGCAACACGCCGATGGCCTGGGCGGAGAGATGCCCGATGTATTCCAGGTTGACCACGACTCGGCGCGGCAGGGGTTGATCGAAGAGAGCCTGGAAATGCGAACGGAGCATCTCGATCGATTCGCCATCGTCCAGATCGCTCACCTGGGGTGTGATCACCAGGACGTCCTGAATGACCTCGTACTTGATCTTGCGTTCCGGCTCGGCGTCGGCGTATGTCGGGAATCACGTCGGTTGCGAGCGTATCACCCTGATCGGACCGGCGGCTCGGAGCCCTCGGTATGGAGCCAGCCCGCGACCTGGGCCTCGACCTCGACGACCTCTGGCTTCGGGGCGCCGAGCAAGAGCGTTGCCACGATCGGGCCGATCTGGATGCGATCGCCGTGACGGACCTCCTCTTCACGACCCCGCAGCGAGCGGCCGTTCAAGACCGTGCCGTTGGTGCTGCCCAGGTCGTGAAGGAAGATTCGACCCTCTCGGCGCTCGATGCTGGCGTGCATCTTGCTGACCATCGGCGATCCCAGCCGTAGCTGGCAGCGTCCGGTCGCGGCCGATCGTGAACCGGAGCCCGCCGACGGCGACCTGACGTCCTTTCGACGCCTCCGATTTGAACGTCGAGCCAGACGCCGGTGAGGGCCGGGCGTGATCGGGCTGGCGACGGGCGGATCGAACGTGGGCTTGAGTTCCCGTTGCGGGCCACTCGACTTGGAGGACGGCGGCCGTCTCCGACGGCGCCCCGCCTTGGATCGGCGGGATGTCGGCCGCCTTGGTGAGGGCCGACAGGATTTCGATGGGGAGTGCCCGAGGGCCCGACGGCTCGGGCCAGGGACTGTCGAGGGCCGTCGTCTCGTCGGCGTGGAAGCCGATTCCCGTCGTCAACGCCGGCGATCGGAAAGAGGTCGGCCAAACCCGGATCGAGACCGCAGATCTTGAGTCCGCCGCCATCGGCGGCCGCGCAACGACGCCGGGCTTCCTCCACGGCGACGACAACCATGCTCGCGAGCCGTTCGACGCCCTGCGAAGTTGAGCACGACTCGGTGGCTGCCCGCCTCGATCAGGTCCATCAGATCGCAGTTCAGTTCTTGGATCTGGGCTTCTTTGACCAGTGCCTTGTCGATCAGCCTGACGACCGTGATCCCGCGCCTGTAGGCGACGTGGAACCGGCTCCAGCCTTCCAATGGCCGCCTCGCCGCCTTTTCTTTCATCTCGTCGTGTCGCCTTGGGAGCCCGTCTCAGGCCCGGAATGCCGTCGATGAGTCGATGCCAGGCACTTCGCGGCGAAGACGGACCGGGTTTGCGGTCGAGGTCAAGATTGCTGGCGATCCATTCTTCCATTCGCCGATGTGCGTCGACCGGGGCGGCCGGGGCAGCCAATAAACCGAACCGCTCCGTCTCAAGGGATGTCGTCAGGACAGGTGGCCGATCTTCGAGAAGCGCTCGCGCCGTTGAGGCGAAACTGCGGGACTTCGTCGCCAACGACCAAGGGAATCGCGATCTCGGTCGTTCGTCATGAGCCGGGCTCCGTTCATTCGCCACGCGGGCATACGGGGACGAACGCGAGCGCTCCGCTTTCGCGGTACATCCGGTGATCGAGGCGCGATCACCCCACCTTGAGGGTATTCACTAACAACGACTTGTGGGAGGTCGCTCACTGGCCAACGCGGGTCAGGCGTCAACACATTCCGGGTGTCAACCGAACCCGGACAACGATCAGCAGCGCATCGAGAGGGCTCGACTTCAGGTCGTCCTCCCGAACTCCCAAATCTGCTGAATACCCGGATTATTTGAGCGATGATCACGAATCAAACTTACCGCCGATTCGATGATTCATCGCTCCACATTTTTTCTAGGCGACATCTGAGGTCGGGCCGGCCCGGTTTCTTGAAATTCGTTTCCGGATCGATCGCATTCTTCACATTTCTTAATACGGCGATCTAAAAAACCCGGCCGCACCGAATCGGGACAGCGCTCGTTTCACTCCGGAGAGTTTACGTGAATTTTGGCCTGGACGCCGTTCTATTCCCGCGCGTCCGATTCGGCGGTCAACTGCGCGGCGGGCACGCCCAGGATCTCGCCCACGGATGCTTCGATGGTTGCACAGTAGCGTTCCAGCGGCAGGTTGTCGCCGCCCTCGCCAAATGGCTCTTCGATCTCCTCTGCGACGAGCTCGATGCCCAGCAGGAAGTAGGCCGCCAGGATGAACATTGGCAAGCCGGCGAGTCCCAGTATCCTCGATCAGATAAAAAGGGGCGATTGCCAGGTACAGGGCAATCCCGTGGCGAAGCAGGGCTCGATAGGACGAGGAAAGCGGTGTGTTCCGGATCTTCTCGCACGCGCCGCAAATGTCCATCAGGCTCTTCACTTCCGCGTTGAGCCAGAGCAAGGTCCAACCATCCAATCGTCCCTCGGACTGCCACCGGGTCAGGGTCTCGTAGATCGCGCCGGCCACCTGGATCGGTTGGTGGCCTTGGCCTTTGCCGAGCGTCATTCTCGATCGCCGATTCATCCGATCCGTCGCGACGGCGAAGGTGATTCATGAGCGCGACGCCAAACGTGATCACAGACCGGCCGATTGCATCGCGGTCGGTCGACTCGATCCCGTTCAAGGCCCAAACCTTCAAACAGAGGTTCCGGCTGTCGTTGATCAATTGGCCCCAGTGTCTGCGCGCTTCCCACCAGCGTTCATAAGCGTGGTTGTTCCGAAACGCGATCGAGGAAGCCGAGGACGAGCCCGTTGAGGACCGTCGACTCGGCCCCCCAATCAATATGCGGCAGATGTTCGACGTCCACGGTCACGCTGACCAAGAGGCCATAGAGCGCGAGCAGGCTCACGCTGATCCAGAACTTGGTCCGGATCTTCAAGGGGGGGAACAAGCGGCGAATCGCATTGCAGAAGCGCAGGCATGACCAAGAATCCCCTCGAACGGCACGACTCGAGACTTCCGTC
The DNA here is from genome assembly GCA_963779785.1 of uncultured Planctomycetota bacterium. Taxonomy (GTDB): domain Bacteria; phylum Planctomycetota; class Planctomycetia; order Isosphaerales; family Isosphaeraceae; genus CAVRFS01. Next base: position 137,948 of record CAWAAW010000045.1, read on the forward strand.
GCTCTCGCTGAGCCGCGACGTTACACTAATATAGAGCAGCGTAACTGGCGAATGAAAACGCGAGCGAGTCAGGTTACAGCCTGGCTTCGTTTGCAGGGAGTCATTGATGGGCTCGTCACCGGTGTCCTCCGACGATTTCCTGGCAATCAGTCCGCGGATCCGAGTCATGCCGATCATCCACGGCTCGGGGGATTTCGCGATCCAGGTCCGGGAGGAGTTGCTGCAAACGACCGTATGACTGCGTGGCGGTCCCGTTACCGCCGTCGTTTCAAGAGAACGTCGAGACGGCGATCGAACAGCTCCCGGCGATCTCGGTCGTGGTGCAGCGCGATGCGGAGACCGACGGCGGCCCGGACGAAGCGGAGCTCGGTTTCAGCTACGTGCCGATCGACCCTTGCCAGGGAGTCATCGCCGCGCTGCGGACGGCGCGAGGCGAGCGGATCGCGCGCGAGTTCATCGATCTGGAGACGCCCCGCTTCGTGCCGATCACGGGCCTTTTCCCCGACCCGTACGCGCTGAAACGGGTGAGCCCCGAGCGATTCGCGGCGGCGCTGCTGGCGGCGGTCCCGCCTCCGGTCCCCGGTCAAAACGCCGAGCGCGTCGCCTGGATGGCCGCGCGGCTCCGCGAGCTGGATTCACGATACCGCTTGACTCTCTTCGTCTGTTCGATCCTGGACTGGCCCTGGATTCGCGATGCCTTTCACAGTCGTCCCGAGCCGCCGGAGCCCGAGACGTTCTTCTCACCGATGGCGACCTTCGGTGTCGATCCGCGCACTCTGATCTTCGTGTTGGGTGAGCTGCCTTACATTACCGCGCTTATACGAGCGCGGCCGACGCGAGCTGACGCCCGACGACAACCTGTCGGTCGACGGAGTCAAGGAGCTGGTGCTTGACGCCCGCGAGCGACTGCGGCGGAAACATCCCAAGATCGCCCAGCGGATCACGCCGCAGCTGCTCGTCGGTCTATTTTCGCTATATCCGCAACCTGTCGCTCGTCGACCGCCGGCTGACGCCCGACCTGTACACGCTGATCGTGGCCGCCCAGCAGACGGCCGGCGATGACTTTGCGCTGGCGCTGGCCGAGACGGCCCGCGAGTATCCTCATGCGCGATCGCCAATCGAGGGTGATCCTTCGGAGCGATTTGACGAGCCGGGCCTGGTGCGCATGGGGATCAACCAGGCCGAGGTACCCCTCTGGGGCACGGGGCCGATGGTCAGCCGGCTGCCCGGCCAATCGCTCTCCTGGCGGACCTGCGAGCTGCGGCCCAGGCCGCCCAAGGAGGAGCAGACACGCTGGCGGCAGCGTTGGGATCCGTTCGGCATGTGCTCCTGGCCGCCGGAGGACGACCGGATCGAGAGCTTTCACCGCCACGTGCGCGACCAGGCCAAGGCATTGATCGGCGCCGACCTGGCGCGTACCGAGAAGTTCACCACCAGCGTTCGCGACGGCATCGATATCAGGGAGACTCTGCGGAACTGGCACAAAGGCGAGCTCTACGTCAAGGTCGTGCCACCGAGCCGGGGCTCGATCGACACGGTCGTCTTCCTGTTCGATCTGCCCGCGGACCCCGAGCTGTACACCAATCGCACGACCTGGTACGCCGAGCACGCCGAGGAATCGACATTGGCCTTCTATGCGACCGATCCGATGAAGAACCTGGTCGGGCCCGGGATCGCCCAGGCCCAGTACGGCGGCGCCCTGTTCATCTTTCCGCCCCGAGCCATCCCCGACGTCTGGGTCGACCCGCGCTTCGACTTCACCGACACCCTGGAGGAACGGCTGCTCGCCGCGGCGTTCTTGCACAGCCAGGACCGGCATGTCGCGGTTGTCAGCCCGAGAATCCCGCCGGCCGCCTGGAGGCGGTTGGCCCGCAAATACGGCCGCAAGATCGTCCATCTTGCCGCTCAAGCGATTCAGCGGCCAGCTCCTCGAACGCCTGCGCACATTCCACGTGCTGAACGGCAAGCAGATCCGGTCCTATGCGGCGGATTACATTCGTGATATGTGAGAAAGGCGGTGAACCGTTGGCCGTCGCGAAAAATCGTCAAGATCATAAGAGATCTTTGAGGTCAATCAACGTGAAGGCTGTTCGTTGAAAGCCCGTTTTGGGATTCTAATCCAATTCCAATGGTCCCCATTGCATCCTTTTTCGAGTTGAACACTTGACCATGGCTAGCACGCTATTGCTATTGCTGATTTCCCTGGCCACCGCCGACCCTGTGCCCGATCTTCCGCCGACAGTGCCGTTCGAGGCACCCAAGTACGGCGTGACGACCAAGATCCCCAAGGCCTGGACGATCGCCGAGCACGAGCAGGAGGATCGGGTGTTCGTGGCGATCATTCCGCAGGACGAATTTGGACGACCCGGGGTGGCGGCGTGCGAGCTCGGGCTGGCTCCGGAAAGCCTGGACGATTATCGGACCCGAATCGACACGACCGCCAAGAAAAATGGCCGTCCCAGCGGCAAGCTGGCCACGAACCGACTCATCAAGGATGCCCGGGGCGAGCGACTCGAGACGATCTGGGAGTTCCACCCCGACGCGGGTGGCTTCTGGCGCGAAGTGAGCGTGTCGAACCATCGCCAACCGGCAGCTCTACACCTTCATCCTCAACGCCGAGGACTCGGTCTATGCCAAGGTTCGTCCGGCCTTCGACGCCTTGATCATCGCCACGAGCTTCTCAACCCCGAACACCGGCGCTGATCTGCTCACGAAAACCTCGAATCGATGGATTCAGCGCGAGTACAAATTCGCAGTCGACCTGCCGGCGGGCTGGAGTCCCGTCCTGGCTCCCAGTGAGGTTGCCCTTTTGTTTGCCAACGGCCCGTCGCACGGTGTCTGGTCCGACAATCTCCTGGTCTTGGCCCACCCTCATCGAAAGGTCGACCTCCAGGAGCTGGCCAAACAGTTGCCCGAAGATCTGCGCCGGGAAGACCCCAAGTGTGAGATTCTCGCTTGCAAGGTCGTCTCGCAAGGCAAGGTCCAGGCTCTCGAGACGATCGTACGGACCAGCCGCGGTCCGTTCTCGATGACCATCATCGAGCGGCGGTTCCGCGGCCTCCGGTTCGACTACGAGGTCAAATACACTGTCGAGTCGAAGCGGTTCGACGAGCTCGCTCCCAAGTTCCAGCAGAGCTTCGAGAGCTTCCGAGAACACCCGGGCGAAGTTCCCGCCGCCGGATCGACCAAGGCGACCTAGCCGCCGTTGGAGCGTCTTGCTTCCTGCGAATGGTGACGGAGCGGGAGAATCCTGGGCGAGCGGAGAACCGTCCGATCGGCCAAGAGCATTGTCGCGGGACTGGTCGGCCAGAGGAACGGCTGCGACCGGGTTGTATAAGTTGCTTGATTATGCGATAATCCAACCGATCAGGATTGCGGATCGGACGGTGGCCTCCCTGGCAGGGGACCGAGCGCCCGCGGCCCGGCCTGACGTCACGGAGATCCGCCCATGGCCAATGCTGACGCTAACCGCAACCTCCTCTTCGGATTACTTGCTCTTCAGATCGGCCTGATCGACCAGTCCCAGCTCGTCGCCGCGTTCCAAGCTTGGACACTGGACAAGACCCGCACCCTGGCCGACCGCCTCGTCGCCCGCGGCGACCTCGATGCTGACCAGCGCGGCGTGGTCGAGGCGATGGTGGGCCTTCACCTCAAGAAGCACGGCGGGAGCACCGAGCAGAGCCTGGCCGCGCTCCCCGCCGGTCGTTCCACTCGCGACAGCCTGGCCCGGGTGGGCGATGCCGACATCGAGGCCTCGCTCATCCATCTCGGTGCGACTTCGATCCCGACTGGCGACGAGGCAGACCGCACCGCCACCTATCACGTCGGCTCGGCCACCTCCGACGGCCAGCGATTCCGCGTCCTGCGGCCTCACGCCCGAGGCGGACTGGGCGATGTCTTCGTCGCCCTCGACTCCGAGCTGCACCGCGAAGTGGCGCTCAAGCAGATCCTCGACAACCACGCCGACGACCCCGCCAGCCGACAGCGATTTCTGCTCGAAGCCGAGGTCACAGGCGGGCTCGAGCATCCCGGGATCGTTCCGGTCTACGGACTGGGGACCTACGCCGACGGCCGCCCGTACTATGCGATGCGGTTCATCCGCGGTGACAGTCTCAAGGAGGCCATCGAGCGGTTTCACGCCGACGAGGCGTTGAAGAACGACCCCGGGCGGCAGACGCTGGAGCTGCGCCAGCTCCTGCGGCGGTTCACGGATGTCTGTAACGCGATCGACTATGCCCACAGCCGGGGCGTGCTGCACCGGGACATCAAGCCGGGCAACGTGATCGTGGGCCGCCACGGCGAGACCCTGGTGGTGGACTGGGGCCTGGCCAAGACGACCGGCAAGTCCGACCCGGTCATCGGGAGAGCAGACGCTGAGGTGCTCCTCGGCCAGCGGCAGTGTCCGAGACCCTGCCGGGCAGCGCGCTGGGGACGCCGGCCTACATGAGCCCGGAGCAAGCCCGAGGCGACCTGGATCGCTTGGGGCCGGGGTCCGACGTCTACAGCCTGGGTGCCACGCTCTACTGCCTGCTCGACTGGCGTGCCGCCGTATGCCGGCGACCCGATGGACGTGATCCCGCGGCGTGCAGCGCGGGGAGTTCCGACCACCGCGCCGCGATTGATCCGTCGCTCGACCGGGCGCTGGAGGCGGTTTGCCTCAAGGCCATGGCGCTTCGTCCCGAGGACCGGTATGGCTCGTGCCGGCGCTGGCCGAGGACATCGAGCGGTGGATGGCCGAGGAGCCGGTGACTGCCTGGCGCGAGCCGGTCTCACGCCGGGCGCGGCGCTGGGCGCGGCGGAATCGCTCGCTGGTGACCGGGGCGGCGATGGCCGTGTTGGCCGGAGTGGTCGGGCTGGCCGCCGTGCTGGCCGTGCAGACCCGGTCCAACCGGGCGTTGAAAGTGGCCAACGAAAAGACCTCGCGCGCCCTGGAAGCGGAGACGAAGGCCAAGGCGGATGTGCAGGAGGCATTGGCGCAGTCGGAGGAGGCTCGAAAGCGATCCGAGGCCGTTCTGGGCTTCCTCAAGAACGACGTCCTCGCGTCGGCCCGGCCCGAGGGCCAGGAGGGTGGCCTGGGGGTGGAGGTGACGGTCCGCAAGGCGGTCGACGCCGCCGAGCCGAAGATCGCCGGTGCGTTCCAGGATCAGCCGATCGTCGAGGCGGACGTCCGCGACACGCTGGGGACAACGTACCTGTACTGGGTGATGCCCCGCTGGCGATCCGGCAGCACGAGCGCGCCGTGGAGCTGCGCCAAACAAGGCTCGGCCCCGACCACCCCGACACGCTCACCAGCCGCAACAACCTCGCCGTGGCCTACGCGGCCGCCGGCCGCATCGACGACGCGATCAAGATGCACGAGGAGACGCTCAAGCAACGGGAGTCGAAGCTCGGCCCCGACCACCCCGACACGCTCACCAGCCGCAACAACCTCGCCGTGGCCTATCGCGCCGCCGGCCGCACCGACGAGGCGATCAAGCTGCACGAGGCGACCCTCAAGCAACAGGAGTCGAAGCTCGGCCCCGACCACCCCAACACGCTCACCAGCCGCAACAACCTCGCCATCGCCTACCTGGCCGCCGGCCGCACCGACCGACGCCATCAAGCTGCTCGAGGCGACCCTCAAGCAGCGGGAGTCGAAGCTCGGCCCCGACCACCCCGACACGCTCACCAGCCGCAACAACCTCGCCTCGGCCTATTGCGCCGCCGGCCGGACGATCGAGGCGATCACGCTGCACGAGGCGAACCTCAAGCAACGGGAGTCGAAGCTCGGCCCCGACCACCCCGACACGCTCACCAGCCGCAACAACCTCGCCGCGGCCTACAAGGCAGCCGGCCGCACGGACGAGGCCATCAAGCTGCACGAGGCGACCCTCAAGCAACTGGAGTCGAAGCTCGGCCCCGACCACCCCGACACGCTCACCAGCCGCAACAACCTCGCCGGCGCCTACCTCGCCGCCGGCCGCACCGACGCCAGGCCATCAAGCTGTACGAGGCGACCCTCAAGCAAATGGAGTCGAAGCTCGGGCCAATTCACCCCACTACGCTTCGGGTTATGAACAACCTGGCGGGGGCGTATCTCGCCTCCAAGGAGTGGGCCTTGGCCGAGCCGTCTGGCGCGCCGATGCCTGGGCCGCCGCGAGAAGGCCCAGCCCGACGACTGGACCACCTTCAACACCCGCTCCCAGCTCGGCGGCAGCTTGGTCGGCCAGAAGAAGTTCGCCGACGCCGAGCCTCTGATCCTGGCCGGATACGAGGGCATGAAGGCCCGCGAGTCCAAGATTCCCGCGCCGGATACGCCCCGCCTGACCGAAGCCGCCGAGCGGGTCGTCCAGCTTTACGAGGCCTGGGGCAAGAAGGACAAGGCGGCCGAGTGGCGGGCCAAGCTGGCGAGGCCCGCAGACGAGCCCAAGCACCGACCCTGAGGCCGCGGAAAACTCCAGGTCAAGGACGGGGTTTACCCGCACTCGTCTGCGACCGCCCTTATGGTGCCGGACGCCGTCTGAACTCGGCTTGCCAGATTAACAACACCGTGATTCCAAGTAAGAAGCTCATCGCCGAAAACGACGATGGGCTTGTTCAGAAAGATAGTCGGGACAACTGGACTTGAACCGAGCCGGCGCACGTCCTCCGGCTCTACGGTTCCCGCACCGGTCACTTCGAACTGGGGTCCATTTAGCGTCGGTCCGACAAAACGAATGGCGCTAGCTTAAGCGTAACGGCTTATGCCATTGGAGTTTAAGCGGTCGCCAGAAATGTTTTCTATTATTGTAGATATTAACATTCAATGTCGATAGCGAATTTAACCTCAAATCAAGCCGCATGGAAAAATGCATCTATCATAATTATTATACCTGATGGGAAATTCGTCGCGACACAACTCTTTTTCTGAGAACGAGTTACGCTTAGCTACCGCCATTGGTCCGACAACACCGGAGCGTCTTTTGCCGCGGTTCGAGCGAAGTCAGAATTCCTCGGCACACGTCGCATGCCGTGTGACTGGCGACGTGAACTTCGAGAGTTCGCCTACAGAATCGGAATGAACGCCTAGATCGCGGCAGAGCGACGCATAAACGCCGATGACCGTGGCCATGTTCATCGGGTTACCCACCGCGAAGCCGCGGATGCACGACTCTTACTGCGCCGGTTTGGTGTTCTTGATTTCGCGCTGATAGACCTTCCAAGCAAGTTTTTGCAGATACTTTGCGTCGTCTGCTGCGATCGCAAAACTCTCCTTCTTTCCATCCGTGGATTTCATTTCTAACGTCGCAGGCAATCCCACGGGACTCTTGTCGGTGATAATTGCGTAAAGAGAGCAGGCGTTGATATAAGCACCTCCTTACCGGGATGAGCGTCCGTTTTGCTTTTCGTGATCTTCAGGTCCGGTCGTTCCAGACGAGCTTCCATAAAGGCGGGTCCGGTCGTCGCCACCCAGATGTCTGTTCGCTTCGGCTTGTTCGACGCAGCTTCGAAACACTTCCATGGCGCCTTCGTTCGTCACTTTGGGTCCACGAGGAATCCACCAGGGGAAAAGGATGATTTTGCATCCGGGACTATGAGCGCGGACTTCCTTTACGAAAGCAGATACGGCGTTCGGAAATCCGGGTGGCACGGACGCGCGGGCCGGGTCCTTTTCGACTTGCTCCCGACCGAGATGCCAGGCATCCATGATGACATAATCCCACTTTTTCGTTGAGCCCAAGATCTCGTTCACTGCGTCGAGCCGAGGGATATTTTCCTTCGAGGTTCATTTGAATCCCGCTGCTCTCAAGCATGGCTCCCACCAATCGAGTCAATTCAACGGGGTAAGTCAACGAGCTCGCGCCGATAATCAGGACGTTTGGCCGCGGGGCATTCTTGTCGTCCTGGTCGTCTGACGTGGCGTTGCGCTTGGTTGCTGGCTGCAGCGGGTCGGCGCTGCAGCACGGCCAATGTAGCCAGCATCAGGACGCCGAAGGTCACAAGAATGCGTCTTGTGATTTTGCCCATCTGGAGAATCCTCGTTGCATGCGTGTGGGCGGGCGCGGGCTTCCAGGCATTCAAGGCACGGTAATTCTATTGACTATAACGAAGCATCGT
>CAWAAW010000046.1:0-73053 GCA_963779785.1 uncultured Planctomycetota bacterium
CATCGCGAGATTGTCGCTTGGGGTGAACCGGATTTGCGCCGACCCGCTTGGCAACGATGCGTGGCTCAAGATTGGTCATAGCCTTTGATCTCACGGACCCAGATGTTGCGGAACCGGACCGGGTTGCCGTGGTCCTGCAGAAGGATCGGCCCCTTGGGCCCGTGCGGCGTGTACTTGGGCAGCGGCCGATAGGACATCGGGCCGAGGAAGGGTGTATGGTTGTGTACCAGAACGCCGTTGTGCAGCATCGTGACAAAGGCGGGCGACTCCAGCGAGCCGTCCTGCTTGAACCGAGGTGCGGTGAAGATGATGTCGTAGGTCTGCCATTGGCCCGGCTCGCGGGCGGCGTTGACCAGTGGCGGGTACTGGCCGTAGATGGCGGCCGCCTGGCCGTCGGCGTAGGTCAGGTTCTGGAAGCTGTCGAGAACCTGGATCTCGTAGCGGCCGAAGAACATCACGCCGCTATTGCCGCGACCTTGGTCGCGACCCCGGGGCAGGAACGGGCGCGGCGAATTCCAGATGGAGCTGGCAATCACCAAACTCGTCCTTGGAGATGAGATCGCCGGCGCCCGGCTTGATGACGAGCGCGCCCTCCTCGATCTTCCACGCCGCTGGCCGATCTCCTGCGAGTTCGCCAGTGGGACAGGTCCTTGCCGTCGAACAAGACGATGGCGTCGGAGGTGGACGGCCGGGCTGCTCTTGAGTGCTGCGCGTGCCCGGGTCGATCACCGGCGGCTGGGGACGGTCGCCGTCGTGCACGTGCCACTTGCCCCCCGGCAGCATCGGCGTGTCCTTGTAGCCGAGCTTCGGCTTGTCCTGTCCAATACCCAACGACAGGTCGTGATCAGCACCACGGTCGCCAGCACGAGCCGTATTCGTCTGTCGTCGAGTCATCGTCGTTTCATCTCCCAGAGTGTCCACCGATTTGTCAATCTCAATCTATTCCAACGTCACCGCCGCAAAGTCGAGGTGATCCCCCCTACCCTTAACTTGCGTTAACAATCACGGTGCGCTGACCACAAAAATGCGTCGGCGAATGTCTCGCATTTGCGAGGTCCCGGTATTAGATAATGCTGCGACCTTCGATGCTTTCCTCTCCCAGTGACTACGGACACCCAGCTCGGCATCGTCGCTGAACTGATCGTCTCAGGGTGCAATCGGACATTTCACAGGGGCATCGGGCGCGTAGCCGCCGGATCGCATCCAGCCGATGATGTCCGACCCGGCTGGCTGAATCGTCTCGCTGGGTGTCAGTGCAAGAAAATTGGAATTGATGGAGGGTCTCATGGATCACTTCGTCAAGCTCGACAAGCTGCCGGAGGGATTCGAATTTCCCGCCTGATCTGAAGGATCGGTTTCACTTCGACGCCGAAGGTCGCAAGCTGGTGTACCACGGTTACATGAGCAAAGCGGATTTCGATCGAGTCTGTCAGCTCACAAAGGACTGGAATTTCCGCCGCAAGCTGGAAGAACTTTTCCGGCTTTGCGTTCCGGAGGAAGCACCGCGGCCGCGCGGGGCCATCGATTTTTGAGCCGCGTTCGCGCGGCTCTTGTCGCTGGGATAGCGCATTCTTCGCGGAGCACTCAGGCTCTTGATTTCCGTCGGTGAACGATGAGTGCGCCAATTCCGGTGAGAATCCCCCAAACCGCCAGCGGCGTCGGCTCGGGAACGCTCGGCGGAGGCAGCGGCGCGGGCTCGCCGGAGTCGAACGTAACGTTGTAGTCCGCCGGGATGGGTGTTCCGTCGGGTAAGTAAATACCCAACAGCGACAAGGATTTCGTGTCGCTCAGCGTCTGTCCCAAAGCCGCGAGATCCGAACCCAGACTAATGCTGAAAAGCGAGCTCGTTCCCGACGAGGAAAGTGGCAAATCCAGATGGAAGGTTCCCGACAGCATCCCATTAGGCAGGGTCTGCACGGGCTGCTCGCCGGATTGTAGAGGCGTTCCCGCACCTGTGAGATAAATCGGATATCCATTTACAGTAAGGGATAACGGGTTGGCTGGCCAGCCGAGACCATTATTCGGGATGCCTAACGCAGTGAACACCGTGGGGTCGGGATTCTGATAATTGATCCGAAAGTCGAGTTGAATCGAGGAAGGCAGCGGACTCCCGGCCGGTGCTTGCACTGTGGCGGCAACGTTGCCCCAGGTTGCCGAGGCTTGGGACTCCGGAGCAGTTGGCGAAAACGCCCCGACGACTTGTCCCTGTGCCGCAGTCGCTGATAAATAGTTCTGAATCTGAAGTAAGTTAGTTGCTCCATTGGTGGCGGAAGCCGACGCCGTAGCCGTCACGTTGCTTGAACCGCCAGGTGTAAAAGGGTAGATGGTGTACTTGACTGTGGCTGAGCCGCTGAGGGAGGCGGGAATCGAGCCGTCCTGATTATCGTAGTGGCCGAGTACGATGACGTAAGCAGACGCCCCGTTGCCTGAGTACAATACATCGCCGCAACAATGGCGCGTAACAACGAGCGTCACAAGAACACCGATCGACAATCCCTTGAACCATCGCAAAAGCGACTTGCGTCGTTGCATATTCATCGTTCCTTGATGGATCACTCGTGTTCGTCCTGAACGGCCGCTTCTGCAACAACAGGGGTTGGGTTGAAATCTTCGTACAATTTAACAAGATCGGATTATCGGTCAAGGCGATAAATCTCGCGTGTAAGAAGTCGGTGAAATCGTGGTTTAGGTCATGCGGTTTACTCGAGCGCGTACTGGAAGGCTCCCTTGTCATCGATCGTGACGTGGACCCGGCTCAAGGTTTGACCCTGGGCCATTCGGGTGAGGACTTCCTGGGAGATCTCGGGAAGCAGGCTGCGCGTCAAAATGTGATCGACGTTCCGCGCGCCGCTCTGGACTTCGCGGCAGCGGCCGGCGATGCCCTCGATCAGCTCTTCGCCGTAGGTGAACTGGGCGTTATGATTCTGCCGCATCCGCTGAGCGATGCGGCCGAGCTGGAGCCGGATGATCTGGCGCAGCACGTTATCGGCGATCGGATAGTAGGAGACCACGATCAAGCGGCCGAGGAAGGCTTGCTTGAAGATCTGGACGCCTCGCTCGGTCTTGGCGCCCAGCAGGTCGGGGCGGATGGCCTCCGCCAAGACCTCGGGCGTGGGAGTCGTCTCGGGGTCTTTGCAGAGCTTCAAGATCGTATCCGTGCCGACGTTCGAGGTCAGGAGGATGATCGTGTTCTTGAAGTCGATCTCGCGTCCCTCGCTATCCTCCAGAGTCCCTTTGTCGAAGATCTGGAAGAAGAGGACCAGGACTTCGGGATGGGCCTTTTCGACCTCGTCGAGCAGAACGACGCTGTACGGCCGGCGACGGACGGCCTCGGTGAGGATACCCCCTTGCCCGTGGCCTTCGTAGCCAACGGGAGAGCCCTTGAGATTCGAGACCGTGTGGGCTTCCTGGTACTCCGACATATTGATCGTGATCAAGTTGCGTTCGCCGCCATAGAGTGCATCGGCCAGGGCCACGGCCGTCTCGGTCTTGCCGACACCGCTGGGGCCGACCAGCATGAAAACGCCGATCGGCCGCCGTGGGTCGGTGAGGTTGGCACGGGCGGTCTTGATCCGCTGGGCGATCGCCTCCAGGGCGTGCGACTGCCCGATGACGCGCTCTTCGAGCTTCGACCTTAACTTGAGCACGGTCTGAATCTCGTCCGCGAGCATCTTGCCAACCGGAATGCCGGTCCAGCCGGCGATCACCTCGGCGATGGTTTGCGAGTCGACCGAGACCTGCAAGAGGGGCGACTCGCCCTTGGACCGCTCGCAGGGCGTCCATCTTGGTCTTGAGGTCGACCTGCAAGGCGACTAGCTCCGGCCGAAGGCTGGAAAGTCCGGAGCGTCGGCTTTGCCGGCGGTCGGTTTGCGAGTAGGCTTTCTTCTCCTCGAGATAGCGGGTCTCGATGGTCTTGGCGAGCGTGCGGATCTCCTCGACGCGCTTCTTCTCGTCCTCCCACCGTTTCTCGAGCTCGGCCAGACGGGCCTGCGGCGTGCTCGAGCGACTTCTTGGTCTCGGCGATCCGTTCGCCGTGTCGTGCTCCGGTAGCCCCTTCACGATCGAGGATGCCGATTTCGAGCTTGAGATGATCGATGTTGCGGCGGCAGTCCTCGACGGCGGGTGGGATGGCGTTCTGGCTGATCGCGACGCGAGCGCACGCGGTGTCGAGCAGGCTGACGGACTTGTCCGGGAGTTGCCGGGCGGGGATATAGCGGTGCGAGAGCTTGACGGCGCTCTCGACGGCCTCATCCAGGATTCGGACCCCGTGATGCTTCTCCAGCATCCCGGTGATCCCACGCATCATCCGCGTGGCGCGGTCCTCGTCGGGTTCCTCGACCTTGACGACCTGGAACCGTCGCGCCAGCGCCGCGTCCTTTTCGAAGTACTTCTTGTATTCGGCCCAGGTCGTGGCGGCGATCGTGCGGAGCTCGCCACGGCGCCAGCGCAGGCTTGAGCAAATTCGCCGCGTCGCTCTGGCCGGCCTGACCGCCGGCTCCGATCATGGTGTGTGCCTCGTCGATGAACAGGATGACCGGTACGGGAGAGCCCTTGACTTCGGCGATGACCTGCTTGAGCCGATTCTCGAATTCCCCCTTGACTCCAGCACCGGCCTGGAGCAATCCCAGGTCGAGAGTGCGGATCACGACATTTTTGAGCACTTCAGGAACATCTCCCTGGGCGATTCGCAGCGCCAGACCTTCCACCACGGCCGTTTTGCCGACGCCCGCCTCCCCGGTCAGGATGGGATTGTTCTGGCGGCGGCGGATCAGGATGTCGACCATCTGGCGGACCTCGGGCTCGCGGCCGATCACCGGGTCGATCTCGCCGTTCTTGGCCCGTCCGGTCAAATTGACCGTGTACTGGTCCAGAGCGGGTGTCTGGGAAACTCCCGCCGGCTGTGCCCCTGTTCCGGCGCCGGCGTCCGACCGGGGCGCGGGACCCACGTCTTCGCTCGAACCGGCGACTAGCTTCATCAGGTTGGGCTGGAGCAGACTCGACCTTGATCTTCGCCAGCTCGCGCGAGGCGTCACGTGCCAGACGGCCCAGTTCCTCATCGTCCAGCAGCGCCAGCAGCAAGACACCCGAACGCACCTTCGCCGCCTGGTACTGGACGGATGCCATGACCCAGGCCGCGCGGAGAAGTTGATCGAGCCCGGTGCGACAGCGTCGGCGTCCGTTGGTTGCCGGTCCGCAACTGGTCGAGAACCTTGGTCAAGTCGGCCAGCAGTCGCGCAGGTGTCGACCTCGAAATGGCGAAAGACCTTGGTCAGATCGGTGTTGGGTGTCTCGGCCAGCTTGAACAGCCAGTGTTCGATCTCCACCGTGGGGTTCGTCCGCGACAGACAAAGCCCCGCCGCACCCTGCAGAGCATTGAGACAGGTCGGGTTCAGCGTCTTGATCAGGGCTCCTGAATCAACACCCATGGTTTGTGTTCCTCACCGGATCTTCAAGATCTTGGTGTCTGCCGAGGTCGTTTCACAGCGTGAATATTAGACGGCATATAGGCCCGATGCAACAATCAGAGGAGCCACCGCGGCCAGTCGCGGCGGTCAAAATGCGTACGACGGTCGTCTTTTTCCATTTTCTGGAAAAAACCGGTCTTGGGCGTCTTTTTCCGCAAAGATCACGAATCGACGCTGAAATCGTAGTAGTGTAAGAGATTAGGATGGGTGTCATCGAGCCGTTGAGACCGGTTTCACCCGCTGTGAGATATTCGCCAGCACGAGGCCCCAGATGCACCACAACGATTCAGACCGCGAGAGCGACGTCAACGGCTGGGACGACTGATGCCTTTCGATCCGAGATGGACCGCCATTCTGCTCGTGTTATTCCTGGGCATTTTCAGGGCAAGTCCGGCCCAAGGGCAGGCCGACATCCGCGACTTCAAGAAACCGATCCTCGTTGCCGAGACCGGCGGACATCATGCGCCGGTCCGGGCTTTGGTCTGGCAGGATGCCGACACCCTCTTCTCCGGCGGCGAGGACAAGGTCGTGAAGGTCTGGGATTTCCCCGAGGGCGAAGGCGGGCACCTGGCTCGATCGATCCGACCGATGATCTGGAGGGGTGCCCGGGGAACATCTACGCCTTGGCCGTGACGCCGAAGCCGGACGATCAGGGTCAGTCGCTCCTGGCGGTCGCGGGTTATGGGATCGAGGCCAGCGCGGCGACATCACGATCTACCGCGTCCCCGGCCTGGAGCGCATTCCCACCGGCGAAGTCGTGGCGCGGCTCATCCCGCCGCTCAATAACGACCTCGGGTGATCGCGCATCGCAACACCGTGCTCGCCTTGGCCTTCGACCCGACCGGCCGCATCCTCGCCTCGGGAGGCAGCGATGAAACCGTGATTCTCTGGGACGTACCGAGTTTTCGTCCGCTACGTGCCTTGACCTCCACCGCGCAGCCAACGCCCCTGTCCGAACGGTCAACACGCTCGGCCTTCAGCCCCGATGGCCAGCGGCTGGCCACGGCGGCGCCGACGGCTGCCTACGGCTCTGGGACGTCAACCAAGGCGATTCGCGTGGACTCGCGAGTCCCGATCACCAACGCCGATCAGATCAATACCTTGGCCTATAGCCCCGACGGCCAGCTGCATCGTCATCGGACGCGAGCGAGGGTCCTCTGTTCGAGTTCGACGCCCAGAAGTCTTTCCCAGGTCGCTCCCGTCGCGCTCCCGAGGCGCGCAGGACAGGGACCGGTCGAGTCCCTGACCTTTCATCCCGACGGCCGCCTGGCCGTGAGCAGCAAGAGCGACAGGGCCGACATATCGATCGCCAGGGTGCTCGCTTGTGACCTGGAAATTCGGGGCATGCCCGCCGGGAACATCGTGCATCAGCGTCCCGGTGCCCGGGTGGGTCCGATCCTTGGCGCTTCAGCCCTGATGGGAGCCGGCTGGCCTATTCCGGAGGGAGCGGCTCAAGAGATCTACATCCAGGACATGGCGCAATCTGGCCCGAGCAGCCGCAGGAGCTCAAAGGCGAAGGAAGTACCCCGTTCGATATCGGCTTCACGGCGGATAGCCAGGCGATCGGCTTCACGCGCGAGCCGTTCAACCCGGCCAATCCCCCTCAGATCTACGACGGATTCGACCTGGGCAAGCGCCAGCGACGCAAGGTCCCGCGCGGCGAGCTCCAGCGCGCGGTCACGGAATATCAAGGCTGGAGGATCGAGGGAAGCATCAACCAGTATCGGCTGGAGCTGGTCAACGCCGACGGGCGGCGGCGTGCCGCTCATCCTCGATCCGGCGACGGACCGGCTCTGGTGGTCGTCCACGTTCATACCGCCCGCGGCCCGGCCATCCGCGTCCGACCGTGGCGATCGGTACCGAGTCCGGAATCGTGGTCTTCGATCTCGAGACCGGCCAGCGCGTCCGTGTATTCACGGGTCACTCCGCCCCGGTCGTCTCGGTGGCCCCTTCGCCCGACGGCCGCTGGCTGGCCAGCAGTTCGCTCGGATCAGACCGTCATGCTCTATCCCTTGCGCGGGTGCGACACGATCCCTGGCCTGGGCGCAACCTTTCAGCAGGGGGCGAACGGCGAATGGGCGGTCAAGGAGAGTGACGCCATCGGAGCTTCGCCGCCGCGATGGGGCTGCAAACGGGCGACGTGATCCGCGTCGCCGGCATCGGCCGGCGGATCTACGCGTAAGCCCGAGACGATCGCCGCCTATATCGCGAGACGATGGCTTCGCTTGCAGGAGCAGTCCGGCGCGGCCGAACAGCGCCGAGGAGATCGCCACGATTCGTCGAGCTGGTCGATCAAGGAGCCTCCCGGCGTCAACGGGATCGGAATATTCGTTCGGAGACGGGTTTTCCTCCCTCAGTTCGGAGACTTCTTCGACCTCGAGTTTCCCCAGGCGTTTCCCTCAACCAAGCGAGACAACCCCGCGTTGACGCTCCTTCTGGGAGTACGAACAAGCAGTGGGTGGTCTGGACGCCGCAGGGTTACTACGACACCTCGATCGCCGGTGACTCGCGGTTCCTGGGCTGGCACACCAACCCCCCCCACGACTCGGTCCGGCCGACCGACTTCGTCCCGATCGTCACCTACGCCCGCACGATGAACCGCCCCGAGATCTTGGACCAGCTCTGGCGGCTGGGCGATCCGAACCTGGTGGCATTGCCAGCCGGAACGGCGCCGGACGGCGTCGTCGTCGACGAATCAACCTCCCAGGATTCTCCTTTCGGTTCGATCGAAGGAGGAATGCGGCTGCCCGCGCCCGGCGTGCTCTGGGCGGTCACCGTTCCCAATCCAAAGTTGAAACTGAAGATCGTCGCGGAGGGCGATTCGCGTATTCGCGACCGCCGGGTCATTGTCGACGAACGATCGATTCTCGTGGCCAAGCTCGCCGATCCCGTGTCCGAGCAGTCCGAGGAGCTGTCGGTCGAGCTGACGCCGAACCGCCGGGTGCGTCTGGCGGTTGAGGCCACCAGTGTGAATGGCGGCCGGCGGACCGAGACCATCGACCTGGTTTATCTGCCGCCCAGTCGCAGCCTCCGTCCAAGCGCCGCCACCGCGGTTTTTCGTGGTCAGCATCGGTAGCGAGCAATTCGCCAATCCCCAGTTGTCGCCGTTGAAATACGCCGACAAGGATGCCGAAGGAGCTTGCCAGGTTCCTCGCCGACCACCTGGTTTCGACTGACGGAGCCAAGACCAAGGTCAAGAACCCAGTCGGTGCTGACCGGCTCGTTGGCTTCGGCCAATTCGGTAAGAGCGGAATTCGACCACTTGGACAAACTCTTGAAGGAAAAGCAATTCCGGCCAAGGGGACGTCGTGGCCGTCGTGATCGCCTCGCACGTGCTGGAGTGCGACGGACGGGTCCGCGATCGCCACGGCCGACACCCAACCAGGTCATTCCGCCCCCGTCGACCGTTTCGACGCGAGAGATCTCCGATCTGCTGGGGCAGTTGGCCGATTATGGGTGCCGCGTCGTCCTGTTCCTGGACGGCGTTCACAAGCTGGAGCGACCGCTGTCGAGCGAGATCAAGCCTTGGGTGCGCGAGCTATTCCTGGAAAAGCGCGTGATCACCTTCGTGGCGTCCGAAGAGAAACCGAGCCGCGGGGACGCACGGAAAGAGCACGGATTCTTCGCGCTGGGGATCCTCCAGGCGTTTCAGGGAGCCGGCCTGGCGGGAGTCGCCCAGAATCGAGCGGCGCCCTATACTCTGGATCAATTCGACAAGGCCGTTCGAGACACGGTCTCCAAGCTGAGCGGGCGCGAACAGGACGCGGCTTGTTACATCCCGCTGGAAGTGCCGGAGCGAACCCTGTTCGCCAAGCCCTGAATGGCGGTGCCTGATGACACTTGGGAACGGCCGGAAATAACGGCACTTCTCGCTAAACGCCACCGCTTGGGCACTCTCAACCGGCGGAAGGCCGGCCGAGGGGCTCCGGTCGGAAGAATCTCAACGACCGCCAGTCTGGCTCTTACCCGACGCCGGCGGGCTGCGATGTTGTCCACACGTTGATCTCTCGAGCAGTTCGGGGCGCTCGGGCAAGCGGTCACCATCGGCATGACCTTGTGATCGGGTCACGGGCCCGCCACGGCAGGCTGGATGGTCAACGGGACCAAGGGGAACGACGACTCGGAACTTTGCAAGCGAGTGGCTTGCTCGAGCTTCTCTTGGTCGAGCTTCTGCTCTTCGGGCTTCCGCTTTGGCAACGCGGGTGCGGTTCCCGTTCGTGGCGCAGCGCGGGCGTCCGTGATCAACTTGGGGAAGACATCGCTGATTTGAGGGAGGGCCTGCCGGGCATAGGCGCTGAGCTCGCTGGTCGTAAGGATGCCGTCCTTGTTGAAGTCGGCGTTGGCCGGCAAGCCGAGATCGGTGATCACCTTCGGCTCCTTGGCGATGGAAATGGCGCCCATTCCGCGCAGGAGGGCGTAGGTCAGAATCCCGTGTCGCAGCGGATCGGCCTCGAGGGATTCCTCGCCTCGCCGCGCGGCCATGACGTACGAGGTTCGGACCTTGCGCGAGGAGATTTCCATCCATCTTTTGGAGCGAGCGGACCTGGGGGTCATCAAAAATCGCCTCGGCCTGGCAAGCGTCGACGATCACCAAGCGATTGAGGGCTTTGAGTCGCATCAGGTTGAGGGCCACCACGGAATACGGGAGGACGAACTTGGGATCGACCTTGACTTCCCCCTGATTGGGCGCGGCTCCTCGGGCCGCTACCAGGATCGGCGCGTCGTCCGGGAACGGAAACGTCTGGGAGCAGAAGGCAGAAATTCTGGCCTTGGAACACGCCCGTGTGGCCCGCGATGAAGACGACGACCGTGTCCTGAGGTCGATTCTCGACGGCTTCCACGACGTCGTCGAACGCCTGTTCGACCTTTGCGCGAGTCACTTCCTTGTCCGGCAGTATCCACCTCAGGCCCGCTTGGCCGGCTTTTGTCGCGGCCACGAGCGTGCAACTCTTCACTGAGCCGCTCCGCATCGGCCTGGGCGTATCGAAGCCGGCGCTTTTCATACTCGCCGATACCCAGAGCGATGACGTGAAGCCTGCCCGGCTCCATGGGGCCGATGTAATCGACCTCAACGTCCTCGGAACGACTATCGAACGCACCATCCTGGCTGGCCATCACATAGAACCGATTTCGATTCGGCACCAGTCGCACCGGGACCTCGATCTCTCTCGCCGGCGGCTTCTGTGCCTCCTTCAGGCCGCTCGGGATCAGGACGTCGTTGTGGTACAGCCGAAGATCATAGAGCTCATCCGATGTCATCGTGATCGTCACCTTGGTGTCGGGCTTGGCCGGGTCCGGTGGAGGGGGAACCACGATCGAGACCGGGGGTGGATCCTGTGGCTGCTGGGTGACGCGGGGCGTCTCGTTGTTCAGCAGCTGGTCGGAGAGCTGAACCGTGAATAGGGTCTTTTCGAACTGATCGAGGGGTCGCCCCTGATCGTTGATTCGGAACCGCACCAGCTTGGTGCCGTTGGTCGATGCGTCGTAGTGCCCGTCGGGCGTGTAAAGGACCCAGTCGAGCTCCTGAATCGCCGCGGCCTCGGGAACGGCCGGATTGACGGCCGTGGAAAAAGTTCCCCAGAGCGCGCCCTTGGCGATATCCCAGAAGCGAACGGTCGTGTCGTCGCTGCCGCTGATCAAAATGGACTGGCCGGGCCAGGCGGTCAGCGCATTGATTTGTTCGAAATGGTGCGGCCGCAGTTCTTCCAGGACTTTGATCGGTCTGGGCCTCGGTTCCATCTCACCGAGCCAGATCGTCGTACCATCGCCGGCCGCCGCGAGACGTTCGGCCGTCGGACGGTGAAGCAGAGCGTCCGGACCCTGCCGGCGAATTCCTCGTCCACGAGTCGAGGCGAGCTCAGCTTGGCTCGTCCGTTTGCCCAGGTCCAGACGTTCACCTGACCGTCGAGGTGGCCGGTGACAATCTGGTCGCTGTGTTTGGGACGAATGACGGCGCAGGTGACGTTGTTGCTCTCACCAATTCTGGGGTCGGAGAGGGTGACCGCGGGCGCCTCGATTGCTCCCTTGACGGCGTTCAGGTCCCAGAGGCGACTGTCCGGCGAGCCGCCGGCGGTGAGCAAGTAGCGTCCGTCCGTCGAAAAGCTCAAGTGCCTCGACGCCATCTCGGAGTCGAGGATAGGAAATCCAGTGGGTCAATCGCCCCTTGCTTGGTTTCCCAGACACAGACGAGCGGGGTTTTCCTGGGGTCGGTCGAGGCCGCCAGCTTGGTTCCGTCGGCGGAGAGTGTCAGCCGGGTGAAGGCGTGCCGATCGTCGATCGTGAACTTGCCCGACGTCCGGGCAAAGAATGCCGGGTTGGAGCTGCGCTGATTGCGGTCGAAGACGACGAGCCGGCCCCGAGGCCCGGTTGCGTCGGCAACTCCGGACATGATCAATCGATCGTCGTCAAGAAAGGCGGCCGAGGTCCACGTCCCGCGCAGCCAACGGCAGCCGCGGTCCTTGAGGTCCCAGATCTTGGCCTGTTCTTGCTCATCGAGCGAGACCAGGAATCGTCGGTTGGGGCTGGCGATCAGTTGCTGAACTTTGCCTCGGTGAGCGGAGAAAGACCAGGGTTGTTCATCACCTTGGGGATCCAGTGGGCGCGCCTGCACCGCGCCGCTGAAATCGGCGAGAACGAGACTGCGGCTATTTCCGGAAAAGCTCAGCAGAAACGCCTTGGCGGCCTCGTCGTCGAGCACGATTTTGGGTCCGCCGTCGTCATCGATCCGCCAAATCCGCAGTGCGCCGATGTTCTCGCTGCAAGCCGCCAGGTATTCGCCGCTGGGCGAGAACCTCAGACACTGGAGCGACCGATCGATCAGATCGAATCCCTCCGGTGGGCCAGCGCCGGCGGCAGTCGGGCCGGAGCGCTTTCACCAGGAGCAGCCGCGCCCCATTCCGATACCCGACCGCCAGTTTTCCGCCGCTGGAGAAGACCAATCGTTGGATCGGCGCGTTCGCGACGTTGTACGTGGTCTGCGCCTCGGCGTTGCCGAGGATGCGGACGATGACCTTGCCGTCTTCGAAACCCAGGGCCAGTGCGCGGCCGTCGGGCGAGACCGCCATCGCCGTCGGCTTGCCTTCCGGAACATCGGCAGAATCGCTCCTCCCAGCCCCGGCCGAGTCGAAAATCCGGACCTTGCCGTCGAGGTCGCGATGGACCACGACGCCCGTGTCCTTGTCGCGAGACTCGAGCTTGCCGCCGCAAGCCACTTCGAGGCAGGTGATTCCCGCCGGCCAAGGAATTCGGCGCCAGCGAAGGTTCTCGAGGGTCCCAGAGGAAACCGTGGCCGTCACGATCCACCGATACAAAATGGATGCCGTCGGGTAAGAAGGTGATCTCGGCCACTCGGATCTTATGCGGTGGTCTCGGGGGCTCCTTGGGCGCGAAATCTCGCTTGAGGTCGTGCACCAGCACCGTGCCCCGGCCGCCTCCACTGACGAGCCAACGGTCGTCTCGGCTGAGGGCCAACGCCGTGACTCCCACCGAATGGCCCGTCAAAACGCGGAGGAGGGACTTCTCCCGCCCTGACCAAACCCGAATCGTCGAATCCTCACTGGCGGTGAAGGTCGTGACGCCGTCCACGGTGGAGACCAGCCCCGTCACCTTGTCGGCGTGGCCGAGCTGAAGCACCAGCTCGGGTTTGGGCGCGATCGACCTGTTTGCCGAACTCGTCCTCCCATAATGTCAACTGGGCCGGCACGCCGCCGACCGACCGAAACCCACGAAGCCGGAGTTGAGCGTTTCCCTGGAGGTCGTTGAGGCAGGCCGCCAGGTTCCTCTTGCTGCCGGGCTGACCGAGTGCACCCAGCAACGAGTTCGTGAAGAGCTCGTCGGAACCTGGCGTCGACCGCCGGCTCGCGAGCCGTCGGACGCCAGCCAGACGGTCACCCCTCGCCAACGCGTCAGACCGGCGAGCCAGTTCTTCGCGCTCGGTCTCGACGTGGCGAGATCGCCGGTTCGGGAGCCGGCAGGACTTTTCCACCCTGGTCGCGAAGCGACGTCGCCAGCCAGCAGACGACCTGGAGCCGCTTCCCCACGCAGTCCTGGACGGCCTTGTCCAGAGAGAAGCCCTTCTGCTCGAGCGGTGTCAGGGCTGGCGTCAATGGGCAACAGGTAGTAATCCACACGAGGCTCGACCTTGGGACCTTGGGCTTTCACCGTGGCGGCGGCCTGGCCGGCGAAGTAAAAAACCACCAGGTCGCCGGCCTTGGCCCGGGGTAGCAGCCAGTCCCGGATCGCCCAATCCAAGTTTTGCTTGATTGGCTCGATCTTGGGGGCCGGATGCATCGGGACGCCCCGGGTCGACACGGCCGAAGTCGCTCAACAGGAGCTGATGATCGGATTCCCATCCGGCACGCCGAAACCATTGACGACCTCGCTGGCATTCTGAGCGGCCGTTTTACTGTCCGGAAACGAATTGTCCCGATAGTTGCCGACTCCGATCGCAATGGTCCAGACCTGCGGCGCGGGCACTAGGCCAGGCCGCTCCTGGGCTAGCGCAAGCACTTGCCCCGCCAGGATTAACGCCCCCGCGCCGACAAAAACCAAGATCCGGTCGTTTCATGGTGACAAGTCCCCGTGCGCATCAATGTGCTGAACGAATCATCCCATGTAACTTAACGCGGCAACTGGTCGGCCGTGTCGCCAAGACGATAGATTGAATCACGACTTCGAAGTGACGCAGTTGCCTAATTCAGTATAGATCATCGCGACGTGGACGCTTTACTCGGAATCGAAAGCAGGCTATTTCCGAGGCCAATTCTCCGGTGGGCACTCGATCACGACTCGGAAGCCGATGTAGCTGCGGTCTTTCGCTGGCAAGAATCGCGGTACGCAAGAATGCCTTGGCTTCACTCTGCTTCGCATGAAACGAACCCCCCTTCACGACGACCTGAAATCGTCATCCTTGGGTAGAGCCTCATCGCGACGATCGACGAGCGGGTTTGCCGACGAGTATTTGATCAGGTCGCAGTTTCGCATAAGGCTTGTAGACGTCGGCACACAACTCTTGGACACCGCCGGTCATCCCGAGAACGTGTTGTTCGGTTGCATCTTCCGGGAAACGCATCCACGGCTTGGGTTCGTCCTGTTTGCCGAAGTTCCGCGGGTTATCGAGGTTGGCCTTGAGGGTCGTCTTCGGGGTCGGGTCCGGTCCCTAGGAGAACACGTTGGTTTGGCTGCGCGACCTGGCGGCGTATTCCCATTCCGCCTCGGTCGGCAGCAGGCCCTGGACGGACGCCGCATATTTTCGAGCCGTCGCAGTAGTCGATGCAGGCCGCCGGAAAACGTCGAGCGAAGGCGATCTCCTTGTCCGAGTTGTTACCGCACGCCGTATCGAGTACAGGATCTTCCAGACTTTCAGGTCTTTCGCCCGCTCCGGGTTCGCCTTGATGTAGGCCTCGATTTCGCCGTTGGTCACCTCCGTTTCCTGGATGTAGAAACTCGGGACCAGAACATAGTGGGGCGTGCAGGGGTTACCCTCGGAGTCCAGTGCCGGGATCAGCGGTACCGGGATCACCGCGCTGGTACGTTCCACCCGCGATTCGGATGAACTTGACCTTGTCCTTGGACCGGAGAATCGTCGCTGGGCCATGACCCGGTTCGGTCGGCCCGGCGCCTCCTATAGCCGACCGGCAGATACACGCCCCATGGTGACCGATCGAATTTGGCGCGGCCGGCTTTCCGTTCGAGTCGAGACACGACATCGGGATGTGGTGTCGTCGAACTCAGCGGTATAGCCGTCTGGAATATACACGCCGGGTTCTCGGAACGGACAAAAACGACGCCATCCTCTTTCCGCCTGAGCTTCACGAATTCGTCAGCGGGAATCCGGGGCCCTCTCATCCGCCACGGCATCGTAGCCATCGGGGATCCACGCCTTGGCCAGCGTTTCGGGCAATCGACTCGATCTGTTGAATCCTTGGGCTTGACCACAAGCGGTTCCGGCACTGTCGAGGTCTCGTGCGAAAACCACAAGCCAGACCAAACCAGCCAGCAGGACGACCGCCGCGGCGTGCCACGCGAGTCTCGGCGGCGACCTTGTTCGAATGGTGGCTTGGCGGGCGATGACCGACGGCTCGAAGGAACTTATCGGCGAGCTCCCGGGCGGACTGGGGGCGTTTTGCGGGATCCTTTTCCAGGCATTGCATCACCACCCGCTCAACCGCCGGGGGCACTTTGGACTCGGGGTTGGATTCCTTCATCGGGGGAGGCGCGACGTTGAGATGGGCCCCGATCATGGACCATGCTGTTGCCACGGAACGGACGAACGCCCGTCAGAAGATGATAGAGCACCACGCCGGTGGAGTAGAGGTCGCT
This sequence comes from uncultured Planctomycetota bacterium, assembly GCA_963779785.1. GTDB lineage: Bacteria > Planctomycetota > Planctomycetia > Isosphaerales > Isosphaeraceae > CAVRFS01. The sequence goes on from CAWAAW010000046.1 coordinate 15,786, forward strand.
TCTGCCGTCGATGGCTTGGCTTATCAGCGTCCTTCTCGAAGCCATCCTTGATCTGTTCGGGGCTCATATAGGCGGGCGTTCCCAGGACGTCCCCGGCTGCCGGTCACGGTCTGCTCCGCGCCGCCGTCGTCTTCGATCATCTTGGCGATGCCGAAGTCGAGCACCTTGAGTCGAATCGACTGTTCTTGATGCTTGGACTCGATGAGCATCAAGTTCGAGGGCTTGAGATCGCGGTGGATGATCGGCTTGGGGGTGCCGGTTTTCTCATCGACGTGTCCGTGTGCCTCCTGGAGCACGGCGCAGAGCTGTTCGACGATCTGGGCCGTCCAGTCCAGCGGCATCGGTTTGCCGTCATGAGCTCTTGAGGATCTGCTCCAGGCTCCGGCCGCGCACGAACTCCATCTCGATGTAGCCAAGCCCTTGCGTGCGCTTGTAGTCGTAGACTCTGACCGCGCCGGGGTGCTTGATCTTGTCCATCAACTGAGCTTCGCGGCGGAACCGCCTCCATCCTTTATCATTCTGGGCGATCTCGGGCTTGATCAGCTTGAGCGCCCGTTCACTTTCCATGTCGACATGCCACACCTTCCAGACCGAGCCCATGCCCCCTTCGCCGATCTGTTCATCAAGCCGGTACTTGCCAAACAACACCTGGCCCTCGGCAATCAAGGGCGGAGGTCCCTTGTCCCATTCATTGGAAGGAGGAGTGGCCCGAGTACGATCTTGTTTGTTGGCGACGCCCGGTTTCCCGGATTCATCGTCGGTGGTATCACCCGACGGTTCGACGGTGTCGCTGGAGGAGGACGACTCGTCACTCGACAGCGACTCGCTTGGCGTGAAGGACTTCGCACTGGACGAAAACGGGGTCTCATTCGGTGTGAACGATTTGTCAACCGCCGGGAACGGGGTTTCGCTCGAGTTGTCCGATGTCCCATGTTGGGTTGGCTCGTCGGCCGGCACGGCGGGATCCGACCCCTTGCCTGTCAGCGGCTGACTCCAGGTCCCCACATCGTCGAGTGGGTCGTCCGGTTCTCGATTCATAGTAACGTCCTACCTGGGGGCGCTGATTTCGCTTGGTAAGCGCAATCACACCGTGGCGACGGCCCTGAACTGTCCGTCGATCACATCAGCCCGATCTATTCCACTTTAACGCTTCGGCGCCATTTAAAGAAGTACTTTCCCTCAATGGCGCGGTGCGCCGATTCCACCGCCCTGGAACTAACTACTGTCGGGTCTGTCCAGTGCGAACCAAACCTGACGCTTCGAGTCTTACGACGGCGAGCCGCAGGAATTCGCTCGCCTATTGAGAGTCAGAAAAGTAACGTCCGCGGAACGGAGTCGACCGCGTCGAAACCGGGCCAGCCTTCGGGGAGCGCACTACTTTCCTCACTATCAATAGGATCAGGTCAGCCCATCCGAACCCGAAGTTCGAGCAACGGGCGGCGGCCTCGGCCGTTGCAGCGCCTGTGCCCGATGAATGCTCTCGCTCGCGGCTCGGGTTTTAATGGGCGTTATGGTCGTGGTGCGTGCAAATCATAAGTAAACTGCTGTCCGACGCCGAGTCAGTGACACGAAATAGCCCGGATTCCGGAAATCGGCGCGATCGGATGAGAAATGCCGTTTGGGTTTTGTTATGATTGCGTCACGCCGACGCACGCTGGAACTGGACGGACGCACTCGCACCCAAAACTCCGGCGAGCCGCCTGGCAAGAGAAATCGACTCCGTAGACTGGGAGGGCAGTGTCGACCATGCCTCGCGGTGAAGTGCATTGGCACGAGGGGATGTTCCTGCGGCAGCACCATTTCTTGACCGAGCATCGGCAACTCGTGCAGTTGATGCAGCTCGACGAGAAATGGACGGTCCATCACAACTGGGGCCTGCGCTCGATCCAGCTTAACACCGAAGCACTGGGGAATTTTCGGTTCTCCGTCGGCGCGCTGAAAGCCCGCATGCGAGACGGAACCTTGATCGAGGTTCCCGAGGACGGACCGCTGCCGGAACTCGACCTGAAACCGGCCCTCGAAAGCAATCGGAAAGTCACGATCTTCTTAGGGGTCCCGTTGCTCAAGTCGAGCCATCCCAACATTGCCGCGGAGGGGCCGTCGGACAGCGCTCGTTACTACCTGATCACTCAGCAGTTGGATGACGAGAACCTCGGAGTCAACCCGCAGCCGATCACGATCCGAAGGGTCAACTTGAGGCTGTTGCTCTCCACCCAGGATTTGGCTGGATACGAGACGATCCCGTTGGCGAGAATTCAGAAGTCGGATCGAGCCGAGGCGACGCCGCAACTGGACACCAGCTATATCCCGCCGGTGCTGGCCTGCGACGCCTGGCGCGAGCTGTCGGTCGGAATCCTCCAGCAAATCTATGACTTGATGGGCCGCAAGATCGAGACGCTGACCGGCCAGGCCGTCTCGCGAGGGATCAGCCTGGACAACCTGGATAGTCTCTCGCAAAAAGGAGTTCTGAACTTCGCCCAGTTGCGTGTGTTCAATGAAGCGTATGCGTACCTTTCGAACCTGGCGTTCGTGGAAGGCATCCATCCTCTACCCGTCTATCTGGAGCTGTGCCGCCTGGTCGGCCAACTGTCGATTTTCCATGCGTCGCGGCGGCCGCCGGACCTTCCTCGCTACAATCACGACGACCTCGGCGGATGCTTCCTTCGGATCAAAATGCTCCTGGACGAGCGAATTGACACGGTCCAGGAGGCCGATTATGAGGAACGGCAATTCGTCGGTCGCGGCGGCTCGAGGATGCAAGTCGCCATCGAGCCCGCCTGGCTCGATCGCTCGCGTGCCGATGTACATCGCCGTCACCAGTCCGCTCGAACCCGATCAGTGTGCCAAGGAGTTCACCGGCGAGCACCTGAACATGAAAATCGGCAGTGGCGACAAGGTCGAGGAAATCTTCCGAAGACGGCTTGGCGGCCTCCAGTTCAGTGCGGTGCCGATGGCGGCGCTGCCTCAGGCTCTACCGCGCGACGCGGGGCCTTCTTCCCACTTCACCTACTTCCAGATTAACCGCGAGCTCCAACAGGGGGACTGGCAGACCGTCGAAAACTCCAGGACCCTGGCGATCCGCTTCAAAGAGGAAGACATCCTTCCGGACAAGAAGATCCCTGAGGGCGCGACTAAAGTGAATATCGGTAAGCCGGATAAATTCTTGCCATTTCAGTTTACTCTGTACGTCCTGGTTCGTGGAGGCGTCGGCGCGTCGAAGTCCGGCGGAGGCGGCCGCCCCTGACGAAACCGAGAGTCAGTCCGGTCCGCGCCGGGGCGAGCCAGGGCCGCACACCAGTGACGCCGAACGAAACCGACTCAGAATTGTTTATCCCGATTGAACCACCACAATGAATCAAGATTTCGGCAATTTCGTTTACAAGCTTCTCACCAGCGCGCTGGATCTCAAGGACCGCGTGGATCGAAGCGAGCTACTCGACTTCGAAGTCGAGCGGAACAAGCTCTTGAACATGATTGAAGAAGGAAAAGGGCCGTCTGCCGGCCGACTACCGAGGCGACGGCGTCTTTTTGGGCGTGCGGTATGCGCTGACGTGCTGGGTGGACGAGCTGTTCATCATTCATTGCCCGCTCGCCTGGGCGGATAAGTGGAAAGAGCGGAACCTGGAATACGAAATCTTCCAGACCAGCCTGGCAGCCACCCGGTTCTGGGAGCAGACCGACATCGTGCTGGGCCGCCCCAATGCCTTGAAGACAACTGTCACCCCCGGCGCTGGATGCACTCGAATCATTTTTCCTTTGCGTGGTTCTGGGTTTCCGCGGCGACGTATTACGACAACGTGCCCTTGGTGCGCGAGTACATCGATGAGATGCGCAACAAGCTGACCCATGCCGCCCCGTGGCCAGCCATCCGCGACCTCGGCGTCCAGACCAACGTCGAGCCGCTCGAGGGCCACGCGGTTCTCAGGCGAGCCGTCGGTGTCTATGGTGGCATGACGCTGGTCTCCGTCCTGATTGTGCTGATAATTTACCGATTCCTGGGATAACGACACGGTCAATAATTCATCGATGATCAACCTTATCTCCAAACCCTGGCAGTTCGTCAAGGGCTTGTTCGGCTTGGTGTTCCCGATGTTCGGCGCCGGGTTCCCGTCTCTGGCGGGGGACTCCGGCCGGCTGGGCCGATGGTCGGCGCGTGCCTTCGTACTCGCCATCATCCTGGTCATCCTGGCGATGATCAACCAGGCCCCTTGGTTTGGGATGACCAACGTAATTACCGGCAGCAGCGAGACGATACGCAACTTCTGGCTTCCGATCTTCTTCCTCTGCGTTTACGCCATGCTCTGGCTGGGCTGGTGGTTGTACCGCGTCCTCAGCATGGACGTCGATCCGGTCGTTTCCGATTTCCCCGACATCGATAATGCCTGGGATCAGGCGCTCCAGAAAATGAAGTCCGAGGAGATTCATCCGGACGAAGTCCCGTTGTTTCTGGTCCTGGGCTGGCCCTCCGGCTCGGAAGAAGCGTTCTTTCGCTCGGCTGGGATCAGGGCCCAGGTCAAACAGCACCCCAACGACCCCAGCGATCCCCTCCACGTCACGGCCAACCGGCACGGAATCTGGGTCACCTGCCCCGGGGCATCGGTGCTTGGGCAGGTCAACGCGAGCGGGCCGGGACCTGGGGACCAAGGGGACAGGACCGTCGCCACGATGATGGACCAGACGGTCGACCCGTCCAGGACGATGGGTCAGGCCGGTCGGCGGTGAGGGAACCATGAGGATCGAGGACATCCTCGCGGACTACAAGAAAATCCAATCTCAACCGCGAGCCACCGCTGCCGCTCGACCTCGCAGAGGCATTGACAACGATCTGCACGAGGCGCGGCTCAAGCACCTCTGCCGGCTCATCGCTCGAGACCGTCGAGGGTTTTGCCCGGTCAATGGCGTGCTCGTGCTGCTGCCAATCGGCGTCGCCGAACCCGGCGGCAACCGGGATGAGATCGCCCGCGCCTGCCGGACGGACCTTACCGCCGCGTTTGCTGTCTTTCGGCTGCGCTGTCCGGTCTTGGCCATGATCTGCGGACTGGAGACGATGCCTGGCTTTGAGGACTTGATCAAGCAACTTCCTCCGGAGGCCCGCAAGAAGCGGATCGGCCAGCGGTTTCCCTTGGTCCCCGAGCTGGCCGCGGCCGAGGTTCCCGCCAAGGTCGAAAGCTCGGTCGAATCCATCGCGAGCGCCTTGTTTCCCTCGATGGTCCAGACCCAATTCAAGCTCGAAGGGCCCGGTGGCGAAGAGACCGAACTTGTGCTGAAGGTCAATACCCAGCTCTTCCGGTTCATGACGGGAATCCTCGACAAGCGGGAGCGGCTGGCCGCGGCTGGTCAAGGACTGTATTCCCGTTCTCCCGGCACAGCCGATCTTGTTCGGCGGTTGTTACTTCGCCGCCACCGGCGCCGATTCCGAGACCCAGCAAGCATTCGCCTCCGGCGTCCTGACCCGGATGATGAAGGAAGACCAGAACAGCGTCACCTGGACCGAGGAGACTCTGGCCGACGATGCCGCGGCCTGGCGGCGGGCCCGTGTCCTCAAGTGGTTTTTCTTGACGGTCATCGCCCTGCTCGTTCTGGTCGCCGTGGGGCTGATCGCCAAGAGTTTTCTGGGCAAGGAAACCCGCACCGATCCTCCCGGCCAAACCAAGACTCCCGGTGCGGACAAGAAACCGAGCGATGACGAGCCGTTGAATCGAGCGGCGACAGGGCGGTTCTCACGGAGACCGGGCCGTATGCTCATCACTGAACCAGCTTGAGATCGACGGTGATCGTCTCCCCTGGCTTGACGATGGCCTCCTGGTAGTCCTTGCGGCCATCCGACATCTTGTAGCAGGAAACGGTGTAGGTCTTCACGGGTACATCCTTGAACTTGTAGGTTCCCTGTGTCCGTTGTCGTGGATTTGTCGATGATCTCGTATTTATTGGTCTTGGTATCGAAAAAATAGAGCACGACGATCTGGTCGGGCTGCGGCCGTCCGGCGATGGTGACCGTCCCCTCGATCGAGCCGGGCTTGGGCGGTTCCATGGCCGCTTTGGCTTTGTCCTTCGCTGCCGCGGCGAGCATCGATGATGTTAACATCGGTGGTGCAGAGCTCCGTGAGCCCGGCGACCGGTTTGAAGCGCGCGGTGATGACGAAGCTTCTTGGCCACGTCCGCGGGGACCTTGATCTTCGCCCGCCAGCTTCGTCCGTTGTCGGGCGAAACGCCTTTGATCGTCTTCCCCTCCTGCTCGGCCTTGTCGAAATCGGCATCGGTCACCTTCGTGGTTCCGACGATGAACGTGACCTCCTTAATCGTGGGGGGAGGCGTTGCGCTGGCCACGACCTCGATCTCGGCGGTCCCTCGCTCAATCTTGTTTGGATCGCGTCGATCCCCATGTTCTGAGGGGGCCGGTCGTCCAGTTCCATCAGTTTTCGATACGGCTCGGCGACATTCTTGCCGGTCGCGTCGACCAACCGCGCTTCGAGCCAGCGCGGTCCATGAATTCCGGTGACCTTGAAGTCTCGGACCCAGTCTTTCTCGGACGCCTCGAACCACAATGTGCCGGAATCGCCCTTGATGTCGAAGCCCAGTCGCCTGTCCTTCGCGTCGCGCTCCAGGGACGTTCCACTCGGGGACCTCTGTCCGTTCCGGTCTTCGCGAAGCAGTTGAAACGTCAGTTTGGCGTTGGGCGGTGCGTTGTCGACCGCGAAGTTGACGTGAAGCTTCGCCGGCGAATCCTTGGTAAACTGGCCGTTCGGCCTCGAAGCGAACCCGAGGAGTGTTATCCTCTGTCACCGGCTGTCGATTGTCCCTCCGAGCGGAACGACGGTCTTGAACCAGATCGCCCGCTTGATGGCGTCGGCCTTCTCGAGCCCGTCCACGTTGAGGTAGAAATAAGATCGGTTTGTGTCTCATCGACGTTGGGGTTGAGCGGGATTCCTTCGGCATCAGAATCAACGGCCTGCCGTCGTGTCTCGAGCTTACCCGCTTGCAGACCTACCTTGGGTTTGACCTTTGAAGGCTGGGAAAAGTTCGGTGTCTTCTGGTAAGACGAGCTCGACCGGGCAGGGGCGATCTCCCAAACCGGGGAGCGGATTGATGACGACCGTCAGCCGGTTCGGAACGCCGGGACGTTCCGGGAGGAATTCGGCGGTGGTGACCTGAATGTAGTCGCGAGGCGAGGCGACGACGACCGGCAAAGGAAGCTCCTGGATCACGTCATCCGTTGCCGCGTCACGCAACTGGAGTCGATCGGCTCCGCAAGCTTGGGCAAGGGATCGCCGTCCTTGAGCGCCGGACTGCCGGCAAAGCTCGGCACCGGTTCGGCGACCGCCGGCTTTGACCTTGATGGGATTCTCCTTGGTGCCGCCGCGGGCCTTGATGCGTGCTCCCTTCCATGACCGCGACGATCACCTCCACGGCTTTGTCGGTTCGGTTCTCGACGAAGACATAGTAAGGCTGCCGCAAGCCGGGGATCGGCCGCAGGCGAATCTTGTCCTCCGGCACTTTCTTGAGTGTCGCCGGATCGGTGCTGAGAACGAGCCTGGGGATCAGCTCTCCCGTAACGATCTTGATGGGGATTCGCGCGTGGTACTTGCGACCGTTTTCCATCCGCAGCCCGACGAAGAACTCCGAGGGGGGAGCGGCCTTGGAGCCGCTTCCCTCAGTGGACAACTCGAATTCGACGTTGAGCCGGCTCGACTCGGCTCGATAGATTCATCTCCTTGGGCACGGGCGTCACCTGGAGGCGAGAGTCAGCGGGTTGGATCACGCTCAGCTCCGCCTTGGACGCTTCGGCGGCGGCGAGGTTTTCCGAGTCGTAGCTCCAGACTGACCTGTCCTCGGCGATGGTCGGTCTTGAGCCGGACTGGATTCTGGTCGCTCACCGCGCGGCCTTTGTCGTCGAGAACCCGGATTAGAGGATAGACCTCCGGCGTGAAGTCGCGATCGAGCGGACAGTTGGTCGCGGCACCCTCATAAAACTTGTCGGCATCGGCGAGATCGGGCAGGTCCAGGCTTTGGTGTCGATAATGAGCGGCCAGCCACGAGCAGGCTTTCAAGCGAGTCTCGCTCTCGGGCGGCCCGGCAGGGGTTGTCCTCGACTCCGGTCGCATTCGACTCCGCGAGCCTCAGCGCGTACGCAGGCGCCAGCATCCCAGCCGGGTCGATGTCGCCAATCAGCTTGTCGTTTTGCAAGTCGATCCGTGAACGACCGATAGGCGTACTGGGCGATATCAGCCATCGCTCGCCAAACCTTTTCGACATCGGACTTGGACCACGACACTTTGGCATCGTCATCACCGGCAGGTCGCTCGCGCTCTGGATATAAGCCTTGGAGGCCCTTGAGGTTCTGGGCCCTCCCTTCCGAGCCGCTGAGCTTCAAGAACTCGACGATCCGATCGAATCGGTTCTGGACACGAGTCCGCGGGGGATCGCTCTTGCCGATATCGGAGGAGGCGGCGTTCGTCTCGGTCGAGTGTTTCAGCCGCGCTTCGAGCGACCGTTCCGCGTCGCGGAGGTCTCGGCGATCCGACGGCCGACGGGAACGGCGTCGCCAGCAGAGCCTCGATCTCGATGATCCGCTTCGGATCAGGCGCCACGGTGTCGGACTGGCAATCGGCCACCAGTTTTTTCAACGCGGCCGGCTGGAACCGGGACAGCAGACTCTTGCATTTGGCCTCGAGCTTGTCGGCTTCGCCACTCAGCTTGGTGATCTGCATGTCGATCTGGTCGGGACTCGTCTCTCGCTCCTGCGGCGGATCGAGCAGCGGAGCGAGGTCCTGGGCGGACCTGGCGGCGTCGAGCCAATCCTGCTGGAGCTCGGGATCGGTCTTGGCTTCCAGACAGGGGATCAGGAACGAGAGGACGGTGAGTGTCTTCGTGAACGTGTTCTGGGCTGCCCTGGATCGGCGGTCCTGCTGCTCGCGTAACGACTGGTAAAGCGTTGAGGTCTTTTCCCAGGCATCGTCGATCTGTTCGCTTCCATGACGCGTAACCCCGCGGCTGAGTCAAGAGGAGAACCTGGGCGTCGTGCAGACTGGCATCGGCCTCGATCGAGCCTCGGGCGAACCCAAGCAAGTGTGCTCGGCTGGAAGCTGGCCTGCTCGGCGATGAACACGGTGTTCCAGGCTTTATCAGCCATATCCCACCAATCGTTGGGCGGGGAGTCTTTGGACTGGTCGGCGAGCTGGTGCAGCAACCGGAGCTCGACCACCTGGCTGCGCGGGTCTTTATCGTCGAAGATCGACACGGCTCTGGTCGACGATCGAATCGAGGAACGTGACGGTGGGACGGTCGAGCTGTCTTTTCTGCGACGCCGCAACCAGGGCCAAGGCAAATTCGATACTGGTTTTCCCCTTGAGCAGACCGACCAGCCCCTTCTCGATTCCCGACCTCGCTTCCTGTCCCTTGGGGTCGTTGGGATTGATCTCGCGCCACTTGGCGAGTGCGTCCTCCATCGCCTGTTTGAGACTGGCGTCGGCTGCTGGCCCAAGGCAACTGCCAAACCTGCCGAGCGAGGGATCGGGAGTTGAATCTCCTTGGCACGTTTCATGTCCTGGACGCGAGCCTGGAGCTCGCTTTCGAGCTCCGCCCGGACCTCGCGTTGGTCGTCGCCGCCGCGCCATCGTCTTTCGGCCCGCAGGAGCATCGCTCCCAGCCTTCGAAAGACACGAGGCGCGGCCCGAAAGTCGCCCGAGCTTCCACCACTCCTGGTAGGTATCCCAGCCGGCTGCCAGCCAGCCCGGATATTCCCGACGTCGTGACGGGGAACCTCGGCTGGTCCGCTCCTTTGTCCGATTCCTTGCTGGTCGCTTTCTCGGTCTTCTTGGTCTGATCCTTCGTCGACGACTTGGTGTCGCTCGCGGATGAGTCCGTGCCTTTGGTCTTATCCTTGCTGGCCGCCGGACTCGGAGGATTCGCCCTTGGTTTTCTCCTCGCCCTCCGGCGTATCGGCGGCTGGCTCCTCGGCCGAGCTCTCGCCGTTGGGGCGGTTCTTGACTTGCCCCAAGGCCACAACGAGGCGAAGTCCTCCGCTGGCGCTCGGCGCGTGAATGGCTCTCAAGCGGGAAGTTGTGCTTCGTCGCGCCGGCCAGGTAAGGCAGCTGGTGAACGCCGCGATACCGCATCGCCCAATCATCGACGCTCCGGGCCAAGTATTTCTGCAACTCCTGAGCCTCAATCAAGTTGTCGCGGTTCGTGTCGGCTTCCGACTGCGGTCAGGGCCTGCTCGAAGAAGTAACCGAAGGCCGAACGGCCGGAGCCCAGGTTCTCCGATCCCAAGTGCGTATTCACCCGGTGAACATGCACAGATCACCATCAGGTCGGGGTCGTTGAGCACGTCGGGGTTCTTGCCGTCCTGAAGCTCGCGGCGCACCAAGTCGCCGACGCCGTCTGCGGTCGCGCCCAGATCACGAGGGTCGAGCATGTTCCTCATGATATCGAGCACCAACAGCTTGTTCTTGGACTTGCAGTGCGCGATCGCGTCCAGCACCCTGGCCAACGGGAGCTGGGTGTCCGGCTCGTAGGGATGAGAATCCTTGGCCAGGATCCGAATCTTGCCCTCGGTGTCGACGACCGCGTAGGCGGAGATGTACACCAACACGGCGTCGTCGCCGGCACGATTGAGAAGGCCGTCCAGTCGTTCCTTCACGGTTTCGAGCGGCTGGTCAAGGTCCTCCTTTTTGTCGATTTTCTCGAAAAGGGCTCCCTTGTCTCCCACGATGGCCTCGCGATCGGCCCGCGTCCACGGAACGGTCGGTATCCCCAGTCGATCCTGATAGGTGCTCACCCAGAATGGTACGAAGTAGGTTTTGGGGTTCGTTGGGCGAACGAACAGCAGAAACAGCCACACCGCGAAACCGGCGACGACCAACATCATGGCGAAGGCAATCGCCGCCTCCGTCCACTTGGTGGCGGCCGTTCGCTTCGGACCAGGGTCGGAACGTGCCGACCGAGTTCCCCGCCAGTCGCCAGCGCCTTTCCTCGCATCGCGTGTCATCGCAATTCTCCTGAGGCGGCGTAACCGCAACCCACGTGTTGGAATGAATCCCGCAAAACGAGAGGATTAGTCACAGATTGGCACTGTTGAACACAGATAATACGTAAGTTTATCGACAAGCCCATTCGCATGATACGCATTGCCTCATTTCCGCTCCTAATTCATCTGTGATCATTTCTGTTTATCTGTGGCTATGCGATCTTCGAAGATCCGTGGGTCTGAGTTGGACGTCCTATCAAACCCGTGAAATCTCAGGGCTGCAACTCGATCGGCTTGGGCATTTTGTCACTGGCCGCGGGCTTGGGCGCCGGGACGTTCATTTCGGCGACAGAGAACCCGAGCGACTTCGATTGCTTTTGGAAACGTGCGATAGAAATCAGGCTCAGGCTCTTGAACTGCGAGAGTTGTCCCCGGGTCACCGGCCAGAACAGGCCCGCATACTTGCTCGCCTTGTTGTACAGCCGGTGCTCGAATCCGGCTGTGTCCAGACCCGCAAGTCGATCGGGATCGACGATGTAGGGACTGTCCTTGGGAAAGCTCAGCCGAATTACTAGGCATGACTCTTTCTGGAGAGGCTCGCCTGGTTGAACTTCCACAAGGTGATCCTCGATGTCGAGGTCCTCGATCGTGACGGTATCGCCTTCACTTCGGAATGACTTGGGGAGACTGCTCTGGAACGCGATGATGTTGCCGAACGGCACGTCGAGCGAAGGGAGCATGGCGTTGGGTTCCGACCAACAAGCGCCCAGGATCGGCTTGGCTGGCCCACCGGCGGCGCGGTCCTCAAGCCATCGCGGTACTTCGAGAAGCCAGGCGGGCGCAGGGTACTTGATTCGTTCATGCCAGCGCACGGCATAGGCCCCCGGAGACTGATCTGCCATCGACACTGAGGTCAAACCAAGTTAGCCGGGGCCTCACCTGCCGCAACGGACCCTCATTCGGGCTGGTGGTAGGCTCCAGGCTCGTGAGCATCAGGAACCGACTCGTTCGGCGCCTCTCCCACCGTCTGGTTTGCAAGCGCGGCCAGGCGCCAGTCATTCTGCTTCTGCTGCGGACTCGAGAGGAAATCCGGTTCGTCGCCATATATTCCCCGCTCGAAACCGATCTTGCCGTTCTTATCGTCGAACAACTGCACGATCAGACGATCTCCGCGCTCGAGCTCAACCGTCGTTCATAGGTACTGTCGGCGTGGACGCGGAGCTGGTAGGTTCCGGGGCTTAGTCCCCCGGACCAATTGAGCGGGTCGGTTTGTTGCTCCCCGCTCACATCCAGTTCGCTGTTGCAAGACGGTGCTGTCAGGTTTGACGATATCATAGAGCAGCTTCTGACGGAGGGCTCGTCTCAGGCTCCTGTTCAATTGTTGGGTGTCTGTCGCCGAGACGAAGCTCCCGGGTGGTATCAAGTTTTCGAGCGACTTGGCGAAATTGGCGCGTGCCCTCTTGAGCTCGGGGTCTTTGTCGTTAGTGCAGAGGAACACCATGTTCACCGTGATTCCGAGCGACTGGAAAACCTTTGTAACGAACGATGCGATGTCGGGCGAACCGCGCATTTCGGCTCCGAGTGCCTTGCTGTTGGGGAACTGGGTCTCATCTCCGTCGGTGAGTACGAGCAGGGTTCTCATCCCCTTGGCGTTGACGAGATCCGTCCTGGCGGCTTTGACCATCGCTTCGACCAGCGGCGTTTCGAACCAAGGGCGAAGCTCATCAAGCTTTGTCGCCAGGTCCGTGATTTGATTCGGGTCCCATCGGAGCGGGTCGCGCAGACGCTGGATGGTCAGCTCGGGCTCGGCTTGCAGTTGTTGATATCTCGGATCGTCTGCCCTGAAGAGTGCGTTGTCATCCTTGTCGGTCGCGAGCTCGGGCGGCAACTGGCTGAACGTCCAGAGGCTGACTGTCGTGCCCGGCGGAACATCCTTGAGCACCCTGGTGATGGCGATCTTGGCGTTCGTAAGCTTTTCGTTCTTCGTTTTCTCCTTGTCATTGTTGAATCTCATGCTCCCGGAGCAGTCCAGCACGATGGCAATCGAGCCGGTCCCCTGGCCGAATTTCTTGATGATGTCCGCGTTGGCCTTGACGGCAACCCCTGCATCGGGCGGATCGGCCGGCGCTGGACCGATCGCGACCAGGCCAGCAACCGGATGAAGCTCAACCGGGGTCTCGACCGAGAAGATCTGACCCCGAAAGAATCCCGTGACGGTCAGCTTGCTCACCTTGACTTCCGGCTTCGTGAAGTCAGAGTCGGTCTTCCCCTGGTTTTGCTCGGCCTCCTTGAGGATGGGGCTGAAAAACTTGAAGTCGATCGCTGGACCATCGGATTGCCGGGATGCGGTCCGCTTTTCGGCGATGCCGCCTGGCACATCGAGTTGGAGTCCCGGACCGGCAAGCGGCTTGACGACCGGAATCCCCTGCTGCGGCACCCTCCCCTTCTCGACGACCCGGTACGCAGCCGAGGCGTTCAGCTCGCTGGTCAAGACGATCGAATCCGGGCCTTGGAGCTCGAGTGCGAGCTCGCCCTTGAAGTCGAAGTCTTTCTTGGGCTTGCGGATGTCAGGAAAAGCCGCGAGAAGGTCCGCGGAATCGCTGAGCAAGTTCGAAACGGCGGACTGTAATAGTAGGGCCGCTCGTGAGGATTGTCGTTGTACCAGTGATCCTCCCAGGTGCGGTCGGCAAGCCAGAGCAAAACGTCATGCACCGCGTCTCCCGCAAGCGGGTCGTCCATTCGGGCTCGTCCGACAGCGGCTCGGCTCCAGCGTCGATAAGCCGGCCGAACCGGTCGAGACGCGCCAGACGAGACTGGAGCGTGGCATAGTCGGTGATCCGTTTTGACTCGACGGAATTGATTGATCTCCCGGGACATCCACCGCCATCGCTGTCCGATCAGCTCTCCCACAGCCTCCGCCTCTTTCCACCATGTCTCGCTCGGACTTGTACTCCTCAGGTTGCGAACATGGTCCGACGCAATCTTGAATTCATCCTCGCCCCCTTTTTTTTCCGTATCGGTGGCCTCCTTGAACCAGCGTTCACCCAGGACGGCCAGTGCCATCAACGCCTGAAGACCGGCACGTCGTCGCGATCCTTGGAGGGCGAGCGTCCGACTGTTGCTCGTCTGGTTCGGCGATCGTCGATTTGCGCTCGGTGATATTCTTGGCGACGGCGATGTCGCTCTCGCGGATGTTGTCGAGCCGTACCAGGATGTCATTGCGTAATTTCAGGTTATCGTTATCGGGGAACGCGACCGCGGCGGCGGCGACCGCCGCTTCCCAGTCTTGCTCTCGTCGGGTGCTCTCCAGGTTCCCGACATGTCTTTGAAACTGATCCTCCAGTGCCAGGAAATCCTTCTTGAGCGTCCTCGGCCCTTCTTTGAATATCCGGCAACCGCGTGAGGTCTGTTCCGTTTTCCGGTTCCAGCAGATCGCTCAACGCGTGTGTCTTGTCCCAAAGATCGAGGACCAGCGTCGTGAGCTCGCGGCGGTTGCCGCTTCGTAGAAGGGGAGCCAGCGGGAATAGTCCGGTAATCCCGCCAGGGCGCGATCGCGGATCTCGAAGGCGGCGCGGATTTTGCCAGCGTTCGCGATGGCCTGATCGTAATCTCTCCTGGCTTGATCGAGCGACTTGCCGGCCTCCTGCCAGTCCGACTCGACCGACGAGAACAAGCAGATCCTCACCCTGCCGGCGTTTGGCGTCGGCCGCCACGATCGATGCCTGGATCCACGGATGGATCTGCTCGCCGTAGTGGTAGGAGCCACCGGCAGGCGGCGCGACCGCCAGTCGCCGCGCACTCAGCCCGGCGTCGGACGGCGAAGAGCGAGTTTTGACCGCTCCCCAAAGCTGCGTCTTCTCCTTGAGCGCGGACGAGTCGAGATAAGTGTCGAGCATCCACAAGAAATGAGCCTCGGCGGAGAGAGGCTGGCTTCCCTTGATCGTCTTGAGCCGGTTGGCGGCCTTCTTCAGATTCCTGAAACATCGTTGGCGTTGAAGTTTCTCAACTCACCCGCAGCGAATTGGATCAGGAGCTCCTCCACCCGGCTCCTCGGCAAGCGGGGACGGTCGACTGCCGTCGGCCGCCAGACTGGACTTGAGGGCTTCCCACTCACTCTGGGGCTTTCGCCGGAGAAGCATCGAGGAAACTGTCGAAGTCGGCAGACTGAGCCATGGGCTCGACAGCCCCGCCTTGAAGGACATTCATGGCCAGATTGAGTTCGGCCGACACGAGCGATTTCTTCAAGAATCGCTCATCTTTCAGGTTTCCCTCCAGGAGCATGAGCCTCTTCTCCCTCAAATCTCCTTGGCAAGGCTCACGGCACCCGCGCGAAGGAGCTCCTCGTAGCGAACGAGCGTGGCGCGGTACTCGCGCCAACGCCTGGGCGAGTAGACCGCCGGCCGCGGGGCCTTGGTTTCCAGCCGGTGAAACTCCTTCCAGGCATCCTGGATATCGGAACGGCTCTTGTGATCCAATGCGGGCACCGGCGCTGGAGCTGGCGCCGTCGCTGAGGACGCCAGGTAGACCAGTTCGGGATCGGTACGGCCGGCGCCGGCACCCTTGCCGCCCGGGGATGCCGGCAGGAGCTGAGGCTCCTGGAGCGTGCCTCGGGCATTCCAGGCCCAGTCGCGCACGTTTTTGTGCACATACTGATAGAGCTCGTCGAGCGAGAGCCGGTGATCCGGCCCAGCCGCCGCGCCCCGCAACGCCTCAATGATATAATGAGTGAAAATGGTTCGGCCCAGCGCTTCGGATGCCCAGCACCGTTGATTCACGTCACAACCGCTCAAGACCCACAAGTTCCGCACCTTCTCGATCTCGGGCTCCAGCTCCTTGAGTCGGCGTGCGAAATCATTGTGGACCATGCCCAGTCGCCAGGCGGTTGGTACTTCCGCACCCTCCAGCACCAGGATCTTGTTCTGCTCGGCGGGCAGCTTCGCCATGGACGCGATCACGTCCTTCAAATCCAGCCCTTGCTCCGGGCTGGCGATCGCATTGGGCATGAGGTAAGCCCCTTCCGCCCGGGAGCCGCCGTGAAGCGCCACCACGATGAGCAACGTCGGTGCCGTGATGCGCTTCTCTTGCAGGTTCGTAATCAGGTCATTCCACTGGCCTTTGTGGTCCAACTGATTCAGCGCCTCATCACGCTCGCCGATGAGCTGGAGCGACGCGGGATAAAAAACGACCATGGCGGCGGCTTCTCAGACACTTGCCTTATGCCCACGAGTCCTTCCCAGCCCGGCACATTGTGCGGGACGGCGAGGTTGTTGGCGTAGTTGGCGCCCACCAGAAACACCGCCGCCGGCTCCGGCCGCCTGATCCTCAGGATCAAAAAGACCACAGTCGCCAGACAGACGAGAAACGCCGCGATCCCGCATGCCACTTGAAACGACCTCGAACGCGGCACCTTAATGCCTTCGTTTTGCCGCGAGCGGCGTTCTTTCCATCGATCGCCCGGCTTTCTCGGGTCGAGCGTCCGGTCCTGACTTGGGCCGCCAGGAAGGCCGCGAGCTCTGGGCGCGATCGTCCGCCATGGTCCTCTAGTCCCCTACCTGCTCGATGACCGGTGTTCTCGCCAAGTTCCTTCCAACATGCTACGGACTTCGGTCGCCGGACTGAAGCAGAAAAATCTCGACGAGTCCGGATTCTCCGCACCGATTTGGTCCCGTCCCCGCGACGAGTCGCGGCGTGTCTCCCAGGCTCGCTCGCCGCGCCTATGACTCGTTGATCAATCCAATAAATCAAAAACCGAAAAATATTCGATTTAATCTGGTTGTCGTCACTTTTTACTGATAAGATCAAGTGGTCCCGTCTTCGTTTCCCTTCTTGACCATCCGAGCGGCGTCGCCCGCGGAGAGGCTGGTTGTTCTCGTGCAAAAGTTCTTTGACAAGTGGTTCTTGCCCGTCGTATTCGTCGCCATCGGATGCTTGATCACTTGGGCCATTTGGCGGGGTTGAGCCCCAACAGTTTTTTAGCTCATGAACCGTGCCCAGGTCATATGTTCGTGGATTTCCGCCAGCCGAACCCTCCCGTTATTGACACTTTTGGAAACGATCACGACGCGTGATCCGGGACAATTCAGTCGCTCGGCGGAATGATGCGATGGTAGCACGCTACCAATCGTCTTCGCGAAATGTGGTAGTACTCGCCCAGGTGGGTCCACGCTGCCAGTTCGGTTGCGGACAGACACTGAAGATTGCCGATCTTATGAAGGATGACGGTCGGAGATCATTGATCGTCGCGCTGGACAAGGATGAGAAATCCAGCGCGACAACTTCAGAGGTCGATCTTCGCAAACCGGAATCGTGGAGGGCAAACCAATGGGCAGAGTCGTGCTGGGTGGCCTGTTGGCCGGGGTTGTTGTCTTCTTCTGGGGCGCACATCGCCCACATGGCGCTTCCCCTCGGGACGATCGGCATCCGGCAAATTACCCAACGAGGATGGAATCCTCGCTGCGTTTCGCGGCTCGATCACCGCGCCGGGCTTTTACTTCTTCCCTGGCATGGACCACAGCAAGCCAGCCTCGCAATCGGAAAAGGAAGCGGTCTATCGCAAAGATCAAGCAAGGTCCGGCAGGCATCCTTGTCATCCACCCCGAGGGAGGCGAGGCCATGTCGCCTCGGCAGTTGGGGACGGAGCTGGCAACGAATGTCGTCTGCGCGCTCTACTGGCGGCATGGCTGCTGACGCAACGTTGCGTCGGGCTATCGCCGGGCGCGTCTTGTTCGTGACGCTGCTGGGCATATTCGGCTTCGCGACCGTGAGCGTGCCCTACTGGAACTGGTACGGGTTTCCCACGGATTTCACCTTGGCCGAAGCGATCGACCATGTCGTCGGCTGGTTCCTGGCCGGCCTCGTGCTGGCGGCGATCGTGCGGCCAATCACGCCGAAACCGCGTCTAGAAACGAAACCGTCATGGCCATCCTGGCTCTTCACCCGGACGGTTTCGTCGGCGCGGCCTTCGGTTGGACTGGCTCCTCGGCGGAGGTGTGGTCGTGAACGATCTTCCAGCCTCGGGAAACTTGCGGAAGATCACGGTGAAGAGTCCCGCCGGCTTCGTGCCGTCGGGCATCGTCAACCGCCAACGTCCACGTGCCAGCGCTGCCTCCGCGCCAGTGGCTCGATTTCGAGGCCAGAGAATTCGAGCTGGCCCATCGCCCGCCCCTCGTCTTGATACCTGCGACGATAACGCTGGCGCAACGCCTCCCAGCCGTCGAACCGATTGCCGCCCGACTGAAACACCACCTTGGGCGAGTTCCAGTAGCCGTCCAGAAAAGCGTCCAGATCTCCCTTGTTCCAGTCGGCCACTTGACGTTCCAAAACGTCGCGAACGGCCCGAATCGGACTCGCCCGGCTTGTCTTGTGCGTTGACCGACCGGGAATTGAGCAGAGTCGCGAGCATGAGGCCCCAGACCCCGATCCACCGCGGACTGATCGCCATGATTCTGATCTCCCAGAAAGTAGATCGAACATAAAATGCTCGTCGAACGTTCATTCGATCCGGATCGATCGGCTCAAGCGGCTGATCGCTCGAAGTCGGGGTCGAGCATGCGGCTCGCGTCCGACAGGCGGCAGAGAGAACGCCTGGACAGTCGCCAGCAGGAGCACCACCCAGAGCGCCCCGAAGACAACGCCGAATCCTTGCCGCTCCGCCCATAGGCCCAGAACGGCGCGGTCATGCCGCCGACGCTCACGGCCAGCCCGAGCGTAACGCCCGAGGCCATTCCGACGCGGTGTGGCAGATATTCCTGTCCAAGCACGACCAGGACGCTCGTCGGCAAGAAGATGAAAATCGACAGGGGGATCAAGAAGCGCGGTCGCCCAGGTCCGGTCGCTGGTTCGCAGGAACAGGGCCAGGAACACCGCGGCTCCGGCGAATCCCGTTCGAATCACGGCGCGGCGGCCAAAGCGGTCAGCCAGCCAACCCCCCAACAGCGTCCCGACGATGCTGGTTCCCAGGAAGACCACTGAGGCCCGGCTCCCTTGCTCGGCGGTCTGATGCCATTGGTCCATGAAGTAGAGCCCCAGGAACGTGTTCAGGCCGTAGAACACGATAGAGCGGCAAATCGTGGCTCCGCTGAGAACTGCCGAACGCTCTCCAATCGTCACGACCCTTGGGAGTCGGTCCGCCTCCCTGGTGATGTTGGGACTGTCGCGGGCGCCGGGCCCGATCGTTCGCGTGAGCAGGGCGGCGATGATTCCGGTCGGTGCCAGGAGGTAGAGCAACCCGGCGGATTCCCCAGGTGTCGACCACGGTTCTGGTGGCCGCCGGCGCCAGGGCAAACCCAAGTCCACCTCCCACCGAAAACAGGCTCATGCCGGTCGTCCGGCGATCGCCGCTGGCGAGGTGGGCCTTGCGAGCGGCTTCCGGATGGAAGGCCGCCACTCCCAGGCCGCACAGACCAAACGCCGCCAAGAGCACCGCGACACTCGCCGCTTGCGCGCCCAGGGCCAAGCCCGTCCCCGCCAAAAGGATGCTGCCCGGCAACAGCCAGGATCAAGCGAGTCGATCGGCGAGCTGGCCGAACAGCGGCTGCACGACCGACGAAGTCGCGCTGATCGCGAAAACCAGGCTCGCTGCGACCATGTACGAGAAATGGCGTCCCTCCACCAGAAACGGAACCAGAGCCGGGACAACGCCTTGACAAAAATCGATCAGAAAATGTCCCAAAGCCAGCAGGAAGATGGCCCGCCCGTTCATCGGCGTCTCCTCGGGTCCTGGTCAGGTTGCCCGGCATGGATGCGGCACCGGACTTGCCATCATGTACAATGTCCGGCTCTTCGAAAGCCGACATTCAGGAAGGGCGGGCATTCATGTCGGAAAGGAAGCCCGGCAATCGCTGAAGATGATTTTCGAAATCGTCTTGCTGAATATCTCCAACCGGCTCGGTTGACCGGGAATTCCGGCCGCTTGACCCTCAGTGAGAACCGAAAACATCCCTCTACTCCAGGTATCCCGGTTGTGAAAACGAAATCCGAGATCGTCAAGGACTGGCTGCCTCGATACACCGGCCGGCCGCTCGCCGAGTTCGGCAAGTACATCTTGCTGAGCAATTTCGTGAGTTATGTCGACCTGTTCGCCGAACGGTTCGGTGTGGAGGTGACCGGCCGGTCGCACCCCATGCAGTCGGCCTCGGCGGAGGATCTGACCATCCTCAATTTCGGCATGGGAAGCGCCATGGCGGCGACCGTGATGGACCTGCTCGGGGCCATCGAGCCCAAGGCCGTTCTTTTTCTGGGAAAGTGCGGCGGTTTGAAGAAAACAAAGGTCGGGGACTTCATTCTGCCGATCGCCGCCATCCGAGGCGAAGGGGCGAGCAACGACTACATGCCGCCGGAGATCCCCGCCCTGCCCTCATTTCGATTGCAGAAGGCGGTCTCGGCCATGATCGTCAAGCACGGCCTCGAGTACTGGACCGGGACTGTCTACACCACAAATCGCCGCGTCTGGGAACACGACGAAAAATTCAAGAAGTATCTCAAGACAATCCGGGCCTCGGCGATCGACATGGAGACGGCCACGATCTTCACCGTGGGGTTCGTCAACCACATCCCCAAGGGAGCACTCCTCCTGGTCTCGGACAATCCGATGACGCCCGAGGGAGTCAAGACCAGCCACAGCGACAAGTCGGTCAGTGAAAAATATGTGCGGAAACATCTGGAGATCGGCATCGATTCCCTGATCGAGCTCCGAGATTCCGGGGCCTCGGTCAAGCATTTGCGTTTCGAGTCGGTCGGCGACCAGAAGAAGTCAACGCGCTCGACCAGGCTCAACTTCGGAGTCCAGTGATGAAACGCTTTCCAGGCTCGGGCTACTTTGGATTCAAGGTGATCGGCACGCTCAAGCTGATCAGCGGCGCGTTTGCGCTGGCCGCGGGGATCGGCATCCTCCATTATATCGACCGACGGCCAGGGACAGGGCCTCGAGCATCTCGTCACCCATCTGGGTCTGGACCCCCAGAACCACATCATCCATACGGTGATTTCCAGGCTGACCGGTATCGACCGAGTCCACCTTCGCGCCATCGAGGCAGGGACTTTCTTTTACGCCTTGTTGCATTTAATCGAGGGGATCGGCCTCATCCTGGAACGCGACTGGGCAGGATATCTCGTCATCGTCGCTACGTCGTCGTTGGTCCCATTCGAAATCTACGAAATCTCCCAGAAATTGAGCCTCGCGAGAATTGCTATCTTGGTGCTCAATCTCGCGATCGTGGTTTATCTGATCGTCGCGCTTGAGAGCCGAGCATCGGAACCGAGATGATCGGCCAGCTTGATTCCCTAACTCATCTTCTGTATACGTGCGAACAGATCAGTAGGTTCTCGTACAGGAATCCTGGGATCGAGGGATACACGATGAAAAAGCTTACGCCGGTTTTCGTGGTCGATCGGATCGAGCCGTGTCTCGATTTCTGGGTCGGCCGACTGGGTTTCGAGAAGACCGTGGAAGTGCCGGAAGGCGATTCCATCGGTTTCGTGATTCTCTCCAGAGGCAATGTTGAGATCATGTATCAGAGCCGTGAGAGCCTTGAGAAAGACCTGCCGGCACTCGCGGAGATACCGCGCGGGTCGGGGTTCTCGGTTGGAACTTACATCGAAGTTTCGAACATCGATGACGTCATTACGGCGGCTCGACGGCTGGGACCAGGTTGTCCCGAAGCGAACGACCTTTTATGGAGCAACCGAGTTCGGCGTGCGCGAGCCGGGAGGAAATGTCGATCATTTTCGCGCAACAGACTCAAGGCGAAGAAGAAAGTCCGTGACGACATCTTTGAGAATCGTCCAGACCCGGTGATCGTGTGAGGCATCGTTCACAAGAGGATGTGACTTGCAAACCGCGATCTACTGGGAACCGTACTACGTGAAATGATGCCGCTTTTCGGAGGGCAATCTGACGGGGAGCCACGCTCGGTCAAGGACTCTTCCTGTCCGCGCTCGGGGTCGGAAGATCGACACCTCACGGCGATTGGCCCTGACCTGTTGGAACGAAACTCGTCGCTACCAGGCCCATTCAGCCAACAACTGCGAACGGGCATGATATACAGGCGCTCGCGAGTGTCGGCCACGTCAATCCGACACCTGGTAAGTTTCTAACATGAGGTCGGATTACCGTTAGAGACTCGGTCAGCTCTCGCTTAAGCCGAGCGGGGGCTCGGAGGGATCGGTGAGGAAATAACCGGGCGGTTTTGACAAGTCGAGCGTTCATGGCCTAGGCTTCTTCGTAAATAAGGAGTTTACAATGAACGCAATGGTCTCGAACGTAATAGGTTTCTTGGTTAGCGAAGACGGTCCGACGGCCGTCGAGTACGGTGTGATGTTAGCCATCATCATCGCCGTCGTGCGGGCGCGCCAGATGGTGTCCCCAACAGATGGTATCTGGGCGGAGAAGATAAGCCGGCGCAGTTGCGGGGATCGGTTTGCGGGTCGTCAATCTGACGAATGATGTGGTCGGCAAGTTTCGCGGGCAGCTGGCCGGCGAGCTCAATCGAACGTCCAGCCGAGTGCTTCGACGTGGAGTCATCCGAAAGTCATGGGGAGGGCGAGCTGAAATAGCATCCTGGTGCCGGGTGATTCCTCCTCGACCGGCAACCTGCGGCGGAGATTGCGTGCACTGATGCTGCAGTTCGAATTCCAATTGTCGACTATCTCGCGCGAACCCTGGGTGCGGAGTTTCTGATCTCGCTGACTGGTAATGCTACAGGTTTGGATTACTTATTAACGACCGTTGAAACGATCCGGCAACGATTCGGGCGGTTCATCTCCGGCAAAAGGCTGGTTCTTAAGGGATTCTCGGCCGATTTTCTTGAGGAGCGTGACCGACGAGAGTCGCTCCCGCCGCGAAATCTCGTGACGTTCGGCTTGGGAGGTTGATCGGCTCAATGGCGCTGAACCAGGAGAAGAGCGGCGTCAGTTGCGGGTGCTTGAGCTGGGTAGCGGCAGAGAGGAAGAGGGCATTCGTCCGGTCACGCCCTCGATGATCTTGTTCTCTCCCATCAGGGATTTGCCGTAATTAAAGACTTCTCCGATCCCGTTCGAGCCATGTCTGCTTCTTGCCGTTCGGCCACGCATAGAGCCATTATTCGAGGAACGCCCGATCATCAAGCCTGAATCCGTACCTGAAGCGGACCCCTTCGATGGCGAAATTCAGACCTCATATATCGATAGCTTGCTTCGCTTCTGCCCCCAGGCGAAGGGGTTTCGCGCGGTATCCCTTCGTCGGGGGACCAGAGCGACGCTGAGAATGGATTACGGCTTCCCGCATGAAGGCTCAGGGCAGCGAGGACGTTGCTTTTCCCGCTCGCATTGGCCCCGGATAAGGGCCACGACGGGCAGCAACTTCGCGCGCGCAACCCGGCACCGTGCGGGGTATCGGGTCATCATTTGCGCCGATGCGCCCGGCTTCCAGGGCAGAGTGCCTGCTCATCGCGGATCGAGCGATGATTCTCAACTCGGAATTCAATGAGCATGGCTGACGGCACTCCAAGGCTAAATCGATGGATTTTTCGAGCCGTATGCGTGGATTTTCCGTTCAAACTGGCTTGAAAATCCGCCCCTCTTCTGATTTTACGCTCCGTCGGCGAGCCTTTACCATAAGCAACGCGGACTGACCATATCGACTTCGCGTTTCTACGTGGCCAAAATACCTAGATCTGTCAGAATATACACGCTGGGATGCAACGAGGCACGCTGCAAACACAAATCGACCAATTTGAGATTCTCGATCGCTCGCAGGGCGTCTTGTAGCTCGTACAACGAGCTATCGTCATACGTCTGAGGCGTGAGGCGGATGTCGTTGTTGTAAAAACAAGCCTACTACTCCGCACAACAACCGGATTTTGGTTGTAACACGACTTTGGCTCAGGATGACGAAACGTGACAGAGAATCGTCCGAGCCGGCAATCAGGAAATCGCGTTTCCTGAAGGTTCTTGGTATGACTAGCCATTGTCTAGAGATGACCAAGGATGGCCGAGGTCCGACAAAAATGCCAGCGACCGATTGGGAAGCTGGCATTCTACCACTGAAATACGCCCGCGAGGGATTGAGTCGATCTCGATCGGGTCGCTCCGAAATGACACCGAGGCGAGACGTCACCACATCGCAACTAGTATTGTAACAGCGTCAAATCATCTCAGGCAACCTGTTGGATCCTGCGTACGCATCCGCGACGCCGACAGTCACGTGGCTGGCCGTGGACACCTGCCCGTTTGGCATCGCCAACGATCGGGGAACGAACCGGCCTCATAGCGTGGCAGTCCGCTGCTGTGTTGCACGTCCTGGGCAACTCAGTTGGGCGTGGATGCGGGCGGATCGGCCGCGCCGGGCCGGCGCTGTGCTGGGGGCGTGGCGAACGGGTTGGGCCCTGGTCCTTGCGGACGGGCCGGGCGCGCGATCACCGGGACCAGGCCGATCTCATTGGCCGCGTCGTATGCCAGCACGGAGTTGCGGTGCTTTGTGGCATACTCGGCCGACAGCAACATCGCCTTGCGGCCGGTTTTCTCTCGGGCCGTCCGGAGCCGCTCCACCAGAGCGTTCATTTCCGCCGCGACGGGTTCGCGGTCGATCTTCATGGCGCCGGACGAATCGATCTCAACGATGATATAGTCATCCTTGTAATCATCGAGCGTGCGGGAACGTCCCTGGGCGACCGCGCTGGGGGCTTCTCGGCGGTCGGCTTGGGGATTTCGAGCGTCTTGTAGAGCACCGTGGTCGCGGTCACCATGAAGAACAAGACGAGTTGAAAGGCGACGTCGACCATCGGGGCCAGGTCGAGCTCCTCGACCGTCATTCGGACCACTGCGGATCAGCGTGAAGTCGTCCTCTTCATCGTCGTCCGTCTCGCTCCGCGGTATCATCCCAGCCACGCGCGGTGACGACCGGCAGCGCCACGCGGCTGGAACGGCTCTCCGTCGTCCGGCTCTCTGTCGGGATCTGCCGGTGAGCCGAGATCCAGGTCATCGTCGAGGATTTCCAGGTCGCTCGAACCGAGTTCGTCGTCAACCTCGATCTCGTCATCAAGATCGTTGTCATCGTCATCGTCTGTCGCCCCACGCCCATGCTGGTGCGGGGGGAGTTTCCGCGAGGAGCCGCGGGCGCCGGCGAGTGCGTCGTCGGCTCCGCCGTCTCGGTCCTGGATGACGGGGAAGGAAACGTCGTCGGACTCGGCTCTCGGCTCGAGCCAGTCGGGTGATCGGATTGTTCGTGCACCAGGAGTCGAGCGGCGGTACGCCGAGCGTTTCGACGTGGACCTCGAAGTCGAGCGGGAGCGGGGCCGTGATGAACGGATCGAGGCGATCCCGACTGGCTCGTCGGCGGCGGCGGTGCGGCCGATTGTGGCGGGGAGGGGGACAATGCGGGTTCCAGAAGCTCGGGAATGTCGGCCAGACGTACCCAGGCGACCGTCGTGCCCGCGGGTCGAACCAGGTCGTCGTCGCGCAGCTCGCCTCGAGCCAGCGCCTCGCGGATCGCGGCGGTGCTCAGCCCTCGCTCCAGCTCCAGGCGATCGCCGTGGAAGACATCCCAGCTCGCCAATGGACTCTCCGATATTCCTGGTCTTTTGAGTTTCACGAGACGACACGATCAGACAGAAGCCAAATCAGACAAAGTCGCGGTTATTGTTTCGGGCGTTGCTCGCCGGCGGAACCGAGCGGGCGGCTGCGAAATCGCTCTCGCTCCGTTCGGCGCAGTCATGGTCGGCCGACGGGTTCCTGAACGCCGACGTGGACGGTGATCGCCCTCCACCTGGGCGACCGCCGCGGCGACGTCGATGACCTCGCCGTGCGGTACGTCGCCATCAGCCTGAAGGATCACTTTTCGGCGACCCTGTTTGACACCCTCGGCGACAGCCTGGCGCGCCTGGTCAAGCGTCACCACGGCGCCTTCGCCGTGACCCAGGAGCAGTCGTCGGCTCACCCCCGGCAGCCGCCGGTTTGGTCAGGGTCAGGAATGTCGCGACCGATTCCTCCACACCCACGCCGTGCCGCGCCGCCGGAATGTCCACTTTCTCGCCGCCGGACATTTGCACCGAGAAGAGCATGAACGTCATGAGCTGGAAGACAACGTCCACCATCGGGGTCATGTCGATGTGTTCGTTCAGTTCCTCGTCGGCGTCGCGGCGAAACAGCATGGCGGCGGCGAGACCTCTCAATTAGCTTTTCTTGGACTCAAGAATTTCCAGCACGTCTTGGAGCTGGCGTTCCGTGCGGTCGCGAAGCCGTCGCAGCCGAGCATGCACGTCGTTACCGATGAGCATCATCGGGTTGGCGATCAGCAGGCCGGCGCCGGTCGCCCAGAGTGCCAGACTGATGTCGGTCGCCAGCGCATGCGGATCGGCCTTCTCGGAGCCCGCCGATTCGTGAGAAGGCGGCGATCATGCTGGCGACCGTGCCGACCAGTCCCAGAAGCGGCCCCATCCTCACGATCGTCGAGATCGACCCGAGGCGATTCTCCATCCCCGCGATCACCTCGCTGTGAAACTCGTTGACCACCAATTGTTTGATCTTACTCAGTCCCTTCTCGCGGTTACGCAACGCCACCGCGATCAACTGGGCCAGTGCCGTGTGCCAGTACGGAGGACTTTGACAGACGTTGATGGCCGTATCGAACTTACGCGCATGGCACAACTCGCGCACCTGGTCGATCAAGGGGACAGGATCTTTCGATCGACTTTTTGATCAGGCCGCGATAGAGCATGATGGCGTTATAGACACCCCAAACTGCCAGGAGCGCCAAAGCGACATAGATGACATTGCCGAAAGCCATCGATAATCTTCGAGACATTCATGAGCTGACGTTCCAGCGAATGAGTCGAGGGGAGAAATCAAATTTGAGGACCGGCCGGGCCCAGTGAAACGTGCGGATGGTCGCCAACGGACGTGACGCCTCATCCATACATTGTGCCGGGGCGTTCGGCCTCCTGCAAGGGGAGTGGAACCCGTCCGGCTTGACGGACGAACCGGCGAGTTGGTGCAATGCCTTGCCAGGCCCGGCTCGGCGCGAGACAATAAGTAATCAGGCTCTGGGGATCGTGATCCGGGACAGGGAGCGGTCGAACTTTCGTAGGCTCTTCGAGTTTTGCCCATGCCGCGAACCGTTCTGGTCGTTGACGATGAGCGCGACACCAACGAGATCCTGTCAAGTCTTGTGCAGGCTCGTGGTTTCGTTCCGATCCCGATCTTTACGGGCTGCACGGACGCTCTCGGCTGTTGCCGAGCAGAGACCCGATTTGATCCTGCTCGATGTCATGCTGCCCGATGTCGACGGGTTCGAGTTGTGCGACCAGTTGAAACGCGACTCGGGAAACCAACTTGATCCCGATCGTCATGGTCACGGCGCTTGAAGATGCGCAGAACCGAGCCTCGGGCGTCCGCGTCGGTGCCAACGGATACTTGACCAAACCGTTCACGCCCGCGCAACTCTACGAGGCCATGGAAACCGCTCTGGCCTGGAGGGAAGAGCACGAGAAGCGCGGCACCACAGGCGAGATCAACTTCGATATCCGTAGCGAGCTGACCTATCTGTCCCAAGCGAGCGACATGCTTGCCGACCTATTTGCACACACGCCCTTGACCGACCGCCACATCAAGGATTTGAAGCAGGCGGTCATGGAGATGGGGGGCAATGCCATCGAGTGGGGTCACCGGAAGAACGCCGATCTCGTCTTGCGACTCACCTACCGCATCGACCCGACTTCAGTGACTTTGATCATCAAGGACGAAGGTCCGGGTTTCAACCCAAAAGACCTCCCACACGCGGCCTCGGACGAAGACCCGATCGGTCACATCGAAATCCGCAACGACCTGGGACTTCGCGAGGGCGGCTTCGGCATCATGTTGGCGAGGGGCTTGGTCGACGAGTTCCGCTATAACCGGCTCGGCAATGAAGTCACCCTGGTCAAGCACTTCGACCCGCATCATAAGCCGAGGACGTGAGCCCGCCGGAATGGCGCCGCGGTCACGCCAGTGGTCCGTCAACCTTGCCTTGGTTTCTGACGGGTGGATATCGCCTGACGATTGGCTACACAATAGCCGACGCGAACGGGAAGTGCATTGGCTCGCACGGAATGGAAGTCAGTCTTTACCGACTTCGGCGCCCCGCTGCTGAAGTCTGTTGGCGGGACTTTTTGAGAGCGGCGGCGCGCTGGAGCTGGGTTGCTCTGGTACTGGCTTGAATACTCCGACGCGGCCGCGTTCCGGCAGTCGCGACGGACGAAGCCGGCCTATCCTCCCGGGCCGCTGCTTCGCCGTCTGGCGAGACCTTTGGCCAGTTGACGCCGTCCGCGTTCTGGCCGTCACGGAAGATTGGCGGTCCGCCGTTGCCGCCGAAGGCGAACGCGCCGGCGAGAGGACCTTCGTTTTGAATCAGGGAACCAGCTCGACCGATTCCGCCGCCCCCACCTCCGCCTCCAGTCAAACCTCCCAGTCCTCCCAGTCCAGCTAATGCACCTGGTCCGCCGGGGCCACCACTGACGGCCGCGGGCACTGAATAGGTTGTGAAACCGTTGAGTGTGTTGAAAGACGCGTTAATGCTCAGGCGGACGTAGCGTCGATCGGCCGAGACGACTGGGGTGACTCCGATCAATGGCCCACTAAAGAACGGGCTGACTTGCGGCTCAAACGCGATCGCCTGTCCGCGCGCACTCAAATTGAATGCCGGGCCAAACGCGGCGAGCAAACCCAGTAGAGCAACGATCTGTTGAGTCTTTATCCCAGACATGTCCTGCCTCGCATTGCTCGGCGAGAGTTGTCTCCAGCCAGTCAATCCATTACTCAAGCGAAATCAATTATGACAAGACCAACCGCGATTGACCAGGGGGGATATGCACCAATCCGAGACTGGCAGACGGCACGGCCGTCTCAGGACTCATCAGTCCGGTCTTGGCATCCGCGGGATGATCCAGCAGGAGTCGTGGGCCTGCATTCCCACATGAGGGTAATAGGTCCGTGCCTTGGGTGCGGCGAGCAAGATCAAGGTCGTGTTGCGGCCGGCCGCTTCGTGGGTGCGGGCGATCAGTTCCTTGCCGATCCCTCGCCGTTGATAGTTGACGTCGACAGCGAGGTCCGAGAGATAAGTGCAAAAGCTGTAATCGGTGATCGCCCGGGAAATTCCGACCAGCAAGCCGTTCGCACGCGCGGTCACGATGATGTCGGCGTGCTTGAGCATCCCGCGGATGGTCTCCGTCTCGTTGACTGGCCTTCGCTCGCGCCAGGGTCGAGCGCTCCAGGAGGTCGATGAATTCCTCGGGCCCGATCTCGAGGTGCGACTCGAGATGATAATCGATGTCCATCGCTGCCTTGCCTTTCCTCTCACTTCCGCTTGAACAAGCTGGCACCGTAGATCGCGTCGGCGCCGAGTTGCTCCTCGATGCGGAGGAGTTGGTTGTACTTGGCGATTCGGTCGGAACGGCTGGCGCTGCCGGTCTTGATCTGGCCGCAATTGGTGGCGACGGCAATGTCGGCGATGGTCGTGTCCTCGGTCTCGCCCGAGCGGTGGCTGATTACGTTGGTCCAGCCGGCACGGTGGGCCATCTCGACCGCCTCGAGGGTTTCGGTCAGCGTGCCGATCTGGTTGACCTTGATCAGGATGCTATTCGTACCCCCCTCGGCGATGCCTCTGGCCAGCCGCTCGGTATTGGTGACGTAGAAGTCGTCGCCGACGATCTGGACCTTGCCGCCGAGGGTCTTGGTCAGGGCCGCGTAGCCGGACCAGTCGTCCTGATCGAGCGGGTCCTCGAGCGAGACGATCATGGGGTATCTGTCGATCCAGGAGGCGAACAGCTCGATCATTTGCTGGCTGCTGTAAATCTTGTCGGGTGCCGACTTCCAGAACTTGTAGCCCTTCTTGTCGCCTTCCTCGAAGAGTTCCGAGCTAGGCGGTATCAAGGGCGATGGCGACATCCTTGTCGCGGCCGGCTTTGTAACCCGCCTTGTCGATGGCGTCGAGGATGAACTTGATCGCTTCCTCGTTATCGAGGTTGGGGGCGAAGCCCCCTTCGTCACCGACGTTGGTGTTGTGGCCGGCTTTCTTGAGCACGCCCTTGAGGGTATGGAAGACCTCGGCGACGATGCGGATGCCCTCGGCGAACGATTTGGCGCCGACGGGCATGACCATGAATTCCTGGAAATCGATCTTGTTGTCGGCGTGCTTGCCGCCGTTGATGATGTTGGCCATGGGCACAGGAAGGACTCGGGCATTGGTCCCGCCGATGTAGCGGTAGAGCGGCAGCCCGTGGGCCAGGGCGGCGGCCTTGGCGGTGGCCAGGCTGACCCCGAGGATCGCGTTGGCGCCGAGCTTGCCCTTGTTGGGCGTGCCGTCGGCCTCGATCAACGCGCGGTCGAGCCCGACCTGGTCGGCCGGATCGCGTCCCACGGCGACCTTGGCGAGCACGGAGTTGACGTTCGCGACCGCCTTCGCCACGCCTTTTCCTCCGTAGCGGCTCTTGTCGCCGTCGCGGAGCTCGACCGCTTCGTGGATTCCCGTGCTGGCGCCGGAGGGGACGCCGGCCCGTCCGAGTGTGCCGTCGGCCAGGATCACGTCCACTTCGACGGTCGGGTTGCCGCGGCTGTCGAGGATCTCACGGCCGCGAACCTGCGAAATCGGGGCGAGCTGTCTCACTCATGGCTGTCGTCCAAACTCCCTGTTCGAAGGTTGCTCATCGATTCGGTGATTCAGGCGGTTGCCGGCAAATTGATTTATCCGGCGCGACCATCGGACGGTCAAGGCCGGCGCTTCCCTCAACAATCGTCTCAATGCCCTGGTTCGAGGGACTCGACGAGCTAAAGATAATTCCTCATTTGATTTAGGCCGCGCGCCCGAGTGACGGGCAGGCATTGCGCGGTCCAGAGGGCTTCCGCGATCGGAGTCACCGCGGAGGAGGTCACTGCGAGGCGGTCCCGCCCCTCCGGTGTTTCACGGGCGGAGGGATTGTCTCCCATTTGAAGAGGCGGAGACCGCCGCGCGGTGCGCTGCAAGGTGCCAGTTCTCGAGGGCGCTGTTCGCAGTTAATCGATTCGACCGGACCCGAAGGTTCAGTTCCGTTCATCACTCGACGATCAAGAGCGCCCGGGGCGAAATCCGAGGAAG
Source organism: uncultured Planctomycetota bacterium (assembly GCA_963779785.1). Classification (GTDB taxonomy): domain Bacteria; phylum Planctomycetota; class Planctomycetia; order Isosphaerales; family Isosphaeraceae; genus CAVRFS01. The sequence goes on from CAWAAW010000046.1 coordinate 46,832, forward strand.
CGCCAGATTGCTTCCGCGGGCCGCGCCCCGGACGCTCTCGAAACTTCAAGACGCCATATCGTTCACTTGTCCGGTTCATAAAGACCCCGCTGGCCGGGCCATATGGATATCGGCGCCTCAACCGGTCGGCTTGATCCTGACCGGCGATTCAACAAGGCGCGTGATTCCTCAACCCGCAACAGCGGCACAACGTACTTTCTGAGAAAGAGAGGAGAATCTGGTCCCAGATGACCGCCGAAGTAGCCGGTGGCCGCCATCACCGGCCGCCAGCGAACCTGGCGCAGTTTGGCGTAGCCGAGGGTTGTCGTTTCATCGGAATCGTCGACGACGGGAATCCGAAAACCCACTAAACCCGAGCTGACGGACTTGACTCGATCGATCGTGCCAAACAGACGTGTCCCCGCGCCCAAGATCAACACGTCAAGCGGTGACCAGAAAACCACCATCTCCCTGCGCACGGCGCGGAGGGCACTGGCCAGGTTGTAGCGTGGCGAGACGCCGGTGCCAGCAGTATCACGCGTTCCACGGTCTGCTCGTCCAGAAGCTCGAGCGCCTTGACCACCACGCCCGAGCCGCCCGATTTGGCCACCATAAATACCGGAGTGCTTGGCTGCGCCGATCTTGAATTGGCGAATCGTCTCGGCGATCAACTGGGCCTTGGTGTCGCGATTCGACCGCGTCGGTGAGATCCGCGTGCCACCGACCCATGCCGTGGCCCCACTGAAAGATCTGAATGAGAAAAGGGAGTCGCTCCGCGCGGAGCGCGGCACGTAAGGAGAATCCGCACAAGTCCAATCCGCCAATGCCGTCGGCGAGCAGTACGAATGCACTCGGCTGGTTCAGTTCGCCGTATTGACCGACCGCTTCCTCCACGGTGCGCCCTGTCGCTGTTGGACCAACGAACAGTCGAAATAGCGGTGCGATCAGGGTCGTTATGAACCAGTTCATGAAGTTGACTATGCTTTGGTTATCAGTGGAATGAGGTCGCACGTCGCGGAACCAAGGTGTTTGGCTTCGTGGGATGAGCCGCATTTGCTTTGAGAAGGAGCTATGAGGAGTGTGTCAAGCTAGTGTGGGCTCGGTGTCCGCGTCCTGCCACTTCATGGCGCGGGCGTGGCGCATCGGAGCGATCCGCAGGATGACTTCACCACTCTGGAACAGGCGAACGGTGCCGTTGGACTGGCTGACGACCACCGCGAGTGCCTTGGTGACCTCGGTGATGGCGGCGGCCGCCCAGTGGCGCGAGCCCAAGCCTTTGGGAAGCGTGAGCCCGGTCATGGGGGCATCGATCAAGCGACAGGCCGCCTCGACCGTGCCATCGCGAGCCACGACGAACGCCCCGTCCAACTGGGCGATTTCCTTGATCGCTTCGCGAACCCGGAAGTCACGAACGTTCCTCTCTTTACGGCGGTAGCCCTTGAATGGGTCAAAGCCGAGCTGGCGTGTGCGGATCATCACGTTGCGCGCGTCGCCGACGACGATCAACGTGCCAACTGCCTTTCCTTCCCGTCCCTCACGGCCGATCTCGATCGCCACGTCGACGACCGCCTTGAGTGTCTCGAATGGCACCGACGTTTCCAGAGCGCGCAGGTCGTGAGCGGTCAGCCGTTCGAGGTGTTCACCCAGGCGGATCACCGAGAGGGAATCCAGCGCCTCGGCTTCGAAGCCCGAGTAAACCACCACAACCCTGGCTCCGGCTTGGAGTTGATCGTTGGCGACGGCCTCGATCAGAGCCAGGCTGATCCGTTCAGAAATTGCGGCTTCGGTCGGCTCGACCTCGATCGCGACCAGTCCCACCTTGCGGACCGCATCGAGCTGGCGTTGGGAGGCGCTGGCCACCAAGATGGCGGCCTCGCTGCTGGAGAGGACCCGTACGACATCCCATTCCATGGGTCCTTCCGGCAAGATGAGCACGCCGGCGGCCCCCAGGCGCCGGGCCGCCTCGCACGCCAACGAAAGAAAGGGCAAGGGCGCGGTCGCCTTGGACACGACACTCGGCGTCACGTGTGCGGCCTCGATCGGGGTGTTTATCGGCACGACGAAGCGGCGACCGACCGAACCCCAGCGGCGTCGGCCGGTCGAGACAAGCGAGGACCAAGGCCCAACCGCGGACACGCACCCGCCAGATGGTTTATAGGCTCAGTCCTCTCGAGCGGCTCACGACCGGGAACATTGCCATTTCATTCTGGTGGGTCAGGTCCTCGTCTTGCAAGCAAGATCCCAACGGAATGGCGGGGACGGAGGCCCGCCCCACTGGAGAAGTCTCGTCGGAGTTCCAGTGGGGCGGGCCTCCGTGCCCGCCGAGGTGCGTTGATCGTGATAAAAGCCCGGATCGGCGGTGGCGACCCGCCGATCCGATCGTCCTCGAAATCTTATTTGCTTCTTGGGCGCGTCGACTTTCTTGGCTTCCGCTGGCTTGGTCTCATCCTTCTTGGGCGTCGCCGCGCCGGTCCCTTGGCCTTGCGAATCTCCTCGATGTAGTGGTCCAAGAACCGTGCGCGGTCATCGTACCACTTCTTGAGTCCCGAGCTGGGATTGATGATCCGGACGTCTTCCGCGTAGTTGATGCCTTCCAGCTTGCCGTAGCCGGTGAACCAAGCGCCGAAGACTTCCGGGCTGACGGCGTAGGGCTTCTTGGCGGTCGGGTTTTTCAAGGCTCGTGTGTCGACGGCCCGGCCGGTGATCAAGATGTCGAGGATCGGCGGCGGGTCGATCGACGTCTCCACCAGCCCGGCGTCCTGGGCGGCGACGATCAGCCTCCGCCACGGCCTTGCGGGCGGCCTCGAGCTTGGCTTCGACCTCCTTAGGGATCGGAGGCAGAGGTGCTTCGACGGCCTTAGGTGCCTCGGCGGGTTTTGTGCGTCTGCAGGTTTTCGCCTCGGCAGGTTTTGTTGCATCGGTTTTGGCCGGCTCGGTTTTTGGAGCGACCTGCTCAGTTTTTGGAGCGGCCGGCTTGGCAGGCTGGGGCTGCGGGCGGGGCTGCGGCTTTCTTGACATCCTGTGCGAACAATAGATCAATCCGCGTGATCCCAACGGCCAGAACCAAGCAGAACGACAATGCGAGCGTGACAAAGCGACGCGACACCAGCAAGTCTCCTTTGCTTGATCGTGATCTCATTCCGGGCCATGCCCGCGGCATGGTGCTTCCCCGGATTCCTCGGCGCCCTTGAGGCACCGTTCACCGTCCCGAGATTTGCGGAACATGTGGTTTTCACCGAGTTTACCGGTCGTCTCGCCGCTATGCTAGGGTCCTTGCTGTCTCAAGCTCGATTGGACCGACCTTCTCACCTCGAGAGAAGGAGGATTTCGCGTGCTATCTCATTGTGCAAGTTGAGTTTGAGGAAAGATTTATCGAAACTGTGAGTTGGCAGGCGAAACTTTGCATCACGCCGGATCACTCGACGAAGTCGTTTGGATCCACGGGCATTTGCTTGCAATAGAGCGGCAATTTACTGCCGGCCGGCGTGATGATCTTGGCAGTAGACAGTGCCGTCGATCGTGCTGCTGATGAACCGGACGGCCCCGTCACAGAAACCCATATTGATGCCGCCGGGATGGGCACTGTTGGAGAAGGGATACTGGCCCTCGATCGTCAAATTCTGGCCGCCGTTGATATTCTCGAAGTTCGTGGGATCGTTGGCCTTGTGCCCAGGCGGGCCCGTCGCGTTTGCCGGTCGGTTGCAGCTTTCCAGCCCAGCCGTGCAGTCGTACACAGACCCGGGAGACGTCGGGCCGCAGACCTCCGTCGAGCCGATAAACGAGGTGAACGTCGGAAACGGGCAGGCCCAGTTCGTCGGCCGGCCGAATGAGTAATATTGCGTGGTTGGGCCGGCACCCGTGAGCGTGTTTTCGCTCAACAGGATCGTGTTGCTCGCCCCGTCCACGATGCTCGGTCAAAGATAGACCTCACGTTCCAGGGAATCCGCGGTGCATTCGCCAGACCCGGCGGGAACGTCGACTCCATGAACATCACACCGAGCTTCTGAGTGACGCTGATCGGGTCGTCCCCCTGCGTCGACCAGATCATCGGAGCACCCAGTCTTGCCTCCGCCATCGACCGGCGAACCGGCCCAGGCCAGCGGACTCGCGTGCCAGAGTGCGAAACCACCATTGACGACATAACTCAAGTTGCCCCGGCCAATCTTGATGGTATTGTCGTCCGGGCATTGCAAGATCCTGAGGGCCGTCTCGGCGATCTTGGCATTGCTGAATTGTCCGGCAACATAGACCGTCGGGTCGTCGTAAGCCACGGCGGTCGAATCGACCACTCGGTATCGTTCGCGAACGTGGTCCACTGGTTAGAGAGATCCTGTTGGTCGAGGTGAGGCAGGATCGGGACGACCCAACTATACATCGGCACACCGCGCTGGGACTTTTGCCCCGGCAAGTAGGTGGGGATGACCGAGCCCGTGCCCTGGCCGTATGTGGGCGAACCGGGGTGAGAAAGGCAAGCGTTTCAGCATCCTCCATAAACATGCCAGATGGCGGGAACATGTTCTTTTTGTTGGCATAACCGAGGATGCCAGGACGATGTTCCTCATGTTGTTCTGACATTGGACGCGGCGACCGTCCCGCGGTTCTGATTGAGCAGCGGCAGGAGCAGAAAGGTCGTGACGGCGATGATCGAGATCATCACGATCAGCTCGATCAAAGTGACACCTTGACGACGACGGGAAGACACGGACGGTCCTTTCGCGAAAGGAAAGTGAACTCCCTTCGATCTTAGCCCTTGCCGAGGCGAGATGAATAGCTGCGGTTGAATTAACTCAAAAACTCGGTTCGGTTCCATTTATTGACGAATTCTCGAAGTGTGGGCGAATCTTCCCGCACCGCCTGCCGGCCGAGCCAAGCGAAACATCGGAGCGCCACCCCACATCGTGAAATGCGAAAAAAAGCCGGAGCAGCGTACCAACCTTCAATCTTCATCGATCGGTTAGGCGAAGATCCGGTCCAACGCCATCCGCCATCCCGGAACGGCAGGTTCGGCATCGGCCTCTTGGCCACGGGCGAAGACGATCGGATGGTCGGGGAAGTCCGCTCGATACTTCCGGACGACCTCGTTGACGGGGTCCACGTCCCAGACGACCGCGGTGCCCGCCTCAAAGTAGTCGGCCCGCTTGGCAGCCATCGCCACCTCGGCCGCATCGCCGTAGTCGTTCTCACTTCGGACCTCGACGGCGAAGGTCGGAGCCCCTTCGAGAAACCGCATCTCGTTGAGCGGGAAAGGGCCGAGGAAATACGAGGCATCCGGAGAGAACGACTCACGGCCCGAGGAGAGGAGGCCGACGGCAAACCCCGTGTTATCGCTGAATGCCTCTCCCCGACCGGTTGCCTCCGCGTAGTCATCGAGGCTGCGGGTGATTCGGAAGGCGACACGGCTTGGCTTGTGGCCCGTGGCCATGAGATGGATGATCCTCCCGCCGATCAGCTCCGCCTTGTCCTTCACGCGATAGAGGTCATCGAGTGTGGCGGCTACCTGAGTTGCAGACGACATGCGAATTCCTCCGCTGGCCCCGGTCTCGGGGATGGGAGCCTCAACGACAAACCCATCCTACTAACGCTCAGACTTGCGAGCAACTGCGGCAGGTAAGGTCCCTGTAGCACAAGATTCAAGTATGCCACGTGCACGCCGCAGATTCGGCTTCGCGAATGCAGATCGTAAATCGATTAGGCGCCATTCCCGTCACCCAGGCCAAGTTGGCGGCGAATAATCGTGCAGAGGGTATCGGCGATCTCTCGGTGCCGAGGCACCGGAGCCTGCCGTCCATTGGCGGGATTGCGGTAAATGTCATGCCGCTTGCCATGCCGGTGGAGCACGCACCCGGCCGCTTCCAGATTCGCGGACCAACGCTTGTCGCTTCATACCTCTAATTCCACCGGGAGCCGCTGGGCTGTCTCCGGGGCCGGTGACCGATCCTGGGTGACCATCAGCTCGTAGGCGTCCTGGATATTCTCGTTGAGTTCGGCCAAGGTCTTGCCCTGGCTGAACACGCCGGGGACCTCGATCAAGCGGCCCACGTACCAATTCCCATCCCGCCAGTACTCAAGTGTGAACTGGTGCCGCATGGTACCCCCAGATGGTTGGATGCCGCTTTTCTCAAGACACGTCAAATCAAGTTGATAATAGCCGGTCGAGAGGATCGGGACAACGCGCTTGACCTATGGGGCAATTCGACGGTTAACAAACGACAGACTTCATGTCGGCATTCGGTCCGCCGACAAGCATTCGATCCCATATCCGTGCTTTCTCATCCATCCCGGCTGCCCTCCCCTGCCCCGATCTTGACTCGTCCACATCGCGACTTTACCGTCGACCGTGTTAAACTGATGTGTAACGTTCGGTGAGGCTCGATGTTCAAGCGAGCGGGGTCGTGATGGCGAATCCGAAAACGATTGTCGGTTTCAGTTTAGCGCTCGGTTTAAGCCTATTCACGGCACGGATCGCGATCGGCGGCCGACGACTCGCTTTTCCGCGACAAGGTCGCTCCGGTCCTGGAGGCGCGTTGCGTTCATTGCCATGGTGATGATTCGCCTAAAGGGAAGCTCTCGCTGACCAAGGCATCGGGCGTGCTCAAAGGGGGCGAGAGCGGGCCGGCGGTCGTGCCGGGCAAGCCGGACGAGAGCGTGCTCCTGGACATGATCTCGGGCGAGAAACCCGAGATGCCTCAAAAGGATAAGCCCCTCTCCAAGCAAGAAGTCGCCGGCATTCGGGCCTGGATCGAGCAAGGGGCGCATTGGCCGGGCAATCTGGTTCTGAAGGACCGGCGGTTTGATGGTCGGAAATGGTGGGCCTTCGAGCCTCTCACGGCGGCCCGAGGTTCCATCGGCTCAAGGGTCGGACTGGGTTCGTACGCCGATCGACGCGTTCGTCCTCGCCACACTGGAAAAACACGGGCTCAAGCACAGCCCCGAGGCCGATCGCCGCACCTTGATCCGGCGCCTTTCGTTCGACCTGCTCGGCTTGCCGCCGACTCCCGAGGAGGTCGAGGCGTTCGTCCATGATCCGCGTCCGCTCGCTTACGAAGCGCTGGTCGATCGATTGCTGGCCAGTCCGCACCATGGCGAGCGGTGGGGGCGGCACTGGCTCGATGTCGTCCATTATGGCGACACTCACGGCTATGACAAAGACAAGCGCCGCGACCACGCCTGGCCGTATCGCGACTATGTGATCGGCTCGTTCAACCAACGACGTCCCGTTTGGCCGGTTCATCAGGGAGCAGGTTGCCGGCGACGTGTTCTGGCCGGGAGAACCGAGAGGCGTCATCGCGACCGGATTCATCGCCGCCGGCCCCTGGGATTTCGTCGGCCACGTCGAGCTCCGCGAGGGGACCGTCGACAAGCTCAAGACGCGGCTGCTCGACCGCGACGACATGCTCTCGACCACGATGTCCAGCTTCGTGAGCATGACCGTCCACTGCGCACGCTGTCACGACCACAAGTTCGACCCGATCGCCCAGACCGATTACTACCGGCTTCAAGCGGTCTTCGCCGGGGTCGACCGCGGCGACCGGCCCTATCAGAGCCGCGAGCTGGCCGCGCGTGAGATCGGCCCTCAAGCAGCGCCGCGACGCGGTCGTCGATCGCTCCAGGCAACTCGCTCAGAAGATCGACGCACTCACCAGTCCGGCGGTCGCCGAGCTCGACGATCAGATCAAAGTGCTGCGGCGGCAATTGCGAGATCTTCCCGGTCCGGCGTCTCGTCCGGACAGTCCGACCAACGGCTACCACTCGGCGATCTATCCTCAGCCCGACGCGACCGTCTGGGTTCAGGTCGACCTGGGCTCGACAGTTCCGATCGAAGAGATTCGGCTCGTCCCGGCTCGTCCCACCGATTTCCCCGATACGCCGGGCTTCGGTTTCCCGGCTCGCTTTCGGGTGGAGGTTTCGGACGATCCGACTTTCGCCCGGGCCGAGCAAGTCGCCGCCGATTCGCATCCGGACCACCTGAACGTCGAGGACGAGCCGTATGTCATCCGGCCGCGCGGTCGATCGGCCCGGTTCGTCCGGGTGACGGCAACGCGGCTCTGGAAGCGACTGAGCGGATTATGTCTTCGCGCTGGGCGAGCTCGAAGTGATCTCGAAGGGTGTGAACCAGGCCCTTCGAGCCAAGGTGACCGCGCTCGATTCGATCGAGGCCGGCCGTTGGTCGCGCGCGAACCTGGTTGATGGCTTCGACAGCCGCCACGCCCGCCCTGAGCCGGCGGACCAGGTGGCTCAGAACCGCCATGACTTGCTCTATCAGTTGCTCCAGGCCGAGACCGAGCGGAAGCGACTGGCCGACTCGCTGATCGATCCGACCTTGCGCGCCGAGCGCGACGCGACCTTGGCTGAGCTGAAGGAGATCGACGAGCTGCGGCAGTCCTTGCCCATGGGCAACATGGTTTACGCGGTCCAGTCGCATGCCCCGCGCCCGATCGCCGTGCTTCGCCGTGGTGAGGTCGAGCAGCCGGGAGAAGCGGTCGGGCCGGGCACCCTCGCGTGCCTTCCCGGTCTCCCCTCCACCTTCACGGTGGCCGACCCCGCCAATGAGGGGAGCCGGCGAGCCGCCCTGGCCGATTGGCTGGCCAGCCCGAAAAACGTGCTCACCTGGCGGTCGATGGCCAACCGCGTCTGGTACTATCACTTCGGCCGCGGGATCGTCGAAACGCCCAACGATTTCGGTCGCAACGGTGCCCTGCCGACCCACCCCGAACTGCTGGATTGGCTGGCCGTCGAGCTGCGGGACAATGGCCAGTCGCTCAAAGCCCTGCACCGGCTGATCGTCTGTAGTGCGGTTTACCGCCAAGCGTCCGGCGCCAACCCGGCCTCTGAGTTGATCGATGCCGATAACCGCTACCTCTGGCGGCAAAACCGCCGACGGCTCGACGCCGAGGCGGTGCGCGACAGCGTCCTGACCGCTTCCGGCACGCTCGACCGCCGCATGGGAGGACCTGGCTTCGAGCTCTTCTATTTCAAAGACGATCACTCGCCGATTTACGACCATACCGACCCGACGAAGGTGGATAATCCCCAGGTGCGGCGGCGGACCATCTATCGGTTCACCGTCCGGAGCGTGCCCAACCCGTTCATGGAAGCGCTCGATCTGCGCCGACCCCAACTTGAATACGCCGGTTCGGAGCCAGACGCTGACCGCACTCCAGGCGCTCGCGCTCTGGAACGACCTGTTCATGGTCCGGCAATCTCAAGAATTCGCCCGCCGGCTCGAAGCAGATCCGCGGCGATCGTGACGCGCAAATCGTGGCGGCCTATCGCTTCGCGCTGGGCCGAGAGCCCCGAGCACAGGAGCGCGACGCCCTGGCGGCCTTCGCGGCCAAGCACGGACTGGCGCACGCCTGCCGGGTGATCTGGAATACCAACGAGTTCGTCTTCGTCGATTGAACGTGGAACGAGTTGGGATGCAAACCCATGACTGACGCTGGACCGCAGGGGCTTTTTGTGGCGGACCGGGGGTGGCTTCGGCGCCGTGGCGCTGGCCCATTTGATGGGGAGCGAGTCGCTGCTGGCCGATAGCGCGACCGGAAAACCGCTCCGGCCCAAGCCCGAGCTCAACGGAGGATTGCATCACCTTGCCCGGGCCAAGCGCGTTGTGCAGCTCTTCATGTCGGGCGCCGCCAGCCAGTGCGACACGTTTGACTACAAGCCCGCTTTGATTCGGAAGAATGGCCAGAAGTTCGATCCCGGCGGCAAGGTGGAGCTGTTTCAGAGCGAGCCGGGCGCGGTCATGGCCAGTCCCTGGAAATGGCGGCAATATGGCGATTGCGGCCGATGGATCAGCGACCTGGTGCCCCACCTGGCGACGTGCGTCGACGACATCGCGTTCTTGCCGGCAATGGTCGCGAAGTCGAACGTGCACGGGCCGGCGACGTTCATGCAGAGCACCGGCTTCGTGCTGCCGGGTTTCCCGAGCGTGGGGGCCTGGATCTCCTATGGCATGGGGAGTCTCAACCAGAACCTGCCGACGTTCGTGGTGCTGCCCGATTCGCGGGGGTTCGCCCCCAACGGACCGGCGAACTGGAGTGCGGGCTTCCTGCCGGCCGCGCACCAGGGGACGATGGTCCGCCCCGGTGCCAAGAACCCGATCTTCGACCTGTTCCCTCCCGAGGAGGCGCACTTGAGTGCCCAGGGCCAGCGCGATGCCCTGGAGCTCTTGAACGCGTTCAACCGCGTCCACGAGTCCGAGCGGCCGGGCGACTCGCGACTCGAGGCGCGCATCGCCAGCTACGAACTGGCCGCCCGGCTGCAACTGAGTGCCCCCGAGGTGCTCGACCTGTCGGGCGAATCCCGGGCGACCCAATCGCTCTACGGTCTGGACCAAGCGATCACCGAGGATTTCGGACGCAATTGTCTGATCGCTCGCCGACTGCTGGAGCGGGGCGTCCGGTTCGTTCAAGTCTGGAGCGGCGCCGATAATGGCTTTCCCCGCCGCAACTGGGACTCGCACGAAGACATCGCCCGCGACCACGGCTCGATGGCCGCCAGCATGGACAAACCGGCCGCCGCCTTGATCAAGGACCTCAAGGACCGCGGTCTCCTGGACGACACGATCGTCATCTGGACCACCGAGTTTGGCCGCATGCCATGCAGCCAAGGCTCAAAAGGCCGCGACCACAACCCCTTCACCTTCACCTCCTGGCTGGCCGGCGGCGGCATCAAGGGAGGCGTGATGTACGGCGCCAGCGACGAATGGTCGTACAAGGCCGTCGACAAGATCACCTATTGCTACGACCTGCACGCCACCGTCCTCCACCTCCTGGGCATCGACCATACGCGCTTGACGTTCCGCCACAACGGCATCGACCGCCGGCTGACCGACGTGCATGGGCATGTGATCAAGGAGGTCTTGGCGTAGCCTGAATTGCCTAACGCTTGGCCTGGGTAGTCTGAAAGGAGGAGGTGATTTATGTTTGGGGATGGATCACTGACCTTTCGAGAGTTCGTGATGCGTGAGCCATTGCCGCTGGCGACGATCCACGACGCCGTGTTGGAGTTCTTGCGCGGGCGAACTGACGCCGTGCTGTTCGGCGCGCACGCGGTGAATGCTTATGTTGATGAAGCCCGGATGACTCAGGACGTCGATATCCTGTCAACTCGGGCCGCGGAGCTCGCCGAGGAGTTACGCGTATCCCTATCTCAAAGTTTTCAAATCGCGGTCCGGTGTTCGGACGGTTGCCGGTGGACTTGGCCATCGGCTGTACCAGGTGCGCAAGCCCAAAAACCGTCACCTCGTGGACCTGCGAAGCATCGACAGCTTTCCGCCCCACCAAGTCGTCGACAATGTCCAGGTGATCTTCCCGCCAGATTTGATCTGCCAGAAGGTGATGAGCATGGTGAATCGTATCAACTCGGCCAAGGGACCCACTGATCTCGCCGATATGCGACGTCTCCTACTGGCTTTCCCAGACCTCAAGGCCCTCGAGGGGCCAGTCGCCGATCGTCTGCGCAAGTCGGGTGCGCCTGAGACGGTTCTTGAGGCGTGGCGCAAGATCGCCATCGAGGAAATCGTCGCTGAGAATGATGACGACGGCTATTGAGCCGGCTCCATCTGGGATCCGATTGGTCAATTGCAAGGCTCATCACGAAACCAGCACCGCCGCCACGAGCTCGGGATTCCTGGTGAATTAGCCGCGCCCGCCAAGCCGAGCCTCGACGCGTGCCCGTTCGGCCGTGATGACTTCGCGTGTGGAAACCGGCCGGGCTCGGCGGCGAGTGCGTCGCCGGTCTGACGTAACCGGTCATGCCAGGGCCTGAGCCGTCGGGGAGCGTCGGCCGCGGCCATCGTAGCGACTCGCTCGGTGAACTGCGCCGGGAACGCCGAATCCTCGGGCCAGGGCTGGCGCATCACCTCGTCCCAAAGGGCGAGGACCCAGCCGAAGATTCGGGCCGGTTCTTGATCCGCGAACAGCCGCCACAGTCGGTCGGTCGCACAGCTCTCGAGTGCCTGCCAGACGCGTGGCCCACGTTCGGCCGTCGGAATGCGGTCCAATCGGGCGTTCAGCTCCAGCAGGTCGCCTGTCTCCCTCAAGGTATCGATCAAAAGATCATCGAAAACCGACCGAAGCTTCGGGTCCAGCCGATCCCGGCGAATTTGCCGCAGGAATGACCGCCAATCGAGCGGCTCACCGGCATCGGGGGCGTATCACCCGGCAGTGTGTTGGCATTGGATGGTTTCGCCGTCAACTGCTCGATCGCCGCATCCAGGCACCAGTCAAGCCGGATGTTTTCCGAGTCCTCCGAGTGACTTTCCGAAAGCCGGAACTTGGCCGCGGGAGTTGCCGTGATCTCGACGACCTGCCACGCCGCGTAAGCCGGCGCGATCTTCTGCCAGTCGCTCGTGGTGAGTCGGGCGCCATCTGGGCGACGGATTCCGCTTTGCTTGCTCTGAGCGGCCTCGATCTGGTAAAGCGGGTCGCCCAGGTAGACGAGCCGCCACGGGTGGCCAAATGCTTCAAAATCACCCTGTCGCAGGGCCGCGGCCAAGGGAACTTCGGCGGTGATCAGCTCCGCCACGAGCCGCGGGACGACCGAAACGCATCAACGTACGGCTCGTTCATCGAGCCGATAATAAACGAACGCTCCTTGGTCGAGCCAACGGCCGGCGATCGTTTGAGGGTCGGTCGGGTCGGCAGCCGAAAAGCTATGAATCGCGGACACGGCAACCGGGATTCCCGCGGGTACGTCGCTGGCCCGGCCCGGCCCCCCTGTGATCGTGAAATGCCGCGGGCCACCCGAGGAATTCATCAGGATCAGCCCAAAACGGTTGAGGGGATCGGTCGCACGGTGCCAGCTCATCAGATCGGCTTGTTTGCCTGCGCGATGGACAATTGAGCCCGAGCCGGGAAAGATCTGGCGAAGACGATCGACCGCGGTGCCCATCGTGTAGTCGGACCAAGGATTTCCTCCGCCGTAAGTGTTCCACAGCAAGGCCGAGGAAGGCTGGAGGAACAGCGCACCCATGGCGCGAGCCACACTCGCGGCCGGATCGCCCAAGAGCCGGCCGGCGTAGGCCCATCGCTGCCGTGACTGCAACAGCCAATCCCCTGTTGGCCCCCGTGGCAGAGTGCGGCCGATCAAGTCATCGAGCGCGCAGTCACCACGCGCAGGCTCGGACCGGAATTCATTGTTGAATCGATACGGCCAATCACCGGCGAGCGTCAGGAAATCGCATTCGTCGCCGAGCCGATCATAATGAGCGAATAACGGTGCGACGCGGGCCTGAACTTGCCGCGCAAAATGCCATGCCTCGGTCGATGTCAGCACGTCACCAAAATGCCAACGACGGCCCGGCACACCCTGATTGTTCAAGGGCCAGGTGTCCGGCTCCAGGCGAACGAGCGGCTGGAACCGACCGGCGGCCAGCGCGACCGCGCCCGCGAGCATCGGGCCATCGGGTGAAGCTAGAACCGCACCTGGTGGGGTCGGACCCAGCCGTCTAGGCGGCCCTGCGCCGCGTGGAAGATTGCCGTCAGACTCAGCGGGACCCGACCAGGCCCTGGCCACGGCCAGAACGGCCTCGTGCCAGGGCGCCGCGTCATAGCCCCGCAGTTGCCGGCGGCTCGGCTCAGCAGGCTCCGTCGGAAGCGCCGCCCGACCCGTGTATCGCACGACCCGCGCCGGGCGAAATGCCCGCAGGAAGGGCAACGTCCAGGCCGGCTCGTCGATGAGGATCGGGAAGAAGTTCCGCTCGTCCCACATGGCAATCGCTTCAAGGAACGCCCGCACGTCAGGCACCAAGCAAACCTGGTCGATGACCAGACGTCGCGGGCCCGCTGACCGTCGCCAGGAGCGGGCGGCCTGGCGAAGCGATTCCAGCCGCGGATCATCCAACCCAAGAGGCGGCCCACTTAACTCCTGCAGCTCATCGGGGTTGCGTTCGTATTGGTAACGGCTCGAAGCATCGCGTGAACTGCTGACTCCGCTCCGGCTCCGGCCCTTGCCGAGCCAAGCGAGGGTCGCGACACTAACGAGCCCGAATCCGAACACGAGCGCGAACAACGCGATCGGCCACCAGGCTCCGGACTTTCGACTGCCCATGAGGTCTCCTCGCCGCCAGCAGTCCGTAATATCATTCAATCATCGTTCATGCGACAGCGGCTCCGTGCGGTAGTCGCGACCGGTTCCGCGCGTCCGCCCATTTTGGGTAGAGCGAATCGGGAGTAATTGTTATACTGGAAATTCGTCGAGGAACCCGCAACCCCTGATTTCCAGGCATGGTGGCCCCGACCCCGAATCGTCTCTTCCGACCGGACCACACGTGTCATCTCCAGGCCTGGGCCGGGAGGTGGAACTGGCTCGCGCCATGCTTGGCCCGATAAGGATCAAGTCCAATGAAGAAGGGCGGCATCCTCAACCCGGCGATCTGCTCTCTCCTGGCGGAGCTCGGGCAATCCGACGAACTGCTGATCGTCGATGCCGCCTACCCGCTACCGAGTGACGGGCACGTGATTGACTTGACGCTGACGCCCGGCATCCCCCGCCTGCTCGATGTCTTGCGAGCCGTGACCGAAGAGTTGGTCATTGACTCGGTCGCCGTCCCCGCCGAGATCAAGGAGTTCAGCCCGCGTCTCTACCAGGAGATCCTCAAGATTATCGGCGAGACCGACGTCGATGAGGTCCCATTTCACGAATTCAAGGAGCAGGCGCTCGACGTCAAAGGGATCATCCGCTCGGCCGAGTTCAGCCCGTACGCCAGCGTCCGGATTGTGGCTGGAAGCGCCTTTTGACCTCTCGGTCATTGCTTCGCGGTTCCTTTCAGAACATGCCTCCGGCGGTCGAGGCGATCTCCGGCTCTTCGAAATTCACGCGTTCCAACCAATCTGGCGGCGCCTCCAGCATCGCGCTGGCTGCGTCGGCGGTGAGCGGCCGCGAGAAGTAATAGCCCTGGGCGAACTGGCATCCCAGCTCTCGAAGCTGGACCAACTGACGGGCCGTCTCCACGCCTTCAGCGATCACATCGAGCCCCAGATTCCTTCGCGAGTGAGACGATGGTTCGCACGATCTCCATGTTCTGGCCACAGGGCCCCATTCCGGCGACGAAAGAGCGGTCAATCTTAAGCGTGTCGAAGGGGAACTGATGCAGGTAGCTGAGCGACGAGTATCCCTTGCCGAAATCGTCCATGACGAGCTTGACCCCGAGTGCTTTGAACCTCGTCAGTACCGAGGAGGCCGTCTCCACGTGCTCCATGATCGCACTCTCGGTGATCTCGATCTTCAGGCAACGGGCGTCGAGCCCCGTTCCCAGGAGGATGCGCTCGACCTGGTAAACCAGATCGGGCTGACAGAATTGCCGGCACGACATGTTCACGCTCATCGAAAGGGGAACGGGCATCCAGAACTGTTCCTGCCATTTGCGGAGCTGCTCGGCCGCCGTGCGGATCACCCACATGCCGATGGGCAGGATCAACTTGGTCTCCTCGGCCAGCGGGATGAAATCGTCCGGGCAGACCAGACCGCGGTCGGTGTGATACCACCGCAAGAGGGCCTCGAAACTTCGGATTCTCCCGGTTCGGAGAGCCACGATCGGCTGGTAAAAGAGCTGCAACTCTCCTCGTGCCGTCGCCTGCCGTAGGTCGGTGTTGAGTTGCAACCGGGCCACGGCCTCGGCATGCATCGCCTCGTCGAAAACGACATGACCTGACTTACCCCGTGATTTGGCCCGGTACATTGCGATGTCCGCGTTGCGCACCACCTCCTCCGCACTTTCAATGTTCGTCGCACTCAGGGCGATGCCGATGCTGGCGGTCACAACCAGTTCACGGCCGTCCAGCAAAAATGGAGCCTGTAAGTCTTCGAGCACGCGGTCGGCAAGGCCGACGACGTCGTGCGTCGCGGCGACGTCGTGCATGAGGATGATGAACTCGTCTCCCCCGAGCCGGGCGACGGTGTCACCGTCGCGAAGACAGCTCTCCAACCTCCTGCTGATCGCGATCAGGAGCTGATCGCCCATCTGGTGCCCCAGGCTGTCGTTGACGAACTTGAAGCCGTCGAGGTCGAGGAAGAGGACGCCGAACCGACAATCAGGCCGTCGCTTGGTCCAAGCGACCGCCTGGCTCAGTCGGTCCAGGAGCAGTGCGCGGTTGGGAAGACCGGTCAGCGAGTCATGGAACGCGTTGTGCAGAAGGCGGTCCTCGGCCACTTTTCGCTGGGTGATGTCGGACTGGGAGCCTGCCATGCGGACGGCCCGTCCCTGGTCGTCGCGCACGGCCAGTCCTCGAGTGAGAAACCAGCGATATGTCCCGTCGTCGTGCAGAATGCGATACTCGGTTTCGAGGTGGGACGATCGCCCCGCCAGGTGTGCCTCGACCTCCGCCTTGACCCGGTCCAAGTCCAACTTGTGAATGCGGCCGAACCACTCCTCCGGGCTATCGCCGATCTGGTCCTCGGCATAGCCAAGCATCGATTTCCAGCCTCAGGGCGAAATAGATTCGGTTGGTGGTCAGGTCCCAATCCCAGAGCCCGTCGTTAGCCCCGCGCACCGCCAGCGGCGTACCGTTCCTCACTGTCGCGGAGTGCCTCGAGCGTGTGCTGTCGTTTGGACGGCGAAGCCTCTGCGCATAGCGGATCGACCGCTCCAGGAGTGCGGATGCCGAACTGGCCCTTGATCAGGTAATCGGCCGCCCCGGCTTCCATCGCCTCGACGTCGGTATCCCAGTCGTCGTTGCCCGTGAGCAGGATGACCGGTGTGGCGCAACCGCTGGTGATCGTCTCGCGGAGCAACTCGAGGCCGGTCCGCGGCTCCGAGGTGGTAATCCAGCAGGCACAACTCATGGCGGCCGCTCAAGAGCGCCTCTTTGGCCGGCTCGTAGGAGGAGACCCACTCCACGTCGAGTTGGTCCCGGTAGCACCTCGTTGAGCACCGCGTGCGTCAGGATGTAATCGTCCTCGTCGTCATCGACGAGCAGGATGCGCAGGCCGGCTTGGGTTCATGGTCGCTGTTCCCGCAATCGATTCGAGTCCGGAAGCTCGACGATCTCGATCCAGTACGCGCCCAGGGTCCTCATGACGTCCACCAGTCCATCGAAGGTGACCGGCTTGGTGACGAACGAGTTGACGCCCAGGTCGTAGGTCCGGTAGATGTCCTCCTCGGCCTTCGACGTGGTCATCACCACGATCGGGATTCGCCGCAGCAGCGGGTCGGCCTTGATCTCTCGAAGCGCCTCGCGGCCGTCCATCTTGGGCATGTTGAGGTCGAGAATGATGAAGCCCGGCCTCCGTCTGATCGAGCCGGCTGTAGCGGCCCTTGGCCGCGCAGATAGGCCAGCAACTCGACTCCGTCCTCGACGAAGTCGACGGGGTTGGCCAGCCGGCACTCCTCGAGGGCCTCCTTGGCCATCATGCGGTCGTCCGCATCGTCATCGGCGATCAGGATCGAGATCAATTCAGGGTTTGCACGCATTGTCGGTCTTCTCCTTTCGGTTGGTGGATCGGCAAAGAGACCAGGAAAGTCGACCCTTTCCCGGGCGTGCTCCGTGCCGTGATCGTGCCGCCGTGCCGTTCGACGATCTTGCGGCAGACGGCCAGGCCGACTCCCGTACCCTCGTATTCGTTGCGGCCGTGGAGCCGCTGGAAGATCGTGAAGATCCGTTCGGAGTAGATCTCATCGAAGCCGATCCCGTTATCCTCGACCAGGATCTGGCAGATGGGCCGGGGCGGTACTCCCGGCCGCGGAGCAAGGGTCATGCGGCAGATGCTTGCTCCACACCTTGACCACCGGCGGGACCTCCGGCCGGCAGTACTTCAGTGAGTTGCCGATCAAGTTCTGCATGAGCTGGCGGACTTGTAGCGGGTCGGCGTCCACCGTCGGCAATTCGCCCATCTCGACGCGGCCCTGCACCTGCTCGATCCGTGCCTCTAGATCCGACAGGACCTCCCGGGTGATCGCGACGAAATCGGTGGGAACGAACGGCTGTGCCTTGGTGGCGACTCGCGCAATAGGTCAGCAGGTCGTTGATCAGGGTCTGCATCCGAGCCGCCGCGTTCTGGACCCGGTCCAGGTAGTCGCGCCCGCTGTCGTCAAGCGACGCGGCGCATCTCGACCTCAGCCGGTCGCTGAAGGCCTGGACCTTCCGCAATGGCTCCTGAAGGTCGTGGGACGCCACCGAAGCAAAGTCCTGAAGCTCACTGTTGCTCCGCTCCAATTTCGCGGCGTAGGCCTTCAAGCTCGGCGTGCGACTGCCTGAGGTCATCCATAAATCGCTGGATTCTCAGAACCGCCGGATTGATCACGAAGAGACCTTCGAGCATGAGCACGAGCAACACGAGCCCAAAGAGCAAGAACTCGGAGTTGTTGAGTCGATCGACATGATCGGTCGACTGTGCTGCGGACGCCTGAGCCGCTTCACCCACCGCGAGGGCCGCTGCCTGTTCCTCGTCGACGATTCGGCGAATATACGGGCTGGATTCCGCGGTTTGGGGTCGTGTCGCGTCCTTTCCGGCGAACAGGGTGAGCAGAGACGCGGCCGACTCGGTCGCAGCGAGACGGTGCGTCTCGGCCTCCTGCAAAAGCCGCGAACACCTGGCCCCCAAATCTCTGCGTGCCCCGGAAAGCGCGTCTCCGGACGAGGACGCCCCTCGTACCTTCTGTTGGCTGTCCAAGATCGCGTTCCGGAGTGATTCTTCAAGTTCGGCGCGCTTGTTGGGATTATCAGCGGCCACGAGTGCCAGGGCAGACAAACTCAGCGGCCGATCGAGCGAGCGGTCGCGGGCGAAGCGGCCGACCGCGGAAGTCGCACTGCTCTGCCAGGTGAGTTCTTTGAGAATAACGGCCTGGTTAACGGCCGAGATCAGGACGATCACGCAGAACGACGCGACGTAGAGGATGCCCAGCCGGCGCCCGGCGACTCCCCAAGGCCGTCGCCCTTGATTACTTGGGTCATGGCGAAGTGGTCTAAGGTGGTAACTTCGTGCGGACCGATACGGTCATCGACTGTCAGGCCAAGATTCACGTAAATCGAGGCTAACGCAAGAATAGTTCACCTTCTGTCACGCGAGGGAAAAATGCCGAGAGCGACTGCTCCGGCGAGCGGCTGTGATGGTCGCGTAAGCTAGGAACGGCGGCATCCCGCGGGCGTCTCTTCGCGCTTGAAGCGAAGAACACAGGCCGCTACAACCGCAGTCGAGTCGGTGCTTGGCGGCGGATCAACCGTAATTGACCCAGAAGGGTGAACCTTCGTATGCGCCTGGGCCTTAAGAACACCAGGCACAATTACGCATCGGCGCGTTGATTTGAAGGGTTAGAAGTACGTGGCGGGCATCGTAAGCCGGATTCTGTCGAGGTGCGGATCGAACGGGTTACGCTCGGTCCGAGCCACGGATGATCATTTTTCTGGGACGCGAGTCACCCCGCGCCTCGAGCGACCTACCCGGAAGTCGTAACGGATCGGGCCGATTCGTGAGCGACAGCCTGTACGAAACGCCTCGGTTCGCACCGATTTGCAATGTCCAGCCTGTCCACTCTGCTCCCTTATTTGGTCTTGCTCCCGATGGGGTTTGCCGAGCCAAGCCGGTCACCCGGCCTGCTGGTGAGCTTTTACCTCGCCGTTTCACCCTTACCGGGGCCGTGATGCCAAGAGCACCACGGCCCCGGCGGTTTGTTTTCTGTGGCACTGTCCCTATCCGAGCCGCTAGCCGCGCGCTCGGACGGTGGGTGTTACCCACCATCGCGCCCTGAGGAGTCCGGACTTTCCTCCGTAGCACATCCCTCGACCCAGACCGCTGGGCCGGTCTCCCGGCACAGAAGCTCGAGCCGAGGCGCCACGGCGATCATCGCGCCCGCCACGGACCTCTGCAATGATCATACGGGCCTCGCCCCATCATGACAACTCTCACGCGAGAGCGGTTCACGCTCGCGTCGCCCAAAAGGGCATTGCCCACCCGAATCGTGAACGAGGCGACACAGCCGGAATCCCGGCTCGCGCTTCGGGTTGGAATGATCGCGCTCGCTACGCTCGAAGCATTGGTAGGGTGCTCTTTGAGCGCCGAGACCAGCCTCTCGCGAAAAAACGGTGGTGAAAGAGCACTCTACGACAGCAGCGTCCCGAAATACCGCTAGGCCATTTAGGTGCGAGATGTCAGCGGGAGTCGGCACCGCTGGGGTCGATCTTCCGGTCGGCTTCGATCGCGGCGACCAATTTTGCGGCGTCGACACGCACATAGTTGGGTAAGTCGTTGTCACCCTGGAGTGATTTGAGCTTCGGAATGGCGGGGGCGGCCGTACGCCCGAAACGCCCGAGTATCTCGACGACACAGGCACGGGACGCAGTGTATGGTCGGTGTTCAGGATCGAGCAACCTGATGAGGGCACTGACCACAGCCGTCGAATCAGCCAGAGGCCGTGAGCACCGACCGATTGCGTCGACTATCGGATAAGGGTCCGGCATCTCCTTCTCGGAATCGAGAAGCTTATTGAGCGCCACGATCAAAGCGGGAACGGCCTTACTTGCTTGTGGTCCGATTGCGCAGCGCTTCGG
This sequence comes from uncultured Planctomycetota bacterium, assembly GCA_963779785.1. Taxonomy (GTDB): domain Bacteria; phylum Planctomycetota; class Planctomycetia; order Isosphaerales; family Isosphaeraceae; genus CAVRFS01. Next base: position 67,297 of record CAWAAW010000046.1, read on the forward strand.
CGATGTGCATCCACATCTCGCGGATGCCGGGTTTATCGGGCTCACGGTTCGACAGAATGTCAATGAACACGTCGATCGTGGCCTTGTCCGGTGCAACTCGTCCCAACGCGATCGCCGCCTCGTGCGATGGGATTGGATCGATCAAGTGAGATCCGATGAAATCCATCCTCGGTATGGGTGCGGAATCAATTGGCTCCGTGAGTATCGCTCTCAACCGAGGGACGGCCGCGCTCGCCGCCGGCCCAATCCGGCCGAGCATCCGAGCTGAGTAGGATCGGACAGCCCGATTTTGGCTTTTGAGCGCATCGATCAACCTCGGAACGACCACGGAGCTGGGCCAAGCCTCCGCGAGCGGCACCGCAGCCGCTCGGCGGAGCGCCGGATCCGAGTCCTCAAGCATGGAAATGAGATCTGGAATGACAGAATCAAGCCCGCGCGGGAATCGCACGAGCGCTTGCACGGCCGCCCTGCGCACGACCAAGGACTCATCGTTTAAGGCCGCCACTAGCTCTTGCGGCGGAGCTTCAACAGTAAACACTCCAGACCCCGTCGTTTGAATGGCCGTGCAGACGGCTGCTCGAAAATCGGGGTCTTCGTCGGCGAGTCCGTTGAGCAGTGCCCTGGTCCCGGCCTCGCGCCATTTCTTCATCCGCTCCGCGGCCACATGGGTTTTCTGGCTGTCAGATCGGGTCCGAGACACCAGTGCGCCCAGGGATTGCACCGTCGTGATTCGCACTTGGGTGTTCTCGTCATTGAGCGCCGGGATCAGAGCCGCGATCGCTTCTCCGATCTCATCGTCTGCTTCCACAGTCCGAAGGTTTGCCGCGGCATTAAGTCTCTCCTCCGGAGCGGCTCCCGTCGATTTAAGCAGACGAACCGAATTGGCAACATCGAATGTGTTCCAGATTTTCAGCCGAGCCGAAGTGACGAGCGCGGTGTCCCAGGATTTCCAACCGGTCCAGGTGATGATCGCACACGACGTGACCAGGACGATGAGAACCTTCCTGCCGATGCGATACCGGCGCTCTGGATTCACCGAGTGCGAAGCCCAGCCCGGAACGTCAGCCATGGGTCGACCTCACATCGCACGGGATCAGCGGTCATGCCGCGCAATCGAAAGCTGCCGCTGGATTTCGAGTGCCGAGGACTCTGCGACCAGCGGAGGAGGGGATGATTGCAGTGTCTTGGCCGCTAATTTCGAGCGCGATGGCTTTCGCCGTTTTGCACTGGCGATGGAATGCACATCCGATTGCATCGACGGTTCGAATCTCAAGTATGGCGCGATCTGGGCGAGCGTCGCCGGGCCAAGGCCGCGCACCCGGCTTTGTGCATCCTCCGGCGAGGAGAACGGACGATCGGCCCGGGCCGCGACCCACGCGCTGCACGAGTGTGGGGCCGACATGGGGTAATGCCGTCAGGACCCGAGCCGGCGCGGTGTTCGCGTCGACGACCAGTGTCGGCGCCCCTGTGAATGCCGTCGCCCGACTTTGGATGATCCGAACGACGGAGCAACGCCAGCCCCATCGCCACGATGATCAACCGCCGGCAAGCACGCCCCGCGCGCCAACCGGCCATGGCCACGTCACGGCCTCACGCCGCAGTGGATTCCCAGCTTGCGCGCGATCCGCACAGCGTCTTCGACTGCTGGACATCCGTTTCGTAAGTCTCAAGAGGACTTGCTTTTAGATACTGTCGCCTCCCGAACGTCCCGAGCGTACAAGAAGTTGGCGGCCCGATCAAGCCAGGGGAGTAACCGCGGCGAATCTCGATCTCGCTCACATGTTGAGAAATGGGACGGGAAGCAAGAAGGCATGCTGGTCATACAGGCTGCCGGCACCACCCCAGGAGGTGTACTGGGCGAGGAAGACCACCAGCACGTAAAGAGCGGCGGCCGGTACGATTGCGAGTCTTCCCATGACGCGGAAGATCCAGTGTCTGGGCTGGTCGCGGCGGCCGGAGCGGGCGTAGGCCCAACCGGTCAATAGTCGCGCTGGCGCCAGAAAGATGACAAAGAGTAGACTGGGTAGCCAGGCGGCCTCGCGCGGGACCATCTCGATCTTGAGCAGGTACAACGGAATAGACGCCACGAGCAGGACCAAGAGCGAGAAGGCAAACGCCCAGGGAGCCCGGCGAAAACGTTCACGGATCGCTCGTCGCGAAAACAGGGCTCCAACCCGCCCCTCGACTGCGTAGCGGACCTGAAGGAATGGCAGAAACGGCACGACCAAGGCCAGGATCAAGGCTCCGAGCACACCCAGGAGCGGATATCGCCCGGTGGCCGCGATGAGAATCGCCGGCACAACGAGCCAACATAAGGTACCCAGGAAGCCAACCAGGCCCAGCCGGAAGTAGTATGGCACCCGCAGGCTGTTGACGAACGACCAGAGACGATCGCGGGCCTCGGTGTAGAGGCCTCCTTCTCGCAGTCGACGGACGAACCAAAATGGATGGCTAAACGGCCAAAGGAAGAGCCGGACCCGACCCCCGCGGACACAGGCGAGTGCGATATGCAGAAGCGAGAGCAAGGTCACGACCACGAGTCGCCATTTGCCAGCGACGGGCGATCGGTCCTCCCGGGTCGATCAGTTCGGCCGAACGCGCGCGGATCCCAACCAGCCAGGCCGGGACGAGCGACAGCCAGATTCCGGCCGCCAAGCCGCCGACCCGCGCCGCCAGTCGCACACCGATCAATCCGTCTCGGATTCGCCCGGTGCGGGCCACTCGCGCGGACGATTCCAGCAAGTAACCCAGGCTGAGGAACTGGACCAGCGGTAAGGCGGCCAGCATCGAAAGGCCCAGCACCAGCGAAACAATGCCGAACATCCACTCGGCCGCCGACATGATCCCTCGCGCCCCTCGAATAACGATCTTCGCGGGCGAAAACCCTCGCACCGGTGGCACGGGCTCGATCTCGGCCGATACAGCCTCGATCTCCGTGCATGCCTCATTGAGGCTCAATGGTTCGTCAACGGCCACGGTGTTTACCATGCAAGGTTTTACCCGGACCGAGTCAGGGCGGTTTCAAACCGAACGCCCCATCAGAGCCGTGATGCCCGCGCAATTGGCCAGACGTCGGAATGACGGCTACCGCCACGATGGAAGGCACTTTCGCGCTCAAGCCGAGTCTGGTCGTAAAGCTGTGTATACATTTGCTCCGACGCCTCCCCGAAGACCTGGCCGCGGCGGCCCATCACAGTCCGGGCCGTCTCGAAGAGTTTGTGCAACGGGAATGCCAGGCGCGACCCGGCCGTAACTCACGGCGGTGAACGAAGGAACGTGCTTCGGCAAAAGAATCCCCGCCGGGAGGACGTTGCACATTACGCCGATGGCCGTGCCCGTGTTGAGCATGCTCCCCATCCCGGTGCGAGTGTGATCTCCAATGAAACAGCCGACCTTGGCCTGGCCGGTTGGGATCGGGATCCCTTGAAGGGGGACATGGACCTCGCCGTAATCGTTGCGCAGGTCGCTGTTGGACGTGATGGCGCCCAGGTTGACCCATTCACCGATGTAGGCGTGGCCCAGGAATCCTTCATGGTACTTGTTCGAGAAACCGTGGACGATCGAGTCTTCAACTTCGCCGCCGATCCGGCACGTTGGTCCAATGGAAACGGAGCCGCGGAGGTTGGCGCGAAAGAGTTGGGTATCTGCGCCGATCCAACACGGGCCTTCGATCCTCGTGAATGGCTGGACCCAGACGTTGGGCCCAAGAGTGATGGGCCCGCTCGTCGTGTCGAACACCGTATAGGGGTCGATTCGCGCGGACTCGTGGATCGCCAGCCGATCAGCGGGTCCCACCAGGGCCAGCTTGGTCAAGTGCAGATTGCTGACGCCGACTTTTCCGGCCTCGACGAAATCGCGCTGCAGGTGGGCACCGTTCTTGGTAACGAGGTCCCAGGGGCGGTTGATCCACTCGCCGCCGAGCTCCACGCCGCGAGATTTGGCCGCGACACGTTCGAACCAGGAGTCGACGCCGTGGGGTTCGAGGCTCACGGCGTCATTCGGGCCCGACCCACGCGCAGGCTGGCTGCCCGTCGCACAGGCCGACCCATGGTCCCGGCTCGTCCGGCTGCTCAAAGCCGGCCGGTGGTACCCAACGGCTGTTAACCACCAACACCGGCTCCCTCGCCAGCCAATCCCGATCGTTTACCACCAGGTGCGGGTCACGCTGCTGTTGAACCGCGGCCAGCGAGGGACGGATCACACAACTGCGCTGCCTTGGTCCCGGCCCGACTCGAAAAGCTCGAGTAATCTTGCTCGAGAGCGAAGTCGGCGCCCAGCAACAATTCATGAACCGGCCGAGTTAGCGTCAGCGGCTCCAATCCGCTTGCAGCGAGATCCTCCACCAGGCATAAACGCATAAAATCTCCGTTTTTTTTCGGTGAGTTGTCCGTCCCTGGCCGAAATACTCAAGACTGTGACAGAGGTGTCAATCGGCAGACGATGAGCGAACCAGCGCTCGCCTCTCTACGAGGCTGACAGGAAGCATACCAAAAAGCCAAATCGTCCGCAACCGAATCCCTGCTCTCAACCACGGTCGCAGGGATGAAGATCGGCAACCAGCGAAAACGCGGTTTCCGGGCTACTGGCTGGTGCGTAAATGCCTCATCCGGCGAGAGCCAGTCTGCTTTTCTCAACCCGCGGTGAATCTGCTCGACACCGCGATCTTGGCGAGAGAATGTGCATAGTCCCAGAGAATCGCGCCGACCAGGAGCGCCAGCGGGATGCGGTGCCCGAAGACGCGCGAAGCAACGCCCGGCTGATGTCCGGTATCTCCCCTGGCCGCCGCGGTGGCCAGGAAGTTGCTGTGCGTACTGTACGCAATGCTCCGGACGTCGAGCCCTTCGGAGACCGGCGGGTGGAAAGTTACCCAAGGATCGGTCGGTTCCGAGCGATCGCATAGATACCGGGACTACGGAGCCCCGCCACATTAACCCGACGCGCAAGCGACGGACGCTGGCCGAGGCCAGCGCGTGACACCACCGGTCCCCTCGCGTGCGCGTTTTAATGTTCGCGCTATTTGCCCCTTCCCCTCGGATCTTGATATTAGCGAAAATGGCGAGACCCGTCACAAGGGCCGGATCCTTGAGATCTCACCGACCATCGGAAGGAGCCTCGCCATGGTTATGGTCGCCGATATGGTACCGAGTCTCAAGCGGCTGCTTGCGCCGCTGGGACTGAAGGACAGCGCCAAGCTCCTGGTAATCCGCGTGGTCGTCGCCTTCCTGTTGCACGCCGGTAGGATGTCCTGCTTACGGGCGGGCGGGGCTGTGCGTTGCGAGACTCGGCATCGGGCTCAGATTAGCCGCTTCCTGGCGCGGCCACGGTGGCGGAAACTCGACATCAACTCGATCTTGCGGCGGCAAATGTTCGCGCGCGAGGCCGCCGACGGCCTGTTTGTCTTCATTATCGACGCCACCTTGACCAGTCAGGCCGGCAACAAGACGGAAAACACCTTCAGCACCGGCAACCGGAAGCGGCGGCCGTGCAAGAAGCGTCGCCATGGCAAGATCAAGCACGCCAAGAAGAATTGCCATAGCTTTACGATGGGCCTGCTGATCACACCATCGGGCGTGCGGATTCCATTCTGCAAGGCGTATTATACCCGCGATTATTGCAAGAAGACTGGCCGGACACACATGACCACAGCCGAGGCGGCAGCCGAATTGATTCGCGGACTGCCGCTACCGGATGGGGCGCATGTGATCGTGCTGGGCGATACGGCGTACGACGCCGAAGCGGTCCACAACGCTTGCCGGG
>CAWAAW010000047.1:0-75596 GCA_963779785.1 uncultured Planctomycetota bacterium
AACATCCGCCGCGACGCCAACAAACAGGCCGACGTCGAAGAAACCGACAAGATCCTCACCGAGGACGATGTCAAAAGCTGCAAGGACGAAATCCAGGGTCTGACCAAGAAGTTCGAGGCCAAGGTCAACGAAACCGCCGACAAGAAATCGGCCGAAATCATGGAGATCTGATCTGCGGGGAATCGCGATCGAAATTCTCAGAGAGCCTTGACCGTGCCAAAGCGGTTCCCCTATAACGTGATGCACCGAGAAACCTCATACGCATTAGTCATGGGCGATTAGCTCAGTTGGTTAGAGCGCCTGCTCGACACGCAGGAGGTCAGAGGTTCGAGTCCTCTATCGCCCACTCCGTAAGTGTTTGCCGCCAAAGGATTTAGAGAGAAAATCTGGGTCGAGGGAATTAGAAGTTTAGCTCTGCACGTGCAGAGTTGCCAGCCATATGACGCTGGTTTGTGCCCATTTCGCAGGGGTTGAAGGCGATGGAGCCGTGCAGAGCTGCTGGCAGTCTCCACGGCCTTCTGGATGCGAGGAACCTAGGTGGTGATCTCCTTTCAGATCAAGTGAAACGCCTCGGTCATCGGTTCACAAGGAGGAATCCTGACGATGGCGTCCCCGTTGGATAACTGTCATGCATTACTCATCGGTGTCTCCCGTTACCAGAACATCCAGCAATTCCCGACGGTGTCAGATGTAAGAGACCTCGCAGCAGTCTTGATTAACCCGTTGCATTGTGGTTATCCCGGTAATAATGTACATGTTCTAGAAGGACAAGATGCGTCGCGTGCGTCCATTCTTGAAGGTCTCGTCAAACTCGCCCGCGATGTCGGTCCCGATGCCACGGTGTTCGTATATTTCTCAGGCCATGGGGACAACTACGACAGGGCACCAAGAAGTGGCAGTACCTATTGCCTGTTGACACCATCTACCAGACTGCCGAAGACTTGGCCCGTACCGCCATCTCGGGAGATGAGTTCACGAGTGGCCTTAATGCTATCAGAGCTCGTCGGTTGACTGCGGTTCTAGATTGTTATGCCGGCGGCATCTGCGAAACAAAAGACGTTCTCGTGGGGGAGCGATTGGAACCTGGACTGTCGGACGATTATCTGAATGAATTGAAAGTGGGCCGGGGGCGTGTCATTATCGCGGCGGCTCTATCGACCGGTCCGGCTTGCGATCAACCCGGAGTAAAGCACGGCGTATTCACCAAGCATCTCATTCACGGGCTTTGTCGCGGCGCCCGAAGCGATGGCGGCGTCATTCGGATCATCGATCTGTACGCCTATGTCCGAAACAAGGTCATCGCAGAGCAGCCAAATCAACACCCGGTGCTCAAAGTAGAGCTTGAAGACAATTACCCGATCGCCCACCAACCTCACGATCATACCCCGCCGATCGTTCTCGATCAGAGAGCCTCCGATAACTTTAAGTTCGACGTGTTCATTTCGTATCGCCGCGCGGAACCTGACGTCACGTGGGTCCGCAAGACGCTCGTACCAAGGCTCGAGGCCGCTGGCTTCAGTGTCCTTATCGACTACCGCGAGTTCCGCCCTGGGGCGATGATCGTCAAGGAGATGGAGCGGGCCGTCGTGCAGAGCCGTTACACGGTCGGCGTTCTCTCGCCAAATTACTTGACGAGCAGCTTCGTCGAACTGGAGCGGATCCTCGCGGAGCAAATCGGACTTGAGCAGAGCCAGCAGCGGTTTCTTGGATTGATGCTCGCGAACTGTGTTCCGCCGCTGAGCGTTCGGGCGGCGCTACTACCTCGACATGACCGAGCCTGAGGAGCATGAATCGGCTCTGGCCAGATTGATCGATCAGTTGGGCCGGTCACCGGATATCGATCGGATTGAGGCTAACTGATGCTTCGGGATAATACGAAAACCATCAGTGCTCTAACTCATACCTTGACCCGGTGATTCCCCAATACAACTGTTCGCAGGGATCTGGAGTTTTCTCGCGGAAATCGACAGGGACCTTGGCTTTGAGGGTGAGGGGAAGCACAAAGCCAGGAGGGATGCCAGGTAGCAACACAGGGATCACCGGCATGCGCCGAGTGAGTTCTTCAAATTGTGCGCCCCCGATATCTCGAACTCTTGCCCGGGCCCAAAACCACTTTCGCCAAAAAAGACCGCGACCGCGGCGACCTGCTCCAAAGCGATTTCGAGTTCCTTCAGCCGGTTCAGACCTGGCCTGAATTCAAGGATCGGATGAAGCTCCATGGCGAGCAGACATTTGCGGATTGGCTCGATGGCTTCGCGGTCCTTCTTGTCATGGGAGAGAAAGACGCTCTTGTCGTCGAGCCCGGCAGGGCGGCCGATCCGAAGATAGTTACGCCCGATGCGAATCAGGTCTTTGGGGCTCACCTTGGCCTTTGCCAGGTATCGGATGTCGCGATCATTCACGAAGGTCCCGTTCAGGCTTTCGAGATCCTCGATCCAGATTCCTTGCTTGCCCAAGGTGATCAGGCGTGGAAGCGCGAGACTTGTCGGTCGTGCGAGAGGTCCACGTCGACATATTCATTATGCCAAGAGCGGCCGACGATTGACGTTGGCTTTCGGAGCGGGTATTCGATCGCTTCGGAGCGGTCGGGTCGAATCAGTCTGATCGTCAGGCTCATGATCCGCTCTGGATTCGTGGGAGCTGGCTCTGTTCTCGGCGGAATTAGCGCTAGGGTGTCGTGGTCTTCCCGTCGCGGACATCATCGATGAGCGCCTTTGCTTCGACGTGTAGAAGTTCTAATTGAGAATCCCGCTGTCCTTCCTTCAGCGATCCCTTCCCACCCCGGCGTTCGGATTCGTAGCGCTCCTTCGATTTGTCGAGCGCGGTCTGAGCCTCAGCCAGTTTCTCGCGGTCCGATCCGGCAAGTTGGCTTCGTAACATAGAAGCGAATACGAGTGCTCGCATGGCGGCGATTGCGTTCGTTTCTCTTGCTTCCGGGGTAACTCCAGGCGGCTTGACCGAGCTTTCCAGGGCTTTAATCACCCGGGTTAGATCCTCCAATGCATTCTTCATGTCCTTCGTTTTCTCCGAGTCCTTCTTGTTGAGTGCCACACGGTACACCGCCGCTGCATGAGTGATGATCACGTCCGGGTCATCGTCCCACGCGTTCGTCTCCTTGGCCCTTTTGGCGAGCTGCAAAGCAAGAATGTACGGAGCGGGGACGTCAGGCTTGTCGGATTTGAGCTTCGTGGGACGGAGTCGCTCGTTGTCACGAAACTTCAGAACGAGGCAGACCTGGCTCCAGGCGAATTCGGTCATGGAGCCCGGGTCGTCGCCCGTTGCTCCGACGATCTCCAAAGCTTTTGCGTACAGCTTCTTGCGCGACTGGAGGTCGTCATTTGCAGGTTTCTCGGATTGCAGAGCCTGGCTCGTCTTGCTGATATCCCGATCGATTGTCTTCAGTACGGATTCGAGCTCTTCGCGGACAATAAATGCCCATATATGCTTATCTGTCAACTGGTCGACCAGGGCGCAGCGCCTCGGCGAACAGGTCGGCGTCTGAGAGATCGGCCCGCGTGTCTCGCAAGAGAATCACGGCGTTGTTGTCACCGGCGACGGCGAGTGTTGTGTCGTCCGGGCTCCAGTCAGCGTCGGGGACGATCCCCTCCATTTTTACGGACATCAGCGATACGGATGCTTCCGGATCCCAGATCCTCAAGAATTCGTCGTCCGAGCAGGTTATGATCCGGGTGTGATCGCGCTTGGGGCCCATTGCGACCGATTGTACGATGCGCGCACGTGTGCGAGAAATGATCGAGTGACTTTCTTGGTCACCAGGTCGCAGACCAGGACATAGCCTTCCTCGGTGCCGATGACGATGGTTTGCGAATCCGGGCCGAATCGAACAGTCTTTAGAGTGTAGTTGGGGAACTGTTCTTGCCAGTGCACTTGGATGTCTTGTGGCTTGCCGACGTTCCAGATGGTCAAGCTCTTGCGGCAAGCAGCGACGAGCCATTCGCCATTCGCGCTGAAGTCAATCGCCGCCACAGTATCTTTGCATTCCGGCAGTTCGCGAGCGGCCTTTTCGTACTCCAGTTTTCCGCTGACTTTTCTTCGCCAAAGGCGAAGCGTCGGCTGATTGTTCAAAGTGTCACCGACGGCCACGTACTCTCCGTCTTTGCTGACAGCGACCGCGTCGTCGGGGTCCGTCGGGTCATTGAGGTTTTCAATGCCCTGACAGACCGTTGACGGCAAGTTCCAAACCAGCAGCCGCCTGCGACCAGGGTGTAAACCGATCGCGGCTACGACTGTCCCGTTGGCGCTGATCGCGACATCGCCGATCTTCTCTTCGGTTTTCTCCGGTGCTTCCAGAGTGAGCTTGACTCGCGTGTCTCGGCCTGTCACATCGATGTTTTGGCCGTTGGCGTTCAATTTCCAGTAGAAGATTGATCGCTTGGTCGCGGCTACGAGACCGGCGGCGGCCGCCTCTCCTCCAAAGCGCACTTTCAAGACCTTGTTCATCTCATGCGCAGATACGCTTTGTTGTGGCGATGCTTCTTTCGGAGATGGGCGTTCGCTCGTGTTTTCCAAGGGGAGCATGAGGTGTTTGTGATCGGGCCGTCGATTGCTGTTCCAGCGGCGAAGTGTGCCATCGAGCGAGGCCGTTCGAACCCAGTCGCCGCTCTCGAATTTCACCTGGAGAATTGCATCCTCGTGACCATGAAAATCCAGTTCGTCGTCGTGAGACCCGGTGGATGGATAATTGATAAGTTGAAGGTCGTCAGACTGCCCTCCGCCAACGCCGATTTTCGATTCGTCGGGGCTGAAGCCGAGGGAGACCATTCGCTCACCCTTGAACCGTACCGGTTGGGCCTTCGTCTGGTCCTCGCGACCCGGCGCGCCGGTGGGCAGGGACCTTAGGTCATAAAGATAACGGTTGGCGCCCTGCCCGATCATCAAGAAGTCCTTGCTCGCCCTGAAGAGCACATCGGGCGCCAGGCTGGGCGGTGGTGCCGGTGGCTGTCCCGCCGGCTTCTCGTCCACGGTGAAAGGGAACCATACCTTGTCGGCTGAGGGTCGCGCCCCATCGTCGAACTTCCAGGATATGAGCGTCAGTCGCTGGTCGATAAAGCGAAGCGTATAGAGGCGAGGCGAATCCTCGGACCCGCCCCAATAGGCTTGCATGTCCCTGCTCGCAAGTGGTTTCCCATTGTAAATCAGTTCTTCCGTCTTTTTCTCGCGGTCCGCCGGGTTACCGAAGACAACGGGGATAATGCGAGCGAAACCCTGACCGAGCCAGCACAGCAAGCGGCCGTCAGGGCTCAGCGCGCTGCTAAACTGTCGTGTGGGGACCATGCCTTCGTTACCTTGGTTCTGAGGCTTTTCCGGCGCGAACGGCTCCAAGTTTTGAATCTTCCCGGTCTCCACGCTCCATTGGCAAACGGTCCCGTCAGCGGCAATGGAGATTGCGGATTCCGTTTCCGATTGAACGACCAGGTCGACAATCGGAGCCGAATGGGGTTTTTTGGTGAATGTGAATTTCGGCACTCCGTTTTCGCGTCGCCAGCACCAGACTGAGCCGTCGCGCGCTCCGGCCAAGATCATTGACGCGAACCTATTCCGAGATTCAGAGGATACCCACTTGGTAAAGCCGGCCCGGGACAGGCCCAGGCGTTCTGAACTCATGTCGGCGTAAAGAGACAGTTTTCGCCACTCCCAGCCCCGGCAGTCCTGCGGGCAGGATGCAAGCGCCCGTCGAGCACTCGAAAGCTGGCGCGACTGGATCATACCCTGGATATTGGTGGTCTGGGCCGCGTAGGTGAGTCTTCGGTCTTTGTCACGGTTCTGGGTGAGTTCTTGCACTTCTCTCTTCGTATGGTTGATCCGTTCGTTCGCCTTTTCGAGCTGAGTAAGAGTCCTTTTCCGGTCGAGCAGCAGAACCACCGTGGACCAGGCCAGTAAGCCCGCGCAGATAACGGCTAAGAAGAAGAATAGCCGCGGTGGGGCTGCGGCACCACGCTCGCCCACCAATACCTGGCGGACAGACTTGATTATGCGACTGAGAATGTTCTCCGTGCCCCACTTTAGGGGCTCGTTGCGGAGATGACGACGAATGTGGTCTTCCAGCTCACCGACGTTCTGATATCGGTCTTTAGGGCTCGGCTCGAGCGCCTTGGTCACGATCTTTTCGAGGTCGCCGCTCAACCGTTTGATAAGCTTGTGTTCTTGTGTGCCTCGCATCTCGGCAACCCGCGCGGCGGTCTCACCGAGAGACTTCATATACGAGGTTGGGCGCCGATTCGGTCCGTCCGGGATCTCGCCGACATTGCCGCAGAGGAATACGAACAGAAGAGTACCCAAACCGTATACGTCGATGGCGTAGGCGTTCTCCACCGGGTCGCCTCGGACGACTTCCGGCGCCATGAAGCCTTTCGTCCCCGCTCGGATCTTGCCATCGGACAAGGTCACGGCCGGGTCGAGGGAGACCGCGATGCTAAAATCAATGACCTTCACCGATCCCGTGGCAAGTACGTGGTTTCCGGTCGGCTCGCCGTTGCCCGACTGCCACAACCTGTCGGGATAGACGATGAGAACATTGCTGGGGGTCAAGTCACGGTGCACGACTTTTCGCTTATGGATATACCGGATCGCCTCGCACACCTGAAGGAACAGGCCGAGCCGTTCCTCGATGGTGAAGCGATTGCTGTCGCAGTACTCAGCGATCGGTCCGCCCGCGACCAGTTCCATCGCGAAATAGGGCCTGTCGAACCAGAAGCCTGCCTCGAACAGTCGTACGATGTTGGGATGGTTCATCAACGCGAGGGCGCGCCCCTCGGCCAGGAGGCCTTCCCGACTCGCATCGTCGACAGCGACCCTGAGGAATTTGACCGCCGCGTCCCTCTGGACGGGTTTTGTCTGGCGCGCTCGGTAGACTGAACCCAGGCCGCCACCGCCGATCAACTCTCCGAGTTCAAAGCGGCCGACGCGCTCCGGTATCGTCGCGAGCGGTCCGGGGTCATCGGGTATTGGGTGCTCAGTATCACCTGACGCCATCATCAAGATATCCGGCTCCGTATTTTCGTCAAATGAAGACTTCGCACAATGCCCGTAGGCTGGACTCCTCCAGATCCTGTTGAGAACGTCACTCGGGGCCGGTGGCGGCACCGGTCCGCCCAAGGACTGAGGCGAGGATCGGTTGTAGGTCGATCCTCCCGGGAACGGGGACTTGAGACGAGAAATAGCTGGCGTCGATATCGGCGAGCCAAGTTTCAAACTGTCGTCGCTTCTCGGCGGTCAGGGGGACTTTCTGATCTGTGAGCATTCGGCGGATCATCAACCTGAGCTGGAGTGCGTCGGGTTCAACGACGGTGGCCTCGGCCGGCCGTTCCACTACGGAGTGATTCTGGCGTAGCCATCGATATAAAGCAAATCCAAGCGCCGCATAGAACGCTAACCCCAACGCGGACCATAACGTGGTGGTCACGATCTGTTCCCAGGCGTTCATGAGAAACTCCGATTTTTCCTCCGTTCGACCTCGGTCGGTGTAGCGGAAGTAGTGTGCATCCGGATGGTGGCCCTTCGGGAGAGGGAACCGGAACCACCCGCCGCGCCACCGCATTCGACCGATCCAAGGCCAACTCCCAGCGGCGCTCGGACCGGGGCCTGTCTCCGTCCCGAGGGAATTCAATCAACTTGAGCTTCCCTGGATCCGATTTGGTCCGAAGACCGCGCATATGGAGCGAGTCTCCGACATCCTCCGGGATGATCCCAGAACCCTCGATGACAACCTTGAGTTTGAGCTCCTGACCGGCTTCTTCCCCAACGAGTTCCTCAGTAATCTTAAGGTGGTCCAGTGGTGCCGGCTTCGTCGGAACGTCGCGAGTGTTGATCGTCGGTGTCGACGACTCGCGGCTCAGAATGATTCGGCCCGACCCATCCTGGAAGTCCAGGTCATAACGGATCGGCGGAATTTGGAGCTGGTCCGCGTTCTTAGCCTTCAGGACGACGTAGGCCAGCGGTGTCTCGAGCGAACCCCTTGCCGGCCTTTGACGGACGACCCGCGTCAGTGCTCTCGTGGAACTTGATATCGACGACCTCAAAGTTCTCGCCCAGCGCCTTAGGGAGTCGCTTGTCGCGGAAGTCGTCGATATAGTTGATTGGCGGGGCGGCGAATGAGGACCGGCGCAACGATCTCACATTGAGGTTGTTCTGTAGGTTCTGTTGGTTTTGAAGGAATCGCGAGAAATCATCGGATGCGTGGAGAGCCGCGCTGTGCACGAAGGAAAGCATCAAGCCGAACGGACGATTCAGTCCGATTCGAGGGTCATCGCCATCGATGCGCCCTCGAACGTGACGTCCTTCATCAGATCATCATGAAACTGTTTGAGCTTTTCCAGCGTGGCGGAAGTCGGGTGGCCCTTGAGTACAAGGACCGCGGCTCGCACGAAGCGCAGCCGTTTGACGGGATCGCGCCCTCGCCATAGGTGAGCCAGGATCCCAGAGTCATGCCAAGAGCGGTCTTTTGCCGATCCAGTTCCGCGGGGGCAAGCTTACCCAATCCCGCGACGATCTCGTCGAACTGATTGTATTCTCCGTCAGCCAGGCCGGCTTCGGATGCGATCGTGAGCTCCGAAAGGGCCGCCTGGAACCAATCCTCGTAGAGTTTGGATTCCGAAGCGGCCTGTACGCCCGAACGCACTGCCTCGTTGTATTGCTGAGACGCGGTCTGGAACAGATCAACGCTCGACCCCGCTCACTCATGCGGTATTCGCTCAGACTGCTCTCGCCGGCGTCGGGACGATGCTTGATGTGGTCGGCGAGCTCCCCATCCTCCTCGTGGAGGAGGACCGCATAACCGGCTACTGTCGAGGCGTGGTTCAGGGTTACCCGCCAGGAGTCGTCATGGGCAGCCCTCCAGGCGGTCTGCATCGCATCCAGCTCTTCGTAGCCCTGGGCGACATTCAGCACACGTTGATGGTCATCCCGGTTGGATTGAGACATCCGCTGAGTCGACGGCCGCCAAACGGTCGAGGCGATCCGTGTGAGCATGACCTGGGGCTAAGGGCTCGAAACCAGAGGCACGGATTTTTTCGAGGGGGCCGAATACCAACTCGACGTCGGGCTGACGGAAAACCTCCGAGGGGCTATGAGCACTCACAAAAGCCTCGGCGAGCGTGGCGTCGGAGAGCGTAACTCCGTGCGTGTTTCGGAGACGACTCAGCATCTCCCCAAGCTCTTTCAGATAACGCCCCTGAGTGGCCCGAAGGATCGTCGCGCCCGAGTGCGCACGCGACCAGTTCAAGATGAGCTCGTTCGCTAGCGAAGATGCATCCTCGGGTCTTGTCGTCGCCATGAGTTCGACGTCGACGAGCGTTCCGGGAAAGTCCTCAGATTGGCACTTCATTTCCGCGGTAGCCATCATGATCCGGAGCGAGCCGTTGGGGTCAAGGCTGGCTCGCCGTTCTCCCATCGGAACCGTCGTGATCAATCGCGCAAACTGCCTTTTCAACTCCTCTATTCGGGCTTCAACCTGGAATTGATGTTCGTAAGTCCTCCCATACTTCGCACGTATCCTGAGATCCTCGGGGCTCGGCGATGGATTGCCTGAGGTGAGTATGTCGCGTAATCTCTTCATTTCGTAAAAGGAAAGCAACGCGGCCTCGGATTGACTTGTCCAATGCACTGCGAGGAGCCGGAGCACAGGGACCCACCGGGTCGGATTCTCTTTGGCGACCGACGCGACGGCGTCGGCAACTCGATCCTCCAGTTCCGGGGCGTCCAACCGCATTGTGACCTGGATCAGATACATGCCAAAGTCCGGCCGTTCTCGAAAGATCGCAAGCAACCACTTGCGGCTCTGCTCGGGCACGCGACCTAATAGATTCAAGGTGCGATTGAGAGCGGCCTCGCGGGTCGGTGCGGCCACTGCGGGCGACTCGCAAAGCACTCGGTTCAACTCCCAGGCACGTCTGAGGTCATCGGTCCGCTCTGAGGAGAGAAACTCGACCACCTTGGCGTGATAGTCGAGCGCTGGAAGTAGCCGGGGCTCTTCTCCACGCAGATTTCAAAAGGTCATCGACCGGCGGCAGATACCTTAGCGCTTCTTGAACAAGCCCGCACCAATCAGGAACCCCGCGGTATTGACCCCCTTTTTGAACGTCGCGTCGTCGGTCCATTTCTTCGAGTCGGGCCCGCCTAGTGACTTCGTTTGGTTCTTGAGCCGAGCGAGGAGGGTGCGAACGAGACTCTCTTTTTGCAATGGGTCCGCACGATCAAGTAGAAATCGTTGAGCCGCGCCAAGCATCTCAACGTGTTCCTGGCTGAGCTCGAGGGGATAGGCGTCGGCCAATTCCAAGAGCCTATCTGAGATGACGTCGATGGTAGGCGTTCGCGCGGCGGGTGAGGGCGCATCGCTCAAATCGGCGGAGCTGATCGATAAACGAGCGACAGACCGAGGGTATACAAGCCCAGGCTGACTCGGCCGAGGCGTTGCGGACGGAGGCCGATTTCCAACCTCGGAGATTTGCCCGTTGACGTACGACTTGAGCGCGGTCAGAACAGTGAGGAAACGACCTTCCGCCTTAGATGAGTCGCTCTTGAGGATCCCGACTAGCCGATCCAGGGAACGCGCGGACAGGAGGTCGGATTGGATTGCTACCGCTTCTGGAACCGGCTCGGCGGATTTGGCAGCGTGATGCTCCGGCTCTGCGACCGGGCCGATCGCTTTCAGAGCGGCGGACGCTCTCGGATCAAGGACGAACCCGGTGGTTCCCGATTGCTTCCCCGCCGATGCCGTAGGTTGATCCTCCCCATCGGGCTGTGGCGCGTCCGTGATGAGGACAGCAAGCAACAGGCAAAAGCACACGGCTCACCCCCCTTCCCACGGAGGTCGAAATCGGACTGCGGAAATGGATTGGGCGAAGACCCAAAAGGCCCCGACAGGTTCAGTGTCGTTGATCGGCGATGTTTGATTCCCCGGAGGTCACGAGCCCCGTGACCCAGCCTTTGCTTCCTTAGACGTTTGCTCGTTAACCCGACTACGCGCGTCGTCAGGAGCCTTGTCTTTGGAATCGGGTTCCTCATTCTTGTTGCGATTCTCTCGCTCCTCGTGTTTCAGCTTCTTGACGCAGTCTTCGGTCTTCCGGTGGTTGCCTGGGAACGGAGTCCCTCGAAGCCCGCGTCGTCGAGGTTGAGGAGGAGAACGGTATTCTGGAGATTATCCTTGAGATCGGTGTACCGCCGGTCCGCTGCTTGCTCAGCCTCGGACGTCGCGACCGAGTAGAGCTCCTGGCGCGTCTGGCTCGCGCTTCTTCCATTCTTCGATCGACTTGCACTCGGATCGCGCCGACCAGGCGACCAAGTAATTGACCTCGGCAAGCTTGGCGCGGAGATCACGCAGCAGGTCGTAAGAGACCGAGAAATCCTGTGCCTTACGCAACAACGACGACGAGGACTCGATATCGTCAAGCACGGTCAGCGCGTTGACGCCCTCCGCCCGGGACATTTCGAAGTCCGCCCACTTAAGCCGTACGGCGATCTCGATCTCGATCTCTTTCTTGGGACGGAACCCGCTGCCTCTTTGTAGGCGGCGGCGGCTTTGTCCAGCTCGCCTGCCTTCTCGGCATGCTCTGCCTCTTGAAGGAGACGATGCATCCGGATCTGACAGTAGCACGAGTCGATATCCCCGTTTCTCCAGGCGAACCAGCCGCAGACGAGCGGAGTGCAGGCCCAGAAAGCAGCCAAAGAACCCAATATCTTACCCATCGACGTCTCTCCTGGAGACAATCTTCAGAACCGGTAACGGCCACCGAGAGCCCCATCGCCTGAGCATAAATGGCAATCCGATAGGCGCCAAAATCCCGAAAGCCGAACTGAGATATGGGATCAGAGTGCCTTCGTTCACATGTTCGGAACGACGAATTCCGAGGTTTGTACTTAAATCGATCGAAGCAATCTCATTAACATCACGATACCGCCAACCATAGCGATCCGCAATCCTTTTTAGTCGATCGCGAGACTGAACGGATTGATGTTGATCGATGAATCGACCGTCCTGCGAGCCGACGCCGACGATCAGGCACCGCGCCGGGTCGAACGCGGGTGGTGGCGACGGGAGTTCGATGTCGATTTCGGTGTCGCCATCCGTCACGAGCACGAGTCCGGCATTTCCGTTCGGCCAATGAGTCTCGCCAGCGATGTCGAAGCGCTGATGAGGCTGCGATACAGGTCCGTCTTGCCGGGCGTGAATGCTCGGTCGAGGGGCAGTCCCTTGAGAATGTTGCTGACAATCGCGTAGTCGGAGGTGTCGACGACCACAGGGATCGCCTTCGTGTGGAACGCCACGACGGAAATCAGGGAGTTGCCGGCCGTTGTCCCCTCGATCGCCGCGCGAACGAGCTCAGTGCCGTGCCCCAATCGGGTCTTGGAGAGTCCGATCCCGGCGTCATTAAGGTACATACTTGCGAGACATCAAGCAGGATCAGAAGACGTTCGGTTGGCGGCTCTTGTCTCGTGTCGCGGCGCCGCTCCCACGAAATCAGCCAGATCTCGCCAAGACCCCAGACAACGGCCATCACTGCCAGGACGCGGATCGCGGGGCGAAAACCGGACCCATGGCCGGGGACTGCCCGATGGTCCGAAGGCAAGCACGGCAATCCGCTGGCACCGCTTCGGGCGCCCGCACCTCGGCCACACACGTCAGGGCAGCCGCCGTGCAGGCGACAATGACCGTCACCACGGCGTATACCTCAAGCCGAAGAGCGAAACCATGTACAGCCCGCTGAGCAACAGTCCCGCGCCCCGCGAACGGCCAGGATCGGTCTATGTAGTAATAGTCCATCGGTATCGGTCCGAGCGGTTCGTGCCGCTCGTTGATCCCTTGCAGGACCCGGGCAAGCGATTCCGGACGCAACGCGGAGTATGCATGCCCTCCCGTGAAATGTGCGATGAGCTCCATGATGTCTGACAGATTCTCGTGTTCTACGTGGATGATGTAGACCCTGATCCCATCATCTCGCATCTCTCGTGCCAACTCTGCCGCGCTGACGTCGTCAAGATCGTCACCTTCGCCGTCGGTTATGATAATGATGATTCCGGACCGCCTACGTCGCGTGTTCACCAACTTTGCTGCGGCGCAAGGGCGAGACCGATGTGAGTTTCGTCGGCCAGGGCGGGCAAAGTTGCCGGGTTGAGGAACGGGGCGGACTGGCGGATCGCGTTGAAGTCCCGCGTGAGCGGGAGCCAGTGCATGACATCTGAGCCGAAAAGTGTGAGCCCACACGCATCACGGTCCCGATTGCGGTGTTTCGTGAATTCGATAATGGCCTTGGCAGCCCCATCCGATTTGCTCTTCTCCGGCGGGAAAGCCAAAGCCATGCTCCCGGAAACGTCGAGACAGATTTCGATGTTATTTACCGGCGTCTCTTCGCGGGCGAACCGCAGTTCCCGCGGGCCGGCCAAGATCAAGATCAGAGGTACCATGGCGAAGTGACGGCAGCACGTGCGCGATGCACAAGGCGATAACCCGGACCAGGCCACTCGACCTGGGCTGATTATGCCACTGATCGAGCGGAAGTAAGAGAACGTGGCCCGGACTCCGCCATTCGGCGATTGCGATCAACAGCACCGGCACGAGCAGTACGAGCCACTCCGGGTTCTGAAAACTCATGACGAGCCTCTCGCGTTCCTAGAGGAACGATCGGCGGCGGCCAGTCGGTCGACCTCTTTGAGGATGAACGCCGCAACCTCTCGGTCAGTCGCGGCTGTCGGGTCGTGAAGCCAGGCGCTCAGGAAAAGGTAACGACGCCCGACTTCCGAATGCGCCTTCAGTTGGCGAAGCGTATCCGCGGGACCGCCCTTTTTTTCCAGGCCGTAGTGGTCTCGCCAGAGCGTAGAGAGCAGCCACCCCAATTGCGCGATTCCCTTGGAAGAAAGTCGCCCCTCGTCATTCAGCGTGGCCAGTTCGGCAAGTTCGACAAGGCGGGATGGGGCTCCAGCGTCCACCATATCGCCGGCGCCCGGCGGCAATTCGCCCGTTGCAGCGCCACGCCGCCAGTAGCAGGACCATCACCAAGGCCCATACCGCCGCGAGCCGCTTGGCTGTCCAGAGGGGGTCGCACAGCGACGCCGACAAACCGCCGGGTGATATCGGCGCCAGCAGTCCGGGTGCCGATCCCGGCAACGTCTGCTCGATTTGGACAACCATCGACGGCATCGCGTCCGGAACCGATCCGTCCCGGCGAATGAAGTAGCGTGCCAGATCGTATGGGCCGGCCCGGCAGTCCTAGTAGCCAAGCAAATAGCGGAAACCGTCGCCCGACTTGGTCGCTTTGAGGATCCACACACGTAGCGGGTCGGAATCCAATATGGGTTTGATCACCAACCGATCGCCATTTGTCGCTGGAGTCTCGTATCGTCCGACCATGCCGAGGGTCGGCCAGGGTGTGGCAGCCTCCGCGGACCCTCGGCGGGCGAGCACCAAGTCGATGGTCACTATCAGAATGAGGGCGAACTTAAGGTGTTCGGAGGTCATCGAGTCACCTTTCCCTTGATCCTGACAAGGTTCACGAACTGATCGAACTGAGCGGGGACGTCGCGGTCGATTCGCAAGTTGATAAAGCGCACCCCGGCCTGGGTCAGGTTCCGGGTTTCCGCTTCAAGGTTAAAGGTCTGATTCCAGCCAAGGGTCACAGACTCCTGATTTGATTCTGCCTCGCGCGTATGGACGTAGCCAGCCCCTCCGAACCCGATTTCCGCCGGATCGATCAGCCGGACCACCAAGAGTTCGCGCTTCCCGCCCAATCCGCGTAGGGCCGCAACTGCATCGCGGTCATGGAGGTCGCTCAGTACGATGATGAGGGACGACTCCGTGCCGAGCCGAACTGCATCCCCGATCGCCGTTCGCAGCGAGAACCGCGCGGAGGGGCTGGAATCGCCTCAGTTCTTTGAGCCAATCCTGGATACGGTCGAGTGATTGACTCGGTGGTACGCGTAGCGGCGGATCGCCTGGGCAAATCACGCCGACCGGCCCGAAGTGGTTCAAGCTGGCGAACGCGATCGCTCCCGCAAGTTGAACGGCCCACGCATACTTGGCGACCGACTGCGAACCCGCCCGCATCGACGCCGACCGGTCGACAATGAGATAGACGACCATCTTCCGGGGCGACTCGAACTCCTTCGACGCGAGTTCCCCGGTCCGTGCTGTGACACGCCAGTCAATGAGCTTCAGCGAATCGCCATCACGGTAAGGCCGTGATTGGATGAAGTCAAGTCCTTCGCCAAGATGTCGCGAGGCGAGTGATCCGAGACTGAGTTCAAGGCGAGCCGCTTGACATCCAATCGCAGACGCTCCGCCAACCGCCAGACCCCCAGGAGGAACTGGCTGTCGTTTTGTTCCGGAAGCACCTCGATCGGAGAGCCCATATTCAAGTCCTGAAGTCGGGCGGCAGAAACTCGTCAAGAATCTGATTAAGCAGGTCTCGCGAAGTCTTACCTTCCGCCCGGCTGGAGTAGGTCTGCCGCATCCTGTGAAGCATAACATCTTCGGCGAGTTCGAAGACGTGCTCGGGAGTGACGAAAGCGTCCGCAATACCGGACTCGGGTTCAGATCGCAGATAGGCAAGAGCGCGAGCGGCCAACACCATGCTGATGCATGCCCGAGAACTGCACGAGACTTCGAGTTCAGGCATATCACGAGTTCGTCGCATGAGGCGGACGGCCATCTCAAGGATCGTCTCGCTCACATGGACTTTCTGGACTTGGGCCATTGCGAACTTTAGGTCGCTCGATCCGATCAGTGGGTAGTTCCGTTTCTCTTCGACCTTGTCGAAAAAGGTCTTCTGGACTGCCGATTGGTCGCGCTCTTTGAGGCCCAGTCCAATACTCTCCTTCACGATCGCCAGCTCATCCTTGGCGGAGGGATGTTTGATCTCGTGGCGGATCATGAAGCGATCTAGCTGGGCTTCGGGAAGCTCGAATGTCCCGCTCTGTTCGACGGGATTCTGTGTTGCGATGACGATAAAGGGTGTGGGCAACTCGTGCGTCTCCTCACCGATCGTCACCCGCCGCTCCTGCATTGCCTCGAGCAGGGAGCTCTGGACTTTGGAGGAAGCACGATTGATCTCATCGGCCAGGAGGATGTTGACGAAAATCGGCCCTTTTCTGTTTTGAAAGACCGGTCACGCTGGTCATAAATCTGTGAGCCGGTGATGTCCGACGGTAAGAGATCAATTGTGAACTGAATTCGTCCAAAGGTCAGATTCATCGCCGCAGCGACGCTCATGGCCAACAGCGTCTTCGCGACCCCCGGCACACCCTCGAGGAGGATGTGCCCGCCAGTCAGCAACGCAATGAGGATCCGATCCACAGCGGTGTCCTGGCCGAATACCGTTTCTCCAACGCGACTGCGGACGGCATCTCCGAACAATGGCCCTCTCCATTGCCCGTATATTATCGGGCGCTGAACTTAAGTCTAACAGGAATTGAGAGACAGAATGCTTGGTACTCAGTTTAAGGCCTCTCGGCACGTGAGCCGGATTACCAATTCGATTGCATTGCAACGCGACACTTCCGCAACTTCGCTCCCGACCAGCCACGATTCCATAACCGACCGCTGGCGAGCATCACACGTTTCTTACTATTACGCGGGCTTCCGTCAGGAATCCGATAGAGACCGATTGTCGCAGTTGGGCGGCCAGCATCAGGCGGACCTCCGCCGTCTTCCTATCGCGAGGCAGGTGATCCACATTGTCGGATGTAATTGCATTGTGATCTGCCGTGCGCCGTCGAGAATCGATAGATCACCTTGCACAAGCGAACAAAACAAATCGGCGCAAGTATTCAGCGCGAAGCCGGATCCGTCAACGGCCTTCGGTGAGGCCATGCGGAGCGCGGGCAGCCGAAAGCTAAGCGCGCGCCCCACTCAGATCGTCTGCTCGCCACAAGCCTAATATCTGAGGCCATTTGTGGGTCCTCGGAAACATGCTTTGAGTGGGGGTGGTGGAATATGAATAGACGAACGGTTCTCCTCAAGTTGTCTGTTCGCATGGCACTTGCGCCGAATTGGGATGCAGGCACTTAATTTATCACCAAAAGCTGCGGCATCTCAAAATGCCACCAGCTTGCCAATACAATGTGATTGAGGCTTGGTTTCAGGTGCAAATAATTTAGAGACAAGGGGTTGCAACATGACCTGGTTGTGACCCCCTTGGAGGGAGAAAAGCGGTCAGGATCCCGCGTTCGGTTGTTTTCGTGGTCGCCCTCTGGGCCGGAGCAACGACTCCAGACCGAGCCTGGCCGCTAGCTCGGCCCGCCACGACTCCGAACCGAACGGTCGACCTCGCTGCACGCTGCGAAGAATCGCCTCCTCCTCTGTCGGGCTGATCGGCCGGTTGACCCACGCCGTCCAATCGTGCGGACGTTCGATCGGCCAAGTCGTCAAGCTCGGTCGCTCCGCCCCGTCCTTGGTCCAACGAGCCGACACGCTCCCCCACTCCACCGCTCTTCGTGCTCGACCAAATCCGCCCGCAGCGCGTTCCGTTGGACGTAGCGGCACACTGAGAGAAAATGCTCGTCCAACTGGGCCGGGAACGACTTGTACCGGCCTTGATGCAGATGGCCAGTGCCGGCCGTCCGGTGATGGGCAGCCAGCGCGAGGGTGGGTCATCGTCAGCCAGCGCACGAAGGTGGAGAGATCGCCGTCCTCGCGGGGCCACAACAGCAGTTGGAAGTGGTTGGGCTTGAGGCAGTAGGCCAGCAGTCGCATGTCGAAGCGGGCGACGGCCTGGTGCAAGACACGCTCGAACGCCGCATAGTCGTCATCGCTCTCGAAGATAGCCAGTCGCGGATTAGCCCGGTTGAGGGCATGGTAGATGAGGCCGCCCTCGGCGACACGTCGCGGTCATGGCATACACTGACGATGCGGCGGTGCAATACCGATGTCAACAACGGCTCCCGACCCCGTTTTCCGCCTGCTGGCCCATGAAATCGAGGCAGGTGCTTATCCGCCCCGGTCCCCCGGTGAAAACTTCACAGACCCGGGGTTGATGAGCGTCTGGGTCTCCTTGATCAGGGAGGCAGATCTTCAGCACGGTCAGCGTGAACTCGGTGAGTTGATCACGCCCTTCGGGGCCGACCCAGACATAGGTGTTGCCCGCACTTCCCGACGTAGCAGGCGTCCTTCGGGACGTCGCGCCTGCGACCCACGTGGAACCAGCCGGGTTGGATCATCGCGAGGTCGTTCTGAATCATCTCGATTTTTCGGCAGACGTTTCTCGCCAGCGGAGAGCGATCGCGCAAGGGCTCGGGGTCGCCGCAGAACGCTATCGTCGTTGGTCGTGATCACGTGGGCGTCCAGCTCCTTCGAGCTGCGGCTGGTGCGGCTCTGGAATTCGTAGAACAACTCCGACTCGTTCCGGAGGTCGGCGTTGGACGCGAACTGGTCCTTCAACTCGTGGGCCAACTCGTCGAGGAACTCGGGCGACGGCATGTCGGGAGCGCCGTGGGCGCGGCGATAGGCGATCCGGAGCAAACGCAACTCGGTCGCATCAATCACCGGCGACATACCCCACTGGGCGACGGCGGTCCTCGAGCCCAGGAGCTGCGGGAACCATGTGACCGGAGGGCCGAGGTCCAGCGCCGCGCCGCCCGAGATCGAGTCGGTGATCTGCGTCGTCCCCTCGCGGAGATTGACGTGCCAGGGGAGTGCGGATGGGTTGGTTGCGAACTGGGCGAGGTTATCCAGGACTTGCTGGTACTGCAACTCTGGCAGGGTGCTGCCCTGGTTGATCGTTCTTTGGCGGAGCCGACCGGTCGTGCATCCGGTCAGCGCGGCCAGGCCAATGATGAAGATGATCCTAGCAAGACGCATGGAGTCCCCGGGAGGCGCCAGAATGGATGGTTTATGCGGGTTATATCGGCAGAATGGTGGCCCGGACCTGAGAATCGCGACCCACGATCATCGCCCACGAATACGAGGAACTCCGCCACCAAGGTTCTCACGTGGCGGCGCTTAAGGCTGCCCCAAAGACGAAGCTGCCGATCAGCGACGAGGCCCGGCGACTCTGCCGGGCGGTGGCGAGACAGAGTCACGACACTAAGCCGTGAGTTCCTTCACTGTCCGCATGTCGGACCCTTCCAACGCGGAAAGCCCCGGGCGAAGGGCCGCGACCCGGCCTCGCTTGCTCAGAGAGTGCTTCCAGTTCGGAGCAGAAAAGCGGTTAGGAGCCCTTGTTCGGTTGTTTTCGTGGTCGGCCTCTGGGCCGGAGCAATGACTCCAGACCGAGCCTGGCCGCTAGCTCGGCCCGCCACGACTCCGAACCGAACGGTTGACCTCGCTGCACGCTACGAAGACTCTCAACTGCTCCGCGCGCTCGACCAAGTTCACCCGCGGGCGCGTTCCGTTCGACGTAGCGGCACACCGTGAGAAAATGCTCGTCCGACTGGACCGGGAACGACTTGTACCGACCTTGATCCAGATGGCCGTTGCCGGCCACCCTGTAATGGGCATGCCATGCGGCACTGGTGTTGGTCATGTACAGCCAGCGCATGAAGGCGGAGAGATCGCCGTCCTCGCGGGGCCACAACGGCAGATCGAAGTGGTTGGGCTTGAGGCAGTAGGCCCGCAGTCGCATGTCGAAGCGAGCGACGGCCTGGTGCAAGACACGCTCGAACGCCGCATAGTCGTCATCGCTCTCGAAGATAGCCAGTCGCGCATTAGGCGAACGGCGGGAATTAGGTTACCCGGGATCTGGTTGACCCATACTAACCCGACGCGTTCGCGAGGAGCGGCGGCCTTGGCCGATGCACTTGCTGTGCCCCACAAAACCCCTCGCTCGCGCGTTGGGCTCATATTGCCGGTCTCCTCGACACCACTCTCCTTGGGGAACGTTCGGCCGGCCGGTCACCTAAGCCGACGGCATGAGAAAGTCGCGGTTGTGACGCTCGCCGCGATTATCCAGGCGCCGAGCCGTAAGTACGTACTAAATCACTACATATGGCAATGCTCCGCCACAGGTCGCTTTATGCGGATTAGTCCGGCGCCGAAGCATAACTCGATGTAGATATTCAACATACGTTATATTGTTAAAGTGTGTCGATAATGCGGGCGCCCATTCGTAATATGATGGTGCTTCAAGAGATACGACAAAACGTCCGATCGTGCCGATAATGCGGGCGCCCAGGTGGAAGTTGATGATCTGCATCAGGTTAGAGCGATTTTTCGAACTTCCGATTATTCCGTGCCCAAGCGGAACTCGAAGCTGCATAGCGAGATGTGGACGAATCCCTTTTTGCCGAGCGCCTTTTGGGCGCGCGGTCCCGAGTGCGCTGGCTTCACGAGGCTTAGACGAGCGACACCCCCGTTTCCTGTGATGGGTAAGGCG
This sequence comes from uncultured Planctomycetota bacterium, assembly GCA_963779785.1. Taxonomy (GTDB): domain Bacteria; phylum Planctomycetota; class Planctomycetia; order Isosphaerales; family Isosphaeraceae; genus CAVRFS01. The sequence continues at coordinate 20,319 of CAWAAW010000047.1, forward strand.
ACCGGCGGGAAATTAATGACCACGGCGGCGCTTGTGGACATACCAACCCGACGCGCAAGACGAAATTGCAAATAGGACGTAAGTCGTTATCTGGATGATGTATGCGGACGCTAGGCATCGACGGAACTGCTGGGCGAACCCCAGCTTGCATTCACGCGACGACCGGGACACCATCTACAAATCACAAGTGTTCAATCCGACGTCATTTACGGCGCATATGCAATTTCCTCGCAAGCGAGGGGACCGGCGGTGTCACGTGCTGGCCTCGGCCAGCGTCCGTCGCTTGCGCGTCGGTTTAGTGTTGCGAGGCTCCGCAGTCCCGGTATCTATGCGATCGCTCGGAACCGATCGATCCTTGGGTAAGTTTCCACCCGCCGGTCGGCTTAGCGCAGTTGAGGGCGTGGTAGAGGAGGCCGCCCTTCGGCGGCACGTCGCGGTCTTGGCATACACTGACGATACGGCGGTGCAATACCGATCTCAACAACGGCTCCTGACGCGCATTCCGCACCCATTGTGCCGGCCGCGCTGTTTTGTCTGGCTCACACCACCGCGACCTTCACGCAGTGGATCGGCGGCAACGAGTCGAATAGGCAACTCCATTCCTCGCCCCCATCACGACCCATCCAGAGTTGGCCGGTCGTGGTGCCGAAGTAGAGCGCGGGCGAGCGGAGGTCGTCGATGTCCATAGCGTCCCGCAGGACCGTGAAGTAGCTATCCTTCTTCGCCATTCCGCGTGCAAGCCGCGTCCACGAGCCGCCGCCGTTCTCGCTGCGCCAAACCGCTGGGGCGCCGCCCGGGCAAGTGCGCGTCATCCCCTCGAGCGGCATGACGTAGACCGTGTCGGCGTCGTGCGGGTGCACCACGATCGGGAAGCCAAAATCGGATGGCAGCCCCTTGGCGATGGATCTCCACGTTTTGCCGTGGTCGTCGCTGCGCAGGACGCCGATGTCAGGCCGCGGTCCCCCAGGCCCGCTCCAATCGGCCCAGCCCCCGTGGTTCTGCATATAGAGCCGTCCGGGCGCGGCTGGGTGGCTGGCGATCTTGTGGACGCACTGACCGAATTCAGGATAGGGATCGGGCGCGAACCCGGCGCCGACGCCCTGGTTCGCCGCCATGAAGGTTTGGCCGCCATCCTCGCTCAGGTAGTGGCCGCCTGTGGAGATGCCGAGATGTAGGCGATTCCCGTCGCGCAGGATCGTGTGCATGCAAAGCCCTCCGTTCCCCGGCTGCCACTTTCGAGCGTGTTCATGGTTGCTGATGCCGGTAATCATCTCCCAGGAATCTCCGCCGTCGCTTGACCGGAAGAGCGAAGCTGGCTCCACTCCACACAGGAGGTCCTTCTTGTCATACCCCGCTTCGAGCGACCAAATGTTGGCTAGCGCGCGCCCGTCATCTTTCGGGAAGGCGGGAGCCGACTTCGTCTCCTTGAACTTCTTGCCCAGATCGGTCGAACGCAGGACCTTCATGCCGAAGAAGGCATTACAGCTCGAGGCGTAGAGCCGCGGAGTTCCGCGCGTGTCGATTAGAGTGGCGTACACGGCCACGCCTGGTCCGACCGGGCCATTCAGCGCGAAGCTGCGGCGGGACTTCGGCGCCTGGGCGACGAACAGGCCCTTCTTGGTACCGATGGTGAGAATGACTCGTTCTGGCATGTTGAACCTCCAGAGTGGGCTGGCAGAATCGTGGTGACGCACGCTAACAGCGTTAGTAAGGACCCCCGGCCGCATCTCCGACGATCAACCGCCAGAAACCGCGGGTAGAATGATGATCTCGTCCCCTGGCACCAGCGCCGTATCGAGCCCGTCCCGGTCGCGCATGTGGTCCTTGTTAACGAACAAGTTCACATGTCGCCTCACCGCGCCCGTATCGTCGCAGATGCCACGATAGAACGAAGGATGTCGCCGCTCAAGTTCATCGAGCACAGCGCGCACGCTTGGGGCCGAGAGCATGAGCTCAGAGGCGCCATTGCAGTAGCCGCGCAGCTCACGCGGGACGTGGATCGTGATGTTCTTCGATCGTGCCATTGCAAACGCAAACTAAATAATGGGCGTAGGATGCAAAGGACGTTTGTTGGTTCAGACGACTTGCCGCCCAGATCCGTCCGGGCTGGATTAGGACGACGGTTCAGCCTTCCGGGCCTTGCAATCAGCACTTCCAGTGGTTCGGCCCGCCGCCACGGAACGGAGGATTGCGATGGTGTGGCATCACATTCCCGGTATTCATTCCTGTGCGCGGGAAACCTAAGGGAGATTAGCACGCGTCGTCGATGAAGTACATGCGGTCGTCCGACAGTTCCACCAGGCCGTCACGCGTGCCGGCGCCATAAAGTCCGACCGAGCTGCACCTTCCACAAGGGGTTATTGGCGTCGGCCGATCGGTCAACTCCGACGCCGTCGACAACTGCGCGGCTGAGCCGCTCGGATCCGGGGTGTCCGACGCCGAGCGGCTCGAAGAATGGGCGATGCCAACTCGCTCGTTCTTCTTATTTCTTCCGAACGAGCTTAATCCCACAGCACATATCCTTCGCGGCAGCGCCGTTCTCCCAACCTGTGCCCTTCACCTCGATGTGGTCGTCGTCGATGAAGGTGAGGGTCGCTTCGTGCATGTGTTTGTCCTTATACGGGTCGAGGTTGCCGCCGCCTGCGAACTGGAAGAGAATCTGGTTTGACGGGGATTTCGGGTCGGCTTTCATGCGTGGCTGGTTACCCAGCACGCAGTAATGCGTCATGATCAAGTCCGGCCCGTCAACCGTGTAGACCGAGACCATTTCCTGGGGCTGGCCAGGAAAGAGCGTCTCGTGAACCGCGCTACCGCCCGCGGTCACCTTGATGATCGACTGGATTTGGTCTGTCGGCTTGCCGTCTTTGTCGGCGGCCAGCCATGTTCCCGCGAGCTTTTTCATCTTCTCCAAACCCGCGTTGGTGGGTGGCGAGGGCAGTTTGACCGCGGGCTTGTCGCCGCCGAAGCTTGCCTGCGAAAGCGTCAGTAGAAGCGCGCACACTACGAAAGTTCTTACCATTTTCATTCCTCCTCAAAGCGAGACTGCGTTGATACATTCGCTAAGTCCGATATCTCACGCCACCCTTTTGTCGAACGGCAATCGGCCGATTCGACATGAAAACGAGAATCCCTCCAGAAAAATCGACTTCGTGGCCCCGACTGTCTCGGTTGGACGGAACTCGCCAACCATTGATCTGATAAGGTGCGCGCGAGCGATTCCAAAGACCGTGACGCGGAATCTTCCCGATTACGTCGTCGGTGCGGAAATGAATGAAGACGGCCACTTTCATCTGGCCGCCACGCAGAGCAGAATTGGGGGCGCCGCGATCTGTTGAGCAGTCGCGGCTTATTCCGACCTTCGCTCAGATCGCCCGCAGTGTGTCGGCCTGAAGCGGCCAGCGCGAGCCCCGAATGGCTGGCATCCGATGCCAGGGATCGCAGAACGAAGGAGCAATAGAGCACCCGGGGCAAGGGAGGGCGGAAGGTGAATCATCGTACTTAGGCGAACGGCAGGAATTAGGTTACCCGGGATTCGGTCGACCCACACGAACCCGACGTGTTAGCGACGAGCGGCGGCCTTGGCCGGCGCACTTGCAGTGCCCCATAAAACCCCTCGCTCGCGCGTCGGGCTAATATTGCCGGTCTCCTCGACACCGCTCTCCTTGGGGAACTTTCGGCCGGCCGGTCACCTAAGCCGAGGGCATGAGAAAGTCGCGGTTGTAGCGCCCGCTCCGATTATCCAGGTGCCAAATCTTAACTCGATGTGGAGATTCAACATACGTTAGATTGTTAAGCTTTGGCGGTTATGCGGGCGCCCGTTCGTAATATGATGGTGCTTCAAGAGATACGACAAAATGTCCGAACGTGCGGGCTATGCGGGCGCCCAGGTGGAAGTTGATGATCTGCATAGGGTTAGAGCGATTCTTCGAACTTCCGATTATTCCGGCGCCCAAGCGGAACTCGAAGCTGCATTGCGAGATGCGGACGATACCCTTTTGCTGGGCGCCTTTTGGGCGCGGGTCCCGAGTGCGAGACGCTTCACGAGGCTTTGACGAGCGACACGCCCGTTTCCTGTGATGGGTAAGGCGACCGGCGGGAAATAAACGACCAGGGCGCGCTTGTGGCCATACCAACCCGACGCGCAAGCGAGGGAACCGGCGGTGTCACGCGCTGGCCTCGGCCAGCGTCCGTCGCTTGCGCGTCGGGTTAATGTGGCGAGGCTCCGTAGTCCCGGTATCTATGCGATCGCTCGGAACCGATCGATCCTTGGGTAAGTTTCCACCCGCCGGTCGCCTTACAAGGGTAACAGTCGAACGGAGCGGGTCACCAGCCCATCTCACGCGGAGCTCCTGGCTTGGGTAAACGCCGGCCTCCGACTCCTTACTGGCCATGACAATCACCAGGATTCGCATCACTGGGTCGCCGTTTGGCTCAGGTCGGACTCCGGCGCTTCGAATATCTGGCGAATCTCAGCCTCGCATTCTCCTGCCGGCCAGTGCTCCGCAAACACCCGCATGAAGCGGTAGGTCCAATCAATCGCCTCTTGCTTCGACTTCACCTCGTACACTGAGTACCCGCCAACAAGCTCTCTGGTCTCGGTGAACGGCCCGTCGGTAACAGTCAGGCCCCCTCCGGTGAGTCGAATGCGCAGCGCCCAATTCGCTTGGGAAAAGCCCGCCGACCTCCACCAGCGCGCCGGCTTGCCTTGCCTCCTGGCGGTTCTTTGCGAGGCGTCCAGGAGCGCCTGGGGAGGAGGGGTCCCACTCTCGTTGTACTTCACCATCACCAGATATCGCATTGTCGGATCTCTCCCCAGCCGTCCGAGACGGCCAATGAGAGCCAGCTCGGTTGAAGTTGCGGCGCTTGCGCCGTGTTCTGAAATGAGGATAAGCCACCTGAGGTCATCAGGCCGACGGCAGGCCCGCCAGCTCAAGGATGGGTCGAACTTCCACAGTTCCCTTTTTGGCAGCGGGGACGCGTCCTGCGATATCGATCGCCTCGTCGAGGTTCGCCGCGTCGATAAGGAAGTAACCGCCGAGTTGTTCGCGCGTTTCGGTGAAAGGGCCGTCCGTTACTTGGCGCTTTCCTTGACGGACACGAACGCTGGTCGCAGTCACAACTGGGTGCAAGGGGGAAGCGCCAAGAAACTTCCCCTGTTTGTGAAGTTCATGAGTCAACGCTGTGGACTCCGCGAAGCATTGCTCGCGCTCCCCTTCGGTCCAGGCTTTCTCGTCGGAGTAGATGAGCAGCATGTATTTCATCGTATTCTCCTTATAGGAATGGGGCGGCGATTGCCGCGCTTACTCAATAGTCGTTCGGGAGGTTCGCAATTCGACACTGTGACAAATTTCTTTACCGCAGTTCCTGAAGGCGTTTGTGAAGGAAGCGGCGTTCCGGTTCCTGTTTTGCCAAATCCAATGCCAGTTCGTAGGATTCCCGGGCATCGGCTGTTCTACCCAGCCGACGGCACAGATCGGCACGGGCCGCGTGAGCCAGGTGGTAGTCGGCCAAGTCGCCATTGGCCAGGATGTCGTCGATCAGGTCTAACCCCGCTTCGGGACCGTCCCGCATGGCGACGGCGACCGCTCGGTTCAATGCCACGACCGGCGACGGCTCGATTCGCAGCAGCGCGTCGTACACTTCGACGATCTGATGCCAGTCCGTGGCGCCGGCGGTCGCAGCATCCGCATGAACCGCCGCGATCACGGCTTGGATCGTGTACGGACCAACCGGCGCCATGGCCAAAGCCCGCTCAAGATGCGACTTACCTTCTCGGATCTGCGCCTGGTTCCACAGGGAACGATCCTGGTCCTCGAGCAAGATGATATCTCCCGTCGAGGAAGCACGCGCATTGCGGCGCGATTCCTGGAGGAGCATCAGTGCGAGAAGCCCGAGTGCCTCGCCGTCAGGGAGCAGTTCAACGATCAATCGCCCCAGCCGAATGGCTTCATTGCTCAGGTCGTGGCGGGTCAGCGACGCGCCAGACGACGCAGCATAGCCTTCGTTGAACACGAGATAGGTTACCTGCAGCACACTTGCCAATCGCTCCTGCAGGTCGGCTACCGACGGGACTTCGAACGGGATACCGGCGTCGCGAATCTTCGCCTTACCGCGCACGATGCGCTGGGCCACCGTGGATGGCGATGTGAGCAGCGCCCTGGCTATCTCTTCGGTTGTCAGCCCGCAGACTTCCCGCAAAGTCAGTGCGACCTGTGTGCTCTGGGGCAGTGCCGGATGGCAACACGTGAAGATCAAGCGGAGCCGATCGTCTTCGATGTCCTGATCGTCGCGCGCCGCGTTGGCTCCGCCGACCCTCTCGAGGCGGCGAGCAACATCGCTCAACGATGCGTCCAGCCGAGCACGACGACGAACTGCATCGATGCCCTTGAATCGGCCTGTCGAAACGAGCCACGCCCGTGGATTGGGAGGGACGCCTTCACGCGGCCATTGCTCGAGAGCCGCCGCGAACGCCTCTTGCATCGCCTCTTCCGCAAGGTCAAAGTCGCCAAGCAGGCGAATCAGTGTCGCCAAGACGCGACGCGACTCACTGCGATATACCTCGTCGAAGAGCACCTTCTTGATCTCCTGGGCGATTGTCTGAGCGATCTCGCTTTGCAGGACGAGGACGTCGCGCAGTTCCCGCTGATAGGACTCGGCCCAGAGGTGCTCATCCGTGTCGGCGCGGATCAACTGGGTGGTGATCCGAACAGAGGAGCCGGCAAGAAGCACGGAGCCTTCGACGATCATGTCTACTCCCAGCTCGCGCGATCTGTCGAAGCGGGCTTCGGCTGTCCTTGAACTGCATCACCGTGGTCCTCGACACGACCCGCAAGGCGCGATTCCTCGCAAGCTCGGCGATGATCACTTCCGTCATGCCGTCCACAATGTAGTCGGTCTCGGTCTTGGTAACAGAGTAATTCTGCAACGGCAGAACTGCCACGCACGGTCGGGTCGGGGCCCCGGATGCGGGGGCGGCCGTGTGTCCGTCGCCCGCGACCACCTTCTTGATCGCAATGTTCACGTCGTTGGCCGACCGAATGCGATCATCGGGCCGCTTGGCGAGGCACCGGGCTACCAGTTGTTTCAGTTCGGCGGGGAATCGTGTGCCGGACGCGTCCATCTCCGCTGGCTGATCGCGAAGCACCGCAGCCAGGACCTCGGCCGCGCTGTCACCCGGAAAAGCACGACGGCCAGTCGCCATTTCGTAGAGGACGCAGCCCAACGCGAAGATGTCGCCGCGCTCGTCGGGGATGGCGCCGCTTGCCTGCTCCGGGGACATGTAGCCCACGGTGCCCATGACCCGGCCGGCTTCGGTGAGGTAATCCGCTGTCGATCCCAGAGGCTCGGCACTGGCGAAGCGCCAGGCCAAAATCGAGGATCTTGACCTGCCCACTCGCGCTCAGAAAAATGTTTGCCGGTTTGAGATCACGGTGAATGACGCCGTGCGCGTGGGCTGCGGCCAGCCCCTCGGCAACCGCAGTCCCAATCTCCAGCACGCGGGTCAGAGGTAGCGTGCCCCGGCCCAGGAGTTCGCGCAAGGTTTCCCCGGCCAGGAATTCCATGACCGCGAAGCAGATGCCGTGGTCCGTGCCCACGTCGAAGATGGTGACGAGGTTTGGGTGGGAAACGGCTGCAAGTATCTTGGCCTCGCGCTCGAATCGTGCAAGGGCCTCCGCCGTGTCCGCAAGGCGTTCCGGCAGCACTTTGATGGCCACGTCCCGATCGAGTCGCCCATCCCGCGCGCGGTATACCTCACCCATCCCTCCAACACCGAGCGGCGCAAGGATCTGGTAGTGCGCCAATTTTATTCCTGCGCTGAGTCGCATTTGTCACGCCCATGATGGACTCGAGAGGTTGTCAGCGACTGGAGTATTCTACCATCTCGGCGGTTGGATCAGCGGCAAGTGGCCCAGCAGCGGGCCATTCGCATCTTGTTTCGCTGGCATCGATATGCGACCCTGGCGAGCGTGCTCGACGCGGCCCTGCTCAGGCTGGCGATGTCGATCGGGTTCCAAACGCCCGACTGGCGATGCCGCGGTTGTTAAAGCGGCTCACTCATGAGTTGCGCACAGCGCGACTGAGACGTCGATCAGACTTGCCCGAAGCGTCAGCGAGCGGACACGCACCGGAATCCTCGCTGACGCTTCTTGCTCGTACGGCCCCGTGAGCCACTCGAGCGTGAACCGCTCTTAGAATGGCAGCGGATCGCCAAAGCCTCGATGCAAGAGCTTGATTCGATCGGGCTGGCCCAAGGCCCTGTCTGTTGCAAATGTTGTTGAGAGTGCGTCTTCGACGAATCGACTTCTGAGCTCTTGTCCCATCGCGTTGGCCGGGTTGATCAGGACGATGGTCGCGGAAAAATGGCCTGCATCAGTTGAGGCGTGTCGTATCGAGTGAGTACGCTCGGGATGACGATTTCGGAGAGGTTTTTGTGAAGGCCGGCTTCGAGCGCCGTGCGATACGACAGGAGACTGCTTTCGAGGAGTACCCTCCCGACCCGCCCATCGATGGCGGCAGTATGAAGCGCCACCATTCCCAAGCCGCCCTTTCCATAGAGAGATAGTTTTTTCTGATCGACGTCATTGCGGGCGCAGATCCAATTAACGACTCGTACGACATCGTCGACCCGCATTCCGACAATAGTTTTGCCTACCACGATCGCTCGAAGCAGTTCCGGCATATACTGCCCCAGTGCAAGTTGCTCGGGGCCGCTCTGCGGTTCTCCGAGCACGTCGCGGGGATGAAAAGCGACAACGAGATTCCCCGCCCGTACCAGACGGATGAACTCGGGGCTTTGCGAAATCACTTCAACGGGAGTCGGATCCATCCACACGATGGCGGGGTGACTACCGCCGGAATCAGGGATTCCGAGAACACCGCGCAAAACAATGCCCGATTCGCTTTCGATCTTGAGCGATTCCGTCCGGTAGTCTTTCGCTTGCTTGAGAGGACTCGATGTGACTTTCGGCAACTGCTTCTCGTCAGCGGTGACGCCGGCCAACTGCCGTACGTCAGCCTGAACCTTCGATTGCAGTTGCGAGAGTGACTCTCGATTCGAGATCACTTGGGGATTCGCCATCAGCTTCGTCGCATCACGCCGGGCCGATGCCTCAACGGTAAGGCTATTCAGTGAAGTTGAAACCTGTCCGGTCGGAGTGACCGTCAGCTTGTCGAAATTGTTGAGGCGAAGTTGTTGAAATTTCTTGGCAGCAGTCTCACCGGGGAACAGATGCGACATGATAAACGACATGAGTTGATCCGTGACCGGACCTAAATTGCAGTGTCCGCCCTGGCCGTGGATCAGGCGGAGATTGCTCTCCATTCCATACAAGGAGTAGATTCTTCGGGCTTCTTCAAAAGTCCACTTGGCACCACCGATCGGGAAGAAGTCTTTTTCGAATGCGACAATCGCATAAGGACGCGGCGCTGCGAGTTCCACCCAATCCGCGAAGTCCAGGCCGTCTGCGATAAAGCTGGGAAGTGTCTGCTCGGCGTCTTGGGGTCCATTGCCCGGAAGTAGCTCCTTGAAGGACGTGAGGTAGGACGCGGCGGCGGCGACCCGGATTCTTGGCTCCATGGCGGCCAGGTAGGCGGCAGCGGTTCCACCTCCAGAGCAACCAAACGTACCAATCCGATCGGCGATCACGTCGGGGCGTGCGATCAAATAGTCCACGCCGCGGATCCCGTCTGCGAACCAATAACGAGCGATATGGTGGCCGATCAGCAGAGCCGTCTGATTCGCATGCTCGTGATCTCCGCTACCTTCGAGCTTGGATCTGCCTAACTCGTCATCCCAGTGCTGCATGCGCTCGCCCTGCCCCATCGGGTCAATGGACAAGACAAGAATGCCCGCACGGGCAAAGTTCGCAGACCACGTATACTGGCTTGCCTTGCCTGCACCATGACCCGGTGCAACGATCATCGCGGGAAATGGACCTTTGCCGTCGGGTACATAGACATTGGCAGTGACCCAATAGTCGGGGCAGCTTTCGTATGCAATGTTCTCGATGGTAAAGCCATCGTCCTTGGTGGAACCGAACGACTTCGCATTGACGGGGCCAGTTGTAGCCGGGATGCCACCCACCAGCTCAACGACCCGACTGCGAACCTCGTTTCTCCTGGCAATGGCTTGTTCTTTGGTCTCAACGGCCGCGACTCGTTTTGCACGTTCGGCTAACATTTTGTAACCGATTTCGTTGAGATAGGCATGCATCTGCGAAGTTGCCGACTCCGTCTGGGCCTTCGCAGCCGCTTGCATCTCGGGGGACGGTCCAAAGCCTCCGCGACCAAAGTTCTGGGCGACGGCTCGGCCGTTCATTGCAACCAACAGAATCGCGAATGAAACAGTCGCTCTCTTGAAAATCGTGTTCATCGTTTGTGTATCCGTAACTCCGGTTCTGATGATTTCCCGGAGCTCAGCATCGGCTCAAGTCGACGTGTTCCGGGCCGGCGTTTGAGTCAGCGTTCACGAGTCGAACAGTTTGTCTCAAGACGGCGAACGGGATCGGGCGTGCCTTCATACTACAAAGAATCGCTCGTCAGGTTAACTCCGCCGGGTGCGTCGCCAGGTCGATGGATTGAGAGTCAGGAAAGTAAGGCACGCGGAACGGAGGTTCACACCCGATAACCGCGGCGTTTCACCTCTTCACCGAATCCCTGTGCTCGTCGTTGAATCAGCCGGTGGAAAGATCGAAAATCACGAAGTTGTTACCCCCGACCGTTGATTCTTGATGGGGCCAATGTTCGGATCCGGACGATTCAGTTGTCGGAGGTCCGATGAGGCAGAGCGAGCCGTCACGGAGTGCCGAACAACCTGATGAGAACCCCTATGCGCCACCACGGGAAGAAGTACGACCAGACATAGATCAGAATCGAAGCGATCAAGCTGCGAGCCAACGACCCGAACGCTTACGCCGCGAATCATGCATTCGAGTCACAGGGCTACTCTGCTTGATCGTGGCGATATTCGCCATCCTGACCTTTGGACTCGGTACTCTTTGGGAACTGCGAGCCATCAACTCGGCCGGGCGGGGAGGTGTCGAGCCGTGGATGCACCAGCGGTGGATTGTCCGTATGACAAGCGTCATCTCGCTGGCGGTTATCGCTGCTGTTTTTAGCTGGGGCTTGTTCAGGCTACGGAACTGGGGGCGGTGGGCTTTGACAATTGTGACGACGCTTCCAGTTCCGGTGCTCGTTTACGGCTGGCTCTTGCTCTATCGGTCTGAAAACCTGGGACTTCAAGAGAATCCCAATCCGGGGCGTTTGATTTCTTTGTCGGTGCTGTCAGCACTGTCCTGCCCACCGTTGCTGTTCCTGATGTGGTCTCCAAAGGGTCGGATGGTCTTTTCGGCGGGATACCTTGAGTCGACCCGCCAAACGCCTCGCCTTCGTCTCGGATGCTTGGGCACATTGCCAGCCGTCGCAGCCGCGGCAGCGGGGTTTGTCTCCTACCTTCTGCTCCTGATGGCAATCCTCACGATCCTGGCGATGCTGCGTCTGATCCGCTCGATTTGATTCTCTGGAACCGAGTGCTCGACCGATTCTCCCGACCAAGCTCTTAGTTCAGTGACTCCTCTCCCACGAACATCGCACGAATCTTATCCGAGTCGTCGGGGGCGAACGATTCGATCCGAAGCGCCCCAGTCCGCCCGTCCTCCAACTTCAGAGTATAGGTGCCGCCCCGAACTACTTCGTTCTCCGATGCGACCAACAGGTAGCCGGACCACCCCGAACCTGCGTCAACCGCCGTCGAACGGGAGTCGATGTAAACGTTTGCAGGATCGAGGCGAAGCTTGTCCCCCTGAAAAAGCTTTCCCCGGTAGTGATGCATGCCCGTCCTCCTCATTGCGTGATCAGTGGCTTTGACACCAGCGTGTACGATTAGCGGGCCGGGATACGGTTTGAGAGTGACTTCTCACGGCGGAGCCATCGCCAGGAACGTCGCGACGATCCCAGACCTCGATCTGGTCAGCGACTTGTCGCGAGTCGGAGACGTGACCGGCGTGGTCGCGGCAAACTTGGTGGTGTCGATCTCAAAAGCCGCCGCGAAGCGCTGGTTCCGCAGTGCGGATCGCGGTTCAATCCACAGACGCGACCGAAGAAACCCATCGCGATGGATAGCTCATGATGAGAACCCCCCAAGGAAAATCTCGGGGGGAAACGGAAAGCCGTTTTGGAGGGGTATGCCGGGTCAAGACGATTGGGCAAACCGTTGAAGGCACCCCAGACCGCTGACTCTTGGTCTTTCCGGCATCGGCGGCGCACCGATCCCTCCCCAGCACACTTGGGCTGGAGGAAGATCCTGACGCCTGGAGATGTGAAAGCCTCAATTGCCGTTCTTCGAGGTCTGGGAGTGTCCTCCGAGGCGGTCACAGATCACTCCGTCACCCCAGAGCATCTCTTCATCCAGCCCGAAGTTGTCGGCGTCGCATTCGGCTCATGACTTAGACCGTTCGCCCTTCAGACCAGTGGACGAGACATTCGGCATACCCGAAACCAGCCTGGCACACTTCCCTTCAGTTCTCCACCCCGAAGGGCTTCGGTTTCTAGGTGTCCTGCTCGGCTGGTTCGCCCACGGAATGAACCATACCATCTCCAATCTGAGAAAACAAGAGGTAAGGATCTCAAGAAACACGGTGATTTGGATCAACAGGCGCATTCTCTCCGGTGCGTGGGTCTGGGGTTCAAGATCGAGAACGTCGTGGTCGTGGCGTAGTAACGCGCCATGGCACGCGAGATCGCGTGCTTGCTGCCAGTCGGCGCCCTGGGTACATTGGTTCATCCGGACGACGCGAGCAAGGACGGATCTTGGCGATATTATGTCTTGGGTTTCTCTCAGAGGCCACAGATACATATACATGAGGATAAGACTGGAACGTAATTAAGCGGGGATAACAATCAACGGCCCTACGAACGGCTAGAACCTCGGATCATTCATTTAGCTCGGGCTTTCCGCCCCGACTCGTTCCATTGCAGCAGTTCTGCCACCATGTGCGGCAGGACTCATTTTTCGAGCTGACGTCACGTCCGGCCTTTATATTCGTATTCGTATTAAGTTCTCGACCGTCGGCAAGATGCGCTTTCAAGGGCGCAGACGGCCACAGCCGCGCCGCCGAACGAGTCTCCTTCGATCAGGTCCAAACGCCCGGCTCGTTTGACACGGGCCGCTGGGCCGCGAAATCGCTCAGGCGGTCCACCAAGGACGGCTGTCGAGTCACAGAAACGGTCACGTGCGACCTGAATGTAGGAGCTAGACTTTGAACGTGCGACGAATTTCGAACCACGAGGTCATCACGGCCGTAGAATTGGTCCTGGCACACCCTATGCAGTGACGCACAGCCACTTCTGGGAAGTCTGTGCGGACAGCGATGGTGCGGCCGGAGCCCTGCTCGACCGTAAGTTTGTTGGCGATCCAAAGAACCGTCGCAGGTGTGCCCGATGGATCGCATATGAGATCGAATCCTTATGCTGCCAACGAAAGGCGTTGGCAATAACTCTTGTATCGCCCGCTCAAGCATCCGCAATCGCGGGTCGACCTATTTACCAGTCTCGGCAGTCGACGACCTTGGAGACGCAACCCATGAAGAACCTGAAAGCCGATCCGACCACTCAAGAGATGCTCGGCCAGATCGAAGAACGCCTTTACCAGATCGGTCATGAATTGATGGAAATGCCCATCTGGCGCCAGAATTCCCGCTGGCACCTTGAGCGCGCCAGCGAACGCCAGCGGCTGCTAGCAGAGCGTGACCAGTACCGCAAACTGGCGTCCTGATGCTCGTGGAAAGGATCTCGCGGTCGCTCGGCGGCGGCGTGGGTCGACCGCCGAGCCGCCGGGGCTCGGTGCTCGATGCGGAGACCGATTTCGAATGCGGCCGCGGTGCGTGAAATCCACCCACCGAGACGCTTGACATGTCGCGTTCAATAGAGCTTTTTGCGCTGAATTGGCCACCCCCGCGGGGAATGCGATTGCGTGATAGCGCGCATGCTGGAACGAGAGCGACGCAGCTCCCCTTTGACAGCCGGCTCCGGCTACGGTTAAATCTGGATGATGTGCGGCCATACGGTCGTCCCTCCCAGAAAATGACCCTCCCTGGCCCCTGCCTGCTCGTCCCGGCCTGGAAATGAATGCGTCCCGGCTCCTGTTGGCGACGCCCGACCGGCTCGTGCGGGACTGCTCGCCAGGTTCCAACCCTCCTTCGTTCGAGAGGCATAATCAGCGATGACGCGGCGAACGAGATTGCGATTCCCGACGTGGCTGCTGGTCGCGGCCGTGATGTTCCTGGTGCCCTTGGCCGCACGCGCGGCAGCCGAGAAACCCGGGTTGGTACTCAAGAAGGGCGACCGGATCATCTTGATCGGCAACACGTTGGCCGAGCGGATGCAGTATTACTCGCACTTCGAGACCCTTCTCCACAGCCGCTTCCCGGACCTCGAGCTGGTGTTCCACAACCTGGGCTATTCGGCCGACGAGTTGAAGCTGCGGCCGCGCCAGGCGCATTTCAACGACCACGGACACACGCTCGAGGACGAAAAGCCCGACGTCTTGATCGCCGCCTTCGGCTTCAACGAATCGTTCGCCGGCCCACCAGGACTCGAGAAATTCAAGAACGACCTGGAGGACTTCATCAAGGCCTCGACCTCTACCAAGTACAACGGCAAGGCCGCCCCCAAGCTGGTCCTGCTGTCGCCAATCGCGCACGAGGACCTCAAGAATCCGCATATCACCGACGGCAAGAAAAACAACGAGAACATCAAGCTCTACACCGACGCCATGGCCGAGCTGGCCGGCAAGCACCACGTGGTCTTCGTCGATCTGTTCACACCGAGCAAGAAGCTGTACGAGGCGGGTAACGGCCCGCTGACGATCAACGGCATCCATTTGAGCGACGAAGGCTACCGGCGACTGGCCCCAGTCCTCGACGAGGCCCTGTTTGGGCCGAGGCCCGCTTCAGTCCCTGCCGACTTGAAGGCGCTCCACGCCGCCGTTCAGGAGAAGAATCTCCAGTTCTTTTACGATTATCGGGCCGTCAACGGCTGCTACATCTACGGCGGCCGCAAGGCCCCGTTCGGCATCATCAATTTCCCGGCCGAGTTCGCCAAGCTCCGCGCCATGATCAAGAACCGAGAGCAGCGCGTCTGGGACCTGGCCAAGGGAAAAAGCGTCCCGCCGACGATCGACGACAGCAACACCGGCGACTTCGTCAAGGTCGTGACCAACGTCAAGAACAAGATCCATATCACGACGCCCGCCGAGGAGCTGAAGACGTTCACACTCCCCGAGGGCTACAAGATCGACTTGTTCGCTTCCGAGGTGGAGTTTCCCGAGCTGGAAGATCCGGTCTCGATGACCTTCGACGCCAAGGGCCGGCTCTGGGTCGGCACCATGCCGTCCTATCCCATGTATCTGCCGGGTACCAAGCCCAACGACAAGGTCCTGATCTTCGAGGACGCCAACGAAGACGGCAAGGCCGATCGATGCACGACGTTCGCCGACGGCTTGCATCTGCCCATCGGCATCGAGCTGGGCGACGGAGGCGTTTACCTATCCCAGATGCCCAACTTGATGTTCCTCAAGGACACCAACGGCGACGATCGCGCCGACACGCGCGAGCTGATCATGCACGGCTTCGACACGGCCGATTCTCACCATGCCATGCACGCCTTCACCTGGGATCCGGGCGGCGCCTTGCACTGGCAGGAGGGGACCTTCCACTACTCGCAGGTCGAGACGCCTTATGGTCCGCGGCGGTGCAACGAGGCGGGCGTGTTTCGCTGGGAGCCCCGGACCTGGAAGTTCGACGTCTTCGTGTCGTACGGGTTCGCCAATCCTTGGGGACACTATATTGACCGCTGGGGCCAGAACTTCGTGGCCGACGCCTCGGGCGGGGCCAACTACTTCGGCACGGCCTTCTCCGGCCAGGTGGTCTATCCTCAGAAACACGGCGGCATGAAGCAGTTTTTCCCGATGCAGTGGCGGCCCACCTGCGGCTGCGAGCTGGTCTACAGCCGGCATTTCCCCGACGACACCCAGGGCGACTACCTCCTGAACAACAACATCGGCTTCCAGGGAATTCTGCGCTACCGAGTGAAGGAAGACGGCTCGGGCTTCGCCGGTGAGGCGATCGAGCCGCTCTTGAAGTCGTCGGACCCGAACTTCCGGCCGGTCGCACTCCAGTTCGCTCCTGACGGCTCGCTCTATGTCGTCGACTGGTTCAACCCGCTGGTCGGCCACATGCAGCACTCGCTCCGCGACCCCAACCGCGACCACACGCACGGCCGAATCTGGCGGATCACTTATCCCAAACGCCCCTTGGTGGAGAAAGCCCGGATCGCCGGCGCCTCGGTTCCCGAACTGCTCGATCTGCTCAAAGCGTACGAGGACCGAACCCGCTACCGCGCCCGCCGCGAGCTTCGCGAGCGACCCGAGCAGGAAGTCCTGTCGTCACTCGATAAATGGGTCGCCGAGTCTGAACAAGAGCGACCCGGAATTCTGGCGACAGACCGCTCGAGGCCCTCTGGCTGCACCAGAGTCTCGACGACGTCGATATCCCCTTGCTCCAGGTCGTGCTGGCCTGCCCCGAGCCCCGGGCCCGAGCCGCCGCGACCCGCGTGCTTTGCTACTGGCGCGACCGCGTAAGCGACCCGCTCGAAATGCTGCGCAAGCAGGTGAACGACGAGAATCCCCGCGTGCGGCTCGAAGCGATCCGGGCTCTCAGCTTCTTCGATGGCGATGCCGCTCCCAAAGCGCAGGAGATCGCCCTGGAATCGCTCATTCATCCCCAGGACGACTACCTCGAGTACGTCCTCAACGAGACAACCAAGACCCTGGACCAGCGGATCAAGAACCGATCCAAGTAGGCAATAGGCAGTTTTCCGAGGTTGATTCGATGAGGCCGACTGTTCAGTTACCAGTGGATTTGCACGATCGTTCTGATCGCGGCGTGTGCGCATTCGCTTTTCCTGCACTTGCAAAGGGGGGGGGCGGGTGGCGTGATGAAAAGCTCGTCTTGCACAGGTCTCGAGTTCATCCCAGTTTCGTTGAAAGTTTCCCCCCCTTGCGAAGGGGGGGTCAGGGGGGGTGGTCCGCGGCGGAACACTGGCCTGGTACGCGCTTCCGGGGCGGCTGGACTCGGCGAGGGCACGCGCCGAAGGTCAGGGTCCGCCGCTTCGGTCGTAGGTATTGGTTACGCACTGTTCACCCCCCCTGACCCCCCCTTCGCAAGGGGGGGAAAAATCGCATGTCGACAATCGTAATGAAATGCACATTTTGCTACCAGATCAACCTTTCACGACCCCGAGACGACGACCCTCCTGCCCCCGATAGTCCACTGGTGAAATTGCTCAAGAGCGGCCGCGTGCCCGAGGCGCGGCAGGGTACAATCCTGGACATGATCGGCAAACGCGGACACCGTTGCCGACCTCGGGTTTCTTTATCAGCGTGCGCTCTCTCCCGAACGGGTTCCCGCCCGCGCTCCGAGTCAAGGCATTCGATGCCTTGGCCGAAGCCGCGTCGACGCGAGACTTGCGGCCGAGCCGGGAAATCGACAAGCTGGTCCCGCTTCTTCGGGCGACATCCAACCGGATCCGACCCCGCGCTGGAGAAGGCGTTGATCCGGCTCGCGGGTCTGTGGAAGATCGAACGCGGCGGGCGAGACCTTGCGCGACATCGCCCAGTCGCCGATGGCCGAGGATGAGATTCGCACTCTGGCTCTGGAGGCTTTGGCCGGGATCGGCGGCAAGCTGGGTCGCTCCCAGATCGATGCCCTGGCCGGTCCGGACCAGCCGGTCGGTCATCCGGTTACCGGCTGTCGCTGCCCTGGTCAAGCTCGACGTGGAAGGGGCTGCGGCACGCGCCGCCGAACTGCTCCCGCAAGCGGCCGCCCAAGGACGCGACCTGACACCTCTCCTGGCCGCGTTCCTCAATCGGCAAGGGGGTGGTGACGTCCTGGCCGCCGTCGCTGGACCGGCACGCCGTGCCGGCCGACTCCGCCAAGCTCGCGCTGCGGTCCGTCTTCGCCTTGGGCCATGCTGACCCGGCTCTGGTCACCGCGCTTTCCCGCGCGGCCGGCCTCGCCACTGAGATGAAGCCGCTCTCTGCCGGCGAGTTGAATGCCTTGGTCGCCGAGGTCGCCGCCAAGGGTGATCCCGCGCGTGGGGAATTGATCTTCCGTCGCCCGGACCTGAATTGCACGAGCTGCCATTCTCTCAACAAGGCCGGCGGCGACGTCGGGCCCGACCTGAGCTCGATCGGCCAGACCTCGCCGTCCGACTACATCATCAACTCGATCCTGGTCCCCGACCAGTCGATCAAGGAGCAGTTTCATACGCTGGTCGTACAGACCTCAGACGGCCAGGTGTTCCAGGGGATCGTCACCGAAAAGGACAACCAGCGGATCGTGCTCAAGGATGCGACGGGTACGCCTCGGGTCGTTCCGGTCGCCTCGATCGAGGACCAGAAGCCGGGTGGCTCCTTGATGCCCAAGGGCCTGGTGAACCTGATGACCCGGGCTGAGTTCGTCGACCTGGTCCGATTCCTCTCCGAGCTGGGCAAGCCAGGCCCCTACGCCATCCGTGCCACACCGGTGATCCAGCGCTGGCGGGTGCTCAAACCGGTCCCCGACGCCTTGTGCGGCACTGTCCCCGATAGCTCGGTGTTCCGTTACCACGTCCTCCAGGCCGGTCCAGACCGCTGGACGTCGGCCTATGCGAAGGTCAACGGCTCATTGCCCCTGAACGAGCTGGCCGGCTTGACCGAAGGCAAGCCACTCTATCTCCAAGGTGAGCTGAGCGTCACGACCGGTGGACCGATCCAGATTCAGCTTGATACCGCCGACGGAGCCCGCTTCTGGGTCGACGACCAACTGACCCCGGCCGGGTCGCAGGAATTCACGACCATTCTTTCCTCCGGCCGGCACACGGTGACGCTCCGGATCGATCCCAAGAAGCAGTCGTCCGGCGAGATCAAGGTCGAGATCAAAAAGCCGAGCAACTCATCGGCCGAGTTCACGGTGGTCGGTGGGCGCTAAGCGAGATCACGTGATCGTGCGCCGCTGGCCTCGGGCCCGTCATCACCGCTGACCGTCGAGCTTCTCCACTTCCTCGCGGATCAGCGCGAGGACTCGGCTCTTGGCCTTGAACACCGCGGTGAGGTTCATACCTAACCGTTTAGCCACCTCTTCGCCCGGGTGACCGTCGCACGCTGTCAAGAGGAATGCTTCCCAGGTTTGCGGCTGGACGCGGACGCGGACGATTTTGCACGCCTGGCTCACCATCGCCTCGTTAAACTCCTGATCGAGTTGCTCCATTAGCTCGTCGCGAGCCTGTACCGTCTCGAGCGCTGTCAGCACATGGTCGCCCCCAATGCCGGCAGACGGTCGCCGCTTGCGATCCAGGAAGAAGTCCGAGAGCGCA
Source organism: uncultured Planctomycetota bacterium (assembly GCA_963779785.1). Lineage (GTDB taxonomy): Bacteria > Planctomycetota > Planctomycetia > Isosphaerales > Isosphaeraceae > CAVRFS01. The sequence continues at coordinate 39,729 of CAWAAW010000047.1, forward strand.
GCTCGGTAACCAGCCGTAGCCAGCTCCGAAACCTCTTCGACGGGTCGTAGGTAAACGTCTTGCAGCGCCCCTGCCAGACGAAGCAGCACATTCTGCGTCACATCCTCGGCATCGGCCTCCTGCAAGCCACGGCGCCGGCACCAGCCGTTGATTTTGGGACCGTAACAGGCGACGAACGCCTGCCAGGCCGCATCGTCGCTCTGATCCTGCCCGACGCGCCTCAGGAGTGTTTGACTGGTATCGTCCCGTTGGCCAGATTCCATAAAGGCCTCTTCCGGTATTCCTAATCGACGTCCTCATTCTGTGCGAGGCCGCCCGCGTCCGCAAGCACTCACCGGGCGTATCACACGCTCGCGCCCGCCAACGGCCCGCGATTCAACCGACGGTCCCGTGGCTCTCTCGCGTGGGCAACCATGTTTGCGAGCAATCGTCAATTCGACACGCTTTCCCAAAGAATCAAGAAACTATTCCAGAGACCGAGTCAGGTTTCGGCGAAACGTCGGTATTACGTGTTGTTCGAGACGAGTTGTACGTCTGGCCGAGGCGGTTGCGACATCTTCTGAGGATGGCCGGTTCCTCGACCACGTCTCGTAGTCAGCCTTGATTTGAAAACTTCCAAACTTTGAGGAGATCCTGCGATGTCGACCCAGAAGCTGTCCGAGAAAGACAACAAGCCTTCGACCTCTGACCAAGATGCTGCCGCCGTGAAGACCCCGTCCGAGACCAAGCGGGAATTGACCGACGAAGAGATTGCCTCCGTCGCTGGTGGATTGCCCGGCACTAACGCCACTGGTCACGCCCCCCCCACAAACACCATTCCGGTAGGCCCTGGCCCTGGCAATGCCAAAGTTTAGTGAAACCGACTTGACCGACCACGAGTTCTTTCTTATCGGCGGGGGGCATTGGCCCCCCGCTGCCCTTTTTTCTGCCGTGCTATCTGATACCAATAAGAGGTCGCCACGCGTCTGATCGGGCGTCTGTCATCTACGCCAATTTCCGGGGACACCACACTCAACTCCCTGGTTCCGAGGACACCACACTCAACTCCGACACTGTAATTCGCTGTCGCGGTAGGGAACGCCCTTGCGGGCGTCCCCCCGCACAGATCCGTGCGAGCGGGATTACCGCACACGGCTCTTGCCTCGGGTGTTTGGCGTCGAAACGCGCGTCGGGGAACGGGTGCATGGTCTTGGGTCGAGGGATCCAGCGATTTGCGTGCGGCCGAAACCGTTGCCACGTGATCCGGCGCCGCTGTCCCCGTCTTCGCAGTGGCGCAGCCAGCTTCGCGTGATCTCCGTGCTAAACGCTTCCAGAGCCGCCGTGTTGCCTGGCACTCCGTGGTAATTGAAGTACCCGCGCACGACGCTGCGCAGCCATTTGCCTTGCTGCGGGACTGGCTCGTGACGCCGGAGCGCCAGTTCGCCCTTTACCTCCCTCAGCTTGGCTCGGAGCCGTTTGGTCGCAGTCTCCCGTTTCACGATGAACCCTTTGTTTCCGCGGATTTGCCCACAGATGTGGGTGAATCCCAGGAACGTGAAGGTCTCCGGCTTGCGTTCCCCACGCTTCCGTCGGTTCTCGGCGGCGAACCGCCCGAATTCGATCAGTCGCGTCTTGTCGGGGTGCAAGGCCAGGCCGAACTTACTGAGGCGTTCCCCCAGTTCGCGGAGGAACCGGTCGGCCTCGTGACGGTGTTGGAACCCCATGACGAAGTCGTCAGCATAACGCACGACGAGCACGTCACCAGTCGCGGACCTGGTCCGCCACTGTTGAACCCACAGGTCGAAGACGTAATGAAGGAACACGTTGGCCAGGAGCGGTGAGGCCACCGCCCCTTGTGGCGTGCCAACTTCGGTCTTCGTCCACTGGCCGTCCTCGATGACTCCCGCCTCGAGCCATTGCTGGACCAAGCGGAGAATCCTTCGGTCGGCGACCCGGTGCTCGAGGAACTTCAGCAGCCATCCGCGATCGATGTTATCAAAGAACCCTCGGATGTCCGCATCAAGCACCCAGTTCACCTTCCTCCTCATGAGTCCCACCCAGAGCGCGTCCAATGCATCATGCTGGCTGCGCCGGGGGCGGAATCCGTAGGAGAACCCCAGGAAATCGACCTCGTAGATCTGATTGAGCACCCGCACCACGGCCTTTTGGACCATCTTGTCCTCCAGAGCCGCGATGCCCAACGGCCGCTGCCGTCCGTCCGCCGTCGGTATGAAGCCGCGACGGGATGGTCGCGCCCGGTAGGTCCCCCCGTGGATCCGGCGATGGAGATCGCGGAGCCGCTCTTCGAGGTTGGTATCGTATTGCTCCCATGTTAGGCCGTCGACCCCGGGGGCCGCTTCGTGCTTGAGCGCGTAGAAGCCTTCCTTGAGTCGCTCGAAAGTCACATGGTGCAACAGGGCGGTGAACCGTGCACGCCGATCACGGCGTGCTGCTTCTCGCACACGATCCAAAGCGATCAGCGCATCCAGCCGGCTCTGTGTCCGGGTTGCGGTCGCCTGCATCGTGTTCCCCTTGGCCGATCGCCTTCCCTCCACCACCTCCGCGGGTGCCTCGTGCACACCCTTGTTCGGCGGCTTCTCCGGTACTACGCGATCGTCCGACTTCCCACGGGCGTACATGCCGGAAGTACGGTCGTAGACCTTTTCCGGCCGACCCGCTGCACCACCAGCGGGTACCCGTGGGATCTCCCGTTTCTCGTGCGAAGAGTTTCCACGCATGCTCAGGGTCTCAGACTCCGCGGCGTTGGCGGCCGGCTCGCGTTTAGCGCCGTCTGCCATGTTGCCTTCCCCCTCACCATACGGGGTCGGCACGCCGGTTAAGGTGATTTCGGAGCTCAATGGCTGGCCTGTGTGTGCCCCTGTCAACGCTTCGCCTGCGTCCTCGCGGCCGCCGACGCATGACTCGGGGTCGGGATGACTCGCTGGGTCTTTCCCGTACGACTCTTTCATTCGCAACTCTCCGCCGGTTTTACACGGTGCACATGGTGTCCCCAGAACCCTCCGGCAATCGGCTACATCGTCGGGTAGTCGGGGATGCCCGTTAGCTTGCTCCATGCCAACACACGACGGCTCACTCGCGTTCGTCTCGACGTCCCCTCAGAGGCAGATAAGCCGCCGTTTTTCCGACTTCGTGTGTTTCTGTTGAGCGTGCAGACGTACGGTCGTTGGTCCGGCCGGTTTTTCTTCTCCATCCGGCAGGCACAACGCCAGCAGCAACCTTCCCCTCCGGCAACGCTTGCAGCCTCGGCTTCCGGGTCGCCATCGCGGAGTGAGCCGGCCCGCCCGCGTCGTCGCGGATTGACGGGTTCGAGAATCAACGCGGCGTGCGAGGACCGTCATCGCGGGGGAACGGACCTCGGCCGCGTCGGTGTCGTTGGCGTCGGCCCGGCTGTTCGGTCTCGGGCGCGCCTCGCGACCCCGGCCTATCACAACCGCAGGACTCGATCAGATTGTGAAACCCCTTTGTGAGGAAATGATCGGGGCCGAAGCGTGGTAGGGCGCGCTCCAGCCCCTCGCGCAGCCATCGGCACGCCTCGGCGTGGTCGCTGTTCCCGATCGCCGACCTGGCGATTGACAGGAGCGTGCTGAGCGTCGTCGGGTGATCGCGGCCGAGCACCCGCTCGACGTCCGACAGGAGCCTGGCGAACAGCCGCTGCGCCTCCCCTCTGTCGCCCAGCTCGCCCGTCCAGTCTGCGACGTTGCTACGTGTCCTGAGCGCATGACGGTGATCACGACCGAGCACGCGCTCCTGGTCCGGCAACAGCTCGGTAAATAGCCGCAACGCTTCCCACCCGTTGCCCACACGGCCGGTCCAGGTCGCGACGTTACTGCGGGTGTCGAGCACGTCGGGATGGTCGGGGCCGAGTGCCCGCTCTTGGTGCGACCGCAGCTCGGCGAACAGACGAAGTACCTCCCAACCCTCGCCCACGTCGCCAGTCCAGCTCGCGATCGTACTGCGCGTATTGAGCGTGTGCTTGTCGACGGGCCCCAGCACCCGCTCCTGGTCGGGCAGCAGCTCGGTGAGTAACCGCAGCGCTCGCCGCGGCTTGCCCAATTCGTTGAACCACCTCGCGATGTTGCCGCGCGTGTACAGCGCGTCTTTGTGGTCGCGGCCCAGCAGTCGCTCCTGATCTTTCAGCAGTTTGATGGACACCCGCAGCGCCCGCCGCGTCTCTCCCAATCCGTGGGACAACCACGCGACGTTGCCGCGCGTGTAGAGCGCGTCTTTGTGGTCGTGGCCCAGCACGCGCTCCTGGTCCGGCAGCAGCTCGATGAATAGCCGCAACGCCTCGCGCGCGTTGCCCACATCTCTGGTCCAGACCGCGAGGTTCCGCGCGTCTTGAGCGTGTCGGCGTGATCGGGGCCCAAAACGCGCTCCTGGTCCGGCAGCAGCTCGGCCAACAGCCGCAATGCCTCACGCGCGTCGCCCATTTGGTGAGTCGCGAAAGCGATGGCGCTGCGGGTCTGAAGGGTGAATTCGTCGTCGCGACCTAGCCCGCGCTCCTGGTCGGCCAGAAGTTCGGCGAACAGCCGCAACGCCTCAGGCAAGTCGCCTGATTGGGCGGTCCTGGCTGCGGCAATCATGCGGGTCAGAAACATGAGGCGAGCTGTCAGGTGGTCGTGGCCGAAATTTCCCCCAGAGTCCGGCAGCAGTTCGTGCAACTGCCGCGACGCTTCGCGCATCTCGCCCACATCATGGCTCGAGGACGCGATTTTGAAACGCGTTCGAAGCGTGCGCGGGTCATCGCGTCCCAGAATGCGCTCTTGATCGGCCAGCAACTCGGCGAACAGCCGCGACGCCTCGCCCGCCTCACCAAGCTCGCCCATGCAGGACGCGATGTTGTATCGCGTGTTCAGCGTATCGGCATGGTCGCGGCCCAGGACGCGTTCCTGGTCCGGCAGCAGCTCGGCGAACAGCCGCGACGCCTCGCCCGCCTTGCCAAGCTCGCCCGTGCAGGACGCGATGTTGTATCGCGTGTTCAGCGTATCGGCATGGTCGCGGCCCAGGACGCGTTCCTGGTCCGGCAGCAGCTTCGTGTGGAGGCACAGCGCCTCCCGGGCCTCACCCGTCTCGGCGGTCCAGTCCGCGATACATCTCCGGGTGGTGAGCGTATCTGGGTGATCGCTTCCCAGTGCTCGCTCCTGGTCCGACAGGAGCTCGATAAACAGCCGCAACGCTTGTCCCGCGTCGCCCGCACGACCGGCCCAGTGCGCGACGTTGGCAGCGTGTGTGAGCGCGCCCTTGTGGTCGCGGCCCAGCAGGCGCTCTTGATCCTTCAGCAGCTCGGTGGACAGCCGCAGCGCCTCGCGACGCTTCGCCCATCTGGCCGGTCCAGTACGCCGTGTGGCTGCGGATCGAAAGCGTGTCGGCGTGGTCATGGCCCAGCACGCGCTCCTGGTCCGACAGGAGCTCGACGAACAGCCGCAGCGCCTCAGGCCCGTCGCCTAGACGCCCGGTCCAGTGTGCGATCTGGCCCCGCGTTCTGAGTAAGTCAACGTGGTCGCAGCCCAGCGCGCGCTCCTGGTCCGACTGTAGCTGGGTGAACAGCCGGATTGCTTCCGGCACGTCGCCCATTTCCCCGGTGCACCACGCGATGCGGAAGCGGCTGGTAAGCGTGACGGGATGGTCGTTGCCCAGCACGCGCTCCTGCTCCGCCAACAGCTCGGCGCACAATCGTAACGCTTCCCGGTTATTGCCGGAACGGCTGGTCCATGAGGCAATCGAGCCGCGCAGATCCAGGATGTTGGGGTCATTTTCGTCGAAACGCTCGCGAAACCGACGGAGCCACTGAAGCCAGCGCCGGAGGTTCTCGCTCGGCTCGAGCAGTTCGCGGCCGCGCAAGGATGCCAAAGTACGCTCGGCGTTGCCGAGCGCCCACAGGTGATCCGCCTCGCGCAGCATCGCGTATTGGTGAACCGGATCGCCGCAGTCGTGTTTGGCCGGCGCGGCCAGCGCGTCGATCGCCTGGATCATCGCCTCGTGCATTGCTCTCGCATCGAGCGGAAACCCGGCGCCGGAGGCCGATGGGTCGAAGAGATACTCCGCCAGGGTGGCATGGAACAGCCCTGCGTGCTCTTCTGTAGTGCCCACGTCTCGGTGTGCGACAAGTCCGCCCAGGCGGTGCAGGATCTCGCGGATGCCGTCCGAGCCCTCTGGTCCGCCCAGGGTCCGGCACGCTTGCGCGAGCAGGGAAAGCGGTAGCACCGGGCCTTCTCCCGCGAGCGCCAACAGCCCGAGTACCTGGGTGAATGTCTGATTCGACGCGCCGGGCGCCCGGGCTTGGTCAAGCAGCTTCGCATAAGTCTCGTTCACCGTGCTCGGCATTTGAGCGAGGTCGATCGCCGGATCGTTGAGGACCAAGTCTGCCAGCAGACGGGTGACGAGCCAGTGACCTCCGGCTCGATCGAGGATGGCCGGACGCGCGGAGGCCGGGACCTGTCGGCTGGTCAGGTACCCGTCGAGGGGATCGCGCGCGGTCAGCCCATGGTCAAGCGTGAAGCCCGAAGGGCAGCCGGGTGTGTCGGGCCGCGCGGTGATGATAATGCGATGGTTCCCAGTCCACGCCACGACCGCCTCGAGGACCGCGTCGCGCGTTAATTCCGATAGTCGGTCAAATCCGTCAAGTACGACTCGAAGCTCGGGTTTCTGCACGAGGTACGCCAGCGGCTGGAGCACTTTCCGCGCGAGGGCATCCAACTTCTCGCGCTCCGGGAGAGGGACGCTCCGACCGAACTCGGCAACGGCCTCGGCGAATCCCGGCACCGAGCGATGGAGTTGGCGTTCCAGGTCGTCGCCAAGACTCGCCGGATTGGTGTCGCTCGTGAGAATCGCAATGGCATGCACGAAGCCGGCCGGGACACTGCCGCAGGCGATCTCCGGCCGTGCCAGTGCCGTCACCAGGCTCGACTTGCCCGCGCCCGCCTTGCCTGTCAGCACGACGACCCGGTGTAAACGGCTTGCTTCGACCAGAGCATCTAGCTGTGTCGTGGGCTGGAAAAACCAGGAGCTTGCCACGATCTCGGCTTGTCCCGAACTGTCCTGCCAGAAGAACTTACCGGGGTCGGGACGCGAATCCATGATAGTTCGCCTTTCCGATTCGGAAAGGGAGCCGCAATGATGTTATCGCTTTCGATTGTGCCACGGCGGTCACTGCCCGTCCAGCTAAGAACCTCGTTCACCCTGAGCCGCAGGTCGGTCGCGTGCGGGGCGACGACCGGGCGGTAATCGAAGGCGACGGACCACATTCATCTTCGACGAGAGTTGGCCACCGAAAAGCATCTTTCGATCAGGCGAATGGCACTAGCTTAAGGATCCCGCTTTGACCTAACGCGAGTTTTTGCAAGAGCTTAAGAAGATTTGGCGCGCCTTCATGACCTGTGACCATTTATCTAAAAACAGCTTCTTTAAGGTAGTGGAGTTCGTCCGACGACACCGACGCGCGCTACAGCCAGGCCGCGCAAGGAATCGACATGGAGCACTCCGAAACTGGCTCATGTCAGTAAACGAAGGAGGACGGTGGTAATCCCGCCGTGAGGTTCCTCGCTCCATCGAAACGAGGAATAAGGTCCATGCCTGCACGGCTCGTCGGTGGAACAAGACAAAGAAGAAGACAGTTTTGCGCATCAGGATGGGAAGTGACCAAGGAAGGAGCCGCTGTCTGGTGGGGCTCTCCAAACGATCGAAGTTGGCTCTCTTTTCAAGATTGGTAACACACGGCAGCGATTTCCTCACTCCCATTGCCAATGCAACACGCATTTGCCGAAAACCGAAAACCGAATCGGCAGCGATCTCATCAGTCACACGCCCAATGCGACCGGTTCCCACCCGACCGCTTCGCTTTATCGCGATTCGCGCGGTCGTGCGGACTCGGCGAATTGGTCCGGTCGTCCGCGCGAGAATCTCGGGCGAAAGCCCATCATCATGGCTTTTCCTGCTCCATCTTTAATAAAGCGATTCAATGGACGGCTCGATTCCGCGGTCCGCGCTGGACTCTACCTCGCAATGAGCGCGGTATTACTCTCTCTTTTGAGAAACCGATAAAGTCATGAGTACTCCACGCCAGGTTGAAGCCAATCGTCGGAACGCTCAAAAAAGCACTGGGCCGAGGACTCGGGAAGGAAAAGATCGATCGCGGTTCAATGGCGTCACGCACGGCATGACCGCCAAGTTCGACGTCCTGCCGGGTGAGGATGGCGCGGCGTTAACAGAGCGGATCGACGCCTGGACGGCTGATTTCCAGCCACGCAACCAGCTCGAGCGAGACTTGGTCGAGCGAACGGCCCGGCTTTCTTGGAAGCTCGAGAGAGTGGAAAGAGCCCATGTGGCCCGGCTGACGGCTAACATCCTCAAGGCGACATCCGGCGAGAACGAGGCTTTGCTTGAAAACGATGTCCTCACGATGGGCGAGCGGCTGTTCCAGGACTTGACGAAGCCGCATGGCTTCTCGCCGGGCATCGCGGTTGATCCGAACAACCCCACCATGCTCGTTCTCCGTCTGGAGTCGTCGGCTCCCGGTTGTCGATGGCTACTGGACCGTTGGGCCGATCTGCGTTCGCTGCTGGAGCAGCAACAGCCCTGGCAGTCGCACGACAAACTCAGAGCAATCCGGCTGTTGGGCCGACATCCCCTCGATGCACTCGATGATTCTCAAGTGGCCAAGGTGTTCCTCGCCTGTCACACGATCGATTCCAGCGGCGGCGAGCTCCTCCACGAGATCTGGAACGAGCTGAGACCCGACGAACGGGAGGTTGCCAGGCAGCGGTTCGCGGGCCGCCCGCTCGAGTGGTTGCCGATCCACGATCGAACCGAGGCGCGCAAGGCGCTGGTTCAAATCGTCGATCGGGCCGTGGGCCGGTTGGAATCAAAAGCCGACATACACCGGCGACGCGCCGAGCGCGACGTTGCCTCCGCGCCCAACCGATTGGCATTCGACGACAGTAGTGAAGGCGAGCGGCTTCGCAATTATGAGTCGTCGTGCAATCGAGCCCTAACGCGCACAATCGACACGCTCTACAAAGTGTGCAAAGCCAGCATTGCGGGTAAACTCGTCCCGGCAGCCGCCGCAGTCGAGTCGTCGATCGACTCGATGGCGCCCAGCGATCAACGAATCACCCAAACCGAACCCAATTCCGTGCCCATCAATCACACCGAGACCGAGTCGATGGCGACCGGCGATCAGGAAATCCGCCAAACCGAACCCAATTTCCTGTCTGTCGATCACGCCGAGACTGACTCGGCGCCGACCCTCGATCAGGGAATCCGCCAAACCGAACCCAATTCTGTGTCCGTCGATCACACCGAGACTGACTCGGTGGCGACCGGCGATCAGGGAATCCGCCAAACCGAACCCAATTCCGTGTCCATCGATCACACCGAGACTGACTCGGTGGCAACCGTCGATCGAGTAATCACCCAAACCGAGCCCAATTCCGTGTCCATCGATCACACGGAGCCCGAGTCGACGGCGATAACCACCATTCCTCTGACGCCGGGCGCACCGCGCGTGAGGGGGCCGGCCCGACCGCCGGAAAACAATTTCCACGGCCGACGTAGGTTTTGGCCGAAAGACCGGTATGGATATTGTGCGACATGGCACGGACCTGTCGCCGATGTGGACGGGACGGTCTTCGAGGACAGTCGGTTTGTAAGCCGTATCCTGAAGACTGCCTGAATCTCGATAGCCCCTTTCTGAGGAGTTTCGACCATGACCACACAGAACCAGTTCGACAAGGACGCCCGGGTTTCGACCGCTCCCATGGACGATGCCGCAAAGTCACCTGACATCAAGCGGGAATTGACCGACCGAGAGCTCGCCTCCGTCGCAGGTGGGACCACGTACGGAGGGCCGACGCAGAACAAGTAACTCCCCGAATCGCAAGAGCATGACGTGACTTGACCGACCTTGTGAACGTCACGATCGGCGGAGGGCAGCGGCCCGCCGCTGCCTTTTCTTCTGCCGCGCTATCTGATACCAATAGGCGGTCGCGACGCGTCTGTTCGGGTGTTTGTCATCTGGACTTTCTGATCGCAGTTTCATGAAGGGCGTTACCGTGGGCAGACGGTCATCCCAGGGACTTGGCTTTCCTGATCGAGGACCGGCCGGTCGAGGCGTTCGAGCAGCTCAACGTGTCGGCACGGGTCGTTCCGCTGCATAACTGGTTCTTCCTGGCGGCGGCGTTCCTGACTCTGGGGGCGTTCGGCGCATTCTCGTTCTGGTACCAGGTACCGCTCAAGGTCGAGGGACGGGGAATCCTGCTGCCGAAGCAGTCGCAGGGTTCCGACTCACTGCTCCAGGTGACAGCGCCGGCGTCGGGGCGGCTGTCGAAGGTCTCGGTGGCGATCGGGTCGAGCGTCCGGGTGGGCGACGTACTGGCCGAGATCGACCAGAAGGAGCTGGGGGACGAGGTGGCTTCCACCGCGTCCGAGCTGGCGAGGCTTCGGGAAGAAGACTGCGCGGATGACCCGGCTCGACGAGGATGAGGCCCGATCGCAGACCGAGGCCCAGACGCAAGTCGAGCAGCGCTTTGCGGCGGAGCCTGGAGCTCGACCGGTCGCGACTCGTCACCCACCAGCGGATTGCCGCCGGCGACCGAAGCCTGCAGGCCCGGCGGATGATCAGCGATAGCGATGCCCTCAAGTCGCGGGCGGAGGCCGACGAGATCGAGAGCCGCGTCGCCGCCGGCGAAGCGCGGCTGTACCAGATCGCCTACGACCGGCTGCGCGACGAGACCCTCCGCGACCGCGCCAGCCTGAAGCGGAAGCTCGCCGTGCGCGAAGCGGAGACCCGGCTGGAACTGCTCGAGGCCAGGTTCAAGCGCGATACCCGGATCGTCTCGCCCTACGCCGGCAAGGTCGTCGACCTGTTGATCACTCCTCATGCCGCGGTCGAGAAGGGGACGGCCGCCGCGTTGCTCCGCCCGCGCAACGCCGCGCCGGGGGCGCTCGAGGCGATCCTCTTCGTTCCGGCGGGACTGGGCAAGAAAATCCGGGTGGGCGACGCCGTCGAGGTCGCGCCCGACACCGTCCGTCGGCAAGAGCACGGGTTTATTCGGGGCGAGGTCCGCTCCGTCTCCGAGATTCCCTGCACCGACCAGGCGATGCTGGCCGAGCTCAAGCACCCCGCGCTGGTCGCCAGTTTCGTCGAGAAATACCGCGGGCAAGTGCTCTTGACCATCCATGGCGCCCTCCGCGAGGCTCCCTCGTCGCATGACCGCGGAAGGCAGCCACTCGCCGCTCAACAGGCTGCGATTGGTCAGTCGGTCGGGGGCCTACCAGCCCATCTCCAGCGGGACGCTCTGCTCCGCGTCGATCGTGGTGGAGCGACGGCCCTTGATCGTGCTGGCAATGCCCTGGTTCAAGGAACTGATCGGGATCGATTGACCGAATCCGGCCGGCCCGAGCGCGGCGTCCGCTCCGAATGGAATCGAGACGATTCGAGAGAGGAGTGGCCATGCCCGGTCTGGTAAAGAAAGCGCGGTTCCGCCGGGTGAGAACGCCGTCCGTCTTGCAGATGGAAGCGACCGAGTGCGGCGCGGCCTCGCTCGGCATCATTCTGGCCTACTACGGTCGCCATGTCCCGCTCGAGGAGCTCCGCGTCGAGTGCCGGGTTTCGCGAGATGGCAGCAACGCCCTTTATGTCAAGAAGACCGCCGAGAAGTACGGGCTGTCGGGCAAGGGATACCAGATGACGACGGACGGAGCTCCGCAGGCTCCGGCCGCCGTTTGTCGTGTTCTGGGACATGAATCACTTCCTCGTCGTCGAGGGCTTCGGGCGCGACCGGGTCTACTTGAACGATCCGGCGAGCGGGCGGCGGACGGTCAGCCTCGAGGAGTTCAACGGAGTCGTACGCGGGGATCGTCTTTCGGTTCGAGCCGGCGCCGGGGTTCCGCAAGGGAGGGCCAAGGCCGAGCACCTGGCGTTCGGTCGCCCGGCGCATGGCGGGGCCTATACCGCGGTCGCATTCGCCGTGATGGCCGGTATGGCCCTGATGGCCGCCGAGCTCGTCACGGCGACATTCAATCCGCTGTTCGTCGATCAGATCCTGGTGGCCGAGCGGCGGCACTGGATCCGACCGTTGCTCGCTGGCCATGGGGATCACCCTTTTCTTCCGGCTCTCGATCGGGTTTCATCCAGCTTGCCGGCCTGCGGCGTCTGAAGCAGTCGCTGGCGGCGTCGCCACTCGGCGCGATTCGTCTGGCACGTGCTCAGGCTGCCGACGGCCTTCTACCAGCAGCGTTACGCCGGCGACATCGCCAGCCGGGTCGACGGCAACTCGGCCGTGGCCGATCTGGTCTCGGGCTCGCTCGCCACCACGCTCGTCGGCCTGCTGATGGTCGTCATCTATGGCGCGGTCATGCTCGCCTTCGACCCGGTGCTGGCGGCGGTCGGCGTCGCGGTCGGCAGCTGAATCATGGCCGGCATCGCGGCGGCTCAGCGGATGCTGGCCGACGAGAGCATCAAGGTCAAACACTTCAGCGGCCAGCTCGCCGGATCGATGATGCACGCCGTCCAGATCGTCGAGACGCTCAAGGCGGGTGCGTCGGAGCACGAGGCCCTGGTCCGTCTCACGGGCAACCAGGTGCGGTTGTCGAATGCCTCCCAGCGAATCACCACGATCGCCGGGCTGCTGGTCGTGCTCCCGCCCTTCCTGTCACTGGTCACGACGGCGGCCGTGCTGGGCATCGGCGGCGGCCATGTGATCGACGGGCTGATGAGCGTCGGCTGCGCTGGTGGCGTTCCAGGCGTTATTGGCCCAGTTCAACCGGCCGTTCGGCGACCTGGTCGGACTGGGCTCGAGCGTGCAGACGCTCCAGGCCGAGCTCGCCCGGCTCGACGACGTCGAGCAGCACCGCATCGACCCCGTCTTCGATCCCAAGGCCGCGCGAGCCGGCCGTCGCGCCCGCACCGGCCGACCCGACCCATCGCGATCCGCCCGAGGCGACTCTCCGGGCGGCTCGAGCTCCGGAACGTGACCTTCGGGTTCAATCGCACCATTGATGAGCCGCTGATCAATCGGTTGTCGCTGACGATTCAGCCGGGGAGCCGGGTCGCCCTGGTCGGGCCCTCGGGCAGCGGCAAGTCGACGGTCGGCCGGCTCGCCGCCGGGCTGCTCCGGCCCTGGGAAGGGGAGATTCTCTACGACGGGTTCTCCATCGACGAGATCCCCCGCGACGTCTTCACCGACCAGGTCGGGATGGTCGACGACCAGACATTGCTCTTCAGTGGGACGATCCGCGAGAACCTGACTCTGTGGGACGATGCGGTCGCCGACCGCGAGATCACGTGCGCCGCCATGGACGCCGGCATCCACCGCGACGTCATCCGCCTCCGAAATGGGTATTCCGCGCGGCTGTCGGAAGGGGCACGGAACCTCTCGGGCGGCCAGCGGCAGCGCATGGAGATCGGCCGAACCTTGATCCACAACCCGGCCCTGCTCATCCTCGACGAGGCGACCAGCGCGCTCGATCCGGTGACCGAGGCGCTGGTCGACGACAACATCCGCCGCCGCGGCTGCACCTGCCTGATCATCGCCCACCGGCTCAGCACCATTCGCGACTGCGACGAGATCATCGTGCTTCGCCAGGGCAAGGTCATCGAGCGCGGCACCCATGACGAGCTGATGTCCGAGACTCGGCGGCTTTTATGCCCAGCTCCAGACCCTCCAGGACGGCTTCAACGCGTCGCTCGCCGCCGCACCCGAGACATTCGTCAGCGGGGAACCTCGGTCAGCGTCGGCTTCAACCGGTCCGCGACCGCGACCGCGACCGTCGCCGCAATCCCGATGCTCACCGCGAACGGCCAACGCCACCAGTTGCCGGCCGTGTCCCGTGCGATCGTCCCGGAACGAGCCGGCCAGCTTCACTGGCCGCTGGCCACGGCGGTTGAAACGATCGACGTCGCACCGGCCCAGCACGCTGGGCGAAGTCCTGGAGCCGTTTGGCGAGCTGGTGACGGCCGCGGGCAATCAGCCACTTCCGCTCGACGACCCCGGGGCGGTCTGGCGGGTCCTGGCCGGGCATGTCGACGTCTTCTACCTCAGCCCGGAGCCAGGCCAGGGCCCGGGCGCCGACGCCACCTCTGCCGCGTCGAGGAGGGAGGCTCGATCTTTGGTCTGGAAGGGGTCCGTAGTGGTGAGCAGGGCGATCTGCTGGTGGTCGGCGTCGGCCCGGCCCGACTGCTCAAGTTCCCCAAGGCCGATTTGCTCCGCCTGAGCCTGGAATCCGGACTGGCGTCGCGAGGTGGCCGGGCTGGTTGACGACTGGGTCGACCGGATCAGCCGCGCGACCCTGACCGGCGACCCACCCTCGTCGATGGCCTTCCTCGAGCGGAGACGAATCGCAACAGGTCGCCGGGGGCGGGCGCGTCACCGCCCGCCGCGAGGTCTTGTGGGTGCGTCCCGGCTCCGCGGGCATCCGCTTCCTCGACAGGGTGGCGGTCCCCACCTGCCCCTACGAGTCGCGGTTTCCGCTCTCGCCGCACGCCTGGATCAGCTACAACCAAGCCGACACGATCCAACCCTGGGACACCGAGACCTTGATCGAGAATGGCGACCCATGGCAGGGTTTGAAGCGGTTCCACCGGGTCGTGCTCGACGCGATCGCCGACTGGCGCTGGAGCTGGAATCGGTCCAGGCCGACGCGCGTCGCGGAGAGCAGTCGCCACCGTGACGCCGCGATGGTCTCCTCGGCCCTGACCAGGCTCGATCTTGCCGGACAGGGCCGAGCCGGGCCGAGCCGGCCCGAGCCTCCCCGGGCCTGTAGCTTGGCCAGCGGGCGACGTGCTCTCCGCGGCCTGCCGGGCGGTGGGTGCGGCGCAAGGGATCGAGGTCAACGGCTCACCGGCTCGATGGCGTGGACGACCCTTTGCGAGTCATCGCGCGTGCCTCGGGGTTCCGGACGCGTCGGGTCAAGCTGGCGGTGAGCTGGTGGTCGGAGGAGGGTGCCCCAATGCTCGGCCGCTGTCGCGGACGACGGCCGGCCAGTTGCCCTGATCCCTGACTCCTCGCGCCGGTATTTGCTCGTCGACCCGGCCAAGGCAACGCCCGAGTCCCGGTTGACGCCAAGGTCGCCCGCGGACTGCAGCCGAACGCGGTCGTCTTCTACCGGACGCTCCCGGCCAATCAGTCGACTCTCGGCGGTTTCCTTCGGCTTCGCCGTGCCCGCGGTCCGGCGCGAGCTCTGGACGCTGGTGCTGATGGGCCTGATCTGTGGCCTGCTGGGACTGGTCGTGCCGACGGTGATGGCGGTCGCGATCGACGATGCGATCCCTCGAGCGGACCGCGAGCAGCTTGACTTGCTCTGTGCGTTCCTCGTCGCCGTGGCGCTGGCCTTCGCCGCATTCCAGGCGATCCAGACCGTGGCGCTGGCCCGGCTCCGCGGCAAGCTCGAGTCGAGTCTGCTGCCGGCATTCTGGGACCGGTTGCTGAGCCTGCCCGTGCGATTCTTCGCCCAGTACGAGGCGGGCGACCTCGCGGTCCGGGCCTTGGGTCCGGTCCGGTTGATCGAGGTACTGGCCAGCACGACCGTGGCGTCGATGCTGGCGAGCGTCTTCGCCCTCTTCAACGTGGCCGCCCTGTTTTTCCTGAACTGGCGGCTCGGGCTGGTCGCGGCCGGTTTGATGGCGGTCTTCCCCCTGGCGACCGCCGCCGCCCTGCGGCCCCTCTGGCACTGCCAGCGCGGGATCTCGGAGATTCGGGGCGAAATCGCCGGCCTGCTCTTCTTGCTGCTTGGCGGGATCTCGCGGCTCCGCGTCGCCGGGGCGGAACCGCGGGCCTTCGCGCGTGGGCGATGCGCTATCAACAGCAGCTCGGCGGAGCCTGCGCTTCCAGGCGATCGCCGGCCGGCTGGTCCTCTTCGGCGATGTCTGGCCGATCGCCGTCCTGATGGCCATGCTGGCGACCGCGGTCATTCGGCTCGCGCGTTCCTGAGTCTCGGCGAATTCCTCGCCTTCAACACCTCGCTGATGCTGGGAGTCGCGGCGGTGGTCGGCCTGGGCAAGGGGGCGATCTCCTTGATCGACGGCCTGAGGGAGTGCGAGCGATTCGCCCCGATCCTCGCCGCCGCGCCCGAGGTGAACGAGGTCTGCGGCGAGCTGGTCCGCCTGGCCGGCGCGATCCGGCTGGACAACGTCTCGTTCCGATACACGCCCGACGGGCCGTTGGTCCTCGAAGCGGTGAACTTCCAGGTTCGACCAGGCGAATTCGTCGCCGTGGTCGGGCCGTCGGGTTCCGGCAAGTCGACGCTGCTTGCGGCTCTTGCTCGGGTTCGAGACGCCGACCGAAGGGTCCGTCTCGTACGACGGCCGAGAGCTGGCGACGCTCGACATTCAGGAGGTTCGCCGCCAGATCGGGGTCGTCCTCCAGGATGCGCGGCTCCGCCCCGGCGACATCTATTCCAACATCGTCGGGCTCTCCACCAACCTGACGCGCGACGACGCCTGGGACGCGGCCGAGCTCGCCGGCCTGGCCGACGACATCGAACAGATGCCGATGGGCATCCATACGGTCGTGACCGAGGGAGGCAGCGGCCTGTCGAGCGGCCAGCGACAACGGTTGATCATCGCCCGCGCCCTGGCCGGGCGGCCCAAGATCCTCTTGTTCGACGAGGCCACCAGCGCTCTCGACAACCGCACCCAGGCGCATGTCAGCCAGAGCATCCACGCCCAGCTCCGCGGGACCACGCGAGTGGCGATCGCCCACCGGCTCAGCACCGTGATCGACGCCGATCGCATCTACGTCTTGAGCGGCGGAACGATCGTTCAGAGCTGGCCGATACTCCCAACTGATCGCCGAGCCCGGACCGTTTCAGGACTTCGCCCGCAGGCAGATGCTGGCCCAGGCTAGCGAACCTGACGCGCATGCAATTGTCGTTTCCTGAATTCTGTAACCTACGTATCATTCGAACCGTACCGTGACGAATACGATCTACTCTGAGCCCCTCATGCAGTTGAATCATCGAACATGTATGAATCGCCTATTGGACGTCTTCGAAGTGTCGCCGAAGCTCGATGCACCGGGAACGGGCCCGCTCATGATTTCCTCCACGTTTTGCGCGTGACGGATACAGCCCGTCGCATCGGTCTGATCGAACGTGCCGACCTGGACATCGTGGTGCCGGCGGCCCTGCTCCACGAGCTGTTCAATTACCCCAAAGGACACCCGCTCTCACACCTTTCCGGCGAAGTCTGTGCCGAGCACGCGGGCGATGTGCTCCGCCAGAATCATTGCCCGGCCCATTTGATCGAGCCAATCCGCGATTGCATCCGCATCCATGCGTTCTCCAGGGGGCTCGTGCCCGAGACGATCGAAGGCAAGGTCTTGCAGGACGCCGATCGCCTGGACGCGATCGGAGCGATCGGGATCGCTCGCTGTTTCGCCACTTGCGCCGAGATGGGAGTGCCGTTCTACAACCCGGACGATCCGTTCTGCGTCTCGCGGGAGCCCAATGATAAGCGATGGGGCCTTGACCATTTCTATCGCAAATTGCTTCGCATTCCCGACGGGCTCCATACGGCAACCGCCCGCGCGATCGCGATCGATCGAATCCGGATCATGGACGCTTTCCTGTCTCAGCTCGGACGGGAGATCCAGGGCGACGGAACCGCTGTTCCCATGATCGATCATTGATGTGCACACAGCGCGACTTGGCCTGGTCGAAGACTTGGATCCGCTTCTGGCGTTGGATATAATCATGCAATCGCTCCCTTAATTCCCAAACATCGCTTCGATTTTGGTCACGTCGTTCAGGAGGGCGAAGTTTTCAAAGCGCGCGGTGAACGGCTTGGCCGAGATATTTGCGGCTGTCAGGCCGATCTTGACCTTGGATGGCAAATCGAGCTCCACTTCCTGGGCAATCTTTCCCACACTCCCGACACTTGAGCCGAACATACACTGCACGCGCCCTTTGCGGCGAACGAGAGCGAGAAAGACGTTGCCCTCGGGCAAGGGATAGTAAACGTTGTTGTCTATCTGCTTCCCGCCCTTGACGATTTCGATGAGCGCCTTGTGAATTGTGGTGAGTTTTTCGACGCTGACGCCTGCAGTCCGTTCCAGCCTCACGAAGTTGTCTTTGTCCTGGTAGAGGACCAAACCCGCGCCCTGCGAAGGTGAACGGAACGAGGTTGCCCTGGCGATCTTTCGGTAAGGTTGAGCCGGGACTAATCTCACCCGTGACTTCGACCACGGCGGCAAAGTCGCCTTCGACTTCAATCAATGCCATCGGAGCGTTATGCAAGGTCTTCCTTTTATTAGCGCGGGTGACAAAGTAAGGAGAAAGCGTGTGCACCTTGCCACCGGGGATCTCGATTTGGAGCTTCAACGTTTCGTCGTCCTTCATGAACTTGCAGTCCTTGTCGGGGTCGACTAAAGCTCCGAGCATGGAAAAGGTCTTGCTGCGCACGGTATTCATCACGCGCTGGCGCTCGCCGGCCAGCACGATCCGACCGGGGTTTTCCGGCAGATCGTACTCTCTGGGTTTTGAATAGATGAGCTGGCCGGCGAGGTCACGGTGCGCCGTCTGGATCAAGACCTTGCGCGCGGCGGCGCCCTTGCCACTCAGGAGCACCTTGATGAGACCGCTGGCGCTCGCCGTCTTGTCGTCCTTCTGGAGCTCGACCGGAGTGGTGTTGGGGAGCGGTGGCCAGGAACCGTCGGCGTTGGGACTGAATGTCCCCACGGCGGAGGCCGGAGCAGCGTGGAGCACAACGCCCTTGACCCGTTGCTTGGGATCGACGACCTGTGCCTTGACCGCGAGTTCCGCGGTCCCTTGCGGGCTTCGACGCAGCGTCAGGTCCATGGCGCCTACCCGTCCAGCCAGGGCTCGGCGCAACTCATTCGCGGGAATGACAAAGCCGATCGTGTCGACTGACCCCACTTTCGCCACCACCACGCCGATGAGCCGGCCGGTCTTTTCATCGAGGACTGGCCCGCCGCTGTTTCCATGCTGGAGTGAGCCGTCGACCTGAAGAAGGTCGAGCTGCCCATAGGCGTCGCGCCTGAGAGACGCGATCCGCCCGCCGGTGATGGTTACCGAGGGATTGCCTTTGCTGTCTGTCACTTTGCCCAGCATGCCGCCCAAGGGAAAGCCGGAGGCGACATACGTCATTCCCTCCGACGTGTCGAAACGCGTTAACGGATCAATCGGCGCCGGCGGCCGCTTCACACCTTTGACAACCAGAAACGCCAGGTCGCCGCTATGATCATCCGACAGGTCGGCGGCGATGAGCTCGGCGGGAAGGACCTGTTCCTCCCTCGAGCCCAGACCGCTACGGAAAACGGCCTGGATCAGCAGAGCAGCGCCCTTCTTCGCGATACTCGGTGGCAACCCGGTCAGATCAGGTACCGCGACGTGCTGGTTGGTCGCCACAACCACAGTGTCACCTCGTACTTCGATCACGAAGCCAGAGCCGGTCCCGATCGGCCTGCCTCCCAGATTCAGCTTGATATAAACGGATGCGTCCTTGAGGCGGCGGATGATTTCCTGGCTATCGACCACGGTGGGTGGCGGCGGGGACGGACTTGTGACCTCAATCGTCGGAGACGCGAGCGATCCGACGGCAGCCGGCGCCTCCTTGGCGGGCGATGGCGCGGTGGTGCTCGGATCGGAGCGTCCCGCAACCCGTGCCGCATCGCCATCGTTGGCCGCGGGGACGTTGCCACCTCGCGTCAACACGACCACCAGGACGACGACCAGCAAAACCACGGCGACCCCGCTGACTCCCAGCAGGCCGTAGATGAGTGGAGTCGGCCCTGCGCCGTTCGACGGTCCAGCCGGCGATCGGCGGAAACCGGAGTTGGTTAGCGATACCGAAGGCGGGACTTCGTCCAAATCGTCGAAAACCGAGCTTTCCGCCAGCGACGGCGACGGTGACTGGGCCGCCGCCGCTGCCGGCCGACGCGCACCACCGGCGGACGGCTTCGACACCACCGAGGACGGCTGGGCGCTGGCCCGTCAACTTTGAAGATCTCTTTGCATTTGGGGCAGCGAATTCGGGCGGACGGCGCATTGTCTGGAATCGCACACTTGGATTGGCATGACGGGCAGATCACAACCCTGGACAAGAGACCCTCCTGTGGCGAATCCACGGTGTCGAATGACTGGAAACACAAGCAGGAAATGACTAGCAACGAGAGACGTGTGCCGCGTGGCACAGAGCACTCCGACGTATCTCTCCCTATTGGAGCCTCTCTATCAATGAGATTCAAGCACCAACTCAGAAATATGGGACGAATTTGCGGAACTCAACGATTTGTCAGAGCTGCCCAGCCTCTGCAAGGATGTAGGATGAATCAGAATGCGCACCGTGCCGCGTGCACTTTTTCGGCGTTCATCCTTGCGGACTAGCCGCGGAACTTGGTCTTGGGCTGCTCTTTCACCAGGTCATGGATCGTGTGCATGATGTTGTAGGCAGACAATTCGCAAAGCAGGTGCGTGACCTGCTCGTGCACCTCGTCGCTCAACGCGGGCTCGACGGTCTTCATGAGCGCGACGACGCGGGCCTCCTGGGCCTTGAGCTCGCTCGTGTCGATCTTGCCGTCGGCCATGGCGTCAAGGAACGACCCCAGCCGTTCAACGTATTGACCGATCAAGGGTGTGTCCGACTTCTCGTCCAGCCATTCAGTACGACTTCCGGCTTTGCTCGCTTTTTTCTTGCTCATGGTGACTCCTCTCGGTGACTTCGTCCGACCCACTCATTCCTCGATCAGCCGACGGATGACGGCCATTCGTTCTTGGAGCTTGGCTCGCCCGTCCGGCTGGGCGACGCGTGCCCGCCACTCGTCAGGCAGGAACGACATCGACGTGCACTCGAGCACGGCGGCCAGTTCCTGCTTCTCTTTCTCCATCCCTTGCGCTGAAGGGATGAAGTCGTTCAAGGCTCAGCTCGAGGTCGTCACGCGTGATTCCATCCCGGCCTTGCGTGAGCCCATGTCGCTTCGCCGCCAGGACGATGCTCTCGATGTCGGCTCCGCTGAATCCTTTGGCTGCCAGACCCGCGGGCAATGCCTCCGCGGCCAGGCTTGTCTTGTTCTTCTTGGCCATGACCTTGATCATGAAGTTCACTTCAGCGTCGTCTCGCGGGCTGAACAGCGGCAAGTGGACCTCGGCCCGCCCCTGCCGTTTCAGGTCGATCGGCAGCAGGTCGGGCCGGCTGGTGAGGAGCATCCAGATCAGCTTGCCACGGTAGCGGGTGTCGCCCATCTGGCTGGCGATCATCGAGAACACCCGGCTCGACGTACCCGAGTCGCCTCCGCCTTCCCGAGTGCCCAAGGCCGCATCGGCCTCGTCGATCACGACGACGACCGGCCCCATGGCCCGCAAAACGGTGAGGATTTGCTCCAGATTGCCCTCGGTCTCACCCACGTACTTGGATCGGAAGTTACGCAGTTTGACGCAGGCGATGCCCACCGAGCCGGCGAAGCATTCGGCCAGATACGTCTTACCCGTGCCGACAGGTCCGCAGATCAAATAGCCCATCGGCGCGGCGTCAAGCCGGCCCTTTGCCAGGAGCGCCGCGTCTTCGGTTAACCGCTGCTTGATGGCGTCGTTGCCCACGAAATCGTCGAGCGAATGTGAGGGCTCGACAAACTCGACCAATCCTCGCGCCTGCTGCTCGATCAGCCCCTTCTTGAGGCGCTTGAGACCCTGGGAGTCTAGCTTTTGACCCGACTTGGCGGCCTGAGCGAGCAGTCGCTCCAGGTTGACCAGGTTCAGGCCGCCGGTCAGGTCGGCCAGTTGCTTGGTGCTGAAATCAGTGAGATTCCCAGGCTTGCCATCCTGGCTGTCGTACCAGGCCACGAACTCCTCTCGCGCCGAGGCGCTTGGCATCGGCACTTCGAGCGTCGCCACGTGGGCGCTGCCGATCAATCGCTCGTTGATCTCGGTCAAATGATCGCAGAGGAGGGAAAAGGCGATGTTATGTCGCTTGATATAAGGGTTCTGTGCCCAGGACAACAGCCGCACCAGCCGCGCGCCCTGCGTGGCGGCCAACTGGTTCAGCTCAGCGGTGGGGACCAGGTATTGCGCATGGTCGAGGATCACACCCAGGCTGATCCGCTTGGCCTCGTCGGCCTCCATCAAGATCTTCTGGATCAGCATATCCAGGAGTGAGAGAATCGCATCGGGGTCGCGCGGCCAGGCCTGGGGCTCGCCGATCCGCTCGCTCGACCAGGCGCGACCATCCGTCGCAATCGGTCGCCATCGCCGCCGGCATAGACCTGAAGACCCTGGCTCAGGTCGTGCCGGAGCACGACGTCCCAGGACCCGAAGAGTTGCGTCGCCAGGAACTCGGGAAGGCCGCCGTACCTGGGACGATCGGCCGGCCCTTGCCGGATCAGGTCGTGCACGTTGCCGTGCAGCACGAACACGCAGGTGGTGCCGGAGAAATACAGGTCGGCAAACTCACGAGCCCAGCTCGGAAGCCCTGACGACACGGTGCGAGCGGCCTCAACCGGCGGGATGGCCGCCGGGGCGGACTCACGAGTTGAGGTTGACTTGGCCACAAGTCGCCGCTCCCTTTGCCTGGCGTAGGGTGGTGCCGACCCTCGATTCATCGAGGCGAGGCCCACCGAAACGGCCGCGGCTCTCGGTGGGCCTCACCGCGCGAGGCGGTGGTCGGCGCCACCGTACTGCCTTCTCGTACACCCTTTCAGATCTCAGGAATCGGGGCCAGAGTCTTGGTTGCGGGGCCAAGCTCCTTGGTCGACTGCGGTGACTTTGGTTGTCTCCGGCGTGGCCAGCCCCTTGGAAACCTCGAATTCCCGCAGCGCATCCTCGGCCATCGTCTTCTCGACGGCCACTTCCTGCTGGATTTCTTCCAGACCCTCGCCCGAGAGGTCGGCCGCCACCCGAACCTTGGCCCGGTTCTTGTCGATCTGGTCCTGGAGGACCTGCTCGGCCTGCCCGAAGTCGGTGGTCACGTTGAAATGAGAACTGAGTGGAGAGCTGGGCCATCTCCGCCTCCGCCCGGCTCATCTTCAGCTCGGCGTCGTACTTCGGAGATCTTGTGCTTCACGTCGTCGAGCTTCTTGACCGCGTGCTGGATCTTCACCAGGTTATTCTGATAGGCCTGTTCGTGCATGGCCAGTTGCTTCTGGTTCTCGGCCTGATCGTCCTTGGCTCGCTTCAGCTCGAGAGCGAACCGGGCCGCCGTGTCGCGGTCGCCCGCGTTCAGATAGGCCTTGACCTTGGCCTCCAGCTGCGAGACGTGCTTGTCCTGCTCCGCGACCTGGCGGCCCACTCGCTCGACCAGCGCGCGGTATTGCGCCAGTCCCTCGCGGCCCTCCTTGATCTGCTCGACCGAGCGGTCGTACTCGTAGTTGCATCTCGGCGATCGGGTCGTAGCCCCGGATCGCATTGGCCAGTTTATTGAACTGAGCCGCGATCGACTTCCAAATCTTGTCCAGGATCATGGTTGAACTCGCCTGACGTGATGGACCGATGTGGACAATTCCCGACGAAACGCGAACGTTATCGTAACTCCCGAGACGACTCGTGCTTCCAGTACGGCAGGCAAGATTATCCTCACCAGTTGCCCTGACCAGCGTCCGGTCTCGTCGGACCAGGAGCCGACGCCGACGCCCGAGTCGCGGCTCGGGCTCGGACCGGGCTCGGACGCCGAAGCGGAGCCGTGCGCGTTCCAGAATGGCGGCGGCGGCGGCGGTCGGCCGCGGCGGCACCGAAGCTGACGCCGTTCCACGGCGGTGCCGACGATCGCGCAGCCTGGCGACGTTGGTCGGCCGCCATCATCGCCTGCCGGAGCGAGCGCTTGCTGCATCGCCGCGTGATACGCCTGCACGCGCCGACTGGATCGCGGCGCCCGCGAGCTGGATCGCCTGCTCGTAGTTCTGGGTTTGCATGCACTGCTCGGCCTGGTTCAGTTGCGACTCGTGCCAGCGAGGTATCCGTGCTGAAACCCATCGAGGAATAGCCGCCGGACTGGCGGATCGACCGGGCGGCCTCGTTGATCTCGGACGTGGCCTGAGCCGCCAGGCGCAGATCCTCAAGTGCCAGTTGCTCGGAACGCTGCAGATCCTCGGCGGCGCCGCGCAGTTCCTCGAGCATCCGAGCCGACAGTCCCTCGAGGCTCGCCGATCTGCACGCCGATCCGGTCCAGAACGTCGGCGGCGGCCTGATAGTGCTGGTTGGCCGCCAGTCGATCTTCTTCGTGGCCGGCGAGCAAGGCGTAGACGCGGCTGGCCGTTTGACGGACCTGCTCGAACTCACTGGTCGAGCTCTTCGTGGCTGCTGCACGTCGTCCTCGGCCTGCGATTGCGCGATCGCGAATTCCTCGATCACCTCGGCGAGGTTCTGCCGCAGCGCCGGCCAGTCGGGGCGAGCACTGGCCGAGTCGCGCGATACGTCCGCTCGCGCCTTGCTGTGCCGACGACAGGCTGGTTCGAGCCACATCGCCGACGATCGCTTCATTCTGCCTGATGAAGAGCTCGACCTGCCGCTCGCGGGTCGCCAGCTCGTCGCTCAGCTTGCGGCACTCGCTCCGCACGCTGATCAAGGAGTTCAGTTGCTCGCTCAGTCCGGACATCAGGCGGAGCACGATCTGCTGCTGCTGGGCGAGCTGTTCGTAGCGACTGGGCGCCGGCCAGGTATCGCTGGGCCGTACTGGTCGCGGCCGCCGCGGCGTCCTTGGCCTGGCGGTCGAAGGTCGCCAGCAGCGCGCGGGCTTGCTCGAGGTTGCGCGCCACCGGCTGCCAGGATTCCCGCGCAAACTCACGCTCAAGATCGTTCTGATACGATTCGGCCTGCGGCAGAACGCATCACGGAGCCGCTCGGTCTCCCGCAGCCGTGGCGGTCTGCTCTCGCTCGCAGAACGCCTTGGCTTTCTGCACGCTCTCGAGCGTCGTTCTGGCCTCCTGGAGCTTCGCCTGGGCCGCCTCCAGCTTCTGGGCCGCGGAGTCCGGATCGCCGGCTCGGAGCGCGGTCAGGGTCTCGGCGTGAGCCTCGACGCCTTGCTGAAGCGGTAGATCGGGATTGCCCCCTTCCTCGACGAGCTTCAGCCCTTGATCCCGATGGCCGGCCACTTGCCGGGTCAGTTGCCTCGAGTCGCGGTCTTGGCTTGCTGCGCATCGCCAAACAGCGACACAACCCGTTCGATCCGGTTCGAGCAGCCCATCGGCGCGCGCCCGAAGCTGTTCGAGCGCGGTCCTGGCTCCCAGTGGATCACCGGCCGAGTCGGCGCCGGCCTGGGCTGTCTCCGCATCGACGGAGCCCAGCTCTTCCTCGTACGGCGCCGTCGGGCAGACTCAAGCTTCTTGACGGAGGCGATCGCCGCGTCGATCTTGGGCCGGGCCGTCGGCGACCGCATCGAGAACTTCACGCGCGAACGTGATGAGCCTGGGCAAGCTGCATCTAGCTCCGGCGCGGATGCCTGGGCCTGAGTCTCGATCTCCTCGAACGATCCCTTGCCTGTTGACCATCTCCTCGACGTCGTTGAGTGCCTTGGTCGACAGCGGCGAGCCGGCTTTGGCCTCGAGTTTCTGAGCCTTGTCGAGCATCTCCATGATCTGAAGCCAGCCATCCCACAGCTTGCCCACGCTTCGCTCGAACGGATTGAAATGGGCCAGGGTCTCACCGGCCATCGGCTCCGTGAAGTCCAGGCGATGTCGGCAAGAGTTTGAGCCGTTCCTTGAGCCCATCGAGCCGATCCATGACTTCGACAGCCTTGGACCGGATCTCCTTGAGCCGGCCGGCCAGCCGATCGCGTGTGCGACGATGCTGATACCACTTCCAGACCAGGGCGGCCAGCTCGCCGATCAGACCCGCAAGATGGGCATCAGTGACGATCCGAGAACAGACCGCCGGCATGCAAGCTTCGACTCTCGCGGATTGGTCGTCGCGTCGGGTAATGACGCGGTCGCGAGAGAGTCGCGTCACCGCGGCCGTCGAGCGGTCCTTGGCGGCGATCCAGTTATTGGTCTTGTTCAAAAGCGCGGAGATTGCCTGGGCGTATTTCTGCTCACGGGCCAGTCCCAAAACCGGCTGGATCAGCTCGTCACGGACGACCTCGGAGCGCAGGCCGAATCGATCACGCAGGGTTGTTCCGGGCAGGAGCGCGATCTGCCTGTTCTCGAGCGCCGCAACGATGATTACCGACCGCTCCAGGTCGAATGAACGGCCGCTCTGCGAGGTCTGCTTCCGCCAGGCGTCGCGCAACTCCTGGACGTAATCCGTCGTGGCCTTTGTGCCGGTCCCCGAAGACCTGACGACCACGACGTAATACGTCTGTGGCGACGACCGTTCCAACTTCGCGATCTGACTCTCCAGGCCGGCGAACGAATCGGTCACTCCCGTCTCCACGTAGACCCGCTTCTCGGTCAACGGGGGAAAAGGCGCCTTCAACGGTTGTGCAAAAGCCGCGGTGCCGGTCAAAAAAACCAAGGGCGCCCACGCGACCAGCCGTCTGTTCCGCAACTTGTTGCTGATCATCAAAACCTACTCGACTCCGGTCTCGAACTCAAATTCATAGCATCCTTGTAGGCCTTCCTCCGGCTTCCGTCCGGGTCACGTCGACTCTGTGAATAATAGCGGGGTCGCGATGAACCTGCCACTCAACAGGCATTTCAAAAAGATAGATCCATCGCAAGATTGCCGATTAGATTGGTTCACGCTTGGGTTGCGCACGCCAGAGCCGAAGCGAAAGCACCCCCCGACCCTGGGGTGATGAAAAGTTCGTTTTGCACAAGCCTTGTCTGCATCCGGATTCCGTTGCGCGTCGTCCGCCCTTTGAGAAGGGGGAGTTCGGGGGGGTGACCACGCGCACCCAGTCCA
Source organism: uncultured Planctomycetota bacterium (assembly GCA_963779785.1). Classification (GTDB taxonomy): domain Bacteria; phylum Planctomycetota; class Planctomycetia; order Isosphaerales; family Isosphaeraceae; genus CAVRFS01. Next base: position 66,507 of record CAWAAW010000047.1, read on the forward strand.
AGCGTTGAGCGCTCTAGCCTAACGCCCATATCAGAACGTGGCGTTGCCCGGCGTACGAGGGAAGGGGATAACGTCGCGGATATTCTCCATGCCGGTGGCGTAGATGATCGTCCGCTCGAAGCCGAGACCGAAACCCGCGTGCGGCACCGTCCCATACCGCCGCAGGTCGCGGTACCAGTCATATTGCTCTTTCTGAAGTCCAACCTCATCGAGACGAGCGTCGAGCACGTCGAGCCGCTCCTCGCGCTGCGAGCCGCCGATGATTTCGCCGATACCCGGAGCGAGCACGTCCATGGCGGCCACCGTCCGGCCGTCGTCGTTGACGCGCATGTAAAACGCCTTGATCTGCTTGGGGTAGTTCATGACCACGATCGGCCGGCCGATTAGAGTCTCGGTGAGGTAACGCTCGTGCTCGGATTGTAAGTCGACTCCCCACTTGACGGGGTACTCGAACTTGTGCCCCTTCGCGATCGCCGCCTCAAGTGCTTGGATGGCGTCGGTGTAGTCCATGCGTTCGAAGCTGGCGTTGATGAAGGTTTCGAGCCGCGTGATGCAACCCTTGTCGATGTGCTGGGCGAAGAAGGCCATATCGTCTGCCCGTTCTTCCAGCACGGCACGGAATAAATACTTGAGGAAATTCTCGGCGAGCAGAGCGTTGTCGGCGAGGTTGGCGAAGGCGATTTCGGGCTCGATCATCCAGAACTCGGCGAGGTGGCGGGTGGTATTCGAGTTCTCGGCGCGGAATGTCGGACCGAATGTATACACACGGCTGAGCGCCAGGCAGTATGCCTCGACGTTGAGCTGACCCGAGACGGTCAAACTAGCTGCTTTACCGAAGAAATCGGCCGAGAAATCGACATGGCCGCGCTCGTCGCGAGGAGGATTGGCCAGGTCGAGCGTCGAGACGCGAAACATCGCGCCGGCCCCCTCGGCGTCGCTGGTCGTGATGATCGGCGTATGAACCCAGACGAAGCTGTGCTCGTGAAAATACCGGTGCACGGCCATCGACAGGCAATCCCGGACCCGCGCCACCGCCCCGAACGTGTTGGTCCGCGGCCGGAGGTGGGCCACGGTCCGCAGGTGTTCCATCGAGTGCCGCTTGGCCGACACCGGGTAACTGTCGGGATTTTCGACCCCACCGACCACCTTGACTTGATCGGCCTTGACCTCGAACCGTTGACCTTTGCCCTGCGACTCGGCCAGTGTGCCGACAACGTGCACTGCACAGTGAGTCGTCAGGTGGAGGATCTCGGTCTGATAGTTCGCCAGCGACGCCTCCGCAACGACCTGGATCGGCTCGAAGCAGGATCCATCGTGGACCAGCAGGAACGATAGCCCGGCCTTCGAGTCACGGCGAGTGCGGAGCCAGCCCTCGACGATGACTGGCTCACCGACCTCAACCCGGCCGGCCAAAATCTCCTTGATCGTCCATTTGGTCATGGAAACCTCCTCGATTTAGTGGCACCCGCTCGATGCCTGATTATGAGTCGAGAGGCAAGGTTTTCAACGCCGGCGAGATGAGGGCCGGGTTGATCGCGGCTCAGGAGGCCGGTATAGGCCCACCCCACGCGACGAGCGGGATCCGAGAGTCGTAACGTGGAACTTTTCATCTCGGCTGGGGAAGTGGCTGCCAGTTGAGTGGGCGGATTGCTTCGGCGAACTCGGTCACTTCGATGGCCTGGTCGGCGGGGATGTCACGGAAGACCTGGGTCGTACGACTCGTCGGCCAGTGGATCTCCAGCACAGCTACCTGCCGAGCCTTTGCGAGACCGATCGTTTGCTGGAGCGTGTTCGCACCGAAGCTGCTGCCGGACGACACGTGTCGATGAATCGTCAGCGGTTTTTCTCCGGCGGTGACCATCTTGATCCGGGCTCCGATGGCGGCGCGATTGGTTTTCTTACCGACGAGTTTGATCGTCAGCCAATGGTTGCCCTGGCCGGGATTTTGAAACAGGACGTTGTGGTATCGGTCACCGTTGACGGCGCCGCCGGTCTCGACAAACATGTCGACGTCGCCGTCGCGGTCCCAGTCGCCGCAAGCCACGGCATGGCCCTTTTGCAAATGGCCGGTGCCGGAACTTGTGGTGATCTCCGCGAATCGCTTTCCACCGACGTTTTTGAACATGCGGTTGGGTACGATCGTGGCCAGGCTCGGTTCGCCTGTTCCCAGGTAGAAGTCGAGCCAGCCGTCGTTGTCAAAGTCAGCGAAGTTGGATCCCATCGGGGCGAAGACCAGGTCAAGACCGGCTTCGGTTGTCATCTCTTCAAATCGCTCGCCATTCCGGTTTCGATACAGCCGACCGTAATGCAGGTTGTGCGGCTCTCCCACAAGACCCCGCACCACGTCGGTGAGACTGCGGTCCGTGGAGGTCGCGAAGATGTCAAGCCAGCCGTCATTGTCGAAGTCCCAGGCCCAGCACGAGAACCCCTGGTGAGGTCCATCGATGCCCGTTGATGAGGTGACCTCGGTGAAACGGCCGTTGCGATCGTTGTGATACAGCCGGCCGACGTCGCCCATGTTGTTCAGAAAGAGATCGGGGTACCCATCGTTGTCGTAGTCGATCCAGGCGCTCCCCTTGCAAAAGCGGGCTGCGACACCTTGCACACCCGCTTCGGCGGCGACCTCCTCGAAGGTCCCGTTCCCTCGGTTGTGATAAAGCCGGTTGGTCTGAAGCTCGCAGCCGACGAACAGGTCGATCCAGCCGTCGTTGTCGTAATCGGCCCAGGAGGCGGTGTGGGAGTTGACGGGGTCCATCAACCCCGCTTCCGCGGTGACATCTTTGAAAACGCCGCACCCGTGTTTCGCAACAGAGTCGGACGGATCGGCCATTTGAGCCATGCCCCGCGCGGGATGAAAATGTCCATGAGGCCGTCGTTGTCATAGTCAGCCTGGTAACACACCAGCCCTCCCAGTTGGTCGGTGACGCCCGCTTGCTCCGACCGGTCCTCGAAGGTCGAGTCGCCCGTGTTGCGATAGTAAGCCATGGGCTGGGTCGGGTCCGAGGAGGTGACAGCCAGGTCGAGCAGACCATCGTTGTCGAAGTCCTCCATGATCGCGCCGCCAGCCTGATTGTAGCGGTTCACTCCCACCAAGTGCCCGACGTCTCGGAACTTGCCGATGTCGAACTCGGAGTGGAAAAATCGGTCCAAGTCGAGTCGAAACCGGGGTTTGACCTTGTCGGGAAACTCGCCCAAGGTCATGTGAGCCAGGTTCAAGAGCCAGATCACGCCGAGATCGTCGGGGAAAAGCTCGAGATAATCGGTGAAGTGCATGATCGCCAACCGGGAACCGTCGGGTTTGGTATGAACGGCTTCCTTGGAGATGGGCAGAATGCAGGAGCTTTCACCACGGCACATGATGCAATTGTCGTTCTCGCCGATTCGCATCGCGGTGACGCCCTGCAAGTAAAGTACACCGCCCAGTGCATCTCTGGTACGCCTGCCCTTCTTGTCGATGATCGACCGCAACTGTTCGAGGATACGGTATGCTTGTGCGGCTTCACCTTCATAATTCATCAGCGTGGCTTTGGCGAAGAGCAGGGGGATCAGCTTCTGCTCATCACCCTGAGCATCGGCCAGTGGCCCATCCAGATTGAGCGCGGCTTGATAACCGGCTCGGTCCCAATGCCTGGCGATCTCCGCCAGCGTGTCGGTCGGCTTCCAGGGTTCCACGATTGTCCGGACATAGCCGAATCCGCTCGTATCCGAGAGGAACTGGCGCGGCTGGAAATCCGTTGGCAGTTTCGCTGAGGAACCAGGTGAGCCCTGGCTCACCGACCTGGCTGCGAACCTATCCAGCGCGGACCGGCCCATGAATCTTCGGTAGACAGTCGAAACGCCGGGCAGGGCCGCCGTCGCGCCGACCACGATCACCACGCAGATCAATGCCAGTCCAAGACCCGTTCGATGAATCCGCATCAACCAGATTCCTCTCAGGACCTGCTGGCCCGCTCACTCACGAAACTCGTCGAGTTCCGGCGGTAAGGTTCGTCCGCCACGCTCCGGTCCCGAAATCATTATAGCGGTTCACGATCGCATGGCGGACACGCAACACCAACCCGAAGCGTCAACAAGGCGATAACAGCCGGAATCCTCGCTGACGCTTCGGGCTAGTATGATGCCGGTCGCCGTCGCACGGTTCGCGTCGGGGCTACTTCTCGAACATCTGCTCGACCGGGATGATCCGCACGCTGACATCCTTGAGCGGGAAGACGGCGATTTGCTTGTCCTCGGCCAAGACGTCCTCGGGAGTGCCTTGGGTGTCGTAGCTGATCGGCGTGGGTTCGCCCGAAATGAGTCGCTCGCGGAGCCGGGTGGCGTCGCGGGCGACGATGGCGACTTTCATTCCCTCCGGCTTGAGGTACTTACGGACGGCCGCATTTACCTGGTCGACCGTCAGTTTCGGCAGTCGCTCGGCCAGCTCGGTGACCAGATCTTTGCGCCCGTAGAACCCGCCATCGATCACATATCCCAATCGTCGGGACAGCGTCTGGACCCAAAGCTTGCTATAGTTGAGCAAGAAGGAGCGGGTCTCCTCGAATTCCGCGTTGGTCATTCCCCGATCCACCAGGCGGTTCAGGTCCCATAGCGCCGCTCGGAAGGCGAAGACCGATTTGTCGCTGGGCACGGGCCTGATCCAGATCGAAAAGTACTGCTGCCGGCGCGGATTGTTCGGGACGGGGAAAGTGCTGCCGCCCTGCTGGATGAAGTCTTCGATATACGAGTAGTCCCCGTAGTTCAGCCCGCGTTTGCCACGCAGGTCTTGCATCAGCTTGCCGTTGAAGGTACGGTGCTCACCCAGGTAGGAATTGGCCACGGCGAGAGCATAGAAGTCGTCGTCGAGTCGCGTCAGCTCGATGGGAAAACCGATTGAGATGGCCGTCGCGTCAGCCGGTTTTTCCACGATCGTGATCTCAAGGCCTTTCGCCATCCGCGGGGCGGGAAGCTTGGGGATGATTGGCTCAGCTTGGGGTAATCCGGCAAACCCTTCTTCGATGCGCTGGGGCGTCGAGTCGTCGAATCCCCCGGCCATCCCGAGGTTGATCGCTTTTCGCGTGTAATGCCGGCGATGAAATTCCTTGACGTCATCGAGCGTGATGGCTTTCAGGCCCTGGGCGGTCCCCCGGTCCGGATGTCCATAGGGATGATCTTGATAGAGCTCGACTTGCAACGTCCACTTACCCAGTTCCTCGTCATTGTTCCCGCGCAGGAACTTGGTGACGTAGTCGAGTGCCTCGTTACGAAGCCGCTCGAAATCCTCAGCCGCGAATCGCGGTTGCGTGATCATCTCGGTGGCGATTGGAACATAAGCCGCCGAGGTTGTCGCGGTGGATCACTCCCTGAAAGACCGTCACTTCCTTGCGGCATGCCCCGTCGAGTGATCCGTCCATCGGGTAGAACGCGGTCAAGATCTGGTCGTAGGTCTTGCGTCTTCGTGCCCCCTTCGGCGACCATGGCCGCCGTCAAGGCGGCGAGGCCCTCCTTGCCGGGCGGATCGCTCTGCGAGCCCGCGCGGAGCACGAATCGAAGAGCGACCAACGGACTGGATTGCACGCGGACCAGCGTTCTCGGTGGCTCGCCCGGTCTTGGCGGCGACGGGCGCCTCGGCGAGCACGGCATGCGGAACCAGATTGATCGCGGCGACAAGCCGCCAAAGTGAGCCAAACGTCTCGTATTGTGGTCATTTCTTGATCTCCGTCTCAAGGGTGATCACCGTCTCGTTGGCCGGGCGGAAATACTTACGGGCCACGCGCTGCAAGTCAGCGGGAGTGAGACGATCGAAGGCCTCGTAAAGGTCGTTGATTGACTCGGGGCGGCCGGTGACCGCCACCGTCTGGGCGATCGTGTTGGCCACGGCGTCGGGGCTCTGAATCGAGTTGGCGAACGCATAGCGCAAATGCGATTTGATCGTGTCCAGGCGAGCCGCATCAATCGGGCTTTGGGCCGCCTCGGCGAGGGCCGCGGCGATGCGTTGGCGCACGGCACCCATGTCCTCGGGCTTTCTAACCCGGAGCAAAATCGTGAACAGGGACGGGTCGCGCTTGGATTCGGCCTCGGCGTTGAAGCTGACAACCTTTTGTTCCTTGAGCACCAGCTCCTGGTAAAGCGTGCTGGTCTCGCCGAAGACAGCCTGCTCGATGGCCATGAGGGCGGCTGTGTCGGGATTGCCCGGGTCGGCGGCCGGGATGTGATAGCCCAGCGCAAGGGTCGGCAAGGTCGGCAACGGCCAGGTCAGATCGAGCCGACTTTGGCTCGGTCTGGGGCGGCTCACTCGGAATCTCCACCCGTCCGTGACTCGTCTTCCAGCCACCATAGTACGGCTTCACCAAGGCGACCAAGGCTTCGTGGCTCACGTCGCCGGCCACGATGATCGTGCAGTTGTCGGGCCGGTACCATCGGTCGAAGAACACCTTGCTATAGGCGTACTGATTGGGCATGTCCTTGATATCGGCCAGAAAGCCGATCGTCGTGTGCTTGTAGGTGTGCGTGGTGTAGGCGGTGTTCTGCATCGTCTCGTTGAGCTTGAGAAACGGCGACGACGCACTCTTGTTGTATTCACCCAGCACGGCCCGGGCTTCCTTTTGAAAGGAAGGCTCGTCGTACTTGAGGTTCTGGAACCGGTCCGCCTCGATCTGGACGGCCGTCGCCAGCGCCGTCGCGGGGATCGTCATGTGGTAGCACGTAAAGTCGTCCTGCGTGTACGCGTTCGAATCGGCCCCCAGCGACTTGAGGATGTCGTTGTACTTTTCTTGCGGAATATGGCCTCGGTCCCCCGGAACATCATGTGCTCAAAGAAATGGGCGAAGCCCGACAGGCCCTTCTCGACCTCGTTTCGCGAGCCGGTGCGGACCACGGTGTAGTACGCGATGATCCCCGGCGAGTCGAACGGTACGGACAGAACGCTCAGTCCGTTTTCCAGGACGGTCTTGCGGATGGGGTAAGGAAAGACCGACTTGAATTCGCTGGCCGCGGATACCCGCACAGGAACGGCCAGGCCCAACAGCAAGGCCACGGCCGCCAAAGCTTGAATCGAACCATTTCGCGTGCAACCTCCTTGAGGAAACGCTGAGAGTAGGCAGTAGGCAGTAGCCAGTAAGCAGTAAGCGTTGGGCAGTAGGCAGTGGAATCACGGCAGTCGGCATTCGTATGTCGTGCTGCCTACTGCCTACCGATCGAAACGTCGAATCATGCAGCTTACCGTGACTCAAATGTCCGCTCGGGTCCATCCTCACCCATTTGCACGGTGAACTTCGAGCCGTCCGGTGTCACTCGAACGCGGATCAACTGCCTCCGGCTTCATCCTTGTTCGCGATCAAGGATGGATCGGTATTCTTCTCGGCGGCCGTGTCGGCATTGCGATGGAGCTGGTAGGCCGCCTTGATCGAGGCGACGGACCTGAGCATCGTGACCGTCTTCGCGGAGCCCCCTTTGTGCGGGCCGTTGTTCATGATGGAGACCGTCGGGGCGATCGTTTGGACCAGGGTCGAATTGTTCGAGATGTCCATCCCATGATGCGTGACCTGGTACAAATCGACGATGCCGACCAAGTCGAGCGGACACACGAGCCGCTTCTCGACGTTCCAGGTCAGGTCGCCGGCGTCAAAGAACTGGAATTTGCCGAATGAGAAGAGAAGTGCCAGGCTGCGGGCGTTGTCCGAAGGATCAGGTGGGCAGGTCGGGAGCGGCCGTTGCGCACGCCGGATTGGAGGGCGCGACCTGAATGTTCTCGCGTCCGCGAGCTGCGCGTCGCTGCGTCGATCACCTGGCCACCCGAGGCCAGTACCAAGCCCTTGACTCCTTTCAGCGGCAAAGAATCACCAGGCTCGCAGTGCCGTTCGCTTGCCCGCGCTGGCCGAGCGATAAGCGATTCCCAGCGGATCAGTCGCGAGCGGGCCGTCGGGAAAGTCCAGGCCGGGCTTGCCGTCCTCAGGGAGTCCGCGGTCCCAAAAATGGACGATTTGCACCTTCTTTGCCAGCCCCGCGACACCGCCGAAGTGATCGCGGTGCCAGTGCGTCGTCACCAAATGGTCGAGGTGGTCGCATCCCGCCAGGTCCTTGAGTACGTGCACGATCCGTTTGGGATCGCGATCGTCGAACCCCGGCCAGCCTGAGTCAATGAGGACCGACTCACGCTCAGGGGTGACGAGCAAAGTTGCCGCTCCGCCCTGAACATCAATGAAATAGATTTCCAGCCCCCGCGCGGCTTGACGGCCTGGCCTTCCGCAATTCTCCCACACCCCACAATGATTACGATGATCCAAACCCATCGCCGGATCTGTGACACCATGACTGACTACCCCTCAGTATGATGGATCCCGATCGCCAACCCCCGCGCCGATCAGTCGGCTCTTACCAGATAGCGCGGTGCTTGGCATGTCGCCCAAGATCCCCCGAAAAATCGCCCTCGCCTGAACTCGACGATCGTCGCGAATTGCCATCCTCATTGCAAGCCAGCCAGTTCCCACATATCTAACCGTCCCCACTCATCCACTCAGCCTTGATTAAGGACATGGGACGCCTCGCCAAATCGATAGAACATCGAGTCCATGTTGAGAGGGTGGTCCCAACCCTTCAAACTATGTTGCTTTTTGTAAACACACAAGAATTGCGGGATTTCAAGGGATTTCCAAGTCCAATTGTTAAATAACCGATCCCATGTTAAGGATCAGAGAGGGACTTTTGAAAAAATCTGACATGCCGCAATCTCAAACTTCGAAACTACTCCTATAATGATTAACGAGGAATCACGATACGCGACCGAAAAGTTGCGAGGCTATCGTCGCGTGTTTGTCGTTGCGATTGGGATTTCACGGTCTCTCTTCCAGTGACTAGTGACTCCGATTCAAAACCAGACGTAGGACCGAGCCGGGGCCGTGGCGTTTTCCAGCCCTAGGCCCCCGACCGTCCCTGTCAGAATGCATGGAATGGCACATTTCTCGAACAGGGAGTTAATGCAAAAAATGCTTGATTCCACAATTCTCACGGTCAGTTCGAGCCAGGAATTCGTTTCCGTCCTTCGGCTTCAGCTCCAAGACCAGGTTGGAGCAGGGAGCCGTATGATTGTGGCGGGGACGGTTGAGGAAGCGTGCT
>CAWAAW010000048.1:0-208681 GCA_963779785.1 uncultured Planctomycetota bacterium
AGCCCCAAAACAAGCGTGATAAAAAAATCGGACTATGTACAAATGACATAATCTAGTCTTCAAGATAAACACGTACCTTCTACGGCCCGGAGGTCTCGACCCCGGTTTCTCCGCCACGAACATCCCTCACCATCGCCGACCCCCTCTCTACGCTCGAAGGCCCATACAGATCGGGGCATCCGGACCCCGACTTCAGGTGATCACTCTCTCAGCACAACCAGCAGCTCTGCAGTCGCTCCACTAATCGTAGGAACATCCCTTGCCACGGATTCCACGACAACAGCCGATAGATCAACCGTCTGGCACCACGAATGATCTGGCACGGCATCTCGATGAACGCCGCGCGGTACGTCGCGAACTCCATCCGCAACAACGTCCGTTTTTCCGCTTGGTGGCTGTCGGCGTCGGGGCCCGTGGCTGGAGCCAGCAACGCGCTCCACGCCTTCAGGCTCCAAGCCAACGACGCCATCACCATGTCGCCGAGTTGCTCACCAGGTCGTCTACCGGCGCCGTCAGCGCGTGGACACCGGTCTTGAGTTGCGCGATCAGATTCTCTTGGTCACAACGATCGTTGGCTTGGAAGACGATTTGGTCGGCGGGGGTCGTGCGGTCGTTGGTGATATAAAAGAAGTAGCGAAACTCCTCGCGCAGCCGCACCGACCCCTTGTCGATACCCACGCGCTTGCAGAGCACGACCACGCGGTAGCTCTTCTTGCAAGCCACCGGGCGATACTCGAACTCGGCGACCGTCTCCTCGAGCAGGCAGATCGTCTCATACTTCCGCTGGCGAACGATCTCTTCCTTGACCCGCTCGGGCCGTTGGCGGGGCTCGGTCTTGATCGCATACTTGGGTGGTCGTACCAGGACGCTGAATGCCGGGGCCGGAAAGGCTTCGGGCCAACGCCTTGAGATTTTCTCGAGCGTCGATGCCGAAGATAAAGCGATGTCGCCCGGTTGATCCCAGCGGTCCAGATGCTTGGTCTGGCTGAAGTCGGTGTCGCCCCGCAGGGTGATCCGGCGAAAGCCGGCCCGCCGACACAAGGCGATCGCCTTGTCGAGGTAGACGTCCATCTGCTCATGGGAGGGGCGGTTGCCGCTCCGATTGATCAGGTAGAGCGGCTCGGCCATGTTGGCCAGCGAGATCAGCCCGGCCTGATAACCCCAGTCACCGTTGTGGTCGATGTCGACGCCTTCCTTGCACTCGGCATCGGTCGGGACCATGGTCCGTCGGCGTCGACGAACGCTTCCTCAAAGAACTCGTCGGGTTGTTGGGCCCAGACGCGGAGGCGGGTTTCATCGATGGCGTCCATCAAGGTCTGAACGTCGAGTGCGGTGAAACGGCGGCAGAAGTCCCCTTCGGTGGTGGGGTCGGGAATGCGCTGGGCGCCCAAGGCGTTGAGAAAGACTTCGTCGTTGCGACGCAGTTCGATATGCTCGAGCCGCCGACCGCCGGCCAGGATGTTGAAGGCGATGTTCAGGACATGGTCGGACTCGTGATAGGGGAGATGCACCTTGAGCAAATGTAGATTGTGATCAATGTCGCGGATCAAGCCCGTCCTCTGAGCCAACAGCAGCATGGCGCCGATGCCGCCAGCGGCAATGCCCTGAACGCGCTCGCCCAGCTCGTAATGGATGTTGGTGGCAGTGATCATGGGCCGATCGCGTTCGGGGCCGGATCGATTAGCGATGCGGTCGAGGATTCTCCGCTGGCGTTTCCGCAGGAGCTTGCGAATCTGTGCTGGAGACTTCTTACGGCGGTTGCGTCTTGGGATCTTTTTCGGGACGATAACCATCACTCGAAACCCTCCGTAGCTTGGACTAATCCGGATATATCCCAGCCTCCATTATTCCAAGATCTCCGGGGGTTTTCGAACTTTTTCTGAGAGTTGGCCTCGCCGGTCTAAAAATCAAGCTTGTTTCAGGACTAGCATGAGTCAGCCGAGCCCCCCCAGGCGACCAACTGCATGACCTGCGACCGATGCCTGTGACGACCACAACGCCGCCCCCGCCATCGGCCATTACGGTCGAAACACGAAACTTCCGGGCGTTGCTTCGACCAACTGGACGCCTTCCGGGGTCTGTGTCGTGGTCGGTCCGAACGGTGCCGGCAAGACCACCTTGCTAACGCTTCTCGAATTCTTGCGGAACGCCTACCTCCGCAGCGCTCCCAGTGCGATCGATCACATCGGAGGCGTGTATGGATTGCGGTCCTGGGGAGTGCCAGAAGAGGAACCAGTGCTCGTGGCCTTCACAGTAGGGGATTTGCGCTGGGAATTGCAGCTAACCGCCCAAGGGCCGACTCTCTCCAACGGCTCGGGGAACGAGTGACGCGGGGGGACGAACTCGTTCTTTCCCGAGCCGCCTTGTCGCAACGGCTCGTCTACCGCGGTGAAGAGCGTCCGATCGCCGAGCGTGAGGAGCGACTAGGCATTCGGATTGTGGCCGACGCGGACAACGCGGAGGAATTGGGCCCTCTCGTTCGCGCCTGACCAGCACGCGCGTCTACCGCAGTTACAACCTCTGGGGCCTGCAGACGAACGGCTCCCGGCAAAGCGGCGACCTCTACTTGCATCCCACCGGGCAGAATGCGTTCACTGTCTTGCGGAACTGGCGTGACCGCCGCGACCTCAAACCCCAATATGAATTCGTCGTTACCGGCTTGCGGTCCGCCTTCCCCGAGGTGTTCGCGGATCTGGACTTTCATGTAGCCGGCCTCACGATTACCGTCGACCTGATCGACCCGAAGTCGAACCAGCCTTGCCCCTTGGTACTGGCCCCCGATGGGTGGATCACGGGATTGCTTCATCTCACGGCGGTTGCCGGTGCGCCGAAAGGCTCGCTGATAGCCATCGATGATTTCGGTAACGACCTGCACCCTTTCGCCATCCGGGCGTTAACCCAGGCGTTTCGGGACTGGGCTGAGGAGCGCGACCTAATCGTGTGCCTGGCCTCCCACTCTCCGGTTCTCCTCGATGAGTTCAAGGAACAGCCCGGCTCCGTGTTCGTCATGGAGCAGGGCCTGGAGAAACGCCCCGTTCCCTTGACAGAGTTGTACGAACCGGACTGGCTCGCCCGTTTCTCGCTGGGGAGGCTCTACGAGCACGGAGAATTCGGCGGGCAGCGGCAACGGGTTAACGGAGCCGCTATGGGGCAGCGTGGCCATCGGACGGAGTGAAAATGGCTGTCGTAGCCTTGATTCCGACCGGAAAATTGGAGCATGCCGCCCTCGGGCCCGCACTGGCCCGGCTCTTTCCGCAAGACGACTTCGTTGTGCGACCGCCGGAGAAGCACCTGGATGGGCTCACCTCTCGGGACGTTGCACCCCTCGCCGCAGCCCCACCGGGCCCCGTTCCGACCAACCTCGACGAACTGGCCGCGGAACTGGTCAACGCAATCTTGCCCGGGCGCCGTGGAAAACGCATTGACTTCGCGTACGTCGTGGAAGACCTAGAACTGTGCAATCAAGGCCAGCCCGACCTTGTACTCCTCCTGTTTCGGGACGCGGTGGACTCATACATCAGCCGAACCTGGCCCCAGCAATCGGGACCCAAGTACGCGCAGGTTCGCGAGCGGTGCTCATACCATCTGTTCCGCCCGATGACCGAAGCCTGTTACTTTGGTGACGCGGCAGCTTTGCTGCGAGCTGCGCGGACCAACCGCAGCAGCTACCCGCCAACCTCGACCTTGAACAATTCCGTACGGTCGATCAAGCGTTCCTGACTCTTCCTCCCGGGACTGACCAAATCACGGATATGCCCCGAGCGCAAGTTTCACCCTAAATCCTATCTTCATTATCTCTGTGATCCGACCCTCGAGGATCGGCAGAAGCGATACCGGGAGACGCGTAACGGGGTGGCGGCCCTTGAGTCGCTCGACTGGGAATGCGTCATTAGCTCCCCGCCACACTGCCCGTTTCTGCATGCTTTTCTTGACGACTTGGGGGCGGCACTGAACAGCCCGTTACCCTTTGTCGACAGGGCACATGCCGACCCGCGAGCGCGATTCCCGGGTCCGAGGGATCGAATCCTGCGGAACCTGTAAGAGGAGTTCTCGCGGGTCGTTGAATCGTCAGATTCCGGGTCGGATAGCAGGGTAATTCCTATGCTGACAGAGAGGTGGCGCCATGCCCCGAGTTAAGACAAAGCCTCCCTCGCCGCCGAGCAACGCTGCTCCGCCCCCCGCCATCGCCGCGAAAACGGTCAACGTGTGGACCCTGGCAGAAGCCGCCGCCTACTTGCGGACCTCTCCCGAGGAAGTGCTCCGTCTGGCACGTGAGCAGGGCTTACCAGGGAGGCGAGTCGGCGAAGATTACTGCTTCTTGAAGGCCGCCGTTCAAGATTGGCTGCGCGCTCCCCCTCCGCGGCTGACAAGCAAGCGTTCTGGCAAACCCACTTTGGGGCGCCGAAGGAGATCCACACCTCGAGGAAATGCTGCAAGAGTTCTACCGGCAAAGAGGCCGGCCGGAAGCCGAGGGGTGACGATGCACATCCTCGATACGGACACCCTCTCTCGGCTGGCTGCACGCGGGGGACGCGCGGGTTCAGGACCACAAAGCTCGCTTCGATCCGGCAGAAGTTGTCACGACGGTCATCACGCGGATCGAGATCCTCCGCGGGCGGATTGACTTCGTCCTGAATGCGACCGACGGCGGGCAACTCCGCAAGGCCCAGGACTGGCTGCGACGTAGCGAGGAACTGTTTAGTCGGATCGCCATTGTCCCGCTCGACGCCACAGCCGCGGACCAGTTTGACAACCGTGCGTCTAGATCATCGTTGCTCGATCGTCCGAATGGCCGAGCAGTTCCTGAACGCTGCGGATGTCGGAGCCTGATTGAAGCAGATGGGTCGCGAGGCTGTGGCGAGCGTATGGCAACTTGCCGGCTTGGTGAGCCCCGCGCGACGGACCGCGCCTTTGACCATCCTTTGGACGGCACTCTCCGCCAGATGAATGGCGACGAATCGCGCCGGTGCGATGCGAACCTGATCCAGAAGCTTGGGCCCTGTCTGATCGAGGGTTCGACCATCCGGCTGCTCTGCTGTCCGTCTAATCTCAGACATTATTCTTGACAACCCGTCAACCGCCAAAGACTATGGCGTATGCGACTGATATTATACGGACATAAGGCGTGATTTGTCACGCCATTTGCCGTCGAGTTCCTGTTAGGCGGCAGATCGACATGTGCATCATCCGCGTTGGTGGCGAGGAATTCGAGTTCCTCGCCATTACGCTCTTGGGTCGCAGCCACCCCGCCGCCAGCGACTATTGGGACGGCAACTGGTCCGCGCCGTCGTCGAGGTCGCCGCCGGTGGGTTCCGCGGCAAGGTCGAGGGCGACCTGCGCCGATGAGTTCGACGCATTCCGCCGCGAGCTTGCCCTGCTCGGCGAGTCCTTGGCTGGGATAGCCAGGTTCGCCACAATGGAGGGGTGGCTCTCGATCAGCGCAACCGGCGACGGGCGTGGCCACATGTCGAACTATCATGCGAGGTCTGCGATCAGCCCGGCATCGGTAACACTCTTGCGTTCCGGCTGGCGCTGACCAGACTTACCTACGGTCCTTGGTCGCTCAACTTCGGCAGGCGATGGCGAAGTTTCCCGTCATCGGCGAGCGGGACGCCTAACCTCGCGCCGCAGCGGACCCCGGCCACGGGCTGCGTTTTCTCCGGTGTCGTCGCTCGGTGGTCCGTGGTCGGGTCCGCTGAGCTTTGGTCGTTGAACGAAACCTTTCGGTGGATCATGTCGGCATTCGCTAGCCTGTGCCCGTGTCCGCGATCGCTGGCCCTATTCAGGCTCAGGTCCGGTTATGCCGGTAGTGCCGATTAAAACGATTTGCGCCAGGGCATTCTCGTGTCAGGATTGTCGCGGCGGTTTCTCCAGCCGACTTTCCTCGCTTTCTACGGGAATCCCCACCATGACTCCGCTCCGGCAGCGCTTGATCGAAGACCTTCAGCTTCTCAACCGCTCCCCCAAGACCATCGAGGTTTACGTCTACCACGTCCGTGAGCTGGCGCACTACTTCAAGCAATCCCCAGCACAACTCGACGGCGATCAGGTCCATCGCTATCTCCTGCATCTTGTCCACGACAAGCAGGTCTCATGGTCGTCTTACAACCAGGCAGTTGCGGCTCTCCGCTTCTTTTATCGTGTAAGCTATCCCAGTGCCATTGTGGTGTCGCGGCTTCCTTACGGCAAACGGCCCAAACGATTGCCCGTGGTCCGCTCACCCCAACAGGTGGCCCGTTTCCTGGCGGCCGTACAGGGTGGGACGCACCAGATGGTGCTCCGAACCCTCTACGCCACGGGGCTGCGGATCAGCGAAGCCTTACACCTGACGGCGGACCAGATCGACAGCAGCCGCATGGTGCTGCGCGTGCTGGGCAAGGGCCAGAAGGAACGGCTGGTGCCGCTGTCTCCACTGCTGTTGTCGGAGCTGCGGGCGTACTGGCGTGAGACGAGGCCGACGCAATGGATGTTTCCGGGCAAGGATCCCCACCAGCCTCTGAGCGTGACGACCGTGCAGAAAGCCTGCCAGCGGGCCTGCCGCGCCGCGGCTGCCGCGGATCACTCCGCACACACTGCGCCACTGCCATGCCACGCATCTCTTGGAAGCGGGAGTCGACACCCGCACGATCCAAGCCTTGCTGGGCCATCATCGGATCGGGACCACGGCTCTGTACACGCACGTAGGCTTGAGGGGAATACAACAAGTGGTCAGCCCACTCGACCGCCTACCCCCGGCTCCGGGCCAAGCGACCAGCCCCTGAGCTTGGGGCAGATCGTGCGGCAGTATGGAGCCGACTTCCTGGAGCGCTGGCCACAGTGCCCCCATGTGCGGCAAACGCTCCGGGACCTGGCGCTGTGCCGCACGCCTGCCTTGGGCGGGCACGTCACTGAGTGCGATCACTGCGGCGAGGTGCGGTATCACTATCATTCCTGTGGCAACCGAAGCTGCCCTCAGTGTGGTGGGACCAAGCGGGCGGCCTGGCTGGCCAGATGTGAGGCCGACCTCTTGCCCGTGCCTTATTATGTGCACACAGAAGCTATGGCGAGTTTATCGAGCCGGACGCCTGAGAAAAGGGGGCTTCCGCAGGATGAACTGCACATAGCTTCCAGCTCTTGCGACTACAGAGACGTCAGCCAATCCAGGAGCCCCTTATCCTTCTGCCAGGAAGGGACTGCTGGCGTTGGCGACTTGGTACTGGCCTTTTCCAAGGCCCGGCGCTTCATGTCGAGATCGGCCCGGGCGTAGATCTCGGTGCTCTTGATATCGGCATGGCCCAAGAAGTCTCGAATCACGACCAGCGGATTATCGGTCTGCAACAGGTGCATCGCCTTGCTGTGCCGGAAGGTATGGGGACTGACCTTCGGGAGCGGTACAGCAGGCTGCGAGATGCTGGCCTTCCGCACATACTTCTCCACCAGGTAACGGATGCCGGAGCGCGAGAGGCGCCCACCGAACCGGTTCCGGAACAGAGGCTTGTCGAACGTCTCGGGGCCGATCAGACCCTGCTCACGCAGATAATCCCGCAGCAGGGCCACCGTGCTGTTCATCAGCGGCACCACTCGCGTCTTTCGCCCTTTTCCGGTGAGGCGGACTTGGGCGGGGTTCTCCAGGCGCACATCGCGCACCGACAGATCGATCAGCTCTTGCACCCGTGCTCCCGTATCGTAGAGGAGGCTCAGGAGGATGACGTCGCGCCGCCCCGCGCGATGACCCAGGTCCGGCTGGTGGAGGATGGCAGCCAAGCTCTCCGACGAGAGGTATTCCACAGCCGGAGGCGCGCAGCGCTGGAGGGGGATCGCCAGGATCCGTTGACAGCGGAGCAGGAGCCCCGGCTCTTCTGTCTGAAGGTAGCGGAAGAAGGCATGGACGGCCGTGAGCCGTAGGTTACGGGTGCGCGGCGCACACCGACGCTCTTTCTCCAGGTGATCCAGGAAGTCCAGAACTAACGAAGGCTCGATCTGCTCCAGGCTCAAGCGGTCCGGGGCCAACCGCCGGACGTCTCGACAGTAGCGGAGCAAGAGCACGAAGGCGTCCCGGTAGGCCCTGATGGTGTTCGGGCTCACATTCCGCTGGGCCGGCAGATAGTTGGTCAAGAACGCCGTAAGATGCGTGGCGAAGTTCGTAGGTCTCATGGGGCTGTCCTCCTCGGGATGATGTGGCCGAAGGCGGCTTCCGAGCGAAAGCTCACATCGGGAAACAGGTCGGCGGTCAACCGGAGGTAGAGCTGGGTATCGGTGATACTCCGATGCCCCAGGTAGGTGGCCAAGACCGGCAGCAGGGCATTGAGATCGGCCCCCTCGCGATACCACCTGGCCAGGCGATGCACCGCGAAGGTATGTCGCAGGTCGTGAAGCCGAGGACCGCGCCCTCGCCCCCCGTGAGGAATCTGACATCGCCAGAGAAGCTGTCGGAAAGCGTGGTAGATGGTCAGACGATGGTAAGGTCCGCCGTGGGAGCTCGGGAAGAAGGGGACATCGGAAGGACGGGCGCCCAGGGAGTCAGCATAGCGCCGTAGGTACTGGCAGAGAGAAGGTGCCACCGGAACGAGGCGATCCTTGTGGTTCTTCCCCTCGCGAACGACCAGGATTCCCGACAACAGGTCGACCTCGTCCACACGCAGGGCCACCACCTCGCCGATGCGAGGGCCGCACCCATAGAGAACGCGGAAGATCGCAGGCAGGACACGATGCCTCAGGGGGGAACGGGGATCGGCTGGGATGGAATCCGCCGCTTCCAAGAGCCTCCGGATCTCGTGGTTCCGGAAGATGTACGGGACGAAAGGGGATGGCTCCTTGGCCGTCAGCCGGGCCTCCGGGACGTAGGCCGGACACCCCTGCCGGAGGAGAAAGAGGGCCAAGCGGCGGACCAGGCCGATCCGCGCCCGCTGGGTCCGGGGACTCTCATTCGGATCCTTCGCGATCCAGCGCTCGACCATCGCCCTGGGTAAGGCGGCGGTCTCCAGTCCCTGATCGCGGAGGAAACGATCCAGTCGCTGCAGCACCTCGCCTTCCACGGCGTACTTGTATCCGCAGGCGTGCTTCTCGGCGATGAACTTCTCGATCCATGGTGCCAGGGCGCTGTGGAAGGTGGCTATGGGTGTGCGCTTATTCATGGAGCACCTCCGGGTCCAGCGCGGCCCGGCGCAAGGCTTCGATATCGACCTTGGTGTAGATCTGGGTCGATTCCAGCGAAAGGTGTCCCAGGATTCCCGCGATGGTCTCCAGCGGAGTCCCGGCCTCCAGCAAGCGCGTGGCCACTGTATGGCGGAGCGAATGCAAGCCCGTGCGGGCCTGGGCGGGCAAGACGATCCCAGCCCGTTGGCGGTAGAAGGTCAGGATGTGGTGAAGGTTGTCGTTGCCGCTGAACGGCTCGACCGGAGCCTTCAACCGCAAGAACACCTCCCGGTGAAGGGTGACGGGGCGCCCGTGCTGTAGGTAGTCGATCATGGCGCCGCCCACTTCCTCGGTTAGGGGCAAGGTCAAAGGCGCTCCGGTCTTCGTCTGGGTCATCTCAATGCGAGCTTCTCGCCAGTGCAGGTTCTCCAGGCACAGGCCACGGATGTCGCTGACGCGCAGGCCGAGGCGGCATGCCAGCAGCAGGATGGCGTAATCCCGCTTCCCTTTGGGGGAGGCGCGATCAACAGCCGCGAGCAGGGCCTCCACGTCAGCGCCGCTCCAAACGGAAGGGAGCCGTCCATCCCGTGCCACTCGGACCTGGGGGACCTGAACACTGAGATCGTCCGAGAGGATCCCTTGCATGCAGAGGAAGCGCAGAAGGGAACGGAGGTCGGACACGATCACAGCGACCGTCTTGGGCCGGAGATGGACCTGGGAGCGCAAGAAGTCCGAGATGAGTGTCACCTGGATCGCGGACGGCTCACTCGTCTGGTGCGATTCCAAGAAGTGGAGGAATCGGGTGAGGTGGCGCGTCCGGCAGCGCATGGTGCCCGGAGTGCAGCGAAGGTGATTCTTGCAGAACCCCCCATACGTGTTCAGCAGGGCCTGGAACGGAACCGAGAGATTCACCGACGGTGCGGTGCGGCAGCGGCGCTGATAGCAGCCGTGCAGGTTGAACTCGATCAGGATCCGCATGACGGCTCGGATCAAGCGTTGTCGCGAACTTAACGTGGAGGGGATATCGTCGGTGGGGATGCCGCGACTGGCGAGGAACCGCATGACCAACGAATCCGAGATGGTCTCGGGAGTCGGACAGGAGCGAGCGAAGTTGAGAAAGCCGCGCCAGACACCGCGGCAAAGCCGCAGGTACTTGGGGCTGTAACCCAGTCTTTGCATGTCCTGCAAGGCATCGAGAACGAGCTGTTCGAGTTGAGACGCGTGGCTGGAAATGGTGCCGTGTTCCATGATGGGCCTCCTTGAAGAGAAAGAGGGCGACCCCGACGGTCGCCTTGGAGGCTCATGGTGGAAAATTATGCAGAGCTTTTCGAGAGGAATGGCCGAGAAAGCAAGGACTTGTGGTGCGGACTCAACATAGCATTCTGGTGGCGCATAATACGTAAAGGACCGCCGACGGTGTGTTTGCCGGTTCGCTTCTGTCTCGATTGTGGGGACTGGCCTCTTCCCCTCGTGTCGATTTTCGGTAAACCTGGTTGGTCATGAATGGCCAACTGGTACAGGTCTGTCGCCCCAGCAACTCCTCCTTGGAGTGGATTACCTCGGTGGCGACTCTGCGCCAGGAAGTCGCTGACCTACGCGCTGAAGTCGAGCGTCTCAACCGCGAGAATCTCGAACAGCGTCAGCAGGCGGCCTATTGGAAGAGTCGCCACCGCGATTCCCTAGTCCGCATCACCGAGTTAGAGAAGAAAGTCGAACAACTCGAGGGGGAAAACCGCAAGCTCCAAGCGGACCTCTTCGGGAAAAGCACCGAGAAGACGACGCGAAGTGATCGCTCCAATGAGTTGGATGATCCCCGTGACGATTCCCAGGAACCGCAGCGGAAACGGGGCCAGCAACCGGAGAACCCCGGTCCCAAGCGACGAGCTTATTCCCACCTGCCGGTCCGCGAGAAGGTTCTCGAACTGCCTGCCGAGCAATGTCGGTGTCCGGATTGCGGCCAGCCCTTTGTTCCCCATGGCTACACCGAAGACGGGGAGGAGATCGAGATCGAAGTGGGTGCCTACCGCCGAGTGATCAGGCGGCGGCGTACCGGCGGACTTGCACCTGCGACGGCCCGGCCACGATCATGGCGGCTCCCGCTCCCAAGCTGATCCCCAAAGGACGATACGGCATCTCGGTGTGGGTCGAGATCCTTCTGGACAAGTATTTCGGCTACCGGCCCACCGAACGCTTGCTGAGCTCTTGGCGGCTGTGGGATTTGGACTTGGCGCCGGGCACCGTTACCGACGGCTTGCGGCGGTTGGAAGTCCTGCTCCGGCCGATCTACCAAGCCCTCCAAGAGCGGAATCGGCAAGGCGACCTGCATCAAGCCGATGAGACCCGGTGGCCGGTGTTCGTCCTCCTGGAGGGCAAGCAAGGATACGGCTGGTGGCTCTGGGTCTTTTTGGGTCCGGATACCGTCGTCTTCTTGCTCAATGCCAGTCGCGGTCACGAGGTCCCCGAAGGCCACTATCGGGCCGAGTCGCGCGGGGTGTTGGTGGTCGACCGCTATTCGGCTTACAAGGCGATGAGCTGGGTGAAGCGAGGATTGATCGTCCTGGCTTTCTGCTGGGCCCACGTGCGGCGGGATTTCATCCGGGTGGGCAAAGGATGGCCGCCATTGAAGACCTGGGCCTTGGAATGGCTGCGACGGATTCGCGAGCTTTACCGGTTGAACCGGCGGCGGTTGGCGGCGAAACGGGACTCGGCGGAGTTCCGCCAAGCCGATGGCTGTCTGCGGCAAGCCGTGGCCCAGATGAAGGCGCAGATGGAGACGGAACTGGCCCGAGCCGATCTGGCGACTCCTTGCCGAAAGGTTCTGATCAGCCTGCGGGAGCATTGGGAAGGACTGACACGGTTCGTGGACGATCCCCGGATCCCCATGGACAACAACGGCACGGAACGACGTGGGCGGGGTCCGGCGATAGCCCGCAAGAACTTCTACGGCTCGGGGTCGGAGTGGAGTGGTGAACTGGCGGCGGCGGCCTTCTCGATCTTTGCCACGTTGTCGATGTGCCAGCTCAATCCTCGAAAATGGCTGACGTGGTACTTCGAGCAATGCGCGGCCGCCGGGGGCCAGGTTCCCGCGGATATCCAGCCGTTCTTGCCCTGGAACCTCAGCGATGAGAAGAAGAAGGAACTCAGGGATACCGGCAGGCCGGAAGGGGACGACACCTCCTAATCGCGTGTCCCCGGAGTCCAGAAGTCGCCAGTGATCGATGACTCCCCGAAAGAGAACTTACCGCCCTCAGGCGCGGACTCGGTAGCGGTGCGCCACCACTCGGGCCGAAACAGGGTGGGCGAAGCTTTACGCATAATACGGCCTATGTGCAGCAGCACATAGGCCTTACTTTCACCTGGTTTTCACCTTGCCCCATGAGCTCAGTGCGCTGGCTCTAGGCAACCGCGAGTTGATGTATGGGCTGCTTTTCGACAGTGCCAAGGAAACCCTTCTGGAGATAGCGGCCGACCCCAAGCACCTGGGAGCACGGATCGGAGTGCTGATGGTGTTGCACACGTGGGGACAGAATCTGGAGCATCATCCCCATGTACACTGTGTGGTCCCCGGCGGCGGGTTGGCAGTTCCCGCCCAAGCCGCCAGGAACACGCCCAGCCTCGCGGCCGCTGAAGCACCGCGCTGGGTATCGTGCCGGCCCAACTGGTTCTTGTCGGTCAAAGTTCTGGGTCCGGTCTTCCGCGGCAAGTACCTGGCGGCCTTGCGGGCGGCCTACCAAGCCGGCCAACTCCAATTCGCCGGTAGCACCTCGCCCCTGGCGAGCCCAGCGGCCTGGGGAACATTGATCCGGGTGTTGTACCAGAAGGACTGGGTGGTCTACGCCAAGGAACCGTTCGGGGGACCCGAACAGGTGTTGAAATATTTAACTGGCTACACGCACCGAGTGGCCTTGAGCAATCGCCGTCTGGTGAAGATCGAGGATGGCCGTGTCACCTTCACCTGGAAGGATTACGCCGACGGCTGCCGGCGCAAGGAGATGACGCTGGACGCGGTGGAATTCGTGCGGCGGTTCGCCATGCACATCGTACCCAAGGGGTTGGTGCGGATTCGACGGTACGGACTCTTGGCGCACCGAGATCGCGGTGAGCGGCTGGCATTGTGCCGATCCCTGCTGGCGGCGAAGGTTGAACCATCGCCGGCTTCACAGCCCTTGTCGGCTGCGCCGAGTGTGAGCGGGATATCGAGTGACAACGCGATTTCACGGCACGGGGCGGGGCCAGCGCCGTCACCGATTGAGCCCAAGTCGGCATCATCGTCTCGGACGGCAGTTTGCATGTTGGCGGTTTTGGTTTCGCTCGTTGTGTCGGGCGACGTGGGCTCAATCGTCTCATGCCCGGCCGTGCCACCGGCAGCGGTGATCGTCGAGAATCGCTGCCCGGGTTGTGGCGTGGGTCACTTGCAAACGATCTGGCGGAGGGACCGACCAGGCCGGGAAGAACTCGCCCGCATCCCCGTTCTGGACAGTTCATGAGCCCAATGCATAAGAAGCGAACATCGTTGTTTGGTCGTCGTCCGCTCCGGCTGGGACCGGTCAGTCGCGCCAGGGCCGCCTCACGACGACGTTTGACCGGTCGCTGATCATGCTCAAGATCCGCACAAGTCCGGCAGCCGTTAGGTTGGCCATCGCTTCTTTGCGTAAATCGCTGCTTGTCAGGCCCCGTCGGTTCTCTGCAGGCGGAGCCTCGGCTGGCGGCACTGGTTGAGACTGGGATACAATCCCCCAAGTCGGTTGTGAGCCGAGCCGCTTCCCCTCCGACGCAACGCTGCGGACAGGAGAAGCGCCGCCCGGTTTCGTCCAACGGCCCGCTATTCCGCCGCGGCCATGCTGTGTGGGACGTCCAAGGCATGATCGCGGCGGAATACCGTGCTATCGTTAGGCGGCTGGGAGTCAGTACGAGTCGGAGCTGACGACTTCGCCGCCACTGATCGTCCCGAGCGCGATCCAGGTTTGCGGGTTGATTGAGTTTTTCATGAAATGCACGGAGCCGTCGCCGAAAAGCGTATTGATGCCGCCCGGATGCCGGCTTCGGGAGCCCGCAAAGGCAAATCCTTCCGACGAGGAATTGTAGCAGGGCAACTGCTGCACGGGTTGGACTGTCGCACAACTCGCCAGGTTGCGCCGGACTATGCCCGGGACCCGTGACGAACGAAGCGATGACATCCATGTTGATGCCGCTCTGCAGGAAGTCAAGGAACCCGTTGGGCGTGAATCGCGTCATGTAGGAGCCCGCGCCAGGATCGTCGAACCAGACAGTCCCTCGAATGTCGTCGTTCGCCCCCTGCAAGATCTCAGACATGAAGTGTGTGTTGCTCAAGCCGTCAGTAACGGAGGCAACCCTGATCGCGAGTGGACCCGTCCCGCTTGTGTTACTACCGAACGGGGCCTGGCGGTACAGTGTGGGGTATGCGCCGAAGGCGACCCCGCCGTAATCCGTATTGCCCACGTTGATGCCGTAATTCCCCTTGGTTGGCGAGTAAGAGTACGCCGGAACAAGGCCTCCGGTCGCTGCGCTCAAAGTCGCGAAGCTGAAGGCATTGCTGTTGTCGCTTGGGCACTGGAACGAGGCGATCTTGGTCGTGAATACGGTGCTGTTGACGGTGAAGCCCATGGGGGCGGCCCCGGGAGGAGGACCCTCCATTCCGATCGATGCGTTGAAGGAGTTGTAGAGCGGCCCCTGTTCGATGAACGGCAGCATCAAAAGAAACCAGGGCGTATTCTGGCACCCTCGGCCAAAGCCGGGGCTTGAGCAAGGAGCGACACCAACACCGTAGACGAGAGCGATGGGATAACAGCCGTTAGACGACTCATAATTGGCAAGAGCCAGCCCCAACTGCTTGAGATTGTTGGTGCACTGGATCCGTCGAGCGGCCTCGCGTGCTGCCTGCACGGCCGGCAACAACAGGGCGATCAATACGGCGATGATTGCGATAACCACTAACAGTTCGATCAACGTAAATCCATCACGTTTCTGTGACATTCGTCAACCGTTCTCCCGGATCGTGGGAATCGAGCCATTCCGTCCCGCCCGCCGCCGACAAAGTGTCGTAACGCGCAAAGGAGGAAGGACCACAACACTTTAGTCATTGCAAGCGAACAAACAAAGTAAGTCGAAATGAAGACCGAAGGAAATCGTTCTGGCCAAGGGCGACAGTGAAGTAGAAAGGTTGAGAAGGCTTTCAGGCTGGGACGCGACGCCTTCGCGAGATCTCGGTTGCCGACCGGTAACGCTTCCCTTGAGCTTTTTCTCCCCCTTTTCTCCCGCGCGGGTGTCGTGGCTGGCGCTGCTCATCCGCCGCCCTCTGGCCGACGAGGCGGAAATCCGGGGATAATCGATGGCCGATGTGTGGAAAGTAGGCTTCGGTACACGTCCGCACAACCAGAGCCGTCGAGCAAGCGAGTCTCATACGAGCGAAGGAGTTGATCACGTGTCGAGTTGTCTCATCGTGGTTGCGGCACTGGTGACCGTCGTCTTGCCTGGGGCTGAACCGTCCGCGCCGCGGAACGATTCGATCCGCCAGCAGGACATGAAGGCGGACCTGTTTTTCCTGGCGGGAGACGGCTTCCGCGGTCGACTGACCGCGACTCCTGAGAACGACCTGGCTTCTCAGTTCATCGCTTCACGGTTCCAGCGGATGGGCCTGAAGCGGATCGGCACCGACGGGACGTACTTCCAGCCTTTCCAGCTTGCGACGGCGACTGTCGGCCCATCCAACCGTCTGGAGCTTGATCCGTGACGGCGTGACGCTGCGTTTCCACTCCGGGCAGGATTTTTTCCCCTCTATTTCAGCGCGTCTGCGGAAGTCAAAGGCGAACTGGCCTTCGCCGGTTATGGCATCAGCAGCCCCGAACTGGGACACGACGATTATCGAGACCTGAATGTACGGGGCAGGATCGTCTTGGTGCTCGACCACGAGCCGGGTGAGAACGATCCCAAGAGCCCGTTCGACGGCGTGGTCATGAGCGAGGCCGCGACGCCGCTCCGCAAGGCGCTGGTCGCCCAGGAGAAAGGGCGCCGTCGGCATCCTGTTCGTCGCCGATGTGAACAATCATCCGGAACCGCAGAACTTCGAGGCCCTCGCCCGCTCAGCATGGCCCGAGAAGCCACCGCGGATCGATCGCTACACACTCCAGGATTGGGTTGAGCGAGTCCGCATCCCGGCGGCCCAGGTCTCGGTCGCGACCGCTCGTACACTGCTCGGTGACGTGAAGGGCTCGTTGGAGGAAATCGCCCGCGCTTCGGAGAAGCCAGGCCCTTCTTCGGCTTTTCACATCAATGGGATCGTCGCTACCTTGAACGACTGATGTCAACCACCACGTGGTGCCCGACCGCAACGTGGTCGCCGGCTTCGAGGGCAGCGACCCGAAGCTCAAGAACGAGTGGGTCGTCATTTCCTGCCATCATGACCACGACGGTGCCGACGGCGACCGGATCTTCAACGGCGCGGACGACAACGGCTCGGGCACGGTCGGCATGCTCGAGATCGCCGAAGCCTACGTGCTCGCCGGACAAGACGGACACCGGCCGAAGCGATCGATCTTGTTTGCCTCATTCAATTCGGAGGAGCGCGGGCTGCTCGGATCATGGGCATTCGTCGAGCGGCCGCTTGTGCCCCTGGATCGAATCGTGGCGGTGCTCAACATGGACATGGTCGGCCGCGACGAAGAGGTCCCGGAAGGGGGCGGAAGCCGGTTTCGCGGTCTGCCGGTCCAGTCCGCCGAGTCGAACCACAACGCCGTCAATCTCCTTGGCCACAGCCGGAGTGCCTCGCTCACCCAGACGATCGAGCAGGCCAACGCCTGCTTCGGCTTGACCCTCAAGAAGGTCCTGGACAACAATTCGCTCGAACCTCCTGCGCCGGAGCGACCAGTGGCCGTTCCTCCAGAAGGGTGTGCCGGCGGTGTTTTTTCACACGGGCCTGCACCCTGACTACCACACCCCGCAAGACCGGCCCGAGAAGGTCAATTACTCGAAAATGGAGCGGATCGTCCGCCTGGTCCACCAGGCAAGCTGGGACCTCGCCCAGCAACCAGAACGCCCGCGGTTGGATCCCAAATCCACGAGCACAACCACTCGTTGAATCCCGGTTCGAGATTAGGCGCCAGCAACACGATCATGACGGGCGAGTTCGCTTACGGCAAAATGAATGCGGCCGACCTGATCTGCTGGCACTGGTGGACTTCAGGCCACTATGGCGACACGATGTTCATGGCCACGTATCCGATGAACCCCGTCTTGAAGGGGGGCGACGACGGGAACATTTTCCCGATCTCGGCGTCCAGCTTCCATCCCGGCGGCGCGAATTTCGGCTTCGCCGACGGCTCGGTTCACTTCCTCAAGAGCTCGATTTCCTCGTGGACATTACCGGTGGCGCACTTCCAGCCCCAATCGCCCCCGGTGGACCACCGTATTCGCTGATCGCGGGCTCGGGCCCGCTGCCCGTCTATCAAGCTCTCAACACGCGAAACTTTGGCGAGGTAGTAAGCTCGGATTCGTACTGAGAATCGGCCCACAATGCCAGGCTTTGTCCGGCCGGCTCTGAGGGTGCGGGGCCTACGCCGTCTCGAATACAATCCCAAATCGACGAACGAAGGTGGGAAAAAGGGGAGCACCGGCGGTGTAACGCGATGGCTCATTGACCGACGACTGTCTCGCGGACGATCCAAAAGCGGACTCCGGCCGGACGAAGTCGAGGATAAAATGGCTCCCCGAGTTAGGGCTTCATGCCAATGACCGGGGAGGACGCAAGGAGAGTGCGACGATCATCCGGTCGCGGGATCTCAAGCCTGACGATTCCCGGCCGTGCGGGATGTGGTCAAGGGGCAGCGCATGAATCCCCAAGATCCGCGGCCGGTCCACGGCTTTCAGCGGGCTCGCGACCGCCGCTCGAACCGGTGCCGATGCGCGATGGGCCGCGACTTGTTGCCGAACCTGTCGCCCTGGGAGCTTCGTCTGTGCACTCTTCGGCGGGTCCATCATGCCCTTGTAAACGATGTGAGGGACTCACGGTGCCAATGGCCCATTTTGTCTCGAATCGTTGCCATACCCGTTATTCGGCGCGTCCATCGTGCTACCCTTGGTACGTTTGTTGAACTCGGCGATGTCGGTCTTGTCGATCACGGGCTTGCCGTCGTCTCGAAGTAAGCGGCATCTGGCGAGCTCGGATCCGTCTCGGCTTGCAGCAGCAGGGCCTTGTCCACAGCATTGACCACACCGTCGCCGTCCACGTCGCCGAAGAGACGGACAAAGGTGTTGCTATCATCCTGCGTCAGCGGCGGGCCACGACCGGACGGCTTGTGCGGACTTTCGCAGGCCGGAGTCCCTCGGTAGACGAAGCCCAGGCGGGACGTTAAAGACCGCATTTCAACTCGACCCAAAATCGGAGAGCAGCTCACGGCGATTAGGCCGGCTGTGAGGGCTCCGTTCACCACCGTCGCCGCATAACTACCGACTTTCCATAAAAACCGTCATGGAAAGTGTTCCATCGGTGTTCCGGTGCTATTGGAACCCTTGGGTCCCCGACGAAAAAAAGTCTGGGGATGTCGTCTTTCCAATAGCACGCACGATTGATAGCATGGAGTACTGAGCAGAGGAGCTTGAGAGCCATGGCTTCACACCCCCGCATGCCCAGGCCGCGCGGCGATCGACGCGGCCGGCAGCTTCGTCCGTGCCTCCTGCCGCTTGAGCCGCGAGTCGTTCCGAGCCTGACGTTTCCGGGGATCGCCGGCATCACGTTCGACACGTCCGGCGACGTCTTCGTCAGCTACAACAGCACCACTCGGTCCTCGGGCCAGCAGCAGTCCGTCGCCGAGGTCGGGTCCAACGGCTACCTGGCAAGTGCCAGCGTATTCGGCACGACCGGCGCGTCCGCGTTTCCCGGCGCCTTGACCACGGTCGGGTCGTCGGCCTCGCTCCCCTCCATCGATACGCAACGACATTCTCGAGCTCCAGCCCGACGGTCAACTCTTCGTCTTCAACCCGGTCAGCGGAACTTCCTCCCAGTACGACAATCTGGCGAACTACACCGCGAATGCGTCGAACGTCTTCGACGTGCAGACGGACGCCTCAGTCAATCTCAGCAGCCAGATCAGTCTTACGGGTGCGACGTACGGCGATTTCGGCGTCTACGATAATTCGCTCGTGGTCTCCGCCGAGTCGAACAACTGGGACTTCGTGATGCGGCTGACCTACGGCTCATCGGGTGGGGTTGCCACTGTCCTGGTCGCCTCGCCGGCCAGCGATGGGCTCTCGGCCTCACCCGAGGGGGTTGCCGTCGACTCGACGGGGACGGTCCTCACCACACTGCCCTACGTACCCGCGGGTTCCACCACGGCGATCCACGTGCCTGTCGGATTCAGCCTCTTCTACGACACGGGAAGCAGCCCCGCGCCGTTTGTCCCGAAGCTCGGTCTGACGAGCGTCCCCGACATCGACAGCCGGCGGGATCACGGTCGATTCGCAGAACAACTTCATCCTGGCCGTGACGCGATTCGTCGCTCTACGGCGGTGGTCCCGGGGTTGTGCACATCAACTCCGCGCTCACGGCCTTCCTCGCCGATCCCACCGCCGACTCCGAAGCGATTCCTACCGGCAATCGCCTACCAGAACGTGGGGGGAACGAATTATCTGGCGTTCACCGACGCGAGCTTCGGATACGTTACACGATCGGCTGGCGAGCTGCCGCTCTTCAGCGGTCAAGTCAGCCCTGCGCAGCTTCGGCAGGCCTACGGCATCAACCAGATCAGCTTCACGGGCCCCGGGGGCACTACCGTCACCGGCGACGGTTCCGGCCAGACGATCGCCATCGTCGAGGAGGGGGTCGACCCCACGCTCGGCGCCGATCTGACTACCTTCGACCAGTACTTCGGAATTCCGGCTCCCCCCAGCTTCCAGGTCGTGGACCAGAACGGAGTCACCACGCAGAACGACGACATCGTCGGCGAGGCCTCGCTCGACGTCGAGTGGGCGCACGCGATCGCCCCCGGTGCGTCGATCGTCGTTTACAACGCGGCCTACGAGCCCAACAACCCGACCGCCTCGTTTGAAAACTTGATCGAAGCGATGCAGCAAGCCTCGAAGCTTCCGGGGGTCTCGGTCGTCACCCTGAGTTATGGCGTGCCCGAGTCTTCGCCTTGCCGCGGCCGGGCTGGACGAGCAGTCGTTCGACTCTGACTTCACCACGCCGGGCGTCACCTTCCTCGCCGCCTCGGGCGATTCTGGGATCTACGGCAACGGCGGCTACCAGGTCGCCGCGAACTATCCGGCCGCCTCGCCCAATGTGGTTTCGGTCGGCGGTACCTCGATCGTGATCGACTCGGCCGGCGACTACCCGGGGACCGGCCCCTCCGGCGAAGTCGCCTGGGGCGATGGGACGCAGAGCGGGACGGACGGGGGCGGCGGTGGCGGCCTGAGCGCCGTCGAGCCCGAGCCGGCGTGGCAGAGCGGCGTCGTCCCCGCCAGCATCGATCCCGACGACGCCCGCGCGCTTCCCGACGTCTCCATGGACTCCGGGGTCAGCCCAGGAATACGACGTCTTCACGAGCACGCTCAGCGGCTCTTCCGACTCGGCGTCGGCGGTCGGCTGGCTCGGCGACGCGGGCACCAGCGCCGCCTCTCCGATCTGGGCCGGCCTGATCGCGATCGCCGACCAGGGCCGGGCGCTCGCCGGCGGCACGCCCTTGACCGGCTACACCCAGACCCTGCCCGCGCTCTACTCGCTTCCCGCCGCCGATTTCCACGACATCCTCTACGGCAACAACGGCGACCCCGCCGGGCCCGGCTACGACCTGGCCACCGGGCTGGGCACGCCGGTCGCCAACCTCCTGGTTCCCGCCCTCGCCGGTTATGAGATCCCCAGCCAGATGGCGATCAAGACCGAGCCGCCGTCGAGTGTCGTCGCCGGCGGCGCCTTCGGCCTGACCGTCCAGGTCGAGGACAGCCTGGGGAATCCGGTCAGCGGCGGCACCGTGACGGTCGCCCTGGGGAACAACCCAGGCGACGCAACCCTGGGCGGCACCCTCACGGCGCCGGTCGTCAACGGCATCGCCACCTTCTCCGACCTGACTCTGAGCCAGCCCGGCACCGGCTATACCTTGACGGTGACCGACAGTGCCATCGCGGGCGCTCAGACAACGAGCTCCATCACCGTCACGGCGGTCAGCAACGCCACCAAGGTCGTCGTGACGGCGATCGCCCGCCGCGCCGGTCTTCGGCCAGACGGTAACGCTCGACGCCACCGTCAGCGTCGTCAGTCCGGGCACGGGCGTGCCGACCGGAACCGTGACCTTCGACGGAGGGATCCACCACCCTGGGTACGGTAACGCTCACCGACGGCGTCGCCGAACTCTCGACGACCCCCTCAGCCGCCGGCGCCGAGACGATCACGATCGCCTATGGCGGCGACGCGAACGATCAGCCCAGCAGCGTCGAGTTCCCCCTGACGGTCGGCCAGGCGCGGCGACGCTCGGTCTCAGCAACTTGAGCTTCACCTATGACGGCTCACCCCACGCCGCCGTCGTCACCACCAGCCCCGGGGGACTGTCGGGCGTCACGGTCACCTATGCTCAGAACGGCGTGGCTGTCACCAACCCGACCCAGGCGGGGGACTACACGGTGACGGCCACCCTCGATAACCCGAATTACACGGCGCCGGCCGTGACGGGGACCCTGGTCATCGGCCAGGCGACGCCGACGCTCACCTGGGCCGATCCCGGCAACATCACCGTCGGTACTCCACTGGGCGCCGCCCAGCTCGACGCGACCGCCTCCTTCGACGGAATGCCGCTGCCGGGTGTGTTGACCTATACACCCCCGGCCGGAACCGTGCTTCCCGCCGGCAACGGCCAGACCCTGA
This sequence comes from uncultured Planctomycetota bacterium, assembly GCA_963779785.1. Taxonomy (GTDB): domain Bacteria; phylum Planctomycetota; class Planctomycetia; order Isosphaerales; family Isosphaeraceae; genus CAVRFS01. The sequence continues at coordinate 21,983 of CAWAAW010000048.1, forward strand.
TGGTGAGCTTCACGCCGACCGACGACACCGATTTCAAGACCGTCACGGCCTCCGTTCCGATCAACGTACTACCACAATCAACATCGACACCGCCTCAAGCGATGGTCATCAGCGAGCAGCCGGTCTTCCAGCGCAAGCTCAACAAGCACGGCAAACCGACCGGCAAGGCGGTCCTGACCGGATTCACGCTCGACTTCAACATGCCGCTCGGCGCGGCGGCCGTGTCGAATCCGGTAAATTACGAGCTGGACACCGTCACGATCAAGAAGGTCAAGAAGACCCTCGATCGCGTCCTGCATCCGATCAAGAGCTTCACCGTCACGTACACGCCCGCGAGCGATTCGGTGACGCTCAAGCTCGCCGGCACCCAGCGTTCCGGACGGGCGGCCAGATCACGGTCTTGCCGGGCGTGACCAGCGACTCGGGCGGCGTGCTCGTCGGGACCACTGTGTTCACGATTACGCCGGGAGGAAAAAAGATCGAGCCGTCGTGAGCGTGAAGGCGGGCTCGCGAGGTGCCGGACGACGTGATCGTTCGTCATCTGGACTACCATCTTCAGCCCGTCTCGGCCCTTGGACAAACCTGCCTTCGCCTGGCGTCACCCAGTTCCGCGTTCGGACGCGTTTCTGATCGCAGCGGCGGAAGTATGAACAAGCGTTCGTAGCTGATCAAGAACCTGATTTGGCAAGAGCGGCCTCGATGCCGGCGACGCCGACGACCGGCGCCTGGCAGGCGAAGTGTTCGCAAACATAGGTCGTCGTCCGGCCTTCACGGGGAGGGCGATCGGCGAGCAGCGGGATTTTTTCGGCAAGAACGGCGGCCTGCTCGGGTGTGGCCGGAGCGACGACTTTGTGGGGTCGGAATGATCCGGCGATCGCTTCGAGGACCGCGCGGAACTCGGCGGCATCGGTGCCGGCGATCACGGCGAACTCCTTGATCGAGCCGGTGAGGAAGTCGAGCGCGATCAAGCTCTGCCCAGCCGCGGCCGGCTCGCGCTCCAGCACGAGCTGGACCGATTCCAGGGCTGATCGGCCGGCCTGGGTCAAGTCGTCGCGGCCGGTCAGAGCCCCTAGCCGGACCAGGGCCGTGGCGGCCATGCCGTTGCCGGATGGCGTGGCATTATCCTGAACGTCCTTCTGCCGCGCGATCAATGCTTCATGCCGGCTGCCAGTGAAGAAGAATCCCCCTAACTCCGCGTCGGCGAACTCGTCGATCATGATCCGGGCCAGCTCCAGGGCCGACTCGATCCAGCGAGGCTCGCCGGTCGCTTCATAGAGGCGAGTCAAGCCATCAATCAGGTCGGCGTAGTCGTCGAGATAAGCGTCGAGCTTGGACTGATTGTCCTTATAAGTGTGGAGCAAGCGCCCGTCGTCGCGGCGTAACCGGTCGAGGATGAAGCCGGCGGCCCGACTCGCGGCAACGAGATAACGGTCGTCCTTGAGGATGCGTCCGCCCTCGGCCAGGCTCGCGATCATCAGGCCGTTCCATGAGACCAGGACCTTGGTGTCCTTGGCCGGTGGCACGCGCTTTTCTCTCACGGCCAGGAGCATGGCGCGGCTGGCGGCCAGCTCGTCGCGGAGCTGGTCCTCGTCGCGACCCAGGAGCTTGGCGGCCTGGCCGATCGTGCGGGGCAGGTTCAGAATGTTGTGCTCTTCCCAGTTACCTTGCTCGGTGACGTCGTAAACATAACAAAACGCTTTGGCCCGATCCGCGCCCAGAATATCTTTCACCTCGGCGGACGACCAGACGTAGTACTTTCCTTCCACACCCTCGCTGTCGGCGTCCTCGGTCGAATAGAAGGCCCCCTCGGCGCCGGTCATCCGGCCGAGGACGTAGTCCATCGTCTCCCGGGCGATGCGGCCGAAGTCGGCATCCCGAGTCAATTGGTACAATTCAAGATAGGCGGAAGTCAAAAGCGCATTGTCGTACAGCATTTTCTCGAAGTGAGGGACCAGCCAGCGGTCATCGGTCGAGTAGCGGGCGAAGCCACCGCCCAGATGGTCGTAAATGCCGCCCCGGGCCATCTTGTCGAGCGTGTGCCGCACGACGTGCAACGCCTGCGTGTCACCGCTACGAACGTGGTATCGCAACAGGACCTTGAGGTCCATCGGATGGGGAAACTTAGGTGCGTGGCCGAACCCGCCATGAAGCGGGTCGAAGCTCCGCATGGTGGCCCGAGCCGCCTGGTCGAGCAGCTTGGCGTCGAGTGATTCCGGTGCCTTTGGGAAGTCTGCCAAGCGCACGCAACTGCCCCGTCATCTCGGCCGCCGAGTCCTTGATCTCGTCGTGGCGTTCCTGCCAGGCTCGATGCACGCTCAAGAGGACGCGAGGGAAACCCGCCATGCCCCGGGAGTCGGTCGGCGGAAAATAGGTGCCGCCGAAGAACGGCTCGAGCTCGGGTGTGAGGAACACCGACATCGGCCAGCCGCCATGTCCGGTCATCGCCTGCACGGCCGACATGTAAATCTGGTCGAGGTCGGGACGCTCTTCACGGTCGACCTTGATATTGACGAAATGCTCGTTCATGAGAGCCGCGATGTCCGGGTTCTCGAAGCTCTCGCGCTCCATGACGTGGCACCAGTGGCAGGCCGAATAGCCAATGGATAAAAAGATCGGCTTGTTCTCGGATTTCGACTTGGCCAGCGCATCGGGACCCCAGGCATACCAGTCAACCGGGTTCGTTGCGTGCTGAAGCAAATAAGGGCTCGTTTCGCCGGCCAGGCGATTCGTTTTGTGAGTGGTCTCGGATTGGGATTCGGAAGAGGATAAACTCATCAGTATGAAACCTTTTGTCAAGTTTTATCGAAGACAGCATTTAATGTCGGCGAATAACCCGAGGAATCGGTTCCTCACGCGATAGTGAGTCAATCACGAGTCTCCAGAAATCGTGGATACAAGGATTCCCAGGATCTGACCAACCTGATGGAGGTAATATTCGGGGCGGTCGATAAGAACAACCGAATTCTGGAGCTTGAGAAACCGCCAGTTACTCCCGGTCGTCACGATCACCGTGGACTGATCCGCGGGCTACTCTTCTCTCGCTCGTTGAAGATCCGAGCGGCGACCATGGCCGCGACACATTGACCGAGACCGCCGACCATGTCCTCCTTCTTTGCTTCCACGACCGCTACCAATGGCTGGCAGATGAAATACCGCTCGGCGGAACGAGTGATCAGATAGTCACAAGCACCGTTGAGCCCCTGCTCCTTGTCCACGTCAAAGGCGACACCGGAAAACAAACCGACTGGTGGTCGAGCGAGCCGGATTGCTTCCATCAAGATGGGTGCGATGATCATCTCGGAACGAGCCTTTTCCGTGTTCATCGCCAGTGCCACGGGAGCCCATTCGTCGAGGGTCTCACGCAGACGGCCGGGAACATCGAGGGCTGGCGTCGCTGAGAAGAGGTCTTGGCGTTCGTCAGTGGTCAGACCGAACCGCTCGCTCGCCGTTTTGAGGTCAAAATCGCTGAACGCCATCAAGGAAGTCCTCGTGCCCGGACATGACGGGTCATTTCAGTTTGGCCGGGCCTCGGTCCCGACGCAAGGTAAAGATGAAACCGGCGCTATTCTTGGGCGCACGAAAGCTATAATGAAACCTGGGAACTCAACGATTTTGGAAATGGACCGGTCGCAGGATGGCATCGGGCGGCCTTGGTGTGCAACGAATGATTCACCTGGAGAAAGGATCGAGAAAGATGTTCACAACGCCCTCCCGTCGCCGGTTCCTCGGCCAAGGTGTGCAGGCGCTGGGCTTATTGGCCTGGGTGGGGCGCCACTCCGCGCTGGCTGAAGGAACGGATGAAGCGGCCAAGGCCGCCGCTCCAACCTCGGAGTCGGCCGCGAAGCTGATCGAGCGGGGAGTCGCCTTCCTCCGTCCGCGACAAGATGCCAAAGGGGGATGGTCAACCCAGCGCGAGCCGGGAGTCACGGCCCTGGTCGTCACCGCGCTGTTGCGTTCGGGACAGGTTGCGCCCGGCGATCCGCTTGTGACCAAGGGCCTGACCTATCTGGAAGGTTTCATCGGGCCGCAAGGGGGGCTGTCGGAGGCTCCGCACGCCAACTACGCGACCTCGATTGCGCTCCTCGCGTTTTCGGAAGCCAACGCGAACGGCCGCTACAACCGCACAATCAAGGCGAGTCAGCAATTCCTCAAAACGATGCAGTGGGACGAGAGCGAGGGCAAGAGCCGGGATAACGCCTTCTATGGTGGTGCGGGCTACGGCGGCAACAACAGCCGGCCCGACCTGTCGAACACGGCATTCTTCATCGAGGCGCTGCGCGAGACGGGCTTGCCGGCCGATGACCCGAACCTGCAAAAAGCGATCGTCTTCATCTCGCGATGCCAGAACCTGAAAAGTGAGTTCAACGACCAGCCCTGGGCGGCCAAGGTCAACGATGGAGGCTTCATCTACACGGCCGCCAACGGCGGGAGCAGCATGGCCGGGCCGCCGGACGCCGGAGGCGGCCTCCGGTCTTACGCCAGCATGACTTATGCTGGACTCAAGAGCATGATTTACGCGGGTCTGGCCAAGGACGACCCTCGCGTCAAGGCCGCCTTGAATTACATCACCCAGCACTACACGCTCGATGAGAACCCGGGGCTAGGACAACAAGGGCTCTATTACTACTACCACACTTTCGCAAAGACGATGGCCGTGCTGGGTGAGCCCACCCTGACGGATGCGGCCAAGGTCGCTCACGACTGGAAGGCCGAGCTGGTCGCGGCGCTAGCCAAGCGGCAACAACCCCACGGTGGTTGGGTCAACCCGGCCGACCGGTTCATGGAAGGCGACCCCAACCTTGTGACCGCTTATGCTCTGCTGGCGCTGGCCTACACGCGAACCAAGACGAAATGAGTGAGCGCTAATCCTCAGCGCAAATGAGGCACGAAGAAGATGGCCGAGCCCACAAGGGCGGCGATCGCGAGACCGGTTTGTACGCGGGTCGCGCCTCGTTCGGCCAGTTCTCTCCGGTCAGTCAGTACCGCCGGGGGTAGAAGAGCCCCGAGGACCAAGCCCCCCACCAGGCCCCCAAGGTGGCACGAATTCGAGATGATCGGGTTGAAGAACCCCATACCCAGCGTGTAGGTCGCCCACACCACCAGCACGATGCCGACACGATGGTCGCGCAGCTCGATGTCGTGGCGATGCACGACAATCAGGGCGATCACTGCGCCAGCCAGGCCGAAGATCGCACCCGAGGCGCCGACCGTCGGCGTGGAGTCGACCATCGCCGCGAGCGAACCGGTGACGCAGGCCCAGACATAAAGGAACAGAAACGGCCCACGGCCAAACGCATGCTCGCAGGCCATCCCGAGAATGAAGAGCATCACCAGGTTGCCGATCAGATGCTCGGCGTTGGCGTGCATGAATCCTCCGGAGATGAGCCGCCAGATCTCTCCCTTAAGCACCTTGTCGCGATCCATGGCGCCGGTGGCGACGACGCGGTCGACGTTGGTGAGACCGCCAATCCAAAGCTGTTGGAGGTACACGACGATGCAGCCGAGCATCAGGACCAGCGTCACGGGAGGAATTACCTTCATGCCCGCTTCGAGATCAACCCGTTGCCGATGAAGCATGTCATGGCTGATGGTCGGAATGTCATCGGGATCGTCATCGACTGGGCGCAGCAGATCTTCCCCGAGGGGCCGGCCATCGTCGCCAAGGGGGTCGGTGCCGTCGGCAAATGCTGACTCGTCGTGGTTCATGGCCTTTTGCGTTTCCACCGCTCGATTGGGTTCAGAATTGTCAACGTCTTTCGCCGGTGTCGAGCAGAACACCCAGGGCGATCGCCAGCCGGCGGTCGATCATCCGCGGCCGGTCTCGACTCAGGTCGAGAACATAGCGATCAAATAGCGTGAAATTCCGGTTGAATTCGCCACGCGTTTCCTCGGTGTTATCGGCCCGGGGAATGACCAGGATGAAATTAGCGCGCAGGAAACCCAGCATCGGTCCCAGAAACCGGCGCAACAGAGACAAAAGCAGCGAATCCTCGCGGGCAACCAGCACTTTCCTGCCCTGAGCGTCGAGAACGTCCCACTTCTTTCGGAAGAAGTTGTACATGTAGTTCTTCTTCATCCGCCCCAGCAAATCACCTTCGGACGTCAGCACCGTGTAGGTCGCGGTGATCGGCTGAAACTTCTTGTCCTGGAGCACCTGGAGCAGACGCTCTCCTTTCGACTCGTCGGAATAGAAGGAAATGTGCCGCTTGGGCGAGAGCGTGATGACCAGGAAAACCGTCAATGCCAAGGAGAGTGTCTCCAGGATCGCTCCGACCACGAACCCGATCCAGCTTGGCTGCACGTTCTGCGAGAGGATGACGCCCACGAACACCGAAATGATCGATGTGACAGCAAGGACAATTATGGTCACAAAAATCCCCAAGATATTCCGCCAGAAATGGGCTGGCCGCTCGACGAACAAGATGGGGCGCTGTTGATCATCCCAGACGACGTACTTCTCGCTGATGGTCATCAACTTCTGCCTGAGCAGAAAGCGGTCACGGTTGAAGGCGGGGTGAAGCTGATCGGTGACGTTACCTGTGTCCAGCTCGAAGACGACTTCCTTTTTTCCGGCGCGGGCACCACTTGTACAGCCTCGCATTCGGGGCAACGCACCTTCCGGCCAGCCATCTCATCCTTGAGCTGGAACGATCGTCCGCACCCAGAGCACGACATCGAGATGGGCATGGGATTTCCTCATTAGTTGCAGCGAGTTGGAATCAAGACGGAGTCGCCGCGCACTCATTCAACCCGTCGATACTTCGCGACGCTTGACGACATGATGCTCCCGGTCCGAGCCGAACGCAAGCACCTCGACCAGGATTAATTCTCGGGCTCGCTGTCGCGTTGATCGGCGTTCAGCTCGCGCTCGAGTCGGAAAGTCATCTGGCCCAGCTCGTCGCCGACATACTCGCTATGCGGCCAAGGCCAATCGACCGGGTCGTCATGGAATCGCGGAATGATGTGCCAGTGGCAATGATCGATCGTCTGGCCAGCGGCTCGGCCGTTGTTCACAATCACGTTGAGTCCGTCGGAGCCCGTGGCCGCCCGAATCGCTCGGCAGAGTCGGGGCAAGAGCGACCCGATATGCGCGGCCACCGAGTCAGGCAGCTCGCTCACCTGGGCGTGGTGGGCCTTGGGCACGACCAGCGTGTGGCCGTGGATGACCGGATTGATGTCGAGGAAGGCCACGGCATCCGCTGTCTCAAGCACCCGTGCCGACGGGATCTGGCCGTGGATGATCTTGCAGAAGACACAGTGCGGATCGTGCGGTCGATGGGTCACGACGGTGCGCTCCCGCCTGTTTACATGGACCTTTTGTGAGTTGGTTGCCGGATTCTGCGAGACCGCCCGTCTCTCGCTCACGAGGCGCTGGGCGAACCCATGACGGTGGGCCTGGCCGGGGTCTTGGCCTTGACTGCCTCATTTTCTCCCAGCAGGGCGATCACGGCCATGGGGGCGGCGTCTCCCTGGCGGACCTTGGCCAGTTTGAAGATTCGGGTGTATCCGCCCGACCGCTCCTTGTATCGTGGTCCGATCTCATGGAACAACTTGTAAGCCACTTCCTTGCTGGTCAAGACCGCGAGCGAGCGGCGAAAGTTGTCCAGCTTGAAGCCGTCCTTGGCCAGGGTGATCAGTTTTTCCGTAAACGGCTGGACTTCCTTGGCTTTGGCCAGAGTGGTCTGGATCTTGCCGTGCTCCAACAGTGCGGTGGCCAGGTTGCGCAGAAGCATCCGGCGATGTGAGGGTGACCGTTTGAATTTGCGGCCGGCTTTTTGATGTCGCATGATTATTCGATTAAGTGGCTGGTGATAAAGTGGCTCGTGGATACGGCATCGCGGCGAAACGCCATGTGCTGACGCTACGCTCCGGACGACTTGAGCGGGACGTTCATGCCCAGGTCCAATCCGATCTCGTGGAGCTTGGCGCGGACTTCCTTGAGGGTGGTCTCGCCGAAGTTGCGGACATTCAAGAGCTGGTCTTCGCTACGGCTGACCAGGTGCCGGACGGTGGTGATGCCTTCGCTCTCCAGGCAGTTGGTGGCGCGGACGGACAACTCGAGCTCGGCCAAGCTCATTTCGAGCTTGCGCTCGAGCTCGGCGTCGATCGGCATGTGTTGGCCGCCCTCACCCGCGAGCGCCTCGGCCGGTAGACCCGGACCGGGCTCGTTGTATTGGACAAATGGGTTCAAGTGCTTGCGCAGGATCTTGGCCGCCTCGACGAGGGCCATCTCGGGGCCGAGGACGCCGGTCGTCCAGATTCGCAAGATCAGCTTGTCGTAGTTGGTTCGCTGGCCGACGCGGGTGTTCTCGACGTGATACTCGACCCGCTGGACTGGGCTGAAGCTGGCGTCGATCGGGATCACGCCGATCTCGACGTCTTCGGTATGTCCTTCGGCGGCGGTCCGGTAGCCTCGGCCGTTCTCGACGGTCATTTCCAGGTGGAACGGCACGTCGTCGGTCAGCGTGCAGAGGATATGGTCTGGGTTGATGATCTCGACGGATTCGTCGTGGAGGATGTCGGCGGCCGTGACCACGCCCCGGCGATCGCGGTCGATCCGAATCGTCCGGGACGCTTCCGAGTGGTTCTTGACTACCAGCAGCTTGACGTTCAAGACCAGATCGGTGATGTCATCGACCATGCCGGGGATCGAGGAGAACTCGTGCTGGACCCCCTGGATCTTGATCTTGGTGATGGCGCTGCCCTCCAGGCTGGAGAGCAGGATTCGCCGTAAGCTGTTGCCCACGGTGTGGCCAAAGCCGCGCTCGAACGGTTCGACGTGAAACTCGCCGAACGTGTCGTTCAAGGTCTCCCGGTTGCAGATGACTCGGCTAGGCAGTTCGAGGCCGCGCCAACGGATACGCATCGCAATCTATCTCCCCATCCCAAGAACGAAAACGCTCGACCGGGCGTCGTCAGCGGCTCAACAACTCGATGATCAACTGAGGTGTCACGGGCAGGCCGACATCGTGGGCCGCGGGCAGGCGGGTCACACGTCCCTCGGGCGGGTCGGTGTTGACCCGGTCCAGCCATTCCGGGACCGGGGGGCCGCTTCCGGTGGCCAGGTTGTCGGTCGCCAACTTGCGGGAATGCTCGCGGTTCTTCACCTGGATCCGGTCGCCGGGACGGATCAAGTAGCTGGGGATGTCCAGCTTCCGTCCGTTGACGGTGATATGCCCGTGCGTGATCATCTGCCGGGCCTGGGGACGGCTGGCGGCGAACCCCAGCCGCGTGACCACGTTATCCAATCGACGTTCCAGAAGCGACATCAAGGCGTCGCCCGTGTTGCCCGGTCGCCGGGCGGCTTCCTCATAATACTTGCGGAACTGACGCTCGTAGATTCCGTAATAACGCTTGACCTTCTGTTTCTCCCGCAGACGAATGGCGTACTCACTGGCTTTGCCGCGGCGAAACTGATGCATGCCCGGCACGCCGTCGCGACGATCGACGGCGCACTTGGGCGTGTCGCACCGCGTCCCTTTCAAAAAGAGCTTCGTGCCTTCGCGGCGGCACAGTCGACAAACCGGTCCAATATGACGTCCCATGGCGGATCAGCAGCCCTCGGTCAAGTTCAATCGTGGAATCGAAGCCTTGGAAACGCTCACAAAATGGGCACGAGCATCGCTTCCTGCTGAAAACCGGTTCCCATTTTGTTCGCCCTCGTTGATCTCCTGGAATCCAGGTAGCCGGCAGGCTTGTCCGTCATCCGATCGTCCTGGATTGTATCGTCTCGTTGCAGTTCGTTGATCGTCTTTGCTCGTGATTGGGCGAGGGCAAGGCCTCCGTGCGAGCCGGGTTGGCGTACAAGCTCACCGGGACGGCTGGCCCTCCCGGCGTCGTGCGGGGCAATCGAGCCGCGATCTCGGCCAACGGGCTTAGACGCGGCGTTTCTTGGGGGGACGGCAGCCGTTGTGTGGCAGTGGCGTCACGTCTTCGATGGCCTTGATCAAGAGGCCCGAAGCCTGGATCGCGGTGATGGCGCTTTCTCGTCCCGAGCCGGGGCCCTTGACCTTGACTTCGACCTCCTTGACGCCGTATTTGGTGGCCGCGGCGGCGGCGGTTTCGGCCGCTCGCTGTGCGGCGAACGGTGTACTCTTGCGGCTCCCCTTGAATCCAACGGTTCCGGACGAGGCCCAGCACAACGCATCGCCGTTGGGGTCGGTGATCGTGACTGTCGTGTTGTTAAACGTTGCTTTAATGTGCACAACCGCCCGGCTGACGTTGCGTCGTGTCTTCCGCTTCTTGGCCTTGGCCACGGTTCCGTTGCTCCTGGTCAGTCAGATCCATTCCAATTCCCGTGCAATTCCTGGTGAAATTCGCGAGGAAATCACACACATATCGAGTCATTAGTCAGCAAAAAGGGCGTCCTTTGAAGGACGTGCACCTGACACTCCGTTGTCTTTCTGACTATTGACGAATTACTGTAATTCCTTGACGCCCTTCTTGCCGGCGACTGTCTTGCGTGGCCCCTTGCGGGTTCGCGCGTTGGTCCGCGTTCGCTGACCGCGGACGGGAAGTCCCTTGCGGTGCCGCAAACCGCGATAACACCCGATGTCGCGCAGCCGGGCGATGCTCTGCTGCAATTGGCGACGAAGCTGACCTTCCACCGTGTACTCGTTGTCCAGCAACGAGGCCAGTTTGGCCAGGTCGTCGTCGGTCAAATCGCGGGCCCGCTGATTCGGATCGATACCCGTGCGTTGGCAAAGCTGGTCGGCCAGGTACGGGCCGATCCCGTAGATGTAGCACAGCGAAATCACCGTGCGCTTGTCGTTGGGGATATCGACACCGAGAATACGAGGCATCCGTCCATTCTCCCTAAGTTCGTTTCAGCTCACCCCGAGATTGCCCTAGTGCGGGCCGGCATCCGCCGATCGATCAGCCCTGCCGCTGCTTATGGCGGGGGTTGGTGCAGATGACATAGACCTTGCCTTCGCGGCGCACGATCTTGCAATGTTCGCAGATCCGCTTCACACTCGAACGCACTTTCATTGTTTTTCAACCGTTATTTCGTACGGCTCCCGGCGAGTACGGAACCGGAAGTCCTTATGGTGCTGAGAATCCATGATCAAGGCCGGTGCCGAATTAAGCTATGATACGCGAGAGGTCTCAATCCTGCAAGAGGACACCGCGCAAACCGTACGGGATTGCAAGGGCTCAAGCCGAGCCGAGGTCCACTGGCGTGAATCGAGATATCGAGCGTATCGGTCAATCCTCCAAATAGGTCAGCACCCGGGGACCGTCCGGGGTCATGGCGACCGTGTGCTCGAAGTGAGCGCTGGGACGCCGGTCCTTGGTCTCCACGGTCCAGCCGTCGTCGAGGGTGCGGACTTCCTTGGTTCCCAGCGCGACCATGGGCTCGATCGCCAGGACGACGCCGGGTTCGAGCTTGATGTCATGTTTTCGCAGGGCCGGGCTGACGAAGTTAGGAACCTGGGGTTCCTCGTGCATGGTCTGGCCGATGCCGTGGCCGACGAATTTCTCGACCACATAGTAGCCCTGGCTTTTGACATAACGTTCCATCAGGCTGGCGACATCCGACCAGTATTCGTAGCGACTCATGGCGCGGATCGCCATAGCGAGGGTCTCGGAAGTCACGTCCAAGAGCTTCTGAATCTCGGGCCGGACCGCACCGATCGCCAGGGTCCGGGCGGAGTCGCCGCACCAGCCGTTAACTTTACAGCCGGTGTCGACCGACACGATGTCGCCTTCACGTAGCGGGCGACGGTTGGGGATACCGTGAACGACCTGCTCATTGACGCTGGAGCAAATCACGGCGGGAAACGGCGGCTTTCCCTTGACCGAGCTGGGATAACCCAGAAAGAGCGGAGTGGCGTCGTGCTCGCGGAAGATCGCGGCCACGGCCTGGTTCATCTCCGCGGTCGTCACTCCCGGCATGGCCATTCGTTGGACCTGATCCAGGGCCTTGGCGACGACTCGTCCCGCTTCGCGCATCAGCGCGATCTCCCGCGGGCTCTTCAACTTGATGACGGGAGGCGGCTCGGCGCGTTTCACGCCGCTCGCCGCCGGCTTCGGCCGGCGCCCCAGACCCGAAAAAAGGGTTGGGAACGGTGGCCGGGATCCCATGCCTCGGTCGGAAGACACGCCGTGGACTCCTCTATGCCAAGACCACGCCTCTGGCAGGCAATAACTCGATACTACCCCTTAGTATACAATTTCGTCCCACAAATCACCCCGCCGCGGGTCTCGCTTGGAATTTTTCGGTGAGCCTGGAAGGCCCTGGTGCTGGTTCTTGCCGAGGCAAAGCACGGGAGATGAGACCCGCGCGGTGCCATCGCAGCGATGACTCATCGACGGTTGACCAGCCCGGTGTAGTTCCTCATGATCAGATGGCTGTCGATCTTTTGCACCAGGTCGAGGCAGACGCTGATGACGATCAAAAGACCCGTTCCACCCAGGAAGGATGCCACGGTCCAGTCGACCCCGAGCGCCGCCTGGACCAAGCGAGGGAATGACCGCCACCAAGGCCAGGAACGCCGCGCCCACGTAAGTGATCCGCAGCATCACCTTCTCGAGGTAGTCGGCGGTCCGGCGGCCTGGACGGTAGCCCGGGATGAAACTGCCGTAATCCTTGAGGTTTTCGGCCATGTCCTTGGGGTTGAAGGTGATTGCCGTCCAGAAGTAACAGAAGAAGTAGATCAGGATGATATAGCAGACCGTGTATATATAGCTTTGCCGCTGAAAGGCATCCGCCAACTCCTGGAAAAACCCGGCGAAGAACGAGCCGATGGTCCAGGCATCGGACCGATAGCTGGAGGTGGCCCGCGCCAGGCTGCTGAAGACGAACGAGGGGAAGATCAAGAGACTCGAGGCGAAGATGATCGGCATCACGCCTGCCTGGTTGACCTTCAAGGGGAGGAACTGCTTGGCGCCGCCGAAGACGCGGCGGCCACGCACGTGCTTGGCTGACTGAGTCGGGATCCGCCGCTGGCTCTCGGTGATCGCGATCACACCGACCACCACCGAAATGAAAAGTGCGATCAAGAGTAGAATCGTGATAATGCCGTACTTCCCCGGCTCGGGCGTCAACTTTGACGTCGAGTTCTCCCACAGTCCCTTCATGGCGACCGGGAGCCTCGCCAGGATGCCGGCCATGATCAGAAGGCTGATTCCGTTACCGATCCCGTACTCGTCGATCTGTTCGCCGATCCACATCAAAAAAATCGTGCCGGCCGTCATAATGGAAACCGACACCATCCCGTGCCAGAAGTCGCGGTAAGCGGGCAAGACCACGTTCATCTGCGGGCTCATCATGTACTGCACCCAGAACGCGCTCTGGATCGCGCATAGCCCCACCGTGGCATACCGGGTGTATTCATTGATCCGTTTTCGACCGCTTTCCCCCTCTTTCATCATGGCTTCCAGCGAGGGGACCACGCTGGCCAGGAGCTGGAAGATGATCGAGGCGGAGATGTACGGCATGATCCCCAACCCGAAGATGGTGCTCATGCCGATCGAGGTGCCGCCGAACATCGCCACGGTGCCGAACAGCTTGCCTGCCGTGTTGTCGGATTGCTGCTCCTCCCAGTTTTTCAACTGGGACTGGTTGACGATCGGCAACGGCACGTAAAAGCCGATCCGGTAGATCGCCAGGAGCAAGGCTGTGAACAGGATCTTGCGCCTGAGCTCGGGCACTTTGAAGATCGTGAGCAGCTTATCCACGGGCGAAGACCTCCTCTTGAGTCGTTCAGCAGGCGAGAGGCCGCCTGGGCCAAATCAGCCAACACGTTCCCATTACGGACGCAAGCCCGACGGTGCCGTCGATCAACCAGTAATCCCGTCGCTCATCGGGAACGTCCCCGACGGCGACGGCCTGAAGAACGCAGAATCCCGCAAGCAGTAAGAGAAGGATCGCGAACACCGTCCGGACGAGGGTGGATATGCTGCGTCCACCCTGAGGTCGCTCGGGCCGAAGCAACCAGCATGCTCCGAAAAGGCACGCGACTACGAGCACGACATCGATCAAGCAGAAGGCCCACCTGCGAGCACCCTCCAAGTCCAAGAGGGCGGGAAGCTCGTAAACGCATCCTACTACAACCAGCAAGATCAGGAATGCTAAGACGATCCGCATGATCGGCATACTGCCTCCGCGTCCGCTGGGACGCGACCTCCTCGATCAGCGCCTCAGGCCGCTCCCTCCGATGAACGGGCGACGCCCGTTCCCAGTTCTTCCAGACGGACCACGTGAACCAAGGCCAAGTGTTCCGAACGTTCGGGCACGTCACTTTCGGTTGGCAAAGGCAAAATAACTCGCGACCGCAACACCAGCGCTCGATCCGGATGGCGAACGTCATAGGTCCGTCCGTCCGTGGCGTAAATTCGAAAGGGCTCGAACGGACGCTTGCGAAGCAGGTCGAACAAATCTTGCGGTCTCATGGCGACCGTACCCGCATCGGAACGTCAATCGACCCGCTGCCTCGCAAAAAACCCGTTACAACAAAAATAGGACGGCCAGCGCCTGTCGATCGCCGATCGGCCGCGCGACAGTCGCAAATGAACTTCAGGCCTCGGGACTGGCCGTCTTCTCGTGGGTACGCGCATGGACAGCATGAGGGCGATACGGGACGACGACCGTCTTTCCGCCGGCGCCGGTGATCTTGGTGGCGGCCGAACCACTGAACTTGGTGGCATGCACTTCCAGCGGCTTGGTCAGCGCGCCGTTGGCCAGGATTTTGATGCCGTCGAAGTCGTGACCCTTGACGAGCCCTTTGGACCGCAGGGCTTGTTCGTCAACAACCGTGCCGGCCTCGAATTTGGCGTTGATGTCGTCGAGGTTGACGATCGCGTAGCTCTTCTTGAACGCGCCGTTGACGAACCCGCGCTTGGGCACGCGGCGAGCCAGCGGCATCTGGCCCCCCTCGAAGATCGGACTTTGCTTGAACCCCTGACGCGAGGAATGGCCTTTGTGCCCCTTGCTCGAGGTCTTGCCGGAACCCGAGCCGATTCCCGCGGCCCACCCGCTTTCGCTTCTTGCGGCGGTGGATCCCTTGATGGATGTCGTGTAGTTGCATTACAGCGGCACTCCTCGCAGGCGAGAGATCTCTTCCCTGGTTCGAAGTTGCAGCATGGCGTTGATTGCGGCTTTCACCAGGTTCAGCTTGTTGTTCGAGCCGAAGCTCTTGGTCAAGATGTCCTTGACCCCGGCGGATTCCACCACGGCCCGGACGGCACCGCCGGCGATGACACCCGTTCCGGGGCTGGCCGGCAACAACAGCACCTTGGCCGCGCCGTAATGCCCGATCACCGCGTGCGGGATCGTGCCTCCCCTGAGGTTGACCCGATTCATTTGTTTGTGAGCGTCCTTGACGCCCTTCTCAACCGCTGGGGGAACTTCGTTAGCTTTGCCGTAGCCCCAGCCGACCTGGCCTCGGCCGTTGCCGACCACCACCAAAGCGTTGAAGCTGAACCGACGACCACCTTTGACCACCGCCGCGCAGCGGCGGATCGATACCACGCTTTCGTTCCACTCTCCACGGTCGCGATCGCGATCACGAGACTCGCTCGCCACGGACGGACTCCTCTATCGATTATCGGTTCAGATTTCAGTGATCAGAACTTCAACCCCGCCTCGCGTGCCGCCTCGGCCAGCGCCGCGACGCGGCCATGATACTTGTAGCTTCGGCGGTCGAAGCAAACCTTGTCAATACCGGCCTTTTTGGCACGCTCGGCGACGACTCGGCCAATCACGGCGGCGGCGGCCTTGTTGCCGCCGTACTTGAGCTGGGCCTTGACCTCGGGATCCAGCGTGCTGGCCGAGACCAGGGTTGTTCCCGTTTGGTCGTTGATCATCTGTGCGTAAATGTGTTTCGAGCTGCGAAAGACCGCCAGCCGGGGCCGCTCGAGGGTCCCGGACAGCCGGTTGCGCACCCGACGCTGGCGACGCAGCCGACGGGTTTGCACGAGCAGTTGCTGGTTTGCAGTGTTCACGAGACGATCCTCAACTCAACTAGCGGCTTGCACGAGCGAGACGGGCGCCTCGCCTTGGGTCCAATCCAGCGCATCGCAAACCGATCCGGGATAATTGTGTCTGGGTCAGGTGCTCACTCGGTGAGCACGGGTTGTCTCTCTTCGGGTTGATCACTTCGATCCGAACGCCTTGCCGGCCTTACGGCGAACCACTTCACCTTCGTAGCGAATTCCCTTGCCTTTGTACGGTTCAGGAGGGCGGACCTTGCGAACCTCGGCGGCGAACTGACCAACAGCCTGTTTGTCGGGGCCGCTGATGGTCACGTGGGTCGGGTCCGCGACGGTCACAGTCACGCCCGTGGGCGCCTCCATGATGATCTGGTTGGCATAGCCCACCTGCAGCGTCAGCGTGTTGGCTTTCTTGCTCTGCGCCTGATAACCGACGCCGACGATCTCGAGCTTCTTCGTATAGCCGGTCGTGACCCCCTGGACCATGTTGGCTACCAGGCTGCGGGTTAGCCCATGCAGCGACCGGTTGGTCCGCTCGTCGTCGTGCCGGCTTACGAGGATTTGGCCGACGGCCTTGTCAAATGCGACATCGATTTCGGGACGGTGCTTGAAGCTCAGTTTCCCCTTGGGGCCTTCGACCTCGATCGTCGAGTCGGCGATCGAGACCTTCACCGTCGGTGGCACGGGGACCGGTTTGCGTCCAATACGCGACATGGTTCTGTCTTTCTCCGCTTGGTCAATTGGGTTCTTCGTCCCTTGACTTGTGGCGTGGCTTGTCGCGGCGCGTCGCCGGGACGAGCGGCCGGTATAGGGCCGGGAGCCGGGGTCAACGAATCATGGCCAGCACCTCGCCGCCGAGCTTCTCAGCGCGAGCGCGGCGATCACTGAGCACCCCCCGAGGAGTGCTCAAGATCTGGATCCCCATGCCTCCGAGGACCGGTTTGAGCTCTCGGTAGCCTCGGTAGACCCGCCGGCCCGGTTTGCTCACCCGGTCGATCTGGTTGATCAGCCGCTCACCGTTAGGGCCGTACTTCATGTGCAGGCGGAGGGTCTTGGCGGGGACCGTCTCGATTTGCTCGAAGTCCCAGATATATCCCTCGTCCTTCAGGACTTGCGCGATACCGAGTCGCATTTTGGAGGCGGGCATGTCCAGGACGGTTCGCTCGATCCGGACGCCGTTGCGGATCCGGGTGAGCATGTCGGCGATTGGGTCGGTCATCATTGGCGAACAGGCCTTCTTCAACCGTCGCGGGTAACGCGTTCAGTCGTGCTTGATCAAACGGAGGAAACCGTGGGACCAATCGCGTCGGCGCGGCGGAGCAGCTCATCTGGCAATTTCGAGAGGGGTGGCGAACCACGGGCCGATCCTTGATCCTAAACCCGGCGTCGTGGCGATCCATCCGTCTCACTGTTGACATTTTCAATCGGATTTCCGGCGGGAGCACCCCGGCCTCATCCCTGCGACAACAGCCGCGGAACGATCCACGCGGCCTACCAACTTGCTTTCTTGACACCCGGAATCAGGCCGCGGAGGGCCAGGCCCCGGAAGCAGATCCGGCAGACGCCGAACTTACGGTAAAAGCCACGCGGACGTCCGCACAAGCGGCAGCGGTTCCGATGCTGAACCGCAAACTTGCGCGGCGTCTCCGACTTGATCTTCTGGGCCTTGGTCGACATGCTCGGCTCACCAACAATCTGGAAAAGAAGAACTCGATCTCTGTTCCATCAAACCGACTGAATGGAATTCTGCCTCTCGGTAGTTGTTCTCATTCACTGGGTCTTCGGGTCTCAATTCGCCTTGACTGGCAGGCGGAACGGTAGCCCAAAGTGGCGCAACAGCTCGCGGGCCTGGTCATCATTCTTGGCCGTGGTCACGATCGTGATGTCCATGCCGTGAGTGTGATGCATCTTGTCGGAATCAATCTCGGGGAAGACGACTTGCTCGGCCAGACCCAGGCTGAAGTTGCCGTGCCCGTCGAAGCTGTCGGGATTGACTCCGCGGAAGTCGCGGATACGCGGGAGGGCGATCGAGATCAAGCGGTCGAGAAACTCGTACATCCGCCGGCCGCGGAGCGTGACTTTGCAGCCGATATCGTTGCCCTCGCGGAGCCGAAATCCCGAGACCGACGTCTTGGCCTTGGTGATCACCGGCTTCTGACCGCTGATCTTGCTCAAGCTGTCGGCGGCCGAGTCCAGCAGGGTTTTGTCCTGGGTCGCCCGGCCGACCCCCATGTTGATGACGATCTTCGTCAGCTTGGGGATCGCCATCGGGTTGTCGAAGTTGAACTTGGCGGACATCGCCTTGGCGATGTCGTTCTTGTATTGGTCCAGCAGGCGAGCCATTCCCGTTATCCTTCAGCACGTCTTCAGGGATCGGTGCTCAGCCGAGCACCCTCACGTTTTCCGTTTCGTTTCAGTTCAGTTCGGTTCGGTTGGTTCAGGACGGTTTCCCCGCGGTCCGGGCTTTGGTCTTGGTGGCGTGGGCCGGCTTGCGTGGGCCGACGTTTCCCAGGCTGGTCTTACACGACTTGCAATAGCGCTGCTTCTGGCCGTCGTCGGTGAATCGGTGGCCGATGCGAACCCCACGGTTGCACTTGGAGCAGAGCAGCTTGACGTTGGAGACGTCGATCGGCATCTCCTTGGACAGCCGCCCACCCTGGGGGTTCTTTTGGCTCGGCCGCAAGTGCTTGTAGACGCGGTTGACCCCTTCGACGACGATTTTATTCCGCGATGGGATGACGCGGAGTACCTTGGCGATCTTGCGATCCTTGGGTTCCCCCTTGTCGTCGCCGGTGATCACTTCCACCTGGTCGTCTTTGCGAATGTACATGGTCTGCTGCTCGCTGATTGGTTGGCCTTCTGTGTCGACGACGACCCCGTTGCACTCAAACGACCTCGGCCGCCAGGCTGATGATCTTCATGAACTGGCGGTCGCGCAGCTCGCGGGCAATGGCGCCGAAGATGCGCGTGCCGCGTGGGTTTTTCTCGGTGTCGATCAGCACGACCGCATTGCGATCGAACTTGACGTAGGAGCCGTCGGCACGACGGGTCTGGTTGCGAGTCCGGACGATCACGCAACGGACCACATCGCCCGCCTTGACGTCCCCGCCGGAGGCGGCTTTTTTGACGCTGGCGATAATCGTGTCACCCAGGCCCGCGGTGCGCCGCTTGTAGAGCGAGGCGCTGCCGCCGAGGACCTTGATGCACATCACTTCCTTGGCCCCCGTGTTGTCGGCCACATCGAGCCGCGTCTGCATCTGGATCATGGGACAAAACCTTTACTTTACTGCACAGGGGCCGCTGGCTGAAGAAGGCCGGCGGCCGGGATCATCATCAATTAAGCCAACAGGCGGTCAGGGCTCCGGTTGCGCGGGTAAGCCGCCATCTCTTTTTGTGTTTCGAGTTCCATCAAGCTCACGACGTCTTGGCCCGGGCGGCCTCATCCTCGCCGGCCAACGCCTGCTGAGCGCCGGGCCGCACGATCCGGACGATCCGCCACCGTTTGAGCTTGGACATGGGGCGTGTCTCCATGATCTCGACCAGGTCCCCCTTGTGCGAGGTGTTGGCCTCGTCGTGGGCATGGCAGATGGTGCGCCGCCGCATCATTTTGCCGTACTTGGGATGCGGCACGAGCCGCTCGACCACGACCCGCCGCGTCTTGCTCATCTTATGGGACGCCACGACCCCGATTTCCGTCTTGCGGCGGTTGCGGGCCGGCGTCGGCTGGGAACTGGCTGGGCTTGCTGGACTCATCAGGTTTTCTCTTAGAGCTTGGCTTCGCTCGTCTCCATCGTTCTGGAGGAATCAGGGTGACGCGGCCGTGACCGCCCGCTCGCGCTCGATCTGGCGGAGCCGCACGATCGTTTTGATCCGGGCGACTCTCGCGCTTGGCCTTGACGATCTCGCTGGGGGCCTCGAGCCGCTCGGTCTCACTCTGGAGGCGGAGCCGGAACAAGGTGTGCTGAACTTCCTTGAGCAGCAGATCGAGCTGCTCGTCGGTCTGCTCGCGAATATCGGCGGGTTTGGACATAAGGCGATTCCCCTTAACTTAACTCTAAACCATGGGCCGGCGGCCGACGAAGCGGCAGGACACGGGCATCTTGTGAGACACGCGGGCGAAGACCACGCGGGCGGCCTCCTCGCTCAGGCCGCTGACTTCGTAAAGGATCGTCCCCGGCTTGACCACGGCCGCCCAGAATTCCACTTCCCCTTTTCCCTTGCCCATTCGGGTCTCGGCGGGGATGGAGGTCACGCTCTTCTGAGGGAAGATCCGGATGTAGACCTTGCCCCCTCCTTTGACTGCTTGGCTGGCCACGACGCGACCCGCCTCAATGGTGGCGGCGCTGATCTTGCCGGCTTCCAGTGTCTGCAAGCCGAACTCGCCGAAGGCCACGTAATTGCCGCGAGTCGCATTACCTCTTACGCGGCCTTTTTGGCTTTTTCGATACTTGACTCGCTTGGGCATCAGGGCCATCGCCGGCCTCCGTCTTCAAATAGTCGCCTTGGTTGACCCACACCTTGATTCCAATATGGCCTTGTGCCGTCTTGGCCTCCGCGAAGCCGTAGTCGATCCGGGCTCGGAGCGTGCTCAACGGCACCGAGCCCGCGGCGCTGGCCTCGGTCCGTGACATCTCCGCGCCACCCAGCCGGCCAGCAAGCTGGATTTTCACCCCCTTGGCGCCTCCCTCCATGGTCTGCTCGATCATCCGTTTCAAGGTCCGCCGGAAGCTCGATCGCTTTTGGAGCTGCTCGGCGATGTCCTCGCTGATCAATTGGGCGTCGATCTCGGGCCGGCTGACTTCGACGATCTTGATCTCGATCCGTCGCCCGGTCTGTTCTTGCAGTTCCTTTTGGAGATTCTCGACCTCGGCTCCCTTGCGACCGATGATCACTCCGGGCCGGGCCGTCGACAGGAGGACGGTCACCGCGTCGCGGGTCCGCTCGATCTCGATCTTGGGAATCCCCGCGAAACCGTATTTTTTCTTGATGAATGCGCGGATCTTGAAATCTTCGACCAGAAGATCGGCGAATTCGTGCTTGGAAGCGTACCAGCGGCTCCGCCAGTCCTCCATGATCCCCACGCGGAAACCGGTCGGTCGAACCTTTTGGCCCATGAGTCAATCGCCCCTCGGTCGTGTCGTTCTGGGTCTCATTTTCATCCCCGCGATTCTCGGTTCCAATCGATCATTTATCCGATCCGTCATCCTGGTCCGGTCGGTTTTTTGCGGTCTGGCGGTCCAATCCTCCAGGGTGGACAAGCCGATGGCGATGTGCGCGGTCCGGCGGCGGATCAGGTACGCCATGCCTCGGGCGCGGGGCATCAGCCGCTTGAACATCGGGCCGCCGTCTCCTCGCGCGTCCCTCACGACCAGCTCGCCGACGTTGCGGACACCTTTTTCCTCGGCGTTGGCCATGGCGCTTTTGAGCACCTGCTCGATCAGCCTGGCACCGCGATGAGGCATGTATTTCAGAACGTCGAGCGCGTCGTCGGCGTAATGGCCTCGGATCAGATCCAAAAGCGGCCGGACCTTCCGCACGGAGATCCGGGCGAAACGGTGGGTTGCGTGGTATGGCGGTGTTGTAGTCGTGCTCATGGCCAAGGTCTCGATGCACTAGTGTTGAGGGCGACGAAATGCGGCGGGCCAGCCCAGCCGCGGTCCGTGTCAAATGGGTCCGGACGATCACTTCTTGGGGGCGGATTTGGACGCCTTGCCGCCATGGCCCTTGAACGTTCGAGTCGGGGCGAACTCGCCCAGCTTGTGGCCGACCATGTCCTCGGTCACATACAGCTTGATGAAAGCCCGCCCGTTGTGGACGGAGAAGTGCTTGCCGATAAACTCGGGCACGACCGTGCAGGCCCTCGCCCAAGTCTTGATCGGGTCCCGGCTGCCGCTGGATTCGGTTCTCAGGACTTTCTCGAGCAGCCGCTCGACGACATACGGGCCTTTTTTGAGCGAACGTCCCATGGCGAGTTGGATCCTGTTTTGTCGGTTGCCGAAAACTGTAGGTTAGGGCCGGCTGTGCGGTCGAACATGCGTTGGCCGCTTTCGGACCGGCGAGCCGGCCCAATCGATTCAGATCTTGAGCTGACCATAGCGAACGCTTCGACGCCGACGGAGGATCGCCTTGTTCGAGGGCTTGCGGGGTCGACGGGTCTTGCCGCCCTTGGCCAGCACGCCCGTGGGTGAGCAGGGGTGTCGGCCGCCGGAGGTTCGCCCTTCACCGCCCCCCATGGGGTGATCGACCGGGTTCATGGCCACGCCGCGGACGTGCGGCCGACGCCCTATCCACCGCGACCGGCCGGCCTTGCCCAGCCGGACGTTCATGTGATCGGGGTTACCCACCATGCCGATCGTCGCCCGGCAGGTGGCCGGCATCCGCCGCACTTCCCCCGAGGGAAGCGTGATCTGAGCCCAGCTTCCCTCGCGAGCCGTCAAAGTCGCTCCCACGCCCGCCGATCGGCACAGCTTGGCGCCGCCGGCGGGCTGCATTTCGATATTGTGGATCGTCAATCCGGTCGGGATCTTGCCGAGCGGCAGGCAATTGCCCAGCTTGGGCTCGGCGTCGGGGCCGCTGACGACGGTCATCCCCGCCTTCAGACCCTCGGGAGCCAGGATGTACCGCTTCTCGCCGTCCTCATACCGGATCAAGGCGATCCGCGCCGATCGGTTGGGATCGTACTCGATATGCGTGACGGACGCCGGCTGGCCGTCGCGATCGTTCCGCGTCCAGTCGATGATCCGGTACATCCGCTTGTGGCCGCCACCGCGGTGCCTGGCCGTGATGAACCCTTGGTTGTTTCGACCCCCGGTCTTCTGGAGCGGCTCGGTGAGACTCTTCTCGGGCTTCTTGTTCTTGTCGGTCAACTCGGCGAAGTCGCTGACCGACGAGTTCCGGCGTCCGGGGCTGGTCGGCTTGTAAGTTCGTATGCCCATCGTGTCATTTCCTTGAGTGACGAGTGACAAGTCGCTGGCGGCCAGTCAAAACCGATCCATCAATCAATAGAAGTCGATCCGGTATTCCTCATGGAGCGTGACGATGGCCTTTTTCCAGTTCCGCATCCGGCCGGCCTTGAGCCGGTACCGGCGCGGCTTGCCACGACGGTTCTGGGTCCGGACGTCGGCGACTTTGACGTTGAACAGAGTCTCGATCGCGTTCTTGATCTCGGTCTTGCCGGCCAGAGGATTGACCTCGAAGGTGTAGGCGTTGTACCGCTCCGAGATGTGGGTGGCTTTCTCGGTGATCAGGGGCCGGATCACCACCTGGTACGGTTCCAGCACCGGGCCGGACCTGTGATGTTCGGGGGCACGTCGCAGGGTAACCATGGGTTCAGCTCTCCGTCCGGGGCTCTGGTGCACTGGGGCTGGCAGGCGCGGCCGCGTCGGGAGCCGCGTTGCGGACCGGCTTGTCCTTGACTTGCTGCTTGAGGGCGATCAACGCCTCACGGGTAAGGACCAGGTAACGCTGTTTGAGGATGTCGTAGGTATTGAACTCGATGACCGGGGCGACCTTGACCCCCTCGATGTTGCGGGCGCTCCGGTAGGCGACGGGGTCGTGGGCGGGCAGGCCGAACAGGATCGAGCGCCGCTCGAGGGTCCGCTTGCGTGCCTGGGCCTTGGTCTCACCGACGACCTCGGCCGCCTCGGTTTCCGTGAGGTCGGGGCGGCGGATCGCGCGAAAAGCCTTGGCGACCTGGCTGGTCCGGGCTTGGTTCAGCGGCAGCCCGTCGAGCACAATCGCCTGACGGTCCTGGAACTTGGACAGAAGTGCCATGCGGATCGCGGTCCGCACGGCCTTCTTGGGTAAACTGTAGCGGTAATCTCGGTTACGGCGTGCGAAGGCCACGCCGCCGCCTTTCCGCTTGTGGGTCCGCTTGGAGCCGGCACGCGCGTTGCCGGTACCTTTTTGGCGGAAGATCTTCTTGCCCGATCCGGCGACATCGGCCCGGCCACGGGTGTTGACGGTACCGACCCGGCGAGCCGCCAGGTGCATCAGCACCACGTCATGAAGCAGTTGCTTGTTGATCGCGCCGCCGAAATCGGCCGGGTCGATTGTCTCTTCGCCGATCTGCTCGCCGGCGGGGTTGTAGACCGGTATCGTCAGCATGGTTGGATCTATTCCCGGTTCACGAGGTCAAAGCGACGCGGACTGTTGGCCGCTTGATAAACATCTGCCCATCGAGGCGATTAATCCAATCAAACTCGGTTTGTCTGGCGGATGGTGATAAAGCCGCCGTTGGGACCCGGCACGGCGCCTTTGATCAGGAGTAAGTTGTTGGTGGGGTCGACCCGCACGACCTCGAGGTTGCGGACCGTGACTTTCTCGTTGCCGAATTGCCCCGGTTTGCGGATACCCTTTTGGGTGCGTGCCGGGTCGGCGCTTGGGCCCGAGGAGCCAGGGTGGCGGTGCATGCGCTTGACGCCGTGCGTGGCTCGCAGTCCGCGGAAGCCGTGCCGCTTGATGACGCCGGCAAAGCCGCGTCCCTTGCTGGTTCCGGTCACGTCGACCTGCTCGATCTTACTGAACAGCTCGACGGTCAGGATCTGACCTTCGCTCACCTCGCTCGGTCCGTCCTGGCGGACTTCCCGCACGAAGCGCTTGGGCTCGGCGTCGACCTTGCGGGCATGACCACGCTCGGCCTGCGTCGCGCTTTTCCGCTTCTTGTCTTGGAAGCCCAGTTGCCAGGCGTCGTAGCCGTCGCGATCTTCGGTCCGGACTTGAAGCACGGTGCACGGGCCGCATTCCAGAACCGTGATCGGCACGACGGTGCCATCATCCTGATAAATCTGGGTCATGCCGACCTTGCGCCCGAGCAGTCCCACACGCATCATCAAACTCCGTCGAAAGTACGGCACGAATTCACGCGGCACGAGTCAGGCCGGACCGGTAGGTGGATCGCCGGTCCGGAACTGGCCGGGAACCTGGAGTGAAAAGGTGAGGTTTCTTCACAAGTCGCCGCCAGGTGTCACGGCGACCAGGGTGTCGAAGCTGTCGCACGGCTGGTCCTGAGAGGCGACCATTCCGATTGAGGCGTCCGACACAACCGGACAAAACGCGTGCGGCGGGTCGAGCCGCACACGGTCCAGGAAACCTTCAAACCCGCTCTACCTCGCCGAACGAAGCGTGGTCATGGCTCGATCAATCAAGCTCCCGACTGGGAAGCCTTGATCTTGATGTCCACGCCGGCCGGCAGGCTTAGCTTGTTGAGGGCGTCGATCGTCTTGTTGGTCGGCTGAACGATGTCGATCAGCCGCTTGTGCGTCCGGATCTCAAATTGCTCCCGCGACTTCTTATCGATGTGCGGGCTCCGGAGCACTGTGTAACGCTCGATGCGCGTCGGCAGCGGGATCGGCCCGTGCACGATCGCCTCGGTCCGCTTGGCGGTATCGACGATATCCTTGGCAGATTGATCCAAGATGGTGTGGTCGTATGCCTCCATCCGGATGCGTATCCGTTCGTTGCTGATCCCCGCCACCGCTTTGCTACCTTCCCAAGTCAAACCTCAGCGCCCGCCGTGCCAGCCAGACCGTTCTAACTGATCCTCGCACATCGTGTAGGAAAGTAAGAGTGTACCAACGCCTCTTGAACGAGTCAACGCGCCTGGTTCGACTTTTTCCGAGTGATTGTCCGGATTACGTGATCATCACCGATCACCCGGCCCGTCGCATCGAATGGATCTACCTCAAGCCTGATGCCTCGCTCGGCAACGCGTCGGTCAGTCCGTATCATGAGAGAGCGACAGCGACAATGAAACCAACGGGAGCGCCACTGCCCATGAAAAGCCCGTTCCCCGGCATGGACCCATACCTGGAGAGGCACTGGGGCGATGTCCATCAGTCCGTTATCACGTACATCCGCGACTGGCTCCAGTCTCGTTTGCCAAGCGATCTTCGAGCGCGGATGGAAGAGCGAGTCTATATCGATCTGCCTAACCCGCGGCGAGCGGATTATTATCCCGACGTTCGCGTCGTCGAACGTCCTCGAGGCTCGCAAGTCGCGGGCCCCACGACCGCGGTGGCTGAGCCGCCGACCGCAACAGAAGCGGAAAACGGCGATCTCCTCCCGGCCAAGCCGCTTTTGATCCATCTCGATATCGAGCCGGTCACCGAGGGTTACGTCGAGATCATTGATGTCAAGTCGGGGCACCGCGTGGTGACAGCGATCGAGTTGCTCAGCCTCGCCAACAAGCGCCCTGGTAAGGGACGGCGGCTCTATTTGAAAAAACGAAGGGATCAGCAGTCGGCAGGGGTCAACACGGTCGAGATCGACCTCTTGCGCAGAGGCAGGAGGGTGCTGATGGTGGGGACGGAGCAGATTCCGCCGTCAGATCGCACGACCTATCAAGTGTGTGTCTGGCGAGGATCGCAACCCGACCTCGTCGAGGTTTACCGGGTCCCGCTGCGAGAGCGGCTGCCAGTGATCTCGATCCCGCTTCGGCCGTCCGACCGGGATGTCCCACTCGACCTCCAGCCGATCTTGGAGCAATGCTACCGAAACGGCGGCTACGACGACATCGATTACAGTGCCGAGCCCGACCCACCGCTGCTGATCGATGACGCAAAGTGGGCCGATGTCCTCCTGCGCGAACAGGCCAGGCGCTGAAGCGTAACTGGCCGTGGTTCAAGCCGTGGAAAAGGTGGGAGTTTGGCCCGGATCTCTCCGGCGGCCGTAACTCGTCGACGCTTATTCACTGCGGGTCAGTTGAAGAGCGTCTTATCCGCCTTGGCCTCGCCCACGAAGGTCTCCAGAAGCGCGGCCAGCTCGGAGGCGTTGGGGATCTCCTTGAAGCGGAGGATCGGGCCTGGCAGGTCTTGAAGGGCCTCCTCGTCGACCTTGAGTCGATCGGAGATCGCCAGCACGAACCGCGGCGGACCGTGCAGGGGCAGGAGCCGGGTCAGGCGTTCGAGGCTCGACCGCTTCCAGAACCCGAGCACCTCGACGAAGACGTCGGTGCCGGTGGCGCGGTGGACGAACCGGTAGTCGGGGACCCAGACCCCTTCGCGGCCCAGCTCGATCACGTCGGTGCACTCGCTGATCTCCCAGGCCGGCGCGACCTGGCGGAACCGTTCGACGAACGCGGTCAGCTCGGCCGGCACGTAGATGCCGGTGTCGGCCTGGTGCGAGACCAGGCCGTCGCGCGACTCGAGGAAGAAGCTGCGCGGCTCGCGCTTCGGGCCCCAGCGCAGCTCGGCGTCGAGCCGGAAATCGCGGCAGAGCAAGAGCGCCGGCAGGAACCAGGCGACCTGAAGGCCGTACTTGGTCGTCGCGCTGAAGAGGCTCAAGGGGCCGTCGATCTGGAAGACGTAGCCGTCGCGCATGCTCCCCTCGACCCGGTAGAGCAGGCGGTGGAACTTGAGCCGGCGGAAGAGCTGGCGATACCGCGCGGGCCGCTCGTTGCGGATCTCGGCCTTGACCAGCACCGAGCGGAGCAGGACCGCCTGCGCCAGCGCGACGTTGTAGCGGTCGATCAGCCGCTGGGCCGTCATGTCCTCGAACCGCAGCAGGCGGTTCTCGTCGTGGAGGTCGGCGAACAGCGAGTTCAGCACGGCGTCCGGCTCGAGCTTCAGCTCGGCGGCCACGGCGCTCAACGACCTCGTCGCGGCGAAAAACGGCGCGATGGCCGGGGCCGGCTCCTCGGCGCGGAGCTGGCGGCGATAGTCGGCCGCCGCCATGAAGACCTTTTCGCGGATCACCTCGGGCGGGACGTCGGCCACCACCTCGAACTCGGCGCGATCCTCCAGCACCTTGGCCAGCCCTCGATACACCTGGGTCGCCTTGCCGCCGCCGCCGAAAAGCTCGTCGATCTCGCTCTCGATCTCGCCCCGCGTCATCCCCGCCCCCTCGCGGAACAAAAGCAGCAGGCTCTCGGCCGCCTCCAGCCAGTGGGCGGCGTCGCGGTCGATGTAGAGCGGGATCACCCGCTGCTTCGACGATCTTCACTCGGACGAGATCGCCGGTGAGCATGATTGAACTTTACGATTGGCGGTGGCACCATCAGGGCTTGACTTCAATTTCCGTCGTACGCGTCGTGTGCTGGCGCCGGCGGTTGGAGGTGAATTCCTCGACGGTGCCGCGGGTGATGACTTCGTAG
This sequence comes from uncultured Planctomycetota bacterium, assembly GCA_963779785.1. GTDB lineage: Bacteria > Planctomycetota > Planctomycetia > Isosphaerales > Isosphaeraceae > CAVRFS01. Next base: position 50,007 of record CAWAAW010000048.1, read on the forward strand.
AGGGTGGCTTCCTTGTCGCCCGACTTGCGGAGGACGCGGCCCAGCCGCTGGACGTGCTCGCGGACCGAGCCCGAGCCCGAGAGCACGATCGCGACGTTGGCCTCGGGGACGTTCACCCCCTCGTTCGAGCACGCGCGAAGTCGCGACGATCGGATACGTGCCGGCGTTGAACCGGAGCAGGATCTCGCGCCGTTCCTTGGTCTTGGTCTGGTGGGTGATGACGGGCACCAGGAACTGCCGGGCGATCTTGTAGACGGTCGCGTTGTCGTGGGTGAAGATCAAGATGCGGTCGCCGTTGTGCCGGTCGAGCAAGCGGGCCAGCAGGCCGAGCTTGGCCGGCGCGGCCAGGGCCAGCTCGCGCTGCTCGCGATAGGCGCGGAAGGCTTGGCGGCCCTCGGGCGAGCGGTGCGCCAGGAAGATGAACTGGCCCCAGCCGTTGGGCTGGCTCATGTTGATGCCCGCGCTGGTGCACGAATCCGCGATAGATCTCGCGCGCCAGCTCGTACCGCGACCGCTCCTCGTCGTTCAACTGGACGTACAGGGTCATCACGCGGTAATCGGCCAGGTAGTGGCCGCGGAGCTGGGTGATCTCGCGGCGGTAGACGATCGGGCCGATCAGCTGGTCGAGGTGGGTGTGCGCGTTGTCGGCGCGTTCCGGGGTGGCGGTCAGGCCGAGCCGGAACGGGGCGATGGCGCAGGTGGCCGCCAGGCCGTAGGTCGGGCCGGGCAGGTGGTGGCACTCGTCGAAGACGATGAATCCGAACCGGTTGCCCAGGCGGTCCATGTTCAGATAGGCCGAGTCGTAGGTCGTCACGGTCAGCGGCTGGATGTCGTAGTAGCCGCCGCCGAGCAGCCCGACCTCGGTGCCGAAGCTGAGCGTGAGCTCGTCGTACCACTGGTTCATCAGGTCGATGGTCGGGCGTGATGACCAGGGTGGGCCGGCCGGCTCGCTCGATGGCCAGGTTGGCCAGGTGGGTCTTGCCGGTTCCGGTCGGCAGGACGACCACGCCGCGGCCCCCGTCGTCCCACCAGGCTTAGGCCCTCGACCTGGTGCGGGAACGCCTCCTTGGCGACCTGGAGCCGCCAGGCGGTGCGGCTCATAAGCACGGGCGGCGTCCGCGTAAGTGTAATTCTCCTTGTGTTTCCGCAAGTGCTCGACGATGGTGCGATACCAGATCGCCTCGGCGCGGAACTGCTTGGTGCGGAAGTCGAACTTCACACCCGGCAGGCCGGGCTCGTCCGCTTCGGGCAGGCCCTCGACGATCAGGGTGCCCGCGTCGAAGGCCAGCCGCAAGGGCTGGCGCTGGCCGTTGGCGGCAGCGGCGGTATCACCGGCCGGTTTCATCAGGTCGACTCTCCCGGAGCAGGAGACCGGTCGCGCTTGCGGAGAGCGAGGGTTTCGGGCTGCCGCAGCTTCAGCCAGCCGAACAGCTCGGCGACGGGAAGACGATACCCCGGCAGACGGGTCGCCCTCCAGCACACCATCGGCCGGCAGCCGCTCGGCGGGCCGGCCGGGCCGGTAGACGTCCACTGTCTTTCGTTCCGGGTCGATCAGCCAGCCGAGCGGGCAGCCGTTGGCCATGGAGAAGACCAGTTTCTCGCGGCATTTCGGACCGACTGGTCGGGTGAGACGATCTCGACATGGATGTCCGGCGGCCGAAGTGTCGGGTCGAGAATCTCGCCGCGCTCGTCGGTTTCGATATGCTCTTCGAGCAAGAAGACGACGTCCGGGATCATGGAACGGCCGGCGAACGTGCAACGCAGTTCCGGGAAAGCGTCGCCCAGTCCACGAGGCTCGGCATAGGTGTTGAGATGAGCGGCAAGCTTGCTCTCGATACTGCTATGTTTCCTTGCGGAGACACTTTCGCCTCGATCCTTCCGTCGATGTACTCCAGGTAAGGATGCTCGTCGATCTCCGGCAGGCGGAGAAATTCCTCGAGCGAGATCGTGTTGTCGACTCGAGCCGGGCTGGCCATCGTCAAATCCCTCGTTAGAAAGCCGATGGTGCGGGACCATCGACCGAGCTTGACGTCGTTGTACTCGATTTCCGACATCGAAAACACCGGTAACCGACGCAGTCCAGTGTACTCCAGTTTATGCGCGCCTGTGAGATCAATCGGCTCGGATTACGAGTCGATCGGCCGTCGAGCTCGCGGGCGGCGTGAGTGGGGCGGTTCGTCCCGGATGGATCGTAGCGCCGCGAGTTCGTCGGCGGTCAGCTCGCGCCAATGGCCGGGCGCCAGGTCGCCGAGCGAGACCGGACCGATGGCGACGCGGACCAAGCCGCAAAGTGGGATGTCCGACGGCGGCCGTCATGCGACGGACCTGGCGGTTGCGCCCTTCGCGGATCGTCAGGCGCAGCCAGGCGGTCGGCACGTTCTTGCGGAACCGGATCGGCACCGAGCGATCGGGGAGCGCAGGAGGCTCGGCCAAGCAGCTCGACCTGGGCGGGCCGGGTTCGACCGTCGTTCAAGTCAACGCCCCGCCGCAGCGCCTCGAGTGCCTCGGGGCTGGGAACTCGCTCGACCTGGACCAGATAGGTCTTGGGATGCGCAAACCGCGGGTCGGTCAGGCGATGCGACAACCGGCCGTCGTTGGTCAGGATGAGCAGGCCCTCGCTGTCGCGGTCGAGCCGGCCGACCGGATAGATCCCGGGGATCGGCACGAATGCCTTGAGCGTATCGCGCCCTTCCACGTCGCTGAACTGGCAGAGGACGTCGTAGGGCTTGAAAAGCGCGATGGTGCGAAACGGCACGGCGGGGCTCCATTCTTCATTCAGCTCCCCTCCGGAGTCTTGACCCGGAACTCGCGTGTGCTGAAGCTCCAGGCGCCGAGGATCGCGATGATGCGCGGTCGCGGTCAGCAAGGTGATCAAGCAGGTGGAGACCGTGGGGGCGGTCGCCAGATCGATCGACCAGTCGGCGCCGGGTAGATCCAGCCATCGCACGCTCAAGACCCGGATGTAGTACATGACCGTCGACGCTTCGGACGACGAAGTCGATGTTGGCCAGCACTCCCTCGAAGACGACGATGTAGATCGCGCCGATGACCAGGGTTCGGCGCACCCAGAGGCTCAGGCCGCCGAAGATCGCCACATAGGCCGACAGGCAAAGCGCCAGGAGCGCCGCGATCAGCGGGGCACGGCCGAGAACCACGGTTTTCCAGAGATTCTGCTCATCCCAGTGGATGACGATCAGCGTCGCTGTCGTGAAGAGAACGGCACGCACCACGGCCACCAGGAAGGTGGCCATCAGCTTGGCGAGATAGATCGCCCACCGCGGGACCGGCCGGATCAGCAGATAGGTCAGGGTCTGTTCCTCAATGTCGTCCTGGACCATCCCGGAGGCGAACAGGAGTGCCGTCAGGGGCACCAGCGCCTGGAAGATCATGCCGAAGATCAACACGTTCTCGACCTCGTCGGCCTTGTAATTCACATCGTAGTGCCGGCCCAGGACCGCGATGACGATCGGCAAGGTGAAGAGCATGGCGATGACCAGCAGTCGTCGTCCCCGGCTCTGCCGCGCGACCGTGATCCGCACGACGGTCCAGATCGCGGCGAGGTCGATCCGCCGCGACAACGGGAAGCGGACCGTGCTGAGCCGGCCGGCGTACCGAGTCCAGACTGTTCCTGAGGCTGGGGCGATTGTGCCGAGGTGAGCGTCGTCATGGGGTTACCAGGTACTTGAAGACGGCTTCCATATTGTCATCGTCCGAATAGACTTCCTCGATCGGCGTGTCCCCTTCGAGGGCCAGGTGGACCAACCGTCCGTAGAACTGATCCGGGCGCCGGGTCTCGACCACGATCGCGCCGTCGTCCCGCTTCAACTCGACGCCCACGATGTCATCGCACCGCACCAGCTTGGCGGCCAGCGCCCGGGCTGTCGGCGACCGGAGCACGATCCGGTGCGGGTGCGAGTCGATCAGGTCACGGATCTGGCGGACGTCTCCCAGGGCGACAAGCCGCCCCCGGTTCAGGAGCACGATGTCCCGAGTCACCGCCTGAACTTCGTGGAAAATGTGGCTCGATACCAGGACGGTGCGGCCCTGACGGCCCCAGTCGATGATGATATCCATCAGCTCTCGGCGCGCGATCGGGTCGGTGCCGGTCAAGCGGCTCGTCGAGGAACAGAACCAAGGGATCATGCACCAGGGCCTGGGCCAGCTTGATCCGCTGCCGCATCCCCTTGGAATAGCCCCGGACCGGCCGGTCGGCATGTTCCGTCATCCCGACGAGCTCGAGCGTCCGTGCCGCCGCCTCGCGCGCACCGCCGGCGACCCAGGCCCCCTAACAGTGCGCAGTTGGTCAGGAACTCGCGGCCGGTCATCCACTCGAAGAACGCGTCTTGCTCGGGGCAAAGCCCGATCAACCGGTTCAGTCCGGGATTGTTCCAGGGGCGATGGCCCAGGATCCGCACCTCTCCCTGACTGGGCCGGAGCTGCCCCGTGGCCAGTTGCAAGAGGGTGCTCTTGCCCGAGCCGTTGGGGCCGAGTAAACCCGTCACGCCCGGAGGAAGCCGGAGCGAGAGGTTGTTCACGCCGATGACATGGCCATACCATTTCGAGACCGAATGGAACTCGATCACCGACTCGCTCATATCAATTTCAGTCCTTGGATCGGTTTTCCAGCGCGGGGACTTGCTCATTTGAGCCGATCGAGAGAGCGGACCTGGGTTGTGAGGATGGCGGCCGAGAGTACACCGAGGCCCGCCAGCACTCCGGCCGACCAGATCCAGGGGTAAGTGAGCGGGGCCAGCGACGACCTGCGACCGCTCTCGCGAGCTGGGGTTTGGATCCTGGCTGGCCCGAGTGTCCGCTCCGGGCGGCGCGAGGCGGCCGAGGCCGGAACCCGCGCCTTCCTCCGAATGGACCGCGGAACCCACCGCCGCCGATCTGTTGCCGCCCGGCCTGGAACAGGTTCGTCACCTGGTTCCAGGACGTCTCGGCGTCGAACAAGGCGTCGCGGATCCGGTGGAGGTTGTTCGTGTAGGAAACCAAGGGGCACCAGTCGGCCCGCACGATCCGGGTCAGCACGCCCGAACCCAGGTTACCGATCGAGCCAGAGTCCCAACCACATCGCCCCCACGTAGCGTGAGTTCCGCGACAGCGACGAGAAAGCCAGCATCAGCGTGCCGGCCGAGACCACGACGATCGCGCCGTAGGCCAGCGTTGCGAACACGATTCGGGCCGTGTCGCGGATGACCGTGGGGTCAAGGCTGAAGCCGAACCCAAGGACGATGGCCAGGAGCGCGGGCAGGATGGTCACGATCGACAGGTAAACGGCGATGACGCCCAGCTTGCCCAGAAAGTATTCGAATCGCCGCACCGGCCGCGAAAGATAGAGCGGGATGGCGTTGAATCTCAGGTCCTGGCTGATCAGGTCGGGACCGACCAGGAGCACCAGAATCATCGAAAAGAAAAGCTGAATGTCGAAGAACTGGCGGAATGCCAGAGTCCAGAACGTCGTGCGGTAGCCGCGAGGGCCGGCCTTGAGCTCCTCGGGGAGATTCTGAAAAAACACCAGGTAGGGCGTCAGCAGGCTGGATTGCTTCTCGAACAGACCCCAGACGATCAGGAAGGTCGAGAGCAACAGAGCGGGCCCCCACGCCGCGAGAATCACCCAGCGGACCCAACGGTTCTTGAGCTGGGTGCGAACCCCTCGGCGGGTGATCGCCAGCCATCGGCCGGCTTGACCGGAAAGCGTGCCCTGCCAGTGCTGGTATCCCTGGTCGAAGATCGGCATCAGTTTTTTTCCGCGAGGGCGTTGAGAAAGACTTCTTCCAGCGTGCTTCGCCGGGGCCGAAGCGAGCGGATCTGTTCTCCGGCGTCGAGCGCGGTTTCCCACACGGCGGCTGGAACAGCGCCCGTCGGCAGCAACACCAGGAGGTGGTCGTCGACCGGCTCGGCCGGATGCCTCTGCGCGGCCAGGCGTTCGGCGAAGAGGGCCTGGTCTCCCTTGACCCGAAGCTCGAACTGGAGGTCGTGGGGTTGCTTGAGCTCGTCGATCCGGCCCTGAGCCAGCAGCCGGCCGCGGCCCAGGACCATCACGTGGTCACAGACCGCCTCGACATCAGGCAGCAGGTGGCTGGAGAACAGCAGGCTCATCCCCTTGTTGTGAGCCAGGTCGTGGGTCAGCTTCAGAACATCGTCGCGGCCGGCCGGGTCCATGCCGTTGGTGGGTTCGTCGAGGATCAACAGCCGCGGGTCGTGCACGATCGCCGAGGCGATCTTGAGCCGTTGCTTCATGCCCGTCGAATACGACTCGACTCGGCGATAGCGCGCCTCGCCCAGGCCCACGTAGTCGAGCACTTCGTGAGCGCGCTGCATGGCGTCGTAAGAGCGCATGCCGACCAGCTCGCCCGCGTAGCCGACGAACTCGATGCCGATCATCCCGGGGAACAGGCACTCGTCCTCGGGCACGAAACCGGCGAACCGGCGGATCGCCAGCCGCTCCGCCCGGATGTCCATTCCCATGACCCGTCCTCGCCCGGAATCGATCGCGATCAACCCGAGCAAGGTCCGGATCATCGTCGTCTTGCCCGCGCCGTTGGGGCCCAAGAGGCCGATCGCTCCCTCGGGGAGCGTGACCGACAGACCGCGCAACGCCACCACCTTGCCGTAAGTCTTGGTCACATCCTCCAGTTCGATGAGCATCAGCCGATCCCGATCTTGGTGCGTGAGCCTTGAACCCGCTGCTCCGCGCTCGATGAGGCGCGCATGGTCGATCCTCCCTGGAACGGCCCACCTTTCATTCGCGCCTTTCCACGGAATATTATTGGACGCGACGGTGTCTCACCGCAACCGCGGAACATCAGCACTGTCGGTCGTGGTGATTGACGAGCGCCTCGACCAAGAGGTCGTTGGCGGTTTGCCAGCGGAACCCGGCGGCGATCTCTCGCCCCAAACCGATGCGGCGATCCCGTTCCCGGGAATCGTCGAGCAGGTTACGCAAGGTCAAGGTCAGGGCGTTTTCGTCGGTCGGATCAAAGTACCAGCCAGCCGAACCGCCGATTTCGGGCAGCGCGGTCGAGTCGGCCAGGGCGACGGGGAGGCCCTGTGCCATCGCCTCGACGGCCGGGATGCCGAAACTCTCGCAGAGCGAGGGAAACACCAGCGCCGTCGCCATGCTATAGATCGCGCAGGTCGCGGCCCTGGCGATAGCCTGGCATTCGGATTAGGGCGCGGGGGCCGGCGGCGGCCGCAGCCTCGCGTAAGGGCCGCGCTTCCTCCTCGCCGCCTGTGCCGATGAGCACGAGTGCCAGTTCGCCCGCGGACACCTCGGGGAGCCGAGCCGCGGAATGGATCAGCCGTAGCAGGTTCTTGCGCGGCTGGAAGTTGGCCACCGAGAGCAGATAGGGAATCCGCGGAGGAAGCCCTAAATCCTCATGGACTCGGGCCTGCTCGTGGTTTGCCGCCGGCTCGAAGAACAGATCGTCCGCGGCATTGGGAACATAGGCGACGCGGTCGCGGCATCTGGGAAAGGCTTCCAGTAGATGATCGGTGTTAAAGTGCGAGACCGACAAGATCAAGTCGGACTGGTCGAATACCTGGCCCAGGAGAAGACGTCGCTTGGGCGCCTCAAAACGCAAGAACTGGAGAACGTCGTGGCTGGTGACCGCCCGCCGGGCGTGGCGAGTCGCCACCAAGAACTCAGCCGGCGAATAAACCCAGTCAAGCGGTCCGGCCCACCACTCCAACGGCGGCCAGGGTTTCCATCGCCACCAGCGGAGGATATCGCGGGTGCGCAGTGGCAGTTCGCGACGGGGCAAGCTGCCGAGCGATTCCCAAAACGCCAAGCCATCGGGGTGGGTCATTCGCCCCGTCACCAAACTCAGCGCGACGTCGGGCCGGCATGCGAGTCGTTCGAGTTGAGCCAAGGCGTGCCGCGTCACGCCGGTCGGACCGTGACAAGCGTCCATGTCGTAGAGCATCGCGATCCGCAAGGCGGGCGCGCGCCGAAGGGCAGCGTCTTGCGAGCTCAAGCGCGTGCCGATTGGAACGGCGACACCTGCCTTCGAAGTTGGGACGGAACTCGTCTCGTGGGCCTGTTTCAAGGACAAGGCCGCTGACCCTGACTTCCTGAAAACTCCGGAATCGACCGGGCTTTCGCGTTGTGGCATCCGTTGCCCCCCTTGATCCTTAGCTTTCCATGGGCGAGTTTCTTCGAGGCCGCGGACCGGCTCGGCGCAGAGGTTCAATCTAACCGAGACCGGCGAGTTTAGGGAAGACGCAACGGGATCAGCTAAGCGATCCGACCGGAGCGATGGTTTCGATCAGGTCTGCTTGAGCGTTTCGGCGCTTCTGGTGGGTCAGAATGGTCATGCCCATCTTGACCTTGTCACCCAGCGTTTTCTGGGAGAGGCAGGTGTAGAGGCAAAGCTTATCGCACGCCACGGTCTGCTTGCGGATTTCCTCGGCCTTCGGGCCGTACCAAAGGTCACGGGCCGAGTGCTCCTTGATGTTACCGATGGTCGGGTAGAAGAAGCAGACCTCGATATCGCCGTTGGTCCGGATGAAGAAATCACGCATGCCAACCCGGCAGGGCATGGCTTCGGGCGGGGCGCTCTTCCTCGCGGAAATGGGGAACCAACAGTGAGATAACCAGTTCCGAGTTGAGGATGGGCTCGCCCTTGCGCTTCAGCTCGATCATCTGATCGACGACTTGCTGGACATCGTCATACTCGTCTTTCTCGACCCACAGCTCGTCATAGGTCTCTTTCGTCCAGCGGTCCATCGGTTGGAAATTCATCGCCGTGGCGCCGATCTCTTTGGTCCACTGAAGCATGTCCGGCAAGTATCGGAAATTCTTCCGGTTGATGGTTGGCTTGATGATGATCGGGAAGTTAAGACCCTGTTTGTCTCGTTCGTCGCGAACATACTTGATGCCGTCGCTAAGCTTCTGGAATAGCCCCGGCCAGCCGCGAAGATAGTCGTGCAAGTCGGCGAACGGCGCGTCGACCGACACGTTCAGGTTCCACGGGCGGGCCTCGACGAGCTTGGCCGCGTTTTTCTTGTTGAGCGCCGAACCGTTGGTGGTCACACCGGAGTGGATCCCGTTGTTGTGGCAGAACATCATCAGGTCGAGGAAACCTGGCTTGATGAACGGCTCGCCTCCGCTGAAACTAATGGAGAACGTGCCCACGAAGTCCTTGATGCTGAGGAGGGCTTTCTCCCACTCCTCGATGCTCATCTCATCCTTGTAGTTGGGCAGCCGCCAGTACTCGCAATACCGGCACTTGACGTTGCAGCGCTCGTTTACGAGTCCGTAGAAAGTCACAGGCTTGGTAACATCTTTCCCCGTATGAATATACAACTCTTCGGCAAAATGATTGTAAGTATGCTTAAATGCGAGTCTGGCGAGTGTCGAAGTTTTCATGGACGTCGCGGTCTTTCACAAGGAGGGAAACTCGGTTCTGGCAGAGGCATACAAAGCGTAACGAATCACTCCACTCCAATGCAATCTTTTTCGCGAGGCGTTGCGGAATTTGAACATCCAAATCGCGTCTGAATCATGAAGACAAAGACTTTAGAAATGAATCGACCCTCTAGATCGTGATCACGGACGGAGTTTTCAGTGTATCAGTTCTCAGTGTTCAGCCACGGAACTGAACACGGAAAACTGGCAAGCGGCTGCGCCTCGATCGCAGGTGCATGGACCCCGACCTTGAATCCCGATCGACCGGCGCGAACAATGGGAGTCAATGGACCGGGAGACGATCCAAACTGGACTGGACTAAATCTAGTGTAGCTCGCGGCCCGAGCGCGATGGGATGAAGGAGACCGATCCATGGAGACGAGTCGCCAACACGAGGCGGAGAAGGTTACCGGGAGACCGGACCGCGCCTCGGCGCTCCCGGTTCGGCACGCCTTACGTGACCAGGAAGCCCTCTGGGACGAGTTCCTCGCCATGGGCCTGGCGGTGGTCGACTCACTGTCCAAGAGCGTCGCGGTCCTGTGCGAGGGCCGCTTTGAAGTGGTGCCCGAGGTGAAAAGCCTGGAGAAGGATTCCGATCGCGCGGAGGTCCGGATCGAGCAGGAGTGCCTGCGGGTCCTGGCTCTCTTCGAGCCGGTCGCCTCGGACCTGCGGCGGTTGGCGACCATCCTCAAAGTGAGCCGGGACTGGGAACGGATCGCCGACCTGGCGGCCCGGATCGCCCGGCGCGCTCGTAAGCTGTCGAAGAAACCCAACAGCGTGCCCGTTCCCGATCCGCTCAAGTCGCTGGCCGGCGATGTCCTCGCCCAGGTGTGTGCCAGCTACGACGCCTTGTCCAGACGCGATGCCACCCGCGCGGGAGGTGGTCGTCGGCGATCGTCTGATCGATCGCCAATACCGTCTGCTTCGTCGCGAATTGAAGGAATCCCTCCGTCAGCACCCCGGACAGTTCGACGCCTGGCTCCAGTTGATGAACACGGCGCGGAACCTCGAACGAGTCGCCGACCACGCCACCGAAATCGCCCAGACGATCGTCTACTTGCAAGAAGGGGACATCATCCGCCATAAATTGGACAGTCTCGCCGTCAACGACTGATGCCGCCTCAACGATCCTTCCCCCCCGCTGTTTTTCTTTTCATGGAGCCGCGTGATGACGACTCGGCGCAGCTTTTTCGGAGCCCTCTCTGGACTCGCCATGTCTCTGGCAATGCCCGGCGTTCACGTCGTGGCCCAGGATAATCCAAAAGGGAGTGTATCCCCAAAAACCTCCTCGCCGGCCGATTCTCCCGTGCTCGTTCAAGTCATCGGCGACGTGTCGCACCCTCTGGCCTTGTCCGGCGCCGACCTTGCCAAACTCAAGCGCCAAACGCTGCAGGCCAAGCGACACGACGGGGTCGAGTCACAATATGAGGGCGTTCCTTTAGTCGACATCCTGGCAAAGGCGGGCGTTCCGGTTGGAAACAATTTACGAGGCCCCGCGATGGCTCTTTATCTGGTCGTCGAGGCATCCGACGGCTATCGCGCCGCATTCGCACTGGCGGAGTTGGACCCAGCGTTTACCGACCGGGTGATCCTTCTGGCCGACCGTCGCGACGGCCAGCCACTGTCGGCCCGGGATGGCCCGCTCCAGATCGTCGTCCCCAGCGAGAAGAAGCACGCGCGCTGGGTGAGACAGGTGATCAAGCTCAAGGTCGGCCGAGGCTGAAGTTTCGCCCGGACGAAGTGTTCGACGCCAACCGACGAGCTTTTCGTCGACCGTTTGAGCAGCGCACACACTTTCACTCACGAAGAGGCAGCGAATCGGCCGTATGCCCTTACCACAATAGAGCTTACGTGTGACACAGGTATAACCGGACCGCGAGAAAAAACCTCATCTCTTTACATCAATTGGGTTTACGTGTGACACAGGCATAATCGTTACAACCGGATCGGGATAGGGTCTTTGGCTAGAACCAATTACGCCGATTGGGTTTACGTGTGACACAGGTGTAATCGTTACAACTGGATCCAAACAGGGGTCAATTCTGATAACCTCTGGCATCAATTGGGTTTACGTGTGACGCATGCGTAATCGCTACGACCGGCACGAGACAGGGTTCTTGGCGATATCTCTTTACATCAATTGGGTTTACGTGTGACGCATGCGTAATCGCTATAACCGGATCGGGCCACAATCTATAGCAATATCTCCCTATGGCAATGGAGTTTAAAAAAGGGGACAACGCTCATTTTTGCAGGAGTGTGGACCTTTCCCTTCAACCAGGTGGTCGGTCAAAACCCAGTTGCTCTTGAGTTTGCCGGCTGGTGATGACGCTTCTGAGACTAATGATGAACGCACGATCGGAACCCGCGGCGTTGAGTGATTGCAACAAAACCCGCGGTAACTGAACATCCTCTTGAATCGCACCTCGTCACGGGGAAATGGTTACCCCTGATCGTGACACCCTGGCCCATCTGAGCGGAGTAGCGGGCGAACTTCCTCAGCGCCGCCGATCAGTCGACGGTGATCCTCGCGAGCGATGTTTTCGCCCGTGAGGATGACGCAGATCGGCTCCTCCAGTTCCGCGGCGTGGGCCTTGACAAAAGCCAGGGTAATCGCGCTCGACGGTTCGACCAACAGCGCCTGTGCCTCGAACAGCTCTTTCAGCGCCGTGCGGATGTCCGCCTCCGGGACCAGAGAGATGGCGACCTCCCCTTCCGCAATCGCCTGCTGTACCTGTGGGTGGGGCATCTCCAGGATCAGCCCGTCGGCGATCGTGGTGGACCGGGCGTGGTCGAAACGGGCGTACTTTGGGTAGTTGTACGGCTCGCAGCCGAACAGCCGGACCGGGGCCGGGTTGTTCCGCAGGTACGCCAGCAGGCCCATGAGCAGCCCGCCGCCGCCCACGGGAAACACGAGCGACCGGCAATCGGGGAGGTCGTGTAGGATCTCGGCAGCGATGGACTGGTATCCGTCGGTCCAAAGCGGGTCCAGGTGGGGATGTACGAAATAGCCCCCGCGTTCCTTGGCGAGGTCGGTGGCGCAGCGCAGCAGGTCGCTGCCCCCGCCGGCAATCTTGATCAACTCAACGCCCAAGGCCCTCAGCTTCTCGTCCTTGGCCCGGGCGATGGTTTGCGGCACGACGCCGGTCATGCTGAAGCCAAACGCCTGCGCGCCCGTCGCCGCGCCCAGGGCTGTGTTCCCCATCGACGGCACGATCAGTTGCCGCGTGCCTCCATCGCGACGCAGGTGGTCCAGCAGATGCACCGCACCGCGAATCTTGAAACAGCCCGACGGGGCAAGGAACTCGCACTTGGCGTACACGCCGCGCCGCGGAAAGAGGTTGCCCAGTCGGATCGACGGCGTCTGCACAAGCGGAAGCATGATGGGTCGTCCTCGATGGGGCACGTTTCCCGCGCCGTGCGGCCGCGCTGGCCTGATCCTGGCGAATCCGCACCTCGGCCACCGAGCGCACCCCATGCCCGGCCAAGTGGCTCCGGTGGGCGACTCTGAAAAAGATCCTTCGAGCCGCCGAGCCTCCATAACTGAGCGGCCCCAATTGCGTTCGGACCGCGTTCACCCGGTGATCGCCGATCCTTTGGATGTTCCTTGACTCAGGCCCCCGAGCTTTCCTGCCGCGGGTTGTGGCGAACGACTTGGGCTTCAGTCGTCCAGGCGGAGTTCCTCAAGGGCTTGCGCCTTGAGCAGATCGATCTGGAGCCGGGCCAGCGCTTCCGGCGACAGCGCCTCAACCTGTTGCTTGACTTTGGGAGACAACGGGCCGAACTTGGCTTCCATGAGCCGCAGGGCCGACCGCCGCTCGCCCTGCTCGATGCCGCGTTCGATGCCCTGTTCGATGCCGCGTTCGATGCCGCGTTCGTAGGTGGTCTTCATGAGGGGTTCGACCTCTTGATACGCCTCGGTGTGCAACAACGCTTGCAGCCGCTCCTTCTGGGCCTCGTCCAGCTCCGCGTAAGCCTCCAGGCATTCGGCCAGGAGGAATCGCCGATAGTCATTCTCTCCCGAACCGGCGATCCGTTTCAACCCCTCGGCGTACAGCTCGGCCCGCCGGTCCGCCGGCAGCCGCATCAGGGCGCTCGAGCGCCACCCCCAGCAGGTTCTCGCCCGTCGCGTACGCCCGCCGTCCAGGGCCGGCAGGCCGACGTAGGCGTACTCGAAGCGGATGATCCGCTGCTCCCAGAAGTGTTCCTCGTACACGTCCCAGCCGATCCCGTCGAGCCCGACGCGGAGGAACAGCGCGATGGGCAGCACCGGCAGCCCGGTGTCGCGCCGCAGTTGGACGTAGTAGTCGAACATCCGCGGCCGGAAGGCGAGGGTGCTGGCTCGCGACTCCAGCTCGACGTGGACCAGGGCCACCAGGTCGGTCACGCCCGCGCGGGGCGGTCGGCGCGTCGGGCCGCAGCCGCAGCCGGGCCACCAGGTCGAGCTGCCGCTTCTCGCCCTGCGGCGGTGCCAGGAACAGCTCCTTGTCCAGCCAGTCGACCTCGGTGAACTCGAACCGCGCCGCCCAGGCGGGGAAGAAGCACAGGAAGAAGGCCTCGAAGAACTCCTTGAGCAGCACTTTGAGGCGCTGGTCGTGATCTGGACCGGTGGCCTGAGGCATGATCGACTCCTCATGGACCCAAACCCCGAAGACCGGAACCGACGAACAACCTGCAAGCCGTTCGGGAGCGAGCCCAACCGACATGCTACCAAGACGATCGGTTCGTGCCAGCTTGGTTTCTCTTCATGGTTCGGTCGTCCAGGCGATCGCCGAGGCCGCGATGGGAACTGCGAACCGAACTTATCCGCTCGCCGAAGTCGAACTACGTGACGGCAACCGTGTTCTGTATGACGTTGAGGATGAGACGGCTGGTGGCTTGTGTGCCATAATTCCTCGCCACCGCACCGTGGCTTGGAGACGGGACTGAGGCACCGGCACAGGGGCGTGCCATGACTGACCATGACCAACGGTTCAAATCGTTGTTGAAAGCGTTCGTCGCCGAATTCTTCCAGGTGTTCTTTCCCGCCTAGGCCGATCGCTTCGACTTCTCACGCGTCGATTGGCTGGAACAGGAGGTCTTCATCGATCCGCCCCGGGGGAAACGCCGCTCCATCGACCTGGTCGCCCGCTTGCCACTGCGTCCCGGCGTGCCGCCGCCGGCGACGGCCCCGGGAGAGCCCGCCGACCGCTGGCTGACTTTGATCCATGTCGAGATCGAATCCCGGGACACGGTGGCGCCGCTACGACCCCGGATGTTCTCTTATTACCAGCAGCTCCGCCGCCGGCACGGGTTGCCGGTCCTGCCCATCGCGCTGTATTTGCGGGTGGGGCTGGACGGGATCGGCTGGGACGTCTACGAGGAGAAGTATTGGGACCATCGGCTGCTGTCCTTCACGTATGCCTACGTAGGGCTGCCGGGTCTCGATGGCGAGCAGTACGTGGCCGGGGAGCATCTCTTGGGAGTGGCGTTGACGGCCTTGATGCGAGTGCCGGCGGCGCGGCGTGCGGCGGTGCATGCCGAGGCGTTGCGGCGACTGGCCGAGGCGCGGGAGAATGACTATCGACGGTATCTGCTGTTGGACTGCCTGGAGGCATACGCTACGCTGGACGAGGCACAAGCGCAAGAATTGGAGGAGCTGCTTCGGACCGAGCGTTATCAGGGGGCCCAAGCCATGGCGGTGACGACATTTGAGAAGGGCGTGCAAGCGGGTTTGCAACAAGGTTTGCAACAAGGCTGGCGGACGGTGATCCAGAAGCTGCTCGAGGCCCGGTTCGGCCCGTTGAGTCCCAGCGCCGCAAGAGCGCCTCGAGAACCTGAGCCCTGAGCGGCTCGAGACGCTGACCCTGGCGCTGCTGAAGGCGCAGTCGCTCCAGGAGTTGGGCCTGGAGGATTGATCGAGCCTCCGGCGCGGCTCCGTCGCATCGGCAGCGGGCCGAACCCGGGCCGGGACTGGGGCTGGCCTCGTTAATCGGTGTCACGTTGATCGGTGTCAGGTCGATTTTCCGGGCCATTAGTCGGCGTCAATGGCGAACTCTCTTAATTGATCAGCATGTCATGCCCACGGGCCGGTCCGGTCTTGAACTGGTTCAGGTCGATGTTGAAGAACGGGTCGACCTTCATGCCATCGGGGCCGACGTGGACCAGGCGGACGTAGAAACGTCCCGAGTGGTCGAGCGTCGAGAGCAAGGAGTTCGAGACGTACATTCTTTTCCCATCGCCGGTCACGTGCATCATGTTGGGCTGCACGACCGGGGCGACCGTGCTCGTGAGCTTGGGGTGTTCGGGGTCGGAGACGTCCCACTGCTGGATCACGTTATCGCCGAAGCAGCTCACATAGAGGTATTTGTCGTCGGGGCTCTGGCGCAGGTCGGCCGGCAGCGCGCCGGTGTCGGCGACCTTCTTGAACTCGTAGCTGCCCTCGCTGTTGCCCTTGAACATCCAGATCGAGTTATCCAAGGCGCAGTTGGTGAACCCGTAGTTGTTCTCCGGCTTGAGGCTCCAGCGCACTTCCAGGGGCGCCAGGCCCGGCTTTGCCCACCTGGAGCGGCTGGCGGTTCTTGAAGTCCCAGACGACCAGCTCGCGGCCGAAGTCCTTCAAGTCCATCTGGGCCAACGGCTTCTTGTAGTTGCGCACCGGGGTGAAGCTGCTGGTGACCATCCGGTTGAGGGCCGGCTTGATCGCCACGTCATAGCCGTAGGGTGCCTCGCTGGGGTTTTCGAGCCGGCGGATGAACTTGCCGTCGTTGGTGAACTCGGCCAGCCCGGCCGGCAAGCCGCCGCTCGACGAGCCCAGGAAGGCGATCAGCATCCGGCCCGGCAACGCGTAATAGCTGTGAGGGCCCGACAGACCGGACAATTCGGTGACGTTCTCGATCACTTTCTCGATTCGCGGCTTGGCCGGATCCGTCGCCACGTCGATGAGCCAGACGCGGTTCGAGAACAAGCCGCCCGCCCAGATCTTCGTCCGGTCATCGGTGTAGCCCCAGTGATGCGTTTCATTCCCCTTGGTGCCGAGGTCGACCGTGTGGAGAATCGTGCCATAGGTCCCGCTGTCGGGGTTGACGTCGATCACGGCGAAGAAGTCGTTATCCTTGGCGTCGGCGTCGACACAGAACACGTAGAGGTATTTCTCGGGCCGGTCGAGCCGCTTCACAAACGGCGACAGACAGGTCTCGGCCCTCGCCCGCCCCGGCGCGATTCCGATGACCAGAAACGCAGACCAAGACCGACAAGCCCAGCACCCGTCCTCCACGATTCCACGCCGGACATGTTCCTCCGGATCATGACGTTGCTCCTCCTGTCATTGATCGAGTTACGCTTCACGGAATTCGGACTTCGGCCGATCAGTCTCGATCGATATCAGCGCTTGCGTTCTCGGACCGGCCGATCGCGGGGCGGCGCAGCACGAACGCGGCCAGGACCGCCAGGCCGAACACAGCGTACACCACTGTGAAGACCCAGGGCTCGGCGTCGGTAGAAGATCAACTGGTGTGCCCAGTAGCCGAGGAAGTCGCCCGGATAGCCGGTCTGGCCGGCCGTCTTCCGGAGCCGTTGTTCCCAGACGGTCAGCGGGCAAGGGATTCCGGCGAGCGCCTCGGCGACCACGATCCCGATCGCGGTCAAATGGATCACGCGGAACCAGAAGTTTCGGACCCAGCTCCAGCCAAGAACGGCTCCGACCAGGATCGCCAGCAGGCCGAATACGACGAAACTGACGTAGGCCGCATGGATCACGACAATCAGGTCGGCCAGCATTCGTGCCCAGAGCATGGATGGTCTCCCCCCGGGTTTGATTCGGATCGTCAGGACGTGGTCCCTATGATACGGATTCAAGAACCGTTTGGCACGAGATCGACGCCGAATGCGCCGTCGGCGGCGTGGCAGATGTGAATCTCCGGGGTGGTGCCGGTCTTCCGGGCATACGCCGTGCGTACGACTTCGGCGAACTCGTCGGCCTTCTCGGCCCGGACCAGGTTGACCGTGCAGCCGGCCCAGCCGGCCCCGGAGAGCTTGCCTCCCAGGAAGCCGGGAGCAGCCTCGGCCGCTTCGATCAGGGCGTCGAGCGCGGGCGAGCTGTTTTCAAAGTCGTCCCGGCTGGAGGCGTGTGAGGCCGACATCAACCGGCCGAATGCGACGATGTCGTTGGCCTTCAGGGCGTCGACGCCCTGGCGCACCCGCTCATTCTCGCTCAAGACGTGCCGGGCTCGTTTGCGGCCGACCGGGTCAAGGTGATCCCAGGCGGCTTCGAGCTGCTCGATCCCCACCCACGAGAGCAGGAATTCACCTTGGTGGGGAATGCGATCCCGAAATACAGCCGCGACGCGATCGCACTCCGCGCGTCTCTGGTCATACATCCCGTCGGCGAGCCGTCGCGAGGTCTTGGAGTCGCAGACCACGATTGCCGGTGTGGGCGTGCCCAGAGGCAAGCCTGTCATGGACCAGCGTGTCGCAATCGAGGAACAGGGCATGACCGGCACGGCCGAAGAGGCTCGAGAATTGGTCGAGCAAGCCCGAGCCGACCCCGACGAATTCGTTCTCCGACCGCCGGAGCGTTTTGGCCAGCTCCATACGTAATGGGTCGGCGCGATCGCCGTCGAAGTCCCGGCTCGACAGGTCCGGGACCACGCCGAGCTGGATCAGAAACCAGGCGACCGACGCCTGGAGGCTCGCCGAGCTGGAGAGTCCCGCCCCGAGTGGGACGTCTCCCACGACGACCGCCTCGAATCCGGACCGAGAGCGTCCCGCGCCACTGGGTCAAAGCCCAGCAGACGCCGCGGACATAGCGGGTCCAGGCCCCGGCCTCGGTGCGTTCGATTGCGTCGAGCGAGTAGGCGTCGGTCTGGCCGAAGTTGATCGAGAAAACTCTCGCCTGGCGGCCGGCGACACGACGGCCCACCACGACCGTCGATGCGATCGATGGCCGCGGCCATGACCAGGCCGCCGTTGTAATCGGTGTGGTTGCCCAAAAGCTCGACTCGCCCGGGGGCACAGGCCAGGGCAGTCGGTTCACCGCCGAACTGGGCGGTGAACGCCGCTCTGGCCTGTGCTGACAGGGCTTGCCACGAGGCGGGCATGAGTGGGCTCGATCAGGAGGAACCGCTCGCTCAGACAGACTCAGGCGACGGTCGACGGCGCGAAGGCGTTGGCCGCCTCGCGGAGGACGTGGGCCTTGTCGGTCTTCTCCCAGGTGAACTCGGGTTCTGAGCGACCGAAGTGGCCGCCGCTGGCGGTTTTGCGGTAGATCGGCCGCCGCAGGTCGAGGTGCTTGATGATCCCCGAGGGATTGAGCCGGAAGTGCTTGCGCACCAGCTCGGCGATCAGCGAGTCAGGCAACTGGCCGGTCCCTTGGGTGTCAACGTGGACGCTGACCGGCTCGGAGACGCCGATGGCGTAGGCCAGTTGGATCTCGCACCGCTCAGCCAGGCCCGCGGCCACGATGTTCTTGGCGACGTACCGGGCCATGTAGGCGGCCGAGCGGTCGACCTTCGTGGGGTCCTTGCCGCTGAAGGCACCGCCGCCGTGCCGGCCCATGCCGCCGTAGGTGTCGACGATGATCTTCCGTCCGGTCACGCCCGAGTCGCCGTGCGGACCGCCGATGACGAATTTCCCCGTCGGGTTGATGTGGTAAGTGATCGAGCCGTCGGTCAGATCCGAGGGCAGGACCGGTTCGATGACCTGCTTCGTGATCGTCTCCACAATCTCGGCATGCGAGACGCTGGGAGCGTGCTGCGTGGAGACGACGACGGTATCGACCCGGACCGGCGTGTAGCCGTCGTATTCGATGGTCACCTGGCTCTTGGCGTCGGGGCGAAGCCAGGGGATCGTGCCGTCTTGTCGCAGCTCGGTGATCCGGTTGATGATCCGGTGCGCCAGCGCGATCGGCAGCGGCATCAGCTCCGGGGTGTCGTTGCAGGCGAAGCCGAACATCATCCCCTGGTCGCCGGCGCCGATGTCCTTGCCCTTCGCGGTGTCCTCGTCCACGCCCACGGCGATATCGGGCGACTGCTTGCCCAGGGCGACCATGACCGCGCAGGTCGTGGCGTCGAAGCCCATGTCGCTGGAGGTGTAGCCGATCTCTCGCACGATCTGGCGAACGATCGCCGGATAGTCGACCATGGCCTTGGTCGTGATCTCACCGGCCAGGCAGACCAGGCCGGTGGTGAGCAAGCTTTCGCAGGCGACCCGAGCATAGGGATCTTGCGCCAGGAGTGGCGTCCAGAATGCCGTCGGAAATCTGGTCGGCCATCTTGTCGGGATGGCCCATCGAGACGGATTCACTTGTGAACAGGTAGCGGTCATTTTGCGGCACGGAACAAGGTCTCCAACCGGTCGACAATCGATGATGTTACGCCGAACGTCCCGCCAATGGAAGGAAGGACGCACCGACGGCCTTGGGTGTGTCGATACTCTCTGCTGAACGATTGCGTCGTGGATTTAAGTGTAACAAGACCAAGCGAAAATGGAAAGAATCGCAGTCCACCGAGTCGCCGGCAAGAGTCTTTCCGCTTCGGCTGTCGGGATCTGAGAGATGGAAGACCTAGGTAGGCAGTGGTTACGACGGTTCTCCGTGTTCATCGGTATCAACATCGCTACCGGTGCCCCGTCGGTGCCGTGTTTTCCCGGTCCGGGTCGTCCGATCGGGTTTGGGCGTCGCGGTCGCGGCGATACCAGCTCCAGAGCAATCGGTGGGTCGCGTAGTCCAGGAGCGCCTGAGAGCTGGGGAATTCATGCTCGCCTTGCGGTCGTTGTGCTCCAGTAGCGAACGGGTCGAGGGGGTAATATACGCCGATGTCGGCTCGGGCACAGAGGTCAGCGACGAAGATCGGGAAATTCTCGGCGGCGGAGTGGCTGCGTCGCTTGCCGAGGTACGCGTAGTTCATCTGGTTCTCGACGGCCCGGAAGGCGACCCGCGGGTCACGGCGGACGACAATGACCTCGCCCACCGGGTCGCGTGGAATTCGGGAGGCGCGGGCAAGGCGGCTCGACGGTTGGGGCTTCATCAAGGCCAGTGCGCGGAATCCCGCGACGACCATCGACGGCCATCGAGGAGATTGGACGTAGCGAAACTCATCCTCGACGCCGATCCGGCCGGCGCAAATCAGCTCGATCCGTTCCCAAGGCACCCAGTGCGTCGGCTCGGCCCGCAAGCCCTCGACCCGGAAACCCTCGGCCATACAGGCGGCCCGGTGGACCGTCCGTGACGGACTGAGCTCCGGAAACTGGTCGATTCGCCACGCCTCGGCCGCGATTCCGGCTTCGAAACAGTCCCTCCAGCAGCTTGCGCACCTCGGACTCCTCCAGCGGCTGAGGCCATGTCCCGGGCGCGCGGGCCAGCCATTGCACCGCGTCGGTCGGGTGCATCCCCGTCACCCGGCAAACCAGGTCGCGCAGCTCCTGGGGCTCGTCGATGGTCTGGAAGATCACCAGGCGATACCGAGGCGGCGTATTGGACATGATCGGTGCAGACTCCCGGCAGTAGGCAGTGAGCTGCGCAACCCCTCAACGACCGCGCCGCGGACCATTCCTTTTCTCTTCCCTTTCTCTTTCCCTTTGTCGCTCGGCCGTTTCGGCATCTGGAACAGCTCGCCGACCTGGACTGAGAAGCCGGGCAGGACGTCGCCGCCGTCGAGCCGCATCGAGGCCGTCAGCCGGGTAAAGTGGTCCGGCGCCGTGTAGACGTCGACGACCCGGCTCCGCGGCCGAACGAACCAGACCAGGCGGACTCCGTTCTCGAAATATTCCTTGAGCTTTTCCCCCATCTCCTTGGGGGTGTTGCTCCGGCTGATGACCTCAACGGCCAGGTCGGGAACGAGGAGGGGAATCGGCTCCTTGGGGATCTCGCCGCCCGGCAGCGCTCCATCGAGAAAAACGCGACATCGGGGATCCGAACCAAGTTGATATCGAGCTGAATCGTGCCCGCTTCGCCGGCCACCAGCCCCAGTCCACGCGGCTTGACGAAGATATTGAGGATGGTCAGAATATTCCCGGCAATGACGGATTCCTCGAGACCCACGGTTTTCTCCACCAAGATGCCGTCGACCAGCTCGTAGAGCCGGTCTTCGTGGTCGTTGAGCCGGTTGACGTCGTCGACGGTCCCGGAGCCCGGAGGCGGGTCCTGGCGGATGCGCTCGAAAGCGATCGGGCCGAACCGGCGGTAGAGGTCGGCGACGGTCCAGGTCTTGCGCGGCGGTCTCTTAATCGCGTTGATGGTGGCCATGGCGAATCTCGTCATGGGACGAAAGCGTGAGCTGAAATCATCCTATCACGGCAGTCGCGGCTAGCCAATCGGCCGACAGCGATCGTGGAGCAAACAAGCCGGGAAACCTGGCGGCGGACCGATCGGGTTGCTGTGCCGACGGTCTTCTTGTGGTAGTCTGTTGTGTCGTGACAGTGTCGGCATCACCCAGGCCGACTGTGTCCGCCTGGCCCTTTGATTGATTCGAGGGAATTGACCGGTGCGCCAGATCGGAACATTGCCCAAGAGCCTCGATCCCAAGGTCTTCGCCGACTACCTGTTGGGGCTCGGCATCAAGACGCGCGTCGATGAGCCAGCCTGAGGGCTGGCAACTCTGGATCTACAACGAGGACCACTTCACACGGGCCCGCGACGAGTTGCAGTCGCTACGTGAGCGCCCCGGATTCGCCTCGGTACCGCGACGCCGCAGCAAGCCGCCGAGGCGGTCCGCCGAAAGCAAGAACAGATCGAGCGGCAGTTTCGCAAGAACGATCGCCGGGTCGCCGACTTGTGGGCTTACCCCGGCTTTCGCCGACGCCCCCTGACCATGGCCCTGGTGGCCGTTTGCGTGGTCGTCTTCCTCCTGCAACAACTCCGAGTGGGGAGACTCGGTCGAGGAAAGACTCTATCTTCGCGATCTACTACCAGGACGCGCAGGGACAGTATCGACGACGGCCTTTCCGGCCTTCGCCATGGCGAGATTTGGCGGCTCGTGACGCCGATATTCATGCATGGAAGCATCTTGCATATTTTCTTCAATATGTCGTGGCTCAGCTACCTTGGTACTCTGATCGAGATCCGACGGGGGACGCTGCGGCTCGCTGGGCTGGTTTTGATCTCGGCCATTCTGTCCAACGTGGGCCAGTACATGTGGATGGAACGGACCGATCCCGGTGAACCCCACTATTGCCTGGGCTTGTCGGGCGTCGTCTACGCCTTGTTCGGCTACATCTGGATGAAAGGTCTTTACGAGCCCGAACAGGGGATGATGGTCCATCCCAACACCGTCAACATCATGCTCGCTCTGGCTCGTGCTCTGCATGACCGGCGTGCTGGGACCGATCGGCAACGCCGCGCATTTCGTTGGGCTGGCGGTGGGGGTTGCCTTGGGAGTCTTGCGGTTCTAGCCCCGCTCAGAGCAGCGATTGTATCGGAAAGATCCATGAGTTCACCTAGTGTGATCCGAGGCGCTCCGGCGGCCGCCGTGATCGGCGGAGGCTTCATCGGCCCGGTCCATGTCGAGGCGTTGCGGCGGATCGGGGTCGAGGTGGTCGGCCTGCTAGGGTCGTCGCCCGAGCGAGCCGAAGGCGCGGCCCGGCGGCTGGGGATCCCCCGTGTCTATCGCGACCTGGACGAACTGTTGGGCGATCGGCGGGTGGGAGTCGTCCACGTCGCCTCGCCGAATGCGCACCACTTTGAACAGGCGCGCCGGGTCCTGGAATCAGGCCGGCACGTGGTTTGCGAGAAGCCCTTGGCGACATCCTCGCAAGAGACCGCGGCGCTGCGGGCCCTGGCCGAGTCACGTCCGGCCCAGGCGGCCGCGGTCAACTACAATATCCGCTATTATCCCCTTTGCCACGAGATCCGCGAGCGGATCGCCAGCGGCTCGCTGGGCCGCGTGCTCAGCGTCACCGGCTCATACGTCCAGGACTGGCTGTTGTACCCGGCGGATTACAACTGGCGGGTCGAGCCCGACGGCCGGACCAATCTCCGCGCCGTGGCCGACATCGGTACTCATTGGATGGACCTGGCTCAGTTTCTGATCGGAGCGCCGATTCGGGCCGTCAACGCCGATCTGGCCACGTTCCATACCCGGCGGTACAAGCCCTCGGGAACGGTCGATACCTTTGGCGGCTCGAGCGCACCCGCCGGTTCCCCGCACGTCGCAATCGGTCGAGGTCACAACCGACGATCATGCCGCGGTGCTCCTGCGGTTCGATGGCGGCGCGCGGGGAGCGTTTCACGTCTCCCAGGTCACCGCCGGTCGCAAGAACCGCTTGACGATCGAGATCGCGGCTACCGAGGGAGCCATCTGCTGGGACAGCGAATCGCCCAACCGGCTCTGGATCGGGTCGCGGCGAGGCCCGAATCAAGTCCTGGAGCGCGACCCGGCCCTGCTGGGTCCGGCCGCCGCCGCGATCAGCCACTATCCCGGCGGGCACGCCGAGGGGTTTCCCGACACGTTCAAGCAGCTCTACCTCGACGTCTACGGCTGGATCATCGCGGGCGCGGCCGGCCGCGGAACGCCCGACGTTCCCACCTTCGCCGACGGCGACCACGAGGTTCGACTTTGCGAGGCAATCGCCCAGAGCGCCGCCGCCGAAACGTGGGTGCCGGTCACGGAGTATCAAATACCTTAACCACGGAAAACACGGAAAACACGGAAAGAATCCAATTCAATAAAGCCCAATTAATAAAATATTAAAATACATGATTTCTAATTTATAATTGATTTAATTATGTATTCTTCCGTGTTTTCCGTGTTTTCCGTGGTTAAGAAACGTATGGTGACCGGTTACGTGTGGAGGGATCAGATCGATGAAGCTCGGATTTGTTTCGGCGATCTTGCCGGAGTTCACGCTGGATCAGGTGCTGAGCTTCGCGCAACAGGCAGGCTTCTCCAGCGTCGAGCTGATGTGCTGGCCGCCGGGCGGGTCCGAACGCCGGTATGCCGGGGTGACGCACCTCGACGCGACCAACCTGTCATTGGACGCGATCGAGAAGATCCAGTCCCTCCAGGCGATTCATCAGGTGGCGATCTCGGGATTGGGCTATTATCCCAACCCGTTGTCGGCCGATCAGGCCGAGGCCGAGGTATTCGTGTCGCATTTGCGCAAGGTGATCGACGCCGCGGCGGCGCTGGGCGTCGGCGTGGTCAATACGTTCGTCGGCCGCGACCCGAGCCTCTCGGTCGACGCCAACTGGCCGCGGTTTCTCGAGGTCTGGCGCCCCTTGATCGCCCATGCCGAGGGCAAGGGGGTCAAGATCGGCATCGAGAACTGTCCGATGTTCTTCACCCGCGACGAGTGGCCCGGCGGCAAGAACCTGGCGACCACGCCTTCGATCTGGCGGCGGATGTTCCAGGATATTCCCAGCCCGAACTTCGGCTTGAACTTCGACCCTTCGCACCTGATCTGGCAACAGTGGATTACATCGCACCTCTGGCGGAATTCAAGGACCGGATCTTCCACGTCCACGCCAAGGACGCCCGGATCGACCGGGCAGCGCTCGATCAGCACGGGGTCTTGTCTTATCCCAATCTGTGGCACACCCCCAAGATCCCCGGCCTGGGCGACGTCCGCTGGGGTGCTTTCTTCGGTGCCTTGAGCGATGTCGGCTACAAAGGGCACGTCGCCATCGAGGTCGAGGATCGCGCCTTCGAAGGATCGGTCGAGTCGCGGCTTGACTCGCTCATCATCAGCCGCCGATATCTGCTTCAATACATCAAGGGGTGATCTCCTTACAATGACATTGCGTGATTCGGGGAGGGTGAGGTCGGACCCGCTCGACTCTGTCGGTCTTGATTCCGGTCTTCAACGAGGTCGACAACGTCGAGCCGCTGCACGCCGAGCTCGATGCGGTGCTGCGCGGGTTGGCGATGCGTTACGAGCTGATCTTCGTCAATGACGGCTCGACCGACGGCACGGCCGCGCGGTTGAAGGCGATCCAAGAGCGCGATCCCGAGCACGTCCGGGTCGTGTTCCTGCGGCGCAACTGCGGCCAGACCGCGGCCTTGTCGGCCGCGCTTGACCAGGCGCGGGGCGAGGTTCTCGTGCCCATCGACGGCGACCGCCAGAACGACCCGGCCGACATCCCCCGGCTCTTGGAGCAGCTCGATGCGGGCTACGACGTCGTCTCCGGGCTGGCGCAAGGACCGCCACGACGCCCTGGTCTCGCGGAAGGTCCCCTCGTGGATCGCCAACCGCCTGATCGCGCGGCTCTCGGGTGTCCCCCTGCACGACTTCGGCTGCACGCTCAAGGCGTACCGCCGCCGCGTGCTCGAAGGGGTCCGGCTCTACGGCGAGATGCACCGATTCATCCCGATCTTCGCCGCCTGGCAGGGCGCGCGGGTCACCGAGCTGGTCGTCAATCATCGCCCACGCACCGCCGGGAAAACCAAGTACGGAATGGGCCGCACCTTCAACGTCGTCCTGGACCTGATCCTGATCCGGTTCCTCCAGCGCTATTCCCAGCGGCCCCTGCACTTCTTCGGCCGGTTCGGGTTGTGGTCGTTCGGCCTGGGCTTCCTCTCCTTCCTGGCGATGCTCTACTTCAAGTACGTCTTTCCTTGGCCCTACCTCTGGTGGGGCCGCGACTGAGACACCCAAGACCTTCGTCGAGACCCCCCTGCCCTCCTTGACCGTGATGTTTTTCCTGGCCGGCGGCATGAGCATCCTCTTGGGCATCCAGTCCGAAGTGATCATGCGGACCTACTATGAGTCGCAGGCCAAGACCACCTATTTGCTCGGTGAGATCCGCCAGGGGTCGAGCCGAGCAGATGGGGACGAGTCGGATGCGACGAACCCATCGGCCTGAGCCGCTGAGAACAGGCCGGTAACGGCATCCCGATTTCAAGACAGGGAGCTTATGCTCCCAGTATCCTGCAACTTCAAATCGGGAAGTGATTTCCCGCCTATTCCTCAACCGCTCCCCCATCTGGTTTTGACTGGCCGGAATTGATCCTCCTCGCCGGACCTCACCGCTGGACCTCGGCGGAGCGCAGTTTCGCTCTGACAAACCAAGCTGACGATCAGCAAGAAGTCTGCAATGGCGGCCGGTGACCGAGCAAAAATTTTGGTGATTTTTCTCCAGCAAGAGCTTGACTTTCGCGCTGAACTGTATTAAGACGATTAGTACAGTTAATCAAGGTGACCCCATGCAGTATGAAATCAACAGCGCGAGCCGCCTGCCGATTTATCAGCAACTGGTGCAGCAGGTGCGCGAGGCGATCGCTCGCGGCGACCTGAAGCCCGAAGAGCAGTTGCCTTCGGTGCGCCAGCTTTCGCGCGATCTGGTGATCAATCCCAACACGGTCGCTCGGGCCTATACCGAGCTCGAGCGCGAGGGCTTGCTCAACAATCGCCCGGGGCGTGGGGTGTTCGTCGCCGAGCCGAAGGACGAGCTGACCAGGGATGCGCGGCGCCGGCGGTTGCTGGAAAGTCTCGACCGGTTTCTCACGGAAGCCGTGCACCTGGGGTTTTCCGAGGAAGAGGTATCGCGGCTCGTATCCACTCGATCGCGGCAGTTTCAATGGAATCCGGCGAAGTCGGGCTCGAAATGAGCGGAAAGGCCTCTCCATGACGCATGCCATCGTGACAGAGCGGCTCACGAAGTATTACGGCTCGCGGTGCGTGGTCAACTGCCTGGACCTGCGCGTGCCGGCCGGGACCGTCTATGGCTTCCTGGGGCGAAACGGGGCCGGCAAGTCGACGACGATCAAGATGCTGCTGGGGATGGCCCAGCCCAACTACGGCAGGGTCGAGCTCTTGGGGCACGACGTCGCCACCTTGCCCCCCGAGGTGCGGGGCCGCATCGCCTATCTGGCGGAGGGGCATCCGCTCTACGGCTGGATGACGGTCGCCGAAGCCGTGCGGTTCGGCCGCTCGTTTCATGCCGACCGCTGGAATCAGCGGTTGCTCGATCAGATTCTCGAACATTTCGAGATCCCCTCGCGGGCGAAGCTCCGCCGGTTGTCGAACGGCCAGCGTGCCAACGTCGCCCTGGCCCTGGCGATCGCCCCCGATCCCGACCTGCTCATTCTGGACGACCCCACGCTGGGCCTGGATACGGTCGCCCGCCGCGATTTCTTGATGTCGATGATCCATCTCGTTCAGCGCCAGGGGCGGACGATCCTCTTCAGCTCGCACATCCTGGCCGACGTCGAGCGCGTCGCCGATCGGATCGGCATCCTGGTCGACGGCGTGTTGCGCGTCGACTGTCCTACCGAACATTTCAAGCAAAGCGTGAGCAAGCTGGTGCTCGAGTTCCCGGGCCGGCCTCCGGCGTTTCCCGGCTGTTCGGGGCTCGTCCAGGCGTGGGAAGTGGGCCGCCGCCTCGAGCTCGTCATCGTCAACTTCGGACCGGAACAGCGCCAGGTGATCGAATCGCTGGCGCCGCTCGCCTGGGACGTCGTGGGGCTGAACCTCGAAGACGCCTTCGTCGACTACACCCGCGGGCCCCGGCGGTCGTTACCCGTTTTTGGTGAGGACACGACGGAAGGTCAACCGAGCACCAGCGATCGAGGAGCCGCATGATCATGAGCGACCGCAAGTCCTCTTTTGTCCGTCCACTCCTCTGGGCGGCGACACTCGCGATCGGTTTCGGCACGGTCTGGTCCTTGCTCGTGGTCTGGCTTGCTCGCCGCGATTGACGAGTGCGAGGCAAGGGGCCCGGCGGATGCCTACGAACAACTCGTGGTCAGGTCGGATGGTACTCCACTCATCATGAGTACCCGGTTCGACAATCTGTCCGTCTCGACTTACCGCGACCTGAGCGGCCGGGCGCAGGAGGCTCCGGACCAGAACCGACGTTGCTCCCGGGCGTGTACATGCCCGGCGAGCATGGGAAACCCGGCTTCTTCGCCGACCAGCCCGGCTGGGAGCAGAGGCTCAAGGTTTTCGTGAACGAGCAAGAGCCCACCGTCCACTGGTATTTCGTGCACGACGGTAAGCCGGAGGGAGCCGGCTACTTCGTCGGCTACGAGCGGGAGAGCAATCGCCGGGTCGGGTTCATCGGACTGCTCGGGCTTTCGCTCAGATCCTGTGCCGATCGACGAGTGGATTCCCGTGCGAAGCCCGCTGATGATGGACTATTCGCAATGGAGCTCGGCGCCGATCTCGATCTGATTCGGGGCAACGTGGAGCGGCTGCGGGCTTCGGCCCGATCGATGGGACCTTCCGCCGCGCCTGGTCCATGTCCCATCCGGAAACCGTCTCCGACTCGTCGACCTCGCCACGCGGACGGTCACGACCGTCTTCGAGACGCCGGAGCCGATCGAGTCGCTGGGAATTCCCGCACTCTCGTCCTATGGCCAGGGCCATCCGGCAAAGGAACAACCCATCCTGGTGCGGACAGGACAGCAGATCTACACGTTAGATCACAATTACAAGTCACCAGGGTCTTCACCATTCCCACCGAAGCCGACCGCCAGAGCATCGGTGACTTGGTACGAGATCGGCAACGGCCAGGCCATCGCCGAATTCCACGACCGGCGACGACTCGGAGATCCTCCAACATCACGCCGCTGACGATGTACCGGATCGCGGCCGACGGAACGATCCAGGATCGGTTCGAGGTGATCCTGCAAAACGGGCCGATCGGGTTGACCCAAGAAATGGGAGCCCTCCTGCTCGCTCTCGCGGTTCCGGCACCCGCGATCCTGGTCGTGGTCGAGCCATTATTCCTGATGAGCGTCGATCAGGCGCAGAGCTATCCGGCGGCCGTGAGTGCCATGCTCAGAGATTCATGGCCTTCGCTCCTGGTAGTCTTCGCTCTGGCGTTGGTCCTCGCCGTGATGACCAAGAGACGGAGTCGCGCGTTCGGCCTCTCGAAGCGAGAGCAGTTCGCCTGGGCGGTCTTTGTGTTCCTCTTCGGTCTCCCGGCTTACGTGGGCTTCCTGCTCTATCGGCGCTGGCCGATCCGACAGCCCTGTCCGAATTGCCATGCTCGGGCTCCCCGCGACCGTGTCGCCTGCGCGGAGTGCGGGACACGCTTCCCGGATCCTGCCCTCAAGGGAATCGAGATCTTTGCCTGAAGTGATCGCGGAGATCGTTCCACGGTGACGTCGGTGATCTGGTGCTCGAATCGTGAATCTCGTCGGTAAGCCCTCGCTGGAGAAAACAAAATGGTGCTGGCCATCGTGAGAAAGGAACTGCGTGAAACCAGGCTGTTTGCCGCCCTATCGCTCGGGCTCTATCTCGTTTACCTGAGCAAGCTGACGGGAAAATGGAGCCGCGTGCTCACGTCGTTTGTCGGATGGATCCCCGGAATGAACGTGGAAGCACCCGATGTGCCTTTTGTTCAGGATAATTTCTTGACCATGTATTTCTTCATTGGCGTCGCACTGGCGATCGCCCTGGGATTCCGGCAGTCCGCCTGGGAGCCGAGCCAGGGGACGGCCCTGTACCTCCTGCACCTTCCCCTGGCCCGGCGGACCATCTTCTTGACGAAGTTGTTGACGGGAATCGGTTTGCTGCTCGTGTGCACACTCGTGCCGATCCTGATTTATGCGACGTGGGCATCCCTGCCGCGAACGCATCCCGGCCCGTTCGAGTGGTCGATGACCGGCCCGGCGTTTCACATCTGGCTGCTCATGCCGCTGGCGTATCTCGGCGCGTTCGCGAGTGGCATCCGCCCGGCGCGCTGGTTCGGCTCGCGGCTGCTGCCGCTCGTATCGGTGGCTGTTCCCGGCCATCTACTTGTACATTCTGCCGCACTGGTGGCTGATCGCTTTCCCGCTGCTCTTGCTCGTGGCGGCGGTGCTCGTCAGCGATATCCTCTGGGAAGCCGAAACACGCGATTTCTGAGCGCGGCTTTTCCAATGCCGAATGGATCGAAGAAACGGAATGAATTCCGTTCTACGCACCGGTCGCCGATCCGAACCATTCGAGACCGTCAGGCAGAGTTTCGGCGGCATACTCGAGATGGATCACGCGGCGGTGGCCTTCCCCGGTCCCGGACGCCGAGGCGTGCAGGAGCAGCGGTCGCATCACCACGGCGCCCCCCGCGGGGACGAGGCAGTCGACCGCCTGTTGGTCGGCGCGAGCCGACCAGGCCGCGATGGCACTCGGATCGAGCTTACCTGCGGCGTGCGAGCCTGGCAGCACTCGCATCGGTCCGCTCTGGCTTCCGCAATCGTCGAGGTGGAGACGAATCGTCACCATCCGCGCCAGCAGCTCCGCCGGACCATGAACGTGCGGAATTCCGGCCTTCAGCGTCCAAGGGCCGAAGCCAGCCACCTCTCGGCGGGCCTGGACGGCGATCGTCATGTCTTGGTGCCACGGGAGATTCCAGTTGGTCGTGGGAGTCTTGTCGAAGAAGAGCCCTCGCACCACAAATGCGCCCGGGCCGAGGATGGCCTCAACGATATCGAGTAACTCTCGCGTCCGCGCCAGTTGACGAATCTCGCTGACACGCCAGACCAGGTCACGCACGCCATAGACTTCGCCGCCACGTCGGAGCACTCCGTCGTTCTCGGAAAGGCAGCATGTTCGGGTAACCTCGATCAATTCCGCCACCCGTTCGGGTGCCAAGACACTCTCGATGATCGCGAATCCATCACGCTCCAATGGCTCTTGCCAGACTGGAGTCGATACCGGGTTCACGGCCATTGCCAAAGCTCCGGAGGGTCGCAACCGAGGATTGATGCCGAGACATCAGTTTCACCTTCAGGAAACCAGGGGATTGTCAGCAAAATCCGAATAGCCGGCCAGACGAATCGATCCACAATCAAACAACGACGTCAGCTGAACCAAGACGCCGCCGGTCTCAATGGACGCCTGGAGTGAACACCGGTCCCGAGGGAGGAACCTGGAAGTTGCGGCGGGGTACTGACTCGGGCGCGGCATTGTCACCGACGGTTCCGCGGGATGGCGCGACCGGGTGAGGAACCATGTCTGCGCGGGTGGCGATGTCCATGATCGCGAGGGTCAGGTCGGAGAGGCCGGCGATCCCATCCGGCATGACCCAGACGAAGACTTGGCCGTGGTGACCGACGTAACTCGCATGCTTGTGCACGTCTTTCTTGCAGCCGATCTTCAACCAGACGTAGGCAGGGTCACCTTGCACCGACCCACGGACAGCCTGCTGGTAAGCCGTCTGCATGCCGCGGATTTTCTCGGGGCTCGTGATCGTGCCCAGGCTCCAAGTTCCCGTTATGTTCCGCGAAGCACCCAAGCCGAATATTCCGGACGTCAATGTCTTCGGTGCCAAGTTCAGACTGAGTGACGAGGTGCCGCCATCGGTCACCTGGATCGAGCCCTGTCCGGCAACCGCCAAGTACGGGAGGAAACCGGGGTTGGCGGCGATCATCGCCAGGTTGTCCATGACCTGCTGGTATTGCAGGTCGGGCAAAGTGTTCGCGGTCCGTCCCGCGATGAATTGAAGCTGCTGGTGCATGCAGCCGGTAGCCGGTACGAGCAGCACGGTCGGTAAAAACAGAATAACGCGTACCGGCGCGACGTCCCATCCTTGGGAGCGGCTTCATCGGCAAACCTCCTGCCGTTTCGTCCTGCGCGAGATCTCTTTCGAATAGAATCAAACCGAGGTCGGTAGGCATTTCTTTGATCGTCGTTCGCCCAGTCCTTCTTAAGTAAGCGAGAGAAAATGATATGGCTGCTGACGCCGATCGGGCCGAAAGTCGCTGAAAAAGCGGTAATATGAGTCGTCGTCAACGAGCGTGCCATAATGTTTAGTTAAGCTTTGTAACGAAGAAACGACATAAGATCAGGCCGGCTCGCCCTGGAAGAGCAATCTCCCAGGCGACCCGGCCCGGAGTTCGGCCGAATGGCGGGCGCATGAAGGCCCGTGCCGACCCCTTCCATCTCACAACTGACCATTGAGAAACGGATCAGGTCGAACGGTTTTTCCCATCGATTGCGTGCAGCGGATCGGTCTACGGTCAGGTTACAGAAGAGAGTCAGCCGATTTATCCCAAAGCTGACAGCGCCGCAGAAAAAAACAAGCTCGCCGATGAAGCCCGGCCGACAACGCCGTTGCAGAGGCGGGCTGCGTGGGATCGGCCAATAAGTCGAATGTCACGCGTTGACCGCGACCCACGATGGGCGAAACAATGGATGGAGGCGAAAATCGACGAGCGAATCATCAACGGACCCAGCGAGTCGCGGTAATCGAGAATTCTCATTATGTGGAGCGCTGATCATGGGTTTTCAGGACCGCGACTATTCTCGCGACGGCAGCTATACCGCCAGTCTGTCATCGTGGGGCATGGATCTCTCGCCGATGGTCAAGTACCTGGTCATCGCGAATGTCGTGGTGTTTCTTCTTCAGATACTGCTCACCCGCCCGGGTGCGCCTCGAGTCCTCGATATCGATGAGATGGATCCCGATCACGAGCAGGCCGCGCCGGAGCATCCCGCCGGCAAGGCCGACGAAACCAAGTCCATCGATCGGCGGAAACGCGAACGGGATGCTCGCAAGGCCCGCGAGGCGATCGAAGAGATGATGCGGCACGTGCCGGGCATGCGCACCTCGGTTATCCAGGAGTGGTTCGAGCTCGACCCGAAGAAAACCGTCGAGAAGGGGCAGGTCTGGCGGCTAGTCACAAGCGGATTCTGCCACGATCGTTACGGACTCTGGCACATCTTGTTCAATATGCTGCTGCTCTGCTGGTTCGGGCAGCGCCTCGAACGGATGTACGGCTCGACCGAGTTCTTGCTGTTCTACCTCACAGCCTTGATCTGTTCGTCGGTTGCCTATGTGTCCCTGGCGTACTACAGCGGCTCGCACGTCCCGGCGATCGGTGCATCGGGAGCGGTTATGGGAGTGATGATGCTCTACGTCATCTTCTACCCATCGGAGCAATTCCTGCTCTTCTGGTTCATTCCCGTGCCATTGTGGGTGCTGATGAGTATGTACATCCTGTACGATCTCCACCCAGTCTTGCTGGCTTTGGCCGGCGACCCGATGTTTACCAGAGTGGCGCACGCGGGCCATCTTGGCGGGTTGGCGTTCGGGTTCCTTTATTGGCGGTTCGGTTGGCGACTGGAGCCGATCCTCGACCGCATCTGGCCGGCCGCGCCCCAGCGGAAGGCGATGCCATTCCGTAGCGGACCGGCCATTCTCCCGTTTCCGCGGCGCGACGATGATCTGACGGAGCGTGTCGACGAGATCCTGAAGAAGATCAGCGAGCAGGGCACGGACAGCCTGACGGACGAGGAGCGCGACATCCTGATCCAGGCAGGCGCGAAGTATCGCGGCACGAAGTAGGAACGGGAGCTGCCACTTGCGCAGCCACGGTTGGAACGATTGCGGCCCATTCGGTCGGATCTCGTGAACCGGCGCATGGGCGTCATGCCCGCAGGTGCGCTTTGAGGAAGGAACCCGTGTGCGATGCCTTGCACGCGGCGACTTCTTCCGGCGTGCCCGCTACCACGAGTTCACCGCCTCCATGACCACCCTCCGGCCCAAGGTCGATCACGTGGTCGGCCGTCTTGATCACGTCCAGGTGATGTTCGATCAGAAGCACCGTGTGCCCGGCGTCCACCAGCCGATTCAAGGACTCCAGCATTCGCTGCACATCCGCCAAGTGCAGCCCCGTCGTCGGTTCGTCGAGGATGTAAATGGTGTGCTTCGATCGCTGTAGTTTACTCAGCTCTGTGGCGACCTTGATCCGCTGCGCCTCGCCGCCGGAAAGCGTGGTCGCCGATTGGCCCAAGGTCAGGTATCCGAGGCCGAGCTCGTTCAGCACCTCGATCTTTTTGCCGACCACCGGCTCGTCCGCGAAGAACACCGTCCCTTCCTCGATAGACATATTCAAAACGTCGTCGATGGTCTTGCCGCGCAGCGTGACCTCCAGGGTTTCGTTGTTGAACCGCGCCCCCTTGCACGCGCCACAGGTCACTTCCACGTCAGGCATGAAGTAGAGCTGTGTAGTAATGACCCCCTCCCCCTGGCACTCCTCGCACCGGCCTCCCTTGACGTTGAAGCTGAACCGGCCCGCCTTGTAACCGCGCTCTGCCGAAAGCGGTGCCTCGGTGAACAGGTCGCGGATCACATCATAAAAGCCGACGTATGTCGCGGGGTTGGACCGACTGTTCCGTCCGATCGGCGATTGATCGATGTTGACCACCTTGTGCACGTGCTCAACACCGTCTACGCCGTCGTGCTCCCCAGGCAGAGTGCGGGTATCCACAAGCCGCTTCCAAAGCGCCTTGAAGAGCACCTCGTTGACCAACGTGCTCTTGCCCGAGCCCGAGGCGCCGGTGATCGCGACCATCTTGCCCAGCGGAAATGTCACGTCCAGCGCTTTGAGGTTGTTCTCCCGAGCCCCGCGTACGGTGAGTGTCTTGCCATTGCCTTTTCGCCGATGCTTGGGGATGGCGATCGATCGTTTGCCCGAAAGGAACTGCCCGGTTGGCGACGCGTCGCACGCGAGTACGTCATCGATAGTTCCCTGAACCACGACCTTGCCTCCGTGGACCCCGGGTCCAGGACCCATTTCCACCAGGTGGTCGGCGGCGCGGATGGTGTCTTCGTCGTGCTCCACGACGATGACCGTGTTCCCGATGTCGCGCAAGCTCTCGAGCGTGGCGATCATCTTCATGTTGTCCTTCGGGTGCAGGCCGATGCTCGGCTCGTCGAGCACGTACAGCATCCCCATCAGCCCCGAGCCGATCTGCGTGGACAGGCGGATCCGCTGCGACTCACCACCGGAAAGAGTACCTGAGCGACGGTTGAGGTTCAGGTAGTCCAATCCGATGCCCAGGAGGAGTTCGATCCGGCCGCGGATCTCCTTGAGCACCTGCTTGCCGGCGTCGGCGCCGCGGCCCGTCGGCTTGACGCTTCCCAGAAACGCGTGGAGCTCGTCGAAGTTGAACTGACCGAACTCGTGGATCGTCTTGCCGCCGATCGTGAAGCACAGCCTGGTGGCCCTGACTCGCGCGCCGTTGCAATCGGGGCAGGTGTGCTCGACCATCACGTTGTCGAGCCATGCTTCCATTCCCGAGTTTGCCTCACCTTTCTGCCGGTAACGGCGGTAGCGCCGCTCGATTCGCCGGGCAATTCCGCCGAAGCCGACTTCTTTACCTTCCCAGTCGTCTCGACTTCCCTTCGTCTCCGGCGGCGCGGTGAGGACCACTTTCTGTTCGATGCCGTTGAGGATCGCCTGGCGCACGGGCTCGGGAAGTTTCTCCCACGGTGTATCCAGAGAGAAACGCAGCGCCTTAGCCAGGCTGTACATCATCCGCCCGTCCCAGGTATCCGGGTTGTACTTGAATGCCTCGCGCACGAAGCAGCCGCCGCGGATGCTTCGCTTGGGATCAGGCACCAGGAGTTCCGGATGCGTCAGCTTGTGGACGCCCAGGCCGCCGCAGGTCCGGCAGGCGCTCTCCGGGTTGTTGAACATGAAGTACTCGGGCTGAATATCCCCATAGACGAAGTGATGGGACGCGCTGCAAAGCCCTCGGTAGAACCGCTCGCTCTCGGCCTGGCTCGCGCCCTTGACGACCTGTGCCTGGAGCAAGCCATCACCCACCAGCAGGGTCGCGGCGATCGCGGCCTTGATCGCTTTCTCGTGCTTTTGGCTGACCACCAACCGGTCCACCACCGCGTCCATGTGACGGACCTTCGCTTCGTCGAGTTCGACCTCTTCGGAGATGTCTACCAACTTGCCGTCGATGATCAGTCGCCGGCAACCTTTCTTGCGAACCTCGGTCAGAACGAAGTCCAGCTCTTCACCGTACACCTTGAACACGGGAGCGCGCAGCTCGATCTCCGTTCCTTCTGGAAGCGACAGGATCGCCTCCAGGATCTGGCTCGCCGTTCGGCTGGGCGTCGGCTCGCCGGTGCGCGGGCAGCGCGGCTCACCGATGGTTGCGAATAGCAGGTTCAGATAACTGGCGATGTCGGTCATGGTGCCGACGGTCGAGCGCGGGTTGCTGGCGATCGTCTTCTGCTCGATGGAGATCACTGGGGACAGCCCGAACACGAAGTCCACGTCGGGTTTGGCGACCTGGGCGACGAACCGCTTCGCGAAACTCGACAACGATTCCATGTACCGCCGCTGCCCTTCGGCGTAGATCGTGTCGAATGCCAGGCTCGACTTACCCGAGCCGGAGAGCCCGGTGACCACGATGAGTTTGTCGCGAGGGATCTCAACCGAGATATTCTTGAGGTTGTGGACGCGCCGCCCTGCACGGCGATGGTCGTGCGCGCCGAGGCTCTGGATGGCTTCCGCCTGGCGGTCGACCTAGACGCCATTCGATAATTCCTCGAGGTAAAAGAATGCCAGTTCTTGAACTTCGATGTTGCTCTTCCTGGTGAGCTGCACCGGCGTGGAAGCCTTGCCGATGAGCCCTTGATCGGCCAGATATTCGCACGCCGCCGTGGCGCCGCCGACGCCGAAGTTCCGCTCGAAATGGCTGTCGATCTCGGAGCAAGACCGCACTTCGCCGACCTCGCGGAGGTGATCGATGACCGGCTTGAATAGCGTCGCCGCGCGCTGGGCCAGGTAGCGGTCGACCGACTCCAGCGCCTCCTGGACGTTCTTCCGCGTCTTCTTGCTGTTGAGCAGGTCGGCGTAGACAGTCTTGAAGAAAGCCGGATTCAGCGTCATCGCCTGGGGAATCACCTCGCGGTCGGCCAGCAACTTTCGGCCGATGACCTCGATTTGCGCGAGCGGGGTCGCGGTGTAGAGGATCCACAGCGCCGTGTACGCGAGGTCACCACGCGTGAGGAACCATTTGTGGGCTTTGTAGATCGGTGCCAGCGCATGCAGCCCGGCGCTCAAAAGCCGAAGCTGGGTGTCGCGCTCGCCGATCTCTCGGAGACCGGCGCAGAGGTCCGTGATCGTCTCGTCATGGGTGTAAAGAAGCCGCCCTTTGGCCAGGAGCGAGTGCAGGAACGAATTGCGGATCGACCCTTCGACCAGCTTGCGGAACTGCGCTCGCGGCACGAGTAAGGCATGCGCGTTCAGCCCATCCGCGTAGAGCGCCAGGTTTCCTTCGGCTACCTTCTTATCGTCGATGGTCACAAATACGAGATCGATGTCGGACTTGATCCAGACCGTGTCGTGCGACAGGCTTCCGCAAAGGATCGCCGCCAGGACGGAGCGGTCCTCCTTGACACTGCTCGATGAGCGCGTCGAGCGCCGTCTTGAATCTTTTCTCGATCGGGCCATTATCCATGTTCCACCGCCGCGGCCGCTGGTCGTTTTTCCGCCGTAGGACGATTCAAAACGGAACAGTTCGTCATCTTATTCTATCGGTCGCTTTCGTGATTTTCCGCAGTGGCCTTCAGAACCGGAGCGTCCACGCCAAGCAGTCCGCGCGTCTTGCCGTCGGGATCTCCCCGATCGTACTTTTCTAGCAGACGGTATAACACCGATCGCGGCGGCGATACGTCCGCGAACAACGTTGCGCACGACCTCAGTTTCAGGTCGTCGCCGCCGTCGAGCCCTGCGCACACGGTCAAGGGTTCTCCCGCACTTTCCATGAAGGCGATTCTTGTCCGGTTCCGGACGACCGAGAATCCCTTGGGAAACGAGGACCGACATGCCGCTTGGCAGCCCGGGATCATCGAGAGTGCGGGAGAACCGCTATCTGGCACGGTTTCTTCGGTATTGCCTGGCACCCTGCATGCAAACGTACCGACAGACCATTGAAGCCGTTGAGTGGTCCGTCGGGCTCGGATAGGATGGCCATTGACAACCGTCGAAGTTGGAACCTGTGGAGTAACGGAGAGCTTTGACAGGCCACGATCATTCAACCCTGGAGGTTAGTGATGACTCAGCCCGCACCGCAACCCGATGGTTCGGCTCCCCTCAGCCGCCGCGACCTGCTACGCCTCGGGTCGGCCGCGTTGGGAGTACCACTCTTGGCCGCTTCGACGACGCCTCTCGTAGCGGCCGATCTGCCGGCTCAAGTCAATGCGGAGGCGACTCCGTGGTCCGACTCCCCCACGTGGGAAGGCGAGGACTATCCCGACCATCCCGACCCCCGTGCCAGGACCACCAACAACCTCAAGTTCATGGGCCTGGCCATGCACAACTTCACCGCCATGAACGGCGGCCGGCTCCCGGCGGCCGCGATCCGCAAAGGTGACAAGGCGCTTCTGAGCTGGCGCGTGGCGATCCTGCCGTGGCTCGAACAGTTCGCGCTCTACCAGAGGTTCCACCTCGACGAAGCCTGGGACAGCCCTCACAACACGGCGCTGCTGAAAGAGATGCCCCGCGTCTACGCGGCGGTCGTCCCCAAGGACACGCCGCCGTACTCCACCTATTATCAAGGGATCGTCGGTCCAGGGGCGCTGTTCGACGGGGAGGAAGGCACGCGGATCGCGGACGTCATCGACGGGAATCGTCCGACCATCATGATTGTCGAGGCGGCCAATCCGGTCCCCTGGACCAAGCCGGAGGACGTGCCCTATGACGCGGCGAAGCCGTTACCGAAGCTCGGGGGCCAGTTCGAAGACGGTGCCTATGTCAGTTTCGCCGATGGCTCCGCACGGTACCTCAGCAGGAGGATCGCTCCCGAGACGCTCCGAGCCCTAATCACACAGCGGCGGCGGCAAGGTGATTCCCTATGACAAGCTTGGCCCCTATCGGCGGCTTCGTCCGGGGCGACGCCGATTGCGACTCCTCGTTGTCTGGCAGGACGAATTGGAGATGAAAGGACCCCACACACCTGAAATGCTTGACCTATGAGCGACGCTGGCCAGTCGCCCGATAGTGGGCCACGTCTGGAAAGCGGTCCGACCATTGGGCATGATGGTCTCGGGGACCATCATAAACGTGCTTGCCGGCTGTGATCGCCGCCTTCACCACATCCGGGGGAACCCGGGTTCCTCGTGACGGAAACGCAACGGGCCATTCACCGGGTTTTCTCGACTCGGACGCCGAAGTCGATTTCGAGCGACTTTTCCTCGGTGCTCAACACCGGTACCTACGGCTTTGCAGCCGACCGGATGGTGCTCAGCGGAAGGAAGAGCCGCATCTCGTCGTCCATCAACGGCATGAAGCCGAATCGCTCATAGAAGGCCTTGGCCTCAGCGTCGAGTGCGTCGACGACGACCGCATGAATTCCGAGCTTCTCTGAAAGGTCGAGCGATCGGGTCATGGCATCGCGGAGAAGGAAGCCGCCCAAGCCTCTGCCGTGACATATTTGATCGACAGCCAGCCGTGCCAGCAGCACCACCGGCACGGCATGTCGTGGAAGCTTCTTGGCCTGGTTCGGCGGCAAGCTCTCCGCCTCGATCGCCCCACTGGCCAGGGTGTAGTAACCCAGCACACGCCGATCTTCTCCCTGAAAGGCGACGTAAGTCCGGCCCAAACTCCGCTTCTCGTATTGAGCTGACCAACGCACGGAGGAAGTCGTTGAGCGAGGGCTTTCCGCAGTCGAAGCCCTCCCGAACGTGCCCGCGATCGAGTCGCTCAATTCGCCAGTCACCCACGCTTCTTGGTCTTCCCTGCCATCAGACGCCGCAGGGTAGCGTTCGGCTTCGGCGGATGATCGAGCGCCTGCAAGAACCGCTGCCGGTCTCGGTCCGACAGACGTATCGGTGTTTCTTCCGCGAAACGAATCTCGTCCTCCGGGATTACGCGGGCTTTGCGGATGCGCAGCTCGTTCTCGTTCACCTGCTCGATGATGACTGTCGCATTAGCAAACGCTTTGGGCAGGCTAATGCGGCCCTTTGCGTCAGTCGACCTCGTTTCCAGACCCATCATTGTTCCTTTCATCTTAGGCAATCTACCCAAGCATACACGATCGAGGGATTGCGGTCAAGTGGGATTATCCCACCAGCCGCCCTGGAGATCGCAGGGTCTATGCCTTTTTCGCCACGCTGTAGATGTCGTTATCCCGCCCTGTTACCGTTCGCGGCGCTGAGCCTTCGCCGGTTATGTGGCGTCGCTGCTTACGTGGCCCGTCGCTAGACAATCCCGGCGGGTTGCGGCTGGCTTTCGATCTGCGCGCGGACCGGGTCGTTCACAATGTCGCGGACCCCGCGCCACAGCGCGCTCACGTTCGCCGCAATCGCGACACCCGCGACCACCACCAGGCAGGCGACGGCATCGACGGCGCCGCGATCGGCATCGGCGATCGTTCGCAGCGTCACAACCGGATTGACCACATCGAAGAGCTGTGGCGTGGGCACGGGCGCGCGGGACAGGAAGTGGATCACTTCGGCCGCAACGATCAAGAGCAGGTTCGCCAGTGCCAGAATCGCGAGCACCTGAAACGAATTGATGCCTTGCATCACGCGCCGCAGCAGTCGCGCCAGCAGCGTGCCCGCTCCGAGATAAATCAGCGAATAGGCGGCCAGGGCGATCGCGTATCGAGTGGTTTGCCGATCGTTCAAGATGCTGGTCAGCGTAAGCTGTGGGAGCAGGACCGTCACAAAGAAGCCCAGCACGACCAGCGACATGAGGGCATAGAGCAGGCCGCGCGCCCCACCCGGCAGAAACGGGGCCCAAAGCACCCTCAGTGCGCGCGAGCGGGGCAGGCCGCGGCTGACGCGCCGCGACAGAGAATCGGGGGCGCTGACGAACAACAGCCCCGCAACCGTGATGTACGTCGCGGTCAGCGTCAAAATGGTGGTCGACGCGTCGGAAGTCATCGGCGGCCGCTGGCGCACGATGAGAAATGTCAGCAATCCGATCCAGCAGAGAAGCCACTGCGCGCCCGCGGCCAACCGGATGCGCGTGCTGCGGTTGTCAGAATCGAAAGTGAGCTGTGCGACGGCCCCCTGCTCGCAGACATATCCGGTCGAAAGGCCGAGGAACACGACCAAGGCGAGCACCCACCACGTATCCGACTCGTCGAATCGGATGCCTTCGCCGGCCGCCGTCATGAAGCTGAAAAAGGCCATCATTCCCCCGAAGGCCATCGCGATCACGAAAAGCGACGAGAGAGACTGCAACGTCGTGTTGCGGGCGTGGGCGCCGATTGCCAGGGCGACCATCGAGAAACACAGCGCGGTGATGAGAAGCATGACCAGCGAAAAGGCCACGTGGACGACGTCGAAGCCCGGCAACAGCGCCGTAAACGCGATGAAGGGAGCGATCGCGCAGTAGTAAACCAGCACCTGCACCATCGCGCTCAGGGTCTTGCCGCGGACGATCTGCACGGGCGAAAGCGCCGTGATTTGCAACAGCTCAAGCGTCGTCTCGGTCCGCTCTTCGACAATGCTGCGGAACGTCGAGAACGGAACAATGACCAACGACGCCGCGCACAGAGCGAACAGAAATCCCGCATAGAATGTCACGGCCGACGACCCGTAGTCGATCGACTCGCCCAGATAGGACACGCCGAAAATCGATCCGGCCCACGCCGCCAGAAGCAGAAGCAGAAAAGTGCCCACGAACTGGCGGCTCTTGAGCGCCTGGCGCACCTCCTTCACGACGATGGGATTGAACCGGTCGCCCAGGCGTTCGAGCCGGGTGACCAGCGCTAACAAAACGCTCATTGCGTGATCCCCTTGGTGATGGCCATGAACGCGTCTTCCAGGCTATCGACCCGACCGCGGAACTCGACCACATCGAGCTCGGCCCGAACGAGCCGCTTGAGTATCGCTGACAGCTCAGATTCATCCCCCGTGAACTCGAACGTGGCGACCTGGTCTGCGAGCTCAACGTTCCGCACGAAGGGCTCCTGGCACAGGAGGTGCTCCAGCTTCTCGGCGTCGCGCAGCACGCGGACCGAAATGGCCGATCCGTCACAGCGCCCTTCCGAGGCGCGTTGTGCCTGATTGATTTCTGTCATGGTTCCGCTGGCCAAGAGGCGTCCCGCCTCGATGATCGCGGCTGAGTCGCAGATCTCGCCCAGCTCGGTGAGGATGTGCGAGCTGATGAGCACCGTCTTGTGCAGATCGGTCGCCAGTAGGTGAATCAGCCCCCGCAGCTCGATCCGCGCCCGGGGGTCCAGCCCGGCGGCCGGTTCGTCGAGCACCAGCACCGAGGGATCGTGGATCAACGTTCGCCCCAGCGCCAGCCGTTGCGACATCCCTTTTGAGAGCGTCTTGATCGGTTTGTTCGCCAGCTTCCGCAGCTCGGTGAAAACAAGGACGCGCTCGACGGCGTCTCGCCGGATGGCCCCCGAAAGTCCGTAGGCCCTCGCGAAGAAGTCGACGTATTCCACGACATCCATGTTCGCGTACTTGCCGAAACTGTCCGGCATGAAGCCCACAATGCGGCGCACCTTGTCCGGATCATCGACGACCGAATAGCCATTGATGAACGCCTCGCCGGCCGTCGGAACATCGAGCGTAGCCAGGATCCGCATCGCGGTCGTCTTGCCCGCGCCGTTGGGGCCGATAAACCCCATCACCTGGCCCGGATACGCCTTGAACGAGACGCCATCGACGGCGCGGAGCCGGCCAAAGTGCCGGTGCAGGTCGCACAGTTCAATCGCTGGCGTGCCGCCGTTCCCGTTTGATGCCGTCATGATCGTCCGCAGTCAGGTCAGTAGTAGCCGAGCAGCAGGTGGTAGCCTGCTTGTTCGGTTGTCAGTCCGACTCCCGTGTCGACCCCGGGATTCTGGCGGAGGACCGCCAGGAAGGAGCGCGGCGAGAGGCACGTCGTTTTGGCCGTAAGGTCTCTGGACCACGTTTGAATCAGCCGCTCCATCAGGTTCGAATCGAAATGCGCCCCCGGAACGCGCCGCCATCACATTGAACGGTCTCCGCGAGCGGCGACCGACCAACGGATTGAAAACGGGTGAGCTGAAATTGTCGGGAAGCTCAGGGCGGTTCCGGCCCAAGAGCCCGACAAAGTCCAACCGATTCGTCTCCGAAGCGTCGGCGAGCGGCTCGGATGCGTTGGGCAAAACATTCCGCGCCGACAAAAGCCGGCCCGACTCGTCGGCCACAATCACGGCCTCCAACTCCCAAGGCAAGCCGTTGACGATCGCGAGGCCCCCGTCTTGTCCCGGCTTGATCTCGACGCGCTCTGGCTGCTCGGCATGGCGAATGGTCAAGAATTGCGTTCGTGTCCGCGACAACAGCCAGCCCGACGTCAGCGCTTGCTTCTCGGTCCAGTCGACCGTGAACGCGCCCGGCTCGGCCGTTGGCGGGAACACCGGATAGACGGCCGTTTCCGGGGAAAACTGCATGCCGCGCACGGGCGCCACGCCGGCAAAGAGAGCCAAACGCGCGACCGTCACCGCCTGAATGGCTCTTCTGGTCAAGCACCGTCAGGCTGCGTATCCGCGATCTGATGCTAAAACCGTGCGCAGCCACCGAATATCCAACGAGCAGCACACTCGTCACGAGAGCCGTGGCCGGCACCGTAACAAGGAGCAGCCATAACAACCTCTTGCGCCGGAGGTAGAAATAGTTCACGGGCCCGATCAAGACAGCGAAAGCGGTGATCAAGACCATGAAGCCGTAGACGGGAACGCCGCGGATGCCGGGATTCATGAAATTGAAGAATTCCTCGGTCCCGACATCGGGCACGATGCCGTGCCGCTGCATCCATGAGAAGCGAGGCTCGCCGACGCTACTCAAGAACGCGGACCAGGCGATCGGCGAATCGGGCAATTGATCGGGAAAGGCGCAGACCAGTCCGAGCATGAGTTGGCGGGTCGCAAAGGGCGATGGCGTTTTGCGCCATCCGATTCCGTCCATCTCGCACCGACCGCCGCATTTTCGGGCAAGTCGAGCAGACGTTCGAGCGTCTCAACGTCCTTGGAGGTCTTGCCCGCCTGGTGAACAATCAGGTTTCCGCCGCAATGGACCCATTTCAAGACGGCCGATCGCGACGAGGGCTTGAGGTCCGCCAGGTCGTCGCGCGAAATGGCGACGAAATCGAGTCCGCTGTAATCAATCCACGAATCGGGCAAGCTGTCGGACGGAACCACTTCCGCAAGCGCGGACGCCTCAGTCGCGGGCAGCGCGCGGGAGCGCGCCTGGTCGCGCGAGCCGCCGGCCGCCCTGATGTAACCCGTACAATCGACCGGCCGGGACGAGACCACGAGCATTGCAGGCGCCGTCTCGACGTCCAG
Organism: uncultured Planctomycetota bacterium; assembly: GCA_963779785.1. Lineage (GTDB taxonomy): Bacteria > Planctomycetota > Planctomycetia > Isosphaerales > Isosphaeraceae > CAVRFS01. The sequence continues at coordinate 94,330 of CAWAAW010000048.1, forward strand.
GAACGCCGCGCCCCCAATGAGACGCACGTGCGATTCCAGCTCGCCTCGCTGGTCGTAGACGCGAAGCAGCCCCTGTCGGAACGCCGTGAGCGGAATGGAAAGCGTGAAACGGACCGTCGCGTGCTGATCCACGCCAACGACCCGCTTGACCGTCGCCCCGTGCGTCCGGTCGGAGGGCGTGACTTCGAGCACCAGCGTCCGCGCCGGAGCCTGATTCGAGATCTCCACGCGCACGGGAAGATAGCCACCGAGAGTGCCTCCCGCCCAGCGCGTGTCCGTGCGAATCAACAGGTCATCCCCGACCGTCGTCCGCTCCTCGCCGGACGCGAAAGCCAGGTGAGGCGCGGCCAGCACCAAGGCCACAACGACGAGGACCCGCAAGAACAGGACGCAGGGCGGACGAAAGGCGGAAGAATAAACCCCCCGCTGCCCACGCCGCGAGATCCGCGCGTCAAATTTGCCCATCGGCCGTTCTCCAGGCCGCAGCGAAACAATGCCTGACAATTTATTAAATCCCGAAATGAACGGGCACGCCAGCATCAACACCGCGTATGCAGCGCGCAATTGTCTTTCTCTCAATAGACACGACGGGCGCCGATTCTTGTCAATCTTTGCTTGCCTTCCTCGACCTCCACTCGCCCCCGCCTCCGCTCCGCCGCTTGGTTGCAATTTGCTCGGGTTGCGAGTATCTTACACTAGTCGATGGCAGTGAGACGAAAGCCAGATCGCTTGCACGAGCACCATTGTGGGGGAGACCACATCATGAAACGATTGTGTGGCCCGCTGTGTTGGATCGTGCTGCTGACTGTTATCGTGCCCCTCGGATACCGGGCAACCGGGTGGTTGCTGCGGTACGACTGGCGACCGAAAGCTGACGCCCTGGCGTCGCAAGCCGGACGCGATCTCTTTCTCCACGAGTGGACGCCCGGCGATCCGCTGGCCGCCCGAGGCGACGGTTTGGGACCCGTCTTCAACGCGTCCTCTTGCGTCGCTTGCCACCAGCAGGGGGGAGCCGGAGGGAGCGGGTCGCTGGAACACAACGTCACCGTCTTTACCCGAGCGCCCAAACCCGGCGCAGGAGCCGCCCACGGCGTGATCCATCAGTTTGCGATCGACGCGGCATCTCAGGAAACGCTGCAGAACGTCTCCGCGCAATTCCCCAAAAAGAGCCGGCCGACACTTGCCGATCTGCCGGCGCTTTTGCCCAAGCCCGCCAATCCGCCCGCCGGCGTCCAAACCATCCGAGCTGACGCTGTCCCCGAGATCGACATCGGCCAGCGCAACACACCTGCGCTCTTCGGCGCAAGTGTCATCGACGCGATCCCGGACGAGGCGATCCTGGCCAACGAGCGGAATCAGCGGCTAAAGCTCCGCCTGTCGGGTCTCAATGGCGAAGAAGTTCCCGCGGGACGCGCCGCAAAGCTCTCCCACAAGCGAGTCGGAAAATTCGGTTGGAAGGCGAACATCGGAAACTTGTCCGAGTTCGTGCGGGTCGCGTGCGCCAACGAGCTGGGGCTCGGCAATCCTTTGCAGGCCCAGCCGGCATCGCTGTCGCAACCGGATTATCGTCCCCGCGGACTCGATCTCACGGACCAGCAGTGCGATCAGATGACGGCCTTCATCGCCTCGCTGCCGCGGCCCCGGGAAGTGATCCCCGCCTCTGCGGCCGAGGCCGCCCGCGCCGTCGCGGGCAAAAAGCACTTCAAGCAGATCGGCTGCACCAACTGCCACACTCCCGATTTGGCCGAGGCTCAAGGGATCTACAGCGATTTGCTGCTGCACCAGATGGGGGAGGGGCTCGGCGGCGGCGGATCCTATGGAGAAGAGCCGCCGGACTCGTCAGCGGAGCCGGACTCCGACGGTGGCTCGACGTCCCCAAGCGAATGGCGCACGCCGCCGCTGTGGGGTGTTGCAGATTCCGCTCCCTATCTTCACGACGGCCGAGCAGCGACCCTGGCCGAGGCCATCAAGCTGCACGCCGGTCAGGCGGCCCCGTCTGCGAATCGCTTCACGGGTCTCTCCGACGTCCAGCAAGAAGAGCTGATTGCGTTCCTGAACACGCTGCGATTTGGCGAACACAGAAGGCCGTTGGTTTTTGTCGTTTCGCCACCGGAAGGCCGCCTTATCGGCTTCGTTGGGGGGCCGTGATTCGATCGATTATGTGGTGTTCCATGCGCACCACGTGCGATGGAAGAGTTGATCGCCAACGCCGGCAACACATAACCAATTCCGCTACATAACCGGCGATTATCTACTGAAGTAGATAATCGCCGGTAATTGAAGAACGTCGCCCCGCATCCTTCCCCTTGTTCCGATGGCCCTGTTGGCAACGCGCCTGTCCGCCGACCGGGATTTAAGCGCCGCCGCCACCGAGGGCCTTTCGGCGGACGACCCGAATCAGCACCCTCAAACTTCCGCCACTGTGCGGCTGGTGACACGTGCGTTGGGTTTAGGCCGAGGAGCCGCCACGCCACCTTTTCGGGCCGGATCGCGCGGAAACGACGCTGAAAGAATTAGGTGATCTTTCAGGGACGGCAGCCGAAGCCGCCTCGCCGTGGCTTTCTGGCGAGAGAGGATGACGGCCCGAGCTATCCTGCACCCGCAGGACCAAGAAACCAGGAGTTGGACCGATGCCCCAACCGGTCGGATCGACGATCGACATGCTTCTGAACTTAGGTTCGGATACCCTTATTGCGGGATTGCTTCTGGCGGTCCTGATCGCCGCGCTGACGGCCGGTGCTTATTTGTGGCTGCGGCGCGGCAAGTCGGATGTGACGATAATTCTGGTGTCCTTTATTCTCGTAGCCAACCTGGCATGCCTGATAACGGGTGCGGGCTTCATTCAGTGGAGGTCTCTATCGCAACGCATCGGTGCGCCCACTGGCGGTCAGGAGAATGGGCAAGTTAGGGTGGCGGGCCGCTTTACCCAGACCGCCGGCCGGTGGAGGCGGACCGCGTTTTCCCGACCTGATCCCCTCAAGCGGATGGTGAACAGCAAGGACGCGCAGGTTTCTCCCGAGTAGCATTCGCCGTCGGCATGGACCGCCCAGACGACGGAGCTCAAGTCCGCCGGGCTCGGACGGTCCTGGCGTTCGCCGATGGGCAACGCACCAGCGTGGTCGCATTCCGGTGCAGTGCGATGTCGAGACCATCCGCCGTACCTGCCAACGCTACCGCCAGCGCGGGCTCGATGGACTCCTGGAACTGCCCCAGCGACCGGGCCGTCCAGCCCGGATTTCCCCCCTCCAGCGGGCTCAGATCGTCGAATTGGCCTGCCTGGAGCCGATCGCCATCGGCTTGCACATCACCCATTGGACCAGCAAGGATCTGGCCCGCCAAGCGGTTAACGCGGAATAGTCCCTGCCATCAGCGATCGAACGGTCCGGACGATTCTGGATCAGGTGGACCTCCAGCCGCATCGCACGCGGTACTGGAGGACATCTCGAATCGACAGCCCAGTTCAAACAACGTGCCGAGAAGATCCTCTGGTGCTACGCCAACGCCCCGCGGTTGGCCGGGCAGGGCATCTGGGTGGTCTGTGCCGATGAGAAGCCCAACTTCCAAGTCTTGGAACGACATCCGAGACGGCATGCGATCCCCGGCTCGATCAAACAGCGCGAGTTCGATTACACGCGGCACGGCACGGTCAACATCCTGGTCTTCCTGATCGTTCACAGCGGTCGGATGGAGGCGGTGTGCTTCGACACCAAGAGCGCGGAGCGCTGCGGCAGGGAGCGAAGGCCTTCCGAGCTCGGCATCGTGGGGTACGCGGCGTCTACCTTGCGTCCGTGATTACGGGTGTCGGGCCTTGACCGCATTTCTGTCCGGTTTTTGCGAGATGCCAACCTGGATGGCAGAACCTGACCCTTGCCACACTCGCAGCCCTTCCCCAGCACCGCGGCCTGTTCTCGCCGCGCGGCATTGCGAAGAATTCGTGAAGACAATGGCCCATTTTGTCGCGATTCGTTGCCATACCGCTTCCGGGGGCTCCGATGATGCTTGTCGGCAATATCCTTGACCCGATATCCTGGATCGCATGCATTTCTCGATCGGCGTTTCCAGCTTATGCCATCGGTGAAGGCGGCTGAAATCCGTTTACGTTCCTCGGAGGCTCAGTCATGATTCGCGGAGTTGTGGTCGTCGCCGTCTCGTTCATTGTGGCGGCGCTGGGAGGCCGGGCCGATGCAGGCGTCGTCATCAACGTCGAACAGGTCGGCAACGACACCGTGGCCTCCGGCGGCGGCACTCTCAATCTCACGGATCTCACGTTCGTATCGGAAGCCGGCGCCATAGCGGCGATCATTACGGATCCGGCCTATATTGGCATGGGACCGATCCCAAACCCATCGGGCAACAGCATGGACGCCTATCAGGGGCTGACCGGTCCCGCAACATTCGGTACAGCCACCAGGGTAGGGACCGACGCCTCATCGGGTTCCGGTGACCTTTTCGCATTGAACGCAGACTGGTCCCCCGCCCACGCCGGGACCCACCTTGTTCGTTCCGATCGGCTATAGCTCGGGCACCGCACTTTCGGCGACGGACACCTATTCCGGTCAGACTTTAGTCAGCCTCGGATTAACAGCCGGGACGTACACCTGGACCTGGGGCACCGGCGCCGACGCCGACAGCCTGACGGTCAACATCGGCGTGGCCTCGGTCCCCGAGCCGTCCTCGCTGGCCCTCGCTGGCCGCCGCGCTGGCCGGCCTGGGGCTGTGGGCGCGGAGGCGGGCCGCCGCCTTCCCCTCCTCGGTCTGATTCGAATACTCGATCGCCGCAGCCCGGGATGTGAGTAGCCGTGCGCGTGCCAAGGCGTGGATCTCCAGCGGGTGCGATTCCCGCCCGGACAACTGGTCGCTCCAACCTGACCGAGGCCGAAAGGCAGTCTGCCAACCTGGCATCCATTCCTCGGGACTCGCCGCACGGGCCACACGACTTCAGCCGGAATTTACCGGCCGGCCGGTCAAGCGCGCTTTTCTGTCAAACGACGCAGTCCCACGGTTCCCATTGCTAAGGCGGATGATCGGGGCGACCGGAATTCATGCCAGGGCGATGCGTGGCGCCAGCTCGGCCTTCGTGATTGACTGGGCCCGCGACCCAGTCCAATCGTGGGAAGGTCCCGGGATGTCAATGCCATCGACACGCCGCCGCCCGGCGGCCCTCAATGGTCAATGGAGACGATGTGATGAGATGGTTTCGCTTCTCAATCGCTGGCGTGATGGTGCTTATCGTCTACGCGGCGATCGGATTTGCTGCCTTCGCCAAAGTGGATGACCCTTGGTACGGGCGAGTGCTCGATGATGCCTACTTCATGGTCACCGTCTTCATCCTGGCGACGGCGACGATTTTGGCCGTGATCCGCCGCGGGCACGCCCAAGCGATCTGGGTTGGTTTTGCCATCTTCGGTTGGACTCACTTGAACTACGGCTGGCCGGACGCCGGAGCATCCGCAGCGAGCACGGATTGTTACCAGCGCGGAATTCGATGGCACCTATCGACCGCGTTTCCCGCATATGACGATGATAGCCTGGAAGATAAACGATTATGTGTTTTCCAGGGTAAGCGCAAATCCGTTGCATTCCAATTACACATGGCACGTGTTGCAGTCAACGGTGACGATGGCTACCGCCTTGATCGGAGCATCATTCGGTAGCCTCCTATGGAAGCGAGGAGAGCGGCTGAAGGCAGCGAATGGAGGACCGATTGCCGCGCCACACCCTCGCGTGAATAGTTCGGTTCACACCCCGTTTTCCTTGCCTCTTTCCACCGGTCGGTTATGGTTCGGATAAAGGGGGAACTCCGAACCAAAACGGTTTCAGCGTCTTCGATCGCCTCATGCTGGTCAACTGGCGGAAACGACTACATTGCCTGTCCCCACCACCAGGTGCAGCACCACGAGGAGCAGCACGATCAATAGCGGTCCGAGTTGGATCGGAACAGAAAACTCGAATAAGATCGTTATACGACCAGTTTTTCAGAGCCTACGGGGCCGAAAGCGGGCTGTTTGGCCCCGATTTCCGATCAAACTCGACGTATAAGCCGAATTCTACGCCGTGCCGCAGACACCGACCCGTCGCATCGATTCTTGATAGAATCGGGGCTCGTCTGGCGGGACGGCCCGCTATGCCTGGGCGTAGCGGCGCTTAACGCTTGGATTGCGCAGCACTCGACGCGCGCTGTGTCCGGTACAAGCACGAAGCGCAGCGAGTGGGTCGCGGATTTTCGCCGCAACTCACTCGCTGGCGCTTCGTGTCGGTAGGGCGCGTGCCGCAACCCATCTGCGAAGCGCCTGTAGTTCCGATCACGATAATTGATGGAAGCCGTGGTTTGCACATGGCCGAAGTACCGGTGGCCTCTTCTCTCTACTCCGGACTGTCGTTTCGTTTCCCTGCTCTGTCTGGGCAGCGGAATCGCGGAACGCAGCATTGATCTCGCTCAGAACCCTCGTTGATCACGGAACATCACTTTGTGTCGTCCCTCAACGATCTTGCCCCAAACCTCGCACCACGCTCCGCGCAACTCGGCATCGGGATGGCAAACGGACAGGCACGAGCGCTCGGCTGTGAGTGTTGATCCAGGTGTGCGCCTTTTGCCTGCGAAGACGCACTGGCTTCGAGGATACGCCCATCAGACCGATGATCGCCGTCCACGTTCACGTCTCGGAGAGGTGCTTCAGTCGATCAGACGCGCAGTCCAGTCGGTCTGACCAAGGAAAGCCGCGCTCATCGGCTTTATCAAGAGCAGTAAACATCCGTTGGCCTGCACGACCTGTCGCCACTCGCCCGGCGTCAAGCGTAACCAACCTCGGAGGGGTCGCCGCTGCCGCCCGAGGGCTGGAACAGGCCGGGGCTGTTCACGTTTGGAGCCTCAATTCGCGTCGCGTCTTTCGTGCTCGATCCGCGGGCACTCCCCACTCGCACCTGCTGGTTTCGGTGGATGAGGTGCAGCTTCCATTCGTCGGTGGTGCCACTGCCCCAACTGACCGTCACCTTGTGCTCATCCGCCGACCATTTGCCCGAATCGAAGATCACGAATTTGAGGCTTCCGTCGTCGCCGGTCTGGTAGACGGTGCCAGTCGGCGAAAAAGACGTTGTCCCAGAAGTTCGGCTTGGCGCCGATCTTCCAACGGCCCAGCAGAAATTCCGGCGCGGTCAGCTCGGCCGCCAGCTCCTCAGGTGTCATGAACGGAACCGCGCCCAGAGATCGTTTGACTGATCGGTGATATCGGCATCCCAGTTCGTCCACAGAGGCGAGTTTTTCGCAATGACTGCGGTACCTGGGGGAAAGACGGTCGTGTCGGGGTTGGCGTAGGTGTGCCGGGCGGAGGTGTGTCCGTACACCACGGCGTTCACACCGGTGAGCTTACCGGCGAGCATCGACGCGAATCCGCCCGGGTTGCCGGCGTTGCAAGCGTAGAGGATGATGATGATGCCCGCCTTCGCGCGGGGCCGAATCACGTCGGCCAGGGCGGTGGCTCCGTCGTCGCCGATCAGGCCCGCCGACCAGAGCGCGTCGTTCCCCCCGTGACAGAAGATGGCCACCACTTCCCATGCCCCGGCGCTGCCCCCAGGTTGGGCGGCTTTGAGCACTCTTTGCCGGATCGCCGCATAACCACTCGGTCCCTCGCCGCTGTTGTCGAAGAAAATCGGCGGCGACGACACACTGTTGATCGCGTGGAATTGATTGGCGGCGAGCTGAAACGCCTTGGTCGAGTCATTCTCACCCGCCCGGTCCTTCCCGGCCGCCAAAATGAGTCCGTCCATATTTCCCTCTGATATTCACGAGCGACGAGTGCAGAACGCTGGGGACGCTGGGTCAAATGTATTATCACGAGCCAATCACCCGGTCGACTCAGTCACCTCATCTTCCGTCGTCATTGAGTTGATGATACGTCGGACCTGAGTCCGTTTGAAAGGACTCGCTGCCGCAAGTTAAAAAAGATGTGTGGGTTATTGTCTGAATAATTAATATAATCGACCCGGATTCCGCGAGTTTTGAGCAGCGTTGCTGATACTCGGTGGCGGAATCACCTCGTAAATCGTGATCAGATTGGGTGCATGACAGAAGCGTGTTGCCTCTGCTGCTTGGCCGCCGGCGGAGTTGGCCTTGGGATTGCGCACGGACAATTATGGACATATTTCCGGAAGGAGAATAACCAACGGTCGGCCGTGACCGTCTGCCTAGGATCCGTTGCGCGAGTCCCGCGCCTCTCGTCTCGAAAAGCGCAAGCCTACGCACTTCCACTTGCGCCTCCCAGCGGATTCCGTTGCGCCCCGTCCCCCCTTGAGAAGGGGGGCACGGGGGGTATCCCCGCGTAACCACGGCCTTGAGCGCTTCACAGATGGGTTGCGCACGCGCCCCTACCAGCACGAAGCGTCAGCGAGTGAGTTCCGGCGAAAGCCCGCGACCCACTCGCTGGCGCTCGTGCTTGTACCGGACACAGCGCTGTCGCAGTGTCGCAATATGCAAGAGTCTGTCCCAGAAGCCCTGTCTGACGGTTGTAGGGTGGGTGCAACCCACCAACGCAAAGCCTTGGTATTCGGTGGGTTGCACCCACCCTACGAGTGCGGCTTCCGACCCTTTTGGGACAGACTCTAAGCGTTAAGCGCTCTAGACTGAGGAGGCTGATTTGGGACCCCAGCCAATCGAGCAACGACGCGAGAAGGTACGCCAATTCCTGCTCAAGCGGTTGGCTGGCGGCGTTAGGCAGCCGGCGAGCGGCTGGCTCGTCCGACTCTCCAGGCAGTTCTTCTCGTCGACCGAAGGCACTTATGCCTTTGAATACGCCGGGGGCGACAAGGAACGGGGGCACTGCACCGGCGAGGTCCGGTGTGCATGGCTGATCGACCCAGCCGGCATGCGGTCGGTGGAGATGACGCCCGAGCTGCTGCCCCGTGAGCAATCCGGGATGTGGTATCGGTTCCACCGTGTCTTCTTCCACATCGCACCGGACGGGGATCGAGTCGTCCTTTGCTCTCTGGCAGGGCCACGGGCCGGGTGCGGGGCGACCTACCGAGTTGTCGCCAAGGGTGCCGGGTTGGATCTCGTCGCTGAGGGCGTACACTGGCGAGCCTGACCCCAGGACATAGCAAACATAGGCTCGCCGCGGCAGCTTCGCCGCCAGCTTATTTTCCGTTTTCTGTTCCAATGCTGCTCACGGTCCTATTTGCGATTGCGAGGATTGCGGTGATGGTCCGGGCAGACTCGGCTGTCGATGAGGTGAGTCACGCCGTTCACCTCGACCTGGACATACCGTTGCTGGTAAGGGAAGCCGGTTATCACCCAAGCGAGAGACGGAACCCCGGCGAACAAAAGCCTCAAAGACATCCACTTTTCCAAGCCCAAGCCTGGCGACCGCAGCGGAGATGGGTGCATCGGCGGTCTCTTCCGTAGGTACTGCCGGGGAAGCGAATGGAAAGCCATAGGTTACCGCGCCCCGCGGGCTCATCCATCGGCCCGGGCCCGGGCTCGGCTTTCAGTCGACTTGGCCAGCGCGGGCCGGTCGAGCGCGGGAACCCCAAGGCCGCGATGGGGTAGCGACGTCATCAACTGGCCTGGCTCGATCGTCGGGCAACTAGCTAGCAAAACGCCAGCGCCGCCGCACATTGGCCTTGGAGCCACGCCTTCAGTCGTCGCTCGGCCAACTGGATCAACGATTCGCGGCGACCCACGGCCGTCTTGAACCAGCGGCCAAAGTGCCGCACCGTCTCCATCCAACCGTCCGTGTTCACGCCCAGACGCTCCAGAATCGGGGCGAGCTGCGCGGGGATCGTCGCCCGGCTCCCCGCTCGCAGTTCACGGCCCGTCCAATCCAGGAGCGATAGATACTTGTCGAGCCGGATCGGCAGATATCCCTGGTCGGACGCCCTGGCCGCCCGCTTCGGACCAGGCATGAGTTGGCCCGTCGCGACCGCGGCTTGCCCGCCGACCGCGTCACAACCGGTTGCCGCAGCCGGCGGATCCGACATGGCACGCTCGCTCGGTCCCTCCGCCAACGTTAGCTCGCACAACCGGGAATCCGGGCGATTCTGGTCGCGTTGGGCAATCGGCACATCGATCGCTCGTTCGACGAGATCGAGCGGACGCATTTCCTTCCCCGATGGATCGAGGCCTGGCAGCGATCGGATCCGATCAAACGCCGACGTGTACTCGGATTGTTCCGGAGCTTCTGCAATGCCGGCCCGGATTGAGATCGACGTAGATGCTGCACGCCAGGATCGCCGCCTCGTCGAGCAGCGCCAGCGACTTGAACCGACCCTCCCAGAAGCGGCCCTTGCACTCATCTTCCCGATTGGCCCGGCGTGCGATCGGCTCGCTCAGCGATCCCATGAACCACGACAGACTGGAAAGCCGCTGACGAATGACGGCCAACCGGGCCGGGTCCGATACGATCATGTTAAGGTCGCACGCCGAGGGCTCCGTCTTCTCTCCGGTCGCCGGATCGCGGGGCGGGCATAACCGTAGTCCAGCGGAGTGCGACCTCCTCGTCAGACCAATCCCGCACGAGATCAGGGCGGGCTCGCAAGACAACGTGCAGATGATTGCTCATCACGGCATAGCCGCAGATATCGATCGCGAAAATCGCCGCAAGCTGCTCGAGGCGTTCGCGAATCCATTGCTTGCGATGCTCATAGTCGTGCTTGGTTAGGGGATCGACACCACAAAGAAACGCCCTGCGGCACGCACCGCGCGATGCCGTGGTAAATGCCAACTTCATCGTCGGGCACGATTTGGCTGCGCGGGTAAGCTGGCATCGGGAAGTTTTCTTGAGCGGGCCAGAGGTTGGTCGATGGGAATCTGTTCGTAAGACCACTTGTGATCAAACGTATCGAATCGGTCGCCATCCGTCACGGCTGCAATGCGCCCCATCCGTCAAAGGTGCGACGAGCCCCACCGCAAAAAGTGGGTGTCTTTGATCATCTTTTGATCATCTTTTGCGCTCAAAGCATACAAAGACGGTCGCCACGTCTCCAAGCGGACCCGCGACAAGTTCGACGGAAAGCCCCCTGTCGAGATCGTCGAGGCCAGCGCGGGCAAGCTAGGGCAAGGTTGCCCCAATGCCAGGGCCACCTGACTCCGGAGCGCGGAAACGGGGCTGGGAGAAATCCGCCGCCAAGAGGAAGGAAGCCGCCCTCAAGGCTTACACCGATCTCGCCCCCCGAATGCTCGCCATGTGGAAGGACGACCGTCTTTCGCTCCGGGCGATTGCTGATACGCTCAACGCCGAAGACAAGGCCGCTGGCGATGGCGAAGATGAAGCCCCGGCCAAGCCGAGCTGGTCGGCGATGAAGGCCAAGCGCATGCTCGATCGAGTAAGGGAAGCATGACCGCCAGCCGCAAAGTTGTCCATCGAGTCCCTCTTCCGCCCCTCATCTCGTGGTGATGCTCCAGCACGGGCGGGATGGGGAAAGGGTTACTCCGGGATTTAGCTACTCCGCCGACCGTGCCGCCGGCGCGGGCCGAACCTGGGCCAAGGGCCCACTCCGGCACAAGCGCAACCTTCTTATTGAACGAGCCCCGCCGATCCTGCGGCCCTGCATCTTGCGACCTTACATCTTTATCCGAATAATCTTTGATCTTCTCGACTCCTTCCGGCAGGCGAGCGATTTTCACATATTTCGGCTCGGATGCATCGCTTACGAAAAAGGTCTCGCCGTTCGGTTCTCGAACATAGTATTCGCGGACAAAGAACTCCATGAACTCCGTCAGCGTGGTGTCTCCATCGGGAACTTTTCCTATCCACCTAAATCCTTTCGGGAAGCTATCGATTCTCTGGGGCTCTATATTGGATGCATCACTTACGAAATAGATGCCGCCGTTCGACCTCGCATAGTAGAACTCGCGGGCGTAGCACTCACTCTCTGTCTCCATCGTTCGTCTCCTCTTGTGGTGATGCCTCGGGATTACTCTCCACCATCCTCGCTCACGAGGCTTCCCTGCCCATTGTCTGCTCCGTCCGGTGGCGATCGCCGCGGCCGGAATCAGGCCGCTGACGCTTCGCGACCTCAGTCAGACGCATCCTCTCGCGAGGCTTCAGTGGCTTGAGCAGCTCGCTCGTCCGCCAGCGGCCACGGCATGCTGCCATTCCCGATTGTTGATGCCCAAGCGCTTGAGCAACCGCCTCACGACGGTCGCGTGAACCCGAGGGTTCTGCCCGTGGCCGCCTAGGGTGAACTTTCTGTGGCCTGGTCGGTAGACCGTGATTTCGCTGCCCTTCGAGTGCTGCCACTCGCAGTCGAACGATTTCCTTAGGAATCCCAAAAGATCTAGCGTTCGGATTTCACCTCGCGGTACCGCCATGTTTAAGCTCCTCCGGTGTGATGCGAGTACTGACGGGAAACGCCAACGTCCCGTCCCCTGACAGATGGCAGAGGCGCGACGTTGGCGTTGATCGCTGTGACGACTAATCTTTTCGGAATCGATTACTTCAACTTCGTACGCGTCGAGGTGCGTGAAATCATGGGTTTGGCCCCGATAAACAAAGGGCTGCTAACTTTGTTGTTGCTGAAAATTCGGACCGCTCTTCGTACGCGTCTTTCAACCTTTCTCTTCTTCAGATCTCTTCTTCAGACTCACCGCACGTTATTTCCACCTGCTGAAATACGAAAAGCGTCTTGCAATGCAAAAAGTTTTTGCATTGCAAAACGCTTTCCTGGTGATTCTGCGATTCTTTTAAAAATTATCCGTGGGCAATTCTAAAAATTCGTCATTCTTAGCGGAGCGAAAAATCTGGATCGAGATTTTTCAGTCGCTTACGCTCATTCAGAATGACGAGAAATAAATTTGGTTCTTCCGGCTTTCCTGTGGGTAGAATTTGGTGTACACATAGCCAAGAGGAGGGCCATTTCCATGCGTGATGTTGATTTCTTCTCAAGGCTCTTGTGTCTGGAACATCCTTGGAGGGTGAACCGAGTCGCTCTCGATGCGAAAGAGCGGAAGATCGACGTTTGGCTTGTGCATCGACGCAACGCATTCTTCACATGTCCGGAGTGTGGGGTACGTTCGCCACTCTACGATCATATCCCCTCAAGGAGTTGGAGGCATCTTGATCACGACGACTGCCTGACCTGGTTGCACGCCCGACCCCCTCGGGTCGCCTGCCGGAATCACGGTATCCGACAGGTCCGTGTCCCCTGGGAGTTGCCCGGCTCTCGATTCACGATTCCCTTTGAGAGGCACGCGATTGACGTGCTGCTCGAGGCCGATGTCCTCGGTGCCACCCGCCTCCTTCGGATCAGTTGGGACGAGGCCTGGAACGTGATGGAGCGGGCCGTCGCGCGCGGCCAGAAGTCCAAGAAGCAACGTGTGATCGTAAACCTGGGTGTGGATGAGAAGGCCGTGGCCAGGCGACATCGTTATGTCACTTTGGTCTGTGACTTGGATCGGTCGACTGTGGAATACATCGCGGATGACCGCAAGAAAACCAGCCTGGATGCCTACTACAAGACCCTTTCCCAGGAACAGTTGGCGGGCATTCAGGGCGTGGCCATGGACATGTGGGAACCATTCGTCTCCTCGACGGTGGCCCATGTCCCCGATGGACGGTCGAAGATCGTTTTCGATCGTTTTCATATCATGAAACACATGACAGACGCTGTCGATCAAGTGCGTCGGAGTGAGCACCGGCGGTTGCACGCGGAGGGCGATGATACACTGAAGGGGACGAAATATGTGTGGCTGACGTCGGAGGAGAACCTGACGGACTCGGGCGCGAAGCGACTCGCCGACCTTCGTGCTTTGAGGCTGCAGACCGGACGTGCTTGGGCGATCAAGGAGGAGTTGCGCGATCTGTGGGAGTACCGCCGAAAGGGATGGGCTATGCGGCACTGGAAGCATTGGTACTTTTGGGCGACACATTCGCGGTTGAAGCCGGTAGTGAGGGTGGCGCGGATGATCCACGGACACCTAGATAATGTGTTGACGTATTTCGATCATCGGATCACGAACGCCACGAGTGAGGGGTTGAATTCAAAGATCCAGACGGTCAAAAAAACGCCTATGGTTTTCGCAACCGGGAGCATCTGAAGACTGCGATTTTCTTTCATTGTGGGGGCCTCGACCTTTATCCGCCAGAGGGCTCAAAAAACGCCTAATTTCTAGGCATTTCTCGCAAGAAATTACACGGGTGTACAGGTTGAGTTACCCACAGGAAACCCAGAAGAACCATAAATTTTTAGAATTGCTCTCGGATAACGGCAATTTGACTAGCAACCGGTATTTTGTGATTTCCAATTCATATTAAGTATAAGATTAGAATTTTTAGTTACTACTAATTTAAATTATATCGACTAGCGTCAGCACGTCTTGACACAGAGACCCCCCATTATGCGGCGATGTGGGCGGCTCGTCAAGGTAACAGGCCCGTTTCTTCCGAAAATCTGTCAGCGGGCGCTTAAAACCAGCCAGCGAGCGAAAACAAAGCCTCAAAGACACCTGCTTTTCCAAGCCCAAGCCTGGCGACCGCAGCGGAGATAAGCCTCAAAGACACCCACTTTTCCAAGCCCAAGCCTGGCGACCGCAGCTGAGATGGTGCATCGGCGGTCTCTTCCGCACGTACTGCGGGGAAGCGAATGGAAAGCCATAGGTTACCGCGCGCCCCGCGGGCTCATCCATCGGCCCGGGCCCGGGCTCGGCTTTCAGTCGACTTGGCCACGCGGGCCGGTCGAGCGCGCGGGAACCCCAAGGCCGCGATGGGGTAGCGACGTCATCAACTGGCCTGGCTCGATCGTCGGGCAACTAGCTAGCAAAACGCCAGCGCCGCCGCACATTGGCCTTGGAGCCACGCCTTCAGTCGTCGCTCGGCCAACTGGATCAACGATTCGCGGCGACCCACGGCCGTCTTGAACCAGCGGCCAAAGTGCCGCACCGTCTCCATCCAACCGTCCGTGTTCACGCCCAGACGCTCCAGAATCGGGGCGAGCTGCGCGGGGATCGTCGCCCGGCTCCCCGCTCGCAGTTCACGGCCCGTCCAATCCAGGAGCGATAGGTACTTGTCGAGCCGGATCGGCAGATATCCCTGGTCGGACGCCCTGGCCGCCTGCTTCGGACCAGGCATGAGTTGGCCCGTCGCGACCGCGGCTTGCCCGCCGACCGCGTCACAACCGGTTGCCGCAGCCGGGGGATCCGACATGGCACGCTCGCTCGGTCCCTCCGCCAACGTCAGTTCGCACAACCAGGAATCCGGGCGATTCTGGTCGCATTGGGAATCGGCACGGCAGATCGGTTCGAGAGGCGGTATAATTCAACCAAGGCATCCTTTATCGATGAAGCGGGACCGCGGCTTGGGATTGACCGGGATGCGTCGGAGTTTACTACCGGTCTGCCCTTACCTATAATCGACCGCACCGGCATACGCCAGCACGAGATGCCCGCGATTTGCTCGCCGCGTGCGATCTGCTCACGAGATCGCCGAGGCGGCGACCCGATATCCTGGATCGCATGCATTTCTCGATCGGCGTTTCCAGCTTATGCCATCGGTGAAGGCGGCTGAAATCCGTTTACGTTCCTCGGAGGCTCAGTCATGATTCGCGGAGTTGTGGTCGTCGCCGTCTCGTTCATTGTGGCGGCGCTGGGAGGCCGGGCCGATGCAGGCGTCGTCATCAACGTCGAACAGGTTGGCAACGACATCGTGGCCTCCGGCGGCGGCACTCTCAATCTCACGGATCTCACGTTCGTATCGGAAGCCGGCGCCATAGCGGCGATCATTACGAATCCGGCATTTATTGGCATGGGACCGATCCCAAACCCATCGGGCAACAGCATGGACGCCTATCAGGGCCTCACCGGTCCCGCAACATTCGGTACAGCCACCAGGGTAGGGACCGACGCCTCATCGGGTTCCGGTGACCTATTCGCGTTTAACTCAGCCTGGGACGCCCCCCCGTTGGGACCCACCGTATTCGTTCCCATTGGCTATACCTCGGGCACCGAACTTTCGGCCACCGACACCTATAGCGGTCAGACCTTCGCCAGCCTCGGATTAACAGCCGGGACGTACACCTGGACCTGGGGCACCGGCGCCGACGCCGACAGCCTGACGGTCAACATCGGCGTGGCCTCGGTCCCCGAGCCGTCCTCGCTGGCCCTTGCTGGCACCGCCGCGCTGGCCGGCCTGGGGCTGTGGGCGCGGAGGCGGGCCGCCGCCTTCCCCTCCTCGGTCTGATTCGAATACTCGATCGCCGCAGCCCGGGGTGTGAGTAGCAGTGCGCCGTGCCAAGGCGCGGATCTCCAGCGGGTGCGATTCCCGCCCGGACAACTGGTCGCTCCAAGCTGACCGAGGCCGAAAGGCAGTCTGCCAACCTGGCATCCATTCCTCGGGACTCTCCGCACGGGCCACACGACTTCAGCCGGAATTAACCGGCCGGCCGGTCGAGTGCGCCTTTTCTGTCAAACGACGCAGTCCCACGGTTCCCATTGCTAAGGCGGATGATCAAGGCGACCGGAATTCATGCCAGGGTGATGCGTCGGTGCGCGGCTCGGCCTTCGTGATTGACTGGGCCTGCGCGACCCAGTCCAATCGTGGGAAGGTCCCGGGATGTCAATGTCATCGACACGCCGCCGCCCGGCGGCCCTCAATGGTCAATGGAGACGATGTGATGAGATGGTTTCGCTTCTCAATCGCTGGCGTGATGGTGCTTATCGTCTACGCGGCGATCGGATTTGCTGCCTTCGCCAAAGTGGATGACCCTTGGTACGGGCGAGTGCTCGATGATGCCTACTTCATGGTCACCGTCTTCATCCTGGCGACGGCGACGATTTTGGCCGTGATCCGCCGCGGGCACGCCCAAGCGATCTGGGTTGGTTTTGCCATCTTCGGTTGGACTCACTTGAACTACGGCTGGCCGGACGCCGGAGGCGCTCCGCAGCGAGCACGGATTGTTACCAGCGCAAGTCGATGGCACTTATCGACCGCGTTTCCCACATATGACGATGATAGCCTGGAAGATAAACGACTATGTGTTTTCCAGGGTGATGCAAATCCGTTGCATTCCGATTACACATGGCACGTGTTGCAGTCAACGGTGACGATGGCTACCGCCTTGATCGGAGCATCATTCGGTAGCCTCCTATGGAAGCGAGGAGAGCGGCTGAAGGCAGCGAATGGAGGACCGATTGCCAGCGTCACACCCTCGCGTGAATAGTTCGGTTCACACCCCGTTTTCCTTGCCTCTTTCCACCGGTCGGTTATGGTTCGGATAAAGGGCGTTGTCCGACACGAAACTATGTGCTTTCCATCACCGTGACGACGCAGCACGCCCGCCCCGGAGCCGGACGCGGCCAGTCCTTAGCTGCCGGAAAGTAGCCCGCTTCCAGATGACGCTTCGCCTGCTCCGCTTCGTCCAATGAAACGCTCCGCAAGATCACCACTGGGGAACTGTCAACAAGCGGAGCACTCTCTCCAAGGCCCAGCCCGGTGGCACTGACAAAGAGAATCATCCCCTCGTGTTCCACGGTCTTTGTCAAGGTGACGACTGCCGCGATGACAGGGAGGCGGAAACCGGGCGTCACCGACTCCAGAATCACGTCATAAGGCATCGAAATATTCTCGCCTTACGAGATAACCGTCAAATCGGAATGCGTTCCACGATGTTCCGCGTCACCCTTCTTCCGCCGGTCGTAGAGCGTCGTCGTCCGCGGCTCCGAATGCCCGGCGAGGTATTGCACGTCCTCCATCGGCACCCCCTGCTCCAGCAGGGAGGTGATCGCCGTCACCTGGAACGAATGCGGCGAGAGCCGCGACGGCAGACCGGCGTCTTTCAGCCGCCGCTTCACCAACTCGCAAATCCGCTCCGTGCCCAGCGGCTTTGTTGTCAGCGTCCGGCTCCGGCCATTCGACGCCCGAAACAACGACGAATCCTTGGCCTCACCGGCGATGCCAGCCGCATCGACATAAGCCAGTATAATGCCCTCCAGGTCGTGCTTAACAGGGATTTCCCGGCTCTTGCCGCCTTTTTCCTGGAACCGTAGCACGTATTGCTGACCGTCGTGCTGGAAGTCTTACAGCCGCAGTTTGGCAACCGCCCCCGCCCGGCAGGCGGTATAAGCCAGCGTCGCCAGGATCGCCCGGTCACGTAAGCCGACAACATGGCCGGTATCCACCGACGCCAGCAACGTCCGGGCCTGGTCGATGCTGATTTCCGGCGTCTTGCCCTCGATCACCTGCTCCTTCACACCCTTGACCGACGACGCCGGGTTGAGGATGCAGACGTGCCGGTTGACCAGCCGGTCGAAGAAGCCGCGTAACGCCGCCAGATGCTGGTTCCGCTTGGCGGGCGAGCCGCTTAAGGCCACGAGGTACTGGCCGACCATGCCCGGCGTGATCGCCGCCAGCTCCACCCCCTGCCCCTCGGCCCAGGCCAGGAACGCCTTGACCGCCCGCAGATAGGCCCGCTGGGTGTGCCGGTTGTGGTGCTCGGCATAGAAGAATTCCTCCCAGGCGAAGCGGGCCGCCCCCCCTGCCCGCTCGACCAGCAACGGCACCGAGGCCGCGTTACCAGCCGCCGGTACGTTCGCGGTTGATGCCTTGACCAGCTCCGTGCTCATCGTTTGTCCCTACCTGTTCTCTCGGCCCGGCCGACGAAGTCCATATGCCCTCATTTCTGTTGCAGTCGGTCCTTCACTTCGCCCCGCAGCTTTGCCAGCTCTGCATTGAGTATACGAACCATGGCGTGAGTATTTGTCAGCTCTTCTTGCATAAGGTTTAATTCCGATTTCATGCCTATTATTCTTTTCTCCGTGCCCTGCTTGTCGAGGAACAACGGCCAGGACTGGGCTAACCGGGCCCGGAGTTCGGCTTCGCGGCGATGTTGCACGACCAGAGCGATCACCAAGGCCCCGATCACGACAAGGAGCATGAGCGTGCTCAGCCGGAATCGCTTCATGGTTTTGCCTCGAATCGGACATGAGTGCGTGCGTTTTCACCGCCTGGATCGTACCACGGTCTTTGCTGGTGAAAAAGGGATTATCTACGCCTACGGCCTGCGGGCACATGCATGGATCCAAGAGCAAGAAAAGTGGTGAGGATAAGCGGTGAAGAGCCGAAGCCTGAATCGGCTCCTGACCCCCTATCGTCGGATCCGCAGTTCACCAGATCAGAGCTTGTAAACACCCATTGACGATTGCCCGGACGATCCCGATCGTCCCCCGCCCCAATTCGTCGCTTGACCCGTTGGGAACAAAGCTGTCTCGTAAAGGGGGGCTGGTTAATGCCGTGCCGTGCGCAACGGTATTATTTATAGAATTTTTGGAAAAATTTAAACCCATTCTGGACATTATGTTCCGATCGAGTTTCATGCCCCTGACGGCGTAGGTGCATGTACGAAATTTTAAAAACACACCATTGTAATAGATAGGGACTGAGTGCGCTTGGGGTGCGCACCGCGTGGGCTGATGCAAAGTTAGCCTTGACCGCACCGTTGGGCGCGATCGGCACCTCCTCGTTGTTTGGTGCGCGCCGTGGCGGTCCCCCCTCACCCGGCCTGCGGCCGACCTCTCCCCCATCGGGACGAGGTAATCAGAATGAAAAGCCTTTGGCAAATCGACTTTACGTCGCGAAGGGGGCGATTGGACCTCTTGCCTGCACATGTACGCGCCTCCGACGCGTGCTTGTCACGGTCAAAAGGGGCGATTCGACACCTTCGATTCACGGCCGGAGATTGGTTGGTGACAGACGGAATCGACCGACACAAGGCTCAGTATATAAGTGGTTTGCGCTCTCGTGATCTCAGCGCGGACCATCCCAAAAAACCGCCGTTCCGGGTCGCCTCTGGGCCGAGCGAGATGGCACAAAAGGCCTCTCAAAAAGTTGCCATTTACTGCCATCTAGTGCCATTCTTGTGGAATTCGTACCTGAAACTGTGTTTCGGGCTGGCCAGTTGGCCGGCATGGAGGGTCGGCGGAATAGTGCCACTGACTGCCAACCAGTGCCAACCGCGGAAAATTCAAAAGCCGGAAGTACCAGCTAGCCCTTGTGATACGCAAGGCGTCATCGCGGTGTGGTCGAAAAATGATGTGCCCGACCGCACCGCCTAACGATGGGCCACTGAGCCTAAAGTTCGGGACCAACACAAGGTATCCTGCTCGCTCTCGATGCCGTGGCCGGTCGGCGGCATGGTTCAGAATGATTTCGGTCGTAACTGATGTGGCACCATACGAACGTCGCCTTTCGCGGAGCGTAAGGCGACACAACATCCAGCACGCTAACTGTAACCTGCTACTGAACCATGCGCCTTTTGCTCGGCCGCCGTCACACGTAACCTCAAGCCCTATCAAGAGTTCGTCTAACGAGTAAAGGACCGCTTAGGCATCGTCCCAATCTCATACACTTGCGGGAGGTGCTATTCCTTCGGCCCTTATGGTAACCTAAATCAATAAGGCATAAGGAGGGTTCAGGCATGGTCAGCGGGATCGTGTTCGTATTGACGGCTCTGGTCGCCCAGGCGGCTAAACCGGCGGAAAAGGTTCAAGCCAAGGCCGAGACGCCCGCGGCCACGGCCGCGAAGCTGAAGGACGCGCGCCGGCTGTTGCAGAACGGCCGCTACGCCGAGGCCGAGGAAGCCTTGACGGTGATCGAGACCGAGGCGAAGAAGGAGCCGGGAGGGCTCACACCTTCGCTCAAGGTCTCGCTCGCATTGGGCAAGGCGGAATGCCAATCGAGCCAGGGCGAGTACGTCAAGGCGATCGATGCGCTCAAGGCGGTCGCGGCCGAGGAGCCCAAGAACGCCGACCTGGCGGCGCGGCTGGCCGACTTGTATTTGACGCGCGGCGACTGGGAAGCCGCCGAGGCCGCCGCCGGCCAGGCCGAGAAACTGGATCCCAACCACTTGCTGGCTCACTGGGTCGAGGCTCGGTTGCTGGAGCTTCGAGGCGAGCTCGACAAGGCGGTCGTCGCCTGGAAATGGTTCATCGATCGCTACAACGAAAAACGGCCCGAGATTTGCCAGGAGCGCCGAGGCGTTGCTCTTGGTCGGTCAGGCTTCCGAGCGTTACTACCGCGCCAGCGCGCGCGGGGAGGAGCTGAGCGACGCGCTCAACGACGTCATCAACGAGATTTATGAAAGCGCACTGCGGGTCGATCCCAACTGCTGGCAAGCCCCCTGGCTGGAAGGGCGGCTGTTTCTCTCGGGCTACAACGAGCGCTCGGCGACGCGCGAGCTGGCTCGTGCCCAGCAGATCAACCCGCTGGCACCCGAAGTGCTGGTGACGCTGGGCAGGGCCGATCTGGAAGGCTACAAACTGGCGGCAGGGCGGGCCAAGGCCGAACGGGCCCTGAGCATCAACCCGCACTACGCACCGGCTTATGTGCTTTTGGCCGATCTGAATATCTCCGACGAGCGGTTCAACGATGCCAAGGCCGCCGCGCGGAAGGCCGTGGCCGAGAACCCCCGCGACGAAGAGTCGCTGGCGCGGCTGGCGGCCTCGTGCCGGCTCTTGGTCGATCCCGTCGGGGCGGAACGCCGCCGAGCTGGCGGCTCTGGCCAACAACCCCCGGCCGGCCAGCTTCTACGCCGCCCTGGGCGAGCGATTGGCCGATCGCCGCAAGTACCACTCCGCCGAACGCGCGTTCCTGCTGGCCGCTGCCGCCGATCCCAGCCGCGCCGATGCCCCGATCGGGCTGGGCATGCTCTACATGCAGGTCGGCCGCGAGACCGAGGCCAAGAGTCTCTTCGCCGCCGCCTTCGCCGCCGACCCCTTCAACGTCCGCGCCGACAACATGATGAAAGTCCTGCGGCACATGGCCGTCTTACACGCCGATCGAAACGGAACATTACAGCGTTCTGGTCGATCCCACCCAGGATGAGCTCCTGGGCAAGTACATGGCGCGCTATCTCGAATCGAACCACCAGTCCCTGACTTCCCGGTTCGGCTACTCGCCGCCGGGCAAGACCCAGATCGAGATCCTCAAGAACCACCAATGGTTCAGCGGCCGGACGATCGGTCTGCCCTTTGTGCCCACGGTCGGCGCCTGCACCGGCCGGGTCGTGGCCCTGGCCAGCCCTCGGGCCACCAAGGTCCCGTTCAACTGGGCGCGGGTGATGACGCACGAAGTGACTCACGTGATCACCTTGCAGCAGACCGAGTTCAACATCCCCCACTGGTACACCGAGGCCTTGGCCGTCGAGAGCGAGGGGTTCCCGCGACCTCAGGAGTGGAACCGGATGCTCCTGGAGCGCGTGCCCAACCGGACCAAGCTGTTGAACCTCGACACGATCAACCTCGGCTTCATCCGTCCCAATGAGCCCGAGGACCGCCAGTTGGCCTATTGTCAGGCCCAACTGTATGCCCGATACATGCTCAAGCGGTTCGGCGACGACGCCCTGATCAAGATGCTCATGGCTTACCGCCGGGGCCTCACGACCGACCGCGCGATCGCCGAATGCTTCCAAGTCGAGAAGCCCGACTTCGAGAAGGGCTATTTGTCCTATCTCGACGAGGTGGTCAAGACGATCCGCACTCGGGTCAACGAGGAAAAGCCGATCAAGTTCTCGCAGCTCGAGCGGCAAGTCAAGGAGAAGCCCGACGATCCCGACTTGAACGCGCGAATGGCCTACGAGCACTTCGCCCGCCGCGACTACAAGGAGGCACGGCCGTTCGCCGACAAGGCACTCGAGCTCAAGCCACACCACCCGTTGGCCAGCTACGTCAAGGCCCGGCTCTTGATCACGATCGGCGACGAGGATGCCGCGCTGGCGATCATCGAGCCGGCTCTGGATCCGAAACACCCCAACGAGCGAGTGATCGACCTCCTGGCCGAGCTCAAGATGAAGGCCGGCCAGCTCGACGAGGCGGAGACGCTCTACGAGCTGGCTCGCAAGGATGACCCGTTTCATACCAAGTGGATCGCCGGGTTAGCGCGGGTCCATCTGCGTCAGAAGAACACGGTCAAGTTCTTGAACGACCTGGCGATGATCGCGGCCAACGACGCCGACGACATCGCCGTGCGCAAGGCACTGGCCGAGAGGCACCTGGCCCAGGGTGACGCCGCCGCTGCCGAGAAATGGGCCGGCGAGTGCCTGTACATCGACGTCTACGACCCGGTGGCCCATGTCCTCCTCGCCGACGCCAAGGCCGCGCGGAAGAAGTTCGCCGAGGCGATCGAGGAATACAAGACCGCCCTGGAGCTCAAAGCCAAGAAGCCCGACGACCTCAAGGTCAAACTGGCCAAGGCCCAACTGGGCCTGGGCCAGCGCGACGCCGCCAAGGCCACGCTCGACGGCATCCTCAAGGCCGATCCCGATCATCCCGAGGCCAAGGCGCTGCGACAGGAGATCGATCAACGCAAAGGCCGGGTGAAGATCATCCGGGAGAGCAATCGTGATCCATAATCCGCGTGGGTCTTGCTTCGCGGCGCAATTCTCCTCGGCAGTCTCGCGGTCTTTTCCTCGGTGGCGATCGCGGCGGAGAGCGGAGGCTCTCCTCCCAACGTCGTCCTGATCATCGCCGACGACATGGGCTGGACCGACTACGGCTTCATGGGTCATCCCCACATTCGTACGCCGCGGCTCGACCGGCTGGCGGCCCAGAGTTTGGCTTTTCACCGCGGTTATGTGACGACCAGCCTTTGCTCCCCGAGCCTGGCCAGCATCCTGAGTGGACAGTATCCCCACCGGCACAAGATCACCGGCAACGACCCTCCCCTGCCCTCCGGCGAGACTGAGCGGTCGGCCCAGCGCCATCCGGCGTTCCTGGCCCAGCGACAGGAAATGCTCAAATACTTTGACGTGATGCCGACCTTGCCCCGTTTACTCGCTCCGAAGGGCTATTTGAGCTTCGAGGCCGGCAAGTGGTGGGGCGGCTCATACCGTCGCGGAGGCTTCACGCACGGCATGACCCATGGCGACCCAGCTCGCGGTGGTCGCCACGGCGACGAGGGCCTGGCCATCGGCCGCGAGGGGATGCAACCCGTCTTCGATTTCATCGACCTGGCCCAGACGCGCAAGGCTCCGTTTTTCCTCTGGTATGCGCCGATGATGCCCCACTCGCCGCATAATCCGCCCGATCGCCTCCTGATCCACTATCGGGACAAGGCCCCGTCGCTGGAGGTTGCGAAGTACTGGGCGATGTGCGAGTGGTTCGACGAGACGTGTGGGCAATTGCTCGACTTCCTGGACGCCCGGAAACTGGCCGAGAACACCCTCGTGATCTTTCTGGCCGACAACGGTTGGATTCAGGATCCCAAGGCGGATCGGTACGCGCCTCGATCGAAGCAGTCGCCTTATGAGGGCGGGCTCCGCACGCCGATCCTGGTGCGTTGGCCCGGCAAGGTCGTCCCGCGGACCTGCGCGGTCCCGGTGAACGCGATCGACATCGCTACCCACGGTCCTCAAGGCAACCGGTCTCGCACGATCTCGGACGGAATGGAAGGGATCAACCTGCTCGACGAGCGGGCCGTAACCGGCCGCCAAGCGATCTTCGGCGAGCTTTTCACGCACAATGCCGTGAACATTCACGACCCGGTGTCGAGCCTCCGCTATCGCTGGGTCGTGGCGGGCGATTGGAAGCTGATCGTGCCGCATCGACCCAACGAGCCGGGTGGCGCGGTCGAGTTGTTCGACCTGAATCGCGATCCGGGGGAGACGAAGAACCTCGCCAGCGCGGAGCCGCGCCAGGTCGAGCGTCTCAAGGCCTGGCTTGACGAATGGTGGCCGGCGAGTACGGCGGTAATCAGGCTGGCTCGCCGGCTTGCTCGATAAGGTCCGTTATCGACAGGCGAAAGCCCGGCAACACGTCGCCACCGTCCAGCTCATCACCCGGCGCGAGCACGTGGACCGTGGTCGTGGACGTATAGGCATAGACCTTCGATTGGCGGGGATAAACGACCCAGACCTGCCGCACTCCGACCTTGAAATACTCCTCCAGCTTCTCCGCGACCTCATCGGCGGTATTCGTGCGACTGATGATCTCGATGGCCAAGTCGGGGATAACGGCCCAGGATCGTGCCTGAGGGATCCGCCGATCCCGCGCCCAGCGGTCGAACGAAACGAAGGCGACATCCGGACGCCGCTAGCGATCGACGTGAGGTCGGAGGTCGAAGATCATCTCCTGAACGACACGGCCGAGTGGATTCGCCTTGATGTAGGGATGTATCAAGCTGGAAAACACAGAAGCGAGCCAACATTCATAAGCACCCGTCGTCTTCTCCACGATGCGGCCGTCGATGACTTCGTACAGACCATCGGGCTCGCCAGGGTCTGTCGCAACGTCAAGCCGCTCGGGTGTCGCCGTCGCCATGTCGGGACTCCATTTCGGAAGGATCGTATCATTCTCGGTGGTCATTGTAAGACGGCGCCTCGCCCTCGGATATCGGTGCAAGCCGCAGACCGCCGGGTCGATCCCCTGGCGGTCTGCTAGCCGACACCGAGATCCGGCGTCCCGACCGAAACCGTGTCGCTCGTGACGATATCGCCATGAACGGACCTATGCCAACTCCGAGCGGCTTGACACTCTCCGCATCACATTATATATTTTGCTATGACGATTCAGTCTATGTATCGGCGCTGGCCGCAGGGGCGGTTCCGTGGGAAGAGGCGCGGAGGGCGTCGATCTGCCCATGGATTGTCGCGAGCAGTCGATCGAGGTCCGCCGAGCGGACGGCGAGAACTTCCTCCTCCGCGGTCGATGGCTGGCGTTCGTTCTCGGCTCGTTCGCGGACGACCACGTCGACCTCCAGCCCGACGCCGGACGCGTAGCGTGCGAGAGTCTCAAAACTGGGTCGCGGGTTCTTGCCCGATTCCAGCCGGCTCAGGGCCGGCAACGGCAGTCCCGACCGCAGTGACACCTCGGTCAACGAGAGGCCCTTGGCCTCGCGCAGCGCACGGCCGCCGTGGCTTTCAGCAGAGCCCCAATCGCTCCCATCGTCATGATCCGCTCGGAGTCGACTTCTCCCGCCGGATCAACTCGTCGAGGCTCGGCTTGTCGGCATACTCCGCACGGACGGCTGCCTGCGCGCCCGGGCTTCCGGCGTCCGGTTCGCGGCTCGGATAGCCTCGATCCGCGCCCTCTGCTCCGGGGTCAAGTCCGATCCTCGCGGCTTGCGTTCAGCTCCCATGTGTCAGTTCCCCTCCCCGTATTCTGGGGCCTCGTAGGCCGTGACAGGCTTGACGTAGTACGGATCGTCGCAGAGGATTTCGAACACCACAGCAATGTGCTTTCCCGTGGACGTCCAGCCGAAGACGATCCAGCGCTGAGTATCCACGGCAGCCCCTTCACTCGGGACGGCGTCACTGTCGGGATCGTCCAGCACGTCCTCCACCTCTCTCGGGGAGAGATCCGCGGCGGCGATGTGCCAGACATTCCCTTGTGGATCGTCTGGTTCGTCCCAATCCACGAAATCAGGCCGCATCGCGCTCGTCTCTCGGCTTTCCGCATTGTTGATTCATACGGTAACCCATGTTGACTCTGAAATCAAGATTATCGCTCCACGATTGCTCTCGCGGGCGTCGTTGTCCACTCGGTAAGATGTCGCCATGAGCGAACTGACGTCAACTCCGGGCGGCTTGACACTTTCCGCGTTACAGCGGATGATCTTACAAATGTACGGTGAGAAAGACGCGGCCCGGGGCGACGCGGTCACCTTCCTCTGGCTGACCGAGGAGTTCGGTGAGTTGGCCACCGCGCTGCGGTCGGGCACGCGCGATGAGCTGGCCGCGGAGATGGCCGACGTGCTCGCCTGGCTGGCCACCCTCGCCAATATCCGGGGAATCGAACTCGAAGAGGCCGTCATGCGTAAGTATGGTCAGGCCTGCCCGGGCTGCGGTGCGGTGCCCTGCGCCTGCGACCCGGCGGAGAAACCCTGAGCCATCCATCCATCGCTCCGACAGAACCGAGTGAGTGAGCCGGCTTTCCCTCGTCCAACAGGCCGGCAATGCAATCTGCGTCCTTGATCATCCTTCTTTGACATCGACCGCTGGCGATCATGATTTATTTAATTTCCTTGATTCGATCTCTTCCGATTCGTGAGCGGCGGCCGGCGCGGCTCACGCTCGTGTTGGATCTCAATGGTCCTGTTCACGGCGCTTGGTGTTGGCTCCGGGGGTCTGCTCGATCGCGCTGGCGCAGCGGTCCTCGCGTGGGCCCGAGGTCGAGAACATGCGGGTCGGCTTCGACGCATCGATCTCGTCGCTCAAGGCGTCCAATTCGTTCAAGATCGGCACCTGGACGCCGGTCTGGGTCCAGCTCAGGGGAGGCAATGAGCGGTTCAGTGGGTTCATGGACGTGAGTCGTGGGCGACGACGATGGAACGCCGACAACGTTCCGGATGCCGGTCGAGGTGGGGGCCAACCAGAGCCAGCGGTTCACGGCTTATGCCCGGCCCGGCTCGCGCGAGCCCGAGCTCACGATCCGACTGCTCGATCAAAACGGCCGGCGGGTGGGGGGTGCCTCGCAGGCCACCGTGATGCCGCGTGCCTCCCGAGTCGATCATGCCGGACGAGACGATGATCTTGACCATGGGCCGGCCCCAGGGCGTGGAAATGATCGTGGAGCTGCCCGGCTTTCAGCACGGCCAAGCGGGGAACGTCCCGCAACGCCGGCGAGGAACTCGTCACGGCGCGGATCGACGCCCAGACCGGATTCATGCCGGCCCGCTGGTATGGCTACGACGCGGCGCGGGCCATCGTCGTTGACACCGGCGACCGCGAGACCATCGCGTCGCTCGACGCGCTGCGCGGCCAGGGACTGGTCGACTGGGTCGAACGGGGCGGACATCTGGTCGTTGCCGTCGGTGCCAACTGGCAGGCGGTGCGGGACAGCGTCCTCGGGCCGATCCTGCCGGGATTGCCCAGCGGTCAGGAGCGCGTGCCTTCGCTGGAGGCGCTCGATACCTTTGCCGGCTCGAACAAGCCGATCACACCGCCCGGTACGCCGGCGGTGATGGTCACCAAGCTCGAAGGGGTCGAGCAGCGCGGGGGGACGATCCTCAGTGTGACGTCGAACCTGCCGCTGGTCGTCCGCGGACCCTACGGCTTCGGCCGGGTGACCTTGATCGCGATCGACGTGGACCAGAAGCCGTTTGCCGACTGGCCCGACCGGTCTTTGTTCTGGCTTCGAGCTCTCGACCTGCGACGTCCGCGCGTCGACCAGCTCGGCACCGGCACGCAGTTCGGCGGCGGCGGGCAGTTCTACCAATCGGGTTTCACCGACCTGTCGAGCCAGCTCCGTGTCGGGCTCGAGCAGTTCCCGGGTGTGAAGCTGATCCCGTTCGGCTGGGTCGCTTTCTTCATTTTCCTCTACATCCTGCTGATCGGGCCGGGCGACTACTTCTTCCTCAAGAAAGTGCTCAAACGGATGGAGCTGACCTGGATCACCTTCCCGACGATCGTGGTGACCGTCAGCCTGGTCGCGTACTACGCGGCCTACATGCTCAAGGGGAACGACCTTCTGGTCAACAAAGTGGACGTGGTGGACATCGATCAGGCGGCCGGCCTGGCGCGCGGCAATACGTGGATTAGCTTGTTCAGCCCACAGAATCGCGACTACACCATCCGGACGATCCCCACGCCGCTCGATCACGACCCGTCCCCGGCCATCGAGACCGGCGGCTCCGGCGACCCGCCTCGCGTTCCAGCCGGAACCGAAGTCGTGACAACCTGGTTCAGCTCGCCCGAAAACCAGTTCGGTGCGATGGGAAGCTCCAGCCGCCGGTTCAGCTTCGTCGGCAGCGGCTATGCTTATCAGCCCACCGGCGGCGTCGAGTTCCTGGAAAATGTCCGCATTCCGATCTGGAGCACCAAGTGCATCACGTCGCGATGGTTCGGTCCAGCCGCTCCGCTGGTCGACTCGGAATTGCAGCCCGCGGGGCCCGACCGGCTGAACGGGACGGTGACCAACCGCCAGAGTGTTCCCTTGGAGGACGCGATCCTGGCCTTCGGCAAGCAGGTCTATCTCCTGGGGACGCTGGCACCCGGGGCCACGATCCGGGTCGAGCTCACCACCGATCGCAACCGCAACCTGTCCGGCTACTTGAAGGATAAGCAAAAGAACGCCGTGTCCAACCAACAGCCCGATAACCGCGAGTCGCGGATCAACCGTGCAGATTTGATGCTGGCCGTGATGTTCCACGACAGCGAGTCGACTCTGGCCAGCGAGCGCGTCCTCGCCAACGACCCACTCCACGATCTGGACCTGACCGGCCAACTGGCACTGCGACGGCCGATGCTGGTGGCGCGCATCAATCGCCCCGGCGCCAAGCTCGTCCTGGACAACGCGCCGTCGCCCCCCAAAATCGATCAAATGACGTTGGTCCGCCTCATCTTGCCTTTGAAGAAACCCAAGTCCAGTAGGAGGGCCGGCTCCGTCGCGGTGATCGATCGGCCGATGGAAGAAAAGAAGACCTGACCGGCTCGATGACGTTTACGTTGTGGTTAGCCGACTGCTCATGAACCAAGGCGCACCCCGATGATCGAAACGCATGAATTGACCAAGATGTATGGTGAGCTCTACGCCCTCAACCGGCTCAACCTGACGCTGAACCAGGGGGACGTTTACGGCTTCATCGGCCCCAACGGCGCGGGCAAGACGACGACGATGCGGATCCTGGCCACGCTCTTGAATCCCTCCTGGGGCGAGGCGACCGTCTGCGGCTACTCGATCTACACCGGTTCGAAGGAGATTCGCCGGGTGATCGGCTACATGCCCGACTTCTTCGGCGTCTACGACGACATGAAGGTGATCGAGTACCTCGAGTTCTTCGCCTCGGCGTACCGCATCAAAGGGGCGGCCCGGCGGAAGATCTGCGAGGAGGTGCTCGAGCTGGTCGACTTGACCTACAAGCGCGACGCCCTGGTGACCAGCTTGTCTCGCGGCATGACGCAGCGCCTGGGTCTGGCCCGCACCCTGCTCCACGACCCCCAGGTGCTCCTCTTGGATGAGCCGGCCTCGGGTCTCGATCCCCGCGCCCGAATCGAGATGCGCGCTCTGCTCAAAGAGCTGCGCAACATGGGCAAAACCATCTTGGTGTCCAGCCACATCCTTCCCGAGCTGGCCGACATCTGCAACAAGATCGGCATCATCGAGCAAGGCTGCCTGCTCGTCAACGGCGAGGTTACGGAGGTGATGAAGCAGGTCCGTACCGACATCGTGCTCAACATCGCCGTCGCCGAGCGGATGACCGATGCCGCCGGCCTGCTGGAAGGCCAGCCGGAGGTCGAGAGCGTCCATGACAAGAACGGAGTCCTGGTGGTCAAGCTCAACGAAGGCATCAACCAGTATAGCTTTCTGGCCAGCCGGCTCATCGAGCAAGGGTACGAGCTGACCCTGTTCAAGGAAGACGAGATCAATCTGGAAACCGCGTTCATGCACCTGACCAAGGGCATCACGAGCTGACGGCGAACCTTGGTATCGTTACTCGCCGGACGTTGCGTGGGCTTGAGCGATGAGCTGATCGGCCCAGGCTTGGTCGTCGGGCGGGAGCGGCGGCACGCACGGCTTGCGGTAGTCGATGCGGTCGTCGTAGTCGCCAGCCTCATAGGTATGCGCCAGCACGGCCTGAAGATCAAGTAGCACATCGGGATCGTCACCAGCCAGAGGAATACGGATGCGTGGCAGCTTCTTCCGGAGCCGGCAAGGGTAGAATTCAAATTCGTCACGCGGATCCCAGGCGCGACTAACGGAAACCAAGTAGTCGTAGGTGCCGGCCAATCCTTCCGCGCCGTGTTGAGGTACGGCGACGACGTGCGGACCAAAACGCAGCAGATCGATCTCGACGAGATGGGCGTCGCTCGCCAGGACTTCCCGCTGCTTCGTCTCGTACGACACACGGCGCGGTCCAGCGTACTTGTTCGTGGGGCTAACGACCTCGATCACCGTGACGATTCGCTGACTCGAATCAAGATCGAGGATCGTGATGTATGACTCGTGGATTTCGAGCCCGGCGCCTTGAACACCAGGGGTGCTTCGTCTTCTTCCAGCACGGCTACGGCCGCCGACTTCGCGGTGGAACGGCGTGCGGGCAACTCCGCGATCCTCTGTCTCACCCAGACGTCCGGGATGACGTCGCGGTCGGGACCTTCAAGATAGACTCGGTCTTCAATCGCCGCGACGTACCGAGGTCGTAGGAGAGGGCGTAGGTAATCGCGTATGTAGACAATGAACGATTGATGAACGCCCGGCCAACGCAGCGGATTTTCGAGGTAAGGGTCCATGCCGGGAAAGATCATGCTCATGGCGAACTCCACCTGACAAACCGCACCGACGACGCTCGTTGTGATTATAGCGAAACAGCCGGTCGTTGCGGATCATTCGATAATGCCTTTTGGTCGATCATGATACTCTTTTCTTAAGCCGATTTGCTCAAGTCCGTCCGTGTGACGACCGATGGATTGAGATCGTGTGTCTCCAGTCCTGGCTTGGGCCGGGCGGACGATCCGGATCCGTCTTCGCCCGGAGAGGCAGGCGCCAAATGGCTCACGCAATGGTGCGCGGAATGACCGCTGGCATTCATCCTGGCGATGGGGATCTCCGTGGACGCCCAGACAGTGGGATCGCGCGCGCTGGAAGACTCCGTGACCGCCGGCGCTGACCAGCCGGCTTCTCCCGCCCCGGCCGCCGAAGACGCGGGGCCGCCAATAAGACGACACCCCGCCGACCACGCCACCGCAGAGTCTTTTCGAGTGGTTGATCGGACCACTGTCGCAAGAGAAGGATCGCGATAGCCAGATCAACACGGACCGGCCCACTTTCACGCCGGCCAACACGGTCGTGCCGCGCGGCCGATTGCAGTTCGAGTCGGGCTTCACCTTCAACCGCGAGCAGACCGGCACGACACGGAGCAACGTGTACGACTTCCCCGAGCTCGCCATGCGCTATGGGCTGACGGACCGAGTCGAATTCCGCACATTCTGGCTCGGACAGACTTACACACAGGTACAGAACGGCCCTGGTGGCCCTTGGCGGAACGGCGTCGGCGGGCCGAGCGACATGGAGGTCGGCTTCAAATGGCAATTGTTCGCGGGCGACACTGAGAAGAAATGGATCCCGACGACCGCCCTGATCACCTCGATCTATGCACCGACTGGTGGGTCCTCATATCTCTCGTCTCAGACGGTCGAGCCGTACATCAACCTGATCTACGGCTGGAGTCTCAGCGAAAAGTTGACGCTGGCCGGCAGCACCGGCTATCTGGGAATGCGACAGTTGATCGACCCGGGCTCAGGTCGCGGTTACGACAGCTTCCAGCGGTTTCATCAATCGATCGTTGCCTTCTACTCGGTGACTGAACGGACGACTCTCTTCTACGAATGGTACATCTTCACGTTCACGAACGCGGCAGACAATCGCCCCACGAACTTCATGGATGGGGGCCTGCTGTACCACCCCACGCCGAACACGCAGATCGACCTCCGCGCGGGCTTCGGCTTGAGCGGCCGTCCCGACGACTTCTTCACCGGAATGGGGTTCTCCGTGCGCTTCTGATCTAAGCCGGCCCCGAGATCGATGGTCGCGAGAACATCCTGCGAGGTAATTCAAAATCGCGCCCGAGGGGACCAAACCCGACATCGTCGGCGAGTCCGTACCAAACAACTCGGACTTCGGCGGCAAATTCCAGGCGAAACGGCCGGCCAGAGCCGATCGGCTTACCCCAGAAGCAATCAAACCAGAATGAACGACACGGCACTCGCCGCCGAAGCTTCCGGGACGAGTGCCGTGTCGGTGGTCGATCGGATGATTGATTGATACTCGCTGGCGTCTTGCTCAGGAGAATCCGCCCAGGGCGGTTATGTAAAACTGGTCGGCGACGGTGCCCGTGGGGTGCGCCGGTACCACCGCTACCCGGAATGCCGCTAAGAGTCTGTTTGCAGCAAGAACGCAGGGTTGCCGCCGACCGTGAGTCGAGACAACGTCCCCAGTGTAATTGTCGAGCTGACGCTGGTGAAACCAGCCTCGACATCTCCCTCGACATACATCGTATTATAAATATTTCCGCCGCCAATCGCGAAAACGCTACCCGGGTTAACGTTGACGTTGCCCTGGATATAGCTGCCGACGGATGGGATCGACACGGTAACGATGCTGTTAGCGACGCTGGTGAAGTTGAGCGACAGGATGTTGGAACCGGTTCCAGTCCCCTTGGGCGGCTGGGGGACAAGGCCGAGGTTGCGGTCGATCGTGAAGTTGGCGCCGTCGGCGAGAGTGATATTGCCGCCGACGTTGAGCAAGTTCAGGTCTCGACCGATCGTGATGCCGGTTCCAGCACCACTCAGGCTGATCGTCATTGAGCACGTCGAGCGTGTTCACGTCGCCGCCGGTTGTGATCGAGGCGCCGGGCAAGATCGAGTAGAAGGCGAGGCGGTTGATCGCAGCGGTCCCGCTCACGACCAGAGGACCGGACAATACGGCATCCTGGAATCCCTCGATCGCGCCAATGTTACCACCATCCACGCCGAGGCTGTTGACCGTGATCTGGCCGATGTTCAGGAGGTGAATTCGGTTCGATTCACCGTACGCGAAGCTGTGGGCGTAACCCTTTTTCTGAGGTTCCCCCAGCGGATTGATCGTGAGATCGGTATTGGAAGTGGATCCGTCGACAATGATACCCACCCGTCCGCCCGACATGGGGTAGGCCCGGACTGTGCCGATCGGCTGCGGATAACTTGCGGATTGCGACGCGACCAGCGCGGTGGCCGTGGTGGGTGACGTTGCGCCGGCTTGTCCGACTTGGCCTTCCGCGGTGTTGGTTGCCAAGGTGTTGGAAGTATACGACAACTTGATCATATAGTGGGACCCGTCCGTCGCGGTGACTTCCACGGCTTGACCGCCTCTGGCGGTCTGCACCCCAATCACGCCGGCCCGCTTCCGCACATGGCCCAGGCCCTTGAAATAGGGCGCGTTGTGCGTAAATTGCGGTGGTTTCTTGGCCAGAAAGGCGTTCCGCGGGTTCGGGTGCTTGAGCAAGGCGGCGGCGCTGCTGAGTTGTTTGTGAATGTCGGATTGCGGCTTTGGCCGATGACAAAAGAACCCGATCCTCCAGCCGGCCGTCGACGGCCGGTTGGAACATGCGCGATGGTTTGCGGCCATTTTTCCGACGAGATTCCCACATTTGTCGATCCTCCTGATCGAAATCAACCGGCGTTCCCAAAGTCTGCTCGATCCCGTTTGACCCAACGCCATGACGGATTGGGCCAAATTCATCAGTCTCCCCACTTCCGTCGAATCCTACCGACGCGCATGGGAATTGACTGGGGTGTCTCCGGTTGTGTCTCCTGAACAGATTATTCTATCGGCGAGCGAACGAACGGCTCCGCGCTCTATCGCAAGGCTTGTTATTCACGAAGGTCCTGCAACGCGGATTGTGGCGGATCGAACGCACGGACCGATTATGAGCACGAGAGGAGCTGTAGTGATGAGATCGACTCTGTCGGCAGTCGCGCAACGTGATGTTGGAGATCGCGCATTCTCGATGTGGAATCTCGATCTGCTCGGGTCAGACGACTTTCTCGTCAGCGTCGTTTCGGGCGTGGACCGGTGGACCAGCCAGTCAAAGTCCAGAGGTTGCGCAATTGCTGCCGGCAGGCCGGCGGAATGCCGCCGGAGAATGTCAGGGCGATTCGACGCCCCTTGACCACACCGCGCACCACGCCCTGTTCCACATGATGGCGGCTACACGTTTCGCCGATCTGGTGGAGAAACGCCTGGGTGACCGTGCCCTTGGCCACCTTCGGTATGCCATCCTTGATTCGCACGACAAAGGCGGACCGAGGCTGGCAACACGGACCACAGTCCCCATGCCACCAGCACCAATAGCCCGAGTTGGAGGAAGAGATCCATCAGCGAGTTGTTCTACAAGGAGATTGGAGTTAGAATAAACAGCTAACACGAGCGATTCCTGTATTCTAACTTCTCACTTGCCAACTCCTGATGGATAGTCTCAGCCTGGTCGTGCCTAACTGAACAGTGCACGGACGGTCTTGCCGCCGTCGACGATTTTGATCGGGCGGCCGATCGGGCTCATCATCTCCTTGGCCGGGTCGACCTTGAGAGAATGGCACAGAGAGGCCAGCAGATCGGGGACAGTGACCGGGTGGTCCTTGACCTCGGATCCGTCGGAGCTGGACGCACCGATGACCTGCCCTCCCTTGATGCCGCCGCCGGCCACGGCGACGTTGAAGACCTTGGGGAAATGGTCGCGGCCGGCGTTGGGGTTGATCTTGGGTGTCCGGCCGAACTCACCCATCCAGACGACCAGCGTCCGTTCGAGCATGCCCTTCTGTTTCAGGTCGGTGATCAGGGTCGCGAATCCCGGATCAACCTGCTGGGCCAGCTTGCCCACCTTGTCGTGGTTTTGCTGGTGCGTGTCCCAGCCGTTGGACCGGACCTCGATGAAGGTCACGCCCGCCTGAACCAGGCGGCGAGCGAGCAGGCAGCCCTGGCCGAACGGGGTGCGGCCATAGGCGTCGCGAAGCGGCTCGGGTTCACCGTCCAGGTGGAACGCCTCATGTGGGGCGAAAGGATCATCTTCGCGGTCTGCTGGTAAAGCGCGCGGTGGTCGCGAACCCGGTCAGCTCCGCCGTTCCGCTCGAAGCCCGCCCCATCGAGCCGGTCGAGCAGACCCAGGCGGCGGCGAAAGCGGTCCGCGGCGACCTTCGGCTCGCGTGTTGTCCGGGCGGTTTATCGGGGTTCTGGACCACGAACGGCTCCATCGCGGCTCCCAGGAATCCGGCTCCGATCGTCGCTCCGCCGATACTCACGATGTGGGGCAGGTCGAAGTGGCTTTCACCCATCTCGCCGACCATGGAACAGCCGATGTGCGGGTGCTTGACTGTCGCTGACGGTACGTAGCCGGTGTGAAGCTGGTAGGTCGCCCGCTGGTGGTTTCCCTCTTTGTTGGTCATGGATCGCACCAGGGCGATGTCCTTCATGACCTTGGCGGTCTGTTCCCAGCCCTCGGCGATCGAGATGCCCGGAACGGACGACTGGATGGCCTTGGTTTCGCCACCGTGCTCGGTGCCGGGCTTGGGGTCGAACGTTTCGAGCTGACTGGGGCCGCCACCCATCCAGAGCAAGATGCAGGCCATCTGGTTCTTGCGCAGCTCGGCTGCCTGAAGTGCCATCCAGTCCGTGAAGCTCACCGGGATCGCCGCCGAGGCGGCCAGGCCGGCCGTCCCCAGACCGATCGTCTGGAGGAAGTGCCGCCGGCCGATCACCCCCGTGCCGTTCATCGCCACCTGGACCGTCTCTTTTTCGAGTGACATGGTTCTCAGCCTCTCCGTTTGCCAGAGGTTAAGCAAGGATCGATCAGCGCCGGGTGAGGAACTCCGTGGTGTTGATCAGGCTCCAGTAGATATCTTCAAACGCCTCCCGACGATTGCCCACGCTGGCCAGGTGCCGGCCGCAGATCTCGACTTCAGGTGCTGTGGGCTGGCGAGACAGGATGCGGAGGTAGAGTGCGCCCGAGCGCGGCACGGTCGTCGGTGCGTCGTGTTGAGGATCTCGCCGAGGACGGTTCCCGGTCGAGCCTGGGTCCGGTTGTTGACCAGGGGGCTGTTCATCAAGAACAGGGCCTGGGGAATCGTGCCCATCACGTCTTCGTTGGCGCATGGAGGGATCAACGCCGAACAGACGGTCGAACAGGAGCCGCGGCCCACCCAGGCGCTGGACTCGCGCCTGCTTGCTTGGCAGACCTGCGCCGGCAGGCCCGCGGCCTCCGCGGCTTTCTTGAGCGCGGCCTTGTTTAGCGCTTGGCTCTGTGCCCGCTTGGGATCTCCCAGGCTCGCGATCGCCTGGGCTTTCTTGGCGTTCTTAGCCGTGCTTGTCCTGGTCCGCGCCCGTTGGGATTCGTTCGGGTTGACGATGTTGCCGTTGGCGTCCAGTGGCAGCGCCAGCGCCTGGACGAGGGCATCGAAGACCTGGTCGGCACGCAGGCGGCTGGGGCAGTTCGAGGCGAAGGGAGTCTTGCCCGCCGCGTTCGCCGTCGAGCGAACGCGCCGCTGATACGCCTCGGTGTTCAGGATGGTGCGGAACAGCCAACGGATGTCGTAACCTCCCTTTCGCCACTGGTCGGCCAGCGGATCGAGCACCTCGGGACCTTTGGGGGTCCGCTCGGGGCCGATGTCATCGATCGGCTCGTAGAACGTCTCGCCCATGAGCGAGTACCAGATCCGGTTGATGAACGCCTTGGCGAACCAGGGGTTGTCCTGGCCCGTGACATACGAGGCCGCCAGCGCGCGCCGCTCGGCGACGCCGATGGTCATCGGGAGTGCCGGCTCGGGCTTCGATTTCGAGCTGGACAGGAAAAACCGCGGGGCGATCGGGATCTGCTTGGAGGGGTTGTCCTTGTCGGGCATCGTGTAGCGGCGAGGCCCCTGGGCCACGACCGCAATGACCGGAAGCTCGCCCGGACTCGCCTTGACGACTTGCTTTGGCCGGGCGCCGGCGAAAAATGCCGCGAACTCGTGAAACTGCCGCTGCTTCCACGCGTCGGTTTTATGGTCGTGGCACTGGGCGCACTGAATCTGCACACCAAGGAAAATCCGCGATACCTCGCCCGCCATCTCCACCGGCCGCGCCTCATGAGCCAAGGTGAACGCGACCGCCCCGTTCTCATCATTGCGGCCAGTGGCCGTGATCATCGCCGAGCAGATTTCGTCCCAGCGGCGTGTTGGCTTGGAACTGCTTGGCCAGCCAGTCCGCCAAGGCGTCGAACCGCACGCGGGCCGGATTTTCGTTGGTGGAGTGGAACTTGATCACATCGCGCCAGTACTTGGCCCAATTGCGGGCATATTCGGGGCTATTCAGCAAGGTGTCGATCAGTTGGGCGCGCTTCTCCTTGGACCGGTCGCGCACGAAAACTTGGACCTGCTCGGGTGTCGGCGGCCGGCCGATCAGGTCGAAATAGATCCGGCGGACAAATTCCACGTCGCTCGTTCGAGGCGCCGGCTCGACCTTGGGGTCGGTCTTGGTCAGGTGCTGGGCGATCAGCCGGTCGAGTTCCGCGGAGGTCAAGGTCGGCGGAGTGACTGTTTTGACGGGTCGCTCCGGCAATGGCATCTTGGCCTCGATCGGACTCGGCTGGCGTGGAGTCAGCCTTCTTTTTCTGCCGCGCCGCGTTCTGCTTCTTCTTCAACGCTCTGTTGGCATCTCGTGCCTTCCCGGCCTTGGATTTGTCCGACTCGGATTTCGCCGAAGGCGCGCCTTGATCCTGAGGGAATGGCTCGAACGACCATGCGAATGAGCCGGCAAGCACCATCGCCCCGATGCTCAAGGCCACGACGATTCGAAAAGCATGCCCACGCGAGGTTGGCTGCCCGATCGATCGGTCGCTCATCCAAGTCTGAATCATCCCGGTTCCCCCTCATCTCCAACTTAGTACGAAGTCACAACTTGGTGCGGAACAAGGCGGCCCGTCGCCGCGGTGATGACCTTCTCATCTTATCCCGAAAGCCGCGACTGCGCCATGAGCCAAGCGCGGTCACGGAGGATCCATCCTTGATCACCTTTCAAGATCGGCGGTCCTATTCATTTAAACCCGAAAACGCTCCTTGGGTTTCGCGAAGACTCCGCTGTTGAGAATTCGCGCCTGCGTTGCGAGAATGCGAAAGAGCCACCGTCGGATGGCAGGTTCTTGACAGCCGAGTGCGTTTGTTCCAAATCAGATCGAAGTGACCACCTTAATTCTGGATAACTCCCCAAGGAACGGGCCGGAGAATCACGTAACGATTTGCCCCAGACGCTTGTGTGGGGCATGCTTGGCACGGGCTCTCGGCAAACGTGCGGCCAAACCGATTGTAGCTCACCCACGATTTCTATCAAGAAACTAGGTGATCCTGGCCCGATTTCGGCATAAACTTTGTAGGAGAGAATATCGGGAGACAGCATATCGGGCCGTCGGGAAGCCCGACCAGGTCCCTGTGAGGGCCTGCGACGGGGGAACCAGCACAAGACGCGCAAACACACGAGGAGCACATCTATGTTTTCCCTGCTGAGGCGCGGTAGTGCGAGAGTAGCTTTGATGACCCTTGGCCTAGGGCTCGTGATCGCGATTGCGTCGAGTTCATCGGCCTTTGCCCACGGCGGCGGCGGCGGCGGTGGCGGCGGGCATGGAGGTGGTGGAGGATTTGGTGGCGGCGGGATGCATGGCGGCATGGGCATGGGCGGCATGGGCATGGGCGGCATGGGCATGGGCGGCATGGGCATGGGCGGCATGGGCATGCGCGGAGGATTTGGTGGCTTCGGAAATCGCGGTTTCGGTGGTTTCGGTAGGTTTTGGCGGTTTCGGCTACGGAGGGTTTTGGCCGTGGTACGGCTTGGGTTACGGCTACGGTTACCCGTGGTTATACGGCGGCTATGGCCTGGGCTACGGCGGCTATGGCCTGGGCTACGGTGGCTATGGCCTGGGCTATGGCTGGGTTACGGTGGCTATGGCCTGGGTTACGGCGGCTACGGCTACGGCTATCCATCGTACGGGTTTGGTTATGGCAACCCGTACAATCCGTATCTTGGTGTATGGGAACATGGCTCCGGCATACGGGGCTGGGTAATACGTTGCCGGCGGCAACTATGGCGACCGCGACGGGAAGCCAGAGGCGTTACCTGGGCATCACCGAACAGGCGGTGGTCGATGGTAACGGCAAGCGGGGTATGAAGGTCGAGACGGTTTATCCGGGAACGCCCGCTGAAAAGGCGGGTCTCAAGGTTGGTGACGTAATCGAATCGGTGAATGGCTACATGACCGAGACTCCCGGCAACCTGGCCTGGATCATCGCCAACGCGACGCCGGACAACGTTCTCAGGATAAACCTTCGCTCGACAACCGACGGCAAGGTCCGCATGATCGCGGCCAATTTACCGTGAATCCTTTTCGTCATTGGTCACTGGTCATGTAGACTGTCCTCACGAATGACCAGTGACTCCTGACTGATGACGAAGTACGCTTCAGGATCCGGGCCAGTTCCAGTCCATGACCAGAAACATCACGGCCAGGACGACAAGGCTGGCGACCGCGAGGAGTCCACTCGGCATGAACTTGCGGGTCTTGGC
Source organism: uncultured Planctomycetota bacterium (assembly GCA_963779785.1). GTDB lineage: Bacteria > Planctomycetota > Planctomycetia > Isosphaerales > Isosphaeraceae > CAVRFS01. The sequence continues at coordinate 134,300 of CAWAAW010000048.1, forward strand.
GGCGTAGCGATAGCCGAACAAGACGAATAGAGAGATGGATAGGATCAAGCCCAGTGGAGTACCCCACGGATGGCTCCGGATCGAGAGCCCCAGGGCCAGGGCGGCGGCGAGCGCGCTGATCGAGCCGGCGATCAGCGATGGCCGGCTGCCGGCCTTCACGTAGCCGATCACACCGCCGACCGCGAGCAGCACAGCGTAGATACCAAGTGTGATTTGTCCTACGATTGGGCTGATCATGGGTTGTATCTCTTGAGAAGGTGAGGGTTTCCTCCCACTCTAGGGAGAGCTTCTCAGCGGCGTCAACCGCCGGGTTGGTGCATCAGTGAAAACAAGAACGCAGCGAGACAAGATTGGCCCCGCCCCTTTTAAGCCGTCGAGGAGTTCGTGACCGGAACTTCCTGTGCCCGGTCCCATATCCTCGACACGCCATTCTAGGGCGAGTCCATCTCGTCTCGCTGCAAATTGCCGGATACCGTTCTGGAGATCGAGAGATCTTGTCGATCAGATCTCTCGATCTTGGAGAACTTCCCAGTGCGTCAGTTCCCCGGGGGAGGAACGGGAGCAACGTTGCCCGCCGGGTCTGGCCCTGGCCCTCGCGCGGGCGGTTGTACGCCGCCTGGTGCGGGTGGCGGGGGCACGTTAGCAGGCAGCATCCTGCTGGGTGTTGACATTTGTTGGAATTCCGCCGCTCGGGTTTTGTGTCGCGTCTTGCGCCGCCTGCCGCCGCCGGAACAGTCCCGGGCGGCGGCGGTGGCTCGATTCCCATGGCCCGCATCCGTGCCCGCTGGGTTGCCGCCTGGGTGTTAGCCCAGGGGAAGTCCGGCCCGGACGGGAAATATTGAACGTCGTCGTGCATGTACTTGCCCGAAGGCAACGTCATGCCCGCGTATTCCACCTGGCAGCCGACCGAGGGCAGGATCCCGCCCATTGCCAGCGCCGACCAAAGCGCCACGCGTCGCCTCGTGGACCCTCGCGGTGATCTCATGCGGGGCAACCACATTGTTTCCACCCTCCTTGGCGTCTTCGGCGGTCCCTTTGACCCATCCCATGCGGGACGCAAAACCGCCGTCGGGGAGTCCCATCCTGCTCCCGCCCGTCCCAGCCCGCCGGTCCTGGTCACTCGACACTGGTCCGATCGCATCCCGTTCAGACAGACAGACAGTTGCCTCTGCCTTGTTCGGGCCGTCCACCATTCAACCTTGCGGCGCGGTCGTCGGGTTTATTACTCGGTTAAGGAATCGACCGAATCGACCGTATCAGCCCAATGATTCCGCTCAATTCCCGGAAAAAGTCTTTTGACAGGGATGCGGATCACGCCGGATTCGCCCGGTTCGTCACCCTGGTTAACAGATTCGGCGAAACCGGGCATAATACTCAATGTTGTGCCAATGGCCGTTGTCACACGATCTAGACATCTCATTCTACCTATTCACCCCAAGTTACTCACTCGATAGGCTGATCATGGCACTGCGTTTGGACAAGCTGGTAGCCGAGCGATTCGCATTGACGCGTCGCGGGGCTCGGGAGGCGGTGCTCCGCGGACAGATCGACGTGACGGGCGAGACTTGCGTCGAGCCCGGACGCGAGATCGAGCCGGAGACGCCCGTGGCGTATTGTCCCAACCGGCCACGGCCGGAAACCGTCGCGCGTCGGTTGCGCGTCTTGTACGAAGATCGTCACATCCTGATCGTTGACAAACCCGCCGGATTGTTGACTCAGCCAACGCCCGCGCGCGAACGCGACACCCTGCTGGAACGAGCCGGTCGCTATCTGGCCCGCACCCGCGGATTGGTGCGTCCCTATGTCGGCATCGTGCATCGGCTCGACCAAGAGACCTCGGGGGTGATTTTGCTGGTCTGTACGCCCAGCGCGCTGCGCCCGTTTCAGGCGTTGTTTCGAGAGCACGCGATCGAACGGTTGTACCTGGCGGTTGTCGAGGGTGTGATCGAGCCCGCGCGGGGGACAATCGATTTACCGCTGGTGGCCGACCGTGGAGACGGACGCCGTGGAGCCGCCCCCAGTTTGGACCAAGGGGTACGTGCGGTCACGCATTATGAAACGATCGGGCAATTTGGGCGTATGGCCGCTCAGGTTGCCTGCCGGCTCGAAACCGGCCGGACGCACCAGATCCGCATCCATCTGACGGAAATCGGCCATCCGGTGATTGGCGACCGGGTCTATCGTCCGAGGGTGCTGCCGGGGGTTCGGCCACGGCCTGCGTTTCCAGTTCCTTTTTCCCGACAGGCGCTTCATGCTCACGCCCTGGGATTTATCCATCCGCTGACAGGCCAGGGCCTAAGAGTCGAAGCCGCCGCTGCCCGCCGATCTTGTCGACCTGATTGCCACCCTACGGCACCGGAGCGACATCGGCCCGTTCAAATAGTCATCTGAGTGTGCGGTCGGGAACGTCACATCATACCGCTTGTGCGGGCCCTGACGAGCCAAGTCCGATCGACCGGAATCGTCTGTGTGGAACGCGTCTTGGAGCGTCACGTCCCAAATTGCTACTGGCACGCCTGAGAAACAAGACTACCAGTCAGTGTGGTCCCGGGTGAGGTCGGCGGACGCTTTCCGACCTTCCTGATCCAGGGCCTGCTGCAGGGCGTGGATGCCCTCCGGCGAGCCGACGAATGTCTGGTCGGGAAAGCGGTAATACGCAAGGATGCTGGCCAGGATCGGCTCGCCCATATCGGAATTCAACGACATGCCAGCCAGGTATTGGAGCCGCAGGTTGCGGTCAGTGTTGATCTGGGCACCTCGCGACCACTCCTGCAGCAAGGGCGCCTGCCCGGAGTAGGTGGCGAGCAGGTCGATCGCTTCGTCCCGTGCGACCGCCTCGCCCGTCTTGGCCACCTTGATACCCCCGAACCCCACCTCACGGAGCGACTGCTTCACAAGCTGATGGTCCGGACGGTCCAGCCGCTGTTGCAGTCCGTCGACGTCGATCATCGTCGGCTCGACCTGGCCGAACAGGATGGCATCGTAACCGTTGCCCTCTTTCTCGTTGCTCCACAGGATGCCGTGTGGGAAGACCTGGAAGAAGGTGGCGATCACGCTCTTGGTCGTCTCCAGGTTACTCTCGTAGAGAGGAATCCACAGGCACACGCTCCCGCCCGGGTTCAGGTGATCGCGGCACATCCGGTAGTATTCCACTGTATTCAGCGCGGCGCAGCCCTTGACCCATGGGTCGATCGGGTCTGACGTGATGATGTCGAACTTCTCCTGGGTGGTGCGGAGGAAATGCCGGCCGTCGTCGTAGACCACCTCAACCACCTTGCCATCGATCGTGTGTGGGTTCTCGCGGGCGATGCCATCGACCACGTGGTAATTCTCCTTGCCGAACATTGGTGCCACGATGGTCGGCACCAACGGCTCGATGTCGCAGATGACGATGCGCTTGACGTCGGGGTGCACGATGAAAGTGCCGGCGGTGATGCCCGCGCCGCAGGCCACGACCAGCACCGACTCCGGCTTCTGGTGCACCAGCGCCGGGACGTGCCCCAGCATGCGCTGCAGCCGCATGTCGGCAGTCATGGTCGACGCCTGGGTCTTGCCGGCACCGTGGAAGCTGCGCATGCCCTCCCTCGTCAAGGTGACGGCGACCGAGAAGTTCGTCCCCTCGCCGACGTAGGTGCAGTAGACGTCTGGGTTGCCGGGCTCGGTGGGGACGTCCTTGGCGATGCCGGGGGCCGAGCGGGCGAGCCAGGTTGCTGTCTGGCGGCCGAACGCCACGATCATCCACGGCACCGGCGTCACGCTCCAGGCGAGCCAAACGGCAACTCCCATCGCGGCGGCCAACGTCGCAGCGCGGCCCAGGCGCACCGTGCCGGTTGCTGGCCGGAGCATGGGCATCAGGGCCACCAGCGCGGCCGCCGCGGCAAGCCCGATCAGCACCTGCTCGGCACCGGCCGTGCCGATGGCGGGGACCAGCAGTAGACTGAACACCAGGGCGCCGGCGATGGCGCCGATCGTGTTGGCCGCATAAACCCCTCCGACAAGTCGCCCGGGGTCCTGGCCGCGAGATGCGACCGCCATCAGCGCGAGCGGGAAGCTCGCTCCCCACAAGCACGCTGGCGGCAGGACGGCCCAGAGGCAGCGTACCAGGTCGAGCTGAAAGGTGTACCAGGGACTCGGCGATAGCCCGGGGACGATCGGCCAGTAGGGCAGTGACTCCGAGATCATGACCGCGGACCAGGCGATGGCCGCGGTCAGGAGCCACTGGCAGATGCCGAACGCCACCCGCGCCGACGGGACCCGTGGCGCCAGGAATGCCCCGAGGCTGCTGCCGATCCCCAGGCCGATCAGGAACACGGCCAGGATCAAGGAGAAGGTGTATACGGTACCGCCGAGCAGAAGCGAGAGCAGTCGGGTCCAGACTACCTCGGCGCCCAACGCCGACATCCCCGAGAGGGCGATCGCCAGATGCACGCCCCAGGCGCCGGCCGCGCTCCCGTTCATCGCGGGGTCTGCTGGCACCTCGTACGGGGCAGGGTAGGCCGCCAGGCTCAAAGCGATCGCGGCCACGGTCACGTTGAGCGCGAAGGCGACGTAGGTGGCCGTGGCTATGTCGTGGACGCGCAGCAGGTAGAAGCCCGCTAGCAAGCAGCCGAACACGGCCCCGGCGATGTTGCCGCCGTAGAAGAAGCCCAGCCACGATACCCCCTCGGGGCTGGTCTCAACCCAGCGCGCGATCGCCGGCAGTGTCGCGCCCATCAGCAGCGTGGGCGGCAGCAAGCACAACCCGGCCACAGCCCCGCGTAGCAAGATACCCAGTGGCCCGTGGCCGGCGTAACGCGAGTACACCTGTTCGACATACGGCATGGCGAACACCACCACGAGCCCAATGGTGCCTATGCCCAGCTCGAGCAGGGCGTAGACCCGCAGTGGGTGCCGCCGGCCCGAGACCAGGCGCGGCAGCAGCAGGCTGCCCACGCACATGCCGCCCATGAACGTCCCCAGCAGCACGCCGAGGGAAACGGCGGTCGAGCCGATCACCAGTTGCAGGATCTGGAGCCAGACGACCTCGTAGATCAGCACCGCGCAGCCGCTGCCGACGAACAGCACCAGCAGCACGGGCAGAAACCGGCGCGGCGCGGCCGGGCCAGTCGGTGGGCTCGGGTCGTGTGGGGTCATCGCGCGGGTGCCTCCCGGAAAGTTGGGCGAAGCTTCGCAAAAAAAGCGTGGCCGGTCGCGGGATTCCAGGGCAGTCGGGTCAAGGCATTCGAGTCAGGGCCATCCGGGCCAGACGTATCACTATATCCGGGCCATTCAGGTCCGGCTATTCGCGGCCATTCCGGTCAGATTACCGTAGCCAAAAGCAACGCGGCAGGGCCGTGGCCATCCGGACCTTGCCGGCGTCGGGAAGTCATCGCTCGGGGATGATCCGAGATTTGCGGCTTTCTCCCTTCAAGGAAACGTACGGAGAGGGGCACGCCCCTCGGGCCGTATGCGCCGCATCCAACGAGTTCTCCGTTTTCGCCGGGCGACTCACCTGCTACGCTCTAACGCAAGAGCCGCCGAGCGTGCGACTTCACCGTGGAGGGCTGGCCCATGTCCACACAACCTGACTTCGCCGAGTTCCTGCGGCGCATCCGGTGCGGCGATTCCGAGGCCGCCCAAGACTTGGTGTGCCGCTACGAGTCGGCAATTCGGTTGGCGGTGCGCACTCGCCTGACGGACCCCGCGCTGAAACGGCAACTCGATTCCGCGGACATCTGCCAGTCGGTACTGGCCAGCTTTTTCGTCCGCGCGGCCGCCGGCCAGTACGACCTTGCCGAACCGGCTCAGCTTGTCGGTTTGCTGGTGCGCATGGCGCAGAACAAGCTGGCCGGGCACGCCCGGTTCCACCGACGGCGTCGTCGCGATGGTCGCCTGGTCACCGGGGAGGACGGCGCGGCCGAACGAGTGGCCGACGGCGGGCCCGCGCCGGACCAAATCGCCGTTGCCCGCGACCTACTGGCGGCCCTGCGCGCTGGTTTGACAACGGAGGAACGGGAGTTGGCAGACCGCCGCGGTGCCGGCCAGGGTTGGGCCGAGATCGCCGCCGCGCTGGGGGGCACGGCCACGGGGCGTCGGATGCAGCTCAAGCGTGCCATCGACCGCCTCGCACCACGGCTGGGCCTGACCGATGACGACGACGACGAGGAGTCCGCCGATGCCTGAGTCGTCCACCGGGTCCCCGACCGTTCCCATTCCCGCGGACCTGGTCGCTGCCTGTCGTGCGCTGCCGCTCCCTCGACTGGTCGAGGCGCTGCGCGAGGACCAGGCGCGGCGCTGGCGGTTGGGCGACGGGCTGCCGGCCGAGACCTACCTCAGCGCCTTCCCAGCCCTGGCTGATTCCGCCGATGACGCGCTGGTCCTCGTCTGGGGCGAGGCCCTGCTGCGCCTCGAGGTGGGCGATGCCCCGAGTTTGGAGGAGTTCCGTGCTCGGTTCCCGCAGTACGCGGACGCCCTCGCGCTCCAGTTCGATCTGCAACGCCACCTCGCCGCCCTCGCCGGACACCACGACCCTGGTTCTGGGCGAGCCGGGCATTGCAACCAGCCCGCGGCTGCCGGAGGTACCCGGCTACGAGTTGCTGGGCGAGATCGCGCGCGGCGGCATGGGGGTCGTCTTCCGAGCGCGGCAGACTAACCTCGACCGCCAGGTCGCCATCAAGGTGCCAAGTCCCGATCGAATGGCCCGCGCCGAGGATGTCGAGGCGTTCCTCATCGAAGCGCAGATCCTCGCCAAGCTCGACCATCCCCACATCGTGCCGGTCTTCGACGCGGGTCGCACCGAAGATGGACTTTGCTTCGTCGTCTCGAAGCTCGTCGAAGGCAGCGATTTGGCGGTCAGGATGGGACAGGCCCGACCTTCGTTTCGGGATACGGCGGACCTGGTCGCCACCATTGCCGACGCCTTGCATTACGCCCACACCCAAGGTCTGGTGCACCGCGACATCAAGCCCGCCAACATCTTGATCGACGCATCAGGCAGACCCTACGTGGCCGATTTCGGGCTCGCCCTCAAGGAAGAAGACTTTGGCAAGGGGGGCGGGATGGCGGGAACACCTGCCTACATGAGCCCCGAGCAAGCGCGGGGAGAAGGACACCGGGTTGATGGGCGGTCCGACATCTTCAGCCTGGGCGTGGTGTTCTACGAGTTGTTGACCGGTAAGAAACCATTCCGAGGTGATTCCCTCCTGGAGGTCCTGGAGTCGATCAAGACCACCGAGCCTCGTCCACCTCGCCAGACCGATGACACGATCCCCAAGGACCTGGAACGGATTTGCCAGAAGGCGCTCTCGAAGCGGGCATCGGCGCGGTACAACACCGCCAAGGACATGGCGGAAGACCTGCGGCTGTTCCTCCAGGCCGCGAGCAGCATGTTCTCGCCTGGCGGCCCAGCGGTTCTGACAAGCACCCCACCGGGATCAACCCTGGGATCCGCGACACATCCGGTCGCATCCCGGCATTCCGACTTTGACCAGCGTCCGATCAAGATTGTCCCTCGAGGGCTGCGATCGTTCGACGAGCATGATGCCGACTTCTTCCTGGAACTGCTTCCCGGCCCTCGGGACCGGGATGGACTACCTGACAGCATCCAATTCTGGAAGCGCAAGATCGAGCAGATCGACCCGGACCTGACTTTCAAGGTCGGGCTCATCTACGGTCCGTCGGGTTGTGGCAAGTCATCGCTGGTGAAGGCGGGACTCCTGCCTCGGCTCCGCGAACACGTCCATTCGATTTACATTGAGGCGACCCCGGATGAGACAGAATCTCGCCTGCTCAAGCGTTTGCGCAAGACTTGTCCTGAACTGCCGCGCGGATTGGGGCTGGTCGATTCAGTGGCGCACTTGCGAAAGGGACGCATCTTGCCTCCTGAGCGGAAGGTGCTGCTGGTCCTGGATCAGTTTGAGCAATGGCTCCACGCGAACCGAGGTGAGGAGAACACCGAGCTGGTTGCCGCGCTTCGTCACTGCGATGGCGAGCACGTTCAAGCAATTGCGCTGGTGCGGGATGATTTCTGGATGGCAGCGACCCGGTTCATGAGGGATCTGGAGATCCGCCTTGTCGAAGGGGAGAACTCGGCGGCCGTTGATCTCTTCGACCTGGAGCACGCCCGAAAGGTCCTGGTGGCATTTGGGCGGGCATTCGGCAGGCTCCCCGCGAATGTGTTGGAGACATCGAGCGACCAGACCGAGTTTCTCAAGGAATCCGTGAAGGGACTGGCCGAGGAAGGCAAGGTCATTTCCGTCCGTCTGGCGTTGTTTGCCGAGATGATGAAGGGCAAGCGGTGGGCTCCGTCCACGCTCAAGGAAGTGGGCGGGACGAAGGGTGTAGGTGTCACGTTTCTCGAAGAGACCTTCAGCGCCCCGACTGCCCCTCCCGAGCACAGGCTTCACCAGAAAGCCGCCCAGGTGGTTCTGCAAGCCCTGCTTCCTGAGAGCGGCACTGACATCAAGGGGCAAATGAGATCCCGCCAGCAATTGCTCAACGCTTCGAGGTACGGTAACCGCCCGAGGGATTTCGACGACCTGATCCACATCCTCGATCCCGAACTTCGCCTGATCACGCCCACGGACCCGGAAGGGTCCGCGAGCGAGAATCAGGCGACCCTACCCAGGGGCCAATACTACCAGCTCGCACACGATTACCTGGTCCACTCGCTACGGGACTGGCTGACCCGCAAGCAGCGGGAAACGAGGCGAGGTCGGGCGGAACTGCGGCTGGCGGAACGCTCCTCGCTCTGGAACGCCAAGCCCGAGAACCGCCATCTACCGTCTGCAACGGAGTGGGCAAACATCCGGCTGCTGACCAACAAGAAGGACTGGACCGACCCTCAACGCAAAATGATGAAGCGGGCGCAGCGGATGCATGGTTTACGGGCGATGGGATTGGTCGTGCTGGTCTGCTTGATCTCCTGGGGAGGGAACGAGGGCTATGGGCGATTACGGACTTCAGCTCTGGTGGAGTCGCTCCAGCGGGTGGGTACGGCCGACGTCCCCGCCATCGTCGAGCAACTCTCAGGCTACCGCCGCTGGGCTGATCCTCAGTTGGCGAGTGTGGTGCGCAGTAGCGATGATCAAACTCGGGAACATCTGCACGCCAGCCTTGCCCTGCTCCCGGTCGATGCCGCGCAGATTGAGTACCTCCTTAAACGCCTTCTGAAGGCCGATCCGAGTGAACTGCCGGTCCTGCGTGATGCACTGCAAGCCCACCGTTCCACGCTGACTCCGAAGCTCTGGACCGTGCTGGAGTCGGCGACGCCGGGCGATGTCAGTTTACTTCCAGCCGCCAGCGCCCTGGCGAGCTACGCGCCGGATGATGCCAGGTGGCAAGCAGTCAGCGGCCAGGTGGCTCAGGCGTTGGTGTCCGTCGATGCCGTCTTCCTCGGAACCTGGATGGCAGCCCTACGTCCCGTCCGCGGCAAGCTCACGCCCTCTCTCACCACGATCTTTCAGGTCAAGGAACGCCCCGAAACCGAACACTCGCTGGCGACGAGCATCCTTGCTAATTACGCCAGCGACGATCCCGATCGGCTTGCCGAACTGCTCATGGTTTCCGACACGAAGGCGTATCTGAGCCTTTTCCCAGTCGCCAACAAGAGGGCCGAACAGGTCCTGCCAGTGCTCCAAGCCGAGCTTGTCAAGAAAGTCACGTACTCATGGAACGATCCGTCGCTCGACCTTTCCTGGACAAAGCCCGATGTCTCTATCGTGGGCCAGATCGAGTCGGCACAAGGGACACTGACCGAGCATTTCGCGTTCTGTCAAACGATGCCAATCGACGAGTTCCTCGCAACCGCCGAGTCGCTCCGTAAATCGCGGTACCGACCTATGCGGTTCCGCCCCTACTCTGATCGGCAGGTGGTGCGAGTGGCGGCGGTCTGGACCCGAGATGGACGGAACTGGCGGATCTCTTCCGGCCAAACTGGCGAAGAGGTCCGACAACGGGACGAGCGAAACAAGAAAGAGCAGTTCCTTCCCATCGATGTCGCCGGTTATGTCACAACCGATTTGAGGAGCAAGCCCATCGACCGCTATTCTGCCGTCTGGGTCGAGAAATGCGGCGAGGATGATGCCCAGATGTATGTCGGGACTACCGGCGATGAGGAGAATGAGATTCAAGTGAACCTGAAAGCGGCGAAGCTAGTCCCCTGGACCCTGCACGCCATGATTGGTGCGGATGGTCGCACGAGATATTGCGGTATCTGGGGACGCCCCCGCGCAACAGCCGTCATAGGTCAGACGTGTCGAGACCAGTTCGAGCCAAACCTCGAGCAAAACCAGGCGAAGCTGCGCGACCAGTTGCTCATCGACATAGCCGTCAGCGGCGCGGGAAAAAGCAAACGATCCGAGATCGAGCGCATTCTGCCCTTCAGAGTGCCGACGAGAAGCACAAGACCAAGCCCGATGAGCCCGCCGCCAGGTTCGCTCGGGCTATGGCAAACGTCCGTCTGGGAGAGGATCAGAAGGCACTGGATGACCTTCAAGTTGTAATCGGCAAAACTCCGCAAGCCCTCGCAGCCAAGCAATACCGGGTCATCGCCCTTGCCCGGCTCGGCAAGAAGCACGACGCCCTGTCTGAACTGGCCAGGTTGCAGAAAGAAATCACCGTGGAATGGACCAAGCTCTACCTGACCGCGGTCGTGGCGGCGGAACTGGGCGAGGAGACAGACAAGGCATTCGAGGCGCTGGAAGCCGCGGTCCAGAAACAACCCAAGGACGCAGACCTGCGATATGAAGCCGCCCGTGCTTTTTCCCTGGCGTCAAAAGCCATCTCCCGCTCGGACAAGATGAAGGCTCGTCAACTTGCTGAGCGATGTCTGCAACTGCTCAGGGAGGCGGTCAAGAACGATGACGCCGATTTCGGCAGGATGGAGGAGGACGCCGACCTCGACCCGATCCGGGATGACCCCGCGTTCGCCGAGATCATGAAGGAAGGTCACTCCGACCGCCGCTACTCAGCGGTCTGGTCGAGCAACGCGCGCTTCGAGGCGATGCTGATCCATGACCCCGATCCCACTGCGCAAGAAACGAAGTGCCGTGAACTGATGGCCCAGGGTTACCGGCCCGTGTCGTGGTCGGCGACCCGGACCACTCCCGACGGACCGCTGGTGACCGCCTCAGTCTGGCACCGTCCCGTGGTCGGCGAGGAGCTCAAGGACCGACTTGCCGAGCGTCAGGCACGGGCGGCGGTCGCCTTGGTTCGCATGGGCAAAGCCGAGGAGGCCTGGTCGCACCTACGGCACAGTGCCGACCCTCGGCTGCGTAGTTTCATCATCAACTGGCTGAGCCCTCTGGGTGCCGATCCGAAACCGATCGCCGCCGAGCTTGACCGACTGAATTCTCCCACCGCGCGCCACGCGCGCCACCCGCCACCCGAGAGATGGACGCCATCCTGTTCCATCCCGAGACTTCGCAGCGTCGGGCGCTGATCCAGGCACTGGGAACATTTCGCTCGGAGGGATTCTCTTCCGTCGAGCGGGAGCCACTGACCGCCAAAATGCTCGATCTTTACCGGAACGATCCCGACGTAGGCATCCACGGCGCGGCGGAATGGACCCTGTGGAAGTGGGGGCGGCAAGACGAGCTCAAGGACGTGGATGCCCAGTTGATGAAGGTCAAACAGTGGGGCGAGCGGCGGTGGTTTGTCAACGGTCAAGGGCAGACGTTCGCCGTGATCGATGGTCCGGTCGAGTTCCGCATGGGCTCGCCGCCAACCGAGACGGAACGCGACGACGACGAGCCCCTCAGGCGCATGGTCATCCCCCGCCGTTTCGCCATTGCCGCCAAGGAAGCGACGGTCGAGCAGTTTCAACGGTTCCTCAAGCTGGCGAGCATCAGCATTGACCGTTATCAGAATTCAACGAGCTATCTCAACAAGCTCAGCCCCGATCCGGGAGGGCCGTGGTTCGCTCCCGACTGGTACACAGCGGCACACTACTGCAACTGGCTGAGCGAGCAGGAGGGTTTGCCCAAGGAGCAGTGGTGCTACCTGCCCAACGAGGCCGGGGCTTATGCCGAGGGGATGTCGATCCCCGCCGACGTTCTGGAGCGCAGGGGTTATCGCCTGCCGACCGAGGCGGAATGGGAATACGCCTGCCGGGCGGGTGCGGTGACCAGCCGCTACTACGGACACTCGCTCGCCCTGCTGGACGCTTATGCCAGGTATCGAGCCAACAGTAAGGAGCACGCATGGATGTGCGGCGGCCTGCTACCCAACGATCTGGGCTTATTCGACATGCTGGGAAATGAACATGAATGGTGCCAGGACAACACCCATGCTTCTCAGGAAAGAAAGAAAGGAATTTATAGTGATACTATATACAATCTTGAATCTGTTATTGAAAAGAACCCTCGCCTACTACGGGGCGGGTCGTTCGGCGGTCGACCGGCGGGCCTCCGCTCGGCGTTCCATGACGGGAACGCGCCGTCGGTCCGTTTCACGAGCTACGGTTTTCGCCTCGCCAGGACTTACCCCTGAGTAACTTTACCTCTTTACCACTCCCTATTTATTGATAAATCTGAATATATGAAATTTATAAATGTTGTCAGACTTATCCGGCGCAGCCGGGTCCGAGCCCAAAATCCCAGCATGGTCGCGATTTTGGCAGTCAAGCGTGTCATGAATCGGAGCATAAAGCAAGTCTGCGTACATGATGGTTGAGGTCACCCACACCAGAATCCACGGAACGCCATGTCAACCGCCTCGCCCCACGGCTGGGCCTGACCGAGCATGAGGACGAGGATGAGGAGTCCGCCGATGGCTGAGTCGTCCGCCCAGTCGCCGACCGTTGTTATTCCCGCGGATCTGGTCGCTGCCTGCCGCGCGCTGCCGCTGTCTCGGCTGGTCGAGGCGCTGCGCGAGGACCAGGCGCGGCGCTGGCGGTTGGGCGACGGGCTGCCGGCCGAGACCTACCTCAGCGCCTTCCCGGGCCTGGCCGACTCCGCCGATGACGCGCTGGTCCTCGTCTGGGGCGAGGCCCTGCTGCGCCTCGAGGCGGGCGATGCCCCGAGTTTGGAGGAGTTCCGTGCTCGCTTCCCGCAGTACGCGGACGCCCTCGCGCTGCAGTTCGATTTGCAACGCCACCTGGCGGCGTCGCCGGACGCCCCGACCCTCGCCTACAGCAAGCCGGGCATTGCAACCGGCTCGCGGCTGCCGGAGGTACCCGGCTATGAGCTGCTGGGCGAGATCGCGCGCGGCGGCATGGGCGTCGTCTTCCGGGCGCGGCAGGTCAACCTCGACCGCACCGTGGCCCTCAAGATGCTCCTGGCCGGACAGATGGCCTCCGCCGATGAGGCGCGGCGCTTCCGCACCGAGGCCGAGGCGGCGGCCCACCTTGATCATCCCGGAATCGTGCCCATCTACGAGGTCGGCGAGCACGAGGGGCACCCGTACTTCTGCATGAAGCTGGTCGAGGGCGGCACGTTGGCTGGCTTCCGGGGACCCACCACGGAGGCGGCACGGCTGCTCACCGCGGTCGCGCGTGCGGTTCACTACGCCCACCAGCGCGGCATCATCCACCGCGACCTCAAGCCCGGGAACATCCTGTTGGACCGCGAGGGCCAGCCGCACGTCGCCGACTTCGGCCTGGCCAGGCGGCTTGAGGGCGATAGCAAGCTGACCCGGACGGGGCGCAGTCGATGGGAACCCCGGCCTACATGCCGCCGGAGCAAGCGTCCGGGAAGAGGGGGGAAGTCACCACGCTGGCCGACGTCTATAGCCTGGCGCGGTCCTGTACGAGCTGCTCACGGGCCGGCCGCCGTTCCAGGCCGAGACGCCGTTCGACACGCTCGCCCAAATGATGGAAAAGGAACCGCAGCCACCGCGGATGTTAAATCCCCGGGTGGACCGCGACCTGGAGGCGCTCTGCCTGAAATGCCTTCAGAAGGACCCGCGCGAGCGTTATAGTTCGGCGGCGGAACTTGCCGACGACCTGGGTCGCTGGCAGCGCGGCGAGCCGACGCGGGCGCGGCCGCCGTCGGCCTGGCAGGCGGTGCGCTACTGGATGCGGCAGAACCTGCGCGCGGCCTTGTGGGTGCTAGTCGTGGGGCTGGTGCTCGGCGTGGGCACGGGTGTCATCTTCTACTACAGACTGTTGCAAACGCCGTTGGCCGAGAGCGTCAAGTACAGTTACGGGCGATTGCCCTCGTCCCCGCGCCCCTGGCTGGCGGCGCTCCCTCTGCTCGAAGGGCCGCCGTTCGTTGTCCTCATTGTCCTGGCAGTGGTGACCGCGCTGACGCTCAACACCGCCGGCCTGGCGGTCGTCCTCCTCGCCCGTCCCCGCACCCCTGCCGCCGACCTGACCCACGGCCTGGCCGCCGGGCTGGTGGCGGCCTGCGTCTCCTCCCTCTGCGGCGGCGCCTGGGCGTTCGCCGGGCTCGAGGTCGAGCGCACGTTTTATGGTTATCGCGAGAACGAAAACTCCTTGGCCTTCAAATGGAACGTTTTGCACCGCGGGAACGAGACACAGACCGTCGATCTCGGCGAGTTCGGTCAGGAGGTCTACGGGCCTGACTGGCAGGAAGAACGCTACCCGGACCTGAGAGGGCTACCGGCTCAAGACCAGCGGCTCATCCTCTACGACAAGATGGCCTGCGATGCGGTGATCGGCGTTCAGATGGGTCTGCTCAAGGCGCTGCCTCTCTTCTTCACTGCCCTGGTCCTTCTTCCCGCCCTGCAGACCCTGGCGGCAGGTCACCTCTGGCGCCGCTACCAGCGGTCCTGGCCCGTGACGGTCGCCTACATCGAACGGATCATTCCCTTCGGCCTGACTCTGATTTGGTTGGTGGCCGGGGTTTCGGGAGCTTTCTGGTATCGGGCCACGTTCGCCGGGGACTGGTTCATGAGATACCAGCGCACCGTCTGGCTGATGGAGGTCGCGGTCGTCCTGGCGGTCGTGGCCCAGGTGGCGGCGTGGCGCGAATGGAAATGGCCGATCCGGCTGTTCCTGCACACCGGCTGGATTGTCCTGTTTATCTGGGCCAGGATGCGACTGGGTTGACGTCAGTGGGGGCCGTTCGGCGGCCGCGTCGGGCCGAGCGGCCCGGAAGCCAGGCCGCTCATTTCGAACCTCGCAAGAAAATTCTCCCTCCTTCCTTGTGCCATTCGCCCGGCGACGGCGATGGAATAGATAGAGTACCGAGCTTTTCGCGGAGAAAAGCCGGTCCAAAGGCAGTGAACCAAGGGAGACTCGCAAATGACCATCGAAACACTGCGGAGTGCACTACTGTGGTGCGGAATCATCAACTACGCGATGCTTGTGCTGTCGGCGGCGGTGTGCTTTCTGGCGCCGAGGCTGATCTATTGGCCCTGCCGATGGTTCCGGCTGTCCGTCGAGCAGATCGACGCCATCAACTACGGCTTCATAGTGCTGTTTAAGCTCGGCATCTTCTTCTTCAATCTGGTCCCTTACATCGCCCTGCGAATCGTCGCATGACGCTGAACCGCCATGAGGCCAAGGGCGCGCCCCACTGCCCCGACAGGCGCACCATGCGGTTGACCGGACGGACGCGATTGCACCAGAGTTCTTTTTGAAACAATTCGCGTCCTTCCCCGTCTTAATGATGTCTGAAGCAGCGGAGCCGTCTGGCCGTGATGGCCAAAAGCAGAAAAACCAGCGGCCCGACACATGGGCACAACCGAGATCGGGAGACGGAGCTCCGTCCTACGAATCCTGTAGGAGCCGGCTCTGTCCGGCGACCAAGCGCGATGTGTGTCGGGTGATCGGAAACAAATAAAATCATTCGGCTTAGGTTTCTGAGCGGCGAGAGTAATTACTGATAGCCGACTCGCCCCTTTTTTGAGGAGCGGGTCGAGTGAGGCGACCCAACCCAGGCCGAACGCGGTTTCGCTCCGCCAAACAACCGTGCTGTTCAGCAAGAAGTCGCCCTTTTTCTGTGGATGAACGCGGTCGTCGGGCAATTAAAGATGAGTAGGCTAACGCTGGCGACCCAAACAGGTCACTCGGGAAGAGAATCCCCTTGCGCCGCGGCGCATTGAGCGACAGTCCGGAGTTAAATCAACGGAGCGATCCGAATGTCAACGTACACGCAGGCCAATCGCTTGATGCGAGTTTCCACGCCACTCGGCCCGGATGCCCTGTTGCTCTCGGGGTTTATGGCCCACGAGGCGATCTCGCAGCTTTTTGAACTCAAGTTGGATCTCCTCGCGGAAAACAAGACGACCATCCCCTTCGAGAAACTGCTCGGCGCCAGCGTGACCGTGAGCCTTAACCTGCTCGGGGACTCGACGCGGCATTTCAACGGCATCGTCAGTCGGTTGACGCAAGGTGAACGCGATGAGACCTTTACTCTGTATCGAGCCGAGGTCGTCCCGCAACTATGGCTTTGGACCAAGAAGGTGCAGAGCCGCGTCTTTCAGCACTTGTCCGTTCCGGACATTCTCAAGCAGGTGTTGAAGGGATTGAAGGTTACTTACCAATTTCAGGTGAATTACCACCCGCGCGATTACTGCGTCCAGTATCGCGAGTCGGATTTTGCCTTCGCGAGCCGGCTCATGGAGGAAGAGGGAATCTATTACTTCTTCCAACATGAGGACGGCAAGCACGAAATGATCGTCACGGATGCTCCGCAGCGGCACCCCGACGTGCCCGTCCAGAAGGACGTGATCTATGAAAGTCTCTCGGGCGGCACGCGGACCGAGATGCGCGTGGCATCGTGGGAAAAGTCGCAAGAGCTTCGTTCCGGCAAGTACACACTCTGGGATCACTGCTTCGAGCTACCGGACACACATTTAGAAGCCGTTCGGCCGATCCTGAGCAGCGCTGTCGCCGGCAAGGTGACGCACGAGCTCAAAGTTGGCGGCAACGACAAGCTCGAGATCTACGATTATCCCGGCGGCTATGCACAGCGATTCGACGGCGTCGACTCCGGCGGCGGCCCGCGGCCAGCGGAGCTCCCGAAGATCTTCGAGGACAGCCAGCGGACGGTCAAGATCCGGATTGAACAGGAAACTTCAGACAGCCTGACAATTCAAGGCGCGGGCAATTGCGGGCACTTCAGCCCCGGGCACCGGTTCGATCTGGAACGGCACTTCGACGCGGACGGACCGTATTTGCTTACCGCCGTCGAACACGTCGCTCGCCAGGCCGGCAATTACCGAAGCGGTGGTGACGTCAGTCACGAGTACGAGAATCGCTTCACGTGCATTCCCACGGCGCTACCGTACCGACCCCACCGCACCACGCCCAAACCGACGATCCCGGGGACGCAGACAGCGACCGTGGTCGGTCCGCCTGGCGAGGTGATTTTCTGCGACAAGTACGGCCGGGTGAAAGTCCAGTTTCACTGGGACCGACATGGCAAAAACGACGCGAATAGCTCGTGCTGGATTCGGGTCGGTCAGATCTGGGCCGGCAAGGGCTGGGGCGCGTTCTTCTGGCCGAGAATCGGCCATGAAGTGATCGTCGCCTTCGAAGAGGGCGACCCGGATCAACCCGTCATCATCGGCAGCGTGTACAACGCCGCGAATATGCCGCCGTTCGTCATGCCGCAATCGAGCCTGCTCAACGGCCTGAAGTCCTCGACCGCACGCGGCCACGCCCACGAGAACTACAACGGTATCCTTTTCGTCGATGTTCACGGTCACGAACACCTGGCCATTCACTCGGAGCGACACATGGTCTTTAACTCAGAATTAGATAAGCTCTCTCATGCCGGCCGGCACAAGACGGAACGGGTCTCGAGCGCGTCCATGTTCACAGTTGGTTCCCTACCCGGCGGCGGTGGCAGCGGCGGCAGCCCCAACGTCAAGCTGTTTCAACAACCGGAGCCAACCGGCGTGCCGGGCCTGAACTCCACAATGGTCTACGGACAGAACCTCCAAGTCGCCATGCCCCTCAATCACCAGATCGCGGTCGGCTCCAATCTCCAGCTCTGTATCAACCCGGCGGGACTCGCCGCGGGCGTGCCAGGGTTCCCTGCCAGCGCGGGTGCCACGGGAGCTTTGGGAGGCGGCCTCGGTGGAAATCTGCAGTTCACCATCGGCACGAGCGCCAGTATTGTTTTGGGGCGATCGTTCGATATCAACTTCGGACCAAAAAAGGTCGAGACCCCTACTGGCAAGAATCCGCCTCTGCTAGTCTTTTGCGGAATCGTGGGCGGGCTGGCAGCCGTTTGGCCCTTTGTTTATGGCCTGGTCGAGGACGATGACGCGCGTGCGGAGTTGTCCATCGCATTTCAGACGGCAATTGATATTGCGTTGCTCGCTTTAATGGAGATGACGACTGCCGCGAAGCTGCTACAGGACACATCGGACGAGAAAGGGGAAACATTGATCTTTAAGTACAACCTGCACAAGGACCCCAAAGACGGCACGGCACCGGGATTTGCCCTTTATGCAGGTTATGAAGCCGCCATGGTCGCCACCGCGGTCCTTGGTATCGGGATTCTCCCCGAAGTGCTGGCTGCCAAAAATGAAAACTGGGACGCACCAAGCCCATCAAGCTCATCATGCACACCGTGCCCATCAAGCTCACCGAGCTCGTCAGGCTCACCGAGCTCATCAAGCTCATCGCCGAAACCGAGCTCACCGAACTTGTCAAACGTACCGCCGAAAGGTCCCGAAGCGGCCAACCCAGTCGGAGCAAAGTCGCCATACAGAACAGAGTGACCAAATTCACCAAGGTCACCGAGACCATAGGTTGACGAAAGGCAATTCCATGTTTCCAATTGACGAATGCAATGGCGGTGGAACCGGCGGCGGTCCCGATAACGGAAACCACGGCCAATCCGTAGATGGCAGCTACGCAATCACCGCGAACCAGGTCCTCATTGTCAGCCGGCCTGCCTTGCCGCCGGCTGTCCCCGGGCCGAGTGTGATCACGGTCGTGGCCACCGGATTGGGCACCGATGGGTTGGTGAACGTACGCGGCAGCCAGGGAGTTCGCGTCACGGCGGGACTACCCGTCCTCTTGCCGACCGAGGACACGTCCACCAGCGGCGTCGAGATTCTCATCGACGAGCTGGGCAAGTTCACGCTCAAGCGAGGCCTCTTGCCGGTTGACCAGACCATGGAAATCGCGTCCGACGGGGTCAAGATCGATGCCGGCAAGGGCAAGGTGACTATCACGAGCCTGACCGAGATCACGCTGTCGGTCGCCGAGGGACTGACCAAGCTCACGCTCGGGCCGGAAGGCGTCACGATCGAGGCGCTGCAAATCAATCTCTCAGCCCAGGTGCAGGCGCAGATCCAGGGGTTGATGTGCACGCTCGCCGGGTCGGCGGTGACGCAGATCAGCGGCGGCATCACGATGATCGGATAACCGGACGTCGGAGAATAGAAGGGGACCGTCATGAGCCAGCGTATTCTGACGAAGCTGAAAGCAGCGAGGGCGTCTGAAGTTTGCCAGCACTTCGACGTCAAGGAGGGGGTCCGAAAGTACCTGGAAAACGGCCCGTCCCCGGGAGAATTCATCGACCTTCTGCTGGCCGACAAACATTACGCGCCGGCCATCAGTTTCATGGCGACATGCGCTGGCCGCTCGCGACGCGGTGTGGTGGGGATGCTTGTGCCTGCGTCATGCCTGCGGTTCCGAGCTTGCCCCCGCTGAGGAGGCGGCCTGCAAGGCGGCCGTCCAATGGGTGCTCGACCCGACCGAGGACAACCGCGCGGCGGTGCAGGCACCCGGGGAGAAGGCCGGGCTCGGCACTCCGGCCGGCGGTCTGGCCATGGCCGCGACCTGGACGGGCGGAAGTCTGGCGCCTCCGAAGCGCGCCGAAGGTGCCGCCCGGTCCCTTTGTGCCGGCCAAGGCCGTCGCCGGCGCGGTTCTGCTGACGGCCGTGAAGGGGGATCCCGTCAGAATCGGCGACACCCAACGGCTCTTCGTGGAGCTCGCCGTCGGCATCGCCGAAGGCCGCGTTACCTGGCCGGACATCGAAAAGCTGAACGGGCAGCGAAACGGGAACACTCGACATGCTCGCAGGCTTTAGAGCCCGCGGCGAACTCAGTCTTTTTTCAATGACCCGAGACACGGCTAGAATCCAGGGTCTTTTGTAGGTCAGGCTTTCCTGCCTGACGCTTTCCTCGTCAGGCAGGAAAGCCTGACCTACGAAGATCCCAGGCCCGGTTCCCACGACTGGAGGTTCTAGCAATGCGTCGAGTCGTTGTCTTTTCTTGATGAGCCAGGAGTAAACCATGCCACAACCCGCGGTGCGCGTCGGCGATATGCACGTTTGCCCCATGTTCACGGTCCTTGTGCCGCACGTGGGGGGCCCGGTCCTGCCGCCGGGATGTCTTACGGTACTGATCGGCGGAATGCCGGCCGCGCGGATGGGCGACATGGCCCTCTGTGTCGGACCGCCGGATATCATCATCCTCGGTGCGCCGACCGTGTTGATCGGCGGGATGCCGGCGGCGCGAATGGGCGATGCCACTGCTCATGGAGGCTTCATCATGATCGGCTATCCGATGGTGTTGGTGGGATAAATCAACCAGGCTTAAATGGAGCGAGTACGATGTTAACCACGAGCGTCCCCACAAAAACGGTCATTCCCTACGTGAAGCAAGCCGATCCGGAAACAAGCCGCATGTGCGGGGCCGCGTCGCTGGCCATGGTGTACGGCTCGTTCGGCAAGGAGGTCTCGCAAGCCGAGATCTGGCCGAAAATCGCCAAGGTAAATCGATTTGGCAGTCTGGCATGCAACACGCACCTGATGGTTCAGGATGCCCTCGATCGTGGCTTCGTGGCCATGGCGATCCAGGCGAAGCACCCTTTGCAGGCCTTGGCGTTCTGCCGGGACAACGGACTTCGAGCGATCCTCAACCATCGGGCGACGGAGGAGACGGCCGCAGGCCACTATTCCGGTCTTGTCGACATCAACACGGAGCACGTGACATTCCATGATCCGTACTATGGGCCGTATCGTCGGGTCTGCCAATGCGCGAATGGCTCGAGCTCTGGCAACCGCGGTTCGGCAACGCGGAAATCGTCGGCAACGTCCTGATCGCGATTGGCGAGCAAGCCCGAGGTCCGCGCCCGCGTGCCCGATGTGTCATGTCGTGATTCCTCCGACTGTCGCGTGTCCGAAATGCTATGAGCCAGTTCCGTTGCAACCCTCCCGGCTGCTCGGCTGCGTGGGGGCTGGCTGCGCCAACCGGATGTGGAACTACGTCTGCTGCCGCTCCTGCGATTTTATGTGGAGCTTTAGCCTGGACGAACCGCCGCCAATACCACCGTCGGGTCCCGGCGGAAAGCCGCTCGAGCGTGAATAGCGCGTTTGTCGAGCTGGAGAAATTCTGGGCACAGGTCATGACTTCCGAAAAGGCGGCCAATCACCCAGAACTACGAAAACAAGTTGAGTTCATGAAAGCCAGCAAAGAGAAAATGGCACGTCGCGCAGGTTGAGACGCTCGTTTCCCGCAAGGCGCGTGAGGCTCAATCCTCTGACGTTTCAAAAGAAGTGCAAGCAAGCGGAGGAAGCGATTCTGAAAAAGAGAGAAGAAATCGCCACGCCCGCCTTGCCCCTGGACGGCAACGCCCTCGGGCTGGCGCTGGTCAAAGACCTAGGCCTCCTCGACGAGCGAAAAGCGGATCAGCAAGCCGTTCCCGTTTTGAACGGGTCCGGTTCAGGCGAACTGCTGATCCCGGAACAACTGAGCGCCGGAGCGTTGCTGCGACGCCGACAATTGCTCCGAAACGGACGGTGATTGTGCATTCGAAGCCTCCGACGGTCTGATGCGGAAGTACCGCAATCGATTGTCGGCTGTTCCGAACGCGATCATGGGCTGACGTTTCGGCTCGCAACCAACCGATCGGCTCGCCGGCGACGTGCCTGGAGGTCGAGCCGCAAGGCCCGGAAACGAAGCCACTTATTTTGAATCTCTCAAGGAATTCTTCCATCCGTGTGCCATTCGCCCCGCCGATGGCGATGGAATAGACCGGGCACTGAGGCTCTCGCACAGAAACGCCGGCCAACCGGCGAGAAACTGCAAATGACCGTCGAGACAACGTTTTTTGACCTCCAACTCCATCCCCGGGCATTCTCGGAACGAAACGCAGTTGGACTTCTCGAAAGGACCACGTGATGACCGACCCACAAATGGTGCTCCTTCAGCACAAACTGACACTCGTTCAATCGACGTTGAAGAGTCTAAAGAAGCTACCTCCACCAACGCAATCACCCGTGCGTAAGCCTCCACCTGCGTACACGCCTCCGCCCCCACCACTATCGAGCACTGGAGCATTTAACGATGCGCAGTGGCAGGGTTTGAGTGCGGGGGCCATTGGCAATCAGGCTACGAATCCCTATTCACAACAATTCTACGACCCCAGTAACACGTTGGATATGGAAGATGTGAAAGTATACATAAGTATTATGGGTCAAGCCATATTTGATCTATCCACCGCCGTCAACGATATCCTGACCATGATCGCTTCGATGCCAACACCTGGCGGGACTGGCACGAAGTAATGCAAGAAACGATGAGCCAACGTGCAGGTGCGGAAGGACTTGCGTTAGCGCTGGTCTCTCACAACTCGCGCGAGGATGCTCTCGATGGCAGCGGCTTCGACAGGTTTCGTCAAGTGGAAATCGAACCCGGCCTGAATCGACTGCCGTTTGTCGTACTCGCTTCCCCAGCCCGTGAGGGCCACGAGCACGGCCTCCTTGAGCGACGGCTCCGCTCGCATCCGCTTCGCCACCTCGTACCCGTTCATTCCGGGGAGCCCGATGTCGAGAAAAACCACCTCGGGATTGAACGGGCGAGCCGCGTCGAGGGCCTCCGGGCCGCTATGAGCTGTTCGGGTCTGGTGTCCGATGATCTGAAGCATCATAGCCAGGCTCTCGGCCCCGTCCACGCTGTCATCGACCACCAGCACGCGGCGGCCGGCTATCGGGCCCCGGGGAGATCTGACCGTGGAAGTCGCCGGCTCCGCCTGCACCGCGTCGGCCGACGCGAGCGGGAGCCGAATGGTGAAGGTACTTCCCTGGCCAAGCCCGGGGCTCTCGGCGGTGATCGTCCCACCGTGTAACTCGACCAGTCGTTTGACCAGGGCGAGGCCGATGCCAAGTCCCCCTTGAGAGCGGTCGAGGGTGCGGTTCACCTGGGCGAACATCTCGAACACCTTGGCCAGCATCCCGGGTGGGATGCCCAGTCCGGTGTCCGTGACTCGGACGATGACTTCTCCCCCCTCCAGAGTGGCGGCGAGTTCGATACAGCCCCTTTCGGGCGTGTACTTGGCAGCGTTTGTGAGCAGGTTACCCATCACCTGGGCAAGGCGAGTTGGGTCTGCGGCGAGCCAGACGGGTTCCCCCGGTAAGGTGAGTGTCAGGGCGTGCCTGGAGGCCTCAATCACGGGGCGGCTCGCCTCGACGGCAATGTCGACTACGGCTTGCAGCGATACCCGTTCCTTCCGGAGGGTGACTTTGTCGCTCGTAATCCGGGACACGTCCAGCAGGTCGTCAATGAGCCGGACCATATGGGAAAGCTGACGGTCCATCATTTCCTGAGTGTTGGAAGCGACGGAAGCATCACGTGATAGTCTGAGTATATGGAGGCCGGTCCGGATGGGAGCAAGCGGGTTTCGAAGTTCGTGGGCGAGGGTTGCCAGGAACTCATCCTTCCGCCGATCGGCGTACTTCAAGGCTTCCTCGCTGTCACGCAAAGCTTGTTCCGTCCGCTTGCGGTCCGTGATGTCGCGAACAACGCCCGACCTGCGGACCGGTGTGCGGCAGTCGTTGACCGTCTTGAACACCGTCTCGCCACTCTCCTCCAACCAGTTGACCGTGCCGTCCGCCAAGACGACCCGAAATTCCGCGGCATAACGGCCGTCGCCGGCTGGGTCGGTGGAACGCTCGACGGCGGCGAGTACGGTCGATCGATCGTCGGGGTGGACGCGACCGAGCATGACGTCGAGGGTCGCCTCTTCGTCTGCTCCCACGCCGAGCAGCGTTCGGACCCGGTCCGACCACCGGCCCAGTCCTGTGTCATGGTCGTACTCCCAAGTTCCGAGCGCTGCCGCCTCGGTCGCCACCCGTAACCAACGCTCGCTCTCGCTCAGGGCAGTGTTGGCATGGACTAGCTCGGCGGTGCGGTCGGCCACGCGGCGTTCCAGTTCATCGTTCAACTGGCGCAGTTGGTCTTGGGCACGCCGACGCGCGGTGACTTCGTCGAGCAGGGTATGGTTGGCTCTGGCACTCTCGCGGCTCTTGCGGTGCAGTTCGGCGAACACGGCGACCTTGGATCGGAGGATGGCCGGGTTGATCGGCTTGTGCAAGTAATCGACCGCCCCGGTGCCGTAGCCCTCGAGAATATGCTGGTCTTCGCTATAGTAGGCGGTCAGGAAGATGATGGGCACGCCGGCGGTCTTCTTGCGCTGCTTGATCATCTGGGCCAGCTCGAAACCGCTCATCCCCGGCATCTGGATGTCGAGCACGAGGAGGGCGAATTCCTCGACAACCAGCGCGAGAAGTGCCTGTTCGGCGGATTCGACACAGACCAACCGGTAGCCCGGGTCCTTCAAGACGGTTTCGAGCACGGTCAAGTTTCGCGGCTCATCATCCACGAGCAGGATATTGATGAGCTCGTCGTTCGAAGGAGGCCGCAGGGTGCGTCGCACCCGCGGAGTCATGCTCGCCGTGCGAGTCGGGCGGCTCGCTGCTTTCCAGCGGTGCTTTCTTGTGTTGTGCTCATGTGTCGATTGGATCTTTCGGGTAAAGCTTCGTCTCGTTTACCGGAACAGCCATACGCGCATGAGGGAAAGCAGTTGGTCGGTGTTCACGGGTTTGGCGATGTAGTCGGAGGCACCGGCGTCCAGACACTTTTCCCGGTCGCCTTTCATGGCTTTGGCGGTGAGGGCCAGGATCGGCAAGGTGCGGAACTGAGGATTTTTGCGTATTTCGGTCATGGTCTGGTAGCCGTCCATTTCGGGCATCATGATATCCATGAGAACCATGCTCAGATCGGGCGTGGACTGAATGAGCTCGATGGCCTGTCGGCCGTTGGTGGCGCTGATGACCTCGATGTCATGTCTCTCAAGCAGAGAGGTGAGGGCGAAAATATTGCGGGCGTCGTCGTCGACGACGAGCACCTTGCGTCCGTGCAGGATCTCGTTGGAACCGTGAAGCCGCTCGAGCATCTTTTGCTTCTCGACCGGCAGGTCGGCGACGACGCGGTGGAGGAAGAGCGCGGTTTCATCCAGGAGCCGTTCGGGTGACTGGACGTCCTTGAGAACGATGCTCTTGGCCATGGCCTTGAGCCGCACCTCGTCGTCGGAGGAAAGCTGCTTGCCGGTAAAGACGACGACGGGCACGTCGTGCAGGACCGGCTCGGCCTGAAACTTCTCCAGCAATTCGAAGCCGCTCATATCGGGCAGGCGCAGGTCGAGCACGACGCAGTCGTAGGTCCGATCGAGCAGGGCCTCGAGCGCCTCGCCTCCGGTGGCGACGGCCGTAAGCTCGATGTCTTTGTGGCCGAGCAGCTCGACGATGGACTGGCGCTCGATGTCGTTGTCCTCGACAACGAGGAGGCGCTTGGTGCGCGGGGCGGTGAAATCCCTGAGGCGGTCGAGCGCAGTCACCATGCCCTCAGTCGTTGGCGACTTGACGAGGTACGAGAATGCGCCGCGGGCCAGGACCGACTGGCGCTCCTCGTCCACCGTGATGATTTGCACCGGGATGTGCCGTGTGGTCGGGTCGAACTTGAGGTTGTTCAGCACCGTCCAGCCGAGCATGTCGGGCAGGTAGATGTCGAGGGTGATGGCATCGGGGCGGAACTGCCGGGCAAGGGAGAGGCCCGTCGCGCCCCGGGTCGCGACGATCACCTTGAAACCCTTGTCGCGGGCCAGGCCGAGGAGAATGCGCGCGTGGTGCGGGTCGTCCTCGATGACGAGCAGCACGGGATCCCCCTCCTGGATGCTCTCGCGGTCGTCGGGGATGTGGTCTTCGCGGGCCACCGAGAGGACGTGGGTCGCGTGCGGCTTCAGTGGATCGCCGGGGCCTCGGGCGACCGCCGATGTGCTGGGGGCGTCGGGGCCCCTGTAACACAGAGGCAGGTAGAGCGTGAACGTGCTGCCCTGGCCGTGGACGCTGGTGAGGCGGATTTCGCCGCCCAGCAGCACGGCCAATTCGCGGCTGATGGCCAGGCCGAGGCCGGTGCCGCCGTACTTCCGCGAAGTGCCGGCATCGGCCTGCTGGAAGGCCTCGAAGATGAGCCTCTGCTTCTCGGGCGCCACCCCAATGCCCGTGTCCTCCACGGCAAAGGCGATCATTCTGCTGCGATTTGCCCAGCACGGGGTGATCGATGCTCCAGCCCGACGTGGCGAAGCCGACGCGGACGTCCACATGGCCCTGAGCCGTAAACTTGACGGCGTTGGAGATCAGGTTCTTGAGGATTTGCTGGAGCCGCTTCGAGTCGCTGGTCAGGGTTCGTGGCAGGTCGGCGTCGAAATGCACGTGGAAGGGCAGGTTCTTGTTTTCGGCCACGTGCCGGAAGTTGCGATCGATCGTGTCGCGCAGGCCGGCGAACGAGATTTCCTCGGCCTCGACCGTTACCGTGCCGGACTCGATCTTCGAGAGGTCGAGGATGTCGTTGATGAGGTTGAGCAGGTCAGAGCCGGAAGAGTGGACGTTGCGGGCGAAATCGATCTGCTTGGGCAAGAGGTTGCCGCCGGCGTTGTCAGCCAACTGCTGGCTGAGGATGAGGATCGAGTTAAGCGGCGTGCGCAGCTCGTGGGACATGTTGGCGAGGAACTCGGACTTGTATTTGGAGGTGAGGACCAGCTCGGCGGCCTTTTCCTCCAGTGCGCGGCGGGCCTGCTCGACCTCGCTGTTCTTGAGCTCGACCTCGGCGTTCTGCTGGGCCAGGAGCCTTGCCTTGTTGCCCAGTTCCTCATTGGTCTGCTGAAGCTCGCTCTGGCGAGACTGGAGCTCGACGGTCAACTGCTGCGATTGCTTGAGCAGGCCCTCGGTGCGCATCGTCGCCTCGATCGTGTTGAGCACCACGCCGATACTGGTGGTGAGTTGATCGAGGAAGATCAGGTTCGTGGACGTGAAGGGCTTGAGCGAGGCCAGCTCGATGACCGCCTTGACGTGTCCTTCAAAAAGCAGAGGCAGGACCACGATACTCGAGGGCGGGGCGTCGCCCGAGGCTGGAACTGATGCGGGTATAGTCCGGCGGCACGTCGCTGAGGAGAATGCGCTGCTTCTCGACGGCGCACTGGCCGACGATTCCCTCGCCGAGCCGGATGCGGTCCGGCTGGCCCGGCCGTTGGGCGTAGCCGGCGAGCAGCCGGAGCGCGGGCTCTTCGTTTTCGCCTACGGCCATCTGGTAAATGGTCCCCTGTTGAGCCTGCACCAACGGCACCAGATCGGCCAGGAGCGTCTGGGCGACGGTGAAAAGATCGCGTTGGCCCTGGAGCATGCTGGTGAAGCGGGCGATGTTCGTCTTCAGCCAGTCCTGCTCTTTGTTGCGCTCGGTGGTCTCGCGCAGGTTGGCGATCATCGTGTTGATGTTATCCTTCAGCTCGGCCACCTCGCCCTTGGCATCGACCTGGATGGAGCGAGTCGAGATCACCCTGGGTCACGGCGGTCGCGACCTCGGCGATGGCGCGCACCTGGGTGGTGAGATTGCCGGCCAGCAGGTTCACGTTGTCGGTGAGATCGCGCCACGAGCCGGCCGCGCCCGGGACGCTGGCCTGGCCGCCGAGCCGCCCTTCCACACCGACCTCGCGCGCCACGCTGATCACCTGCTCGGCAAACGTCGCGAGCGTGTCGGTCATGTTGTTGATGGTCTCGGCCAGCGCGGCGACCTCGCCCTTGGCCTGCACCGTGAGCTTCTGACGAAGGTTACCATCGGCGACGGCCGTCACGACCTTGACGATTCCGCGGACCTGGTCGGTGAGGTTGGAGGCCATGAAGTTCACGTTGTCGGTCAGGTCTTTCCATGTCCCTCCCACGCCGGAGACCTGAGCCTGGCCGCCGAGCTTGCCCTCGGTTCCGACTTCGCGCGCCACGCGGGTGACTTCCGAGGCGAAGCCGTTGAGCTGATCGACCATCGTGTTGATCGTGTTCTTCAGCTCGAGGATTTCGCCCTTCACGTCCACGGTGATCTTGCGGCTGAGGTCGCCGCGGGCCACGGCGGTTGTCACTTCGGCGATGTTGCGGACCTGCGCGGTCAGATTCGAGCCCATCGTATTGACCGAGTCGGTGAGGTCCTTCCAGGTCCCCGCGACGCCGGGCACGACCGCCTGCACGCCGAGGCGCCCTTCGGTGCCGACCTCACGCGCCACGCGCGTCACCTCCGATGCGAACGAACGGAGCTGCTCGACCATCGTGTTGATGGTCTCCTTGAGCTGGAGGATCTCACCACGCACGTCCACGGTGATCTTTTTGGACAGGTCGCCATTGGCGACGGCAATGGTCACGTCGGCGATGTTGCGGACCTGGCCGGTGAGGTTGGAGGCCATCGAGTTCACGTTGTCGGTGAGGTCCTTCCACGTGCCGGCCACGCCAAGCACTTGCGCCTGGCCGCCGAGCTTGCCCTCGGTGCCGACCTCGCGCGCCACGCGCGTCACTTCCGAGGCGAAGGCGCCAAGCTGCTCCACCATCGTATTCATGGTTTCCTTGAGCTGCAGAATCTCGCCCTTCACGTCCACCGTGATCTTGCGCGAGAGGTCGCCCTTGGCGATGGCCGTGGCCACGTCGGCGATGTTGCGGACCTGGCCGGTGAGGTTGGAGGCCATCGAGTTCACGTTGTCGGTGAGGTCCTTCCACGTGCCCGCCACGCCCGGCACCGCGGCCTGGCCGCCGAGCTTGCCGTCGGTGCCGACCTCGCGCGCCACGCGCGTCACTTCCGCCGCGAACGAGCGGAGCTGCTCGACCATCGTGTTGATGGTCTCTTTCAATTCCAGGATCTCGCCGCGCACGGCGACGGTGATCTTCTTGGAAAGGTCGCCGTTGGCCACGGCGATGGTCACCTCGGCGATGTTGCGGACCTGCGAGGTGAGATTCGAGGCCATCGAGTTCACGTTGTCGGTGAGGTCCTTCCAGGTGCCGGCCACGCCTTCGACCTCAGCCTGACCGCCCAGCTTACCCTCGGTGCCGACCTCGCGCGCCACGCGACTCACCTCGGAGGCGAAGCCGTTGAGCTGATCGACCATCGTGTTGATCGTGTTCTTCAGCTCGAGGATTTCGCCGCGCACGTCCACCGTGATCTTGCGTGAGAGGTCGCCGCGGGCGACCGCGGTGGTGACTTCGGCGATGTTGCGGACCTGGCCGGTGAGGTTCGACGCCATGAAGTTCACGTTGTCGGTCAGGTCCTTCCAGGTGCCGGCCACGCCCGGCACCTGCGCCTGGCCGCCGAGACGCCCTTCGGTGCCGACCTCGCGCGCCACGCGAGAGACTTCGGAGGCGAAGCCGTTGAGCTGATCGACCATCGTGTTGATCGTGTTCTTCAAGCGCCAGGATCTCGCCGCGCACGGCGACGGTGATCTTCTTGGAGAGGTCGCCGTTGGCCACGGCGGTGGTGACCTCGGCGATGTTGCGGACCTGCGAGGTCAGGTTGGTCGCCATCGCGTTGACCGAGTCGGTGAGGTCCTTCCAGGTGCCGGCCACGCCGCGCACCTCGGCCTGGCCGCCGAGCTTGCCTTCGGTGCCGACCTCGCGCGCCACGCGCGTGACCTCGCCGGCGAACGAGTTGAGCTGGTCCACCATCGTGTTGAGGGTATTCTTCAGCTCCAGAATCTCGCCCTTCACGTCGACGGTGATCTTCTTGGAGAGGTCGCCGTTGGCCACCGCGGTGGCCACGTTGGCGATGTTGCGGACCTGGCTGGTGAGGTTGGACGCCATCGAGTTCACGTTGTCGGTGAGGTCCTTCCAGGTGCCGGCCACGCCAGGGACCTGCGCCTGGCCGCCGAGTGCCCCTTCGGTGCCGACCTCGCGCGCCACGCGGCTCACCTCGCCGGCGAAGCCGTTGAGCTGGTCGACCATCGTGTTGATCGTGTTCTTCAGCTCGAGAATTTCGCCGCGCACGGCGACGGTGATCTTCTTGGACAGGTCGCCGTTGGCCACGGCGGTGGTGACCTCGGCGATGTTGCGAACCTGCGAGGTCAGGTTGGTCGCCATCGCGTTGACCGAGTCGGTGAGGTCCTTCCAGGTGCCGGCCACGCCGCGCACCTCGGCCTGGCCGCCGAGCTTGCCTTCGGTGCCGACCTCGCGCGCCACGCGCGTGACCTCGCCGGCGAACGAGTTGAGCTGGTCGACCATCGTGTTGATCGTGTTCTTCAGCTCGAGGATTTCACCGCGCACGTCGACGGTGATCTTCTTGGAAAGGTCGCCGTTGGCCACGGCGGTGGTGACTTCGGCGATGTTGCGGACCTGGCCGGTGAGGTTCGACGCCATGAAGTTGACGTTGTCGGTGAGATCCTTCCAGGTGCCGGCCACGCCGCGGACCTCGGCCTGGCCGCCGAGCTTGCCTTCGGTGCCGACTTCGCGGGCCACGCGGGTCACTTCGGAGGCGAAGCCGTTGAGCTGGTCCACCATCGTGTTGATCGTGTTCTTGAGGGCGAGGATTTCGCCCTTCACGTCCACGGTGATCTTGCGGCTGAGGTCGCCCTTGGCGACCGCCGTCGTGACTTCGGCGATGTTGCGAACCTGAGCGGTCAGGTTGGACGCCATCGAGTTGACCGAGTCGGTGAGGTCCTTCCACGTACCCGCGACGCCGGGTACCGCCGCCTGGCCGCCGAGCGCACCTTCGGTGCCAACCTCGCGGGCCACGCGCGTGACTTCCGAGGAGAAGCCGTTGAGCTGGTCGACCATCGTGTTGATGGTCTCCTTCAGCTCCAGAATCTCGCCCTTCACGTCCACCGTGATCTTGCGCGACAGGTCGCCGCGGGCTACGGCGGTGGTCACCGCCGCGATGTTGCGGACCTGTGCGGTCAAGTTCGATGCCATGGCGTTGACCGAGTCGGTGAGGTCCTTCCAGGTGCCGCCCGCACCCGGCACCACCGCCTGTCCGCCGAGACGCCCTTCGGTGCCGACCTCGCGGGCCACGCGCGTCACCTCCGACGCGAATGACCTGAGCTGGTCCACCATCGTGTTGATGGCTTCCTTGAGCTGCAGAATCTCACCGCGCACGTCCACGGTGATCTTCTTGGACAGGTCGCCGTTGGCCACGGCGATCGTCACCTCGGCGATGTTGCGCATCTGCGCTGTGAGGTTGCCGGCCATCCGGTTGACCGATTCGGTGAGATCTTTCCATACGCCCGATACGCCCGTCACCTGCGCCTGGCCGCCGAGCTTGCCCTCGGTGCCGACCTCGCGGGCCACGCGCGTGACCTCCGAGGTGAAGACCGAGAGCTGTTCGATCATCGTGTTGACCAACTTCGCCGAGCGGAGGAATTCGCCTTTGAGCGCGCGTCCGTCGACCTCCAGCTCCATGGACTGGCTGAGGTCGCCCTTGGCCACCGCGCCGATGGTCCGGGCGACGTCGACGGTAGGCCGCACCAGGTCGTCGATCAGGGTGTTGATGGAGTCGACCTTCACCGCCCAATCGCCGACGGCCCCGGGCAGCGACATGCGCTGCTTGAGCCGGCCTTCCTTGCCCACTGTCAGGCTCAGCCGCCTCACTTCCCGCGCGATGCTCTCCTCACGAGACGATCGTCTGATTGAATGTTTCGGCGATGCGCCCGTCGATGCCGGGCCAGTCCGCCGGCAGGCGCACGGAGAAATCCCCATCGCGAAAGGCCACGAACGCCGTGAGGATCTGCCGCGAGCGTGCCTCGGCCGACTCCTCCATTTGAGCACGCCCCGCCGAAACCTGCGCGCTTGCACCATTGCCATCAGCGGAGCTTAAACCATCCTCGCGGGAGGCGGATCTCGGTTTTTCTTTCATGATTCAGTGTCTTGGATGAAAGAAATGTTCGTAGCCCAAATTTGGCCCGTGATCTGAGACGGAAATTGCGTCCCGGTAAGAGCGAATGGCATCGCTCTTCAGTCTCGCCAGTAACGTGCAATTCTTATACTTACAAACATGATCGCCTATAGTTAGCCTCGACCGCACGCCTCAACGCGAGGAACGCTCACGACTGGGCCTTCCAGCAAGACGTAACGTCCATTCTAAGAAGCTCGTCTCAACAGGGAAAGCGTATCACGCGACAGGCTGCGTCTCGTAGACCGGTCACTCGACCCGGAAGAAACCTCGGCTCATGAGCCATGTGGACGGCAGGCGTCGTCCCAAACTTCATTCGCCCGTCTGCACAATTTACCGGACAAGGGCGCGAGATCTCGGCACCACTGTCTGGGGAAAAATGGGAGGCCACGCACATGGAAGGCAGGCAGTTGTCAGTTTGCCACTCCCGCGAATTCCTGACCTTTGGGAGGGCCCCCTTCCGACGGATTAGCGTGACATGCGCAACGTCATGTTAAACAAGGCGTTCAGTCGTGAACAGTGCGAACTCAAGACGAATCGCGACATGCGCAAGTCGGAGGACACCCAGGAGATGTCGCAATCACACTATTTTTTGCTGCGGGCGGGTTCGGAACCGCCGTTCTTCGTGTAACGACGGTCGATGTCCCACCGGGCTTTGTTCGCAGTCGAGCCTCATCAATGATGGCAAGGGTGAGCGGCACAAAGTGGCAACTTTTGGCAACTTTTTCGAGGGTCTCCTGTGCCAAATGCGCCGCGCTTTGGAGCCGACGTCGCAAATGCGCAAACTAGGAATGCACCTGGCTTTTTGTCGGTGGATTCCGGCTGGATCCAGACGCACCTCGGCACGGGGAATTGGCACGCTAGGCGCACCCCCTCCGAACGTACCGCAAATCGGCGAGTATTAGATTGCGGGGATGGGGTGGTTGGTTATGACGCGCGGCGACATGGTCGGAAGATTAGTGCACACCACCACTTAATGTAGATTTTATAGCACAGCTTTCTACCTTCGACGGCCAACTTGGCGGAAAATGAGACCTAGGTCATTGGCCACCTTGGAGGAAAAAATTCCGAGAGTTTTTCGGAAAGTGCATGATTTGCGCGCACAGTCAGCTTTCAAAGCACGGTCGAGGCCGTCGCACACGGACTGGCCAGCCAGGCGGAGAAAAGGGAGAAAAAAGGGGTCACGAGCGAACGGCACGCGTATTATTCGTAACACGCAGGGAGATCTTGGGATAGACAGAAGGCGGCCTCGTTTGGGACAAGTCTCGCGAGCTAAACAAGCCGATTCCTGCCGTCGTAAGGAGACCGCTTATGTGCCAGCCGACACGAAGACAGATCTCCAAGAAGATCAATTCCCTCGACTGATTAGCGACAATGAGAATTCCCCAAGTGTCGCCTCATTGAAGATAGGGGGCTCGATATCGAGAAGGATGACGTTGGGTCTGCGTATCTTGACAGCAGCCGCGGCATCGCGGCCATATAACATGGTTTCGACGTAGAAACGGTTCAGTTTCAGCAGGATCGATAAACTTTTTAACGAGGTCCTTTCTGTCATCCGCAATCAGGATGGCTCTCCGTCGGAACAAGCCCGTCCACAGCTCCCATGCGAATGGAGACGGCAGCTAGAATGCATGCGACTTCACTACGGCTTTAGCCCCGGAATCTTCTGCATTGTCTGGATCATCACGCCCATCTTCCCGTTCATCTCGGCCATCAATGCGTTGCTACGCGCGACGTTTTTGTTTGACTCATCCATTTTGGCAAGTGTTTTTGCCATGTTTTCATTCATTATACTCATATTGGCATTCGACGTATCCATTCTACTATTGGACTGAATGACGTTCTTAACGCTGATCGCGACTTGGCGATTAGATTCGATGAGAAGGCGATTCGACTCAGCCATCGCGGCTTGCGTCTCAGCCATTTGTTGGCTGGTGGCGACTATCTGCTCGTTCGTCCTGTGCAGCAGCCGATTTGCCGTGTCGAGCTGCGCAATAGTCGTATCGACGCGATCCAGCACGCTGCAACCCGGCAAGACGGCGACGGCGAGCGCAAGGATGATAAGGCGGCTCATCCTGAGCTCCTTTTTGGGGTTCGGATGAAAAGGTTAATTCACCAATCGGCATTGGATCCTCGAGTCCGTCACCCTAATTCTTGCTCCTCGGTTCCCTTGTGAGCACTGCGCGGATTAAATGGGTGGTGATATTCGTTAGACGGGGATTGAAGGGGGCATGAACCGCGCGATCCCTAAAGGGTGTCTTCCACGCGGGTAATCGTGCGACGAAGATTTGCCGAAGAAACGGACTGGCGGCTTCGACGTGACGCCGCACAATGGCGTGCACCGGGAGTTCGGCGTCAGGAATACCGGGTCGGGCAAATCATTTGTGGCAGAGCATGTGGCGAAGGAGGCGAGAAAGGAGCTGAGGAGATAAAAGGGCCAGGTGAGAAGGCCCGAGCTTTCATCATCCGTCGAGAGTCGCCAGTCACTTCCGCAATTCAGATATTTTTGGCCGCCGGACGCTTGTGTTTGGGAGAAGGCGCAGACTTTCGCCGCCGTCTTTGCAGACTTAGTCGGCGATGCTTTCTTCGATGCCGCCGTTCTCGTCTTGGCGTCGACCTTTTTCTGTGGCTGAGAAGTCTTGGCGGTGGCTTTTGGCGGAGCCTTCGTGGACTTGGCTGACACTTTCGGGCTCTTGGACTTGGATGCTTTGGAAGACGCTTTCGCACCTTTTTCCGGGGTCCCGCTCGGCATCATGTCACCGACCGCGTGCATAGCTTTTGAACCGGCATCGATCACGACTTCCGCCGCCGAACTCGCCATATCGCCGATTCGTTTCAGGACACCTTGCGACTTCTTCTTGCTCGCCATCGGATGCTCCTTGAGTGGTTAGACGGACCGCCCCTTGTCCGACAAGAACTCGGTCTAGAGTCCCGCATCCGTTCGATTAGGGACTCAAGCACGTTCTATGCCGTTGTTCCTTCGGTCGGGTTTTTAATTCCTCGAACCTGTGACCTTCGTGGAAATTTGAGGTGTCTTTGCGGTTAATCTTGATCGTCGGAGGTCGATCGCGAGCGGGTGCCGGACCGCATAACCGGATACCGGAAACACGCATACCCGGCACCTAACGAAAAAGGCCCCCGAACCCTCACCGAAGGGAATTCGGCGGCCGTATTCCGATCGTCGCGCTGCTCAAGGCTTAATGATAACCTTAGTTTCAGTGGTCACTGGAGTGGCTGTCGTCTCGATCACACGGACAGTCGGTTGAACTTTGATAACCTTGACTTCCTTCACGACGGCCAACTCATCGACCACGGTGTTGACACCTATCGTATTCGACACGAGGTCCACCGCCCGCAGCTTGAGAGCGGGACTGAGGACCGATCCGCGAACGGTAACGGCTCTGCCGGGCTGTACCACGAATTGAATCGTGGAACCGACAAGCTGTTTATCCCATTCCACTCGGCGCATAACGCGGGCGAGCACTTCGCGGCCCTCGGCATCGATCTGCCCACGGGCGACCTCGGTATCCACTGCGTTGCGGATGTTTCGCCCGGCGTTGTCCAAGGCCTGACCGGCTCGACTGAGAATGCCCTCCTGGGCGGAAGCCGTGGCGGCCATGAGGGTAAGCGTCAGACAGGCAGCAGGAGTACGGAACATTATCGTTCTCCAATAATGGGGGATTTGTTCGCCTGGACACGGGTAGCGTAAGAACGGTGGATAACATCAGCAGTTGGTGTGCCGGATGACGTGTAACTTTTTCAATCCCAATAATCTCCTCGGAGGCGGTTGAGGAATCCGGCAGGTCATCCCGCCCGATGCCTGCGGAACATCCAAGAGTGAGAGGGCCGCTATTGTATGGGCCGATGGTAAGAGCGCTGGGTTCACCTGGTGAAAACAGGTGTGGCGCTGGTATCTTTCACGAAATGAGCGAGGAATCACATTTCAGAACCGGTATCCAGGAAGCGCAGACGAATGCCGGCCAGGGAGACGCTCACGCGACAACCCCGCCCCCGGTGGACCGTGTGGTGATCGAGGCCGCCCTGCGCGAAGACGCCCTGACCGATCAGGAACTTGCCCGCACCACCACGTGCGGGCTCGGCGGTATCGACAACGCCATCACCGTTAACACGATCACCGTCAGCGCGGTGATCTCGAGCGAGACGGCCCCGCACCGTCGCGGATTCCATCCAGGGTCGTCATCATGGGAAGGACCGGCATGGGTATCAGCACGACTCGCCCGGACTAAAGCGGCTAGGTCTACGTCCGGATTGTCCACGTCATCGTCGGCAGCAACTGACACCGCGTTCACCCCATCGGTGGAATCGGTACTTCGAAGAAACGTGGAATCACGTCACAAAGGCGTTTCTCCCCACGAGTCAGCGAACGTCGTCGGGCGCCGACCGGGGAACGCCACGAGGCGCTCGCAGCCAAACATTTGACAGTCGGCCGCTGGGTCGCCGAGCTGCCGGAGGCGAGGCCGGGGTTGCCGCCATAGACGCCCTTGATCCGGTTGGTTCCGACCGGGAGGAAGTCCGTGCTCAATGTCGCCTGACCGGCGCTGAGTGCGGCAGTCCCCAGCACTGTCGTTCCGTCAAGAAACGAGACAGAACCCGTTGGAAAATCCTGTACGCTACCCACGTCGCTTACCTTGATTCCAGATCCCGGCGAATAAACCGCAAACCTGGTCTGACCCCTGGTCCCGTGTGGTCTGACCCCTGGTCCTCTGCTGGTCCCCTGAAAAAGCCCCTGGCGGATGAGGCCGGGGCTTGGGAGAATTCAATGCAGTGAGCGATTGCCTAGGCATTGGTGCGGCGACGAAGTCCCACAAACAACACCGCGGAACCAAGGAAGCCCATGCCCATCATCACGAACGTGGACGGCTCCGGAACTGCTGAAGCGGAGTTCACCGCGATGCCGATGGGGCCACTTAACCCCGTGATGAGCGAGGCGTTCACCGTGCTGCCGGAAGTCGTGTATTCGCCAACCGTGCCACTGCCCACGTTCGCGACAAATAGATTCGACCCGGATATCGCGATGCCGTCGGGAAAACCTAACCCCGTGACGAGTGACGCGTTCACCCTGCCGCCAGAAGTCGTATATTCGCCAACCTGCCGCCGCATGCTCGTGACAAAAAGATTCGACCCAGATACCGCGATGCCGAAGGCATCGATCCAATCCCGTGATGAGCGAGGCGTTCACCGTGCCACCGGAGGTCGTGTATTCGCCAACCCTGCCTTGGGTATAGTTCGTGACAAAAAGATTCGACCCAGATACCGCGATGCCGTAGGCGAAGCCTTCCCCGTGATGAGTGATGCGTTCACCGTTGAGCCGGAAGTCGTGTATTCGCCAATCGTGCCATTGCCAAAGTTCGTGACAAAGAGATCCGACCCAGATATGGCGATGCCGACGGGGTGCTTAACCCTGTGATGAGCGAGGCGTTCACCGTGGCGCCAGAAGTTGTGTATTCGCCAACCGTGCCATTCCCAAAGTTCGCGGTAAATACATTCGACCCAGATACTGCGATCAAGTAAGTAGCAGTGTTAATCCAGTGATGAGCGAGGGGTTCACCGTGGTTCCGGAAGTCGTGTATTCGCCAACGGCGGGGTCGCCTTCCTCGCTGCCACTGGTGCCGACAAAGATATCCCCACCGTACGCGCCTGTGGGCATTGCTGACAGCATGGTCATGATGTTCACAGCAATCAGGCTTGTGAGAAAGATGCTGCTCACGATTTTGCCTACGAGTTCTCATCGCTGCTCCTTGGCTCGGTACTTGTTTGAAACGCTCTCGGTTTGTGGGGCAGAAACTGGGACGCGGCTGGTTTTTTCATCCTGATCGACCAGGCCGCCGGGAGACACTCACGATGTTTTTGGGCCCGGATCTTGCTGGAGTGCCCGCAAGCCTGGTAAAGTCACCAGAACCACTGGGCACTGCATGGAGGAATTCACTTCCGGGCCGAAATCCGGCGGGCGAGGACGCCCTCATGCAAGTTAAGCCGATCCGCAACGTCAGTAAGTTAAGCCTCTCCATAAAGTAGTACGAAGGGTATTAACGCGGCTCGTGGCGACGTGTTCGGATCGACACCTCCGACCCGAGGTCACCCCGATGGTCCGCTACGATGCGGGCACGACCAATCCGACGCTTCTGAACCGCCTCGGCGACTGGCGCGATCACGAAGCGTGGGTCGATTTCGTCACGCGTTATGATCCGGTGATCCGGTCTATTTCCGTCGATACCGGCTCGACGCCGAGTCCACCGAAGAGCTTTGCCAGCGGGTCTGGATCGACCTGGCGCGGCGGATGCGCACCTTCCGCTACGACCCCGGGAAGACGTTTCGCGGTTGGCTCCGCCGGTTGTGCCAATCGCGGGCGATCGATCTGCTGCGGAAGAAGAATGCCGATCGCCGTGGTGTCGCTCGAGGACCAGCCGGTCGCGTCGCTCGTGGCAGGAAGCCCCGCTGATATCGAGGTCGAAGAAGACGCGGCGTCGGAACGCCCTGCTCTTGCTCCGCCTGGCCGAGGAGGTCCAGGACGCCGTTCGGCGACGGGTCGAGCGAACGGACGTGGCAGGTTTTCTGGAACATCGCCGTCCTTGGGCAGTCCGTGCGCGAGGCTTCGGACGGCCGCGGGCATCTCTTACTACGCCGCGTTCGCCGCCCAGAAGCGGGTGCGGCCGGATGCTCCGCGA
Source organism: uncultured Planctomycetota bacterium (assembly GCA_963779785.1). Classification (GTDB taxonomy): domain Bacteria; phylum Planctomycetota; class Planctomycetia; order Isosphaerales; family Isosphaeraceae; genus CAVRFS01. The sequence continues at coordinate 172,859 of CAWAAW010000048.1, forward strand.
GGAGGGGCAACGGCTCCTGGCCGAACGGCGGGTGCATGATCCAGAAGTCGGACGGACCGGAGATTGATTGAGCCTTCAGACGGCCGCCGAGGTTCCCCCATGTCCCCATGCCCCACACCCGAGACGCTCAGCCGGCTCGCATGCGATTCGTCGAGCGGTTCGCACTTCGCGACGATGGAAGCTCATGTCGCAGATGTGCGCAAATTGTCAGGAGGTCCTGGAACGGTTGGCCGCTGATGCGTCCGTCTCTGAGGGACGCGGCCCCGGACGACTGGCGGAGCCGGAGCACCCCCCACGATCCCCGGATTCGTGATCGAGGGCGTGCTCGGGCGGGGGGGAATGGGGGTCGTCTATCAGGCGTGGCAGCCGCAACTGGCCCGCCGCGTCGCCATCAAGGTCGTCAGCGCGAGCGTCGGGATCGGTGCGGAGGATCGCAGGCGCTGGCTACGCGAGGCGCAGGCGATCGGGCGGGTCCGCCATCCCAACGTCGTCCAGCTCCACGAAGCGGGCGAACAAGACGGCTGTCTCTACCTCGTCCTCGACCTGATCGCCGGGGGCAGCCTGGCGGACCGCGTCACCGGCCCTTTGCCGGCGCGTGTCGCGGTCGGGTTGATGGCGACGATCGCGCGGGCCGTCGACCAGATCCATCGCGCCGGGATGTTGCATCTCGACATCAAGCCCTCGAACATCTTGCTCGACGGCCTGCCCGATGGTCCCTGGGATCAGGTGACGCCGATGATCGCCGACTTCGGCATCGCCCGGGCGGGCGACGACCCGGGCGCGACGGCGACCGGTCCGATCGGAGTGCGGGGTACTCCCTCGTTCATGGCTCCGGAACAGATTGCCGGCGACCGCGCCGCCATCGGTCCGCGATCCGACGTGTTTGCCCTCGGGGCCACCCTGTACAGCCTCTTGACCGGACGTCCTCCGTTCCAGGCCGCGTCGGTGATCGAGACCCTCGATCTGGTGCGAACCCGTGAACCCGCCCCGTTGAGAACGCTCGTCCCCGGCCTGCCGCGCGACCTGGAAACGATCGCGCTGACTTGCCTGCGGAAAGACCCACGGCGGCGATATGCGTCGGCCTGCGCGCTCGCGGACGACCTGCAGCGCTGGCTCGATGGGTTCCCGATCCGCGCGCGTCCGGTCTCGAAGCTCGAACACGCCGCTCGCTGGTGCCGGCGCCGGCCGGCGTTCGCGTCGCTCCTGGCTGTCCTCGCCGTCATCGTGGCGTCGAGCCTCGGGGGCTTGCTCACACTCTGGCGCCATTCCGAAGCCGAGCGCGCGCGGGCCGAGAATGCCCTGGCCCGTGCCATCGAGAGCGACACAGCGACGTCCGGCGCGGTCCGCGATCTCGTCGGCCTGCTGGCGACGACCGTGGATGCACCGCAAATGCTCGCGTCTGAAAGATTCGAAAAGTCTTCGCATGTTGTACGCGATCTCACGGCGAAACTGCGACGGCACCGAGGGTTCGCCACATCGAACCTCGTCGCGATCTGCGAACTTGAACGTCAACTGGCGGAAGATTTCGGGCGTCGTGGTAACTACGCGGAATCACGCGCGCTGCTCATGGACAGCCTGGACTTATTGGAAGGGCGAAGATTTGGCCCAGACGACCAGGATGTCGACGAGGCGTATGCACGGGCCCTGATGGAACTCGGGTGGGTCGCCCACCAACAGGAGCGCTCCGACGAGGCGATGGTCTTATTGCAGCGTGCCGAGGCGACGCTGGAAAACTTGCTGGTGCACGACCCGCCACGCATCGACGTGATCATCTCGATCAACAAATCGCGACGAAAGATCGCCTCGCTTCTCGGTCGTAGCGGCCTGGAAGGACCGCGGCGGAGGCTCATGGAGTCGCACGTTCGCATGCTCGAGCGGTTGAGCGAGCGTGCCGGGGCCGATCCGGCGATCGGACTTCTTGCCACTCTGGTCCGATTGGGCCTGGCCCCCGATGACGGCGCCAGCACAAAGCTCCGCACCGCGATCCGGAAATTGCCGGCCAATAGACGCCTCCCGGCACGGCTGGAGTCGGAAGTGGCGGACTGGATTGCCAGCGATGTGCAACCCGTATCCGTCCGGCCCAAATTCCACCGGCGAATCGAAGGGCCGCCTCGACCCGTATGCCCACGCCGATGCGGTCATCCGGGCGCTCGAATCAAGATGCGAGGCGCTCGGCGTTGGCCCCTCCTTGCTTCCCGCCGCGGCCTTTCAGTGTGGCCGGCATTGCCGCGAGTCGGGGCCACGAGCAACGAAAGGCGGGCCGCCTGGACGATGCCCGCCATACCGCCGCATGTCTCTCCGCCTTCGCGAAGACTCTGGTACGAAGAGATCCCAACGAAGCGGCGTTCCATCTAGTGCTGTGCGACGGCTTTCGTGCAGGAATCGAAAAACGCCTGGCGAAGTCAGGATCACGCGACGATCGAAGACCGGCTGCGAAAGGCATTGGGCGAAGCTTGCACCGCGTTACGTCTCGATCCCCGAAACGCGGACGCGCGCCTCGAGGTCGCCATTCTCCAGGACAAGCTGGTCGCTCTCGTCTCCGAGCGACCTTCATCGCGGTAAGCTCGCGACTTTAGCGAACTTGTTATTCCCGCGTCAGGCGCTCATGGCGGACGACAGAATGACCCAACGCTCGTACGGCGTTGAGCCTTTCATCTGGTGAAAACAGGGGCGGCGCTGGTATCTTTCACGGATTGAGCCAGGAATCTCATCTCAAAACCAGTAACCAGGAAGCGCGACGAATGTCAGTCAGGGAGACGCTACGAACAACGCTCGTGAACTTGCTCGAAGAGGAGATGGGTGAGAACGTATCCGCTGCCGCAGGACGACCAGGAACTTCGCTCATCGCTCAAGCTCGACTCGGTGGACCTGGTCGGGCTGGTGATGCGGATCGAGCGTGAGTTCCGCGTCCGGCTCTCGCCCGAGGAGCTGGCGACCGTGCAGCGAGTGGGTGATCTGCTCGACTTGATGGAGGCGAAACTGGCGGAGCGCCCGGATGCGTTCATCGAAAGTCCCCGGAGGGCCAGTGCCCAGCAACAACTGAGACTGGTCTCGTCGGAACGGTCTCGTTCTACGGTTCAATGCTCCGCCGATGCGTCACCGAACGCGACGATCGCCACGCCCGCGGTGATCACGAGCGTCCCGACCCAGCGCGCCGTGCCGACGTCTTCATGCAGATAGAATCGCGCCAGCAATGCGCCCAGTGGGTAGGAGGCCGCGGTGAGGGGAAGCGCGAAGCTCAGGTCGGCTCCGCTCAAGGCCAGCATGTAAAGCCCGACATGGATGAGCAAGAGAGCGAATCCCGCCAAGATCCAGCCGTTGCGCACGACCGCGACGGCCTGGTCGGCCCACCCGCCGCCGGAGCGACCGGCTTGCTTCATCCCCTTGGAAAGGAAGGTCTCGCCGACCGCCAGCGCCACCACCGCCACCAGCATGATCAGGAGGATCCGACCGCGACCGGCAGACATCACGGTTTTCCCTCCTTCCGTTTCCGTTCGAATGGTGCCCATTCCCGGCGTGACCGTTGTGCGAGGCGAATGCCGGCGACTTTTCGACGGACCTGGGGAGATTCATGGTGTCGCTCAAGACCGCGAAGGCATCAATGAGGCCGTCGATCGACGCATCCTCGTGATTGGCGTTGCACTGCACCCGCAGCACGCCGCAATGATAGGGGACTGCCGGGAAGAGGACCGACTGGACGTAATAGCCCCGATCGAAGAGGAATTTCCCGGCGTTGAGGGTGTCGGCCTCGTCGCCGACCAGGACCGAGACGATCGGCGTCGCCCCTCCCATGACGACCAGGCCCAGGCCGGCCAGTCCGCGGGTGAGGCGCTGAATGTGGGCGTCGAGCCGCGCGCGGAGCGAGTCGTACTCACTCGAGCGGAGGATGTCGATAACCGTGCCGATGGCTTCGAGAAAGCAAGGGACGACCGGCCCGCCGAAGACGTAGGGACTGGAGCGGATCTTGAGCAGCCGATGAAAGGGTTCGGGACAGCCGATGAAGCCGCCGGCGCAGGAGAACGCCTTGGAGAGCGACCCGACGACGAACGTGTTGTCATAACTGCCCAAAGCTTCCAGGACCGTTCCCCTGCCCTGGTCGCCCAGAACGCCGGTTCCATGCGCATCGTCGATGTAGAGCACGGCGTCCGCGGCGCGGGCCACTTCGTTGAGCTCGGCCATCGGCGGGATCATGCCGCTCATGCTGTAGACGCCGTCGATGCAGACCAAGGCGCAGCGGTAAGGTCGAAGGCCCTCCAGGGTCTGCTCGAGCGATTCGGGGTCGCTGTGTGCGAAGGTGGCCACCTTGGTGCCGTTGGCCCGGGCGATCTTGGCGGCCTCCTGCATCGAGCTGTGCGCGTGCTCGTCGAGCACGATCGCGTCCTGGCGGCCCACCAGGCCGGGAATAGCCCCCAGATTCGCCAGCATCACCGATGGGTGGATCAGGACGGACTCGACGCCGAGCCAGTCGGCGAGCTTTTCCTCGGCATCGATATTGGCTCGCACGCTGGCAAAAGCCCGCGAGGAGCCGTTGTGCGTTCCCCAGCGCAATAGTCCGCGGCGGACGGCCTCCTGCACCCGCGGGTCTCGGTCCAGTCCCAGGAAGCTGTCCGAGCCGAAGTTGACCACCCGGCGGCCGAGTACCACGATCTCGCGGCCCGGGCCCACCTCGTCGATCACCAGGTCTTTCAAGTGCGAATCGGGGTGCTCCTTCTCGAACTGTTCGATGATCCGCACGAGGGTGTTCTGGCGCAGGGAGTCTCCCAGTTTCTCCATCGGCGAAGGCGCGGTCATGGCGTCTCCTTACGAGTCGGCCAGATCCAATCCCGGCGGTTTGGCATGACCACCCGAGGGAATCCGTGAGAAGATTCACGGACGTTGGCCGGCAAAGTCCTGACAGAGTGCGATTGATAACAGGATGATCCTAAAGATAGACTCAAGCGCCAAGGTCCCTCAGTGCAGAATCGTTTGTTTGCCGGGGTGGCGTCGCGCCGATGCACGAGTCGGAGCACTGCCACCAGGAAGGCCATCAAACGTGACGGATCAAACGATGGAGCGATTCTCGGCGAGTGCGGGGCCGATCCTCGCCGGGGCGGTGATGGGATCCGCCCTGTTTCGCATGTCGCCTGGTGACGTGCCGGCACTGCGCCGCAAGCCCGGGCCGGTTCCCGAGGGGTGGGGGCGTGTGCCGCCGTCGTTGTTGCGGAACTCCGACGAGCAGACGATCGCCGGGACCGCCGCGGTCTTCACGGCGATGGAAGTGATGGGCCCTCCGCGGCGACGAGTTGCGAGTCCTGGGGCGTGGTGGCCGCGTCGCGGTACCTGGGGCGGGCGAACCTGGCCGTCGCTCTGCGGAGCTTCGTGGCGGAGGGCGTATGGGGCACCTCGCCGCACTTGATCCCGCACTTTGCCCTCCATTCGGCTTCGGGGACGATCAGCCTGGCGTTGGGATTGCACGGACCGAACCTGGGGGTCGGCGGCGGGCTCCACGCCGCGGCCGAGGGTTTCCTGGCGGCCCTGACCTGGTTGACCGCCGGGGTCGTGCCCGGCGTCTGGCTGGTCCTGAGCGGCTGGTCTCCGGAGCTGGTTCCCGACTCTCGTGGCAGTGCTTCCCCCACCGGCGAGTGCCAGGCCCTGGCCCTGGCGCTGATGGCCGTGGGCGACTTCGGGAGAGCGGCCGATGTTCCGGGTCGTGGTCGGGGCGGAGTCTCGCCACGCCCCTGCCCCGCTCGACCTGGCTCGGCCTGGCCGAGAGCTCTGGCGTGGGCGGGGAGAGCCGTCGCCCGGGTGATCGCGACCGATCCGAGGGGGACGGCTTCGTGTCGAGCTGATCGAGGGGGCGGACGGCGCGGGATGAGGCAAAATGGATAGGCTTGAACCGGTATGGATCACGGGCGTTGGGGCCGCGACCCCGCTGGGCTGCGACCTCGCGGAGATCGAGGCGAACCTGCTGGCCGGCCGGTCGGGCGTGTCGCTGGTGACCGAGTTCCCGACGGACGACTATCCGAGCCGGATGGCCGCGCAGGTCAGGGAGATCCCCTGTCCGCCGGGATGCAGTCCGCTTGCCTTCGCGGCACGGCCGCCGCTGGACCAGCTTGCCCATTGGTGCGCCGAGTCGGCCCTGCGCGACGCCGGCCTCTGGGGATCGCATCGCGAGTCGCGGGTCGGCCTGGTGCTGGGAATCGGCGCCGAGTGGATGCTGCACTGGGAGGCCGACCATCTCCGCGGCGGCACGCGGCTCTACGAACCGGACCAGGACCGTGATTCGACGATCGAGCGGGTCCAGAAGGAGCTGGGAGTTTCCGGGCCCGTCGCTGGCGCTCTCGGCCGCCTGCGCCAGCGGCAACCACGCTCTGGAGATCGGTCGTCACTGGCTTCGGCTCGGGCTGGTCGACGTCTGCGTGGCGGGGGCCTGCGACCTGGCGGTCACGCCGATCGGCCTGGCGACCTTCGGCAACCTCCGGGCCCTGTCGCGGCGGAACTCCGACCCGGCCGCCGCGTCGCGGCCCTTCGACCGCGGTCGCGACGGGTTCGTGCTTGGCGAGGGAGGCGTGGCGTTCGTCCTGGAGCGGGCCCGCGACGCCCGCAGGCGGTCGGCGCACGCCTACGCCGCGGTCGCCGGCTGCGGGGCCAGCAGCGACGCCCACCACCACGTGATCCCCAGCCCCGACCCGGCCCCGGCCGCCGCCGCCATGCGCCAGGCCCTGGCCGACGCCCAGGTCGAGCCCGGCCTGGTCGATCACGTCAACGCCCACGCCACCAGCACCCCGGTCGGCGACGCGGCCGAGGCAACCGTGCTCCGCGTCGTCCTGGGCGACGACACCGACCGCATCCCCGTCACCTCGACCAAGAGCCTCACCGGCCACATGCTCACGGCCGCCGGCGTGTTCGAGGCCCTGGCCTGCGTGACGGCCCTCCGGCACCAGGCCATCCCCCCCACGATCAATCTCGATGATCCCGACGTCGACCTCTGCCTGGTCGCCAACGAGGCCCGGCCCCACCCGATCCGCATCACGGTGTCGAACTCGTTCGGTTTCGGCGGGAGCAATACTTGCCTGGTCCTCCGCGCGGTTTGATAAGATGAACATATATATTATATTCATATATTACAATTATATTTTGTTGCAGGTTTTCCCCCCTTGTGAAGGCGGGGGTAGGGGTGGTGATGAAAAGTTCGTCTTGCACAGGTCTCGGGTTCATCCCAGTTCGTTGCGCCCCTTGCGAAGGGGGGGTTAGGGGGGTGGACAGGGCATAACCAAAATGCTCGGCCAAGCCGGCACTTCCGCGAGGCCCGGTCGCTCGGGACCCGCGTACCAGGCCATGGTCGCCGGACCACCCCCTAACCCCCCCTTCGCAGGGACGCCGAAATCGGGATGAACTCAGAGTTTGTCCAGAACCGTCGTTTCACCACACCACACCCTAACCACCTAATCGCAAGCACGGGAGAACTGCCCGTCGGGTCGCAACAAGACGATCGCCGGCCCGGCGATCTGGTCAGGGCCAACCTTTCATCAGCACCGAGTGCCGGTCCGGTGGTGATCGTCACCGGGGCATCGAGCGGTATTGGCGGGCGCTGGCGCTTCGGTTGGGATCCACGGGCTATCGCGTCGGCCTGATCGCGCGCCGTCGCGACGAGCTCGAAGCCGTCGCCTCCCGGATCGCCGTGGCCGCTTTCGCCGTCGCCGACGTCGGTGATCGGGCTGCGCTCCGCTCGGCCGTCGCCGAGGTCGAGGGCCGGCTCGGCCCGGCCGATGTGATGGTCGCCAACGCCGGCTTCGGCATGCCGACGCGGCTCGATCCCTTGAACATCGCCGACGTCGAGCAGACCATCCGGGTCAACCTCATGGGAGTGATCTATTCGGTCGAGGCGGTGCTGCCGGGCATGCTCGCGCGAGGGCGCGGGCATCTGCTGGCGATCTCGAGCCTGGCCGCCTTCAAGGGACTGCCCGGCGAATCGGCCTACTGCGCCAGCAAAGCGGCCGTGAACGCCTACATGGAGGGCCTGCGGATCGCCTTGCGGACCAAAGGCGTTGTGGTGACGACCGTCTGCCCGGGTTTTGTTCAGACGCCGATGACGCCGATGGATGCATCGGCAACGCCTTTCCTGATGTCGGCCGACGCGGCCGCCCGGCGAATCGCCCGGCTGATCGCCCGGCGTCGCGGCGGCGTCGCTTGCTTCCCGATGCCGATGGCCCTGCTGACCGCCCTGATCGCCCGGTTGCCGGACGCGGTCGTCGCCCGGCTCGTCCGGGTTGAGGCTGGCCCCGGGCCGGCGGCGATGGCGGAGCAAGCCCGATGATCGACCTGGCCCTCAAGATGCTGCTCGACGAGAAGGCCCGCTTCGCGGCCACCGTGCTCGGGGTTGGGTTTTCCGCCGCCTTGGTCCTGGTCCAGGTTGGCCTCTTCTTCGGCCTTCTCGAGAACGCGAGCATCACGATCGATCGGCTCGCCGGCCGACCTCTGGGTCACGGCGCGCAACACGCCGAACGTCGACTTCGGCAATCCGTTTCCCGAGACCTATGTGCAGCGGGTGCGCTCGGTGCCGGGGGTGGCGCGGGCCGACAACCTGATCGTCTGGTACGCGATCGTCGCGTTGCCGACCGGGGCGAAGGAGTCGGTGGTCTACTACGGGCTGGAGGACTTCGCGGCCTGGCGTTTTCCGTGGGACATCGAGTCAGGCGACCCCGCCGATCTCCGTCGCGGGCGTTATGTGATGCTCGACGCCTCGGCCGAGCGGCGGTTCGGCCCATTCCAGGCCGGCGACTACCGCGAGTTCCAGGGCCGCCGGCTCAAGATCATCGGCCGGACCCGCCAGGCGCTCTCGTTCACGACCAGTCCGGTCGCGTTCCTTGACTACCGGCTGGCGCAGTCGCTCTCCCCCGCCGAGCTCGGCGGGCGGACGACCTTCATCGTCGTCCGGCTCGAGCCCGGGGCCGACGCGGCAGCCGTCCGCCGCGAGATCCGCCGTCGCCTGCCTTACAACGACGTCTACTCGAAGGCCGAGTGGGCATCGCGGTCGCGTGCTTACTGGATCGAGAGCACCGGGCTGGGGCTGACGCTCTTCCTGACGGTGGCCCTGGGCGCCCTGGTCGGCGTGGTCATCGTGGCGCAGACGCTTTACGCCTCGACGACCGAGCACCTGGTCGAGTTCGGCACGGTCAAGGCGCTCGGCGGCGGCAACCTCACCGTCTATGGGATCGTCGCCGAACAGGCGTCGTATGCGGCGGCCCTGGGCTACGGCATCGCCCTCGCACTCAGCTACGGGCTGGCGCCGGCCTTGTCGCGGTACGATATGAAGATGAACGTCTCCCCGACGCTGGCGGCCCTGGTCTTCGTGGGGACGCAGGCGCTCTGCCTGGGGGCCGCGGTCTTGTCGTTCCGCAAGGTGGCATCGCTCGACCCGGCGATCGTATTTCGGGGTTAAGAATGAGGGGAAGGTGTTTGGGTGGCTGTGCTCGAAGGGTGCGATCTGACGAAGACCTACGGCGAAGGGTCGCATGCGGTACCGGTGCTCCACGGCGTCTCGCTGTCGGTTGCGCCGGGCGAGATCGTGTCGCTGGAGGGTCCCTCGGGCTCGGGAAAGACAACGCTCTTGTGCATCCTGGGCTGCCTGCTCACCCCCACCGGCGGTCGCATCGTCATCGAGGGACGGGAGGTCGACGCGGGAAGCCCCGAGCGGCTTCGGGAGGTTCGCCGCCGCTCGATCGGCTTTGTTTTCCAGCAATTCAACCTCTTCCCGTCGCTGACCGCGTCCGAGAATGTACAATACGGCTTGAACCTCAAGGGATGGCGCGGGCTGAAGGCCCGTCGGGAGGCCGATCGGGTGCTCGAAGCGGTGGGCCTCGGCGATCGCAAGGGCTTCCGGCCCCGCGACCTTTCGGGAGGCCAGCGCCAGCGGGTTGCCGTGGCGCGGGCGTTGGCCGGCCCGGCGTCGGTGATTCTCGCCGACGAGCCGACAGGCAACCTCGACTCCGAGAGCGGGAGACGCGTGCTCGCCTTGTTCCGTGATCTGAGCCGGTCCGAAGGCCGGGCGCTCCTGATCGTGACCCATGACCCATTGGTCCGCACGATCGCCGATCGGACTGTGACGATCCGCGACGGCCGGCTGATACCCAGGGGAGACTTGACCTGATGTCGTGGACGATGATCCTGGGCCGGGTCGTGCTCCCCGCGATCGGCCTGGTCCTCGCGGTCACGCTGACCTGGCACTCCGTGCGGAACACCGCGGCCCGGACGGAAGTCGTGCTGGGCGGCGCGGCTTCCCCGTCTCGATCGCCCGGCCGGATCACTGCCGAAGGGCGGGTCGTCGCCTATCCCGGCGCCGAGGTGACCGTAGGCACGGAGGTGCTCGGCACCATCATCAACCTGCCCGCTCGTGAGAAAGCGTCCGTCCATAAAGGTGACCTGCTCGTGGAGTTCCGGGCGGATGATGTCCATGCCTCGCTGAGGGAGGCCCATCATCGCCTGACCGAGGCCGAGGTGGGCCTCCGCCTCGAGCAAGTGCGGTTCCAGGCGGCTCGGCTCTTGCCGGCGATTTCGGGCAAGACGGCGCAGCCGTCGGACCCACGTCGAGATACGCTCACGGCCCTAATGGCCCACCGCGACGCCGCCAAAGCGGCCGTCGATCGCCTTGAGGCCGAGGCGGCCAAGTACCGGATCGTCGCGCCGATCGACGGTGTCATCATCGCCCGCGAAGTCGACCTGGGTGAAACGGTCAACGTCGCCTCCCCCCTCGTGACAATCGCCGACCTGACCAAGCTGCGGGTCGAGGCCGAAGTTGACGAATTCGACATACCCGGCATCACCTTGCACGCCCAGGCGACGATCACGGCCGAGGGATACACCGGTCGTCGCTGGCGCGGCGAGGTCGAAGAGATCGCCGACGCCGTCGTCGCCCGTCAGACCCGCCCCGAAGACCCCGGCCGGCCGGCCGATACCCGCGTCCTCCTCGTCAGGGTCGCATTCCGGGAATCGAACCCCTTGAAATTGGGACAGCGGGTCGAGGTGGAAATCGCTGGCCTGGCTCGCGATCGTTGAAGTCCGTTAGATCAAGTCACCCCGGTTTCTTGAACAAGTCAAGAAATCGGTCCTCGTATTCCTTGTACAGATCGAGCCGGTCCAGCTCGCGCTTGAGCTCGTAGGCGTTTGCGCGGTCCCGCCCGGCTTGGTCGAAAAGCTGTTCGATATGCTCCCTGTCTTCGAGGCCGATCCCTTCGTCGCCTGACGACTCTAGCTGGATTGTCTCTTCATCGGCTGGCGATTGCTGCTCGGCGTTAGCCTCCATCTGCGCCAGGAGCTTTCCCAACTCCTTATCCATATGCTTGGCTTGTTCGACGATCTCGGTGTAATCCATGCGGATGCCCGCGATTGCCGCGAAGGCCTTGAGCACCGCCAGCGAGGCTTTCGGGAACGGGAGTTGAGCGAACATGTGCGGCATTTCTCCCAGCAGACATGCTCCGTGCAAGCCGCTGCTCCGCAGCCACCCCCAGGAGTACTCCATTGAGCCCGCCGATGTGACCGTCCTCCAGGATCTCGAGCTGGAGTCGTTTCAGCTCGAGGAGGTTTTCTTCATCGGTGGCGGCACCGAAAACGCGTGAATCGTCCCCAAGGCTCATCTGGGTCGCCATGGCTGCAAAAGTAAAGACACGCTCCACTCCGAGCTGCCGCGCGGACTCGATGAGACGTCGGCAAAAGACATATTTTCCCTGAGGAGGCTGCGCCTCGCCGATGAAGACAATGAGATCGCGCTGGCGGCTGGGATCGTTCCAGACGAACAGCCGGCTCTGGGGCAGGCGACCGGTGCGGATCAAGCCACCCTTGACGTCGACATGCCCGACGTCAAACAGCTCCTCGGCCGAGAACTCGGCCAGTCTGTGCATGCCGAGTTTTGCCATCAGATAGTAGCCGGCACTGATTGCCACCTGCCCCATCCCGGGCCAGACCGCGACCAGCCAGGGTTTGTTCAGTCGTATTTCGTCCGCCATTGTCGGGTCCTCGTTTCCATCGCGCCGACCATGCATTGATCGCGTTTCCGCCGGCCAAGTCCTTACGGGACTCGACTCATCGCGGTGGGCTCCGCGCATGGGGGCGGCCGTGACATTTTTTCAATGTCTTCTATTGTAGGATCGACAAGGTCGCTTCTGGCCAGTCCGATCGATGGCGCGGCAAGATCGATACCAGACTCCTCACCAGAACGCATCTGCGGTAAGACACTCCATTTTTCCGTGAGGTCATCGATTCGGCCCACCGTTTGCTATTCGAGTCTGGCGTCGGCGGTTCCGCCGATTCTCGACCAGGCGGAGGTTTCCATCCACCGATCTCCGCTTGTTAACTGACCGATTGAGTGAACCAAGAATTCCCCCCGCGCTTCCGCGGGTCCATGGAAGGGGGATGTCGATCTCGCTCGTCTGCGAGCCAGGATCGTCGTCTGCGCGACGCTTCCATGGAACGGTGACGCGCCCTGCCGGCTTGTTCGGGGTTTCCCAAACGACGAACAATCTCCGTCCGAGAAAGGGGAAACACTCATGAAAAACTGGACACGGATCATCATGGCGGCTGCGGTTCTGGGTACGATGGCGGCTTCGTCTGCTGCGCAGGAACAGCCGGCGAAACAGTGGGTCTGGCTCGCCAGCCAAGGCGTGTGGGGCTACGGCTACCAGATCCAGGAGGGCCCCCACCGCGGCCTCTGGCGGATCGATCCCGACTCGAAGCAAGCGCCGGAGAATCTGGTCGGCCACTGACCCCTATGGTTTCGCCGAGGTCGTGAACCGATATCGAATGGCCGCTGGCCTGGCCCCCTTGGCTTATGATCAGGAGCTGTCAGTGTGGGCGGCCCACAATAATGTCAAGCAATGCCAGCCACGGTCTGGGCCACCACGTCAGTCCGAACTGCAACCAGAACTGCGCCTGGAACACTCCCGACGCCGAAAGCGTCGCCCAAGCGTGGATGGAATCGCCGGGTCACCGGGCCAATATGCTCGACACCACAAGCAGTCGCTTCGGCATCGCTTTCGGCCCCGGTCCGTACTGGACCATGAACACTCGGTGAACCGGCCGGTCGGGTCACAGAATATGACAAGGCCGACAAACAGCGCCTACTGCCTACTGCTTACCGCATCGAATGAGGACAGATGGAGTGGGCGGTCGAGGGTATCCGAGGCGGTACCCTGCAAGACGGTTTGCTCGCGAGTTTCCAGTCCGTCCGAGGCGATCAGGCTGGGAATCTCGTAGCGGGCCACGATGACGGTCACGTTGTCCTTGCCGCCACGGTTGAGTGCCTCGTCGATCAAGACTTGGGCTGCATCGCTGGGCTGATCGTGCTCGCCGAGGATCTTGGCGATCGAAGCGTCATCGACCATGTCGTTCAAGCCGTCGCTGCAAAGCAAGAGCCGGTCTCCGTCAGCCAGGCGGAGCCAGCGGATATCGGCCTTGACCTTGCCGTGCGTGGCCGCCGAGGAAGTTGGTCAGCACGTTTCGCTTTCGATGATGGCGAACGTCCTCATCGGTGATGTAGCCGGCATCGGCCATGGCCTGCGCCACGGTATGGTCCTTGGTCAACTGCTGCATCACGCCCTTGCGGTAGAGATACGCGCGCGAGTCTCCGAGGTGGATGATGAACAGGTCGATCCCAACGCTGTAGGCGAGGGTCAGCGTGGTGCCCATGCCGAAGAGCTGGCGGTCGGAGTAGCCCTGTTCGGTGAGTGTCCTGTCGATCTCTCGGAGGTGTTGACTGACCCGCTCGAACAGCTCCTTCGCCTCTTTCTGGTTGATCTTGAAACCCCACTTGGGCGACTTATGAAACAACTTCAGACCCGTGGTGATGGCCAGCCGGCTGGCGACCTCACCAGCGGCCATCCCTCCCATGCCGTCGGCCACGATCATCGCGTAACCATCTTCGCCAGGATGGGCGGGGAACTGGTCGTCCGGGACATTGGTCAGCAGGATCTCCTGCTTGCGGCTGATGCGGGAGACCAGGAAATGATCCTCGTTGTTCGCTCGGACCTTCCCCGTATCCGACACCGCGCCGAAGTGGACGTGTACCGTCAATGACGCCGGCTTCGGCTTGCTGTGGTCCGCGGCCGAGCGAGAAATCGATAGTTGGTACTCGGCCGTCTCGAGCGCGTAAAGGAGTGGACATCGGTGCGGATCCCCAAAGGTGCGACCAGTCGTGCGAGTGGATTTTCCCAGAATACAGCTCCTGCGAAGGCCAAGCCAAATGTGAACGATTTCTCGCAAACTGAGCTCGACATGGATTTGATGGTTCAATCGACGGTGGATCACGAGCCTTTGGGTTTGGGATCGGCTGCGCCGGCAGGGGCCCGGTCGGCGTCTGGCTTCGCTCGACTGGCTTCTCGAAGATGATGACATGTTGCCAGGGGAGGAATTCGAGAGACTCCTTGAAGACAAAGCCTTGTGGCTCGACTTCACGGCGGACCTGGTCGAGGGTCATCTTGTGCTCGGGCTTGATCGGAACATCGGGATCCTCGCCGCGGAACTCGACCAGGACCAGCCGGCCGCGCGGCTTCAGAGCCTTGAACAGCCCGAGGAGTGTGAGCTCGGGGGCGGTGCATTCGTGGTAGACGTCGACCATCAGAATCAGGTCGACCGCCCCCTCAGGTAGCTTGGGGTCGTTCTGGGTCGAACGGATCGGCTTGATATTGGTGACACCGGCTTCTCTGGCGTTGGTTCGAAGCATCCGAAGCATCTCGGGCTGAATGTCGGTGGCCAGGACCGTTCCTCTGGGCCCGACCCGCCGCGCCAGGCGGATGCTATGGTAACCGGCCCCCGCGCCGACATCGGCCACGGTCGCGCCGCGAGGGATTTTCAAGGCGTCAAGCATGGCCTCGGGCTGCTCTTCATCAATGCGGGTCTCGCGAAACAGCCAGTCGACACCCTCCCACGACATCACGTCCGCGATCTGACGACCCATGTAGAAGCCCGGCGGATCGCGACGGACCCGGGCTTCGCTTTGGCCTTGCTTCTCGACGTCGCCTTCGTTGAATCGGGTTGGGGCTTCGCCTGAGATCCGGGCTCACCGCCGGCTTGGATTTTGGCGGCGCCGACGTCTGCCGCGCTGGCAGGAAACCCGAGGTTCCCAGGAACGCAAGAGATCAGTCAATGTGAGAAGACTTGCTTTTGTTCCCGGGCTGAACCGTGACATGGCGTGTTCCTTGGTCGACGATGGCGTACCGGAGTCGATTGACCGTCCGGCGCGTGGTTCACCAAAGATTCTTCACCACATCAGGATAAGCGACCGGCCGATCCAAAGGGAAGCCGGATGGCGTTTCTCCCGATCGACTGCAGTATGAGTTGGCTAAAAACATCGGCCCGACACAAGGCGAGAACCGCGATCGGGAGACGGAACTGCCTCCTACAAATCCGGTAGGAGCCGGCTCCGTCCCGCGACCACGCTAGCCGAGTGTCGGGTCATTGAAAAAACCGAACCGCGACCGTGCGAGAAGGGACGGTTTCCGCTCCCACACGGTCGCAACTCGGCTTGGATCGATGGTTCCCCAGGCGAGACTGGATCGCTCCCGTTGCCCGTCAAGTACTGGGCTTGGGCTTGGGCGCACGGCGGGAGCCGGCGGGATCTCGGCCGGAGTCGGGGCGGAGGAGGAGGAGTAGTCGAAGTGGCCGGGGGAGCGGCGGCCGGCGGAGGCGGCGTCGCGGGTGCGGGTGGCGGAGTCGTTGAATAGGTTGCCGGAGTCGTTGGACTGGGAGTCGGCGGCGCCGTCGCTGCCGCGGGCGGCAGGTGTTGGGCTCACTGGCCTCGGTACAACCTGGTCAGAGTCCGTCGGGTAGTTGAACTGCAAGGCATAGCCAAAGATTGCCGGCTCATAACCCGCCGCCCATGCCCGTAGAGCGCCGACGTAGCTAACCAGCGATTCAGGTAGCCGCCACCGTAGCAGCTCGAATAGTGACTCCTCCGGCCGCAGCAGCCAAAGAGCTTGGACAGGAGCCCGCATCCGTGATGCCCGCCATAGCCGCCGCTGTACAAGCTTGAATAGCACGAGGAATAGCAGCCGCCGTAGCAACCACCGCCGAAGCAGCCGCTGTAACTTTTGCATAGCAAGATGAAAAACACGACGGGGCAACGCCGTCGGCGTAAATGCTCGCATAACTCCCGCCGCCATAGCATCCGTAAGCCGGCGGGGCAAAGACCATGTCAGCAGACTTGTTATGGCAGCCCAGACCACTGAGGGCCACCAACATGAGAACCGTTCCCTGCATTGCATTCCTCCCAGTTGCGAAATCAAGGAGAATCGGTCAACCCGCGACAGGCACCGAAGACAGCCTTGGTGCAAACCAATGACGATCTATTCATCCCAAGAGTCGTGATCACCCACGGGAAGGCGATGCACGCTCCGTGACCGATCGTGTCGCCCAAATTCATACTCTCTACCCAGCTCACCAAGATTCTAATAACCAGCATACCTCACGTTCAATCGCAGAAAGTAAAAATAGTGTGAAAAAAGTGAATGGATAATTTGCAGAAGAAAAATGGGTGGGCCGTCGGCTCAAATTCTTTGAGTCTGTCTGGTCGTGGGAAAGAGTTACGGGTAGGGTTCGTCGAGAGGACGTGCGATGCCGGGAGGTCGAGATGAAGAGCCGGCTTCACGGGGTCGTGCCGAGGTCGTGGCCCCATCGACGATGGGGTCTTCAGCGTCGTCAAAGGGACGGCCATCGGAGGGTCGGCACAAGGGGGAGCGGCAGGAGCGATGCGGGGACCGGGACGTTAAAGCAGGCTGCATGGCCTGGCTGGGCACGGTTGCTGGTCAGTCTGGTGCTCTTGTTTCACATGATTGCCGTGGTCGCGGGTGCGTTGGGGGTCCCGCCGTTCTCGCTGTTGGAGCGGACCATCGCCGACCCGTTCACGCCGTACTATGACCTGGCGGACCTGGGTTATTCCTATCGCTATTACGCCGAGCCGCCGCCGACGCCCGTGGTCACGGCCACTCTCTCGTTTGGGGAGGGTCGGCCGGAGGAGACGTTGCGGCTGCCCGGTCGCGAGGTGGCTGGCCCTCGGCTGCGTCACCAGCGGCAGTTGGCCTTGGCGAACGCGCTTTTTAACGACGTTCGGGAGGCCAAGGAGCGGACCGGTGATAGCAGCCGCAGTCGGTTGGCCCGCGCTTATGCCCGTCATCTCTGCCGGACCCGGCCTGGCTGCCGTAGTGTCACGTTGCATGTGCGGCAGCATTTGATTCCGGACCCGGATCGTGTGCGCGAAGCGACGACGGCGCCGGGCGCGCCGCGGTTCGACCTGTTCGCCGAGGAGTTGTTCACCACGCCGGAGTGGATCGGAGATTTCCCGTGCGACGGCTTCTGAACGACCTGGCAATCTACCTGGCCGAGCTCGGCGGGTGCCGCTCGCAAAGGCTGGAACGCCTTTTTCTTTTCGCCCGCCGACCCGACCGCGGTCGGCTTGATCCGCGTGGCCGTGGGTCTGCTCGCGTTCTGGAGCCTGCTGGTTTTCGGGCTGGACTTGCACGACTATTTCGGCGCGGACGGCTGGGCCGAGCCGGGTGCCATCCGGATGACCCAGGGGCCGATGGTCTGGTCATTCTGGTATCTTGTGCCCGACGACTGGCTGCGGCTGGTCTGGTGCGGTTGCCTGGTGGTCTTGGCGCTGTATACGTTGGGCTTGTTCAGCCGGCTGACGGCCGTGTTGGGCTGGGTGATCGTGGTCTCGACGGTCCGGCGGGTGCCGATCGCACTTTACGGGTTTGACCAGGTCCTTTCGACTCTGGCGCTTTATCTGGCAGTGACGGGGGCCAGCGGCCAGGCGGTCTCGCTCGATCGGTTCTGGCGACGATGGCGGCAGGCTCGGGCCAAGGCCGGCCGGCATCGCGAAGCCGTCCGGATCAGCACGGGCCGGCGGGTCTCGCCCGATGAGCCGGGTGTTCCCTTGCCCACGGTCTCGGCCAACCTGGCTTTGCGACTGATCCAGCTTCACCTGGTCGTGATCTACGGCATTGCCGGCCTGGCCAAACTCCAGGGCCCGTCGTGGTGGAACGGGATGGCCCTGTGGGGGACGATGACGGCCGGCGAGTTCGTGGTGCTGGATTTCACCGCGCTGGCGGCCTGGCCGTTGCTGATCAATCTGCTGACGCACGCCAGCTTGACGATCGA
Source organism: uncultured Planctomycetota bacterium (assembly GCA_963779785.1). Classification (GTDB taxonomy): domain Bacteria; phylum Planctomycetota; class Planctomycetia; order Isosphaerales; family Isosphaeraceae; genus CAVRFS01. The sequence continues at coordinate 190,985 of CAWAAW010000048.1, forward strand.
GTTACTTTATCCCGTGTTGATCTGGGTTCGGATCGTGCGTCCGCTCTGGCTGGCGGGTGTGGTGGCGATGCATCTGGGGATCGCCGTCATCAGCCCGGGCCTGACCGAATTCGCCCTGGCGATGCTCGCGGGGAACCTGGCCTTTTTTTCCGGTGCCTGGTTACGCGGTCTGGCGACCGGTCCGACTCAGCCGGCTCGTCAAGGTCTTGTTCGACGGTGCCTGCCCTCGGTGTCGGGCGTCGATGGCCCTGATCACCGCGGCCGATCCCGACCACGTCATCGAGCCGATCGATCTGACGGCCGTCGACGTCACATCGATCCATCCCGCCTTGACGCGAGCGGATTGCATGCGGTCGATGCATGTGGTCTCCAGAAGTGGCCGGATCACCGCCGGGTTTGACGGCGTGCGGTCGGTCGCCGCGTCGCTGCCGCTCTTTTGGCCGGTTGCGGCGATCTTGTACTTGCCGGGGGTCGCATGGCTGGGCCGTCGCGTATACAATAGGCTTGCGGCCACTCGGCCGCGCGACGTTCCCTGCACCGACGACGTCTGCGGGCTCCACTCTCGAACGGCGCGCGATCGTGCCTCGCGACCGAGGCCATTCTCAAAACCAACACAACGCGATCGCGACTTTGGCGGACACCGAGGAGCCGCCCCACCCATGAAACCGACAGCCAGGAACCGGGCACAGAGACCTCGTTCGATTCCCGAAGACGAAGATTCCGTCCCGCCACGCCGGATGTATCTTCACGAGCCAGGCTGGCGAATCGGCGTGAAGACCGGCAGTCATCGCGAGTTCTGCTACACGATGGCGCCCGGGCAGGATTTCTATCACCGTCTGCTCGACGGCGAAGTCTTTCTGTTTCGCACTGACGAGCGGCTCTGTCTGTCGTGCGCGGCGCGGCGCGGGCTGATCGTCTCCGCGCCCAAGCGGCTCCGTGACAAGATCGTGTCGGTCCCCGCCGACTCCCAGGCCATCCCCTTGGAACTGGACTGGCGCGATGCTCATCGCACGCACGGATGATCGTTTGAGGTTCGGCGCAATCAGGCAGAAAAGACCTCGCTGCACGCCCGAAGCGGACCTCTCTGATTGCAACGATCGGTTCGCTCTCGTCTTGATTTCTCCGGTCGAAATAGTAACGATTCCCTTAGAACGTCTACGAGGGGGATCGTGCTGATGAGTGTGTCGTCGAAGTGTTATTATGCGCTGCGGGCCGTCTATGCGCTGGCCGATCATGCGGGGCCGGAACCGCTCAAGATCGCCGAGATCGCCGAGCGGGAGCAAATTCCGATCCGCTTTCTGGAAGTGATCTTGAACCAGCTCAAGGGCGGGGGTTTCGTGCAGAGCCGTCGCGGGGCGGAAGGGGGCTACCGGCTCGCCCGGCCCGCCGACCAGTTGACCGTGGGCGAGATCATGCGCTACATCGACGGCCCGATCGCGCCGGTCGATTGCGTCAGCCAGACTCGGCCCAAGGTCTGCGAGTTTCCCGGCGGCTGTCATTTCTACTCGTTCTGGGCACGCGTCCGCCAGGCCATTTCCGACGTGGTCGACAAGACGACCTTCGCCGACCTGATCCGCGAAAGCCACGAGCGCGGCAGCGCCCATGTCGGCGATTGGATTATTTAGCACGCCAAGGTCCAACCTGGGATGTTCTCCGATGCATGGGCGTTAAGGGGACCAGCGGGTGGAAACTTAGTGGTCCGTTTCACAAATAACGTCGCGGTAACCCTGGACTCTGGCGATGAGGCAGCGGAAGCTGCTAAAAAATGCGGCGCCGCACGCTGTAACCAATTCAGCAGATCTTGTCGAGTGAACTTCCAAGCAAACGGCCTCGGAGTCCGGTTGCTCAGTTCTTCGTACAAGGCCAGACGCAGGCGGATCGCGTCCAAAGTCGCGAAATCGTTCGGCGTCAGCACCTTCCTCTGGATGATCGAAAAGTAAATCTCAACTTGGTTCAACCAACTCGCATGCACCGGGGTGTGTATCAGGATGATCCTTTTGTCGCGCCGACGCATCCGCACCACAGACGCCTGACCACGATGCGACGAACCATTATCCACGACAAAGAACAACCGAGCCGCATCATGGTAGGGCTCCTGCTTCAAGACCTGATCCACCAGTCGGCCAAAGGGCTCGATCCCCGTCTTCGCCTCACAACGACCCAGGACCATCCCGCGATGGACGTCCCACGCTGCCAGGTATTGCAACGCTCCCTTCCGACCGTATTCCGATTCGATCCGCCGGCTCTGCTTGGGCTCGGGCGGCATTTCTTCATGGCGACGCTGACGTGCTTGAATGCTCGTCTTCTCATCCATACTCAACACGTAATCTTTCGGGCCCAGCAGTTTGCCTTGCCACGTTCCGGCATAAAGGTCCAAGATCGGCCCGGCCTTCTCGGCAAACCGAGGGTCCCGCGGAAAAATCCAGTGCTCGTATTGCCAGGGCTTGATCGCCGCTTGGTGCAACATCCGCCACACCGTGCTGCGGCTGATCTTCTTACCCGAGGTCTCGCGGGCTCGCCGCACCAGGTCGGCCAGCGATTGGCGACTGAGTGGTTCTTTGGTCTGCGCGACCACTTCACAAGCCATCGCGTGGATCAACGCTTGGTCAAGAGGGGGAAAAAGCGGCCTTTCGGCCGCGTCCCGCATAATCTTCGATGGAGAAATCGCCGGCGGCCCAGCGACTTCGCCAACGTTGTACCTGACGAGCGGACAGACCGACCGCCTCAGCCGCCGCGTCGTTTCCCAGGGAGGGCTGCTCATGAAGAAGCAGCACAAGCCGAAAGCGTTGGACAGTTTGGACCGCTACTGTTCGGCGGGACACAGTGTCGAGAGCCTCTTGCACGAAATCGTCAGGGAAGGTACAGAGAGCGGGACTCGGTCCTGGCATGGCGGCATCCTTTCCTTGCCGGGTTTTTTGGGGGGCCCGCCTCCCTGTACCAAAAGTCCGTCGAAACTACGACGTTATTTGTGAAACGGACCACTTAGGGATGGTTCAATCTCGGGTAACACATTGCACGTCGGGGCGGAGGCAACACGCCAGGGAATTCTCATTGTCGCCAATCAAATGGTCCTCTACGAAGGGAAGCAATCGCATTCAAGAGGAGCAGCCCAGTTCAATCACGCCCCGATAGCCTCGTTTGCGCGGTCCATGTGGCAACGCCATATCTCCTTGTCCCATTTTCACTTAGAACAAATCGCGTGGCAGTGGATGGCACTCCATGGCAGTTTTTGGGGAGGTGTTTGGTGCCCTCTCTTGGCCCGGCGCCGATCCGGCCGGATGGGGTCTTTCGTGTGCAGGTCGGGCGGCGGTGATTGGAGCGCAAAGAACTCATATGCAAAGCCTTGTGTCGTGGAATTCTGTCGTTCCTAAGTCGCGATTCCAGCCAGCCCATGGCCCGATGTCGGGCATGTAGGTCAGGTCGTGCGTGTGACCGCAGTGTTAACGGATCGAATTGGCCACCGCCGGGCGAGGGTATGCGTCTGGTCATCGCTCACAACCAGGCAGGTCGTGGGACGTGCGCCGCGCCGCGAGCGCACTCAGTCCCTATATATTACAGTAGTGCGTTTTTTAAAAAATGGATTTGCGCCTACTTATGATTGAGCGAAAAAATCGATCTAACTTGTTGCCTGATCTCGAGAAAAAATTTTTCTGAGAATTTCAAAATAGTACCGTTATTGAGCGTGCGGCGATCGGTCGACGCGGTGTCGAGGCCCACTGACGCGGCTGTCGCCCCATGGCAAACGACTTCCACGTGGTGTAAAGGTCCCGCCATGACGGTAACTGGCTGGGTGGGTGCAGTGGCTGCTCACGGCGTATGCCCGTCGCTCGCATCGTTATTACGGCACATCCGGTCACCTGTAATCGGGGCGATCCCGGGCTTTTCCCATCCAGGATGCCGACCATCGGGTGACAGTGCTCCGCTGTGTTGAGCGAGACGAGCAAATGGGTCAACACAGAATCGCTCCGGTCCACACTTGAGGTTTCCAATCCCTTTTGTCTCTCTCGACCGCAATCTTCGCGATCTTCGTGCGATCTTCGGCGCTTGGTGCCATCTTCGTCCGCGGACTCGATGCCTTGCGACCACTCGCTACGACCGCCGCAACCACCCCAACCAACAACCCCACTCGACCCGCCTTCGATGAACCGATGCCCAACCCGAACACGCGAGTCAAGAACGATCGCCGAGTTTGGGACGGCGTCTCAGCGCCGCTTTGGCGCTGTCCAACCCGTGCCAATCCGATCCTTTTCTCTCGACCGGTCAGCAAGGCCTGGCCGCGGCCAATCAATGGTCCACGGCGAAGTGCTCGACGGGCCGAGCTTGAACTCGACCGGGGCCGGCGTCTAGCCGCTTCCCCGCTGGACCGAACCAGATCCGCGCTGAGGTTCCGAGTGCCACCCAAGAAACGGGCGTTTTTGAACCATGCCGAAACTGGCATGGTTCGAAGGGAGGTTACAGTTCCAGGTGGCTAGGGTCGCGAGGACTGCCGGGTCCGTGTGTCTGCTTTCGTGCGTGCAGAACAATAAATTACCGAGTTCCTGACTATACGCGAGTGGCTGGAACGTCGAGTGCAAGCGGGTATCCGAGTCGCGTCATCCACGCGAATCCCTGAGTTCCCGACTATACGCGAGTGGCTGGAACGTCGAGTGCAAGAGGAAAGGGCTTGGATGTTGTTTACGTTTGCCGCCCGGTGACTGTCACCGACATTTAACGAATCGCGACGCGGTTTCCCTCGCGAATTCTTCGTTTCCTTGGTGTCCTTCTGTTCCAAGGCGAGACCGACATTATGCATCCGCTCTTTGCCGAAGCGGACCAGACTCTCCGTGAGGTCATTGGCGCCGCCATCGAAGTGCACCGGATCACGGGGCCGGGACTACTAAAGCGCGCCACTGGGACTCTTGTTCAACTTCCATGACGTCAAACTCATTGACCGAATCTCAAGGCTTGTCCTGGCCGGTGCAAACAAGCCTTGAACAGAAGGAAACGAAGGGAACGAAGCGTGAGAAATAAGCCTGAAGCAGCGGCCCGTCGCCGAAATGTCCGAACTCTCTATCAAGAGGAAGACATCCCACGGCGACTGGATTACGCGATTCACCCCCACAACTTCAGACCCTAATTCGGTAAGTTAGCGTTTTGCGCGTCCTTCGTTCCGCGAAAGGCGACTATACTCCGACCCCATCTCATGTTACCCGCAAAGCACGTAATCTGAACCAGGCCAATCGGACGCATCGTCCCAAAATGGACCATTGGGGCCCGATTGAGCTGGACAGTTCGTGTCGGATGTACGCGCCACCGCTCGACAGACGGGGCCGCCCAATCCCCCCCGGCGCACCTCTGGCAGTCGCGGATCCCTCTCGGCGAGGCCCACCGAAATGGCTGCGACTCTCTGGCTCAAACCGGGACCGACGTGCCGACGGCGACGTCCGCGGATCCGACCTCCGAAAGAATCCACGGGTCTATCTCGACTGGGCACGGGTGTCTCCGTCGAAGCGGGGCTGTCCGGGGTGACACACTTGGCCCTCGTCTGCCGCAGCTCGACCAGTACCAATCCAACAAACGCAAGCAACGCGTAAAATTGATATGAAAGAACACCGAGGCAATCGATCGGCTTGGCCGTGCGGCCGTTCAGGCCGAAGGCCGTCCAGACCAGCAGATATCCCGTCCAAAACGCGAGCAAATCAGGAGGAACGGGCGCGGGCGAAACGCGACGCAGGCAGCTCTGACCAGACGACTGCCAGCGGAACTAGAAGCAGCAGCAAATAGTGCTCCCAGCAGATTGGCGAAGCCAGGAGCATGACGGCGACGGCCAGAGCGAAGGTCAAGTCGCCCCTCCGATTCTGGGGATCGAGCCGTATCGTCCGAGCCAGCACAGCCACGAGAAAGGCCGATGAGATGACGGGTAAGGAGTTGGCCAAGGCTGGACTGTAAAAGGCCGGCTCCGTAAGCGATCGGTCCCTCTCGTGTTCGGGCCGGGTCGAACAATCGGCTCCAAAACCCCAGAGCGAGTCGTTGTTCCAGCCAACTCGGAACCACTGGGTCTCAGGCAGGACCGTGAGGAAATAAATCCGATAGGCATCGATCCCCAACACGATCGCCGTCAGGCCGGTGAGGCATGCAATCGTCACGAATCCCGCTGCCACGACCTTCCAGCGACCGCGCAGGGCCCAATACACGAAGAGGAATCCCGGAAACAGCTTGATGCAAGCGGCCGTGCCCAGCAGCATCCCGCCTGCCATGGCCGGCCAGAGCGTTCCGCTGCCCATGCGCCAGTAATGAGCAACAGGAGGATGAGCGTGAGCTGGCCAAGGCGGCATTGCTCCCAGACGGGAAAGCAGAGCAGGAGGAGGGTCGAGAGCGGCGCGAGCGACCAGGCCGAGAAGGGGATTTCCAGTAGTTGCTGCGCAATCCAGAGACCCGCCGCCAGCGCCGCAAGCGAGGTGACATTCCAGACGGGAAAGGCGTGGCCAAAATCGAGCTTGGCGAGCGGGAGCGTGAGCACGCGCCGACGTGGGGGGGTGGGCGTTCACGACGACGTGCGAACGCCGATCGTTAGGCTGTAAGTCGAGATAACGCCGCGCTCTTCGTGATGGTCCGCGTAGATCGCCAACCCTCCGAACAGGTTCCGAGCCGAGGCATATTCCTGTAAAAAGTCCGGAATGAGTTCCCCGGCTGGTCTGGCCTGAAGGTTGTCGATGAATGCTGGCCCCCGCAACAAGAGGAGCCATCCCGCCAGCGTCAGCCAGATCCATCGCGTCTCCTTCGTTCTAGTTTCGCAGATTTAGGCGCGTACGGCGAGCGGCCCGGTGGGCGAAAATCTCCTCGGCAAGTCGCTCATCGCGGAGTGCCCGACGCTGGTATCCGTGTCCGTGGCGCCGCTCACCCGGTCCGGCTGAGAAGCTCGGTGAGTTGGGCGATCCAGGTTTTCAGTGCGACGGTCTGGAAGCAGTCCCTCGGTTTTCTCGTCGTAACTGAGCCGCCTCAGGGTCGTCAACATGTCGGCGAACGAGGTTCTTCCTTCTTGAGGTACCACGGCCGGAAGGGAAACCGCACCAATTGATGACCCGTCCGATGAAACCAAACCACCACCAAGCTGTAGATGAACATCGCCATCGGTGCGGTCCGCTCGACGGCCTTGGGGAGGCGATTGGCGGGGTCCTCCAAACCCAAGAATTGCTTGCAGTATTCAAATGTGCATTCGATCGCCCAGCGACAGGCATATGCCGAGAGGATTTCCTTTGCCGTCCAATCGAGCTTGGTGCAATAAAACATCTGATCGGGGCGCTTCCCTTCCAGGTCGCGCACCAAGACGATGGTCAGAAGGCGATCCTTTCCCGCCTTGTAGTACAGAGCTTGGATCGTCTTGACCGCCAGGGTGGCATGCAAGCCGAACTGGTCGAACTTGAGTTCCGTCCAGGGCTGGCAGGGATCTTCGGCCCATTGGTCCATGCCGGGCAAACGATTTCCTTTCTTACGGGGTGCTCCTTTGGTTTTCTCGGTCTTGGGAGCAGCCGGTTCGTAGAGCGCTCCCTTGGGATGGACATGGCTGATGAGATGAACCTTGGGGGGCAGGTGAGAGAGAACGCTCTGACCGCCGTAGGCGCTATCGCCGGTGATGATGATCTCGTCGTCTGAGAACCACTCGGGCCACCAAATCGGCCAGTTCGAGGGCGAGTTCCGGTCGGGTGCGATGATTGGGATCCTGTTTGAGTTTGGAGGACTTCCCTTTGCCCTTCTTCCCCTTTGTGAGCCCTTGGCGGTTGCGGTACAGACGCATGGCTATGGGCAAAGCAAAGACTTGGTGGGCCCCAAAACGGCTTTTCGATGATCAGACAGAGCACCACCCAGTCGTGTCCCCAACTGACCAGAGCCTTGGACTTACTGGAAATGAGCGGATCGTAGTGCATGCCGACGCCGTAGAGGGTGAGCCCACGTTTCCGGCAGAGGGTGTCGTCAACCGACCAGAGAAAAGTCAGCCCTGGGGCGAGAATCGTCACAACCAGCTTGGCCAGGTACATGGAGAAGGTATCGACGTCCCAAGCGGCATGGCTGAAAAACCGATGAAACCGCGACCAATGCCCATCACCGACATGGCCACTGGAGAAGATGAGTTCGGTCACGTAGCGGTGGCGTTGGGAGAGAATCCAGCCCGTGACGATGAACACAAACGTGTTGTAGGTCGGGGCCGTGAAGACCGGGACAAAGTTCTGTAGCAGATCGAGGAAGGTGTCGGTAAGTTCCATGTGTCGGCTTCCTTGCACTGGTGTCTTGTTGCGACCTGGAAACCAAGACAAGGTGCCAAAAAGTCGCGGGGAAGCCGACATGAATTTTTGATCAGTTCGCCCCCTCTAAATTGCGAAACTGAGAACTTAGGCCATGCACTCAATGGATCCCACGGCATGAGTATCCTCGGTTCCCGGTTTCGGTCGGCGAATTGATTTCTTGGTCTGACGAAAAACAGTGGGGACTTGACGGCCCACTTCGGCACTGATAGGGGTGGCTAGCTGAGTCGGCCTGCCTTTCGAAATCCATTCTGGGGGTACCGGCAGTGAGTACATCGAGCGGGGCTTCTCATCGCAATAGGTTCTTCATCTGGGCCGCCGTACCTGGGGTTGCGGGAGGTGTTGTTGCCGCTTGCCTCGCCCTCCCCGGCTCGTCGACCCCGGAGCATACTCCCGCCAATGTGAACCCAGCAAGCCCTTCGGGGCGGCATTTTCCGCTCACAGTCAGCCCTGACCCTGTCGACTTCGGCGTTCTCTGCGGCGGTGAAACGGGACGGGGATCGCCGCGCCTGACAAATAAACTGGACTGCGCGGTGGTGCTTGAGAATGTAGAGACGGATTGCCCCCGTATTCGTGTGCAGGCCGTCCCCATTCGGATCCCGCCGGGCGGTGTAGCGGACTTGTTCGTGAGCCTTGATTCTGCCTCGGAGCCGGATTTTCCTGGGAAGCTGGTCATACCGGTCGCCGGGTACGTGTCGGGCGGGGCGTGCGGAGCAGTTGGCTGCCGAGGTGGACAACTCCTTTGACCGACAGTTGGATTAGTACCCCCTAGCCTACCGCGTCGGCCCAGCCATTGCGAACCGACACATTTGGTGCAACAGCAGGAGGGACGTAATGAACGCCGAGGCTTTGACACGGCACGTCTCGGATCGCGAGCAGGGCTGGCTGCCTCGACCTGCCATCGCGGCGATCATTTTCGTGAACATCGCCTTGGTAATTGCGACAATAACGGCGTTCGCTCGCTTCGGCTCTGTCCAGACGGCCCTGGGTTACTGGCTGAGGGGGGAAACGCTTTTCGTCGACGCAAAAGAGAAGTCACTCGGCGTGGTCGCCCCCGGCACAACCGTCACTGCCTCGTTCAAGTTAACGAATACGGGCTGCGAGACGGCATCCGCATCCTCGGCTGTGCCTCGAGCTGTACATGTACCGTTCCAAAGGATTTGCCTTTTGCCCTCGGGGCGAGCGATAGCAGGGAACTGAACGTCACGGTTCGCGTGCCGACCGAAGAACAAATCGCGAACCTTAAATCGAGCGATCTTTGGTTACCGCTCACGCTCTTCACGAGCAGTCCAACTCAATCCCGGATCCCGTTGACGATCAGCGGCAGGGTTCGGGTCGGTCCTGGTGCCGGATCGGATCCCGGCTAAGGCGGTCTGTATTGCGTGGGTCTTTGAGTCTCGAACCTCTGGCCGTTTTCCCGGCGTCACGTCCTTTACGCAGGAGAAGCTCAATGCGAAGCATGAGAAGCGCAACGCGAGCGGTTCTTGAGTACGCATCGGCTCTTCTAGGGGCAATCGGCGTCGTTGTGACCGTCGTCGCCGTCCTCTCATCGGTCCCAGGAGCTTTCGCCGATGAGCCGCTTACCGGGGGCTGCGGTTGTCCCAATAATGGGAGCGGGATTTGCTTGGGGGCCGGGACCTGCTTCGGCTCCTGCGACTGCTGCACCTGCTACGATATTCAGAATTACTATTACTGTAGGGCGTTTTTCTTCTGTTGACAGTGAGCGCACGCCTTGGGCCGTGGGCGGCAGCCGCAGCTTGGCGAGCACGTGCGAGGTGGCCTCGCGGACCGGGGCCGGACGATTGACCGGCGGCAACGGTACGCGCTTCGATGAGGTGGGAGTGCATGCGCACGGCGCCAGGCTGCGGAGAGAGTGCGGTGGAGCGGCGGTCTTCCTCTGAGCCGGACAAGGCGTGGCAGCGCCAATCTACTTCTTGACCGGAGTCAGGACAAGTGTTGTCGGGACGTTTCCGCAGACGACGTTTGCGACGCTCGCCACCGGTCTTGCCCGGCTAGTCTCGGGGGTCTCGATATGCTTGTGTCACCGGCGACTCCAAAGAAAGCTCTCGCGGCCTTTCATCTCGGCCTCGGCGTGTTAACTGCGTTTGCCTTGTTCGTGATCGTGACGAACGGCTCGACCGCCGCGTCTCCTCAGGCCGGCGGGAGGGCGAGTCCCTCTCACCAAGCGACTTCTTATCCCGCTACCGGGACGTGTTAGATCGGCAAAGGGCGCGACTTATCACGACGCCTCGAGCCGAAGGGAATCTCTCGGGTCGAATCGAGTTCTGCAGCCCATAATGCCGTTAGACTTGCCGGTGAAAGTCCGGTCGTGGAAATTGACTGTTTATCCACGTAGTGATATTCGACGTTGGCTCGGGGTGACCCGGCCAGCGAAAGCTCGAATGTAAACGTCCTCAAAAGGAGGGCTAGCCAGCTCGCGGGCCGTAACAATTCCTATGGTTTTTATGGTATCAGTGAACTTGCAGCCTCGAAACGACCAATGTGATCGCCGAACCCGTAACTCGGAGGTGAAGGCTAAAACCGAGGAGGAAGCAACAGTCATTTGCACTCTTCGGGGTCACCGGGGTAAGGGAGGCGGCACGCGAGCACAGTCCAGCGGAGTAAATTCGGGAACCTCTGGATTCCCACCTGAAAGCCGATTTCCTAGGGTGCAGCAGATTCCGCCGCGAAACCATAAGTGGCGGGGAGGGATTCAGAGGGGCGGATGAGGCCGTAGTAAGCGATGACCTATCGGGACAACATAACCCGATGGCGAGCCAAGGGCCTCTGGATGGACGTGTTGGAGTTGCTGGGGATCGTGCCACATTGAATCGAAAGGTTCTAGAACGGGTAATCCCTTCGGGATCATGTATTCCTGGGCGTTGCAACTGCGGTGGCGTATAAGACGGAGTCGTAGGGCGGATGTGGACGGCACTTAAACCCTGGGCATTCATCGAAGGTCGCCATTGACGGTCCATTTGAAGCCGTACTGGGGAAAACCCGCCGTACGGAATTTTAGAGGGGGAAGGGGAAACCCGAAGCTCGATCGAGCCCGCCGGGCGCCCCTTCCCTACTCGGCTCCGAAACAAGCTTCGCAGGGCAAAAACGCGACGCAAACGCCAGCCAAGTCTATGCAGGGCACCGTATCCTTCTCCGTGGTGAGGAGCGACGCGAACGACAAGCTCCACGTGATCCGCACGGGCGCAAGCCCTTCGACGGGGTCGTCGTGACCGCGGGTCTACGCGGCTTCCGCGTCGCACCGCGGGACCGAGGGCGGCCCGTATATGCTAGACCGGATCGACGCAAATCGCGAGGGCTGGCGGATGACCGAGAACCTGCGGTCGAGAGTGCTAGATGCTCCGTATTCGCCAGCCGGCTTGCACGACTTTCCCGCGTATGTGATGGACCCCCAATTCCAAGTCGAGCAAGTCGACAGCGCACCACGGGTTCAGGAGGGCCTGCCATTAAGTTCCTCCTTCGGTATGTCCCTAACCATTCAGAAAAGCCGAACCTTGAGGGCTGGGTGCGCTCAAAGGCGCATCCCATGGGTCATTCGCGATTACGAGATCGAGGCCACGTGGCGGCCGCTCGACAAGGAGAAGAAGAAGGTGGTGAAGTACAGCGGGTCATATACTCTACACGCAAAAAGATGGGGTCTCGCTCCCCTCCGAGATCAGGCACGCGGAGGGAGCGATCGGAGGCTGGGAAGAGGAGAGTGCGGTTCAGATCGGCAATTTCACGCTAGGCCCCACGCCCGCGGAAGAATTCACTTTGGCTGCGTTTGGCCTCGGAGACTTCGAGCAGCCGACGGCGCGGGCGACGAACCGAAGCATGTACTATCTAGCGATCTTTGGGGCCGCGGCGCCTGCCACGAGCCTGGTGCTCGCTGCAATCGCCCGGTCGCAGCGGAGACAACGTGCCGACGGGTCGGTCCCGAGCGGGCCAGCTTGACGCTGGAAGCCGACGAAATGGCAAGTTACAACACGTCTGGCAGGTCCCGCGGCGTCACCCTCATCGAGCTCCTCGCCGCCATCTCGATCATCTCGCTTCTTATCGGCCTCATCCTTCCCGCCGTCCAGTCAGCCCGGGAATCCGCCCGCCGGGCTCAGTGCTCGAACAACCTCAGGCAGCTCGGCTTGGCTCTGCAAAACTACCACGACGCGTTCGGTTCGTTGCCGCCGGGACGGATCAAGTCGTACGATCCCCGTTATTCGGGCGCCAGGCCGCCGTGCACCTCGTCGATCGTCGACAAGAGCATTGAGGTCTTCGCGGTTGGGTTCATGGAGCAAACCAACCTTTACAACGCGATCAACCAAAGCCTCGCGGTCATCGGAGCGGAAAACAGCACGGTTCACGCAATCGCGGTGTCGACCTTTGCGTGCCCTAGCGACACAATGTCGGGTTGGCCCCGACGTCTGAATCTCGGGGCGCTGGTGCAATACGGCGTCCCCGACCCGGCGCTCATGGTCTTCACCAGCTACGCCGGGATGATCGGCTCGCTCCCGGTGCTCGCGCAACCACTGCCGAGCACAAACTGCGTCGTGCCCGGTGCGTTGATTGCCCAGTGCAACGGTGTCTTCAACGACTTGTCGCCGATCCGGCTGGCCTCCGTGACCGACGGACTGAGCAACACGATCTTCATGGCCGAGAAGGCGACGACGATCCTCCAGGAACTAAATGCGCTCAACCCACAGTACGCCGCGCAGCATGGCTGGTACATCACCGGCAACTGGGGCGATACGCTGATCACGTCGCTCTACCCCCGAACGCGTGCGACAAGGTCGCGCCGCGTGGCGATGACCGCCTGGACGAATTCGGCCTCGAGCATGCACCCCGGCGGGCTCAACGTTCTGATGGGAGACGGCTCGGTCCGTTTCATCAAGGATTCGATCCAGTCGTGGCCGTTCAACCCGATTACGGGTAATCCGGCCGGGGCTTCGCAGAACGGCCAAGGCGCCTGGGTAAATCTACCGCCGTCAGGCATCTGGCAGTCGCTCTCGACCCGTTCCGGTGGCGAGGTCGTTGGCGCTGACGCGTATTGAGGATGGTCCTGGAGAGAGACCCTTCGGAGTTAGACCGAGATTCTAGCCAGGCGAGGATTGTCCTAAAGGCGCGACCCGCCTTGGATCGTCGGCATCGAAGGCCGTGTCCACTCGAAGACAGAACATTATGATCCGGAGATCGTAGCGGTGACCCTTGAATATGCTTAGTCTCGCCATCGCCGACGACCGAAAAATACGCATGTTGGGGACGGCCGGGCTCTACCTTGCCGACTGTCTGGCAGCGTTCGTTCGCGAGTGGACGGGGCCAGCAGGCGCTTTCCAGCAGAGAAAGAACGTTTTGCCGTTCGCGGGTCGGCTGTGGATGGCCAGCGAGACCTTCCTCGAGAACATTGCTTGAGGGCAGCCGTTATGCGCAGATCCCCAGGTCTTCCGAGCCGATCGGGTTCTCAATTCGCCCAGACCTGGGAATGTGGGAACAACCCGTAGAATCGTTGTCGTTCTTCCCGCCTACAACGCCGAGAAGACGCTCGCCCCGACGCTCGCGGATGTTCCGTCCGGTTCCGTCGATGAGTATATACTTGTCGATGATGGCGGCACCGACCGCACTGTGGAGATTGCCAGGCGGCTGGGGCTGACTGTCATTGTTCACCCCCAAAATCGCGGCTACGGCGGCAACCAGAAGACCTGTTACCGGCATGCCCTGGAGCGTGGGGCCGACATCGTCGTCATGATCCACCCCGACTACCAGTATGACAGCCGCGTGGTTCCCCACGCCGTCGGTCTCATCGACCTTGACATCTGCGACATCGTGATCGGCAACCGGATCCGCTCGCGTCGAGAGCGCTGGCCGGCGGAATGCCTTGGTACAAGTATTTCGCCAACCGTTTCCTGACCGCGATCGAGAACGTCGCGCTCGGGCAAAACCTTGGCGACTTTCATAGCGGTTTCCGGGCCTATCGTCGCGAGGTCCTGGAACGGATTCCTTTCGAACGAAACTCGGACGATTTCGTCTTCGATAGCCAGTTCTTCGTTCAAGCCGGCGTCGGCTTCCGGATGGGCGATATCCCGGTGCCCGTGAGGTATTTCCCGAGGCAAGCAGCATCAGCTTCAGGCGGAGCGTGTTTTATGCGTTCGGCACGCTGGCCACTCTCGTGGTCTATTGGTTCGACCGACTATCTTCGAGACGATCGCCGCTCTTTCCGAAAGGAAACGCCTGGGTAAAGGCCGAACGACGGTCTCGGACCTTTGCCCAACCGAAGGAGAGAGCCGGACCGGTGAAGATGGAGATGCCGCGACTTCCGAAAAATGGCATGGCCTTGCAGAATGGATCTTACCGCCCTTGTTCCCGGTCATTGCCGTCGTCCTCCTTTGGGCTCTCACCATCATCGCGTTGCCGCCCGATCGGCAGAACTTCCCATTAAATGACGATTGGGCCTACAGCAAAAGCCCTTCGCACTGGCGCGTGGCGAGGGAATTCACTACTACCGCCAACCCTCAATGCCGCTCTTGGGCCAGTGGCTACTGTCTTATCCCGTCATCCGGATCTTTGGAGAATCGCACGCGGCGCTCCGCCTTTTCACGGTGGCCCTGTCCCTACTTGGCATTCTCGCGCTTTACGATCTGCTCAGGCGGGAAGTGGGGCTTTCTCCGGGGGAGTCAAGCTTTGCGGCGGCGACGATGGCGCTGAACCCAATTTTTTTCGTGATGTCCGGCAATTCCATGTCGGACGTGCGGCCTTATCCCTCTCTCTGATCGCGCTTGCATGTATACGCGTGCTCTGCGTAACGGTCGGCTGGTCGACCTGGCGGCTGGCATGGTCTTCGCGACGCTGGCAACCATTGCACCAAACCAAACGTCACCCCGTTGGTGGCGACTGTACTCCTGTGGCGTCAGCGGACGTGCGGCGGCACGCCGCATGGCACATCGGCGTCCTGCTGCCGCTAGCTGCGGGGGTTTGTATGCATATTTGGTTTTCGGTCCGACCTGATGGCGTGGCCTCGCCCCGATAATTCCCTCCGCGGCGCGTGTCTTCATTCGCTGTCTCAGAAGCGACATCTACCCGAGTTCACAGTGCTGCCCTTGCTGGGTCTCCGTCCGGGGATTGTGTCTGGAGCGGTCTTTCGCTGCCCTTTTGGGGATGCTGTAGCGCGGGGATCCTGCTGCTGGGCAATCGCTCCTAGACCCGCCGCATGCATACCAGGGGGGGCTCGTCCCTTATCTTCCGAATACGGTAACTTCCTGGGGGGCGCTGACAACGGCGTGTATTTGGTCGAAGAACGCCCCCTGATGTTGGGAACCGGCGTGCAGGTGGTCCTCACCATGGCTGGATGCCTCGCCGGAGCGGGAGTCGTGGACCGGGTGGGCGGACGGATAAGCAAGGCCCTGCTCGCCAACCCCCTCTCTCTGTTCACAGCATCACGTCGTGCTCCTGCTGGTCTCGCCGACCCTCTTCGACCGCTACCTCATTGTCCTGATGCCCGGTGCCTTGGCTTTTACGGCGGGGCCGCTCGCAACTCGTTGGGGGGCAGGCATCGGCGTGCTCGCACTGTTCGCTGCCTGCTCCGTTGGGTTGATGCACGATTGGTTCGCATCGAACTCGGCCCGCTGGGACTCGGCCCGCGGCCCCCGGCACGCGGAATCGCGGCCGACGACATTGAAGGCGGATTGGAGTGGGACAGTTGGCACGCGCCTGGCCAGGTTGGTCCGACAGGCCGGTTTACCCTCCTTCGGGGCTCACGCTACGCTTCAACCATTTCCGGCACCCTCCGCATCACCGCCAATAGATTATCCTTCTCGCCGGTCCCCGGCGGGGCCGTCTCGATTCCCAGTCCTATACCTTGTGGCTTGTCCCCGGTGCACGGAAATCCTGTTTCTCGCGCGGAGAGGATGCCAGACGAAATTGCAAAGGGGATCCAATTCGATGGCAGAGCGAGACGACCACAACGAACCGGCAGAGGGGCGCGAGCGAGGGAAGAGCGGGCCGGCGCGTCCCGTCGCCCCGACCCGAGTATCGAGATCCGGTTATGGTGGCTACCCTGACTGTCGCTGCCTCTTGCTCTTTCGGCCGCTCGATGCCCGGTACCTGTGGCAAGACAAGACGGAAACTCGCCCTGTGCCAAGAGCATCCTCAAGCATGGAGTGCCGATCGGGTTCGACGGTAAGAACGTTGTGTCGCAGGAAGCGAGCAAGGAATTTGTTGCAGGATGGCCAGCTTCCCTACTTCTTTTGGCATGGTCACCCTGAAATTCTTCTGGCCACCCTCCTGACTTGTTAACCATGGACGCCGCTTGACCCGCTCCCCAGCTGCATGCTGGCCTTTTGGCGATGTACCTGACTTACCTCCTGGCGCTCCGACTTTCAGAAACTATGACAATCGCCCGCCTAAGAGCACCCGCATTTGTCTCTGACCGTATCTGTGCCTTTCCTTCTGCATGTGCGCCAGGCCCGTTGGTGTGCCCCGGCTTATTGCGTTTTTCTCTGCTTGCTCCTTTCGCTGGAAGGCGCGATGGCCGGGAGGAAGAACTCGTTCGTGCGGTTCGTCGCGTGCGGAGTCTTGCTCTTCTATACAAATTACTTCGTCGCGATCGGTCTCTTGGTGTCCGTCCTGGCCGCAGTTCTGTTCATAACGACAAGGCAATTCGTCATTCGGCGGCTCTTCTGGTCGTATATCGCCGTGGCGCTGCTCGTTCTTCCGGGGTTTTTTCTGTACCAGATCCTCGACAAACGAGGGACTGTCCTGCCTTCCTCATACCTAAGACATATATATATTTATATATACGAATTTTTTACTTTTATTATGCCATTGCCTTTATTGGACCTGCTCCTCTTCCTGCTCAAGTCCAGAGAAACGAACGTTCCGAGACGAACGGTGCTAGGAGACGTCCGATCCTTTTTCCTCCTGGCGATTTCGGCGGTATCTATCTCGGCTATCTCGCCTCGGGCCCGTGGGTGCAATTCCGATACTTGACGATGTTACTGCCGATCGCGGCCATCCTGCTCGCCGAGGTCACCACGATGGCCCTCAGGGTCAACATGGCGCTGGGCGTTGTCGTAGTCGCTGGACTAATCGCGACGGACTTCATGCACAGGATCCCGCTGGGCTATATCGACCCGGCTGCTACAAGTGCGGCCGATCGATTCTTGTCGATCGGGCCAGTTCGATTCCCCCTTCCTGGGGTTCCTCTACGAGGTGACCCACCATTTCGACGCCCCGGAGTGGGGAACGCGTGCTACTTTGAACATGCATGCACGAAAGACGGACGTCGTGATCACAACCTACGACGACCTGCCGCTCCAATTCTACACAAGCCTGAGCAAGTCACCGGCGGTTTGGAAGAGGAGGACTTCCCCGAAGCCGCTGACTGGTTGATCAAACGCCGGTGGATCCTGAGCGGTGAGCCGGGGAAGGATTCCGA
>CAWAAW010000049.1:0-83919 GCA_963779785.1 uncultured Planctomycetota bacterium
CTCTTTTTTTAGCTTAATATGTTCCTCCATCAATTCCGAGACGACCTCGTACTTGCGTTGGAGCTTGTTGTGCAGGGCGGCGATGGTTCGCTGGAGGGTGGCCGTCGGGCGCGGCGTTCTTCCGCTCGAAGGCCGCTGGGCCGTTCTCGAAGAACGTCTTCTGCCGGAGGTAGAACAACGTGGGCGAGAGCTGATGCTCGTCGCAGAGGTCAGAGACGGGTACGTGGTTGAGCAAATGACGCCTCAAGATGGCGACCTTCTCGACAGGCGTATAGTTCTTTCGAGGCTTTCCGGATGGCGCAGAACTCCCGCCGAGCTATCATATAACTCGGGTGGGGCGTCTCTCCATTTCCGTCTGAAGCAAAACAGGCGGGAATTGCACCCACTGGAGACCAACACCTTATCACGGCGCACACAAAGAATGACCCCGGAACCCCCCGAGCGTTGTGACGAACTTCGAAATCGTGTAAGCTGCTCATCGCTAGGGGGATCTGATCGTTTTGCCTCGATAGAGGTTAAACCTGTTTCCGTCTAAATTCCGTCCTGAGATCCCGATAATTCCGTCCTGAGATCCCGATAATGTCAAGGCGTTCGAAAGTATGCTATCCCAAAAACCGCCGAAGGCCGATCATCGAGTCCATCCAGTCAAAACAATTAGAGGCCGTACATATAAGTTTACGGACAAGCACCATAATTGTTCCAAAGGCGAGCATGCCTGCTGGCTGCGATGCATCACCCGTGACACTGAGTTCCCGCTGTTTCAAGATGCCGAAACCGGCGATTACAGCGATGACCGAGGCCACCTTTATAACGTGCACAAGAACGGTGATGAGTACATCGAGATCGGCACCAGGCATGAGTTGTTAGCCATCTTCTGGAACCCGCACTCGGCTGCTGAATGGCATGGTCATCCTCGGTGGCCGGTTAAGGTAAGTGAAGCCTTTAACCGTAGCAACCAAGAGTATGCTCCCCCGAAATCGGTCATGCGAAAAATGGTTGAGGAAGGTCGGACAAGTGAGCGGGATGCAGATCGCATCTTGAGGGGCGACCACCCATGATGACGGACTCGACCAATCCGTCAAGCGAGATGCATTTTTCGGCACCGACCATTAGCATCCCAGGTCAAAAAATCACCTGGGCTGGCGAGGGTTTGCAGTACTACTGTTTCCTATTCGGCACCGATAATGGCCTCGTTCTGGAATGCGGGATCAAAGGCTCTCTTGAGTATATGCACTCGGTCCGTGTTGGCAAAGACGAAGAATCCATCAATTCAATCGCGTTTTATTTCGACGACAACGCCCTTCACCTTGCTGCCACTACTCGTACAGATATCATTGTGAACAGCTTCTTCGTGAATCCGCCACGCCGGAAAGTATGGTCCTCTGGTTTTGGTGCGCACGGAATCAAACGCACGCTCGGGAACTATTTTGTCGCCCCTGCCGGGCCGTCGGGCATTGAAGTTTTGATGTCCCAAGCCGACGGGGAAATCCAGAGACAGGCGATCCTTGCTCGCGATGAACTCCGATACTTCTATGACTACGCCACATTGGGACTAGACCAAAGTATCGGATCGGAAATCTCTGTATGTGCGTGCCGTCTGGACGGCCTAGTCTTTTTCCATGGGGAGCCGAGAGACGGCCTCGCATCCATAAAGTCGCTCAAAAGTTGGGCAACATTCAATCGACATGATTGGTGTGACCTCAATACACAGTCCGATATTCCCACTAGCCCTAATCGGCCTGGCGACAAGTCGCCTTTTTGCATTTCTTCCGAGACCCGCTTCACATACGCGAAATAGATTCAGTTAATTTTCCGTTCCTTCCCGGCACGGCGTACAAAATCCTTCGGTACGGTGCCCATGTCGTTCTGTTGACTTCTAAGGGTATATGTTTTGTGCCATCTATCGTAGGACAGTTCCATCGAGGCGAGGACATCGGAGGGGAACGGAGGGTGAGGTTTATCAAGATAGAGGCCATCGACATTAACATCGCGTTTGATAAATGGCTGCTGGTGGTGTTGCCTAACGGCATCATTACAATGGACCTGGCCGAGGTGCTACCCGGTGTGGAGATTCCGGATGCCATCAAACGCCGTATGAATATGGATTTCGGGGCGTTATGGGAACCAGAAGAAGATGCGGTTCAAATTGAGCAACCAGTGTGGAGCGAAACTAACCTGGAGTCTGAGATGTTGGTGTCAGCACATTAACAGGAATGGCCTGGACCAGAGATCAAACGTGGTCGAAGGCCAGACGTAAGCGATCATCGCTCGACCTTCTTCTGGTCCGACGGTTGTGCGTGGCTAAGTTAATCGATAGGAGAACCTCAATCCCTGAGCAACTTCTCCGAGGGGGGCGTCGCACCGACCGAACCGCCAGCGACGACGCCAACGGCACAGAGAAAGAGGCCACCGGTACTTCCGTAGCCCACCTACGGGACGGGACATTCCCCATCGTTGATCCTGAACCACAATCCATCGATGATCGTGACCACTCACAACGGTCTTAGCCCCGCCAATTTGAGGATGTTGAAGCAAGTCCCCTTGGGATACTGCCGCTCGCAGAAGGGGAATTCTAACTGTCGTTGATCAGCTGGTTAATGCCGCGCCGGGGGCGCAACAGTATTATTTATAGAATTTTCGGAAAATTTTAAATCCATTCTGAATAAGATGTTCCGATGGGAATTTGCGTGCCCTTGACGACGTAGGTGCATGTACGAAATTTTAAAATCACACCATTGTAATAGATAAGGACTGAGTGCGCGAGGGGTGCGCACCGCGTGGGCTGATGAAAAGTTAACCTTGACCGCACCGGTGGGCCCGATTGGCACCTCCTCGTCTGTTCGGTGCCTCTGTGGCGGCACCCCCTCACCCGGCCTTCGGCCGACCTTTCCCCGTCGGGGCGAGGTGGTCGGAATGAAAAGCCTTTGGCAAATCGACTTTACGTCGCGAAAGAGACGATTGGACCCCTCGCGTCGGCAGGTACGCGCCTTGGTCGCGCGATTGTCACGGTTAAAAAGGGGCGATTCGACACCCTCGATCCAGGATCGGAGATTGGTTGGTGACAGACGGAATCGGCCGACACAAAACTCGGCATATCAGTGATTTAGGCTCCAGCGATCGTAGCTTGGCCGATCCCAAAAAAGCCCCCGCTCCGGGCCAAGCGAGATGGCACAAAAAGACGTTTCCGACAGAAGTCCTTGTGAAAAGTCGCTGTTTTTGTTCAAGCGGCTCGCAAGGCTGCAAAACGATGAGGACCGCCGTGACAGCCTCGAAAAACTATCCGGGAACCGGCCAACGGCCGCGCAACGGCGTGCAAGACTCCGCAATTGGCCCAGATTCTCCTCCTTTTAGGGTCTGGGCCACTTGGCCGCTCACCCAAGCGCGCATCTTCGTCGACGCCGCCGCCCGCAGCACGTTCCAACCTGCCACTTTGTGCAGGATCACACGAAACACGCTGCCACGCCCCCGCACCCTCAGCCGCTTCAATCCCAGCCGATTCTTCAAGCCGCTGTTGGTCGACTCGATCCCCGAGCGTCGCGCGTACCGCTCCGTAAACACCGGAGTCTCTTGTTCGCGCGCCGCCCGGCCAAGCGATGATCCTTGTCAGTGAACTCCATCGTGTAGCGGCCGTCCCGGGTCTTGTTGATCGGGCAGGCATGGCGGAAGGGACATCCTCCACAAACCTCCGGTGGCATCTCGATCCGCGTGGTCCCCGCTTCCTGGTCCCGCTCGACCACCAGCGGTGTGTGCCCTCGCGGACAGGCATCCACATGCCCGGTCCGTTCGTCCACGGCGAAGTCGTCGATCGTCAGCGCCGCGGGGTCGCTCTCCGGTTCCCGACCGGGGATCGGTCCCACCAACTCCACACCGCGGGCCTCGGCCGCTTGCACGTTCTCATCGCCGCAGTAGAGTGTGTCGGCCAACATCTCTTCCGGCAACAATCCCGACTCTTCGAGCTGGTCGAGCATCGGCACCACCGACCCGCCGTCGGCTTCAGCAGGCGTTTGCGGCAAGGCGCCCGTGATCAACTGCACCTCGTTCTCCGGGCTGCAGGTCTCAGTGAGCTGCACCTGATAGCCCGGGCCTTTGTGACCGTCGTAGGTGGCATCGAGGTCCGACGGGTTCTGGACGCAGTCACCGCCGGTCTTGGCCTTCACGACGACCTTGCCTTCGCTCACCTCGCACTGCTGGCTGAAGATCGTGACCAGGGCTTTGTAGCTCGAGCGGCCCGTCATATCGGCACGATCGGCGAAGTGCTCGATGATCCAGCACAAGTCCTCGGCTGCCTGCTGCCGCGACCGCTGTCGAGCCTCGGCATCCTTGGCGCCGGCGAACAATTGCGACTCTGCCGGTTCGTAGCGGGGCGGAACGCTTCGGGCAGCGCGGCGTACGACTCGGGGGCATGGCGGATGACCTGGGTCAGGAACCGCTTGATCGCCACGGCCATCAGCTTGGTGCGACCGAAGCTGGCCATGTGGCTGAAGACATGGGTCGAGTCGAGCCGCTGGCGGGAGATGTCGAGTTCGAGCTTTTCGCCAAGCCGGTCGTCACGTCGTGGAAGACCTGAGCGGCCAGATCGTTGTCGCGAAACAGTTTCTGGTAGCGTTCGAGGGTGCGCGACCAGACTGTGACGCCGGGCTCGAGGTTAAGGGCGTATTGGACGTCGATGCGGAAGATGTAGGCCTCGACGGCCTCCTGGGCGGTCCAGTCGAAGAAGTCGGCCAGGAAGACCAGGCCGGCCATCGAGTACAGTTCCTTGGTGGGGGCGCCCAGGGACTGGCTGAAATTCTGGGCCAGTTCGCCGACGGGCATCACTTCGAGGAGGACGTGTCGAAAGACTCCCTGCCAGCCCGAGCTGATGATCCGTTGGCCGGCGGGCGGGTATGATGCCCTCGAAGGGGTCGAAGAGGCGGTTTTGTCGCGGGTCATTCGATGGATCATGGCGGGCGCAACTCCTTACTCAGGGACTGGTTAAGTATACAGTTACGTCCCGTGAAGTCAAGAGAAAAATGGTCATAAACTCAGATTTTACAATAAGTTGCGCAGAAAACTAAGTTCAGTGGACTTTTGTCGGAAACGTCACAAAAGGCCTCTCAAAAAGTATGCCATCTACTGCCAACCAGTGCCATTCTTGTGGGATTCGTACCTGAAACTATGTTTTGGGCTCGCCGGCCAACCGTCCCGTCGCCCGGACAACGCCGGGTCGTTACCCACACGATATCCCGGGGAGCCAAAGTCAATGATTTTTCCGGCCGCGGAAACCCGCGTACTAGCCCGAAACGCAAGCGAGGGCTCCGGCGGTTTCACTTCGCGCATGTTTCGGGCTAGTATGAACGGTGGGCTACCCGAGGGTAAACCGAACGAATCCCCGCGGATGATTTCTTATGAAGTATTGCAAGAAGTGTAAGATCGCGGCGAAGGAGTCAGACACCGTCTGCTCGAAGTGCAAAGCGCCGCTGTCCACCTTCGGGTCGGCGACCGCCTCCGCCGCGCCGAAGCCGCCCGGTCCCAAGCCGGCGCCGCCCTACCCCACCCCTACCCCAACACCAACAAGTCAAAAACCCTCCGCTACGGCGCCAGCGAGGTCTCCCCAGCCGCTGGCTGGCGCCGCCACGGCGACCGTTGCGTCCAAGGTGCCAACCTTCACGCTCGCGGGTCAGATCGCCGAGCTCGAACAGATCAAGCAAAAGAACCTGAAGCGCGGGCGCAACCTCGGCTTGCTCAGCTTGCTCATCGCCCTGGCCATTTTGATCCTGATTTACGCGGTGTATTCGCGAACGGTCCTCTCGTACGCCATCCTCGAAAACATCGAATTTGAGCAAGACCCGGTCGCCGAGAGCCAGATCACCGTCTCGTTCGATGTCAAAACACCCGGCAAGGTCGCATTCGACCGACAGTCCGGCACCGGTCACACCGAGAAGCTCGACCTGATCGCGACGGCCGAACACCGGCGGACCGTCTGGTCCTGGCCGTCCGACCCGAAGACGGGGATCGACTTCAGCGTCGTCTCCCGCGGCGGCTGGTTCCGGACGAGGACGGACCGCCACTTCAAGGTCACTCGCCAGGAGATCGGAGTCGATATCGTCTTCCTGATGGACGTCACCAGCAGCATGCAGCCGTATATCGACGGTCTGAAGGACAAGTGCATCGCCTTCGCCAACGAGATCCGCCGCGATGGGATCGATTGCCGCCTCGGCCTGATCGGTTTCGGCGACGTCGAAATCAACGAGCCGATCACCGTCTTCGACCTGAACGCCGACCCCAAGGAGTTTCAAGATGCGGTCGCCCGCCTCCAACTGACCAACGGCGGCGACGAGGACGAGTCCAGCGTCGAAGCGATCGAGAAGGCGTTGGACATGGAGTTCCGGCCCCACACGCGTATCTGCTTTGTCCACATCACCGACGCCGGCTGCCATCACCGCGAGCGCATCCCCGATCTCGTCGCGAGCCTCAAAGAAAACAAGGTCGTAACCTATGTGATCTCTCAGCGGAAGTTTCGCGGGCTGTACAGTCCGCTCTGCGTGAACGGCGGCTCGTTCTACGGAATCCGCGACGCGCCGTTCGAGTCGATCCTGAAAGAAGTCGCCAAGTCGATCTCCAACCAGATCAAGTCTGACTGAACCACCCCTCAAGACTTCGCTGAGTCCGTCAGGATCGCACCCGGAGGGTTGAGCCGATGATCGAGATTAAACGATCCCACCTCGTTGCCGCGACCGCGGTCCCGCTCGCCGTCGTCGCCTGTCGCCGCCGCCCTGGTTGTCAGTCGTGGCTCCGCGCCGCCGCCGGCGAACCGAGGCATTGAGGTGGCGAACGCCCCGGAAAAAAAATCCAAAGCTAGCGAGAATACCGCGGTACGGAAAGCCGCCGTTACCAACGACGCGAAGACCCTGGCCGTCTCCGCCGACGGCTTCGACCGGATCAACAAGATCCTCGACGAATTGGGCGCGGGCTACCGCTACGAAATCATCGACGACGAGACATTGCTCGACCCGGTCGGCTGTCGACGGTTCGAGGCCGTCTTCCTGACCTGCGCAGGCGCCGACGGCCGAGGAACCGCTCGAAGGATCTTCCGAAGGTCCTCCGCGACTACGTCAGCGGAGGCGGGACGCTCTACGCGTCCGACCTGCGTTTCGACGTCTTGGCGTCGGCCTTCCCGGAAGTCCTGGACCCCGCTTCGGTCGCCCAGGGGGTTCCGCAAGACCTGCGGGGCGAGGTGACCTCGCCGGAGCTTCGTGACTTGGCTCGGGCCCGCGATCACGCTCCATTTCAAGTCCGAAGGCTGGCGGCCCGCCGCCTTCCACGGCGACGACGTCTCGATCCTTTTGAAGGGCCAGTTGAAGACCACGGCGGGAGTTTCGATCGACGCGCCGCTGGCAGTTCGGTTCCCGATTGGCAAGGGGACCGTCATCTTCACTTCGTTCCACAGTGAGGGCCGCGTCAGCGACGACGAGGCCAAGCTGTTGAGATTTCTGGTTCTGAAGGCGGTCACGTCCGCTCCGGAGGTCCGCCTGACGGAGTCGCTGGCCGACGCTGGGTTCACAACCCGGGCCGTCGTGGCCGCGGCGGCTGACCCGAGCGAGGCACCTACACCTCACGTTTATCAGCACGAGAAGCCCGGCCCGCTCCGGTTCCGCCTCGAGCCCGCCCGGCCCGGCGCCAAGCTTCGTCTGGAGGTCGTCGATCCCGGCGGCAAGACGACGACCAAGCAAGGGGACTCGACCCTCGCGATCGACTTGACCGACGCCGCCCCGGGCCGCTGGCAGATCCGCGCCGCCGCCGAGTCGGTCCCGTACCCCGTCCTTCCCCGCCGTCGTGGTGGTGGGGACGTCCGGAGGTTCCTCCGACTCACCATCCGCCAAGATGAACCCGGCCCTCGTCGAGACCGGCGGAAATGTCCGGTTCGAAGAAGTCAACCTCGGCAACAAGAACGTCGTGAAGGAGGCGCGGACGCTTCGCATCGCGGTGACCAAGCCCAAGTTCGACGACATGGGCAAGCTCCTCGACGCTCTGGGGGACGGTTACCGCTACACCGAGATCGAGGACGATGAGCTCATCACGCCCGTCCGCGTTGGACCAGTACGACGTCCTCTTCCTCACCTGCAACGGCTGGCCAGCCCAGTGGGGATCGACGACAAGCGACAGCTCGGCCCGGCCCGGCCTCTCCGCCGGTCACATGCGGCCCGAAATCATCAAAAGGATCAAACGGAACTTGAGCGGGTTCGTCGAACGGGGCGGGACGCTCTATGTCTCCGACCTCCGGTACGAGTTTCTCTTTTACGCCTTCCCCGATCGAATCCCCGGCGCCGACCTCGACCTGAAACGTTTGCCGGAGATCGATAACGCCGAAAAGAACTGGTTGAAAGCGGTCGCGCCCCTGGCCAAAGTTGGGACGGTCGCCCAGACGCTGGACACGTTAGAGCTCTCGGAGGAGCTGCTGGCCCATCGCGATGAACTCCTCGCCGTTCTCAACACTTCGGTACTGAGCAAGACCGTTGAAGGGGTGAGCGACACCGATGACCTGAAAACCATCCGGACCAGGATGCGGACCGCCGGCCTCCCCGCGACGGAGGCCGACTGCGAGGCGATTGCCCAGGCATTCGGACGCCGCCGGACGGAGATCTTGCATTCGATACAAGCCCGGGAACGGTCGAAGATCAGTAAGACGCGCAGGGAGATCATCAAAGCGGAAGCGACGCTGAACGACCTGCGGGACCGGCTTCGCGTCGACTATGACGGCGCCGCCAAGCAAGACGTCGACGCCCAGGTCGTGGACTCGGGACTTCAAGAGGCGATCGGCGACACGATCCGCCTCCGGTTCCCCGACAATGCTTGGTTGCCCGGCCGGTTCACGGGAGACGACGTCCAGGTCCTGATCCGCGGCACTTACCTCTCGGTCAAACGCGAGCAGATCGAGGCCCCGCTACTGGCGAAATTCCGGCAGGGAA
Organism: uncultured Planctomycetota bacterium; assembly: GCA_963779785.1. Lineage (GTDB taxonomy): Bacteria > Planctomycetota > Planctomycetia > Isosphaerales > Isosphaeraceae > CAVRFS01. The sequence goes on from CAWAAW010000049.1 coordinate 8,946, forward strand.
AGGGGACGGTGATCTTCACTTCGTTCCACAACGAGGCGCAGAACAGCCAGCAGGAGCTGCAGTTGCTCCGCTACCTCGTCTTCTCCGCGGTGACGGCGAAGGAGGAGGCCCAGACCCAGAAGACGATGCTGTCCGGGGGGTTCTCGCCGGTCAAGCAGGGCCAGGTCAACCATGCAGTCGGGATGGATTCGATCACCAAGAAGTATCAGAGCACGAGCGGTGACCCGCTTCGATTCTCGCTGAATTTCGGCGGCGGCGGGGCGACCCTGCGCCTGACCCTCGTCGCCCCCGGCGGTCAGAAGTTCGAGAAAGAGACTGACGAGACCCTCTTGGTGGAAGCCACCGGGGCTCCGGCGGGCGAATGGCTCTACACCGTCACGTCCGTCAAGGTTCCTTACAAGAACTTCGCCTACAGCGTCAGCATCGGCAGAGGGGCATCGCCCTCGCCCGCGCCGGGCAAGAAGCGCTGACCGATTCCACCTCGCTCGCGTCGAACCGCCGCGTTTCGAGGCTGCACGCGACAGCCAAATCCGCTGGACTGTTCTCCGGAAACCAACCAACATGGTACTGTCTAATTTGTGAATCGATCCCCGGAGTTCGGCCGATAGCAGGTTGCCAGGAGACGTCGCGATGGCCGAGATCGTCTTCCGCTGTCAATGCGGCATGATTCTGAAGGTCTACGGCGAAGACCATGTCGGTCAGGGGATCGTGTGTCCTTCCTGCGGCTCGACGGTCGTTGTTCCGGCCGTCAGCATTGCCGTCGAAGCGCTGGCTCCGCATGTCACGGACGGCGCCGCCAAGACGACGGGTAATTGGTTCGGCCTGGCCTACCTGGCGGGGGTCGGCATCGTGACCGTAGGCTTGATCAAGTTCGTCCTGATGCCCGCCCTCGCCTCGCCGGTCTCCGTTGGACGGGTCGAGCTTGCCCAAAAGAACGAGCCCGAATACACCACGAAGGACACCGAGCCAGACGAAGCCCCCGTACGCCGCTTGAAGAAACCGCGAGGTCGGACGCCGAGGGAATCGGCTGTGGCTCCCTCGGTGCCAGCGGCGCCCGACGATGAGACAGAGAAGTCCGACGACTCCGTCACTACCTCGCGCACTCGACGGAGCTGGCATTTCGGCTTGACTCCGACTGCGCCGCCGAGCGGGATGGGGCCAGGACTCAGTGAAGTGCCCACCCCGCCTCGGCCCGAAACCGGGGACATTGGAGGGACGCCCGATGAGGATGAACCCCCCGCCCCCTCGAAACCGAGCCCACGTCCCGAGGGGCTCGGCTCGGACATCGGCGGTCCGGCAATGGCGCGGCGGCTATCGAAGGACGATACGAAGCCGACAAGGGCGAAGAAACCAGCGGCCAGGAAATCGGACTTCGAACATATTGAAGACAAGGAGGTGAGGGAGGCGCTGGAACACGCCGCATCGAACACAACAAATTACGATGCGACATGGATTGCCGAAAGGTTCCTGAGGCGCGCGGAAAAGCTGGCCGACGGCGACACCGAGGTCCTCGCGGAGATCAAGAAACTGCCGCGACAAGATCGCCCTGGTGAGAGATAGAGGGCCCTCGACACCCTAGAACGCCGAGGGGTGGTGTTTCCCCCACACCCGCGCTGGCGGTTCACGGAGCCACGTGAAGAGTTGCGGTCAGGTCCAGCGGAAGTTCACCCGGTAGGTCGGTGTGGACGCGGAAGGTCCGGCGGATGTCGCCTCGGGTCGTTCCCTCTTCGGGCTTGTAGGCGACCGTCACCACGTGAGTTGTCTGACGTTTCGCGTCGGTGACCGAGGTCGAGAAGCCGTCGCCGGCCCCTTCGATGGACTGGATGGCGAACGGTCGCGACGAGCGGACGATGAACCGGCCTTGTGCACCGGCCACCGAGTGAATCTGACCGAGCGACAAGAACCGATGGCGCAGCGGTTAAATCTCCTCGGATCCAGCCCGTCACCATGATCGGGATGCTCGGGGTCTCCGGGTCGTTGCTGATCAGCCGGATCTCGTCGCGCAACGATCCCGCGGGGGCATCCGGCCTGAGGCTGACCGAAAGGGAATAACTCACTGTTCCCTCATTGCGGGCGGTCTCGACGAGCTGTGCATTGAGCGACCGACTCGCCGACAGCATCCGCTCGAACCGCCAGCCCGGAGCGTTGATCCGGTCGATCGTCAGGACCTGGCCCGGCGATTGGCCTCGCATGACTGTCCCGAAATCGATCGGCTCCGGGATTCAGTACGACGTCGCTGAGAATGTGGGAGGTGACTCCCAGGCCAACCTCGGCCTCGCGACCGCTCGCAGTGATCAGGCTCACGTACAGGATCGTCGACTTCAGTCCCACGAAGTTGCGCGTGTCCATCTGCGCCTCGATCACCGCCGTCTGGCCAGGTCCGACCGTGGAGGCACTGGCCTGGCCACTGGTGCAGCCGCAGGAGGGTCGCAGGTTGAGGATCGTGATCGGTTCCGCCAGCCGATTGACCAGCAGAAAGTCGTGCTTGACCTTCACACCGCGGGGAACCATCCCGAAATCGTGCCGGTTCTGGGGAAAGAGGCCATCGCTCCACGAGGCGGCGTGAACCGAAACCGCCCCGATCCCGATCAACAGCCAGCTCGTCAGAACAGACCAAGAACGCGCCCGAGCCATCGTTGCCTCCTGCCTGATCTTCCTTCCCCGATCCAGCAGCACTCACGCCGTCAGTACGGCCTCGTTCTTCTCCTATCGTCAAGACAACCCGTGGCGCTCAGTTTTGCCTGACGACGCGGACATTGCAGACTAACTCATTCAATTGAACTTCACTAGACCACCTATTTACCAGAACGTCGAATGAATCTGTGGCATTCTACGCAATTCATGGTGAGTTTGAGGTAGGCCAGCGTCGCGCCGTCGATGTTGCGATCCTTGGCTTGCTTGACCAGATCGTCCGCGTTGCGCTGAAATTCCCTGGTAAAGTGCGCGAAATCGGAATCTTTGGGGATCGCGGGGATTTCCCACTCGGCGGCCTCGCTCAGCCGTTTGAGTGCCCTTGCGTTCTTCTCGATCAAGGTGAATTGCTCGAGCGCCAGACCCTCAAGGACATCCTTCGAGACGGTCAGCTTTTGGCGCATGAATTCCCCGCGGGTCTGCTTTGGTACGGCTTGCCCACGGCTGGTGGCCGCCAGCAGCACGACCGCGACCGTGAGGCACGCCAAGGCCAGACCGAGAGCACGCGAGATTGACAATTTCACGGCATCCTCGCCTTGCATTTGGACGGGAAACTCTTGCGGCGATTACGCTCTGCCTACTTGGCGGCGAATCGGACAAACTTGTGGCATTCGACGCAACTCATGGTGACCTTGAAATATGCGAGGGTAGCGCCCTCGATGTTGCCCTTCTTGGCTTGTTTGGCGAGTTCGTCGGCGTTGCGCTGAAATTCGGTGGTCATGGCGACGTAATCGGTCGCATTGGGGATCGTGGGGACTTCCCACTCGGCGCCCTCACTCAGCCTCTTGAGAGCCTTGGCGCTCTTCTCGATCAACGCGAATTTCTCGAGTGCGAGCCCTTCCAGAACGTCCTTGGAGAATTCGAGCTTCTGCCGCATGAACTCCGCCCGGGTGGGCTTGGGTGCAGGCTGCTCGGCCCGGATCGTCGTCAGGGCGATCGACGGCGAAGGTCAGGCCGATCAGACTGAGATAAACGGCCGGTGCGATCTTCGATTTCATGGAGTCCTCGAATTGCGTTGTAAAGGTGATTTCCAGAACCGCCGTGTCCCGAAGGAACTCCTCCGATCGACGGTCATGGAGATTGGCGGCACGAGCGGAGAGTGGTTCGGTGCATGCCTTCGAAGGAAAGCACGGCTGCGGTGCCTTGGCCGTATTTGAACGGTTATAATCGTGTGACTCGGTCGAAGCAAGGGTACGACGAGGCTCTTTACGATCGGCGCCGAAATCGTAGAGTTGAGGTTGTTTCGAGAACAAACATCGCAGGCAATGCCGAGGACCAGCCGTGAGTCTGAAGACGCCCGAAGCGATGAGTTTGCCAGCTCGGTACTACATCGACCCCGACTATTACCAGGCCGAGCTCGACTGGTTTTTTCACGGCCGATGGTTCCACGCGGGACGTGCCGACGAGATTCCCAACCGCGGCGATTTCGTGGTCCGAGAGATCGCCGGCGACAGCCTGATCGTCGTCCGCGACGAGCGCGGGGAATTGCGTGCGTTTTACAACGTCTGCCGGCATCGGGGCACGCGGCTGACCGGGGAACGATCGGGGACATTCGCGTCGACGATCCAATGTCCTTACCACGCCTGGACATACAACCTGGGAGGTTGTCTGGTCGGCGCTCCGCACATGGACGGCGTGCCGGGTTTCCGCCTGGACGATTACCCGCTCTGCCAGGCCAACGTCGATCTCTGGGATGGGCACCTGTTCCTCAACCTGGGCGAAAACCCGGCGCCGCTGGCCGATCAGATCGGTGGGATGGACGAACGGTTCCGTCCTTGGGGAATGGATCAGCTTCGACTGGGCAAGACGGATCGTCTACGACGTGGCGGCCAACTGGAAGCTGATCATCCACAACTATTCGGAGTGCCTGCACTGTCCGGGAGTCCACCCGGCGCTGCAAAAGCTGTCGCACTACCTGAGCGGCGAGAATGAACCGGCGGAACCGGGCTATCTCGGCGGACGAATGCGGTTGCGCGATGGCATCGGCACTCTCTCGCTCGAGGGCCAGCGTCGCTGGGCCTGCTTGCCGGGCCTGGACGACGCCGAATGCCGCTACGTCTACTTTTACGCGTTTCTGCCCAATCTTCTGCTCAGCTTGCACCCCGACTACGTGATGACCCACACGCTCTGGCCGAGGGGCGTGGACCGGACCGAGATCGTCTGCGAGTTGCTTTTTCATCCCGACGCCATGTCCAGTCCCGACTTTGACCCGGACGACGCGGTTGCGTTCTGGGACTTGACCAACCGCCAGGACTGGCACGTCTGCGAAGAGATGCAGATTGGTCTCCGGTCGAGAGCTTACCGGCCCGGTCCGTATTCGCCTCGCGAAGATCTTCTGCACGGCTTCGACCGGCTCATCCTCGAGCTCGAGCGACCAGCAAACCGACGAGTCGCACTCACCGCGACAATTCATAGGCGGCATCGTTGGCTGTGGTTGGTGGAGCGGATATCTACCCATCGCGGCCGATGGCCTCCACCGGGCAATCCTCGAGCGCGGACAGGCATGCGGCCTCCTGGGCGGAATCGGCCGGCTGTTGATATACGTAACTATGGCGCCCTGTTTCGTCGCGGCGGAAATTCAGGGGTGCGATCTCTCGGCAAAGGTCGCAGTCGATGCAGGTGGCGTCGACGTAGAATCGGCCGGCTACATTTTGAGGTACCTTTTTTCGTCGGTTCGGCCATATCTGTGACAGATTCTCTCGACGAATGCATCTGAGGAATAAAGAGAGCCGGCCTCGCTTGTGGTACGAGCGGCTCTCTTCTTCCTAGCCTACTGTTTCCAGGAGCTCGCACCTAGCCCCCTGTGAAGATCGTTAACGACTCCGGAACACTCACTTGTTGTCGGGCTTCGTTGGCCTTCGGAGCTTTTCCAAAGGCGCGCCCCTGGATCTGGCGAACTCGTTCCTTCGACACGCCCAGGATCTGGCCGACCTGGATGAGAGAGTGCCGCTGCTCGCCGCTCAAGCCGAACCGCAGCTTCACCACCATCTGTTCCCTCGGATTGAGGACCTTGATCATGGCCCCGACGTCTTCATGAAGGTCATCGACCGATGGTTCTTCATTCTGGGGATTCACCAGGAAGTCGATCAGCGAGGTCGTGCCGTCGGCGCCACGAGGGGCGTCGAGCGAGAACGTGGGGCGCGTGGCCGCGAGCAATCGCTCGATCGACAGCGAGCAGGCCGGGTTGTGCCCGCTCGTTCGCGCGGGTGGATACCACTCCGTCTCGGTCGGCCGCGTGATGTCCCTGTGCCAGTTGATGAAGCTGCTTCGGGTTCAATCGAACCGGATAGGCGCTGGCCGCGACCGCTCGTTGAATCGCCTGGCGAATCCACCAGATGGCATAAGTGGCGAGTCGAGTCTGGTTGATCGTGTCGAAACGGTCGATGGCCAGAAGTAAACCGCAGAAGCCTTCCTGCACCAGATCGGCGGAAGCGACGCCTCGGTCGTTGTAACGCTTGGCGACGTGGGCGACCAGTCGCACGTTGGCCATGGCCAGCTTGCTCCTGATCTCCTGGTAACGGCGCGCCGGCGACCGGATCGGGTTGATCGGACGGATCGGCACTCGGGTCGGAGTTCGCAAGGTCGCGAACCACTTGTTGAAAATCCGTCTCGATCGTGGACGTGGCCCATTCCGAACGCTCCGACAGCGGCAAGGCTTCGACGATGCGGCGTCCGGCAATCGACCAGCTCCATCAAGAGCTCGCGCTCTTCGGTCGGGCTCAAGACGTTGGCCTCCGGGCAGTTGAGAATCCCGCGCCAGGAGATCTCGGGTGTCTGAATTTCATGAGTCATCATAGTGCATAAACCGATAAATCGAAAATGATGCAAAGTTGGGTAAACGATCGGCCCTCGGGAACGGACTCCGTATCCGGGGATGCGCCAGGCTGCGGGCTCGAACCCGTTGCCGGCGCGTGCGCGGACCGAGACCTCGCGAACGCCGTTGGTGCGGCGAGGCGATACGACGGTCAATGCGGACGGAGAACCGGCGAGCGCTCCCCGATCGATGCTCGGGCATCGCTGGGGAGATACGCACCTCGGGTCAGGACGACTTGACCCGCGCTCGCTGATGGAATGTCGATCGGCGGTTGCGGCCCCAGAATGGCCGCGGCGGTCGCCGATCACGCCCGCGGTTGGGAGAACGGCTCGACTCTGGCGGTATGAATAATAAGGTATTGAGTCTGAAGCATATCTCGCTCCGCGGCGGGTCGATGAGGCCATGGCGAGCCCGGCCCGAGATGGGACGCAGCGTCGTTCTTCTCATCCTGTCACGATCGCGGAGAAGGATTTCGACCACATTCGACCGTCCTTTCCGCTGTTGCCGGGAACCACCCCCGCGCTTGCCGTGACTGTTGACCTCTTACCCGTTCCACTCACTAATACGTCTCTCGATGGGCCGTGTCTCGCGCTCTTCCACTATTTTTGCGAGCCGACTTTTTGCAAGGCTGGGAGCGGTTCGGGTAATATGAACATTTCGAGGGTGGACGCGAACTCGGACCTCGACGTAATCGTCGACTGGCGGAAGCCTTTCGTCGCTGGAGCTGAGACCTTGGAACACGTCGCAAGCGAGCCGCGGCTCAGTCAAATGACCACGCAATGGGCCATGGTTTTTCAGGCCCACTCCGGAACGCCTGACGAGGCGAGCCAGGCGGCCACTCAACTGATGTGCCGTTATGCCGGGGCCGTCCACCGTTACCTGCTCAAAGCCTTGAAAAACCCGGACGCCGCGGCGGAGCTGGACCAGGAGTTCGCGCTCCGATTTCTCCGGGGCGACTTCCGCCATTGCGACCCCAAGCGGGGCCGTTTCCGCGATTACGTGAAGCGGGCCGTCCAGAACTTGATCAATGACTATTACCGGCGCAAGCGGCCGACTGTGTCGCTGAATTCCCGCTTCGCGGAGCCCGCGGTCGAAGACAGCGGACTCGCCCAGTTCGAGCAACAATTCCTCGAAAGCTGGCGGAATGACTTGCTCGACCGCGCGTGGAACGCCCTTTCCGAACTCGAACGAAGCTCGCGACAGCCTTACTTCACCGTGCTCCGCTCCCGGGTCGAACATCCGGACCTCAAATCGACCGAGCTCGCGAAGCGACTCTCGGCGGCACTCGGGCGACCGCTCACGGCCGGAGCGGTCCGGCAAGTTTTACAACGATCGCGACAAAAATATGTGGATTATCTTGTCGAAGAGGTCCTCGGCAGTCTTGGATCACCCGACGCGCGACGAGCTCGAGGAGGAATTGAGCGACCTGAAACTGCTGGATCAATGCCGGCCTTATTTGAAGCGTCACGCGGATTTCGCCGATCCGTGAGGAATTGGATCGACCCACGGCCGAACGATGTCCGGACTGATCGCGCTTCCCGAGTTGGCTCATGTGAAGACGGGCCGCGGTCGATGCTATAGTGCGTGGGCCATTTCGCTCGTCGCACCGGGAGTCGGAGGAAACCCTTTCGCGGGTTGGCCTTCGCTACCGCTGGACTTGTTGAGGTGGTCGAGCGGCAATCTCCATCGCGTTTGTTTTGTCGAGGGCAGGCGTGATTGGGGCAAGGTTGACAGACCTTGCGGTTCTGGCTACAGTCCGGCGGCTCGTCGCGACTGTGTTGTGGCGGCACGGCTGGACTTCATCACCTCGAGAATACCGCGGCGATTCTTCGCCCCGTTCCGTCGCCGTGCGGTGTAGACGCGTGTTCGGGCGATCCCACGGACGGAGACGCATTCCGGCACGGGTCGAGTTCTGACGGGCGAGGGTGAATCATGGACGATGTCCCCGCCGGTCCGGCGAGCCCGGAGCCACGGAGGCCGTCGCTCTCGGTGGTGGTTCCCGTGCGAAACGGGGGTCGCGACTTCGAGCACTGCCTCCGTCGGCTTCGCGACTCCCTGCTGACCGATTACGAGCTGATCGTCGTGGACGACGGTTCGACCGACGAATCGGCCGCCCTGGCGCGTCGGGCGGGGGCGATCGGTCGTCCGCATCCCGAGCCGCACAGGGTCCCGCGGCCGCGCGGAACCTGGGAGCCCAGGCCGCCCGCGCGCCCTTGGTCTTCTTCCTCGACGCCGATGTCGCCGTTCATCCCCGACACTCTGGGACTGGCAATGGCCCGGTTCCAGGCCGACCCGGGCCTTTCCGCCTTGTTCGGCTCGTACGACGATACGCCGGCCGCGCCCGGAATCGTCAGCCAGTATCGAAACTTGCTCCATCACTTCGTCCATCAGCAGGGCGATTTTCACCACGAAATCCGCCCGGTCCATACGTTCTGGACCGGTTGCGGGACGATCCGCCGCGACGTGTTCCTCGCATTCGGCGGGTTCGACCCCCGGTTATATCCCCGGCCAGCCATCGAGGATATCGAGCTCGGTTACCGCCTGACCCGCGCCGGCCACCGGATCGTGCTGGCCCGCGACGTCCTGGCAACCCACATGAAGCGCTGGAGCCTCGTCGAAATGATGCGCACCGACATCTTTCGCCGCGGCGTTCCCTGGATGCTCCTGATCAAACGGAGTGGGACCGTCGAGACCGACCTGAACGTCAAGGCCGGTCAGAAGGCCTGTGTGGCCTTGACCGGCTTGACGTTGCTGGCCGGCTCTCTGCTGCGATCGTGACGCCCTGGGCGGCGATCGGCGTGGCAAGCGGCCTGGCCGCGATCCTCGCCTTGAATGGCGACTTCTTCGAGTTCCTGGTTCGCCGCAAAGGATTCGCCTTCGCCTGCGCGGCCCTTCCTCTTCATCTCCTCTATTACTGCTGTTGCGGGTTCTCGGTCTTCATCGCCCTGATTTACTGGCAGGCGAACAGCCGATCGGACCGCCTTGACCCGAGTGGCCGGTCCCACGCGAATCGATCCCGCGATGGCTTCGATCCACAGGCCGGCGGCGCGTTGGAAGTGGCCGAGCCGGCTCTCGCGGTGGATGGCGCAATCCGAAGTAGCCGTTGCACCTCGACTCCTCATTGATCTCCTCGTGAGGCCGACCATGAAGATCGGAATCGATGGGAGTTGCCTTTCGAATCGGCGGGGGTTTGGCCGGTTCGCGCGGCGACTGCTGGAGGCGCTTTCCCAGCAGACCACGCCTCATCGATTCACGGTCTTCGTCGATCGGCCCTCGGTCGGAGCTGGTCGACATTCCCGAATCCTTCGATCGGGTCGTCGTCGAAGTGGGTGAGGCCCCGAGCTCGGGCGGCGTCGGCCCAGGGTCGGCGCCGCTGGCGCGACATGTTCGCCATGGGTCTGGCCGTCGCCAGGTCCGGCATCGACCTCATGTACTTCCCGGCCACCTACAGCTTCTTCCCCGTCTGGAACGTTGGGAAGCTGGTCGTCACCATGCACGACACGCTTCCGCTGAGCCATCCCGAGCTGGTGTTTCCCAGCCTGGGGGGACGCATCGCCTGGCGACTCAAGGAAGCGGCCGCGGCGCGATGGGCCGACCGGATCGTGACGGTCTCCGAGGCGTCCCGTCACGCGATCCAGGCCTGGTCCGGATGGTCCGATCAGAGGATTCGCGTGATCACCGAAGGTCCCGACCCCATCTTCCGGCCTCGGGCCGATGACCCTCGGGCCGAAGACGTGCTGCGGCGATTCGCACTCTCGGCCCGAGCAGCGCTTCCTCCTTTATGTCGGCGGATTGAGTCCCCACAAGAATCTACCAAGACTGGTCGAAGCCTTCGCCCTGGGTGCTCCGGCCGAAGTCAGGCTCGTCCTCGTCGGCGACGTGCACGACGTCTTCCATACCTGCGTCCCGGAGATCCGAGAGGCGATCGCGAAGCACAATCTGGGTGACCGCGTGATCATGACAGGGTATGTTTCCGACGATGACCTCGTTTTTCTCTATAGTCGCGCCTACGCCCTGGTTCAGCCATCACTCATGGAAGGGTTCGGTCTGCCGGCTGTCGAGGCGATGGCATGCGGCACGCCGGTCATCTCCAGCCAGGCCGGCTCGCTGCCGGAGGTCGTCGGCGAAGCGGGAGTTTACTTCGACCCGACCGATGTCGGAGTCGATGGCCGACGCGATTCGATCGTTTCTGAACGATCCTTGCCTTCGCCCCGCGCTGGCTCGTCTGGCCCGACAGCGGTCCGCACTCTTCACCTGGGAGGCGTCCGCACAAGCTCTGCTCGCTTGTTTTGGCGAGCTTGAAGACGAATCGCGTCATGAGTCGCCGATCCCCAAGAGTGCCTGAACCACACGATCGACTGCTTCCCGTCTGATCTCACTTCGGCGGAAATGGCGCGGTGGAGCGTTGCTGGTAGGCCGCGCGCGAGATAACCTCAGGGAGCATGACGACTCAGCGAAGTGACTCCTGAGATTGCTGGAGCTGGTTCGGTCCTCTACACCACGGCCGTTCACACCGTCGGAATCCAAAGGAGCTTGACGATGCCCGAGGGAAAGCTCACCGTCTACAATGATGAGGAAGTGACAGCCAAGATCCAGGCTGAGGGGCTCGACGCCTGGACTCTCGAGGACGGCTGGCTCCGTCGCAAATACAACACGGACGGCTGGCCGACGACCCTGATGCTGGTCAATGCCATCGGCTATCTGTGCGAGGCCGCCTGGCACCATGCCGACCTGTCGGTCACCTGGGGCAAGTTGTGGGTCAAGCTCAAGACGCATTCGGAAGGCGGGATCACCGACAAGGACTTCGCCCTCGCCAAAAAGATCGAGGAAGTCGTCCTCTGGCGACCCGAGCCCGGCGGTCCTCTGGAGGGAACGCCCAACAAGTTCGTTCAGACCAAGAAGTAAGGGCGACACCCAGACAACCGAGCTGGGACGCGGGGGGCTGCGCGGCATTGTCGAAATCTGTGGGCAAGATTGGCGAATAATTTAATCATGTCCCGATTTCATTGGCTCTATCGCTTGTGGGCTCTGGTCTGCTGGCAAGAGGAGTGCGATCCGCCGTCCCACGGCATCGGCCCAGACTTCCGCACCAAGCGCCGAGAAATGGCCGTCGTGGTATTTTTCATTGAACAGCAAGCAGCCGGGTGGCCGTTCGCCCTTCCTCTCTCCTTCCTTGACGAGGCGAAGGTGTGCGTCGACAAACGCCTCGGTCGGGTTGAGAAACTGAAGGCCATTGATCTCAAGAGTGTTGGCGAGCGTTCCAGGGTAGAACCCCGTCATTCTCTGGGCCAAGATCTGGGAGGAGTTCGGAACCGTGACGAGCAGGAACGGCAGTTGCCGGTGCCGGCAGAATTCGGCGATGCGGTCGAGCCAGTATTCTCCCTCGTCCCACTCCGCGTTCCCGTGAATGACATCGACAGCATTTCCGAAATCGTTGAGGCACACGCTCACGACGACGAAGTGCGGGCGAAAACGATCGGCGAATGCCAAAAGTGTGTAGTAATACTGCTCAGGCGAGTAACCCAGATGGCCGGTGTTGAGGATCGACACCTTGGTGTTCAATTGCTTTTCGAGAACACGCCGCAGGCACTCCGGAGGAGCCTCATTGTCACCAATGAACATCCCTTGCATGAACGAATCGCCCAGCACAATGCCGCGCAGCGGTGCGTCGACCTCGGGTTCGGGTCCCCTCAGGCCCCAGGAGTTGGTCGTCTGCTTCGACTCGCTGACGACGATCGCCGACGTCCCCCGGATCGCCTCGGCCAAGTCGGGGCCGTCGGGAACGAGGAAGAACATCAACACCCCAGCCTTGAGCGCGAGTTCTCGCAGCCAGATCGATTTGGTGCGGGGCCGGAGCCGATAGGATCGGCCTGTGTCATCGGCCTCGAACACCGTGGAGGGAAAGAGAAGCGTGAGGTTGTAATTGCCCCAGCGATGAAGTCCGTGATCCGGGTCCAGCCCGGCGTAGCGCAAAAGCCGTTGGTATGCTGGGTCAATTTCGGCGTAGAACCGTTTCAACGCCCTCTGCGAATCCTCGATGCCTTCGCGGCGATAGCGCTTCCATCCGTCATCGATTTCCTCGCGGGGCGTCGGCAGTATCAGGATCCTCCGCAGGGCCTCGGCGCGCCAACGGGGGGCCGAGGCAACAAGATACCGCCCCTTGGGGAAAGCAGCCAGGATCAGCACGATCGCCAAGCACGTCGCGCTGATGACCCCGACCTTGAAACGGCGGCGGCGGCGAAGAGACCTTTCAAAAAACGCAAAATAACTCTGGCGAACTCGCTTGGCCCGCGTTAGTTCCAGGTGAAGTTTCATGGGCCACTCGGTCGAGGGATTTGTTGCTCGGGGCGCACTCACATTTTCGCGGAGTTGACGCGGGGGATCAACACGTTGTCCCGTCGAAACCCTCGATCAGGCGAATTATATGGCCTTGTATAATCGGCGAGATGTGGAGATGTACCCTTCCAGAAATCACGCAAAAGGCAATTTCTGCGGGCCGTTTGAAGCGAAAGACAAATCCCGCTTGACCGCAACGGCGCTCGACCGGAGGAACGTAACACTGCGCGACGCCGCTCTCGACGTACGCATTGACGATTCGGCGCACCTTGGCCTAAACCCAACATTCGTATCGTGGGCCACAAAGTAACCGAAAACCCTGGCTACACGTCACTTGCATCGAAATCTACGCAGGTTGGCGATTTCGCTTTTCGGCTCGGCGGTACGAAATCTCCGTGAATTCAAGGCGGATTTTCGGTTCGTGCGGTGGTTTCTTGCTGGTTTCTTTTCGCCTTTCGACCGTTCTGCGAAGTGTCGGTCGCCACGTTGCTGCTGGTGACACGTTCGTTGGGTTTGGGCCCTCGGGCGCATGGATCCCTTTTAAAAAGCGCTCAGCGCAGCGACCGTCCGAGCTCGAGCACTTGCTCGGCGTCGAAGATCTTGTCGTTGGCGGTGAAAAGCTCCTCGATCGCCTTCTTGTGAATTTTCATCTTGATGCCGCCGACGCCGAGCGCTCCCCAGGTCCGCACCGGCCCGCGCTCGGTGTTCTTGTCGGTGGCTTCAATCGCTTCGATACCAAGGGGGGGAACGGCGTTCAAGTCGATCAGCACTTTGAGGTTGGGCAATGTCTTCCAGACCGTTGCTGGGAGAAGCGTGACTCCCGCGGCCCCCGCGGTGACGATGACGGAGCAGTCTTTGAGGGCCGCCGTAAGAGCGTCCGCATCGATCGCGGCGAACGGCGTGACGAGACCGGCGTGGTTGGATTGGCGGAGGGTCTCCGCGAGCGCGGCAGCGCGGTCGAGGCTGCGCGAACCGACTGATACCTTGGCCCCCAGGCCGAGAAGGAGCCGGGCGACACGATGGCCGACAGGCCCCGTGGCGCCCAAGACCGCGGCCGAGACATCGTGGAGCGAGCCGCCGAGAGTCCGCGAGGCCGCCAGGACCGCCGCGGCCGCCGTCGTGTTGGCCCCGTTGGCATCAAGGAGGACCGAGACCCGGAACGGGCCGAAGAACGTCGCCTTGACTGCGGCCAGCACGTCTTCGCCCGCCGCCACGTTCGAGCCGCCGATAAAAATCGCGGTGGCGTGAAGGTCGGCGGGCCCTCGCGTGAACAGAGCCCCATAAACCAGGTCGCGAACGTTTGCCGGCGTCACCCCGCCGTGGCGAAACAGGTGCTCGGCGCCCGCATCGACCGCAACCACGGCATCAAAGACGCTGGGTTGCGGGTCGGTGTCGAGCTGAATCAGGATCTTCGGCTTCATGGATCAAATCGCTCAGCCGGCAAAGGGGTGCTTGACGGTATCCTTCTGCGCGGTGATCTCGGACACTGTCGGAAGGCCCTTCATGGCCCGCTCGATGGAAAGCTTGGTCGCCTCGTAGTTGTACTTGAGGATCTTGGCGTTATCGTCGGCCGCCGGATGGATGAACACGCCGCAGACAATCACCAGGTTCTCGGCCTCACTCGCCGGGATGGTCCCGTCCGCCACGCTATCGGCCACGGCCTTGGCCACGGCATACTGAGCGGGGCCGAACATCTGGACGGCTTGCTTCATCCCTTTGATCGTCACCTTGGTGATCAGGACCGTCGCGGGCTTGGCGACCAGGTTGGGCGTCAGAACGGCCAGAAGATTCGTGTGGCCGTTCGATTGATTGGCGAGCGCATTGGCGAACGCGGTCCCGACGGGCCCCGTCTTGTCGCCGATCATCAGGTCGATGTGCGCAATCTCGTTGCCCTCACCGACCAATGCCTCGCCAATGTTCATGTAGATGCTGCTGGCCATGGCGCGATTCTCCGTAGTTGTCGTACTTAGGCGTGATGCGTTACTCAGCCAGACCGTTCGCAATCGCGATTGGTCCCGTCGACCCTGCACGGACGTTCCGGACTCAAGAGCGGTGAGGAACGCTGTGTATTGGACCCGAATCATAGACGCCAGAGCGGCTCGGAGCAACCCCCAGGGCAGAACACGGCGTTCCGCTCGGCGCGATCCTCCTGTCGACTCTTTGGTTGCGAGCATTGGTCAGATCTCGAGAGAAAATCGGTTGATTATCGACCAGTCCGAAGAAGATGGTTGTTATCGATTAGTCGAGGTTTCAATTATGATTCGACAGGTCAGTGAGCGCTGGACCGTTGAATTTGCGTGAGTGGATGGCGATTCTACCCTTTTTGGAGATCGACGATGCGGAAACTTTTGATGCTGGCGGCCGTGGGCGTTTTGTTCTCGGGCTTGAGCCTGCTCAGGGCGCGGACGAGGGCAAGAAGGAAACGATCAAGGGCGACGGGCTCTGCGGCAAGTGCGCACTCAAAGAGACCAAGACCTGCCAGAACGTCGTGATCGTGACCAAGGACGGCAAGAAGACGAACTACTACCTGGAGAAGAACGAGTTCTTCAAGGATGCTCACGGGGGTCTGGGCATTTGCACCGCCACCAAGGACGAGCCCATCAAGGTGAAGGTCACGGGCACGGTCGTGAAGAAGGACGACAAACTGATCCTGACGCCACCGAGAAGATCGAAAAGCTCGAGGACTGAACGACTGGCGACGCGGGATGTGACCAACGTCTCGTCCCCTCGTCAAGTAAGTCCGCGTCCAGAACTTCTCGCCTCGACCAACGGTGCCGTTCGTCGAGGCATTTGTTGATTCCTCTCCGTGGATCACGATGTTCTGATCTTCGGGGCCAGCACCCGTGCCGCCGCGTTCTCGGCGGTACGGTGCGGCCTTCGTCCGCACTGCGCGGACTACTTCGCGGATCGCGATCTCGCCGCGATCTGCCCGGTTGAGCGCATCGACCCCGAAGATGCCGCCAGCCAATTCGCCGCGTTTGCTGAAACACTTCCTCCCTCGGCTTGGTTTTACACCGGCGGATTCGAGAACCACCCCGAATGGGTGGATCGGATCGCTCGCAGGCATCGACTCTGGGGCATGGACGCGGACCTGCTCCGCGCGGTCCGCGATCCGTTGCGGGTTGCCGAAGTCCTCGAACAGGCTGGGATGCCCTGCCCGCCGGTACGGCTCGATTCGCGAGACTTGCCTCGCGATGGAAGCTGGCTGGTCAAGCCGCTGAAGTCCGGAGGAGGACGCGGCATTGAACCGTCTGACCGAGGAAAACGAGGGTGGATTCTCGTCGCACTATTTCCAGCAGCGGATCGATGGGCCGAGCTTTTCGGCCTTGTTCATCGGTGACCGGCTGCGGCGCATCTTGTCGGAGTCACGCGGCAATGGATCGGCATCGAGGGCTCGCCGTTCGTGTACCGGGGGAGTATCGGCCCCTGGCCGATCGACGCCACCTTGGCCTCTCGGCTCCAATTGCTGGGGGATCGGCTGGTCTCGGCTTTCGGACTCGTCGGCTGGTTCGGCGTGGATTACATCCTGCACGATGGCAATCCCTGGCCGGTCGAGATCAACCCCCGTTACACGGCCTCGCTCGAGATTCACGAGCTGGCCTCTGGCCGATCGCTGCTGGCGATGCATCGCCGAGCCTGCGAGGGAAACTCGGATCAAGACGAACGACTGGCAGCGAGCCGATTCTCCACGTCCACGGATGATCGCCAAGCTGACTCTGTATGCGCAACAGCGACTGATTGCCCCGGAAATCGTTGCAGACGACAATGAGCCTGACGGACCGTTCGCCGTGCAAATCGATCGCCGACGTCCCTGGCCTGGGACTCGCTTCGAACGCGGTGACCCCGTGATGACGATCCTGGCCGCCGGCGAGGACCTGACGTCCTGCCACGAACGCTTAGGCCGGCTCGAACGGAAATGGCGGCGGCGTTTGGGACTTCGCACTGATGAACCGAGCAACGGCTGAGCTCAGATAAACCTCTTTACGCCGATGTGACCAGGATGATCCTGACGACGTTCGACTATTTCCTGTTCGCTCTTCCCGGAATCGTGCTGACCATGTGGGCGCAGGCGCGGATCTCCAGCGCGTATGCGGCCGGCTCGCGGATTCCCGCTTCCTCGGGCGTGACCGGTGCCGAGGCGGCCGCGATGGTGATGAGGGCCGGCGGTGTGCAGGGCGTGGCCATCGAGCCGGTCGCGGGCGAGCTGAGCGATCACTACGATCCCAGCCACAAGGTTTTGCGACTATCCCACGACGTGTACGCCGGCCGCTCGCTCGCGGCGGTCGGCGTGGCGGCCCACGAGGCGGGCCACGCCATCCAGGATGCGGCGCATTATCCCGGGCTGGTCGTCCGCAACCTGATCGTGCCGGTGGCCAGTCTCGGATCGAACGTCTTCTGGCTGCTGATCATTGCCGGGCTCATGCTGGGGATGACGAGACTGATCCTGCTGGGCATCATCTTGTTTTCGATCACCGTGGTCTTTCAGCTCATCAACTTGCCGGTCGAGTTCAACGCCAGTCGCCGCGGCCGGCAGATTCTCGAATCGACGGGCCTGATCACCGCGAATGAAGACAAGTCGTCGCCAAGGTATTGAACGCCGCCGCCTGGACCTACGTCGCCGCGACACTCACCAGCGTGATGACCTTGCTCTACTACCTCGTTCAATTCGGTCTGCTCGGGGCCGCCGTCGACAGGACTGAGTTCTGCACATAATCACAGGCTCTTGAGATAAGCGATCAGGTCGTCGAGCTCTTGAGTCGGTCAATTGATCGAGGCCGACCCCGTTCTCGGCGCTGTGGGGTCCGCTGAGTGCTTCGCGCAGGGTCTTGGAACGGCCGTCGTGGAGGTAGGGATCCTTGTCGTAGACCCCTCGGAGCGAAGGGGGATTGTAGCCGCGATAGGCATCGTCGGGCTCTTCAAGCCCGGCCTCGTGGATTTTGCCGTCGGTGAACTCAGGGCCGCCATGGCAGGAGTTGCAAGCGGCTTTGGCGGATCGGAAGACGGCCTGACCGCGCTTGGCGGCCGGAGTCAGGCCGCCGTCGGGCTCACGATAGGGGTTCTTGGGATAATCGAGCGTGTCCAGAAACGCCACCAGGGCTTTGACATCCGTCCGACTTTGGCTTCGGCCCTTGCATGCTCTTGGTGAACGATTCGACCATCGAATCATCGAGGCTGGTCTGCCAGCCGTGCCAGGTCCAGGGCTCGGTCTTGGTCACGCGCCGGAGGGTCGGAACCTTCTTGCGGCTGCGTTTGTGAAACGTACTGTCTGTCCTGGCGGCCGTCGTTGAGCGTGTCGAAATCCAGGCCGTTGGTGTGCCCGTCGCTATGGCAGGTGTTGCAACTGTACCACTGGTTGTGCGAGTAAGCCGCGTCGTGGAACAGGATTTCACCCTGGCGGGCCAGCGAGATGGTCTTGGGACCGCCCAGGGCGATCGTTCCGACCAGTTTCGCCGACTCCGCGTCGACGATCTGGATCGCGTCCGCGAGGTAATTTGCCACGTACAGGGTCGAGCCATCGGGTGCGAAGGCCAGCTCGGTGGGGCGTCCGCCGAGCGGCACCCGGCGATATCGGCCGTCTTTCTTGAGCAACTCGGGCGCGATCAAGTCGCGGGAGCTGTTCGGCGCCAGGGCAAGGGCTTGAGGTCCGTGCGGAAGATCATGACCTCGTGCGTACCGCCGCAACTGATCGCCACGTATTTCATGTCCCGGCTGACCGCGACCCCGTGCGCATCTGACACCGCTTTGCCCTGAGTATCCAGGGAAATCGTGTCATAGAAGACCGTTGCCATCGAGCGGGACTCGCGTCAGGCGCTGGCCGAGCACCCAGCCGAGGTCGATGTTGTTCTTGGTCGTCGGGGAGACATCGATTGCGCATGTTGGCGATGTAACCCGTCTTGCCATCCGCACTGATGGTGACCTGACGAAGGTTGTCGCCGTCGATCGGAATGGTTTTCAGGACGGACCACGCTGCCGCGTCGATGACCGAGACGCTCTGCGAGCGAGCGTTGCCCACCAGCAGTCGTGACCCATCCGGCGACAGGGCGATGCCGCGCGGCTCCCGGCCGACCGTCAACCGGCCCGTGATCTTTCGCGGTATTCAAATCGACGCGGACCACTTCATTGCTGACCCCCACGGCCACAAAAGCCGTTGTGCCATCGGCGGTCATCGCGACGCCCCGCGGTTCCGGTCCGACCTCGATGCGAGCGACCACGGCGAGCTTGTCGTTCTTGATCTCGAGCACGGCCAGGTCGTAGCCATACCAGTGCGTGACCACGCCTCGACGACCGTCACGCGACAAGGCCACTCCGGCCGGCTTGTCGCCGGTCTTGATTTCGTGGAGCACTCGCCTGGATTTCGGATCCACCAGCGCGACCGTTCCCGTGCCTTGATTGGCGACCAGAAGCCGCGTGCCGTCGGCCGAAACGGCCAAGGCGATCGGTGAACGATAGGATTCGTCGTGTGAGGCCGATGAACTTGCGGCTGGAGTCGGGCTCAAGCGTGGGCCCGGCGCATCCCCACCCTGGGAGATCGACCAGGGACCGAGAACCGCGACGCCCAGCGACATCATGATCCCGAGCGACATGGCCACCCGCGAGATCATCTTCCTGTTCCTCATCAGTAACACTCCCGACGAGTCGATCGTTCCGCCGCTCGCACGTTGGAACCGGCCGACCTGGTGGCGGCCGGTGCGCGGCTCACATTCGTTCCACAGTATCGATTCCAAGCAGGCCGAGTCCATATTTCAAGGTCCTGGCGGTCAGGTCGCAGAGAGCGAACCGGCTGTCGCGACGCTCGGGAGATTCGGCCTTGAGCACCGGACATCCCTCGAAAAACGTGCTGAATGCGTTGGCCAGGTCGAAAAGATAGTCGGTCAGAAAGTTCGGTTTGAGCTCGGAGGCGGCCAGCTCGAGCACTTCCGGCAGCCGAAGCAGCCGGACGCCCAGAGCGCGCTCGGCGGGGTGGGATAAGCGCGATCGCCGGGCGTTGCGACCGGATCGCCTCCGGCTCACTTTCCCCCCTTGCGGAAAATGCTCTGAATGCGTGCATAGGCATATTGAAGATAAGTCGCCGTGTTGCCGTTCATCGCCATCATCTTCTGCCAGTCGAACTTGTAGTCGCTGATTCGGTTCTGACAGAGATCGGCGTACTTGATCGCGCCCAGCCCGACGACCTCGGCGACCCGCCGCCGCTCCGCCGGTTCGAGCTCAGGGCTATTTTCATCGATGACCTTCCGCGCCTCGGCGATCGCCTCGTCCAGGAGCGACTCGAGCCCGACCACATCTCCCTCGCGAGTCTTGTACGGACGGCCATCCGTCCCCAAGATCGTGCCAAAGGCCACGTGCTCGAGATCGATCGAGTCGTAACCCCACTTCCGCGCCACCTCGAAAAGCTGCTTGAAGTGATCGCTCTGGCGGTGATCGACCACGTAGAGCAACTGGTCCGGCTGCCAGGTCTCGACGCGATACTTGATCGTGGCGAGGTCGGACGTGGCGTAAGTGAAGGCTCCATCTCGCTTTCGGATGATGAACGGCGCCTCGGTCTGCTCGACGAAGACGACGATCGCCCCATCGCTTTCGACGGCGAGCCCCCTGCCCTCCAGGTCGGCCACGACCGAGGCGAGCCTCGAGTCGTAGAAACTCTCGCCCAGTTGGACGTCGAACCGAACGCCCAGCCGGTCGTAAATGGTCTGAAGCGCACCCAGACAGTGCGGCATGAACTGGTTCCAGAGAGCGCGGTTCTCGGGGTCGCCGGCAGTGGAGCTTGGCCGTCTCGACGCGCGCCGCGGCCTCGACGGCCGAGTCGCCGTCCTTGATCCGGTCCTGGGCCAGTCGATAGAGGCGGGCCAGCTCGGCCACCGGATCGGCCTCGAACCGCGACTCGTCGCGTGCGTTCTTCCAACCCCAGAGGATCATGCCGAACTGCGAGCCCCAGTCGCCCAGATGGTTGTCGCGCATCACCCGGTGCCCGAGCGCGGCGATGATCCGCGCCAGGCTGTCGCCGATCACGGTGGAGCGAAGGTGGCCCACGTGCATCGGCTTGGCCACGTTGGGTGACGAAAAGTCGATGACGACCGACTTGACCTGAGCGGGCTCGCTGAGTCCCAACCGCTCGTCGTTCAGAAGCTCGCGCAAAGTCGAAGAGACCCAGGCGTCGTTCAAACGGAGATTGAGGAACCCCGGCCCGGCCACCTCGGGAGGGCCGGCGATCGGGGCCAGATCCACGCGAGCGGCCACTTGCAGCGCCAGCTCGCGGGGATTGCGGCCGAGCGACTTGGCCAACGCCATGCAGCCATTGGCCTGATATTCGCCGAACTTGGAATCGGTCGCCGGGCGAACCGCCTTCTCAAAAACAGCTCGGTCCCCCCCCTCGGGTACGGCCGAACCGAAGATCGCCCTCAGTTTTTCGAGTACATTCATGGTTCAGATTGAGATTCAAGATTCCGGAGGGCAATGGGTGGGTTCCCTCTTTATCGGCGTCAGGGGCGGGCGGATCGGCTCAGGATTCCGCGTCGATCCCGATTCTCCACATCTTGGAGGATCTGCGTTTCGACCGAGGTCTCGGGTCGGACTGGGGTCGGTTCTCGCCAGTCGAGGTGCGGGGCGTCTCCCCAGATCTCTTCGAGCGCGTAATAGGCCCGATCCTCGGGCGAGAAGATGTGAACGACGAAGTCGCCGTAATCGATCAAGATCCAGCGACCTTCCTCCGACCCTTCGAGGCCGAGCTTGGCTTCGCCCAGCTTCTTCATGGATTGGTCGATCTCGCTGGCGATGGCGTGGCTCAGCCGTCGCGAGGTCGGCCGTCACAATCACAAAGAAGTCGACGAGAGGGGTCGTTTGCCGTAAGTCGAGCAGGAGGATGTCCTTGCCCCGATTATCGTCCGCGATTCGAGCGCAAATCCGCGCCGCTCAAGGGCGACGGCCGCGCGGCTCGGTTCGCGACGGTCGGTCGCATGATGGGGGACATTATCCTGAAACGCTTTCAACGAACGGCCGCGGGTCGACCGCGAACGAGGCTCTCGGGTGGGTTCGAGGGCGGGAGAGCTATCGGCGATATTGGGATTTTCCATTCAATTTTATCCGCTTGAGCGGAGGCGATTATCGAGGCGAAACCCTGATCAGATAGACCCGATGGAACGAAAAAAACGACCCCGCCTCCGGCCAGTCCGGACACGGTCGTCTGAACCCAGGTTCATCCTGCATTTTATCCGGGAATGCACGCTTTGCCTACCAGCGCCTTCGACAAACGATGGCAATGTGGGCGATGTGAAACACCCGGGCGCTCCAATCCATCGAGCCTCGGCTCGTGAGAACAGCGGCCGCCATGCCACGGCGGCCAGCCCATCTCGTCTGCAAAATCGTTCAAGTCGGCACAGGCGGCTGTCCGATACAACCGATAAGCTTGCGCACCACGTGTGAAGGATCGCAACCGATCGACGAGGGCGGGAGGTGCAAGAATGAAACGCGTCCATTCCCTCCGTTTTGAGACCCTCGAAGGGCGGCAGATGCTGTCGACGGCGCACCCAGCCGTGGCCCATGCCGCGCATGTCTGCGCGCGCGGCTGCGGTCCCACTTGTGCTCAACGGTTCGCTCACCGTCGACAACAACCCCGACGCGGCGACCTCGACCACGAACGTTGACGGCTCCACGACCACGTCGCTCCCGGTCTCCGGCGAGCTGAGCGGATTGGGGCGGGTCCGCGGCATCTGGAACGAGACCTTGGACGAATTCGGAGACTATGAGGGGCCCGACACGCTGATCCTCCGTGACGCAAAGGGGGCGTTCGGCGTCGCGTTCAACAACCAGAACTCGACACCAACGAACGCAAAAGCGCACGGCGCGCTCAGCTTCGATCACTCCCAGAAGGTCTTGGGCGGCACTGGAGCCTATGCCCGGGCGACAGAGAGCGGATCGATCGAGTTGACTACCAACGCGGCCCGAACAGAAGTCGTCAGCCTGACTTTGCAAACTCGGAATACGTGAGTCGATCGCGGCCCGCGCACATCAACGAACCACGGCGTGTCGCTTCAGAATGTCACGGACCGAGTCGATGGGGATCGCCTCCAGAGTACGGCCCGAGCCGGTCGTCGTGGTTGCCTTCAACAAGGCGTTGTACACGGCTTCCTCCGTCGCCTCGAGCGCCGCCTGAAACAGCGGCGAGACGGCGTCGGTTGGGAGGATGCGGCGCGGTACAGCCTGGGTTTCATTGAATCGGGACCGCATTTCCGTCGAGGTGGTGAAGGCAATGGCGTAGTCGCCGCTGCCGTTGCTGTAGGACGAGCCGGTCCGCGCCAGGCCAAAGAGAGCCCGGGCGGCCAACCGCTTGAGATTGCGGGCGTCGAGGGGAGCGTCGGTGGCCACCACGATCATGCAGGAGCCGCCGCTGATCTCCTCGTATGGCGACGTGGGTGCGATCGCTGCCCGCCGCCTCCGCGGCGAATCCGGATTGAATTCGTAACGTCCAAGCTCTTTACCCACCGGCGCCCCGGCGATCGTGAGCACGCCGCCGAAGTTCGTCTGGACCAGCACGCCGAGCCGGTAGCTCCCGAACCGATCGGGCAGGATCCGCGACGAAGTGCCGATCCCTCCCTTCCAGCCGAAGCAAGCGGTGCCCGTTCCCGCGCCGACGCAGCCCTCGGCGACCGGCCCGCCCTTGGCGGAATCGATCGCCTGCCAGACGTGCTCGCGGCGGACGTGCTGGCCCCGGATGTCGTTGAGCCCGCCGTCGTTGGTTTCACCGACCAAGGCGTTGACCGACCGCACCGATTCGTTGCCTTTCAGACGCAAGGTGTGGGCGACAACCGCCTCCACGGCCGTGCCGACCGACAGCGTGTTAGTCAGGATGATGGGTGTCTCGATCGTCCCCAGCTCTTCAACCTGGGTCGAGCCGGCGAGCTTACCAAAGGCATTGCCGACAAACACGGCTCCGGCGACTTTCTCCTGAAACAGGTTGCCGCCGTGGGGTAAAATCGCCGTCACACCAGTCCGGATATTCTCCTGCTCGTTCAGGGTGACATGGCCCACGCGAACGCCTGCCACGTCCGTGATCGCATTGAGCGGACCGGGCGGGAAAACCCCTGGTTCGATACCGAGGTCACGCGCCCGGGGACGAGGTGGATCCGCGGCAGAGCTGTCAGGGGAAACAACCCCCATGGCCACGACTCCAATCAAGAGAATCTCGCTGACCAGCCTGGCCAAGTCAATTCGCTCCACGATCAAGCTCCGTTACTGAGCAAGACTCGCTGCTTCGGTCGGTCGAAAACTCTTGTTGCATGGCCTTGATCTGCAATCCAATCTGCGAATCTCCGGGAGACGCCATCATTCAGCGATAATAAAGAGTTCTGGTTCATTGCACAAAATGTCCGGTTCGTCGAGTGGAGATCCAATGACGGTCCGGTGCATCCCGGCTCAACAAAAAGGACCGAATGCTCGCACCAGGCAAGCATTCGGTCCAGTCTTGATGAAAACGGGGCCAGGGTCGCAACAAGGATCCCGGCCGTTCTTTTGACGTTAGAGCATCAAGCAGCGCGGCGGTTGCGGAACCGGCCGGCTACCGCGATCGCTCCCAGCCCCAACCCCAGCAGCACGACGCTCGAGGGTTCGGGGATCGTTGCAGACGGTCCGAAGATTGCCATCTGATACGGGAGCGAGGGACACTGTTGGAACTCACACCATTGTAGTAGCTGTAGTTGTACTCACCGGCAGTGCCCGGTCCACCGCGACGTCTGTCCAGCGATCCAGCCGATGTTCGTCGTGAAGGTCGCATCGTGCGAGCCCGATCCAGTATCGGGTATTCGCGGCCAGAGCGATTGCCGCGAACGGAACGTCGTACAATTCCACCAACCGGGGCTGACAGCGGCGTCAGGGATCGAACCGAGTGTCGTGAGAAGTCCCGCCGACTGGGCGGTACCGCCATTATCAGTCACGAGCTCCACCGTGACCGTCACTGACGGCGGCGCCGAAGAGTAGGAGATTAAGCTGAACGTCATTCATGGTGAAGCCGCTGGCCCCTGTCGAAAAAGAGTCGGCCAACGGACCAGACGAACACCGGTGGGAAAATTACCAACGTTGTCAAAACCATCCGAGGCGTAAGTCGGCGGCAGATTGTTGTAAAGAGTGGCAGTACCTGCATTCGCCGCGCTGACGAGCAAGCAAGCGCAAACGACGACGCCGAGGAAGCGCTTGCACGATAACATTATCATCCGAATTTCTCCTCTCAGAACGTTCAACCCGATGAATACGTCCCGATCCACTCGGGCGGTTCACCACAGATTGCTGAGTACTCATTTTGATCAAACACAAGATCACATCGAACAAAAACCCACGAGAACCGAAGCCGTGACGAGGGAGACGCCTCTCGGCCAGCCGAGGCGCGAGCAATTCTGGATCGAGGCGACGATACGGGCCGGCGACTGGGGTGATGCCACGACACGCTCGGCTTCGAACAGTTCCGAGGACCCGGCTACGAGCGACGTATCGACGGTTATCGTCCAGTTCGTACTGCCCGCCCGCGCCGGGGGACTAACCCCAGCGCGGGCGATGGTCAAAGACAATTCAGTCGAGGCAACTGCGAGAACGCTTCGCTGACGATCGGATTGTGGAGCCTCTCTCTCCGGAATGATCAGCAACCCAAACAGCCGATGAAGTAGCTCGTGGTGTAATCGGACGGACTGACGTTGATGTTGAACTCCACAGCCGCGCTGACGGAGGCACCCGCTGCCAGGCCCGATGGGGGCAGGGTGATCTCCAGGTAGGGCTCGCCATTATTATAGGTCCCGGTGGCATTCTCGAGGACGACGCCGCCTGGCAGGTTGAAGAGGACGAAGAGCGGGCCGAAGATGGTCGCGTTGCCGGTGTTGGTCAACGAGATGGTCCCCGTGTAGAAATGGGTCTTGCGATTCTGCAACAGTCCGTACTTGGTGATGCTGAACTGAGCGGTCTGGACCTGGAAGGTACCGACCGGACCGAGTGGGATCGTGTCGCCGTCGGTGTCGCTGACCGGCGAGCCGCCCAGTTCGACGGTGTAGGTGCCGTTGTCGGCCGAGGTCCACGAGCCACCTGGCGGAGTGATCGTGTAGGTGACCGTGAACGATTGGGCATCGCCCCAGGGATCGGTCGGGCCATTGGCCACCGTGCTGACCACCGTTGCCGTGATCGGACCGCCAGCCACTGGGTGGATTGACCGTCACGACCGCACCGGCCAGCGACGAGGGCGTGATGCCCGCCTCGCCGGTATAGGTGATCGTGAACGTGTAGCTCGTCTGGCCGTAATCGGCACACCGAGACGTTGGCCGCGGTCAGCGTCGCTGTCGGAGCCGCGGCCGGATTGCCCGGCTGGTAGGCGCCGATGCTCCAAGCTCCCGTCGGGATGTAACCGCGCTGATCGGTGAACAGCGTGACGCCGTTGATGGGATTCTGCCCGGCACCGATGGCCAGGCTGGTGCCGAGCAAGCGCGATGGTCTGGGTCGGCCCACCGTTGGATTGCAGGCCGGCGGGGTCGAGACCGGCGTCGGCTACCACGAGTCTCCTCCAGCGTCACGCCGACGGGCGTGCTCTGGAACAGGCTGTTGTAGGCGACGGCGGCAGCCGCCGGAGCTTGGAGTAATCGGCGCCCGTCGGGCCGGTCCCTGAGCCGGAGTATCCGTTGTCGGCGAAGAGCGAGTTGTACAAGTTGACGGAACCGCCACTCTGGAAAACGCCGCTCGAGTTGAGCGCGACAGTGGCATTGTACAGGGTGATGCTTCCACCCCCGATGTACATGCCGCCGCCGTGGCTACTAGAACCCGGCGCTGCCGCCAGATCCAGACGACCCCGAACGCACCATCGTTGCCGAGGGCGCCAGGTGAGCCGTTCTGCCCAGAGGGGGCCTGGCCGAACCGAGCCGGAGAGCCGCCTTGGCCGCCGAGTCCCGGGAGCGCCGGAGTGGAGGCCGCGACACCGGCACCGCCGGCAGGACCACCACTGCCGCCATTGCCTGCGACGGTGACGTTATCGGCGATGGTGCTGTTGTAGATGGTCAGCGTGCCGGAACCCACGTAGATGCCGCCACCGAACAGCGTTGCCGCCGTTGCCACCGAAGCCGCCGTCGCCGCCATTGCCACCGTTGCCGCCGGTACCACCGTTGCCACCGTTGCCGCCGGTGCCACCGTTGCCGCGAAAGCCGCTACGGCCGAAGCCGCTGAACGTCAGTCGGTGGCCGCCGGAGCCGCCGTTACCGCCGTGCGCCGGAGAATGAGGAGGACCCACCATATCCCCCAGCGCCGGCACCGCCGCCATGACCGCCGCCACCGCCGTTGCCGCCGCTGCCGCCGTACGCTGAGTTCTAGGCCACGGTCGAGCGGTTGAGGATCAGCGTGCCACCGTCGAGGTAGATGCCGCCGCCGGCTCCGGTCCCGCCGGCGCCGCCGTTGCCGCCGTTGCCACCGTTGCCACCCGTGGCGCCGCGAGCCTCCGTTGCCGTCCTTGCCGCCGTGACCGCCGTTGCCGCCGGTGCCGCCAGTAATTCCGTTGCCGCCGTTGCCGCCGGAGCCGCCATGACCGCCGTCGCCGGCGTACCCGCCGACACGCTGGTCGGCCGAAATCACCTGGCCGCCGGTGCCGCCAGCGCCGCCGTTGCCGCCGGCGCCGCCGGTGCCGCCCGACGCGAGGTTGTCGTCGATGGTGCTCTGCGCGATCGAGACCGATCCACCCCAATCAAGATGCCGCCGCCCTCGGCAATGCCCGCGTTGCCGCCGTTATTGCCATTGCCGCCGTTGCCGCCATAGAGAGCCATGCCGCCGTTGCCGCCATGGCCGCCGCTACCGCCCGCGCCGCCGTTGCCGCCGCCAAGGCGGCCAAGGCCACCGCTGCCACCGAGGCCGCCCGCGCCGCCGTGACCGCCACTGCCACCCGGCACGTCAGCGCCGCCGCCGCCGCCACTGCCGCCATGTCCGCCGGTGCCGCCAATTGCGAAGTTGCTGGAGATATTGGCAAGCGTCAGGCTGACTTGCCGCCCGCGACGAAGAGGCCGCCGCCGTAACCATTGCCGCCAGTGCCGGCAATTCCGCCAGTTCCTCCGTTGCCACCATCGCCGCCGGTGCCCCCACTGCCGCCGTTGCCGCCCGCGCCGCCATTGCCGCCGGCGCCGACGTGGATACTGGACGAGATCGTGCCGCTGTACCCATGTGCCGCCGGCACCACCGGTAGCACCGATACCGCCGGCGCCGCCGAGACCACCGGAGCCACCAGCCGCCACCAAAACCGCCCACCGCCGCCAAAGCCGCCAAATGCGTGTTGGACAAGACGCTGGAACTGGTCAAGCTCAAGGAGCCGGATGAAACGTAGAGGCCGCCACCGCTCCCGGTGCCGCCGTTGCCGCCGGCGCCGGCGTATGAGCCCCGCCGCCGTTGCCGCCGTTCCCGCCGGCGCCGCCGTTCCCGCCGACGCCACCGGTAAGCCATTGGGCTGAGAGAAAGTTCCATTCAGACCCGCGCCCGAACTCCCGCCGGCCGCCTTGTCCGCCTTCGCTGCCGGAACCGCCGTTCCCACCATAACCACCGAAGCCGCCCCTACCGCCGCCGCCGCCGCTGGCACTATTGAACTCGATGGTATTGCCACTGGACCTGACATGGCCGCCAGCGATGTCGAAGCCGCCGCCTTGGGCACTGCCACCGTTACCGCCGCTGCCAGCCCAACCGGCCGAGCCGCCATTTCCGCCGTTGCCGCCATTGCCGCCGTTATGATCCGCGCCGCCGGAATGTCCGTCGCCAGCGGACCCACCTCGGCCGCCCGAGCCGCCGTATCCCGCCGAGCCGCCGACGCCGCCGACGCCGCCGACGGCGTGGTTACTGCCAATAATACTGACGCTGGTGGTCAGCGAGCCCGACGAGATATAAGATCCCGCCGCCGCTGCCGGCGGCGCCGTTGCCGCCGTTCCCGCCGTTGCCGCCGGGGCCGCCGCTTCTGCGCTGGCAACACCGTTGCCGCCAGTGCCGGGGCAGGCTTCCGGTCGATGATGCCGCGACCGTGAAGCCCCCGGCGCCAAGCATGCCCGTACCGCCATAGCCGCCGTCGCCGCCGGCTCCGCCATCGGCCGCATTGTCTGAGAGAGCGGTCACCGTGATCGAGACGGAACCACCAGCGATGTAGATGGCCCCGCCGCTCGCTGGTCCCGCATTGCCGCCGTTGCCGCCGTTACCGGCATGAAAGACCGAGGGGTAACCAATAATGCCGGCCCGGCCGCCGGCGCCGCCGCTTCCGCCGGCTCCGCCGACGGCGTCATTGGAGCTAATCGTATCGTTGTTGACGCTCAATGTGCCGCCCGCGACATAGATGGCGCCGCCCTCGGCCGAGCCGCCGTTGCCGCCGTTGCCGCCGTTGCCGCCGTTGCCGTAGAAGGGATAGGCGTAGAACCGGAGCCAAAGGTCGTGACCGTGATCGTGGCACCGTTGCCGCCGTTGCCGCCGGCACCGCCGTTGCCGCCAAAGGCATGGTCGTTGTCGAGAGTATCGTTGGTCAACGTCAGATTGCCGGCATCGAGGAAGATGCCGCCGCCAGCGGCATTGCCGCCGTTGCCGCCGTTGCCGCCGGGGCCGCCGGTCTGGCCGCGATTGCCGTTGAAAGCCCCGTTGGAGCCATTGCTACCGGCCGGTCCAATCGCCGACGGCGCTGGAGATGCCGACATCCGACATGAAGACGTTGCCGCCGTCGATCAGGAACGCACCGCCAGCCGCCGAAATCCCGGGAATCGACAGCCCGCCGTCGTCCACGGCCTGGCCGCCGTAGAAGTCGATATTGGTCACATTGACGTTCAGAGTGGGACCGCCAATGATCTCGAACAACCGGCTGGGAGCATCGTCGCCGACGCCAATCCTTGCCGCCGGGTGGTGCTCCGCGGGCACGACCGGCTGGTTGAAGATGCCGACCAAGTTGAGCGTCTTGCCGGGCAAATCCGACGCGTTGTCGATAACGATCTGGCCGTTGTTGATCGGATAGAAGGCATCGTAGATCCAGAGGATATTGTTGGTGGCATCGCCATTGGCGTTGGCCGCCCCGATGTCGCCGCGCAGGCTGCTATCCAGCGGCAGCGGGTAATAGTTCCCCACGCCGGTAGTCGCCGCCGTCGCCACGTCGACCGGGCTGGTCGTGGTCGAGACCTCGCCCACGGTCGGGAGCGTGGTCGTGATCTGGAAGACGTAGTCCGTGCCGTTGGACAACTGCGACAGGGTGAGCCCGTCGAAGACGGCCTACACCGTCGGTGGCGGTGACGGTCACGGGCGTGAAGGTCGCGCCCGCGGGGCCGCTCAACAGGGAGATGGTGGCCGAGCCGTTGAAGCCCGTGTCGACATTGCCGACCGCATCCTCGACGGCCGCGACGGTGCCGAAGACACCATCCTGGACGATCGAGCTGGGCGGATCGATGGTCATGGCGATCTGGTGGGCCCAGGCCATAAGCCACGAGCCCGGGGATCAGGTTGTTGGCGAGCGGAGAGCCGATGCCGGTCGCCAGGTCGTAGCCGGCTGTCGGAGGATAGAAGTTAGTGCCCGTGCGTGATGTCGTGGAAGTAGCTGTTCCCACGGAGTTGTTCCCGGGGAGCATAATTGGTCCCACCGTCGTTGAGGGCGTACAGCGCGGGCAGGGTCTGGCTGGGGCCGCCCAATGTGGCGCCGCCCAAGATGGCGCGGCCCTGGTCGGCAATCGCGACCAGGCCTGCCCAGGTCGGTGACGACAGGCTGGTGCCGCCGATCGGGTCCCAGGGGGTCGAGGTGCCGAAATCGTATGGGTCATAGACGGCCAGGCCGGTGTCGGGGTTGGCGTCCGAGGAGACGTCGGGAACCGTGCGGTCGCCCGTGCTCTGGACGGATTCCTGCCAGGTCGGCTCGGAATACGTGTTGCTGACGCCGCCGCCCCCGCCGTACCAGGCGGTCTCGCCGCCCCAACTGTAGTTGGGGCTGGTGCCGTTGACGGTCAGGGTCGTGCCGCCCACGGCCACGACCAGCGGTGAAACCGACGGATAGATCGGCGCGGCACCCGGCGCATTGCTACTGTCGCCGGTGGACGCCAGGAAGGTCACGCCCGGGTTGGCCGCCAGGGCCGGCGCTAGGTATTCGTTGTCGAGTTCCTGCTCGATATAGCCTTGCCCGGAAGATTCGAAGTTTTCGCCGAAGCTCATCGAGACCACGGAGACGCCCGGCAGGCTGGCAGCCGTCTCGGCGGCCTGCATCAGGCCGCCGGGGCCGAACAGGTTGGACTGAGTGGCTTCGACCAGGTCGATCGAGGCGTCGGGCGCCATGGCGTGGACGGCCTCGATGTCCAGCGCGATCTCAATGCCTGCGTCGCCGATGCTGAATCCCACGCCGTTATTTGGCAGCGCGGCGCCGGTCTGCACCGTCGTACTTCTGGAAGCTGGGGGGATCCGTGGATGCCCCAGTACGAATCGTAGGCAGCGAGGGCACCAACGCCCGCACCGCCGCGAGAAGTTCAGGAACGCCGGGTTGTCGCCGGGGTCGACGACGGCAATCGTCTGGCCGGCGCCATTGCCGATGATCCCGCCGGCTAAGGTGATCCCAGCGGTCGTCTCGTACGCCTGGTTGAGCTGTAGCGGGCTGTAACCGACCGCACCGGTGAACTGAAGCGTGTGGGCTCCCGATTGTGGCCTCAGTGGAGAGGCGGATGGGGCGCCGCCGACGATGAAGTCGAGCTTGACACCCCCGGGAGCGGTCGACGCCGACGCGGATTGGGTCGCCGAGGTGATCACTTCACCGTACGGAGTGGTAAACGACCACTTGGGCGCAGAGCGTCGGGGTCGCCACCTTCTGGGCCGAGACTTGAGCCGGTCACCGGCGTGATAGGGCTCACGGGATCTAGGGGAGTCACCTGGATGGGAATCGTGATCGATGGACTGCCCAGAGAGAGGACGAGTCTCGGCTCGAGGTTCTCCAGCGCCGGGATGGAAGACCGTCGCTTGCGAGAGTGGCCTCGCGGACGGGAAAATCGCTTGCGTGAAGGCATGTGTTCTTCTTCCTTGGTGTAGAGACCCGGTGCGCGGAAATGGACTGCACGACTAGCCCAACGCCGCCTCTCCGATCAATTCAGCGACTGCCTCTCCGAACAGCGGTTTCAACTGGATGCGATCGACAGAACGCATTCTCAAAAACAACGTCCTGATGCGAAACCGGGACCTTCCCTCGTCGACCTTGCTTCCTCGCAAACCCGAATATCGATCAAGTAAGCGCCAAACTACGCGAGAGGAATTCCAACAGCGACTTATTGGTCCGTTCCAATCAAAAGATCTCGACGACTACCATGTCTCGATACGGAAACGTGACGTCCGGATTTCTTGCCGAGAGATCGCGGTTCATCAGTCAGATCAGGGCTTCCATTTGCTTTGGATCGGCGTACGAAGGCGAGGCAGAACAAAAACATGTCAAACTGGACGCTGAAAACCGAAAGTAACTATATTCATCTTCCCTGGGTTCCTGCCGAACCACGTTTTTCCGCCAGAGACCATCCCCAATTTGAATGGTGAAGCTATTGCGCATCGAGGTTGAAGTCAAACTATTTCCCAGAATTACGGATGAAATGCTCATTGCTGGCGGCTGCATGTGGCAAAAAAACGACGCCGACGGCCACAGTGAAGAAGATCTGGAAAGCTGAAATATTATCGTAACCGGTTGGTACGGATTGGCTTTCAACCTCCTGATTACTTAACATTCACTCTTGAATGCGTGCATTAATGCCCAAAGTTATACTGTGCGCGGGCTGAAATGAGGCATTCCGCAACCCCGGGAGCGCGCCCGAGAGCAGCCGTGGGTTCGTGAGGTTTCGTTGTTGGCGGGCCTGCGCGGCCGTTTAATCGAACGGGATACCCGTCTTCGCGCTAATGTCGCGAAGATCGTTGGCGACGGCGGGAACCAGGGGAATGCCCTGCTTGGCTCGGATCGCCTCGGCCTCGCGCTCAGGATCGCCGGGGATGAGAGGGCCGGGCGTCCCGGGGGCGGCCTTGGTGCTTCGGAAGACGCGGACCCATTCGTCAATTCGTCGCTTGAACTCATCACTCTCGATGAACCCGTCGATCCGCATCGCCCCGAAGAAGTGGCCGATCCCTTTGCCCACGCTCTGGCTCGGGATCTCGTCGGAAAGAGCAAATGGCGGCACGAACGGCCCCCAGTTCGCCCCGCTCAGGACGCCGCACAGGATGTCGACCATCGCCGACAGGGCGTAGCCCTTGTGGCCGCCATGCTTACGGTCGCCGCCCAACGGCAAAAGGGCGCCGCCGTCCATCATCGCTTGCGGATCCCGTGTGACCACGCCGGTCCGGTCGATGGCCCAGCCGTCGCCGAGCGGCTGGCCAGTCCGGTGCGCAATCTCGATCTTGCCGTAGGCAACGGCGCTGGTTGCCATGTCGATCACGATCGGCGGCTCCTCGAGCGCGGGGAAGGCGATCGCGATCGGGTTTGTCCCGAGCATCCGCTCGGCCCCCCAGAGCGGGACGACCCCCTTTGACGCATTAGTCATCGCCCAGCCAATCAGGTCGCGCTTCAGTGCCTGGATCGGATAGTAGCCAGCGATCCCGAAATGATTGGTATTGCGGACACTCACCCACCCGGAGCCAACTGCCTCGGCCTTCTCCATCGCGATCTCATTGGCCCTGGGGCCAACGATCAGGCCCAGGCCGTTGTCGCCATCCACGGTCGCCGTGCTCGGCGACTGGCGAACGACCTGGACTATCGGCCGTGGATTGATCCGGCCGCGGTTGAGCATTCCGAAATAGGCATGCAGCCGGGCAATACCGTGCGACTCGATCCCACGAAGGTCGCTCGTCGCCAGGACCTCGGCGGCAAGCAGGGCGTCGGTTTCATGCACGCCGCAATAGACGAAGACACGCGTCGAGAACTCATGGAGCCGCTCGATGGGGTAAATCTTCAATATCGACGGGTCCCATCGACGTGCATCAAGTAGGCAGTAGGATGTAGGCAGTAGGAAGTACGAAGTAGGCGGTAGGCAGTACGAAGTAGGCAGTTAGGCAGAGCTCAGCGATCGACGTATGCATTCGCCGTCCGCGAAGCTACTGCCTACTGCCTACTTCGTACTGCCTACTCGCCTGACTCACCGATAAAGCACCCCCACGGGGACTCGAACCCCGGTCCCTTGGCTGAGAACCAAGTATCCTGGGCCACTAGACGATGGGGGCCTGGTAACCAAAGCTTATCATAAATCGGCTGGGGCGCCAGTCAAGTCACCCGCAAATACAATATCATCGCGGCGTTTCTTGAGATCCAACCGGGTCTCGAGCGATTTTTTCAGGATCTTGATCGGTCGCGGGCCGTGTGGCCCTCAATGTAGGGTGAACATCCGAGGCCGACAGGAGATCCGACATGGCAAGTGCTCCGATGGGTGCCGTCTTGCGGCAGATTCAGCGCGTGTTTGGCGAGGGGACGGTCTCCGGGCTGTCCGACAGTCAGCTTCTCGAGAAGTTTCTCGACGGACGTGACGAGGCCGCGTTCACGGCGCTGGTCGAGCGGCATGGGCCCATGGTTCTGGAAACGTGCCGGGCCGTGCTTCGGAATGCGGACGCGGCCGAGGATGCCTTCCAGGCCACATTCTTGGTCTTGGTTTGTAAGGCGCGGTCGATCCGAGGCCGCGATGCGATTGGCGGCTGGCTCCATCGGGTCGCCTACCGGATCGCCATCCAGGCTGGCGAGAATGCCGCACGCAAGAGAACCCGCGAGCGATCTTTCGGTGATCTCCATGTCGAGGATCGGTCGCGGACCGAGCCGGGCGACGACTGGCGCGAGATCCTGCACGAAGAGGTCGCGCGGCTGTCGGAAAAATACCGGCTGCCTGTGTTGCTGTGCGATCTCCAGGGTAAGACGCAAGCTCAGGCCGCCCACGAGCTGAATTGGGGCGAGGCGACCGTCCGCCGGCGACTGACCGGCGCCCGCGACCTGCTCCGCTCCCGCCTCACCCGCCGCGGAGTTGGTCTGACCACAGCAGGACTGGCCGCTGCACTGGGCCGATCGGCCAACGCCGGCGTGCCCGCGGCCTGGGTTCAGGCAACTGTCAAGGCCGCCGGCCTGTTGAACTCGACCGCGGCGAAGATCGCGATCGGCGAAGTCATCTCCACCACGGCGGCCGCCCTCGTTCGCAAGTCACTGCGAGCCATGCTCTTGAGCAATCTCAAGACCTGTGCGGCCGCGGCGATGGTATTCGGCGTGCTCGGCTGCATCGCCTGGGGCGTCGGGTTGCCTCGCCAAGGACAGGATCGGGGCTCAATGAAGGGTCGTGCGCCCACGCCGGCTTCCACGACTTCGCAACCCAAGGCGGAAAAGCCAAGCGACTCCAAGACGAGCATCACCTATCAAGGCAGCGTCCTCGATCCGGCCGGACGCCCATTTTCTGGGGCCGCGGTGTATTTGATCAACTACGGACTCAAACAGCCGAAGAATCCGCCGGTCCGGGCGACCAGCGGCGGCGATGGCCGATTCCGCTTCGCGGTTCCGAAGTCGGACTTCAATACGCCTGAGGATGACGCACCGTGGTCGTATGGCACCGTCGTGGCCCGCGCCAAAGGGTACGCATTCGGTCTGGCAAACAATCGCGGAGCCGGCAAGGAACTTACCCTCAAACTGATGGCCGATGACGTTCCCGTCTCCGGCCGGATCATCGATCTGGAGGGGAGGCCCGTCGCGGGTGTCATTGTCAAGGTTCTGAACGTCCGGGCGCCGGCCAACGCTTCTCTCGATGGCTGGCTGAAGGCGCTGGAAGAGCGGAAAGAGCTCCACAACCTCGAACATGAGTTCCTCCCCAACCGTTTAGAGGCCCAATCGGAGCCATCCATCATCCCTCCAGTGACAACAGGTTCTGACGGCACGTTCCGTATCGAGGGCATCGGCCGGGAGCGAGTCGCCAGGTTACAGCTCGAAGGGCCGACGATCGAAACGAAGCAAGTCGAGGTCCGGACGCGTCCCGGCGAGACGATCCGCGTGCCGGGCTGGAAGAGGTGGGGTGAACGCCGATCTCATCACGATTTATGGGGCCAGCTTCGAGCATGTCGCCGGGCCCACGCGAGTGATCGAAGGAGTTGTCCGCGATCAGGATACGGGGAAACCTCTGGCGGGAATCATGGTCCGCGGGGAGCGGTCCTTATCAGACAGCACCTCGGTGTACGTCCAGTCGATCACCGATGCAGAAGGCAAGTATCGCCTGATCGGCCTGGCGCGAGGCAAGGAAGGGCACATCGTGGCCGTGCCACCGTGCGATTTCCCGGTTTATGGGCATCGCAAGGCTGAATTGAAGGTTCCCCTCGACGAAGAGCTCCCTTACTTGCGGGCCAGAGTGGCGGTCGAAGACGAGCGAGGAACGGGTCCGCTGCGTCTGGACATCAACATGAAGCGCGGAGTCTGGGTCACGGGCCGAATCATCGACAAGGCCACAGGAAAGCCAGCCCGCGGCCAGGTCGAGTATTTCGTCTACACCGACAATCCTCATTTGGAAAAGTCCCCACATTTTCGATGGTCCATGATCGGCCCTCATTTCACGTTCAAGGACGGGGTATTTCGTCTCGTCGCGTTTCCTGGTCCAGGCGTACTGGCGGCGCGAGGCGATGATGATCGGTATATCCGGAGCAGCGGGCTCGAATCATTCAAACACCGACGACCCGAGAACGGCATGCTGACAGCCCACCCCTACTATGTTCTCCCCGTCAATTTTCACACACTGGCCGAGATCGACCCAGCACCCGGTACTGCGTCGCTGAGCCATGACCTGCTGCTCGAATCAGGACGTACGCTCGCTGTCACCGTGCTGGGCCCCGATGGCAAGCCGCTTTTCGGTACCGAGATCGCGGGCTTGAAGGACATGGGCTACTGGCAAGCCACTCCCGCGGACGCCTCAACCCACATGATCGAGAGTCTCAAACCCGGAAAGCAACGAGTCTTGACCTTCTTTCACCAGAGCCAGCATTTGACCGGCGAGCTGGTGCTCCAGGGAGATGAGACCGCTCCACAGAAGGTCACACTCCAACCCTGTGGCGTAGTGACCGGCCGGGTCGTCAACGCCGACGGCGAACCCTGGGGCGAAGCCGAGCTTCATTCAATCGTTTTGCCTGGAGGATATCCCAAGGTCGGCAAGGACGGTCGGTTCAAGATCGAAGGCTTAATTCCAGGCAAGCCTTATACGCTTGAACTCGTCAAGGACTCCATGCTCCGAGGTACCGTCGTCAAGGACGTGAAAGTCGGACCGGGCGAAATCAAGGATCTGGGCGATGTCACGCCCCAAAGCCCGAAGAGTGAATGAACGCGGGGGAAACCACGATCGCCAGGCCGTCGGCGACCGGTTTATTCCTTCGCACCGTCAAGCGCAGACGCTGAGGGCCTTTCAACTCGACCACTTCGCCCCAACGGGCTCACACGAAGCGGGCGTGTCGCTCGTCAACGCCTCGTGAAGCGTGGCGCACTCGGGACCGCGCGCCCAGAAGGCCCTCGGCAAAAAGGGATTCGTCCACATCTCGCTATGCAGCTTCGAGTTCCGCTTAGGCGCCTGAATAATCGGAAGTTCGAATAATCGCTCTAACTCTATGCAGATTATCAACTTCCACCTGGACGCCCGCATAACCGGCACGATCGGACATTTTGTCGTATCTCTTGAAGCACCATCATATTACGGATGGACGCCCGCATAACCGGCACAGTTTACCAATCTGACGTATGTTGAATACCCACATCGAGTTATGCTCCGGCGCCTGACTAATCCGCTTAAAGCGACGCGTGGCGGAGCATTGTCCTATGTATTGATTTAGTACGTGCTTACGTCTAGGCGCCTGGACAATCGGGGCGAGCGTTACAACCGCGACTTTCTTATGCCTTCGGCTTATTGGTTGAAGGCATGGCCGTGGTGGCGCCATCCATTTTCAGGATGACGACGCGGTCGCCGCCTCTCCGCTCAAAATTGATCGCGGGGAACCTGGGGTCAAACCGGTTCTCCGGTTTTTTTTCGGAAATAACTTATTAAGGATTCGA
Organism: uncultured Planctomycetota bacterium; assembly: GCA_963779785.1. Lineage (GTDB taxonomy): Bacteria > Planctomycetota > Planctomycetia > Isosphaerales > Isosphaeraceae > CAVRFS01. The sequence goes on from CAWAAW010000049.1 coordinate 46,784, forward strand.
TCTCGCGGAGCCGAGATCAAGTCACTGGTTCAAGAAGCCAGGGGCCTAAAATGGCCGCTCCTTGCGCGCGTTGCGCTCACCTACAATTGCAGTAGAGTCGAGGTGTGGCGCGGTGGCTCTGTCTCATCGACCGGGCTCCGTTTCCACACCCCGCTCATCAAACCGGACAGGCGGTTTTCCCGCATCCAGCTTTCGTTACAAGGCGTTTCTCATCAGTGAGTTCACACTTTCGCTCACGAAAATGTTGTGGCTAGGTCCGTTGGAGTTGGTGCAGTCCCAGCTCCTGGTACAGGTAGGCGTCAGGATATTGTGTTCGACCCTGACCCGGCACCTTGAACTTCGCACACAACCACTGGCGCACCCGATGGCGGACGTGACTGTCAATGGCGCAGTAGGCCGAGCTGACGGTTCCGATGCGAAAGTAGTTGGACCAGCCCCGCAGTTTGCGGTTGATCCGACCAATCTGCTTCTCGACCTCCAGCCAAGTCGTCTTGCGCTCCGTCAGTGCACTGATCTCGCCGCATAGCCGGGCGATCTTCTTCCGCGACGGACGCGGTCCTACATAGGACGCGCCTGTGCGACGGTCGTAGTTCCGGCCCAGGGTGTAGCCCAGGAAGTCGAACGTCTCCTCCGGCAGACGGCATAGCCGCGTCTTCGTCTCGTTCACCGTCAACTTCAGCTTGGACATCATCTCCCGCATCACGCTCATGGCCTGTTCGGCTGTGCCGCGACAGCAGATGACGAAGTCGTCCGCGTAGTTCACGATTCGCGCGACCAGACGCCGCTCGTGCCCGCCAGTCTTCCATCCCTTCACAAATCGCCGCATGTAGATATTGGACAACAATGGTGAAATCGGTGACCCTTGGGGGGTCCCCATCGCCAGGTCTTTGTTCCGGGTCGTTCGACAGCGGTGCCCTTTCGCATCGGTCTCTTCCACCGGGGTCTCCAGCCACATCTTGATCAGCCGCAGCACGCGGCCGTCGCTGATCCGCCGGGACACCGATTTCATCAACTCGGCATGGGGGATACTGTCGAAATAACCGGATAAGTCCGCGTCCACCACTTCGGTGTGCCTCTTCCTGACCAGCCGTTCCACTTGGCGAACGGCGTCCAGGGCGCTGCGCTCCGGGCGGTAGGCGTGTTGTTCGGGCTCCAGGTCGGCCTCGAAGATCGGCTCCAAGACCAGCACCGCAGCCATCTGCACCACGCGATCTTTGATGCAAGGAATCCCCAGCGGCCTTTGCTTGCCATCCCCTTTGGGGATGTACACGCGCCGAACCGGCAGGGACTGATACGTTCCTTTCCTCAGCTCTTCCGCCAGATCGTCCAACCATCGATCGACACCGTACGCCTCGATATCCGCAAAGTTCTGGCCGTCGACCCCCGGTGCGCCACCGTTGGCACGGCAGCGAGCGTAGGCGAAACCCAGGACATCACGGCGGTAGATCTTGTCGTACAGTGCGTAGAAGCGATAGTCGGGCGAGTTCTTCGCTTTGGTGTGCAACGTCGTCTGCAACTTCCCAACCTTCATCGGAGGTGTTAGGCTCATGCCAATCTCCCGGCTGTCGGCCGCTTGCTACGTTGACCTTGAACTAAGGCCCCTTCCCTCGACCGGCGTTACCCGGCGTCGACGGTACTACGGGCCTATCCGCCACCCCAGGCGGCCCGGCCTATCCCTCGCGGGCGTCCGGTTGAGAGTCACGCGCCCTCACCGCTTGGGGTTTCCCGTGTTGCGTTGATCTCCTTGTACAGACATGCCGTCGTCATTACCCCGGTGGCCCGCTGGGTCTGGTCGTTCGTGAAACAGCGTATTCCAGCCGTTTGCATACTCGCCAGCGGCTACGGCCTTCCCCATCCTAGTGCAAGGTCGGCGCACACATTGGTCGTTTCGAGGCCTGCTCGACGTTCACTCAGGTTACGGCCTGCCTGCTCGCTGCATCGCCAGAGCGACACATTTGTCTCGAAGGCTCCGACGGTTTCGTTACCTCCACCGCCGCTCCGATAGCTACTGGCTGGAGCGACCAACTTGCCAGGTGGGAATTGCACCCACTGGAGACCAACACCTTATCACGGCGCACACTCGGTCTGACCCCCTGGACTGGAAGGTCTGACCCCCTGGACTGGAAGAATCCATCGTAAACCACCCCTCGAGGGCTGCCCCATTCTGAAGACGAAATTCCGTGGTGAATCTCAATGGGAAAAGCTCGAAGGGCTCGGTCCCGAGACCCTTAAACAAATCAGATTCTATCTTGTCTTGCATCGAGCTTAGACGACTATTGAACACATAATCGGTCGATTCATCGAAAATGCCGATTGCATAGACCGACTCAAGACCAATAACATATCCATCTAGCAAAGGACCGTTTTTAGGAAATAGCTTAGCTTTCACCAGAAGGGGTCCGCAATCCAAGGGAAGAGGAGAATGTTCCGCAATAGGGACGTATCCCTCTCCGTCATCCGACCACGCCAAAACAGGGTGCAGATCGAACAGCTTTTTGCTCAGTTCTTTGATCTTGCTCATTTGATTTTCCCCATCTGACGCAGCAAGGCCTGCGCTGCCGCACGATTTGAATTCGGAGTTATAACGATCTTAGTTCCGCCTTCAATTGGATTGAATTTTCGCGCGAATCCCTTCGCTACAGCGGCGTCGGTCATCGAGAGTCGCTGAATCGGAATCTCATCCAGTCCTGCGTTCTGAAATACGACAAGCCGTCTGTTGTCAAGGGTGAAGAGTTTCCCATCGTATTCGATAACACGTATGGCCGGGAGGCTGAAAGCTGATTTTCCGGCTTTGAGTTCCTCCAATGTACTTTGGATCGTATGCCCCCCCGTGCTGAAGTTCGGGCTTGCGGTCGGCTGAGTGAATCGGATTGCCGATGGGTTGGCAACTTCCGCAGTGTTCGCGTCTAGACGGATTCTCCCCTTTAGCCCATCCGATAATGATCACACAAGGCGGAGTGCCACCATAGACTTTTATGCCGTGACGCTGGAGCAACTTTATGGTTCGGGGGAGTGGTGTAATCTTCCAGCTTACCGATGATCCAAGTCCCCAGGTAAAGGAAAGGATCGGCAACTGATTTGCTATCAAACTGAGCTTGGGGGACCACTTCCTCCTCGGAGGTGGCTAGCCACTCCCAGCTTCCCCGTGCGTTTGGATTTTCCTTGAGCCATTGAAGACAGCGGTACCTTTGCATTGGTGTCGACGGGAGTGGGCCCGTCATCCCAGCTCGTGCCGCCTTCTCCAGCACCGACGATCGCATCACCTGGGCCGCCGTCGTCGAGCGGGGAGGAGGGCGATTGAGGCGTAGCGGTCGGGCTCGTTGGAGTCTGCGACGCGGCTGGCGGTGTGGGAAACCTCCGAGCCAGGTTGAGCCGGTAGCATTATTCTGCCGGAGTATCCGCGCTGGGGCTGGCGGCCGGCAGGAATTCGCCCGGAACGCCGCCACCGTATTGCGACCCGCCTCCCGACACCACCGCCAGTCCCGTGGCCCGGCGTTGCCCACCGCCGTTTGCATCGCGGAATCGCCCGAACCCGGGCCGCGCCGCAAACGCGCCATGGGGCCCCCGAGGCCAAGCATGTCGAAGAACCGCCTGTACGTCCGGCTCCGGCCCTGCTGCCTGTGAGTTGCGGCCGCCGCTAAAGAAGGTCAGCAAGCCGGTGAAACGGGTACGTCCCGACACCTGTCAGGACGGATACCGGAATCCCAGAGGTACATCCCTCGCCACCGCGCCCCGCCTGCCGCCTCCGGCGTTGCCGCCGTTGCTATTGCCGGCATTCCCCGGGTTCGCCGCCGCGTCCGATGCGACTTGAGGCTGCGGGGGTGCCCGCCGCCTGCTCCGCGCGTGGTGTGGGCGCCGGTTGCGCTGAGGTGGGGTTCTCTTCGGTCCCGCTGTTGCTCAGCCGCGCCAGCTCGTCCGCAGGCGTGCCGTCGCGGGTGCCGCTGTCCATCGCCGCGCCTTGCGTGCCCGCGCCGCTCCCCGAGCCCTGGTTGCCGCGCACGTAGCCCACCGACGACGGGTGCGATTGCCAGGCCAGCGGTGCGCCATCCTCGCTGTTATATGTGCCGTCGAAGTCGTCCACCCCGATCGTGCCGTTGTACGCGATCGCCTGCTCCTCGGCTCCGGTGAACTCCAGCCCGTGCACGTCCTGGCCTCCCAACGCCGACGCCAGACCCGACCCCTATCGAAACCCCGGTTATCGCTGCCGTTATGCACCCCGCCGCCTTCGTAATAGCCCAACTGGTTCGCCGTGCCGAATCCCGCCGTCACCGCCGTACCCGTCGGCGGCACCAGTCCGGTCGACCCATACGGGCCGTAGGTGTGCGAGTTGTAGCTACCACTCACATCGGTGAGCGTTTCGGTACTGGGAGGCGGACCCGTCACGGTCGTGACCAGGGTTTGGCTGGTGCCGTTGCCGACGTTCACCGTGTAGGATACGCCCATCCAGTATTCCGTGCCGGTGACCCAATTGGAGTCATCGAAGGTGGTCGAGCTGTAGGTGTTGTAGTCGCTCCCCTCGGCGTTGCTGACGTAGGTCCCGGCCGTGAAATTGATGGCGGAGTTGTTGTTGCCGCCGTTGTGGGTGTACTCGCCCACGGCGGACTCGTTGGATACGCCGACGTCGCCGCTGGAATCGGAGTTGGAGAAGGTCAAGGCGATTGCCGTCGGGCTGGACGTCCCGTTGGCCGATGAGACGTCGACGTCGGTGCCGTCGTCCGTCCAGCCTTCCGACCAGGTGCCGCTCACCGAAGAGCCCACGTCGCCGCCGTACACCGAGTGGGTGTCCAGCATCACGAAGGCGTCGTCCGAGGTGGTCACGCCGTTGGAGTTGGTGATCGTGCTCACGTCGGAATTGGTGTAGTAGTCGGTGGCGGTCCCCCAATCGTACAAGGTGGTGCCGAAGGATTGGGTATCGTAGTCGTTGTCGCTGGTGGATTCGCTGAAGGTGACCGTGTCCAGCCCGTAGCTCTGGCCCGAGGCCGACAGCGTGCTGCTGCCGGCGTCGGTCGTGGTGTAGTCGTCGATGCCGACGGCATAGATGTAGAAGGAGGTGGCCGACGAGCCGCTGTCGACGATGGTGGAGGTGACCTGCTGCCAGTCGATGATCGTGTAGTTGTCGCCGTTGGAGACGATCGAGTCGCTGGCGCCCAGAACGTCGCTGCCCACGTCGTACATCGTGTCCGAGACGGTTTCGGTGACCAGCATCTCGTAGTTGGTCTCGGCGGCGGTGCCGGCGAGTTGATCGTAAATGATCGTGGTCTTGTCGTAGGCGTTCTGGTTCCAGGTGAAGCTGTCCGAGCCTCCGCTGATGGCGCCGCCGGGGGCGTAGGTCTCGGTGCCGGCCATATTCATGCTGTAGCTGGCGGTGTCGGTCTCCGGCGAGCTGAGCCACAGCGAGTTGTAATCACTCTGATTGAAGGAGAACGAGTTGCCGCCGCCGCTGATGGTGCCCAGGGCTCCCAGCGTTTCGGTCCCGCGGTTCACGCTGTAGGCGTAGCTGGTGGTCACGCTGGTTTGCGTGAGCTCGCCGCTGAACGGCGGCCCACCCTCGGGGTCGGGGACGTTCTCGGCGCCGTACTCACTGAACGACTGGCTGTCGGAATAGACCTGGGTGGTCAAGGAGGCGACCGTGCCGGACGCGATCGTGCCGTTGGCACCCAGCGCGATCGAGGTGCTGTCCGACAGCGTGTACGACTGCGAGGTGCTCTCGTAGTCGTTGTACGAGCCGCCGATGTAGCCGCCGCCCGCGAACGAGATGGTGCGGCCACCGTACTCGGTGTAGGTGTAGGTGCTGGAGCCGAACGAAGTGAGTGTGTCCAGGTCCTGGCCGGAGGCGATCGTGCCGTTGGCGCCCAGGGACTGGACATCGCTCACAGTCTGGGTGAAGCTGTCGGCGCTGGAGTCGTACGAGGAGTACGTGGTGGTAAAGGTCGAGGACTGTCCGTCGCCGCCGCCGTAATTGACCTGACGAACCCGGGTCCCCGAGCCGACGTCGCTGGTGACGCTGTCGTTGCCGGTCTCGTACAGCGAGTCGGTCGAGCCGGCGCTGCTGATGGTGCCATTGGAGCCCAGGGTGGTGGTGGCCGTCTGGGTCGAGGTGTAGGTCTGGGTTGAGGTGGTGGTGAGGGTCGAGGAGCCGGAACCGGTGTAGCCGTCGGTCTGGCTATTGCCGTCTGAGCCCCCCTAGCCGGGACCTCGGAAAAGACTACTAACTCGGTCCGGCCCCAGGTCTCTGTAGGTCTGACCCCTTGGAGACCTAAAACCACACACGCCGACGGATGGCAAGAATAAACTTGCTCCTAGGTCTGACCCCTGGACCCCTTGACCCCTGTGGACCCCCGGACCCCCTGGACCCCCGGCCCAAGTCCCCCATGGACCCCCGGCCCAAGTCCCCCAAGGCTGACCCCAAGTCCCCCGAAGGCTGACCCCAAGTCCCCCGCTTAAGACATTCGTGGCCACGCCCCATAACGGTTTCGCTGCCACTGACTTACGCCTACAGGACGTGCCATTCAGGTCTGACCCCTTGGACCCTTTTCCTGGTTTCTCGCGTCGTTTCTTTCCCGCCCGTCTTTCCCGAAGTGCATTTTAAGCTTTTTTTCGGTGTTTTGCAATCAGACGAGCGATGATTGTTTGTAACCCCTCCCATCCATTCTCAGACTCTCCACGAAGCGTTGCAGCGACGTTCCTCATTCCATTGGGGCCGCGACAGTTCTTCTCCAACTCCGCCAAGTCATCTAGTTGTCGTTCTAGTTCATTTTGCACTAATTTGTTTTCCAGTATCAATGTTTCGGCGTTCGGTTCTCCAAAGTTGACGTCTGCAAGATTGTGAGCCACGTAATCCGCCGCTTCGTACGCCTGGCCCGCAGCCCAAATGGCTTTCTCGCTGTCATGCGACAGGAGGTGCTCGCAAGCGGATTCCAGAGCTAGGATTGCATTCTCTGCGAGTGGGTCAAGCATTGTACGATCTGAACGAGGTACGCTATCTCCAGGAACGAGATCCTCGTAATTCTCCAGAAACAGCTTGTCCTCTTGGCCTGTTGTACCGCAGCACGACTCGCTCCATAGGCGATCCAGTGTCGAACGTAGGAGTTCCCAATGCCCACGTCCGGACTCATCACAGAAAGCTTTGTAAAGTGGCATGAAGCGCTTGGCACATGATAATGCAAAGATTGTTTGACACTGCGGGGCAAGATTTTCGAGCCGAACTCTTAGCCTAGAACGATCGAAGGTTTGCATTTTTCTCGTCCTCAATCCCAGACAGCAGTTCGGGGTCCTGTAATCCTTGCGCGAGCCTTTTGAAGAGCGTCGATGCAATCAGGGCAAAAATCTCGTGAGGTTCCGATTGCTTTCGGCGTAAGACCACGGTTTTGGGCGGCATCTAACACGGTAATCTCAGCATGCTCCCCCGGAAGTTTCGCTGGTATCTCCCCCGGCTTCAGTGCAGCACGTTGGTCAGGACTGAGATCTCGCACTCCGCCCCCAACAACATCATCTCCTGACGTTTCGAGGACAGCAGTCGTACGACCATTTCTTGCAGCAGGGTGATCCAGAACGGATTGAATCTCATCTGCCCGCTGGGTAAGTCGTGCAGTGTTTGGAGCAACATCCCCAACACCTTGTTCTCCGCTGTTATTGTGGACGAGGATGCCTGAACAGCCGACTGCGTAGCAGTGTAGGTCGTCTACCTCAAAATTATAAACTTTGTCGAAGAACGGATAAACCCACGAGTGCTCGATCGGCTCGATTCGTCCATCTCGCAAGAGGAGTTCGTCGCCCACACGCAGATCTGCCGCGTCAACCCAGCGACCGGGCGTGGTGGCTCCATCGGGCACCCGGGCCAAATGCTCCAAAGTCGGCCGATCCTCCAGGTCTTGTCCCCGGACGACGAAGTACGGGTGGCGCGATGTGGAATCGATCGTCTCCCCTGCCACCGTCACCGAAGCCGCGTTGCCCTCATAGTGACGAGAATGAGCGCGTAGCACGTGCCGGAGCAGCCACTGACTCGCGATCAGGTCAAAGGCCCAGACCCTTTGGCCGGCGACGATCGACTCGATCGGCCGCAACCCATCGGACGTCGCGACCAGCGTTCCGGCGGGGAAGCAAGACATGGCCTCAGCCGTGAACTGCTGACCAGCCGGCGAGGCCCGAGGTTTTGGGTGCAAAGAATTCCGCGAGGGTCGGTGCGAAGGCGTCCCCAAGAAATTTGCCCGCCTTGCCGCCCAAATAGCCACCGATGAGGCCGCCTGTCATATTCCCGGCGATTTCAGCTCGGTCGTTGGCAGACAGGTCGGCACCGCAGCGATCCTTGCCGTAATAGACTTCTTGAGCCTGCATGGCCAATTCAAAAACGCAGGCCATGACCAGAATGACAACCGCCGCGGTTGCGACCCCACCGGCCGCCGGGGCGGCGGCGACCGCCAACGTAAGAAACCCCGCGATCGCCGCACCAGCGACGAACGCCACCGCCGCCGTCTTGACCGCGGCGATCCCGTAGGTCTTCGCAAGCCCAGCGACCTGGTCGAGGTCCAGTCCGCTCTGGCCAGCCGGATTCCCAGTTGCAGGCGCTGTTGCGGCGCCGCGTTGCTGTTGGCGGGCGGCGACTGCGCGACTTGCTGGCCGTTTTGTCCGCCAACGTTTGACCCGTCGCGCGGCCACGGACCGCCAGTCGACGAGTTGCCGCCGTTCCCACCTCCCTGGCCCATGTCAACGTTAAAGTTGGGGCGAGGCATTCCGAGTAGGTCGTGGTTCAACCAAAGGACAGCAGAACTGAGGCCCGCTTCTATAGGAGCCCCCATAGAAGTGATTCTGTCCCCTAGAGAATCGAGCTTCGCTAGTATAGAATTTGAGCCCCTTCCCCGCGCCGTCGTAGCTGCGGGGCTACCGGCCCCCCCTCCCGTCTGGCCGCCGCCTCCCGTCGTCCCATGGTCCTGCGCACCGCGCTGACCGCCGCCATCGGCATCCGAACCCCGCCCGCCGCCGCGTTGGCGCCGTTGCTATTGCCAACATTCGCCGGGTTCGCCGCGGCGTCCGATGCGCTTGAGGCTGCGGGGGTGCCCGCCGCCTGCTCCGCGCGCGGTGTGGGCGCCGGCTGCGCCGAGGTTGGGTTCTCTTCGGTCCCGCTGTTGCTCAGCCGCGCCAGCTCGTCGGCGGGCGTGCCGTCGCGGGTGCCGCTGTCCATCGCCGCGCCTTGCGTGCCCGCCGCGGTGCCCGAGCCCTGGTTGCCACGCACGTAGCCCACCGCCGCCGGGTGCGACTGCCAGGGCGTGCCGGGGGGCTCCAAGGGGTTGACGGTGCCGTCGGCGTCGTAGATGGCGACCTTGCCACTCTCGATCACCGCCTGCTCCTCGGGGCCGGTGAACTCCAGCCCGTGCACGTCCTGGCCTCCCAACGCCGACGCCAGACCCGACCCCGTGTCGAAACCACGGTTATCGCTGCCGTTATGCACCCCGCCGCCTTCGTAATAGCCCAACTGGTTCGCCGTGCCGAATCCCGCCGTCACCGCCGTACCCGTCGGCGGCACCAGTCCGGTCGACCCATACGGGCCGTAGGTGTGCGAGTTGTAGCTACCACTCACATCGGTGAGCGTTTCGGTACTGGGAGGCGGGCCCGTCACGGTGGTGACCAGGGTTTGGCTGGTGCCGTTGCCGACGTTCACCGTATAGGACATGCCCATCCAGTATTCCGTGCCGGTGACCCAATTGGAGTCATCGAAGGTGGTCGAGCTGTAGGTGTTGTAGTCGCTCCCCTCGGCGTTGCTGACGTAGGTCCCGTCCGTGAAATTGATGGCGGAGTTGTTGTTGCCGCCGTTGTGGGTGTACTCGCCCACGGCGGACTCGTTGGATACGCCGACGTCGCCGCTGGAATCGGAGTTGGAGAAGGTCAAGGCCACGCCCGTGGGGCTGGACGTCCCGTTGGCCGATGAGACGTCGACGTCGGTGCCGTCGTCCGTCCAGCCTTCCGACCAGGTGCCGCTCACCGAAGAGCCCACGTCGCCGCCGTACACCGAGTGGGTGTCCAGCATCACGAAGGCGTCGTCCGAGGTGGTCACGCCGTTGGAGTTGGTGATCGTGCTCACGTCGGAATTGGTGTAGTAGTCGGTGGCGGTCCCCCAATCGTACAAGGTGGTGCCGAAGGATTGGGTATCGTAGTCGTTGTCGCTGGTGGATTCGCTGAAGGTGACCGTGTCCAGCCCGTAGCTCTGGCCCGACGCCGACAGCGTGCTGCTGCCGGCGTCGGTCGTGGTGTAGTCGTCGATGCCGACGGCATAGATGTAGAAGGAGGTGGCCGACGAGCCGCTGTCGACGATGGTGGAGGTGACCTGCTGCCAGTCGATGATGGTGTAGTCGTCGCCGTTGGAGACGATCGAGTCGCTGGCGCCCAGAACGTCGCTGCCGACGTCGTACATCGTGTCCGAGACGGTTTCGGTGACCAGCATCTCGTAGTTGGTCTCGGCCGCGGTGCCGGCGAGTTGATCGTAAATGATCGTGGTCTTGTCGTAGGCGTTCTGGTTCCAGGTGAAGCTGTCCGAGCCTCCGCTGATGGCGCCGCCGGGGGCGTAGGTCTCGGTGCCGGCCATATTCATGCTGTAGCTGGCGGTGTCGGTCTCCGGCGAGCTGAGCCACAGCGAGTTGTAATCACTCTGATTGAAGGAGAACGAGTTGCCGCCGCCGCTGATGGTGCCCAGGGCTCCCAGCGTTTCGGTCCCGCGGTTCACGCTGTAGGCGTAGCTGGTGGTCACGCTCGTTTGCGTGAGCTCGCCGCTGAACGGCGGCCCACCCTCGGGGTCGGGGACGTTCTCGGCGCCGTACTCACTGAACGACTGGCTGTCGGAATAGACCTGGGTGGTCAAGGAGGCGACCGTGCCGGACGCGATCGTGCCGTTGGCACCCAGCGCGATCGAGGTGCTGTCCGACAGCGTGTACGACTGCGAGGTGCTCTCGTAGTCGTTGTACGAGCCGCCGATGTAGCCGCCGCCCGCGAACGAGATGGTGCGGCCACCGTACTCGGTGTAGGTGTAGGTGCTGGAGCCGAACGAAGTGAGTGTGTCCAGGTCCTGGCCGGAGGCGATCGTGCCGTTGGCGCCCAGGGACTGGACATCGCTCACAGTCTGGGTGAAGCTGTCGGCGCTGGAGTCGTACGAGGAGTACGTGGTGGTAAAGGTCGAGGACTGTCCGTCGCCGCCGCCGTAATTGACCTGACGAACCCGGGTCCCCGAGCCGACGTCGCTGGTGACGCTGTCGTTGCCGGTCTCGTACAGCGAGTCGGTCGAGCCGGCGCTGCTGATGGTGCCATTGGAGCCCAGGGTGGTGGTGGCCGTCTGGGTCGAGGTGTAGGTCTGGGTTGAGGTGGTGGTGAGGGTCGAGGAGCCGGAACCGGTGTAGCCGTCGGTCTGGCTATTGCCGTTTGAGCCTCCCTCAGCCGGGACCTTGGAAAAGACTTGTTCCTAGGTCTGACCCCTTGGACCTCCGGACCCCTTGGACCTCCGACCCCTTGGACCTCCTCTAGGTCTGACCCCTTGGACCTCCTCTGGACCTCCTCTGGACCTCCTCTGGACCTCCTCTGGACCTCCTCTGGACCTCCTCTGGACCTCCTCTGGACCTCCTCTGGACCTCCTCTGACTTACGCCTACAGGACGTGCCATTCAGGTCTGACCCCTTGGACTCGTGGACTCGCGCTTGGACTCGCGTTGCCGTCTTGCTAGCGGACTGCTGACGCGGGCGGGCAGCCGGTATGAAAATGCCCCTTCGATCAACACCCGTCGCCCTCCACTTGATGATCAACCGTGATGCCAAATTCGGCACAAAGTGCCCGCAGTTCGTCGGCCGACCTCCAGTCACGAACATCGACAGCCAGGGGGTTGTCACGAGGATAATAACCCGCAAACAACTGTTTCCCAAGGCGTATACTATCCGTATCAGACATGCCCGTGGCCTCGTGGATCTTCTTGCAAAGAAGGGCACAACGGCCATTAGCCTCATCAATCGTATAGAGCAGCACCTTCATCGACGTCCCTTCAGTCAATGGGGTAAACCCCAGGGCCGATGTACTTTTTCGAGCCGTCCTTCCATGTCTGTCCAACGCGTTCCATCTTGTTCAACAACTCCACTTCGGTCACACCAAACGCCGTGCCGAGGTCGCGTAGTAGTTGTCCCAAACCGCCTGCACCGACCTCGTGGGTTGCCTCTGACCAGCGGCCGAACTGGTTCATTATGTCACCCCGCTCAAGGACCAGTCGTTTGCCCACAACCTCGCCTTTGAGGTAAAGATCGAACGTTCTTCCGGAAGAGGCGGTCCAGATGAAGTGCAGGGCACCGTCAATGTCGAGGCTGCCGCTGCCGCGCTTAATCGCCGTGCCGGCCAAATTAATACAGGAGAGTGGGTCATTGTGCGACCAGATCGAAAATCCCCAGAGCTGGTGACCGATGAAGTACGTATGGTACTCCGAGACGCGCATGTTGTAAACCGGCTCTGCTTCTCTTGGGCCCTCCACCCCCTCAACTTCCAGCCAGCGCCCGTCATGGGTCCGTAGCTGGTCCCCTGCTTCGAGCTGTTGCGCGTCGACCCAGCCGCGGCCCTTCACCCAGAACGGGTGTTCCGCCGTCGTGCGGATGGTGCGGCCGTTCACATGCAGGTCGAGCGTCGGGAGAAAGTTCTCAGAGATTGCCTCAACTTGCCGCGGCACCGGGTATGACGTGGGATCGTCGTCAGGAGCCGCCAACACCCAGTCGTTAGGCTGGATCTGCTCAATCAACGTGCTGCCCTTTGGAGTCAGGATCGGCGTCCCGGCCGCGAAACAACCAAGTACCTTTAGCATGTGGCTCGCCTTAGCCAGCTTTTGCTCCGCACTGAGGGCGTCGCCAAGATTCCCGGCAACCTTGCCTGCCGCGTTTAGGGCTTTCGCTGTACCCGTTACTCCCTTGGCCCCCTTGACCAAGGTTACGATTCCTTTCACCCCGGGGAACAATCCCGCAACATTGGTACCGGTCTTCAGCGCATGACCGACTGTCCACTCCCAATTGGTGACGTTCTGTGTTAGATCGCGAGCACTCTGGACCACGCCGAGAGGCGAAAACCCGGCAACGACCTCAAGACCAGTTCCGAGGGCATTCCTTTCGTTGTCGGGGGTGTAGTCGCCTTTGAGTACCTGAGCGCACGGCGTTCCAGACATAATTGAAAACTCCTCCTGCTGCGGGCCCGTCATCCCAGCTCGTGCCGCCTTCTCCAGCACCGACGATCGCATCACCTGGGCCGCCGTCGTCGAGCGGGGAGGAGGGCGGCTGCGGTGTAGCCGTGGGTGGTTGCGACCCGCCACCACCTAGAGAGTTCGATCCTGGATTAACAGCTTCCGGATCAACACCGCCGCATTCTTCGTTTAAGTTAGCTTTCGGCGTACCGGTCTGGCTAATCTGCGACGCGGTCGGGTCGGCAACCGGCGGCGGGCCGGCATTCGTACCAGTCTGCCGGGGAATGACGCCTTGGCTCGACCCCGGCGCAGACGGCTTTTTTGGGACCATCGGTTGATATCGGCGCGTTCCGTCTCCTCCAAACATCGCCACGCCTACGCCATTGTTATCGGTCCCGGAACCCGACGCGTCGGGGACGTCGCCGCTGCCGCTCCCGAACCAGCCGGCGAACGGATTGTGACACCACCGCTGCCGATACCCGTGAACGGATTAAGATTGGCTCCCCATTGCCCGTTGGTGGGATCCATGATGCCCCCAAGCGAGTCGCCGCTCCCTCCCCTCGCTTGTGGGCCTGGGTTTGCCGCCCCCCCTCCGCCACCTGCTCCGCCCGCCGCCTGCTCCGCGCGGGGCGGCGCCGGTTGCGCCGAGGTGGGGTTCTCTTCGGTCCCGCTGTTGCTCAGCCGCGCATAGCTCGTCGGCCGGCGTGCCGTTGCGGGTGCCGCTGTCCATCGCCGCGCCTTGCGTGCCCGCGCTGCTCCCTGAACTCTGGTTGCCGCGCACGTAGCCCACCGTCGATGGGTGCGATTGCCAGGACGTGCTGGGGGGCGCCTCGGGGTTGACGCTGCCGTCGGCGTCATAGATGGCGACCCCGCCGCTCTCGATCACAGCCTGCTCCTCGGGGCCGGTGAACTCCAGCCCGTGCACGTTCTGGCCGCCCAACGCCGATGCCAGACCCGACCCCCCATCGAAACCTCGGTTATCGCTGCCGTTATGCACCCCGCCGCCTTCGTAATAGCCCAACTTGTTCGCCGTGCCGAATCCCGAGTTCACCGCCGTGCCGGTCGCCGGGATTGCACCGAAGGCGCCATCCGGCCCGTAGGTCTCCGAGAAGCTGGCGCTGCTGCTGATCGAGGTGAGCGTGGCCGTGCTCGGCGGCGGTCCCGACACCGTCGTCACCAGGGTTTCGCTCGACCCAAAGAACAGGTTGAAACTGTTCCAAGCGCCATCAACGTACACCGAGCCACTGTCCCAATTCGAGTTGTTGAAGGTCATCGAGTTGTAGGTGTGGTAGGCGCTCCCCTCCGCGTTGCTGACGTAGGTCCCGGTCGTCAAATTGATCGCATTGTTGCTATTGCCTCCGCTGGCGGTATACGCGCTCGGGCCGGTGACGGTCTCGTCGGATGTGCCCGAGTCGCTGCTGGTATCCGTGTTGGTGAAGCTCAGCGCGATGCCCGTGGGGCTGGAGGTCCCGCTGGACCACGAGCTGTCGACGTCGCTGCCGTTGTCCACAAAGTTTTGCACCATGGTGGAGCTGGTCGTGTTCCCCTCGGCGCCGCCGAACACGGAATGCTGGTCGACCATCACGAAGGCGTCGTTTGAGGTGGTCACGCCGTTGGAGTTGGTGATCGTGCTCACGTCGGAATTGGTGTAGTAATCGGTGGCGCTGCCCCAATCGTACAAGGTGGTGCCGAAGGACTGGGTATCGTAGTCGTTGTCGCTGGTGGATTCGCTGAAGGTGACCGTGTCCAGCCCGTAGCTCTGGCCCGAGGCCGACAGCGTGCTGCTGCCGGCGTCGCTCGTGGTGTAGTCGTCGATGCCGACGGCGTCGATATAGAAGGAGGTGGCCGACGAGCCGCTGTCGACGATGGTGGAGGTGACCTGCTGCCAGTCGATGATCGTGTAGTCGTCGCCGTTGGAGACGATCGAGTCGCTGGCGCCCAGGACGTCGCTGCCGACGTCGTACATCGTGTCCGAGACCGTTTCGGTGACCAGCATCTCGTAGTTGGTCTGGGTCGCGGTGCCGGCGAGTTGATCGTAAATGATCGTGGTCTTGTCGTAGGCGTTCTGGTTCCAGGTGAAGCTGTCGGAGCCGCCGCTGATCGAGCCACCGGGAGCGTAGGTCTCGGTGCCGGCCATATTCATGCTGTAGCTGGCGGTGTCGGTCTCCGGCGAGCTGAGCCAGAGCGAGTTGTAATCACTCTGATTGAAGGAGAACGAGTTGCCGCCGCCGCTGATCGTGCCCAGGGCTCCCAGCGTTTCGGTCCCGCGGTTCACGCATACTGATGTATTTTCCTAGTGTGTTCACCCGAGGAAATACGGGCCTCAATTGCAATCCGCTCATGACGATTGGCGGATGAAGGCTTCGATTCTTTGGCGTCGTTCTGGAAGACGGCCGACAATTGCAATCCGCTCATGACGATTGGCGGATGAAGGCGGGTGCAGGGGCGACCCTGACCGGAGCAAAAGGTATTTGCAATATCAGGACTTATCTCGGTTTCAGTCCCCTTTGGACGCCGAGTCGCAAGGTACGGGTGCAGCTCGTTAGCGTCGCTCCGGCAACATCCACCAATCTACGAAAACAGGCTCAAAGAATCCACAAACTTCTCCGCATCTTGCATAGAAGTTCAGGGGATAGGATCTAACCGTGAGGTCGTTTCCGGCCCATTCCAAAGGCCGCCGCTGCCGAAGGAGGTAGTCGCGGTCTCGATGTCGTTCGAAGTGAGCTTTCTAGCGTCGGAATATGAGTCGGTGAGCGGCTCGGTCGCCCGGAACAACGGCGTGCCGAGGCTTCGGCTCGGGTAATGCTTCCAGAGCTTGGGCATCGATCTCAATCGCAATGGAAATGGACGCCACAAGAAAACCCGACGCGACGCCGTTGGCATTATCCCAATAACCGCGATCATCTCACCAACCGCGATCATCTCACCAACCGCGATCATTTCGGCAACCCTCAGCATCTCAGCAACCGCGAGCATTTCAGCAATCGCGATCATTTCGGCAATCGCGATCATTTCGGCAACCCTCAGCATCTCACCAACCGCAATTATTTCAGCAATCGCGATCATTTCGGCAGCCGTCAGCATCTCAGCAATCGCACGTACCCGAATGAATCATAAAAGTTAACACAAAATGTCAGTTTCCGGATTGAAATGACTCATTAGGTATTGTAACCTTTGCCATTCTGGGGGTGAACCACGTTGGTATCGCCTCCAGTGATTGGGAGGGAAGAACGTTGCATCATCGGGTTTGAGACTCGAGTCATCACCTCGACGGGAGCCTGAACATGAAGAGATTCCCTGCGGAAGCGGCGTCTTGCAAGTTCCCATTGCTCACAAGTTTACTGATCGTGGGCGCGGTGGTGGTCACCACGCGTGCCGACATCACCGGGTTCAACAACGGCGTGAACTTCACGCTCAACAGCCCCGACGGCGGAGGCTCAATCAGTGGCGACACGGCCACCCTGACCAACAACCAAACGTTTGAGGCCACTAGCGTGTATTACAACACGCCCCAGAGCATTTCCGCAGGGTTCCAGGCCAGTTTCACGTACCAGGCGACAGGGGGCAACAGCTTTGCTCTGGCGGATGGTATGACCTTCGTTCTCCAGAACGAGGGGCTCAATGCCGTGGGGGGGACCGGATCAGGCCTGGGCTATTCAGGCATCGCACCGAGCGCCGCCGTGGCACTCGACATCTGGACCCCGTTCGAGGGAACGGCCTTGGCCACTAATGGCAATATCGGATCCTTCACTTCGACCAGCCCGGTTAACCTGGATAGCACTGACCCGATCGCGGTCTTACTGTCGTACAATGGAACCACGAACGTCCTCACCGAGACTCTCAAGGACACCGTCACGAGTGCCACTTTCTCGACTAGCTTCACGTCTGACCTCGCGTCGGTTCTCGGGGCCGGCACCGCGTGGGTCGGCTTCACGGGCGGCACCGGTGCTGGCTCAAGCACCCAAACCATAAGTAATTTCACCTTCGGGTCGGTCCCCGAGCCTACCAGCCTGACGCTCTGGGCGGGCAGCGTCTTGATGATGGCTGCCTACGGCTGCTGGGCACGCCAGTCGCGCAAGCACGTTGCGTAATCTGTCCTCAATCTGGTCAATTCCTTTTCATCTATTGAGAGTCGGGAAAGTGATGCGTTCCGCGCAGGCTATGCCCATACGAACCCGATGCGCAGAGCGAGGGACGCTGGCCGCGGACCGTTGCGGACGCACAGCCGGTCCCCTCGCTCGCGCGTCGGGTTGGTGTGGGTCCCGGCCGCATCTGGCCCGGTTTCGACGCAATCGTCTCAGTTCCGCGGACATTACTTTCCTGACTCTCTATTGTCTCCTACCGGCTGCAGGGCGCCCCAAAGGGAACGACCCGGCCCCTCGGCCGCAGAGTTCACCATGGCCGAATTGATCTGCCCAAAGACCCGGCCCACGTTGAACCCGGATTGTCGAAATCAGTCCACGACTCGCTCGCCCGGGCGCCGCGTCGGGGCGAGCACTTGCTCCCCGGGTTCTCTATGGGTTAATAGTTGTTCATTACGTTATGTACTGTTCGTACTTTTGATCTCATTGCCCATGGGCGCGGGTTGTCAGGGAAGAATGCCCGCCGCGACGCCCGACCTGCCCAAGCCGGCGCCGGAAGCTCGATTGATTGAGCCGGCGAACCCGCCCTGGTTTCAGGACGTGACCGCGGAGATGGGTCTAAATTTCGTTCACGAGGCCGGCCGGACCGGCAAGTACTTCTTGCCACAGTTGTTCGGTTCCGGGGCCGCTCTCTTCGACCTCGACGACGATGGTCGCCTGGATTTGTACTTGCTCCAGAATGGCGGACCGGAATGTCGTGTTGTCAACCGTTTATTCCGACAGGGCGCCGATGGCCGGTTCATCGATGTCAGTAAAGGCTCCGGGCTGGATATCGCCGGCTACAACATGGGTGTGGCGATCGGCGACGTCAATAATGACGGCCGGCTCGACGTTCTAGTGACGCAGTACGGTGGCATCCGCTTGTTTTTGAACCAAGGGAATGGAACGTTCAAAGATGTCACCAGCGAGTCGAAGCTGGCCAGTCGCCTCTGGGGAATGTCAGCGGCATTCCTCGACTACGATCGTGACGGCTGGCTCGACCTCGTTGTTGTCAACTACCTCAACTATGACCCATCTCGCTGGTGTGCAGGTCCCGATGGCCGGCAGGACTTTTGCGGTCCCTCGGCGTTTCTGGGCACCGTCGCGAAGCTCTTTCGCAATCTGGGCGGAGCCAAGCAGATTGGCGCGAATTCCGCCGGTTTCCAGGAGGTGACGGTCGAGGCCGGGCTCGCACTCAATCCCGGTCCCGGCCTGGGCGTCTTCTGCGGCGACTTCAGTGGCGACCACTGGCCGGACATCGTGGTCGCCAACGACGGCAAACCCAATCACCTCTGGATCAACCAGCGGGACGGTACGTTCAAGGAGGAAGCCGTAGGCGCGGAATCGCCTACAACGCCATGGGAGCTGCCGAAGCGAACATGGGGATCGGCATCGGCGATGTCGATGGAGACGGTCTCGTTGACGTCCTGGTGACCCACTTGATCGACGAGACCCCGACCCTCTGGCAGCAGAGACCGCAAGGGCTCTTTCAGGACCGGACCGCGCCGGCTGGCCTGACCCGACAAGCCTGGCGCGCTACTGGGTTTGGAGTCGTGCTGGCCGACTTCGATCAGAACGGCGCGCTCGACGCCGCGGTGGTGGATGGCGGCG
The DNA here is from genome assembly GCA_963779785.1 of uncultured Planctomycetota bacterium. Lineage (GTDB taxonomy): Bacteria > Planctomycetota > Planctomycetia > Isosphaerales > Isosphaeraceae > CAVRFS01. Next base: position 65,699 of record CAWAAW010000049.1, read on the forward strand.
TCAAACGTCCCCAAGTGGCTCTGGCTCAGCCTGGTAGCAACAGCCCGCCCACATCGTTCTGGAGCGCCTACGAGCAGCGCAGCCAGTTGTTTGCCAACGATGGTAAAGGCCGGTTTCGCGACATTTCGCTGGCTAACCCTCCGTTCTCCGGCGAAATGCAGGTGGGGCGCGGTCTGGCATGCGGCGACATCGACGGCGACGGTGCCCTAGACCTTGTCGTGACATCAATCGCCGGTCCGGCTCGTGTCTTTCGCAACGTCGCCCCGGCGCGCGGGCATTGGCTGATCGTCCGGGCCGTCGATCCGGTCCTGGGCCGCGACGCCTATGGCGCGGAGATCACGGTGCGGGCCGGGGGCCGGCGCGGGTGCAGTTCCTCAACCCCGGCTCGAGCTACCTTTGCAGCAACGATCCCCGCATCCACTTCGGGCTCGGACCGGTTGACCGTGTCGATGCTCTGGAGGTCGTCTGGCCGGATGGCAGCGAGGAACTCTTCGCTGAGACAGCGGTCGACCGAACGGTGGTTGTTTCGAGAGGAAAAGGAAAGGCGGCAAATCCGTCCCGACAGACTGAGTTTGAGAACACGGCCGCGAAATGAGCAATCCCGAGAATCAACGCAACCCGGAGATGAACCGACCGGCAAGCACTCACGCCACTCGGCGCGGTGCGGCCATCGCTTTTCTGACTGTCCTGTCCATAGCATTCGGCCTCTCGCTCTGGAACGGCGGGGCGCGACCGGCGGAGCCACCATCGCCGCCGGTCCTGGACGAGACAGGCATCGACCCCGCCGTGGCGAAGATCGTCGCCCTTGCCCGCGCGGAGGTGGTGCGATCGCCGCGATCGCCGGCTGCCTGGGGCCGGCTGGGAATGACCTTCCACGCACACGGACTGACGGATCCGGCCGTGCGTTGCTTCGTCGAGGCCGAGCGGCTCGATCCCAGCGACGCCGCCTGGCCGTACTTACAGGGCCTGATCCAGACCTCCGTCAACCCCGCCGCGGCCGCCGCCAAGTTGCGTCGTGGCGCCGAACTGTGCGGCAACGTCCCGGATGCGCCGCGGCTGCGCCTGGCATTGCTGCTGCTCGCGGAAGGAAACCAGACTCGGGCCGAGGAGCATTTCCGGGAAGTCCTCCGCTCCGACCCCGACAACGCGCGTGCTCATTTCGGCCTGGCCCGAGCGGCTTTTACCAAGGGGGACTGGCCGTCGGCCCGCGAACAAGTGGCCCATTGCCTCGTCGACCCAACGACGCGCAAAGCCGCGCGAACGCTCCTGGCTCAGGTCCACGAACGGCTGGGGAACTCAGCGGCCGCCCAGGCCTACCGACAGTCGGCGGAGGGACCCAACGACCAACCATGGCCCGACCCTTTCGTGCTCGAGGCGAGTCGCCTCCAAACCGGCAAGAGGACGTTGCTGCTTCGCGGCCGTATCCTTCTCGAACAGGGCCATATCGCCGAGTCGATCGCGGTCGGCAGACAGGCAGTCAAGGAGTACCCCGACGACGCTCAGGCCTGGGAGAAACTGGGAGAAGCCCTGCTCCGGCAAGGCGACCTCTCCGGATCCAAGGACGCCTTGTTGAACACGATCCGGATCGAACCGCTCGCTGTCGAGGCCTACTTCTACCTGGGCTCCGCAGCCATTCAGCGCGAGGACTACGCGGAGGCGACGTCGTGGTTCCGCAAGGCGGTCGAGGTCAAGCCGGATTATGCCAGTGCCTACCATGCCCTGGGAGCCTGCCTGGCGCGACGGGGCGATTCGACGGCGGCGATCGACGCCCTGCGTCAGGCGATCAGTTGCCAGCCTGATCTGATCGATGCCCGCACCTCGCTGGGTGAGCAACTCGCTAAGGTGGGAAAGAAGGACGAAGCCATGGAGCAGGCGCGGCTGGCTCTGAAGCTGAAGCCCAACGATCCGAAGGCCACACGATTGCTCAAACAGTGGGCGCCGGCCAACGGATCCTCACAATCGGTCCGATGAGGCGGGGAGGTGGATTTGAGTGTTGCCGAAGAAAGAGCCGTCATCAGCCAAACCATCGCGCCGTGTGTGATCGGGCTTTCCCAGACGGGCTCGGGAGTCCGCAGTATTGTCTGGAGAAACGCGACGGCCGCGGTCGTTCTGGTTCTCGCCTATGTCCCATTGACTGCCGGACTGTTGGAGGAAGGTTGGTCAGGCCCGCATTACAAGTTCGTTCCGCTCGCCTTGCTGTGCGCCGGCGTCCTCACGATGCGGGCCTGGCGTCAGCCCGGTTTGGCCCAAGCCCAGTCCGAGGACAACTCGCGAGACGCGGTTCTCCTCGGCATGGCCTGGGCAACCCTGCTGGCGGCGATCCTTGCCTGGTCCCCGGCACTGGCAGCCATTTCCGCTCTGTTTTTGGTTATCGCGCTCGTCGACGGCAGAGGAGGGTGGCCGCTCCTGAGGCGTTACATCCCAACCCTTGCTCTTTTGTGCCTGGCCATTCCCCTGCCTCACAGTGTGGTATCGCAATTGAGCCTAGGATTCCAGAGTCTCGTGACCAGGGGCGCCGCCACGGTGCTCGACCGGGTCGCGGTGCCCAATCTCCGCTCGGGAATCATCCTGGAGCTGTCCGACCGCCAATGCCTCGTTGACGAGGCGGCCAGCGGCGCCGACCGGGTGTTGCTTGTGCTTGTCATCACCATGTTTTATGCGTTCTCGGCGCGACGTTCGGCCCTGTCGATCGTCATATTGCTGGCGGCGGCCCTCTTCTGGGCTATGGCGGCCGGAGTTGCCCGCGTTGCCGGTTTCGCTTACTTGGCGGCCCAGCAGGGAGAGAGCCTTTCGCGAGGATGGCCGACCGCCGCGCTGGGACTCGTCGCGGTGGCGGCGACCCTGGCGCTGGTCTTGAGCACGGATCGCTTCTTGTGGGTTCTGGGAGCCGTCTCGCGGCGCTGTCGTTTCTGGATTCAAGCACAAATCCCGCGTCGAGCCGAGTCGATCGCCGATACCGATGACTGCGCATTACCTCAACCGCGCGGTTTGGTTTCCTGGCAGTTCACAGCGGCATTCGGGTTGCTAGCAATGTTTCAGGTACCTCTGTTTTACGCCACAAGCGCATACCCAAGCTGACGCCAGGCGCAAGCTCGACACCCTCACCGAGGAGACAATGCCGGCCGCCTGGGGAAGCTGGCAAAGGCTGGGCTTCGAAGCGAGGCAACGGCCCGCGGGCCATCCCCTGGGGAGCCGTTCGCGCGTCTGGCGTTACCGGTGGGGCTCGGTTCAGGCGACGCTTGCCGTCGATGATCCCGCCCCATCGAGTGGGGCTCTGACGCCGTACTTCCAGAGCCTCGGCTGGACGGTGACGGAATCGACCGGAAGCGCGAAGGGGGTCGTCAGCAACTTCCGCGAGTACCGACTGGATAAGCCTCTGGGGCGTTCCGCTGTGATGTTCGTGGGCCGGTTCGACGCCCAGGAGCAGCCCGTCGACGTGGCTTCCAGCCGTCGCTTTAATCAACCGGGGTCCTTGTTCTCACCGCTTGTCGAGCCAGGCGGGCCGGCGGCCGCCAGCCACCAGGTCGAGCTACTCGTGGAGAGTCTGCGGCCCTTGACCGACAATGAGACGGGGCAAGCCCGTGTTTTCTTTCGCTTCGCGCAGCACCTTCTGCACGAATTCGCCCGGCAGCCCGAGGAGGTCCGACCGTGACGTCAACCGTGGAATCGCACCAGCGGGATTGGGCCTCGCGATTGCTCCCATTCCTGGCGAGTCTACCCGCTCTGATCTGCGGCGCGGTCACTGTTGCCGTCTTGGCCGCTGCCACGCAGGGTTTTTCTCCAGCGATGGCGTCTCTGTACCAAGGCCGGGCGGAACGGGCCTTTGCCGCTGGCGACTACCGGACCGCCCGACTATGCTTTGAGCGGCTGGCCCTGGAAGACGGCCGTCCCGAATTTATCTACGCGCTGTCACGGAGTTGCTGGGCACTCGGCGAAAAAGAGAGAGCCGCGGCACTACTCGCGAAAATCGCCCCGGCCGCCGGCGCGGACGGCTACGTCCCCGCTCACATGTGGCAAGCCCGACTCCTGCTGTCCGGAGTCAAGCATTCGGCGTTGTCGAGACGAACCGCTCAAGACCACTTGCGGCGCGTTCTGGCCGGCGATCCGGATTCTCTGGAAGCACACGCCCTGCTCGGCGGGCTAGCTTTGGAAGCGGGCCACCTGGATGAGAGCGAGACCCATCTGGCAAGAGCCGCCGCCTCGATGCGCGAGTTGAACCTGTCGCTGGCCCGCCTGTATGATCTGCGGCACGATGGCGAGCGATCCCGCCAACATGCCGGGCAGGCGGCGACGTTCTTCCGCGCCCGAGCCGAGGCCGACCAAAACAACGTCGCAGCACGATTGAGCTGGTCACAGGCTGAGGTGTTACGGCAGGACTTCCCCGCCGCACTGTCCATCTTGCAAGACGGGCTGCGCCGCCAGCCCGACCCGCGCTACACCGACGCCCTGGCGCATGCCTACGTGGCTTTCTCGGACTTCAGGGGGCGCGACCCCGCGAGCGCGCCGGCCGATCGTCTGCGTCTCGTCAGCGAGGCCCTCCGGCAAAACGGCAAATACGTGCCGGCACTCCACCGGCTCCTCGCCCTGACGCGCGAACAGCGCTCAGTGGGAGAGTCGTTTCGTGCCACTCTCACGGCGATATTCAACGGGGATAAACCGGCCCTGGTCCATCTTCTCCTGGGAATCGACTCCGAACGTCAGGGCCGGCCCGAAGAAGCGTGGCATGACTTTGACCAGGCGTTTCGCAACAACTCAGAGATTGTCGGCCTGGCCAATGAACTGGCGCGAGAGCTCGCCGCCACGGAGCCGACCGACCGCAACACCGCACTGGCAATGATCAACGCCGCCATCGACATTTGGCCCAACCCGTTGCGTTTGCGCGACACGCGGGGTCACATCCTCGCGAAACTGGGGCGTTGGAAGGAGGCGTTCGCCGATCTCGAGGCGACCCTACCAGTCCTGACCGACAAGGAGCCAACGTACGGGACTCTCGCGGAGTGCTGTGAACATCTCGGCATGGCCGAGCTGGCCAACGAGTACAAAAACCTTGCCGGCGATGGATCGCTGTGAGGACAATCGCGGAAAACGAAATCCGCTCGCATGATTCGGAAACACGCGCTGAGACTTTTCGCTGTAAAGTCAGGAGTCCACTGGCTTTTCGTCTTTACCACCTCGCCCCTTAGGGAGAGGTCGGCCGAAGGCCGGGTGAGGGGGTCCGGGCGGTGGTGCTCGGCGAGGGGTGTCGAAAAGAGAACTCGGGGGTCACGAGAACTCTGAGAACTCGGGGGTCAGACGTATAAGAACTCTGATGTCAGATATATAATTATAAATTGCGCATGATTGCCATTTATCCCATCTTCTGCTGGTCGCTTGGTCGAAGGCATCGAAGGGGCTCAGCACGATTCGAGCAGATCGAGGGTTCGCTGCAAAGCGACGATATCTCGCTGGATCAGAGAGTTCCGTCGCTTCCAGGTGTCGACTCGTCTGATGATCCCAGGGATACATTCGGGGCGGCTGTATCCCAGACATCGGCTCAAGGCGCTGAGCTTTGTCGTCGTGCATCGGCGACAAAGCCACACGGCGATCGAGCGGGCCTGGACATGCACGCCGGTGCGAGTCAAATCCGAGGGCGACAGCCGATAATAGCCGGCGACCGCTGCGAGGACTTCGTCCACGGTGATCTCGGGACGATCCTGCAACAGCGCCTTGGCTTGCCGCGTGCCCCGGGGGGGGTCGGCTCGAGCGGTAATTCACCTTTCAGCCGGTGGGCGAACGAATCCGAGCCCAGGATCCATCCGTGTTTCATCGTGGCGAACGGCGATTCCGGTGGTTGCTCGACCCCCGAACAGACGTATCGCGCATAAGCGCCGATCGCGTCGGCAGCGTTGCCGCCGAACTCACCGCTCCAGGCCTGCCACAACCGCTCGTTGCCGACCCAGCTCAGCCGACGCGCGGGAAGGAGATAGCCCGGGAAGCTTGACCACGGCCAATCCTCGGCACGGACCACCAGGTGGGCTCGCACGGGATTGAGGTGGATATATCGACTGACGGTCCAATAATAGGACTCATCCTCGATCAACTCAGCCTTGTACCGACCCTGGAAGAGATGTCCGGGTCGCTGATGCCGGGCGGCGATGCCCTTGGCGTGGGCCGAGAGGAACCGCTGCATGCCCGCCGCGAGGTTGGCTATCGGGGTTCGAACCAGAGATGGAAATGATTGGTCATCAGGACGAAGCTGATGACCTTCAACCGGGACCGGGCCGCTTGAGCGGCGAGCCGTTCCAGGAATTGTTGTCGATCGTGGTCATCGTCCACGATGTCCTGTCGGACGTTGCCCTGCGACATGACGTGATCGATGGCGCCCGGGAACTGGATACGCAATCGTCTTGGCATTGAACGAAACCACCCGGGAGAGTCGACAAATCTGGCCTCTTCCTGGTGCCACCAAGGATTATGATACGTCAGACCGGCCAAGATTTGAAGGGGCTGCTTGGGAAGGATGGGGGATTTATAATTATACGTCTGACCCGAATGGCACCCAAAGTTTAAGCACCACCGCAACGTGTTTCCGATACCACGACTATGGCAGAGGTCCCGGACTCAAAATCCGGTCCTCGCAAGAGGGTGTGGGTTCAAGTCCCACCTTCGGTACTTAGAGTGCGTCCATAAACCCAGATACAAGGAAATCCTGATTGGTTATAATCAAGGTGGACGACCTTTACCATCTATTTGGAGGATCCAGTCATGGCACGGAACTCCAATTCTCGAAAGCCACTGCCGCGCAAACCGGGATGGCGCGACGTCACAGACGACTTTTGGGCTAAGGTCGAACCTCTCTCGCCGAAACATATTCGCTCGCCCAAAGGAGGTCGACCGCCAACGCCGCATCGGACGATCTTCAATGGAATCCTGTACGTTCTGCGGACAGGATGCCAGTGAAAAATGCTCCCACGCGAGTATGGTTCCGGCTCCGCCGCCCACGAGCATTTCCAGAAATGGGCCCGCGCAGGGATTTTTTCCAAACTCTGGAAAATCTGTTTATTGGAATATGACGACTGCAAGGGCATTGATTGGAAGTGGCAGTCGCTGGACAGTGTGACGGTCTCCGCAACGGTAAAAGGGGGGATAAAACGGGCAAAAACCCGACCGATCGAGGCAAACTGGGCACGAAACGCCACTTTGTAGTCGATGGTAACGGAATCCCGCTTGGCGTAACACTCTCGGGAGCCAACGTCCATGATAAGAAGAAGTTTCGGGAGACGTTGGATTCGCTCGTCATCGCCCGACCCTCGCCTCGAGATGTCGAGCAACATCTGTGCGCAGACAAGGGTTATGACTACAATGACATCCGCCTCTCGGCACAGCGGCGAGGCTATATCGCCCACATCCCTCATCGCGGCGTTGCCCCATCCACAAGAAGACGAGGGCAGAAAGCTCACCGTTGGATGATCGAGCGGACGAACCGCTGGCATAACCTTTTCCGCCGTTTGAAGATTCGCTATGAAGTTCATGCGTGTAACTATCTAGCCTTCGTCCACTTGGCCAACGCGATCATCTGCTACCGTGGAGCGAGAGAAGGCAGACGAGGTTTCCGGACGCACCGCGCCCCAGGGTGGAGTAGCACGGCTGGATCGTCGGGAGCGGCGCATTCATCGTTCGCGTACGGGCGATAGTGCGGGGCTCCCGACGAGCCAGCCCGTGTTTGATGAAGGGGATGACGACGGCCAGTCGCTCCGCCGCGTTCTCGTAGATGGGGCAGAGGTGTTCGCCCGGATTCAGATTGGCCAGTTGCTTTTCCAGTTCGGGTGCCATGACGCTGCCTCCAGGGTCAGGCCGCGTGGACCCCGCGCCGTCACCTACCAGTCGACCTTGAAACCTCGGCGGACATCCGCATCGTTCCGGATCCCTGACGCGCGAGAATCGCCGGATTTGTCGACGGTCGCTCGAAACGGCGGATCGAGCCGCTTGCCGAAGCAGTCCCGCACTACCGAAGGATACCGCGGCTGCGCCGCTCCGCCACGAGGAACTTCCGGGAATACTGGATTCTGCGAAACGCTGGGTGCGGGTCGCCGTTCGGGTCCGCATCGCCGAAGAGGGGTCGTCGAGTCGTTCGCATCCTCCCCGGCCGGTTAAGTACGTCCGGGCCATGACTCTGCCATCTTCGGTATCGATTGCGTTCCTTGGGCATCGAGAGGGGCTGCATCATGCGATCTCGAGCACGACCTTGCCACGCACGTGCTTGCCCTGGACCAGCTCGAGGGCGGCCGGGCGCGTTCCAAGGGAAAGACCTGCTGGACCTCCAGCCTGAGGTACCCGCCATCGATCATGCGGGCGATGCTCGCAAGCCGGTTGCCATCGGCCCGGACGACGTAATCCTTGATGACGCGGACATCGGGCCGCTCGGCGGTCGCCGAGCCGGTGAGGTCGACCATCTGCCCGCCGTCCCGCAGAGCCTGCACGACCTGGTTGGCCGTCTCGCCCTCGACGCCGTTGACCGCCTTGTCGACGCCCCGGGGAAAGCGGGAGCGAATCGCCTCGCGGAGGTCCTCCGACTGGTAGTCGATCACGGCCTCGGGGCCCAGGCCGCGCACGAAGCCCACATTCCGTCGGCTGGCCGTCGCGATTACGCGCCCCCCGAGGCGCGACGCGATCTGCACGGCGAGGTGGCCCACGCCGCCGGCGGCGGCCGTGATCAGCACCACGTCGCCGCGATGGACCTCTAGGATGTCCGTCAAGGTCTCGTGCGCGGTCAGGCCGGCGATCGGCAGCCCGCCGGCCCGCGTCAGGTCGACGGAGGACGGCGCCCGGGCGGCGTAAGACGATGGCACGAGCATGTACTCCGCCCAGGCGCCGTTGTCGTAGAGCGGGTAGCTATAGGCGTAAACGGGATGATCCTCGTCGAAGCCGGTCACGCCGCGACCCAGGGCCGCGACCGTCCCCGAGCCGGCCAGGCCGAGGACGAGAGGGAAAGGCCGCCCCATCGGCCAGCTACCGTCGCGCACCATGATGTCCCAGTCGCCGACCTCCGCCCCGGCCATCCGGATCAGCACGTCGTCCGGCCCCGGCTCCGGCACGGCGAGCTCCATGATCTGCATCCGTTCCGGGGCGCCGTAGGCGTTGATCGCCCAGGCGCGCATGGTCGCCTTCCTGATCCCGCGGTTGCTCATCGCCCAACTCCTTTGCCTGTTGATGTCTCGCCCCGGACGGCCTCACGGTCACTCCGCATCGGCCGGCTCGCCCGGATCCTCGATGGTCTTGATCCATTCATCCCGTGGGCGTGTGTGTCCCCGTGGTGCCCCGGGTCTCGCGAGCGTGCTGGCCCGCTCAGAGCATGGGCAGCTCGCGCGGGCGGGGCCCGCGCGGGAAGGCGTCATCGATCCGGGCGAGCTCGGCCGCGGTGAGCCGCAGGTCGCCGGCTCCCGCGTTTTCCACCGCGTGCTCCGCGCGCGAAGCTTTCGGGATCGCGAAGAGCGCAGGCCGGCGCACCAGGAATCGCAGCGCGACCTGGCGCGGGGTCGCGTGGTGGGCGGCGGCGATCTCCTTGAGGATCCGGCCCCCCTCGGTGTGCGGGCCGGGGAAGTCGCCGTGGCCGAACGGACTGTAGGCGACGACCGCGACCCCGTGCTCCTCGCACCAGGGGAGCACGGCGTGCTCGATGGCGCGTTCCTGGAGATGGTAGAGGACCTGGTTGCAGGCGATGCGGCCTGCGCCGGCGATCCGCAGGGCCTCCTCCAGGTCGGGATCATCGAAATTGCTCACGCCCCAGGACAGGATCTTCCCTTCGCTCCGAAGCTGCTCGAAGGCCGCGAATGTCTCCTCCAGCGGGTAGTCACCCCGCCAGTGCAAGAGGTAGCAGTCCAGCCGGTCGGTCTCGAGGCGCGTGAGCGACCGCTCGCAGGCCGCGATCGTCCCGCTCCGCGAGGCATTCTGCGGGAGGACCTTGGAGACCAGGAAGACCTCGTCGCGTCGCCCGGCGATCGCCTCGGCGACAAGATCCTCGGCGGCGCCCGACAGGTACATCTCCGCGGTGTCGATGTGGGTCATGCCGAGATCGAGGCCCCGCCGCAGCGCATCGATCGCCGCGGCGGGGTCTTCGTTGTCGTTGTACCAGGTCCCCTGGCCGATCACCTGGACCTCGCGCTGGGTGAATCCGAATGGGCGTCGCTCCATGTTAGAACTCCTGGACGGACGGGGTGAAAGGGCTCATCAGGATGCCACGGGCTCGAGGTCTACGTCGATTGGGGATACAGTTCCAGGGCGGATGGTTCCCTCGCCCGGAGAGATTGTGGGTGGGCCCGACGTTCCTAGCCGTCGGACTTGGGCCCCGGCCTGAAGGCTGCAGCCCCCGCCTCGGCGACCTCATGGTCCTGGTCAGGCTGTCCCCCGCTGGAGCCGACGGCGCCGACCACTCGCCCGTCGTGCTTCAGCGGGACCCCGCCGGCGAAGATCACAACCCGACCCTCATTGCTGGCGGTGATCCCGAAGAGCGGCCGGCCGGGCTGGCTCAATTTCGCCAGCTCCTTGGTCGTGATATCGAAGGCCCGCGCGGTGAACGCCTTATCCTGGGCGATATCGATGCTGCCCAGCCAGGCCCCGTCCATGCGGACGAAGGCGACGAGGTTTGCCCCGTCGTCCACCACGGCGATGCACATCGGCACGCCAATCTGCTCGGCGCGCTTGCGGGACGCCTCGATCACGGTCCGCGCCGAGGCGAGCGTCACGTTCTGGGACATTGATGGCCTCCTGATCGGTTTCTTGAAGATGCCGCCGTTCCTTTGCCTCAGTTTTCAGCGCCAGACCGGGTCCGCGGCAGATCCCGCGCCGGCCCCAGACCGGCCGGGCGACGATCAGGGCAAGATCCTCGCCGGCGCCGCCGTCGGTTTTGTCTGCACCTCGCCCGACGATCGGGCGTCTCAACGGCCCTTTTTCTTCGCGACGGAGCCGTGCGGGTCGATCACGAACTTCTTGGGCGCCCCTTCGTCGAAAATGTGGTACGCCTCGGGCACCTGATCGAGGGAGATCAATTCGACGTTCATGAGCTTGCCGAGGTAGTCCATGCGGCCCCAGAGCATCGCCTGCATCAGCTCCCGGTTGTACTTCATGACCGGGCACTGACCCCACATCGCGTGTTGCGACTTGATCCATGCCTTCCCGAAGTCGAAGCCCAGCCGCCCCTTCTTCGTCTCGGGCGTCGGAGCGCCGGGGTCGTTGTCGGTATAGACGCCGGGGATTCCGATCCCGCCGCCCGAGCGGACGACCGAGATCAGGGCGTTGTGCACGGCTTCCGGCTTGTCCTTCGCGGCGTCTGGCCCGTAGCCATGGGCCTCGAACCCCACGCAGTCCACCCCACAATCCACCTCGCGGACGCCGAGGATGGCCTCGATCTGATCGGCCAGCGGCACGTCCTTGGACAGGTCCGCGACCTCGAATCCGGCGCCTTTGACCAGCTCGAGTCGTTGCCGGTTCTGGTCCCCGACGATGATGCAGGACGCGCCGACCAGGCGCGCTCGCGGCGGCGCAACGTCCCACCGGCCCCGCACCGGCGATGTACACCGTCGACCCCGGCCCGACCCCGGCCTCGGCGCAGCCGTGGAACCCGGTGGGCAGGATGTCCGAGAGGAGCGTGAGGTCGAGGATGCGCTCCATCGCCTGGTCCCGGTCGGGGAACTTCAGCAACTGGAAGTCGGCGTAAGGGACCATCATGTACTCGGCCTGCCCGCCCTGCCAGCCGCCGAGGTTGAAGCCGTAAGCCCCGCATGGGGTCTCGGGATTGACGTTGAGACAGATGTCGGTGTGCCGCTCCCTGCAGTTGCGGCAGCGACCACATGCGACGTTGAAGGGGACCGAGACCAAGTCGCCCGTCTTGATGTACTCCACGTCGCGGCCGGTCTCGACGACCTCGCCGGTGTTCTCATGGCCCAGCACCATGCCCTCGGGGGCGACGAAGCGTCCTCGGTAGATGTGCAGGTCGCTGCCGCAGATGTTGGTCGTGACCAGCTTGATGATGACCCCGTGATCGCACTTCTTGCCGCGAGGGTCGACCAGTTTCGGGTAGTCGAGTTTCTCGACCTTGACGGTGCGGGGCCCAGAGTAGACGACTGCTCGATTGCCGGTCATGGTTCACTCCTCTTCTTCCAGGTGTTCAGTGTGGCGTAGGTAGATTAGCTGCCGGGACCGCCGTGCGATCCCTGGCGGGTTCTCCTTGGACAAGATGCCGGGCCTTCCACTCCTTCATCGCGCGCCGTTCGTGGTCCTCCTCAACCAGCCACGCGTTGGAGCCGGCGTTCGATCTCCGCTCTGGGCTGGACGCCGACGATGCGGTCGACCTCCCTGCCATCTTTGATGACCACGAGCAGCGGGATGCTGCGGGCGTTGAACCGCGACGCCGTCGCGGGGTTCTCGTCCACATTGAGCTTGGCAATGCGCACACGCCCCGCCCATTCCGACGCCAGGCTCTCGAGCACGGGAGCGATCATCCGGCACGGCCCGCACCACGGCGCCCACAGGTCGAGCAGCACCGGCACGGGCGATCGTTCGACCTCGTCCGAGAACGTCGCATCGGTCACGGTGACCGGCTTCAGCTCGATCGGCATCCGCGCCTTGCAGCGCCCGCAAACCGGAGTCAGGCCCTGCTCGACCTTCTCCAAGGGCACGCGATTGGTCGAACCGCAAGAGGGCGCAGCGGATCAGTCTCGTCTCGCCCATCGTGATCCCTCTCCGCGCGGACAGGTCGCCACCGAACGCGCTTCTGACTCAGGCCGCCTCAGCCTTGTAGGTATCCACGCTCTCTTGGCGCCCCGTGGTGAGGATGGTCTTGGCCCGCGCGATCTCGCCGGGCGTGCCCCGCACCAGCACCAGGAACTTTCCCGCCTTGACCTCGGCTTCGTACTTGAAGGCCTGGTTCTTGGGGACACCCCAGCCCACGAGTGCGCCGGACAGTGCACCCATGGCCGCGCCGGCCACGACACCCTCGAGGCCGCCCAGTACGGCCGCCGAGAACGGCCCGGCGATGATCACGGGCCCCACGCCCGGCAGGACCAGGAACGCCGCGCCAACGAGCAGCCCGAACAACCCGCCGATCCATGCCCCCGTCGCCGCGCCGAGCTTGGCGAAATCACCTGTGCTCACGAAGCCGATCGGCTCCTCCTTCACCTGGAAGTCCCGGCCCACGATGGAGACGTCTTTCATTGCGAACCCTTCATGGAGCAGCCGCCGCACCGCGTATTCCGCCGACTCGTGATCGGGGTACACGGCGACAACACGCGAGGCGAGTTCGGACTTCGGCTGACTCGTCGGAGCGGCGGGGGCCTCGATCTGGCTCATGACTGCCTCCTCAAGAGTTGGAAATCGAAACGGTGAGATCGACCGGCGTTCCGTTTTCCGAAGTTTACCTTCACGGAACGACCTGCCGGATGATCGCGACTCTCCGAACGCAATGATCGTGCCGGCTTGCAGTCTCCTCTGCGGTCCCTTGCAACGATCCGTCTCATCATCCCACGGATCAAGCGGTTGAGTGACAGGATCACAGTCGATGCTGCGGTCGCCCGACGGGGGGGCGAGCGATTCCCCGGCCAGTCCAGGGTGACATTCTGTCGTTCCCGCCACGAGCGAGGGACATTTTGGCGATCCTGCAGCGGTTGCTTTCCCGACGCCGATCCTGGGTAAACGACGAAGTTCACCGGGCAAGGCTCTGACGCCTTGTTCTACACGAAAAGACACCCATGATCGATTCGCAGATCCGTGTGATGGAATCAGGCCCCGTCTGTCCGGTCGCGGTCGTCTGCGGATCCCGCCTGCTGTTGCAGGCTCTCGTAAGTGAGACCGTCTGCCTGGCGGACCAGTCTGTGAACCATCGGTTCGAGTCGTTCTATCAGGGGCCGCGCTTGATCGAGTTCGCCGCGGGCCGCATGGTCTTCGAGATCCGACGCCAGGTTACCGGCCATCGTGGAGAACGCCGACAGAAGTCCACAAAGCTTGTGAGCGGTCTCGCGCAACCGCGCTGCGTTCTGGCTCCGGAGGGCGTCGCACACCTCGGCGAGTCGGGCCGGGGCATAGATCTGGAAATCCTGGCAGAGTTCGCGGAGACACTCCCGATCGTCTCCGCAGGAAGCCAGCAAGACGACCGGGTCGAGCAGACGGGTCTGATCCCCATCGTGGATCGGAGCCGGCCGGCTCCCTCCGTGGGCGGAGACTACCCGGTCGATGGCCGCGAACAGGTCCACGGTCCGGATCGGTTTCGCGAGGTATTCATCCATGCCGGCCGCTAGGCAGTGTTCGCGGTCCTCGCGTCGCGAGCGGGCCGTCAGGGCGATCACGGGAAGATGGGCCTTCGTGGACTGTTCCCGCTCGCGGATCGCCGCGACGACCTCGAAGCCGTTGAGCTCCGGCATGTGAAGGTCCAGAAGGAGGACGTCGAAATCCGGCATCGCGGGACGGTCTTCGGGGGGGAATGCAGCGGGGGACCGTTCCTCCGGGATCGCCGATTTCTCAAGGCCGACTTCGGATCCCCGCTCTTCGAGTCCGAGCAGGGCCAGCGCCTCTCGGCCGTTGCTGGCCACGCGCACGCGGTGGCCCCGGCGGGCCAGGAGCCGCTCCAGGTGCCGCGTGTTGAATTCGTTGTCTTCGGCCACCAGGACGTGCAGCGGTATCTCGGCGGGAGCGGATACAACGGCCGTCCGTCCCACCGTCGGGACGGATGGTTCGGCCCGGCACACGACCCGGTAGATCGTTTCGAGCAGCTCGTCCTGCGGGACCGGTTTGAGGAGATGGGCGTCGATATGCAGCTCTCGGGACCGCGCCCGGTCGCCGACGGGGTCACCCGAGGTCAGCAGGATGATGCGGGCGGCGGACAGTTCGGACCGCTCGCGAATCATGGCGGCCAACGACAGACCAGAAGTACCGGGCATGCAGGCGTCCAGCAACACCAGGGCGTACGGCCGGCCCGAGGCAATGCTGTGCCAGAGGGCATCCATGGCCGCGGCGCCGTCGCCCACCGCGGTCGACTCCATCTGCCACCGCGCAGCCACTCCTCCAGGATGTGACGGTTGGTGGCATTGTCATCGACGATCAGCACCGGCAGCCCGCGGAGCACGGCCGCGGGTCGATGCGAGGTGGTGGACTCCAGCCGGTGCGGCTGCCGCCCGAACCGCGCGGTGAGGGTGAACGTACTGCCGCGGCCCGGCTCGCTCCGCACCGCGATCGTGCCGCCCATCAGGGCGACGAGTCGGGCCGCGATGGTCAGGCCCAACCCGGTGCCGCCATATCTCCGGGTTGTCGAGGTGTCTTCTTGCTCGAAGGCTCGGAAGATCGTCTCTTGCTTTTCGGGCGGGATGCCGATGCCGGTGTCGCTCACCGTGAACCGCAGGCCGATCTCGCCCTCCGCAGCCAGGTCGGCGGCGACATCCACGCGGATCACCACCTCGCCGTGGTGAGTGAACTTGATGGCGTTGTCGACCAGGTTGAACAGGATCTGACGCAGTCGACCCGCGTCGCCGACCAAGGCGTCGGGCACGTTCGGCTCCAGCTTGAAGACCAGCTCCAGCCCCTTCCGGTGAGCCCGCATGGCCAGGGCCCGCAAGGTATCGCCGAGCATCGGCCGCAGGACGAAATCGGTCGGGTCGAGCTCCAGTTTCCCAGCCTCGATCTTCGAGAAATCGAGCAGGTCGTTGATGATGGCGAGCAGGTTGTCGGCCGCCGACTTGACCGTCTCCAGGCATTGCCGCTGGTCGTCGTTCATCGGCGTATCGAGGACCAGTTCGGTCATGCCGATGATGGCGTTCATGGGCGTGCGGATTTCATGGCTGACGTTGGCCAGGAACTCATCCTTGGCGCGATTGGCCGATTCAGCCGCCTCTCGGGCCTGGCGCGACTCCTCCTCCAGCCGTTTGCGTTCGGAGATATCCTGAAGGACCGCAATCGCGTAGGCAGGCTGGCCCGCCGCATCGCGCTGGAGGGAAATCGATACGTCGATCCAGATCAGGGAGCCATCCTTGCGGATGTACCGCTTCTCCAGCGAGTAGCTGGGCAATTCGCCCCGCAGGAGTGAGAGGTATTGCTCGAGTTCCGTCTCCAGGTCCTCGGCGTAGGTGATGTCCTGGAAGGTCCGCGCGAGCAGCTCTAGGCGGGTGTAGCCGACGATTTCGCAGTACGTCTCGTTGACGCGGAGGAAGCGGCCGTCGGCGCCCTTGTGGGCGATGCCCACGGCGGCGTTTTCGAAGGTGCCGCGGAACCGTCCCTCGCTCTCGCGCAGCGCCTCCTGGGCATGCCGGTGATCGGTAATATCGATGCAACTTCCGATGAACCGAGTCGGTCGACTCGACGGGTCGCGCATGGCTACGCCGCGCGTGAGCATCCAGCGATAGGACCCATCCTCACGCCGGACGCGATGCTCGACCTCGAACTGACTGGTCTTGCCGGACAGGTAATCCTGGATGGCACGGTCGAGCCGCTCCCGGTCATCGGGATGAACCAGGTCGAACACGGTCTCGAAGCCGGGAGGGACCTCGGGCCGCTCGAGGCCCAGTTGCTCCCAGATGTTGGTGAAATTCGCCCGGCTGTTGTAAATCTCACCGCCGGGCATATCGAATTCCCAGATGCCGATATTCGAACCCCGCACCGCCAGCTCGAGGCGGGCATTGGCCAGCCGGAGCGCGTCCTCGACCCGCTGTCGCTCGGCAATCTCGCGCTCCAGTTCCCGGGGATTGCGCAGCGCCAGCGCCGCGGGGGTCACGGGCACCAACGCGATGACCGTGCTGACCGATGCGATGGCCGTGGCGAGCTTGATCAGGCCCGCAAGCCGGTAATGCGGCCAGTAGAACAAGACGACTTCCATGAGGTGCGTCGTGCCGCAGAGGACGATGAACGCCCCGAACAGCCAGAAGATCCACGGGAACGGCATATCGCTGCGTCGGCGGATAAAGTAGACCAGCACGAACGGGATGGCGATATACGAAAGCCAGATCAGGCCATCGGAGAGATTGTGAAGCAGGATCAGCCCCGTCGACCACTCTCCGCAGATCCTCCGTGGGACGAAGCCGGAGGAGTCAAAAAGTCTTGCGAGAAAATCCACCAGACACCCCCCTTGGTGACCGTGAGACTTGGCGGTAAGATGTCGTGGCTGCGAGGACCTTTGTGCGACACGAACGGCTCCCGGACCCGTCATTCGCGACGACTTGAGAGGAGCAATCCGGAGCGACGCGTGAACCCGTTCCTCCCAGAGCCCTGATCGACTCGGTCGCTCACCAAAGCCCTTGGCCACACCCATCGGATTGAGTTGACCCTCCGACGATGTTACCGCGACCAGCAGAGGAAAACAGCGGTCTCGAAGTCTGCTGTCGCAGGAAGCGGAAAGGAGAGCAAGAAGCCGTTTCCGGTTGATTGCTGGTAGCTCTTACGTCATTCCCGACATTCTTGTCTCGGACGGGATCGTTTCGATCTGCGCCCGGTCCAAGCCGGTGTGTCCGCAATTAGAATGCCAACATGGCAGGTGGGTCTCCTCCCTGGACGTGCAGGCTTGGACGGAGCTTCGCTCTCCCAGAAGGGATCCATTCCGCCCGCGTGAGCGATACCACTCCATGGGCTGGCCGACTCCGTGTCACGGGCTGAACACCGTGGGCCAGCCGTGAGAATGACGACATTCGATCCGAGATGATGCCTCGGGGATCTGGAGCGATCGATATGGCTCACCTGTTGGTCATCGATGACGACCCGGCCCTGATCCCGAAGCAGGTACGGCAGGCGTTCCCTGCCCCGTTGCACAGGGTCGATGTCGTCCGCACGGGAGCTCAAGGGCTGGATCGAGTGCGTGCCGAGCCGCCCGACCTGATTCTCCTCGACCTGCGCCTGCCTGATCAGTCGGGCCTGGATGTCTACCAGACCATTCGCCAGATCGATGCACGCATCCCCGTCATCTTCGTCACAATCGCCAAGTCAGCGGACGCGGCGATCGAGGCGATGCAGCAGGGGGCCTTCGACTACCTGTTCAAACCGATCGATATCGGGCAATTGCAGACGGTCGTCGGCGCGGTGCTCGAAGTGGCCAGACGAATGCGCGAGCCGGCCGTGATGACCGAGACTCTTCCCGATTCCGACGTGGAAGGTGCCATCATTGGCATTTGCCCGGGAATGCGTGAGGTGTACAAGGCGATCGGTCGGGTGGCTGGGCAGAACGTTCCCGTCTTGATCACCGGCGAGAGCGGCACCGGTAAGGAACTGGTCGCACT
>CAWAAW010000050.1:0-28137 GCA_963779785.1 uncultured Planctomycetota bacterium
CAACAGGTGGCTAGAAATTACCGGGTTCGTGGTGTAACCTCTTTTCCTGGTTCCTTTAACTCAGAATCTCACTTGGGCAGGGAGATCGGCACGATGCCTTACCATTGGCCTGTGGATACCGATTTCGCGATGTGGGAACTCGACGTTCTTGATCGCGATTGCCCGGTCTGTGGACACAGGATGTACATCTGCGATCACCGGTATCGTCACTTTCATACACTCGACGGTCCGGTGGAACTGGTCTGGAAACTCAACCATTGTCCCGACCCCCGTTGTCCCGGGCACAGCAAGACCAAGAGCCCTGAAATGGAAGCGAGCATCGCCCCACCGCATTGGGCGATCGGCTGGGACGTCTTTTGCTGGATTGGGCATCGGCGGTTCTCTCGACACTGGGCGATCCCCCAAATCCAAGGCGAACTTCTCGACGACTACGGAATCAAGCTTTCTGACGAGGCCATCAGCAATTACATCCGTCGCTACCAAATCATGCTCGCCGCGCGTCAGCAAGACCCCGGGGTCTTGCAACGGCAATACGAATCGGTCGGTGAGATCATTCTCACGATCGACGGCCTCCAACCCGAGAAGGGACACGAGACCCTCTACGTCGTGCGGGAACTGACCCAGAAGCGCGTGTGGTTCGCCGAGGCGTTGATTTCCGCGACGACCGACCAGGTTCAACAGTTGATCGCCAAGGCCAAGGAGTGGGCCGAATCCCTAGGCAAGACGGTTGTGCTTTGGATCTCGGACAAGCAGGACGCCTTCGTGAAGGGGATCGCGGCGGAATTTCCGGACGTGCCGCATCGCTACTGCGACAACCATTTCCTGCGGGATGTGGCCAAGCCCGTGCTGGAGGCCGACAGTCATGCCAAGGTTCAGATGCGACGCAAGGTACGTGGCCTGCGGAAAATCGAACAGGCCGTGCTCAAGCGACAGAGTGTCCAGGCGTCGGAAAACCTGGCGGCAGACAATCCTGAAGCCACACTGACCGTGCTCGTGGGGCCGGCGAACGCGCCGGCTCCCGAAGCCGATTCGGCAAGCGCCGTGGTGCTGGAGTATTGTGCGGCGGTACGGGGGATTCTCAATGGCGACCAGGGAGGACCTCTCCATCCGCCCGGCCTGCGAATGGCCGAAGCATTGAATGAGGTCCGCGAGTCGATCCAACGGAATTTGGACGAGAAAAAAGGGGCTTCGAAGAGAAGCAACTCGGCCGGTTGGCCGGTTGCATCGACCGAGGTCTGGACGCAGTCCAGGCCGAGCAAGAGGAAATCCGAGAATACGTCAAGGATATCGAGAAGATCGCTGCGACCCTCGAGCCGGGAGCGGAGAATTGCGCGGATCGCCAGAAGAAATTCCAAGAGTTGAGTCAGGAATTCAAGCAGACTGATGATCCGATTCGCCAGCACATGGCCCAGGTGATGATCAGCTTCCTCGCGGGCCTTTTCGTCGGCCAGAACAAGTTTGAGGAATTCAAAGATAACCTCGATCTTGAGCGATGGTTTCGCTTGCCCAAGAGTCACGAGCGTCGGATCCATGGTCATCGCCACGCCGGAGTTCGCATCGTTCAAGAAGGGCCGACGCTGGTCCACGCCTTGGATGCGCACATGGTGCATCCCAGCCCGTTCACGGTGGATGATCTGTTAGCGTATCGCACAGCCCGAGAGCCGCCGTGCCAAAAACAGGCGCTGAACCGCCGCAAGATCATGAGGAAAGCACGATCCAAAAAGCAACGGCCAATCCTGCTAGCGAATTTGGAACGGCGATATCGAGAAACGTCGAACTTCTAGCTTGGTGTTGCTTCGTTGTTAATTTTCGCACGGTTGTCGTGGGCCTAAGCGTAGACGAACCGGACTCGTCGGCCGGCTAGCCAGGAAATGGGGGTCCGATTGCGATCGAATGCCGCCTCTGGCAGGGTCGGGTTGCGGCTGCGTCTCTCGAAGCGAACGATCCGTTCATCGGGGGGCGTGCTGATGGCCCCCTCGGTCGCGACGAAGAGGCGGTACAACGGCTTGGCGGCCGCCTTTTCGTAACCCCGCAGTGGCTTACCGAGCCATCACGACCAGCCAGTCAGACTCGATGACCACGACCCTCAACGACCTGGACAATGTGTTCCTCGGCACCAGCGCCACCATCACCTCGGGCACCGACACCACCACGCTGACCTCGACCGGCAACGACACCTTTAACCTCTACGAGACCGACAGCGACTCGTCCAACCTCAATGGCAACAGCTCGACCAACGCAGGATCGACACAAACCTCGGCGACCTACAGCGAGCATTTGACGGCCTCGCCCACGATTAGTGACTGGGCCTGGGCAACTCCACCTCAATCAATGACCCAGACCGATACCATCGGCACCAACGGCCTGTTCACCGCCGGGACCGCCAGTGACGGCGACCTCTCGTCGTACGCGAACGCCTGGGCGCGACGGCACCACTTCGGCGGTCACGTGTTCCAGGGCCGATACCGGACCGAGCTGGTTGAGGATGAGACATACCTCTGGACCGTCACGCTGTACGTGCACCTCAACCCCGTCCGCGCCGGCCTTGTGGAGCATCCGTCTGCGTGGCGATGGTCGAGTTATCCCGGGTATGCCGATCGCCGCCGCCGCGTGGAGTGGCTGGCGTACGACGGATTGCTGGAGAGCTGGGCGGGCGAGTTCGGCGGCTCGGACGCAGCGGCCGCCTACCGGCGGTACGTGACGGCGGGGTTGTCCGATCCCCCGTCATCGCCGTGGTCGGCGGCCCACCATGGCTGGGCGTTGGGCGGAGCCGCGTTCGTGGCGCGAATCAGCCGGATGGTTCGCGACGGTGTTGCGCGACAGCCCAGTCGCGAGTCGCGAATGATGCGTGGGATCGCGTTGGAGACGATTCGCGACCTGGTCTGCCGGTCCTACAACGTCACGGCTTCCGAACTGAGTCGATGGGGGAGCCGGCAGGAGCGCGAGCGGCCCTGGCTTACCTAGCGCAGCGTCACACGGGCGCGACCAATGCGTCGCTGGCGTCCCTGCTGGGCGTGTCGCGGCCAGACAGCGTCCCCAACCTGACGCGGCGGTTCGCCCGTTGGCTGGCGGAGAGCGACGAGGTCGCCAGCCGGTTCCGCCGCCTTGAGGAGCAACTCCGGCACGACTCGGCATCTGCGGAAACCGCAAACCACGTCTGACCCCAGGTCCCGCAGTCCCCAATTCGCCCGTGCGACAGGCCATGATGGCCTGGAGGACTTTCTTGTGCTCCGCGGGCATCGTCGCGCCAAAACGCTCGAGATAGTCCGGCCCGTACTGCCGTAGGACGTCAGCGACGGTGGGCATCGGACTATTCCGACATCAACTTCTCAATGGTGGCCCGAGCTTGTTCCTGGCCCAAGGACGTCAGGTGGAGATAAATCGTCGTCGCCTGCAATGAACTATGACCCAGATATTGCTGGATCAAGCGCAGACTCACTCCGGCCTCGAGCAAGTGTGTCGCGTAACTGTGCCTGAGCGTGTGAATCGTGATCCTCTTGCGGAAGCCGAGATCCTGCACCACGCGTTTCATCGCGCCGTGAACGCTGGAACGTCGCCATCGGTTCTGAGGCCGCGGTGGCTTCATCATGGTCGCGCCCGTGGCTGGAAACAGCCAGACCGGGTTGCGATGACTGGCCCAATATCGCCGCAAGATCTGTAAGGTGCGCACCGGCAGCGAGATGTAGCGATCCTTGGCTCCCTTGCCATGATGGACATGGACGACCATCCGCGCGCTGTCGATGTCGCCAACTTGCAGGTGCAGAGCTTCCTGGAGACGCAGTCCCAGCGAGTAAACGGTCCAGAAGAAGGTCTTGTTGTGTGGCGTGCGCACCGCGTCGATCAGACGCCGTACTTCGCCAACACTCAAAACGTCCGGCAAGCTCTGGTGCCGCGGGATGTGGAGGTTTTTGAAGAGGATCCAGTCGCGCGGTACGGTATAGTTGTAGAAGAAGACAATGCCGCTTGCGGCGATCTTCAGCGAGCTGGGAGAATACTTTCGCTCGTTCTTGAGATAGAGCAGATAATCCCGCACTTCGGACTCGGTAATCCGGCCCGGCGGCTTGTTGACGTGCGTGGCGAGTTGCCTGACGGCGCGGAGGTACATTTTCTGCGTACTGTCGGCGAGCCCGGCCAATTGTAGATCTTGGTGCATGCGCTGACGAAGAGAGATGCTCACGAGCGGGTCCTTTCCAAACGGAGGGAAGAAAAACCGTCTGGAAATCCACTCTGCCACCAGCACCACCGCGTGTCACCGAAGCCCCGGCGCTGAAAGATGAGCGAACGGCTGCCGCGCCCTCAGGGGAAAGCCCGGAGATCGTCCTGCCGCGCCAGCGGCTTACTTGAACTTGTTCCTAGGTCTGACCCCCTGTGTGAGTAGGTCTGACCCCCTGAGTGAGTGCCTCTCCTGGACTGACCCTTGTTCCTAGGTCTGACCCCCTGGACTGACCCCCTGGACTGACCCCCTGGATGACCCCCGGCGTTACGCGGCCACGGAGTCGGGTCTGCGGACAATGGCCGCGGTGGGGATCGTGCGTGAGCAAGTGCTCAAGCCGATTTTGGCGAAGGTGTGCCAGTCCGTACCCCATCCCCCCCTCGCCCCCGAAAATCGCGGCATGCTGGAGAACCATTATCAAGCGATCCGAAATGAAGTCAGCAAACTGTTGCAAACACTCAAAATCTCGGCGTAGAGACATCGACAACAAATTGTCGATGCGCAGCCCATAAGGGCCTAGGCTGAGTCGTCTCACATACTAGCCCGAAGCGTGAGCGAGGGGGCACTCGCCGAAGGGCGGGGTCGGGCTGCGCCGCAACTCACTTGCGCTATCCCTCGCTGAGGTTCCGCGTTGGCCTGGGCTGCCCCTTCGACCCGATGGTGATGGGCGAGTAGTCTCGGTATTATCAGCCGGTGTCTATTGACAATCGCGATTCCACTCCACAGGACCCCGCACTCTCGTCCCATCGCGGACCGCGACCCATTCCAGTGGCTCATTGTCCAGGAGAATTCGCATGTTGACTCGAAGCCGAACGAATCGTCTGAGTGCCTTGAGCGCCACGCTCGTCGCCGGACTGGTCGCCCTTCCGCTCGTCGTTGCCTTCGCCATCGATCCGGAACAGACGGGCAAGACGCCCGCCAAGGGCCAGCAATCGGTCGGTGCACAAGCCGCGATTCTCCGCGGTCGCGTGACCAACAAGGCGGGCGCTCCACTGGCCGATGTTCGCGTGCGCGTTGCCATACCCGCCGCCGACATGCGGTTCGTCATGCCAGCAAAGCACACAAGCAACTGGAAGCCAAATCCGGTGCCAATGGCGACTACCGGCTGGAGATCCCCGGAATCACCGACGCCACGACGATCTCAATCGACGCAATGAAGCCCGGCTACGCAGTTAGTCGGAACCTTGAGGCAGTGTGGCGATCACCGGCGCATAGACGTCGCGCCGGGCCAGGTGGCGGAAGCCTCTCTGACACTCAAGCCCGCACTCTATATCAAGGGCATCTTGGTTGACGAACAAGGGAAACCGATTTCGGGTGTACAGGTCAGTGCCAATCTCAACTTCGGCCGCAGCTCGGGCGGAATCGAGATAACCGCCAGCGACTCCGATGGGCGTTCGAGCTATTCGACTATGACGTGAAGCCGAGGCTCGCGGAACGAAACGGGCAAGGGACACGTCATTTTCTCCCATCCCGATTATATCAATGGCGAGATTGCAGACGTTTACGCATCGGCGCCGAAACAGCGCGACTCGCTACGAATCGTCATCGAGACGGGTTACAAGATGACGGGCACGGTGCTCGATGTTGCCGGAAAACCGGTTCCCAATGCAACAATCAGAGCCGTCCGCAAAGACGGCACCCATCGGAAAGCAACCATGACCGATGCGAACGGCAAGTTGCCTTCCGCGGCCTCAGCAAAGGCCTGACGAGTCTAGCCCCGAGCCCTAATATCAAGCAGAAGGCTCTCCTGCCGATGGCTCTCAACAGCGATAAGAACGACCTGGAAGTCCGACTGACAATGATATCATTGCCCACCGACCTCAAGCAGTATTCCGTGCTCGGCATGCTGCTCACGGATGCCACTCCGGAACTAAAATCCGCCTACGACCTTCGCTATGAGCGCGGCGCTTGATCCTCGATCCGGGCAAGAATTCCGATCGGCTAAAAATCCGCGAGCTGGGCGAAAGCGACGTTTTTTGGATGGTGGGCCGACGCGCATTGGCACCGTTCGCGAGTTCGTGGACCAGATCCTCGCCGAAACGGCCGGGCAGAACGCTAAGGAATACAGGGTACGCGTCGTCTATGCTTCCATCAGCGTCCGTGGCGACTTGAACACTACCGGATTTCTGAAGCTCACAAAGGATGACCTCGAGCGGTTGCAAATGCTGTCGGACCGGCTCAACCCCGAGTTGCAGTAACATCCTGCAGCGCATGCACGCGCCCTTCCGGCCTCGTCACGGCGGTTGGCGAGCGGCGGCGAGGTCGGATACGCGTTGACGACGAGACTCTGAGTTCATCCGCACCAGGCTCAAGCACTCACATCGTGCGTGACGGGAAGTTCGGCCGTGTGATGATTAGGGAGCGTGGGATCCTCATCCCCGCGGAGCGAACATCGGTTCAATATGAAGCTTCCGTTCGCCCGGCAAGAACTGCTCGCTGAACTCGCCGCCGAGGCAGCCGAATTGGGAGCGCCTCGACGCTGATGACGCGAAAACTCCGGTCGTCGACGGTCGCGGCCAAGATACTGGGGAAGAGAAGGGGCTCACCTCACCGGCTTTGGGCGCCCTAAAATGACGGCGCACCAACAGCATTGCCCTTGAACATTCCCATGAAAGGGGCGACCCTGTCGGGTAGCCCAGCGATCGCCTCCGGCCAGAACGAGTCGCACGGATTGCCAACGCTGAGAAACTGCAATTTGGCCGGTAGGCCATTGAGCATCTTCGCCAACTCGCCATCCGGCACCCAACGGTCCCCGGGCCGCGACTCCGCGGCCAGCGGGGCTCGTGCCAAGATGGGATTGTTCGCGACAGCGACGTACGACTTGCCGATCAGGATCGTTGGCTGAACATCCGCGGTTATCCAGGAGATCAGCCCGGCGGGCGAGATCAGCTTGTAACCGCGATCAGGGGCCGGCAGCCGTTCCAGCGCGAAGCCAGGCTGGGCGTTGTCGGCGCCCTTCGCGGTTCGTTGCCCGTCGGCACCTTTCTCGCCTTGGAAGTAAGCGTTGAATTGAGCGGCGAGCGCGTAAGTGCCTTTCCTAATGCCGCCGCGTCGTCCGTCCCGATGAGAAGGTCCGCGGCGGCCGATTCCGCGGCGCCTTTTTTCACATCGGGGGCGGCGAAGATACAAGCAGTTGGTCCAAGGTGGCGGAACAGTTCCTCGTGGACCTGCGGGGTCGTCCCATTTCGAATCGCTTCCTCGAGCGCCCTGATTCCCTCTCGGTATTCGGACCCCAAACTCGCGCCGAGCGACGCGTTCGCCGCGCGGAGATCCCCCCATACGATCGAACACACGGCAAGTGCGCCCCAGTCGAGGCACTGGAGGAAGCTGATCCTTGAGTAAGCCCTTCGGGTTGAGTAGGGCGGGAAGCCCGTTCCGAGGTGCGGGTACCTCGAATAGCAGATCCGCCATAATTGCCTTCCCCTGGACTCCCCAGCGGACGACGATCCGCCTGGCCCGGCTAACGTCCAACGCATCGAGAAAATCAAACTCGTTGTTCATTCGTTCGATCTTCGACAGAGCCGCTTCGAATTGATCCCTCATGTCGCTGATTAAGCCCTTGCCCAGCGGACTCGTCGACTCGAAAAGGCACAGGCCAATGGGCTCGAACCCGCCAAGATCTTGGCCCTCTGCGCGCGGCGGCGTATCCGGCTTGGGTTGACAGATTCGGCTGCTTTCCCTCGATCGTGTCGAGTACGCTCGTGACTCGGGTTCGTTGTACGTCCGCCATTCCTTTCTTCTGCGCGAGGATCTTCAATAATCCGGTATCGAGGCCGCCGCCTGGCCACGGAACGAGGATCAGGTCGTCTGCTTCGAACCACCAAGTCCATGGCGTTGGCGCTTCTCCTCCAGGCGCGTTTGCGGCGACAACCTGATTGTTGAGCTGATAGATGTCGCGACCGCGGAACTTGGTCGGAGTCGGAAGCGCACTCACTCGCTCCGGGCTCGAAAGCATTTGCCGAGCGATTCGCTCGAACCGGTCTCGGGATGCTTTTGCGCCAAAACCGTTGAACACGATGACGTTTGATGAGCCGTTTTCGTCCTCGAAGTAAGCCGAAGTGAATCCATTTCGAACGATATCCTCGCCGAATGCGAGCAAGTCTTCGGTCGACGCCGCTCGACCGGCCGCAGCGGCCTGATCCGGCGTTAGCACATGCCGGAGCATGTCCAATACCATCGAACCGGCCGGGGTCTTATAAAGGACCGCATAAACGGCGGTCGCCTTCCAGGCCGCGTCGTGCGCACCAAAGCCGTCGAATTCGACATACGCCGTCAACCCGCGAGCGGGGATAAGCCGCGACGGCGAACGTGCCTGATCCGCGGCGGTTGCCTCAGGTACGCCAATCGCGAGAACGAGCAATGATCCGAGCCAAACATTCAACTGACGCACCCGAGACCAGGTTCGAGCTAGCGGCGTTCGGAACATTGGAACTCCTTTTCGGCGAGTATGATCACGACCTCGCGTGGCATTCCAAGGTCTTCTGCTCACAGACGACTAACGATCCGGCGTCATCATACCGGGGGCGATTGCGGAACAGAAGATGCTCCACTGAAGGAACCCAGAAACAGAGCGATCCCATGGACTGGCATGATTCCGCAAATGCCATCGGCGAACCTGGGCGTCGCGGTATAATCGCCGTTCGTCGAGGCGGCCCTACCGGGAATTCGACGCGGAGAAACGCGCGATGAGCGGAATGCGGCTACGGTTCACAATCAGGGGCATCCAGGGGCATCCAGGGGGCATCCAGGGGCATCCAGGGGCATCCAGGGGCATCCAGGGGCATCCAGGGGCATCCAGGGAGCACTCCAGGGGCCGGGTCGCCCTGGGAGGTAACTCCCAGGGCGACCCGGCCCCAGCAATTATCCGATCAATCGCGGCTCGCGACCTCGCTCTGACCGTCGATACAGGTCGTTAACTTCAGCCGATAGCCGCGTGTGGCCCAGCCCACAAACAGTGCAGGAACGAGGAGCAGCACACTGACCGCGAGCCAACCAGGAGAACTTTGACCAGGGGATGTCCGCCTCCCCGTCGCCAGACGGTGTTCAGCACATATTCGTAGACGAGGTCAGGTCTCAGGTGAACAAGATAGACAAAGAATATCAGCGCCATTCCCCCGGCGAGCAGAAACATGACGTGGGAAAGGGGCGCTTCGCCACGGCGTCGCAGCCTTCCAACGGTGGTTGCCAGGAGCACCGCCAATACGTCAGCCATCGGCATTGCGCCGGCAAGAGACCTGTTGCCAGCGCGTCGCATGGCATCGAGCACAGCAAAGTCGACGGCGATCACCGCAACGATAATCATCAAACACGAGACCGTGATGCGAAGGCGCGTCATGGTGTGCCTCCGCGGTCATCCGACTTCTCAAGTCTCAGACGATAGCCACGTGCCGCGCGGCCCGCGAGCAGCGCCGGGATAACAAGCAGCGGGGTAATGGTCGCAAACACCAGCAGCGCAAGAAGCGGATCGATCCCGTTCGTTCCGAAAAGATAAATATCCCCGACCGTTTGTCCGGGCCTGATCCAGAGGCCGGCCATGTTGTCCACATATAAGTAGAGGACTTGCGGTGCGACGCTGGCGATTAGTCCGAGGACGAGCACTCCGACGCCACCAACGAGGAGAAACACGCCGCTTGGAAGTCCGATCTCGCCTTGGCGCCGGAGCCGTGCCCCGAGCAGAACGAGATAGAAGGCAAGCCCGTGCACCATCGGCAGGGCCCCAAACAGCCCAATGCGGGTCAGCGGGTTGGGAACGCGCGTCATGCCAGGCACAACAACAAAATCCACGGCAAAGAGGGCCACCAACCCCATCAGTCCGCCGGTCGTGAACTTAAGTCCATTCACAAGACCCCCCTCCAATCCACACCACACTCAGCCTTTACACTCGGCCTGAGGCGGATTCTGGCCCATCAACCGACTCTACTAGCTGCACCAGCTCAGCGCCGAGGCCCGCGACCTCCGCTCTGCCCTTGATCCGCTCAGGGCGCTCCTTGGTGCTATTAACTCAGAACCTAATCGATGCGCCAAGAGGACAGGGGCAAGCCTTGTGCTTATGTGCAACGCCGCGCAATATAGAGGCTAGTCGTTATATTTCGAGTGACGCGATCCTGGAACTCATCGTAGGCAATGTGCCTCAATTCGGTGAGGACCGTCTGCCGATCTTGCTGAGCGTTGATCTCTGAGAACGTCGCGTACAGGGCCATCGTCTGGTCGGCATCGAGTTCCAGCATCCGGGCGTGGCTTCGATGCTCGATGAGATCAAAGGCGCCGGTTCGCGTTAGCGCCTCGACACGCGCCGTGCTGTCCAAAGCGAATGAAATGCCATGAGTCCTGGCTGAGGGCCCGCGTGGCCCATCAAGCAACATCCTTGTCGCCTCGTGAAAGGGGTCTGGACGACTGCTGTCGCCGAACACGTTCCAGACCGTCGCCCACCAGCCCCCGGGCCGAAGAAGGCGTGCAACTTTCGCGAGGGCAGAATCTTCCTCAAACCAATGAAATGCCGTGGCGCAGACACCGAGGTCAAGGGCCAATTCGTCCAGCGCCGCTTCCCCAAAGGTCGAAACCATCACCTGGAGCGCTGCGTCCCGGTTATTCTTGCGAAGGTATGCAGACAAGCTCGGGTCTGGTTCGACGGCGATTAAAGGCCTCGCACCAATCAGGCCGTTGGGGTCAGACCGAGTTCCCAGTTCAAGTAAGCCGCTAGCGCGGCAGGATCTCCCGCCTCGGCTTGCCTCGGTGTCCCGTGGAATCCGAGACCGACTCTTGGCGCCGGCGCCAGCCCTTGACAAGCCCGACGGAGGCGGCGATCCTTCTTATCGGCCTCGCTCTGCGACGTCGCAATTCCGGGAGCGCCGGGGCTCCTGAATAAGGCGAGGACCAATGCCCCTATTTAGAGGTGCGAGCGAGGGAGCGGCCTTTTTAGGCCCCGGCCTTCTTGAACCAAGGACTTGATCTCGGCTCCGCGAGATCAAATCCATATTAAGTTATTTCCGAAGAAAAACCGGAAAACCGGTTTGACCCCAGGTTCCCCGCCATCAATTTTGAGCGGAGAGGTGGCGACCGCGTCGTCATCCTGAAAATGGAAGGCGCCACCACGGGCATGCCGTCAACCAATAAGCCGAAGGCAAAAGGAAGTCGCGGTTGTAACGCTCGACCCGATTATCCAGGCGCCCAGCCGTAAGTACATACTAAATCACTATATATGACAATGCTCCGCCACGGGTCGCTTTATGCGGATTAGTCTGGCGCCCGAGCATAACTCGATGTGGACATCCAACATACGTTAGATTGTTAAACTGTGCCGGTTATGCGGGCGCCCATTCGTAATGTGATGGTGCTTCAAGAGATACGACAAAATGTCCGGGCGTGCCGGTGATGCGGGCGCCCAGGTGGAAATTGATGATCTGCATAGGGTTAGAGCGATTATTCGAACTTCCGATTATTCAGGCGCCCAAGCGGAACTCGAAGCTGCATAGCGAGATGTGGACGAATCCCTTTTTGCCGAGGGCCTTTTGGCGCGCGGTCCCGAGTGCGAGACGCTTCACGAGGCTTTGACGAGCGACACGCCCGTTTCGAGCCCGGGGGCCAGACCGCGAGCCTGGGAGCCCGAAATTGCTAGTGATTGTTTCCGGCCGCGGAAATCCGCGTTTGAGAGACGATCGCTCGCAGGTCCAGGAGGGGACGGTTCCAAGCAGTTGAAATCGACCGGTCGGGGGTTGGCACATCGCGTTGACCGACTGCTCTTGGTCAACCGCGGCTAATCACTAAACCCGTTGAGCCGGCGCTGTGCCACTTTTTTCAGGCCCTCGAATCCTTCGCTGAGCTCAAGCGGATAAACGCGGGCGCTCTCCATCCCCATTGGCCGTGATGACAAGCCTACCATCGGGGCTGATTGCGGTCGGTTCAGGGGTTGTCGTAGGTCGGATCTTCGTCGAGGTCGAGCTGGATTTGCTCGAGTTTACGCCGCAGGGTCGCCAGGCCGTCGTCGCCGGTGATGTATTCTCGGTAAGGCAAGACCACGCGGAGCAGATCGGGATGGGTGGCACCGACTTGGTCGACGGCCTGCTTCAAGGCGGCAAGGAACTGGTCGAGTCCTTCGTCGGGCAGGCGGAGCCGCGCGAGCAGCGTCTGTGAGCTCCGCCAATGTCGACGACGTCGACGCGGGGGACTGGGCGGCCGATACCGATTTCGACGGCAACACCGGTCCGACGGTCCGGGAGACCGTTGAGGCTGACGACGAAGCACGCTCTAGGCCCGGCTCGCGATCGCGGAGCGAATGAGTCTCGGCATCGCGGACGCGGCGGCCGGCCTCGATCGCCTGCAACAATTGCTCCTGGGCCTCGGCGACGTACACCGACCAGTCGGTCGAATAGTCCTGGCGGAATGCCTCGATGTAGCCAGGCTCGTACTGCCTTGATAGGTACTTGAGTTGATGGAAAACCTTGTGCGATAGGGCTTGGAGCTCTTCGGTCGGCTCGGCCTCCCGATCCTGGGAGGCTTGGTAGAACCGAAAACGGCCGATCCAGACCTTGAGCCGGGCGTACTGCTCGAGCTTGTTCAGCGAGCCGAACACATTCGAGCCCGGCATCGACCTCGTGAGCGAGAAGCCCGAGCTGACCGCCGGGAAAGTGCGCCTCGGCATCCCAGAGCAACCGGTCCTCGGCGGCGAACGGCTCGGCCAGCTCAGGCTGGAGCCGGTCGATCTCGCGGCGAAGCTGTCGATATAAATCGGTGGCCCCGCGGAGCTCGCGCCGCGCCTCTTCGACTTCGCGGGTGACCTCCTCCAGCTCGGCTCTCGCCTGCTGTCGCGTCCGCTCAATTTCGGCCTGCGACGCGGCGATCAGCCGCTCCGCGTCCGCCTCCGAACCCAGCGACGACTTGTACAAGGCCAGTTTGCGCACCAAGTCCTTGAGTAATTGCTCGTCGACGTCGGACTGCTCCAAAGCCCGCAAGCCGGCGGGGCGGACAACGCGCAGACGTTCCACCGCTCGCCGCGCGCGCAGCTCGGCCGCCCGAAAATGCTCGGCGGCATGCTGGGTCTCCCCTTCGATCTTACGGGCCCGGGTCTTCGCTTCGGCCTGACGGACTAGCTCCGCAAGCCGCTCCAATGCTGGCGTCATGGTCATCTCTCACGCTCTAACGTTAATACCAACGATACAAACTTACACTAACGCTCGACCTTGATCGATCTTCGACACCAATCTTCGCAATCAACCGCTCACCGCGTCGCATCGCATCGCCGTGCAGTCACTCCATTTACATAATTAACCGACCATCTGATCTCATTGCGCCTCGGTACGAACGCGACTCGAGCCGTAAACGCATCATACACTGACGGCCAGCAAAGTTGAAACAGGCGCATGGCCGCATCGATTGATTCTCAGCCGGGATTCCGTCGATCACCCATTCAGCTTAACCGGCACCTACGTGTATGATGACAGCCGCGCAGCCAAGTTCCGTCACCTCGATTACGCTGGAGACTGTTACATGCAAGAGTGTTTTTATCGTTGGTCGTTCACCGCCGCCCTGCTGAGCCTGATGGTCGCGGTCGAGCCTCGACGGGGGGAAGCCGCCGACAACGTTCTCAGCCCCGAGGAAGCAAGATCGGGCTGGATCCTCCTGTTCGACGGCAAGGGGCTGGACGGCTGGCAGACCAGCAGTGGCCAGCCAAGCAAAGTGCCGGTCGAAGACGCGAGCATCAACCCCCACGGCTCCGGCGGCTACATGATGATCCACCAGAAGACCTGGTCCGACTTTGTGCTGGCGCTCGACTTCAAGATCAGCAAGGGCTGCAACAGCGGAGTCTTCATCCGGACCTTTCCGCTGACGCCTCGCCCGGGCAAGGATGTCGGCTTCAACGGCATCGAGGTCGCCATCGACGACACGACAACGGCCGGATACTACGACACCGGAGCGTTCTACGACCTGGTCAAACCAGCGGAGAACGCCATGAAGCCAGTGGGCCAGTGGAACCACATGGTGATCACTTGCGATGGGCCGAAGCTCTCCGTCGAGCTCAACGGCAAGCTGGTAACCCAGATGGACCTCGACCAGTGGACCACCCCCAACCGCCGCCCCGACGGCTCGGAGCACAAGTTCGACATCGCCTACAAGAACCATCCCCGCGCCGGCTACATCGGACTTCAGGACCACGGCTCGAATTGCTGGTACAAGAACATCAAGATCAAGCCGCTGAAGCGTTGAGAGTTGATGGGACTGGCGGCAAGCCTCAGGCGGTCGATTCTCTGCGCGGCCAACTGGGCAACGAACGCCGCGTGCTCGGGCGTGGCGCAACCGAGGTCAAGCACGGCCCGGAGCCGGCGCCGATCATTGTTCACGAGCGCCAGCGGGTCGAGCCAGAGGCCCGGAAAGACCGCCGACCGATAGATTCCATCGCTGGGTTTTGGCCTTCGGCTCAGAACACCTGATCCTGCTCGAACCAGACCACTTCGTCGGGATCCAGAGCCCGAACGACATACTCGAGAACGCCGGCCTGTTCGTAGTCGGCCCGTTTTGGCCCGAGGTCGATGTACCGGGTCGCCTTGGAGACCTCGACCACCAACTCCGGCGCGCCTCGGATGACTCTCTTTTCGTCGCGAGTCTGGCCGCCACATTCGGGCAGGATCCGAAGCATCGCGTCGGGCTGCGTCTCGCTCTTCCAGCCCAGGACCGTCGTGGCGTTGTCGAGGACCTGCACACCGGGGGTGTTCTCGGCGTAATAGTGCAGCCACACGATGACCGGGGCGTGGGCTATGCCATGCGCGGGGCCGACAGGGCTGGGCATGAAAACAACTCCGTTGATGAGCTCAGCCCGCGTGCCGGGCGGCATCGCCTCGTAGAGTGCATGGAACGTTGGCTGGTCGAGTTGCTGGCCCTCGACAAGCGTTTGCGGCAAGTCGACAACCGTGGTGTGATCGCTCATGATCCGAGCCACCTCCTGTTAAGCGGTTTTCAGACGCTGCCGTCGCTTACCCGTCGATTGAACATACCAGAAATCCGCATAAAACCGCTCCGGTATTTCAACACGAGTTTCCGATTGAGTGGAATGGTAACCATCCTGAGCGGATAGACTGCGACATAACCGACCGAGCGAGGATATCGCGATGGGCAGAATCGGGATGAAGCCGCCGCCCATTCGCTCGGCGTCGATCGTCGTCCTGGCGCTGGGACTTGTCGGCGCCGACGCTCCTCCAGGCGCTATCCTGGACAAGCAGCGTCTGCTTGACGCTCAGACCTTCTGGGGCAATCGCGATTGGGACTGGTATCAGGCCAATATCCCCTTCTTCGAGTGCCTCGACACGTCGATCAAAACCACATATTATTATCTCTATGAGATGACGACCAAGGATCTGACGTACGGCTCGCCCGCATCAGGCCACAGTTTCACCGAGTTTATCGACCGCCCCTTGTCGACGCTGGCTGACCCGGCTGTGAATCCGGCTTGGCCGCCTCGAGGCGAATCTGGTTGCGGTAGGTTCCCGGGTTGTGGCCGACGCAGTCCCAACCGCGGCCGACCGACGTGCCAGCCAGCGTCACGAAGATCGATGCGGGTGACGAGGGCGAATCGTCCGACAGGCTGAACTCGATCGCATTGACCGGCACGCCCCAACCCGCCGTCGGAGACAACGTCGTGTCGGTTTGCGATGACCAATCAGCCAGGGAGATTCGTGCCAGCGCCCGTCCTTGATCGTGCAAAGTGATGGTCAGCGATTCCTCGGAGCCGAGTCGTCCTCGCGCCAACGTGTGGAATGGTCCCTTCTCTCCGCTCGACGCCTCGACCACCCGAAAGGTCCTGTCTTCCTCGACGAAAGCAAACCGAGCCGGCCGGCCGAACGGATAGTCAAACCGGCGAACCTCGATCAATTCACCCGGGCAGGGCGAAAACTCCAGCGACAGCCGTCGATGCCCACGCACTTCGAAGTCACAGTACGAGTTGAGATGCGAGTAAATCGTATGCATCAACGTCGTATTGGCTTCCACCATGATCGATCCCGCCGCCGGTTGCGCTTGAACGCGGAGCGTAGCCGGACCTTGACCTCGAAAATCGTAAAAGAGAGTACAACCTCGCTCACCTTCGAGCTGTGAACCGCGAAGCCGAGGCTCGGGACCAACCCGATCTTGGGAACGAACGAGCACACTCCAGCAGCCATCGTCCGAACCATTCAAGAATGTCAACAGCGGCTGCACCGAGATCGAGAGCGGGCTGAAACGAACGGTCAACGAGCCGTCCGACGTATGAACCACTGTGTCGAATCCCAGGCGGATGGTTCCGGTGTTGAGGGTAGGCTTCGTCCCCTCTACCGGCGTGGGCTCGACCAGATTCGACTGACTCGGCCGGGTGCGAGGTGATGGCGGGCACTGGGTCCAGACGAGTCCCGCGGCGACTGAAGCCGCACAGAGGCCCAGGCCCAGGCCGCCAGCCCTCGCACGACTGCCCAAGCCTTGCCAGAGCGGAAATGTGGCCAGACCCATAACGACCGAGCCCGACAGCGGGATCAGCCAGAGGTGTCCGAGTGTGATGGGAAACACCAGTCGCCCCGCCAGGGCCGACCCGGCCCAGGCCGCCGGCCAAACCGGCAGAAGCCATCGAAGGACCCACCAGGACTCGAACCGCAAGGCCGCCAACGACCCCAACGACAGAGCCAACCCGAAAATCGGCGCCACGCTGTTCGCCCAGAAGCGAGGATGACCGACACGGAATCCACCCGGCTCCAACCACCACCACGCCCCGCTCAAAACCACGTGCCCCACCAGTACCGTCAGCCAGAAGAGCCGCCAAACGCGGGCAGGCCACGTCTCTCGAGGACCGGTTTTGGCGTCTGGCTCTTCCTTCATTTCCAATCCCTCAATCGCGAGGACAGCAAAAGGAACGTAGCGAGTTTTATCCGGACAATCCAGCCTGCCGAGTGCCGCAGTCATGAGTCGTCGCTTTTTCGTTTGCATGCTCGACGGACCTCTGAGACACTGTGGGTCGAAAGGGTCGTTGTGAAACCGCGGACAAGCAAACAACCGAGGTCTTGCTCATGCGCTGCTCGATTCGTCCTTGCGCTCTGCTGTTGACGCTGGCACTCACCCTGGGGATGGCCGGCGTGACTCTCGACGCGATGGCCCAGGCGCCGGTCGTCCCGCCCCGGTCGGGCCCGAGTGAGACGATCCAACTGTTCGATGGTAAGAGCTTGAATGGCTGGGCCGGCCACTTCAAGCACTGGTCGGTTGACAACGGCGAGATCGTGGGAAAGAACACCGCTCCCGGTGCCGGTGAGCACGTATCTGCTCACCGAGAAGAACTACACGGACTTCCGCCTGACCGCGAAG
The DNA here is from genome assembly GCA_963779785.1 of uncultured Planctomycetota bacterium. Lineage (GTDB taxonomy): Bacteria > Planctomycetota > Planctomycetia > Isosphaerales > Isosphaeraceae > CAVRFS01. Next base: position 17,525 of record CAWAAW010000050.1, read on the forward strand.
GTCAAGCTGGTCGAGTCCGAGATGCACTCGGGCATCGCCTTCTGGGGCCGCGTCGCAACCGAGCAGGGGGACCCGGTGACCTACGCCGGGCACCTCGTGATGTTCCCATCAGGCTGGGGTATGTACGACCTGTACGGCCGAAATGGGCTGCCGGTGAACCCGGCGCCGGCCAAGAAGGTTGGCAAGCAGCACGACTGGAACGACCTGGAGATCCTGGCCCTGGGCAACCGCGTCCAGGTCGCGGTCAACGGCGCACCGGTCATCGACTGGTCCGATCCCGAGCCGAACCGGATCAAGGCCGGCCCGATCGGCCTCCAGCTCCACTCGAACAAGGTGCCGCAGGAAGTCCGGTTCAAGGACCTGGTCATCGAGACCTTTCCCAAGGAGCAGCGGCTACTCACCGTGCGGTAAATAGGCTGGAATTCCGAAGAAACGAAGGCGGCTCGCACCCCCGGCAAAACCCCCGTAAGATAGGGTTATGCGGGGCCGCTGGGCCACCCTAGTATCCATTTAGTATCCGTCTTCGGAGCCGTACCCATGCGAAAGCCCTATTGGCGGCAGCAGAGCGGCACCTGGGTAGTCAAACTCCGCAACGGCAAGCTCAAGACCTTGGGCAAGGACCCGCACGGGGCGACGCGGAAGCACTCGCCCAGGGAGAACGTCGAGGCGTGGCATCGGCCACCACGCCGACGCGAAGCCGAAAGACATTCTCTTTTCCGAGGTGGCTGCCATCTACCTCGAATACCTGGCGAATCCCGGCACGAAGGCATCGGCGAAGGAGCACCTGGACTGGTTCGCCGCGCACGTCGGCAAGATCAAGGTATCTGACCTGCGTGTGCATCACGTCGATGATTACCTGAAAACCAAATCCTGGTCGGATTCGATGAAGGCGACGGCCATCAACCGCATTACCTCGGCGCTGACCCACGCCGTCGGCGAGGGATACATCGACGAGCACAAGGTCAAATACGCGCGCGGAAAGAAGCCCAAATACGCCGGGCGGCACACGCGCGAGGACAAGGGGCTGCTGTGGGAAGATAGGGCGTGCAAGGATACCCATTACCAATTGCTGAAGGAGCTGGAGCGCAGGGAGCGGAGCCAATCACGATAGTATCCGCTCCGCCGTTAACCCGCTGGCTTAATCTGCTTCATCCGTTCTTCGGAATGCGGTTGGGGAATTCGAAAATGAATCGCAGCAACATTTCACTGAATGAAATCAGTTCCTTGGCATCATCGGCCTGCATAAGTGCAATCTCGTGGGTGGCTTCATTGCCCTTAGTCCTGATGTGATCGACCCAGTTTTGTCCGTTTGGAGGAACAAATCCCTTATCGGCTAGATACTTGACGTAGGCGATAAAATTCTTTCCTTCTTCGGCCCCTTGAGCGACGGCGATACTCATGAGCAATTTCCTGCATGCGAGCACGGATGCCGTATAGGCATTGACGGCGATGCAGGAACGAGCCTCATTATAAAGGCTCTTGATGTCCGGGGGGAGGTGATCGACGTCATTACCGAACATCGGGCCGGGGACTTGCTGAAATGGCGGCTTTCCAAAATAAGTTGGCATTTCACAATTTGGACATAGGAAAATATGTTCCGATGTTCCGCTATGCATTTTCCTGACGTAACCGAGACCGGGGCCGACGACGCGATGGCAATAACCGCAGGCGAAACTGATGTTCTTCGCGACGGTCGTGTTTAGCCAATCCACAGTCTTTTTCCCCTGCATACGAAAGCCCCATGAAGGGATAGGTGGCACACATTTTCCGAATATCAGCCTATCATTCCTGCACTCACAGCGGAATGCCGATATGTCACAAGAATTGTACTTTGTAAGGGCGCTACCTTGCGCCGCAGCGATTTCCTCACTATCATGGATTGATGAGCAAGAAGAAACCGCCGCCCGGTATGAATGGATTATCGCCTTCGGCTCGCGGCGGGAATCGGAAGAAGTGCCGGATGGAGCAAGGACAACGCCGGTGACGCCCCGCAAGCCAGACCGGCGCGACGCCGAAGGGGCGCGCGCCTACGCCATCGAAAACGCCGTGGCGATGGACCAATGGGCGGCGCTCTTCATGACCAAGCTCGGCATCGAAAACATCGGCGCCAGCGACCGCCAGAACAATGTAGAGTGGCGGGCCTTTTTCCCTCTGGAAGGCGACGGCGGCGGCAATTCGCCGGGCGAGCGGCTGAACTTGGATTCCGGCCTCTTCAACGATGACCTGATGCTGCCCGTCGGCCCGCGCACGGATAAAGCATGGCGGCGCGCGTCGGTCGAAACCCGCGCGATGGCCGTCCTACCGCACGAGGAGATTGAGAGCCGGGGCCATACGCATGAGGAAGCGGTGGAGATGGCACCGGATACGGAATTGCCGATCACGCACGCGGCCAGGGAACTGCTACGGACCATCCGCGAGGAGCAGCGGCGGAAGCTGAGGGAGAGATAGGCTGCGGCTGGGCGGACCACATCGGGCGTATGCATCTAGAATAATACGCACCGCAACCTCTCCGCATCCTATCACGCACTCTCCTTCGCGCAACCAAGAATTTCATGCCGCCGTTCCCATCCAGCAGGCGTGAACCGAAAATATGCCTCCGGCCCGCGCACGAAGGTGGACACCGGGTACATGATCCCGGCGGCGGCCAGCTCGCGGTACGCCTCGCGGTTGCCGTCATCGACGCGGATACCGTCCTGTTCCATATGTAGGCGCATCTGCGCCAGGGCTTCGGCTGAAAGCATAAGGCACCTCCGGTTGCATCCTACCGCGACGCAGGAAAACGGGGAATGCCGGTTGCCCTGCGCCCCCGGCCAGCCGGCCAGCACATGGGAGGCACGCGCGGGGCGGCAATCACTCAGTTAGCAAAACAGTACCCATTTCCGTGAGAAAGTATCCGAAACCGGGGGAAATCATGGTACAATACGGAAAATATAGAATTCGCCTAAACCCAGTAATGGCGTGCGATTTCGCTATTTCCCCTGGGATACTCACGGCCTCCAGCTCCACTCGAACAAGGTGCCTCAGGAAGTCCGGTTCAAGGATCTGGTCATCGAGACCTTCCCGAAGGAGCAGCGGCTACTCACCGTGAAGTGAATACCGCGAGACAAAGGCGGCCACTCCTCAGCGTTTTGATTCAGCGAGGGCGGCGCGAGCGGTAAGCTTTGAGGTATCGGGCGGCCTTGGGGTTGGATTCGTTCCATTGGGGAGCTTGAGGATCGTTGGCGATCATGAGCAAGGCCCGCGCGACCATGCGATCGACCTTTGCCATGTTTGCGTAGTCGATCTTGTCCCAGTGGTCGCCCGGACCGTGATAGTCGGGGAAAGCGAAGGCGACGGCCAAGGTATGCGCGGGGACGCCCAGGTCGGCAAGGGCCTGGTTGTCGCTGCGACCGAAGTAGGCGTCGCTGTTGCGGGGATGCTTGTAAACCTTGATCCCTTCGGCCTTGCCCGCCGCCTGGAAAACCGCGCCGACGTCGGAGAAGTCGATGCCCGTCATGCACGCGGTCGCGACCTGCGGGCCCTCGCTGTCGTCGGTGCGGCCGACTTGCTCGAGGTTCACGTCGGCGACGGTTTGGTCAATGGGAAAGATCGGGTGCCGGCCGTAGTACCGCGAGCCGAGCAGCCCTTTCTCTTCGCCGAAAACCGTCATGAAAACGATGCTGCGTTTAGGACGCTCGTGCAACGCCGCCAGCGCAGACGCAATCTCAACCACCGAAACCGTACCACTGCCGTCGTCATTCGCACCGTTGTAAATGCTGTCCCCCTTGACTGGAGCCCTCTTGCCGACATGATCATAATGAGCTGTGACCAGTACGTATGTATCCTTGAGTTTCGGGTCGGACCCGCGCAGAGACCGACGACGTTACGCAGCTTCACCGCACGCGGCAGGGATTGGCTGAGCCAGAGGGAAACGGTCGCCCCGGTCAGTCCGCTGGGTAGGGAGTCAAGGAGCTTGACTGCGCCTGGGTCGTGAACGACGATCGTCGGCGGACCGGGGAATATCGGAACGTCCCTCCTGGGCCTCTCGGGATCAACGAGTTGTCCGGCACCCACACCGGTCCCACCCGCGGTGTCGCGGCTCACGACGATCACGAGACCCGCCTTGAGCGAGCCAAGTCTGCTGACGACCAAGGGCATTTCCGGGACCACCACGGCCTTCCCCGCAACCTGCTCGGTCTTCAGGTCCGCGAGTGCGTTGGCGTCTTTCAGGTCGAGCTTGAAGACGGCTGTTTTTTCGAAAGCGAAATTGGCCGGTCTTCTGAGACTGACGTGCCCCGCGTCGACCCGGATCGCTTGCTCTCCATTCTGAAATGCAAAGTAGAACGAGCTGGGATCAGGCCCGGCGACCTGCCAGTTGGCGGTCTGGAAGTAGCCATCGTCGCCCACGGGCTCGAGGCCTGCGCGGCGGAACTGCGCGGCGATGTACTCGGCCGCAAGGTCGAGCCCGCGCGAAGGCGTGTCCCGACCTTCGAGGAGGTCCGAGGCCAGGAACGAGAGGTGCCCCCGCAACGAGTTGGCCGAGATCCGTCCGAGTGCGGTCTGCTGATCGGCCGTCAGCTCGGACTTCGACGGAGTCTCGTCCTCGATCGCGACGGCGACCACGGGGAATAGGGTCAGAACGGTGGCCAGAATGGCTGGTACGAGACGCCAGACGAAATGTCGCATGAGGAGTCTTATCCTCTGTGAAATGGAGAATGTGAATTTGATCGAATGGGAGCAAAGCGGGCCATGAATTTCCTTGGTCAAACTCTAGCGTTTCAGACCAGCTCGCCGGGAGCCACTCGTGCTGTACGTGGCACGACTGAACGATACCAGGCCGCCGATGCCGTTGGCAACCTCGCCGCGTCCCCGATTCGACTGCCCGGAGAATCCGGGGAATCACGACTTGCGCGTTTTTCGGATGGTCGTTGCGACGGCTTTGGAATTGGGGTACGGTCAAGTTGGAGAAGGAGGCCGCGCGCGACGGTCATCATCTCGGCGGCCGTCGATTCTCTGTCTCGCGAGGAAGGAGCTTGCCGTGCTCGCGTTCTTGATGTTCCTCCTGGTGTCTCTCCCACCGCCCGACCAAGGTGCAACCACACCGGTCATCTCGCCCACCGCGTTCCGAGCGTGGTTCGACGCGGCGCTGAGTGGTCGGCTGTCGATCCCAGCCGAAGTCAGTCGCACCGCGCGGCGCTATCGTTACGTCTTCGTCGCGGGCTTCCTTAACGAGCGGATGTCGGGCTACTTCGCACAGAACGCCAAGGCACTTCGCGCCAAGGGCGTACCACGGCGGGCGATCCATTTCATTTATCCCAGCTCGCATCGAGACGGTTGCGGGGAACGCTGATGCGATTCGCTCCCGGTTCCTGGAGATCGCCCGCCAAGGTCCGGAGAAATTGGTCGTGATCGGCCACAGTCGCGGGGCCTGCGATGCGCTCGCTTTCGCCCTCGAGAACCCGGAGTTCGTCGCCGATCACATTCAGGCCTTGTTCCTGGTCCAAGGGCCGTTCGGGGGGACCGGAGCCGCGGATTACGTCGTGGGTGAGGGTCCGCCCCTGGACAGTCAGATGCCCTTGCGACTCAGGGTCGTCGCCCACGTGCTGGGACGTCTGGAGGTCTTCCTGCTGGGCCAGGGCAAGCACGGAGGGCTTCGGGCACTCACCAGGCGGTCCTCCGAGGAGTTCTGGGAACGGGCCCTGGAGGAGCACCAAGCCGCGATCTCCATCGTCAGTCCGAGGACGTTCTACGTGACGAGCCGGACCGAAGTCTCAGCGGCTCCGACTCTTCCAGCAAGCGATCGCGTGGTACCTGTCTTACCTGGGGCCGAACGACGGCCTGGTCGCCCTGGACGACCAGAACGTGCCCGGCCTGGGAACCGTCCTGGCGGTCCTCGACGCCGGGCACAGGGACCTGACGAACCGATTCCCCGTGGCCCGCCCAAACAATCGCCTGCGGAAAGCGTTGATCGACGCGATCGTCATGGCGGTCGGCGGAAGTTCTTCTTGCCGAGATGAGGAAGGGCCTTAACAAATACCCCCGGTTGGGTGCTCCAGGATTTGAGGTCCACTACCCTTCTGGATCGTGGTCCGATGCCGCTTCCGAAACTCTTGCCAAACCATGAGCGCTATTGTAAAAAGATCCCGGAAGGGCTCCTGTCGCTCGTGCGCTGGCCGGCACGACGTTAATGTCTGGAGCCCCTCATGTTCCAAACACTCCCAGAAGCACCAAAGGCGATTCTGGCACTGAGGGCGATTTCTCATGACTCTGGACCCGACGGAGCGACGCGAACCCGGCGTAGAGGGTGAGATCGAGGGTGTGGTCATCCGTCCCCTGCGGTTCTTCCACGACCAGCGCGGCTGGCTCGTGGAGTTCTTCCGCCATGACGACGTGGCGGAGGACCACTGGCCCGTCATGATGTACGTCTCCTGCACGTTGCCGGGCGTGGCGCGTGGACCCCACGAGCATGTCGATCAGACCGATGGATTCGGGTTTATCGGCCCCTCGGATTTCCGGCTCTACCTGTGGGATACGCGCCCCGACAGCCCGACTCACGGCAATCGCAAGGTGATCACGGTGGGGCAATCGTATCCCGCGGCAGTCTGGATCCCGCCGGGCGTGGTCCATGCGTATCGGAACGTGGGGGAAGTCCCCGGCCTGGTCTTCAACGCGCCGAACCGGTTGTATGCCGGCTGGGGTAAGAAGGAACCGGTGGATGAGATCCGTCACGAGGATGCCCAGCCCTGCCGGTTCCCGCTGGACTGAGTAGCCTTGACAGGGAAAAGTCCCTCTCGCTGATCAAGGCGAATTCAGAAGCCGACCGTACTTCGCGAGAAGATCACGGGCCTTCATCTCCACGAGGTCGACCAGCTCGGGATCGTCCACAAGATCGACCTTGTTGACGAAGACGACGGGATCGATGGGTTCGGGCAACGAACCGAGCAACCTTCCCGAGACTCCTGAACCAAGTCGCCGATCATTCGGCCGTGTGCCTGCTCGCCAGTGCTTCGTCCGCGGAAATGGAGCATGGGCATGAGGTGCCTCGGATTTTTCGGCGAACCGGCCCATCGTCTCTGGTGTCTTTTCTAGTCGTCACGAACTCGTTCCAGGGAGTCGCACTCATTATGAACGTCTGTACCTGCTCGATCCAGACATCGTTGCACGTCGTTCGATTCGCCACCTGAAGGTCGGTGCCCAGCATCGGGAGCCTTGCCCGACCGTGACGGCGACGTGGCGACGTCCCGCGTCCATCCGGTCGAACCCGCAGGTCCCCGAGAGCCGACCCATGTCCGTGAAGATCGCACCGAGGGAGCACGCCAAGGCCCTCATCGACCGCTCGATACGCAACGCCCTCGCCCGGACCTCCGGCAAGCCGAGGAAGTCATTCCTCCAGTTGCTCGGTGAGGTACGGGGCCGCTCACGTCTGCTCAGGCCTGCGCGGTTCCGCGGCCGCATCGACGTCTCCTGGCTGGACGCCATCCTGGGTGGGCTCCTGTCCCTGACTCAACACCGCCAGGACTGGCTGCGGTCGTTGGAGACGTGGAGCCCGGAGGGATTGAACCCGATCCCGCTGTTCTCGTCGCTGGCCCACCACTTGCTGGCCAATTACCCCGTGCCGCCGGTTTTGCTGTCGGCCTGGTTCGCGGATAATTATTGGAGGGGACGTCTATACCAACGCTGGTTCAAGCGGGCCGGCAAGGGAGTCAGTCTCCGGGCCGTCGGGTTCCCGATCCCCCTGACCCGGCGGATGGCCCACGAGTTCGCCCAGGCACCTGCCCACTGCCCGATCGACTTCGCCCTCCGCTGGGCGCAGGTCCGGGGACTGGGCGGCTCCGACGAACTCGCCCGTGCCGTCGCCGCCACCCGTCTGGGCCGTGAGTTCGGCAATGAAGAGTTCTGGGCCTCGACGCTCCTCTTCTTCATCAACCACCCGAAGATCGACTTGACCCAGATCGAGCCTATTGTGGAGTTCTTGCACGCCCAGAGGTTCGAGCAAACGGCGGATCATCATCGGTGAGGATACGGAGGTCTATGTGGATGCGCCGCAGCCGGACCTATCGCTGAAGGGCTGGTCGGTTGCTTCGCTGCTCAGACGGGTCGAGGAGTGGAAGGCCCAACGACAGGTCGAAGTGAAGAGGACGCTGATCCGGTGGAACCGCTCCGCGATCGGCGAGTTCTTCGGGCGGGACGAACAAGGCCGGGCCTGGACGATCCGGGAACTACTCGATAGCGACGAACTCGCCGCCGAGGGCCGAGCAATGGATCATTGCGTGGCGACCTACACCGCCTGGTGCGCCAAGCGTCTCACGACGATCTGGTCAGTGAGCATCGAGGGCGGTGACGGCCATGAGCGGGCGGTGACCGTGGAAGTCAACCCGGCGAGCCGGGAGATCGTCGAGGCCAAGGCCAGGTGCAACGAAGAGCCTGACGAGTCCTGCCTGGTGATCCTGAGGCAGTGGGCGAGCCAGCAAGCGCTGAAGTGGGAGGGTTGACATCGGTGGATGCCCCACAGCAACAGCGGACCGTAAATCTGGTAGCATCAAGGATCATGACGACATCCCGAAGGCCAGGAGGAGATGACGGCAACCACCTCGAACAAACCACCGCGGAAACTTTCGCTCCGCGAAGGGCGACTTTACTTAAATCCCAGCACATGTTACCCGCGAAACATGCAATCTGAACCAAGCCAAAATGTCTACCAACGACGATCTTGGCCGAGCCTTTGGCAACTACCAGGAGCCGGAAAAGGCAGTGGACTGGGAATTCGTCAAGGCGAAGCTGCACGCAGGGAGCCCCGTTTCAGGCAAGGTGGTTCGCGCGATACATATTCGGCGTCTTTCTCGACATCGGCGTCGGCTTCCCAGCTCTTCTCGAAATCGTCCAGTTCAATCCCCCGCTCAAACGTCGTCCGGTGGTCCTTGAGGATTACCCCGTCGCTGGCAGCATGATCGACGCGAGGGTGGTCGGCTTCAACGATCGAAATCGTCAAGTCGGACTTACCCAACTCGACCCCCATCCTTATCTTGACTCTGAAGAGCAAAGTTGAAGTGGAGTATTCGAAGTGTGGTTGCGGGGCCTCCTTGAGGGCTAAGATAGGGGATGGATCGCTTCGCTAATGGTTACAGATAGGGTCTTTTTCATGCAAACGAATTTCATCCTGACCCTGACCGGCCCCGACCGGATCGGGATCGTTGACGAAGTGACGGGGCTGCTGTTCGAACGCGGCGGAAATGTCGAGACCAGCCGCATGGCCCGGCTCGGCGGCGAGTTCGCCGTCCTGATGCTGGTCTCCATGCCGGCCGAGCAGTTCTCCGGCCTGGAAAAGGGCCTGGAAGCATTGACGGCCCAGGGCTACAAGGTGACGACGACGCAGGCCGAGCAGACCTACGCCGAGGCCCACCCCGGCTGGCTCCCCTACCAGGTCGAGGTCGAAGGGGCCGACCACGAGGGGATCATCCACGAGGTCGCCCATTACCTCTCGTCGCACGGCATCAGCATCGAGTCGATGGACTCGGAGTGCACCCCGGCACCCACCAGCGGTTCGCCCCTGTTCGCCATGACGGCCCAGGTCGTCGTGCCGCCCGGCCGGGCCGGGACCGATTGGGAGGCTGGGCTGGAAGAGATCGGCGGTCGCTTGAACCTGGACATCCGGGTGTCTCCCTATCAGCGCCAGTAGTGCAGTTCTGACGCGAATACCAGGCACTTCCTCCGAGAGGTCTTCTTACCCCTGCCTCGGGTTCTCCGGCCTGTAGAGCTGGTTTTCGACGAATTTCCGCACGTCGGACGGCTTCTCGGCGCGGGCCTGGTCCTCGGGCAAGCCCTCCCGCGTCGTGGTCAAGGCGATCAGGTCGGCGATGCCGATCCCGGCCTCGCCGGCCCCCAGGAACAGGACTCGCTGATGGCGCAGTTCGCAGCCGGCAACTCGCAGACCTTGCGGCTAACCCGACACTGCAAATACCACGCATACCGAGCGAACATCAAGACAGCGAAATAACGATTGCTTGTTATTGCGAGGGGATGGGCGGATAGAATGCACTAGAACCGGATGTTTCCTATGTGGATCGAGTGGGCAACCAACGAAGGCGAACGATAAAATGGGACCCGACTTAATCCAAGATCGAGGCCGCGGACCGGAGATCGCCGGAACTCGCATCACCGTCTACAACCTACTTCCGCACTTCCTGGAGCCGAGCTCGACCGAGGCTTCCATCTGCCTGGTCTACAAGCTAACGCCGGAACAAGTCGCCGCGGCCCGGGCGTATGTGTTGACCCACGCGGACACCGTCCTCGCGGAACACCTCAAGATCGAAGCCAGAATGGCCATGGGCAATCCCCCGGAAGTCATCGAGCAGGCGAAGCCGACGCACGCCACGTTTTTAAGCTTCAAGGAATGGCTCGCCAAACGTGAGCAAGCCGAACTTCAGGAGCAAAGCTCCGAGCCGACGCCGCCAAGCGGCGTGAACGGGTCCGACGATTTTCCAACGTTCCGTGAATGGCTTGGTCAACGGCAATCGCAGCCCGTGAAGCGATCGTAGCGTGCGAGGGCTATTGGCGGACGTCAACGTTCAAGGCCATTTACCGTATCTTCGCCAACTGCTCGTGACCCTCGACTTATGGATTGGCAAGTTTGACCA
>CAWAAW010000051.1:0-252175 GCA_963779785.1 uncultured Planctomycetota bacterium
CGAAGTTTGAAAGGGACGAGATCACGTTCTCGGCCACCTCGACATTCCGCTCGATCCTCCGGAGGTGTTCGGACTGCTTCTCCGGCGTGGGATTACGAGCACTCCGCAGGTAGTAGACCGATGTCTTCGATCACGTTGAGCGGGTTGCGGAGCTCATGCGCAACGCCACCCGCGATCTGTCCGAGGGTCGCCAGTCACTCTTCGGTCCGCTGGAGCCTCGCCGCATACTCGTCCTGGTAGGCATCCTCGATGATCGCCAAATCGAGGTCCAATAGCTTATTGAGGGCCTGAACGGTCTCGTTCAAGGTCGAATGGTCGCCGGACCAATGCTCGTGGAGGGCGGAGATGAGCCCCTTGCGAAGCCGGGACAATGCGACGTTGGTGTAAACCTGATCGAGGCCGATCTCGACGTGTCGCCAACCAACCCGCCCGCGCCGTGCAACATAGCCGGCGTCGTACCGGCCGCCGAGCAGATCGCGGATCCACTCGACTAAAGTGCCCTTGAGCCGATCGATCTGGGCTTGTCCACCCGTAATGACCTTTGCGAGGGACGGGTGGCGCTCAACCTCATCGTAAAAGTCGTCGATCAGCGGCAACAGAGACGCTTCGACCAGCGGCGCGGCAGCCACGATACGCTCCACGTCGGCATCAGTCCAACCTACGTACGATTGCAGTTCGCGATAACGTTCAAACCGCCGGTCCGGGCCCATGTCGGACTCTCCAACCCGCCAATTCCCATAAAAAACCCACGCTCCGCCTGCGAGGCGATTGCGTGGGCATTCAAAACCCCACCGTACGACCCATTCATGAAGAGGTCCGGTCAACTCAGTCTTAATCTACACTCAACCCGTCGGCGTTGAGAAGTAGGTCGTGTATGGCCTTTTTGAATTATCCGAGAAACGGCCAAGCGTGAAGGGCTCTTGCAATTTTCCCAGAAAGTGGAGTTGACCGTCAGCCGGATGCTCGATACGTTAATCGCATCCTTGCTCATGACGGGCAAGTTGATGTTGGCTAAGGTGGCCCCGTCTTGCGAGTTGTCGCTAGAACGGGGTTTTTGTTTGCGCCTTAGCCTCCCACCGTCCGGTGACCGGACAACCGAGTCCTCAACCGTCTCGGTTCAATTCTTGCGGTAATGGCCGCCGCGTTCCAGGCATTGGTGATGGCGTTTTGTCATCAACGAGATCCAGGAGACGCAGCATGAGCCTGTTGACGCTGCCGAGCGCGAACCGCGAGAAGCCGACGACCAGTCATCATCCAACGATTGAGCAGAAGGTCGCGGAACGGCTTCGGCTGAGCAGCTATGGTGCACTGCGCGACATCCGATTGTCCAACAACGACGGCGTCGTCTGCCTGATGGGCTTCCTCCCCTCCCATTACCTCAAGCAGGTCGCCCAGGAGATCGCGACGGGCGTGGAGGGCGTACGCCACGTTGTCAACCGGATCAAAGTGTTCCCGACTTACTCGAACCGGGCTGAGAACCTGGCCAACGAGGCGATTTGAGTCGGACCAAGAAATCCATCGCACCAACAAATTCTTTCTGGAACATTCGAGAGACCCAAGGAGGTAGCAGACATGTTGGTCCTGAGCCGCAAACTGTTCGAGAAGATCGTGATCGACGGCGACATCACCATCACGGTTGTAGGCATTGCAAACAACCAAGTACGGATCGGCATCGAGGCCCCCGGCTCGGTTGGGATCTTTCGTGAGGAACTCCTCGGCCGAGCCAGCACAAGTGAGAAACATCTGGGGCTCGCCCCCCCGGGGATTGCAACAAAAAAGACGTGAGTTGATCGGCCGTCCGGTTATTTGGTACAAGCGTGTTTGTAAATGAACAGGAGGAAATTCACGTGCTTGGCAGCATGTTGATCGGCCTTGATTCGGTGAAGCACGGCGCCAGCCTCGTCGAGCTGGCGATTCGATGGGGACGGCCGTTTGGTGCGACCCTCGTGGGACTGGGAATCGTCGATGAGCCCGGCATTCGCGCGATCGAGCCGGCCTGGCCGGTCGGCGGCACGCCTGGCAAGGACCCCGTTTATTACATCGGTTATGACGCGCGGATGGCGGAAGTTGAACAGCAGGTCAAGCAGCGCCTCGAGCAATTCGCGGAACGTTGTGGCGACGCGGACACGGCGCACCTGGAGGTCAAAGCGAGCGGCTCGCCTGCCGACCTGATCGAGCGCGAATCGCGATCGTGCGACCTGATCCTGATGGCCCGAGGAGGACACTTCCGCTTCATCGCTCAGGACAACGAAGGCGACGAGACGCTCAAAAGAGTTTTGAAGAATACTTCGCGCCCAGTTGTTGTGGTCCCCGGAACTTGTCCGGAGGGTCCGATCATCATCGCCTATGATGGCAGTCTGCAATCGTCGCGCGCCTTGGCGGCCTTCCAGGCCACGGGATTGGGTGAACGATGGCCGGTCCATGTGCTCACCGTGAGCCCCCACGGCAACGACGCGGCCCGCCAGACGGAACGAGCCGGCCAATTCCTCCGCTTCCACAAGATCGAGGCGATCCCGCTGGCGCTCGAGTCCTCTGTCGAGCCAGGAACCGCGATCCTGGAGCAGGTCGGCCTCGTTGGCGCCGGTCTGCTCGTGATGGGTGCGTACGGTCAGCCAGGTTTACACGAGTTCTTCCTCGGCTCCGTGACCCGCCGGATGCTGGCCGAGTGCCCAGTTCCATTGTTCTTGTTCCACTAGACTCTCATTTATGACTGATCTAATCGATGGACGCCAAAGCGACCCACTTCACTCTGAACGAACTCGCTTTCACGCAGGACCTGGACCCGGACCAACTGGACCGAATCGCGGAGATCGTCACTCCAGTAGAGTGGGGCGCGGTCAGACCGTCTTTCGTGAAGGGGATCTCGACCCAATCTTGTACATTGTCGAGTCGGGCGGGGTCGCTATTGAAGTGACGGTGCCCGGTCGTGGAAGAGTGATCATTCTCACGGTCGGGCCTGGCGAGGTATTCGGCTGGTCGTCCATGTTCCAACAACGGCCGAAGACCGCCTCGGCACGAGCCAGTTCGCCGACCAGGGCGTTGGCTCTGGACGCCGACCGGCTCCGCGAGCTGTGCGATACCGACCCCAAGCTCGGCTATGTCCTGACGCGCCGCCTCTTGGAGGTGGTGTCCGAACGGTTGAAAGCGACTCGAATGCAACTGCTGGATATTTACGGCTCCTGATTGTCTTCTCACAGCGAGCGAGGCCAGAGCGAAGGTCCAGACGAAGGAGACGATCCACGATGGCGGCAACCACGGAAACCGCTCCGGCGAGCCGAACTGTCGTCATCGACAAGTCGGACCTGGAAAGAATCATCGAAAAGCTCTGGCGCGATGGGTATACGGTCATCGGCCCGACCATCGCGCAAGGAGCAATCGTCTTCGACGAGCTGCGGGCCCTGAAGCAACTCCCGATCGGCTGGACCGACGAGCAGGAGGGGGGCAAGTACAGGCTCAAGCCCCGCGACGACGGGGCCTACTTCGGCTACGCTGTCGGGCCACACTCTTGGAAGAAGTACCTGTTCCCCTCCCGGTTGACACTGTTCTCGATCGAAAAGACCGCCGATTCCTTTGCTGTCAAACCCAGTCCGGAGCCGGTCCCCAAGTACGCCTTCGTCGGCGCCGCTCGTGCGACCTGCACGCCATCGATATTCAGGATAAGGTCTTCTTGGCGGGCCCTTATGTCGACCCGCATTATCAGGCTCGTCGTGAATCGGCCTTCATCATCGCGGTGAACTGTGGCCAGGCCGCGTCCACCTGCTTCTGCACCAGCATGAAGACCGGCCCCAAGGCCATGCGCGGCTTCGACCTGGCACTGACCGAGCTACCGGAGACGTTCCTCATCGAGGTAGCTACGGAACGCGGCCTCGCGGTCATGGCCGGTATCCCCTGTCGCGATGCCACCGACCAGGATCTCGATGCGGGCACCAGGGTGGTTCACGAGACCGAGGACCAGATTCAGCGCCGGCTGGACACGGCCGACCTGCCGCAGTTGCTCTACAACAACCTGGAGCACCCTCGCTGGGACGATGTGGCCGGCCGCTGTCTCTCCTGCACCAACTGCACCATGGTCTGCCCAACCTGCTTTTGTCACTCGATCGAGGACGTGCCCAATCTCGACGGTCAGCGGAGCGAGCGCGTTCGCGTGTGGGATTCGTGTTTCAACCTGGAGCATGCCCATACCGCTGGAGGGAACGCGCGACCGGAGGTCCGATCACGTTACCGGCAATGGCTGACCCACAAGCTGGCCTCCTGGATCGATCAGTATGGCGTTTCCGGCTGCGTTGGTTGTGGCCGTTGCATCACCTGGTGCCCCGTGGCGATTGATCTCACTGAAGAAGTCGCCGCGATCCGTGGCGGGACTACCGCACCATGATGACGTCGCAGGAAGACCCGCTCTGGCCGCATCCCGCGGTCTTGAAGTCAGTCGAACCGGATACTCCCGGAGTGGCGACCTTCCGGCTCGAGTTCCAGGATCGACAGCGGCAGGAGCGATATCGCCTCCAACCCGGTCAGTTCAACATGATCTATGTGCCTGGGGTTGGCGAGGTGCCAATCTCGGTCTCGAGCACCGCCGACGAAGGGCCGGGGATCGGCCACACGATTCGTTTCGTCGGCCGGGTCACAAATGTGATCGGCAAGTTGGAGCCGGGCGCGGTCCTCGGCTTGCGGGGCCCCTATGGCCGGGGCTGGCCGATGGAGCAGGCTGTCGGTCGCGACGTCTTGCTGGTGGCCGGCGGCCTGGGCCTGGCCCCCTTGCGACTCGTCGTCCGGGCTCTCCTGGCCGATCGCCACCGGTTCGGTCGTCTAACTCTCCTTTACGGAGCACGACAGCCGGCCGACCTCCTCTACACGGCGGAATACCCCGAGTGGGAACGGCAGGGGATGGAGGTCATGATCACCGTTGACCGCGCAGACCAGGCCTGGCACGGCCGGGTAGGCGTGGTCCCGCAACTGTTCCGCAGGCTTAGATTGATCCCGAGCGAACCATCGTGCTCACTTGCGGTCCAGAGATACTGATGCGGTACACCGTTGACGAGGCTCTCCACCGCCAGGTCTCCGACCGAGACATCTATCTACTCGATGGAGCGAAACATGCAGTGCGCGGTTGGGCTCTGCGGACACTGCCAACTGGGGCCGGCGTTCATCTGCAAGAACGGGCCGGTCTTCTCCCACCGCGACATCGCTCCCTTCTTCGGGCAAGAGCAGCTTTGACGGCGATCCGGTTCCTCAATCATCGGGATTTGCAACGAGCCATGACCACGAACAATAAACCGCGGCTGGGCGTCTTCAAATTCGCGTCATGTGACGGATGCCAGCTCTCGCTATTGGACTGCGAGGATGAGCTCCTGGCGGTGGCCGACCGCGTTGACATCGCCTATTTCCTGGAGGCCACGCGCCGAAGGCTGGATGGGGAATTCGATGTGGCCTTGGTCGAAGGGTCGGTCTCCACACCCGATCAGGAGGAGGAGATCCGCGACGTTCGCCGGCGGACCCGATTCCTCATTACTTTGGGTGCGTGCGCATCGCACGGGGGCATCCAGGGCCTGCGCAACTTCGGTAGCCTCGATGTGAACCAGGCTCTGGCAATCGTGTATGCTTCGCCACGGTATGTCGAGACGTTGGCCCACTCCCGGCCGATCAGCGACTATGTGCCCGTTGATATGGAGCTGCCAGGCTGCCCGATCAACAAGAATCAGCTCCTTGGGGTGCTGGCGCAGATGTTGGCGGGTAGCCGGCCCAAGGTACCCAACCATGCGCTCTGCATGGACTGCAAACGTCAGCACCTGGTGTGCATCCTGGTGGCCCACGGCGCTCCGTGCATGGGGCCGGTGACATCGACCGGTTGCGGGGTGCTCTGCCCAAGCCACGATCGCCCGTGTTACGGTTGCTTCGGTCCGAGCGCCAGTCCGACCCCGAGGCCCTGGCGCATCGGTTCGAGCAACTGGGTCTCAAACCGGAGGCGATCCGGCGGCTCTTCACGCGTTTTATGCGAACGCCCCCGAATTCAAAGAGGCAGGAAATCGCTATGTCGAATCAGCACCAGCCGGCGGATGACGCCATCAACGGATGCACACCCGCCGAGAACCGGAGCGCGTCATCCGCGTCGGGGCGCTGCGCGCGTCGAAGGGGAGGCCGGGCTGACGATCGTCTGCGTGCGGGCGTCGTGGACGACGTCCAACTTCGCATCTTTGAGGCGCCTCGGTTCTTCGAGGCATTCTTGCGCGGACGGTCCATCGCCGAGGTACCTGACATCACCGCGAGAATCTGCGGAATCTGCCCGGTCGCTTACCAGATGAGTGCTTGCCACGCCTTGGAATCGCTTTTGGGGCTTGACCTGCCGGAACCCCTCCGGCGCTCCGCCGCTTGCTTTACTGCGGCGAGTGGATCGAGAGCCATGTCCTGCACATCGTCTTTCTGCACGCTCCCGACTTCCTCGGCTTCGAGAGCGCCTTCGCCAGTGGGCAGAGCTCTCCCGAACGCACCGACCTGGTCCGCGAAGCTCTGAAACTTAAGAAGGCGCTCTCGAAGCCCAGGAAGTCGGGTGCGTGCAGAAAGACGATGTGGAGGACATGGCTCTCGATCCACTCGCCGCAGTAAAGCAAGCGGCAGAGCGCCCGGAGGGGTGCCGGCAGCTCAAGCCCAGCAGTGAATTCAGGGCGTGGCAAGCACTCATCTGGTAGGCGACCGGACAAATGCCGCACATTCTGGCGGTGATGTCCGGTACCTCGGCGATCGACCGTCCGCGCAAGAATGCCTCGAAGAACCGAAGCGCCTCGAAGATTCGCAGTTGCACGTCGTCCACGCGGCCGTCGCGCAGGCGGATCGTCACCGCGGCCTCCCCTTCGAGCGCGCCAGCGCCGCGATGCGGATGACGCGCGTCGCCGGGTCTCGGCGGGTGTGCATCCGTCGACGACCTCATCCGGCGGTTGGTACCGGTTCGACATAGCGATTACCTGCCTCCTTGAATTCGGGGGCGTTCGCGTAAAATGCGTGAAAGAGCCGGCGGATTGCCTCCGGTTTGAGCCCAGTTGCTCGAATCGATGAGCCAAGGCTGCCGGGTCAGGCTGGACGCTCGGGCCGAAGCAACCGTAACACGGGCGATCGTGGCTCGGGCAGAGCACGCCGCAGCCGGTCGACGTCACCGGCCCCATGCACGGAGCCCCATGGGCCACCAGGATGCACACCAGGTGCTGACGCTTGCAGTCCAGGCAGAGTGCATGGCTGGGGACCTTGGGCCGGCTCCCAGCCAACATCTGCGCCAGCACCACCAGGAGCTGACTCTTGTTGATCGGGCAGCCCGGCAGCTCCATGTCAACGGGCACATAGTCGCTGATCGGCCGGGAGTGGGCCAACGTCTCGACATACCGGGGCGAAGCATACACGATCGCCAGAGCCTGGTTCACATCGAGGCTACCGAAGTTGCGCAGGCCCTGGATGCCCCCGTGCGATGCACACGCACCCAAAGTAATGAGGAATCGGGTCCGCCGGCGAACGTCGCGGATCTCCTCCTCCTGATCGGGTGTGGAGACCGACCCTTCGACCAAGGCCACATCGAATTCCCCATCCAGCCTTCGGCGCGTGGCCTCCAGGAAATAGGCGATCTCGACGCGGTCGGCCACCGCCAGGAGCTCATCCTCGCAGTCCAACAGCGAGAGCTGGCATCCGTCACATGACGCGAATTTGAAGACGCCCAGCCGCGGTTTATTGTTCGTGGTCATGGCTCGTTGAAATCCCGATGACTTGAGGAACCCGATCGCCGTCAAAGCTGCTCTTGGCCGAAGAAGGGAGCGATGTCACGGTGGGAGAAGACCGGCCCATTCTTGCAGATGAACGCCGGCCCCAGTTGGCAGTGTCCGCAGAGGCCGACCGCGCATTGCATGTTTCGCTCCATGGAGTAGAAGATGTCTCGGTCGCAGACCCGGCGGTGGAGGGCCTCGTCAACGGTGTACCGCATCAGTATCTCTGGACCGCACGTGAGCACGATGGTTCGCTCGGGATCAAATCTAAGCCTGCGGAACAGTTGCGGGACCACGCCTACCCGGCCGTGCCAGGCCTGGTCTGCGCGGTCAACGGTGATCATGACCTCCATCCCCTGCCGTTCCCACTCGGGGTACTCCGCCGTGTACAGGAGGTCGGCCGGCTGTCGTGCACCGTAAAGGAGAGTCAGACGTCCGAACCGGTGGCGATCGGCCAGGAGAGCCCGGACGACGAGTCGCAAGGGGGCCAGGCCCAGGCCGCCGGCCACCAGCAAGACGTCGCGACCGACAGCTTGCTCCATCGGCCAGCCCCGGCCATAGGGGCCCCGCAAGCCGAGGACCGCGCCCGGCTCCAACTTGCCGATCACATTTGTGACCCGGCCGACGAAACGAATCGTGTGGCCGATCCCCGGCCCTTCGTCGGCGGTGCTCGAGACCGAGATCGGCACCTCGCCGACCCCGGGCACATAGATCATGTTGAACTGACCGGGTTGGAGGCGATATCGCTCCTGCCGCTGTCGATCCTGGAACTCGAGCCGGAAAGTCGCGACTCCAGGAGTATCCGGCTCGACTGACTTCAAGACCGCGGGATGCGGCCAGAGCGGGTCTTCCTGCGACGTCATCATGGTGCGGTAGTCCCGCCACGGATCGCGGCGACTTCTTCAGTGAGATCGATCGCCACGGGGCACCAGGTGATGCAACGGCCACAACCAACGCAGCCGGAGACGCCATACTGATCGATCCAGGAGGCCAGCTTGTGGGTCAGCCATTGCCGGTAACGTGAGCGGACCTCCGGCCGCATGTTCCCTCCAGCGGTATGGGCATGCTCCAGGTTGAAACACGAATCCCACACGCGAACGCGCTCACTCCGCTGACCGTCGAGATTGGGCACGTCCTCGATCGAGTGACAAAAGCAGGTTGGGCAGACCATGGTGCAGTTGGTGCAGGAGAGACAGCGGCCGGCCACATCGTCCCAGCGAGGGTGCTCCAGGTTGTTGTAGAGCAACTGCGGCAGGTCGGCCGTGTCCAGCCGGCGCTGGATCTGGCCCTCGGTCTCGCGAACCACCCTGGTGCCCGCATCGAGATCCTCGTCGGTGGCATCGCGACAGGGGATATCCGCCATGACCGCGAGGCCGCGTTCGGTAGCTACCTCGATGAGGAACGTCTCCGGTAGCTCGGTCAGTGCCAGGTCGAAGCCGCGCGTGGCCTTGGGGCCGGTCTTCATGCTGGTGCAGAAGCAGGTGGACGCGGCCTGGCCACAATTCACCGCGATGATGAAGGCCGGTTCACGACGAGCCTGATAATGCGGGTCGACATAAGGGCCCGCCAAGAAGACCTTATCCTGAATATCGATGGCGTGCAGGTCGCACGAGCGGGCGCCGACGAAGGCGTACTTGGGGACCGGCTCCGGGCTGGGTTTGACAGCGAAGGAATCGGCGGTCTTTTCGATCGAGAACAGTGTCAACCGGGAGGGGAACAGGTACTTCTTCCAAGAGTGTGGTCCGACAGCGTAGCCGAAGTAGGCCCCGTCGTCGCGGGGCTTGAGCCTGTACTTGCCCCCCTCCTGCTCGTCGGTCCAGCCGATCGGGAGTTGCTTCAGGGCCCGCAGCTCGTCGAAGACGATCGCTCCTTGCGCGATGGTCGGGCCGATGACCGTGTATCCATCGCGCCAGAGCTTTTCGATGATTCTTTCCAGGTCCGACTTGTCGATGACGACAGTTCGGCTCGCCGGAGCGGTTTCCGTGGTTGCCGCCATCGTGGATCGTCTCCTTGGTCTGGACCTTCGCTCTGGCCTCGCTCGCTGTGAGACGACAGTCACGAGCCGTAAATATCCAGCAGTTGCATCCGAGTCGCTTTCAACCGTTCGGAAACCACCTCCAAGAGGCGGCGCGTCAGGACGTAGCCGAGCTTGGGGTCGGCATCGCACAACTCGCGGAGCCGGACGGCGTCCAGAGCCAACGCCTTGGTCGGCGAGGTGGCTCGTGCCGAGGCGGTCTTCGGCCGTTGTTGGAACATGGACGACCAGCCGAATACCTCGCCAGGCCCGACCGTGAGAATGATCACTCTTCCACGACCGGGCACTGTCACTTCAATAGCGACCCCGCCCGACTCGACAATGTACAAGATTGGGTCGAGATCCCCTTCACGAAAGACGGTCTGACCGCGCCCCACTCTACTGGCGTGACGATCTCCGCGATTCGGTCCAGTTGGTCCGGGTCCAGGTCCTGCGTGAAAGCGAGTTCTTTCAGAGTGGAGTGGGTCGCTTTGGCGTCCATCGATTAGATCAGTCATAAATGAGAGTCTAGTGGAACAAGAACAATGGAACTGGACACTCGGCCAGCATCCGGCGGGTCACGGAGCCGAGGAAGAACTCGCGTAAACTTGGCTGGCCGTAGGCACCCATCACGAGCAGACCGGCCCCACGAGGCCGACCTGTTCCAGGATCACGGTTCCTGGCTCGACAGAGGACTCGAGCGCCAGCGGGATCGCCTCGATCTTGTGGAAGCGGAGGAACTGGCGGGCTCGTTCCGTATGGCGGGCCGCGTCGTTGCCGTGGGGGCTCACGCTGAGCACATGGACCGGCCATCGTTCGCCCAATCCGGTGGCCTGGAAGGCCGCCAAGGCGCGCGAGGATTGAAGACTGCCGTCACAGGCGATGACGATCGGACCCTCCGGACAAGTCCCGGGGACCACGACCACTGGGCGCGAAGTATTCTTCAAAACCTTTTGAGCGTCTCGTCGCCTTCGTTGTCCTGAGCGATGAAGCGGAAGTGAGCCCCCGGGCCATCAGGATCAGGTCGCACGATTGCGCCTCGCGCTCGATCAGGTCGGCAGGCGAGCCGATCGCTTTGATCTCCAGGTGCGCCGTGCCCGCCTCGCCACAACGTGCGGCGAATTGCTCGAGGCGTTGCTCGACCTGCCGTTCAACTTCCGCCATCCGGGCGTCATAACCCATGTAATAAACGGGGTCCTTGCCAGGCGTGCCGCCCACCGGCCAGGCCGGCTCGATCGCGCGAATGCCAGGCTCGTCGACGATTCCCAGTCCCACGAGCGTGGCACCAAACGGCCGTCCCCATCGAATCGCCAGCTCGACGAGGCTGGCGCCGTGGTTCGTCGAATCCAGGCCGATCAACATGCTGCCAAGCACGAGAATTTCCTCCTGTTCATTTCCAAACTCGCTTGTACCAAATAACCGGACGGCCGATCAACTCACGTCTTTTTTGTTGCCATCCCCGGGGTGGCGAGCCCCAGATGTTTCTCACTCGTGCTGGCTCGGTCGAGGAGCTCCTCGCGGAAGATCCCAACCGAGTCGGGGGCCTCGATGCCGATACGGACCTGGTTGTTTCCAATGCCCACAACCGTGATGATGATGTTGCCGTTGATCACGATCTTCTCGAACAGCTTGCGGCTCAGGACCAACATGTTGCTAACTCCTTTAGTCTGTCGTGTGCTCCAGAAAGAATTTGTGGTACGATGGATGTCTTGGTCCGACTCAAATCGCCTCGTTGGCCAGGTGTCTCAGCCCGGTTCGCGTACGTCGGGAACACTTTGATCCGGTTGACAACGTGGCGTACGCCCTCCACGCCCGACGCGATCTCCTGGGCGACCTGCTTGAGGTAATAGGAGGGGAGGAAGCCCATCAGGCAGACGACGCCGTCGCTTGTCGGACAACGAGATGTCGCGGAGTGCACCAGTAACTGCTCCGTCGAAGCCGTTCCGCGACCTTGTGGTCGATCGTCGGGTGATGGCTGGTCGTTGGCTCTCGCGGTTCGCGAATGGGAAGCGTCAACAGGCTCATGCTGCGTCTCCTGGGTCTCGTGATGGCAAAACCATCACCGATGCCTGGAACGCGGCAGCCATTACCGCGGGAATAGGGCCGAGACGGTTGAGGTCTCGGTTGTCCGGTCACCGGACGGTGGGAGGCTAAGGCGCAAACAAAAACCCCGATCTGGCGACAGCTCGCAAGACGGGGCCACCTTAGCCAAGATCCACTTGCCCGTCATGAGCAAGGATGCGATTAACGTATCGAGCATACGGCTGCCGGTCAACTCCAGTTTCTGGGAAATTGCAAAAGCCCTGCCACGCTTGGCCGTTCGCTCGGATAAGTCAAAAGAAGTCGTATCACGACCTACTTCTCAACTGCCGACGCGTCGAGTGTAGAACAATAGATGAGTTGACCGGACCGCTCATGAATGGGTCGTCCGGTGGGGTTTTGAATGCCCACGCAACTCGCCTCGACGGCGGAGCGTGGGTTTTTTTATGGGAATTGGCGGGTTGGAGAGGTCCGACGATGGACACCGGACGGCGTTTTGACCGTTATCGCGAACTCCAATCTTACGTGGGTTGGACTGATGCCGACGCGGAGCGGATCGTGGCTGCCGCGCCGCTGCTGGAATCGTCTCTTTGCCGCTGATCGACGACTTCTACGACGAGATCGAGCGCCACCCGTCCGCGCGAAAGGTCATCACGGGTGGACAAGCCCAGATCGATCGACTCAAAGGCACTCTCGTGGAGTGGATCCGCGATCTGCTCGGGGGCCGGTACGACGCCGGCTACGTCGCCCGCCGTTGGCGGGTTGGTTGGCGACACGTCGAGATCGGCCTCGAGCAGGTTTACACCAACGTCGCATTGTCCCGGCTTCGCAAGGGGCTCATCTCCGGCCTCCACGAGGGTTGGTCCGGCGACCCTTCGACCTTGAAGGAGACGGTTCAGGCCCTGAATAAGCTACTGGACCTCGACCTGGCGATCATCGAGGACGCCTACCAGGACGAGTACTCGGCGCGGCTCCAGCGGAGCGAGCGGCTGGCGACCCTCGGACAGATCGCCGGTGGGGTCGCCCACGAGCTCCGCAACCCGCTCAACGTGATCAAGACATCGGTCTACTACCTGCGGAGTGCCCGCAATCCCACGCCCGAAAAGCAGGCCGACCACCTCCGGCGGATCGAGCGGAATGTCGAGGTGGCCGATAATGTGATCTCGTCACTTTCAAACTTCGCCAAGATTCCGATCCCGGTCCTTGGAGCCGATCGCCATCGAGCCGATCATGCGCGAGGCACTCGAGATCGACCCGCCGGGTGACGGTATCGAGGTCACGGTCGAGTGCCCCGCCGGTCTGCCCGACGCCCTGGGTGACGGCGACCAGCTCCGGATCGCGTTCGGCAACCTGATCCGCAACGCGCGCGATGCCATGCCCAAGGGAGGCCGGCTGGCGATCTCGGGTCGGGCAATCGATGGGGCGGTGGAGGTGTCCGTGGCGGATACGGGCATCGGGATCGAGGCGAAGGACTTGACCCGGATCATGGAACCGCTCTACTCGACAAAGGCTCGAGGGCTCGGCTTGGGCCTTGCAATCGTCCGGTCGATCGTGGAAAAGAATCAAGGGAGCCTCCACGTGGCCAGCGAGCCTGGACAAGGTAGTACGTTCACGGTCCGTTTGACCGCTTCCGATGCCGATGGAGCCGCACCATGACGCGCTCGGCCGAGTCGTCGGATCCTCGTTGTGGACGATGACCCGGACATCTGCCTCAACCTGACCGACATCCTCACGGACTTGGGCTACCGGGTGGACTATGCGCTCGACGGGCCGTCCGCCCTGGAGCTGGTGCGACAGCGGCCCTACGACGTCGCACTCCTGGACCTGAAGATGCCGGGCATGGATGGGCTGACACTTTACCGCGAGATCAAGAACCAGCGAGCCGGCACCGTGTCGTTGCTGGTCACGGCCTACGCCGGGCCCGCCACCACCGAGGAGGCGCTCTCCGCCGGGGCATGGAAGGTCGTCGCCAAGCCTGTCGACCTCGCCAAGCTCCAGCTGTCTGGTGGACGAGGCGATCGATCAGCCGCTGGTCCTGGTCGTCGATGACGACCGTGACCTCTGCGATAATCTCTGGGACCTCCTCCGCGAGCACGGCTTCCGTGTCAGCGTCGCGCACGACTGCCAACAGGCGGCCGATCAGCTCAGGGAGTCGACGTTCCAGGTCGTCCTGATCGACATGCGGATTCCCGACTGCGATGGCAGCGCGGTGTTCCAGATCGTCCGCGAGTCGAACCCGCGGGCCCGCACCATTCTGATCACGGGCTACCGCTCGGAGATGGATCAGCTCATCGGACGGATGGTCGCCGAGGGTGCCCATGGGGTCTGCTACAAGCCGTTCGACGTCCCGGAGCTGCTCAAGAAGCTGGAGCAACTGGCCAAGGCGTGTGAGGAGGGGGCTGGCGACGGCCCGCACTGAGTCGATGGAAGCCTCGCCGCGCGATCGACATCCTGGTGATCGAGGACGACGCGGACGCGCAGGGACAACCTGCGCGACATCCTCGAGCTCGACGATCACCGTGTCACGGTGGCGGGGAATGCCGCCGAAGCGTTGGCCCGCGCATGATCTGGGACGGTTTTCGGCGATCGTCCTCGACCGCCGGCTCCCCGACGCGACCGCCGAACAGCTCATGCCCCAGCTCAAAGTCGTGGCCCCCGACGCCGCCGTGATCGTGGTGACGGGATATGCCGACCTCCAGGGGGCGATCGCCGCCTTGCGACAGGGGGCGTCCGACTACATCCTCAAGCCGATTAACGCCGACGCGCTTCGCACCAGCCTGGGGAGGATCGCCGAGCGGCGACGGCTCGCTCTGGCCAAGGAGCGGAGCGAGACCGCATTCCGCCACCTGGTCGAGGCCGCCGAGTGCATGATCGTCATCCTCCGGTCGGATCACACGATCGTCTACATCAGCCCGTTCGCCGAGCGGCTCACCGGTTACACGGTCGAGGAGGTCCGCAACCGGGATTACCTCACCCTGTTCTTGCCCGAGTCCGATCGCCAGGCCGTCAAGGAGGAATTCACTGCGGATCATGGCCGGAAACCCCACACCTGGGTTTGAGAACCCGGTCGCCTGCCGCGACGGCACGCGGCGCTCGATGGTCTGGAACGCCGCGCTACCTGCCCGAATATGACGGGAGCCCCGCGATCCTCAAGATTGGCCAGGACATCACGTTCCTCAAGCAGGCACAGGAGCGGGCGCTCCAGGCGGAGCGGTTGGCCGCGATCGGGCAGGTCGTCGCCGGGCTGGCGCACGAGAGCCGCAACGCCTTGCAGCGGAGCCAGGCTTGCCTGGAGATGCTCGCCCTGACCGTCCGCGACCGCCCCGAGGCGCTCGACCTGATCGAGCGGCTCCAGCAGGCGCAGGACCACCTCCACACGCTGTATGAGGACGTCCGCAGCTACGCGGCGCCGATCAAGCTCGACAAGGTTCCGCTGCAACCTCCGCGAGGTCTGGCGCCAGGCCTGGATCCACCTGGAGCCGGCCCGCAAGGGCAAGCAGGCCGTCCTCCGCGAGGTGATCGATGGCGTGGACCTGCGCTGCACGGCGGACCCGTTCCGCCTGGAGCAGGTCTTCCGCAACATCCTGGACAACGCCCTGACCGCTGGCTCGGCTCTCGTCCACATCGAGGTCGGCTGCGCGGCAGCGAAGCTCGACGGCCAGCCCGCGATCCGGATCGCCGTGCGCGATCTACGGTCCGGGAATCGAGCCGGAGCAACGACCCAAGATCTTCGACCCGTTCTTCACCACCAAGGCCAAGGGGACCGGCCTGGGCATGGCCATCGCCAAGCGGATCGTCGAGGCCCACGGCGGCCGGATCGCGGTTGGCGACGCCGATGGCCCCGGGGCGGTCTTTCTCATCACTCTCCCGAAAGGGCTCTCATGACCCGCTCACTCAAGATCGCCGTCGCCGACGACGAGCGCGACATGCGCGACTACTTCCAGCAGATCCTGCCGCTCCTGGGCCACCAGGTCGTCGCCGTGGCCCAGACCGGCCGCGAGCTGGTCGCGCTCTGCGCGCCACCCATCCCGACCTGGTCATCACCGACATCAAGATGCCCGACATGGATGGGATCGACGCCGCCACCCAGCTCTACCGCAATGGGCCGGTCCCGGTCATCCTGGTGTCGGCCTATCACGATCCCGAGTTCATCCGCCGCGCCGAGGCGGACCACATCCTGGCCTACCTGGTCAAGCCGATCAAGCAGGCCGACCTCGAGCCGGCGATCGGCGATCGCGATGCGACGGTTCGAGCAATTTCAGGCACTCCGCAAGGAGACCTCCGACCTGAAGCAGGCACTCGAGGACCGCAAAGTGATCGAGAAAGCCAAGGGGATCCTGATGAAGAAGGCCGGGCTCGACGAGCACGACGCATTCCGCCGCTTGCAGAAGCTCGCCAGCGACAAGAACCGCAAGCTGATCGAGATCGCCCAGATGATCCTCACGGCCGAGGAGGCCCTCGAACCCCCCGGCCGCGGTTGATGCAGAGTCGTGAATTCGTTGAGATTCGTTCTCGCCGCATAAGGTCGATCCGCGATGGAACACCGCCAATTGATCGAGGCGCTTTCCGCCCCGTCGGCCTATCCCCTGGCGGTCGAGACGGTGGAAGTGATTCAGACGCATATCTCGGTTGTCTTCCTGGCGGGGCCGTTGGCCTACAAGATCAAGAAACCCGTCGACCTGGGCTTTGTGGATTACAGCACGCTGGAGCGTCGCCGCCATTTCTGCGAGGAAGAGGTCCGCTTGAACCGCCGCCTGGCTCCGGAGATCTATCTCGGGGTCGTCCCCGTGACCCGGCAGGGGGGGACGATCCGGATGGAGGGCACCGGTGAGGTTGTCGAATGGGCGGTCAAGATGAGGCGGCTCCCCGATGCCGCGACGCTCCGCGCCCATCTGGACCGCGGCGATGTCGGAGTCGAGGCGTTCGAGGAACTGGCTTGCCGGCTCGCCCGGTTCCATGCCGCGGCCGAATCCGGCGACCAGGTCAGAGCCGGCGCTCGCTTCGAGGCGATCGCCCGCAACGCCGCGCGAGAACTTCGAGCAGGCATCCCCCCAGGTGGGTGTCACGCTCAGCCAATCGACGCTCGATCGGCTGAAGCTGCGGACCGAGGCGGCCCTGGCCCGTCTCCGCGGCATCATCGAGGATCGGGCCCTGCGAGGCATCGCTCGCGACACCCACGGCGACCTTCGGCTCGATCATGTCTACTGGTTCCCGGACCGCGATCCTCCCGGCGATTGGGTCGTGGTCGACTGCATCGAGTTCGACGACCGGTTCCGCCACGCCGATCCCGTGGCCGACATCGCTTTCCTCGCCATGGAACTGACGCTCCAAGGCCGCGGCGATCTGGCCGACATCGTTTCAGTGAAGCCTATCTTCGCGCCTCGGGCGACGAGGAAGGCCGCTCGTTGCTGTCGTTCTACAAGGCCTACCGCGCCGCGGTGCGGGGCAAGGTGGAAGGCATGAAGCTCGCGCAGAGTGAGATTCCGGAAGTCGCAGCGATCCGCGGCCCGGACCCGCGCCCGTGCCCTCTGGCTCTTCGCCCTGGCCGAGCTCGAGGATGCGTCCAGCAGGCCCTGCCTGGTGCTCGATCGCCGGCCTGCCGGGGGCGGGGAAGTCGTCCCTGGCTCGCGACCTGGCCGAGCGGGCTGGATTCACCGTGATTCGCTCGGACGAGGTCCGCAAAGAGCTGGCCGGCGAGCGCGCTCGAGGTTCGGCTCCGGCCGCATTCGGCGAAGATCTTTATGCGATCGGACTGGAACGAGCGGACTTATGCCGAGTGCCTGCGACGGGCCGAGGACTTCCTCTTCGAGGGAAGACGCGTGCTCGATCGATGCGAGCTTTCGCCAGGAAGCCCACCGCCGCCTCTTCCTCGAGGCCGCCCACCGATGGGGGATCACCGGGTGCCTGCTCCTCTGTCGCGCCGAGCCGGCCGTGATCCACGACCGGCTCGCCAGTCGCCAGGGCGATGCATCCGACGCCGATGGGACGATCTATGAAGAGATCGCCAGGCGTTGGGACGAGCCAGGTCCATCCACTCGCAAGGTCACTCGCGAGATTGCGTCCGGCGGGAGCCGAGCCCATTCACTCGCCCAGGCCCTCGTTGTGCTCCAAGAGTTCGGTCTCCTGGATGAGCAACCGTGATCCTCCGTGCGAGCGTCTGGAATCCCGCGACAGGCGTCTTGGAATGCCCTCGCCACCGCGATTCCATCACAATCGACGGGCACTAATGTTTCAAATTCCCTGCGCTGGCTTCTGAATTTCGCGGATTGGTACTTGACGCTCGTGTTTGTGGTAGTATTCTGAAGTTACCTTTGCTCGTGATGGGCGATGGGAAGATGGCTATGGTGGCCCCACCGTGCGACGTCATTTCGCAAGGATGGGGTTTTTTTACGCGCCCCGATGGGAGCATCCAACACGGCCGAGAGAGAAGGAGCATTCCCATGATTTCCAACCCAAGCCAAGTTATCGTTCTCTCCGAGGATTACCACCGCTCTTCGCTCCATGGCTTGTCAGCCCACCATCGGTATTTTCCCGAGGTTCATGGTGCGGGAGACTCGCCCAAGGATGCCGCCGAGCGTCTGGCCGAGCTCTTGTTGTTGACCCTCGACAATGCGGGGAGCGACTGGCGACGACAGACTCATCGAGCAGGCGATCGAAGATGTGCGGGCTTTTGCCGAGCGAGACTGTTCTTGATCGAGCGAGACCTCTGGCATCGCCTCGACTTCCGGCAAGCACGATCACCGGACTCCAGGACAACGGAAAGTCGGGTCAAAATCAATTTGAAATTTGGAAAATACTCGTCTTGACAGCAGAGTTCTGGAACAGTAAGTTAAAGGAAGTCAAGTTGCTCATGATGGGCAACTCGACTCTTCGGCTATGGTGGCCCCGCCGTGCAGCACTGTACGGGTGGGGTTTTTTGTGCCCCCATCCACCATCTCACGGTCGGGCACCACGAGGTCGTCCCACGACGGAATGATCTCGATCCCGCGGTAACGGCTGCCGCAATTCAGCGTGACTTGAGGGAATGAGTCCCCTCGGGTTTCCTGGAGACAGCGGCGATGTTTTCAACTGCGGACGATTCACAACCACATATCTCACCGCCTCGGCGGGCACGCTCTCCTCGGGCCATCGCCCGACGTTGAGCGTTCTACGCCCGCATCGCGGACACCAGGACGACAAGGAGAAACAGCCATGTTCGCAGCAACATTACCCGACGTGTCGCAAGGTGCCCTGATCGAGGCCGTGCGAACGGCCGCCCAGCCATTGCGGGGCGCGGCTGATGACTACGACTCCTTGCTCGAATTCATCGGCGACGCCCGTTTCGTCTTGATCGGCGAAGCTTCGCATGGCACGCACGAGTTTTATCGCGAGCGGGCCCAGATCACCAAGCGCCTGATCCGGGAGAAGGGCTTCAATGCCGTCGCGGTCGAGGCCGACTGGCCCGATGCCTATCGCGTCAACCGGTTCGTCCGCGGCCGGGGAGACGATGACGACGCCATCGACGCCATGGAGGGATTCAAGCGATTTCCGACCTGGATGTGGCGCAATGCCGACGTGCTCGATTTCGTGGGCTGGCTCCGCAATCACAACGACTCGAGACGGCATGGCCAGCAAGGTCGGCTTCTACGGGCTGGACCTCTACAGCCTGC
This sequence comes from uncultured Planctomycetota bacterium, assembly GCA_963779785.1. Taxonomy (GTDB): domain Bacteria; phylum Planctomycetota; class Planctomycetia; order Isosphaerales; family Isosphaeraceae; genus CAVRFS01. The sequence goes on from CAWAAW010000051.1 coordinate 19,443, forward strand.
ACTCCTCGATGGGCGCCGTGCTCGCTTATCTCGACAAGGTCGATCCCGAAGCCGCCAGCCGGGCACGCCAGCGATATTCCTGCTTCGACATGTACGGCGAGGAGTCCAGGCTTACGGCCACGCGACCGGGCTTCATCTTGGCCATTCCTGCGAAAACGAGGTGATCGCCCAGCTCATCGAGCTGCGTCGCAAGGCGGCCGAATACGCTCACAAGGACGGCCGGCTCGCAGAGGACGACTACTTCTACGCCGAGCAGAACGCCCGGCTGGTACGCGACGCCGAGCAATACTACCGCACCATGTATCGCGGCGAGGTCTCGTCCTGGAACCTGCGCGACCGGCACATGGCCGAGACCCTCGAATCCTTGGTCGGCTTCCTCGGCCGGGGAGGCTCCGCCGCGAAGGTCGTCGTCTGGGCCCACAACTCGCACCTGGGGGACGCTCGAGCAACGCAGATGGGTGTCCGGGGTGAGTGGAACCTGGGTCAGCTCGTGCGCCAGCGATACGCCCGCGATGCGGTGCTGGTCGGTTGCACGACCTATGAAGGCACGGTGACGGCCGCCTCCGATTGGGACGCGCCCGCCGAGCGGATCCGTGTCCGACCGGCCTTGCCCGGGAGCTACGAAGCCCTCTTTCACGAAGCCGATCTGGAGCGGTTCCTGCTGATCCTCCGGGGTCACCGAGTGGCGGGCCTGGGCGGACCCCGGCTGGAGCGTGCGATCGGCGTGATCTACCGGCCCGAGACGGAACGAATCAGCCATTACTTCCACGCGAGCCTGCCCGTCCAGTTCGACGCCGTGCTCCATTTCGACCGGACGCGGGCCGTCGAGCCGCTGGAGCGTACTGCGCTCTGGCAAAAGGGCGAGGTGCCGGAGACGTTTCCCTCCGGCATCTGACGAATCAATAACGCGCCTCATGTGGGAAACGCCCCGCCATACGGTCAGCAGTGTGATATCTCGATGCCGTGGCGATTCACCCGAGAGGAGCACTCCCATGCAACCCTTCCGGAACATCCTGTTCGCGGCCGACTTCTCCGAGAACTCGAGGGAAGCCTTCCGCGCGGCCTGCTCGGTCGCGATCGAGAACAAGACCCGGATCTTCGTCCTCCACGTGGACGAGCCGAACTGGGTTCCCGAGGAGCCGGTCTACTTCGGCCAGCAAGCCATCCAGTACCGTGCCGACGCCCCGGACAAAGCCCACCATCGAAGCGATCAAGCAGAAAATGCGCGAGGTCTATACCCCGGGCCGTCCCATCGACGTCGAATACCAGACGAGGGAGGGAGACGCCGTCGCAGGAGATCCTGCGAATGGCCGAGGAAATCGATAGCGACCTGATCGTCATGGGGACGCATGGGCGTACGGGCCTGCGCGGGCTGCTGGCCGGCAGCGTGGCCATCGCCGTTCTGCGAGGTGCCCGTTGTCCGGTTCTGGCTCTCCGGTCTGCCGAGCATCCGCGCGAGACCAAGGAGATCCGCGTCATCCTCCACCCCACCGACTTCTCGGTCGATTCCGAGGCCGCCCTCAAGGTCGCGCGCTGCGCTCGCCCGCGATCACGGTGCCCGGCTCATCATCCTCCACGTCGCGACGCTCGAGGTCCTCATGGACGGGACGGCCGCGGCGGAAGTTGACCCGCGCGTTTATCGCGACGCACTCGAGGATGTCCGCAGGCGGGTCGATGGTCCGGACCTCAAGCAGCCTGTCGAGACCTTGCTCACCAGAGGATTCGCCGCCGAGGGAATCATCGAAGCGGCCAAAGAAGTCGGCTGCGACCTGATCGTGATGGGGACGCACGGGCGGACCGGACTGAGCCAGGCTCTTGATGGGAAGCGTGGCCGAGCACGTTTTGCCCAAGGCTCGCTGCCCGGTGCTGATCGTAAAGGCTGCCAGGGCCATCTCCGCACAGACCTCGGCCAGACGTGCCGAGCCGGTTCTGAGCGTAAATTGAAAACTCGATTCTAGAAATCGCTGCAACCAATTCGCAGTGGAGGAACGGCGACGACCGTCACGACAATTCAGCCGGGCGATAGTGCCGTTCCTGCTCATTCGAAGGTGTGAATGTCACGCACGACACGGATGCGGCGTAAACATGATGCGAATCCTCGCGACTTTACCGACCGTGATAAGAAACGATCGCCGAACGGGCACCGGCCCGCGCGGCAGTAGCTGAACCGGACGCTGCCGCTTCGGACTCTTTCTGGACGGCCACCGACACCAGGAGCACGGCATGATGCAAAAGGCCAGCCAGGGAGATACCGCTCCAGCCAAAGAGAAGATGAGACAGCCGCATCCCATGATTACCAGCACGTCGTGCGGCCGCGCAACTTTGCTCGGCGAAGCTTCGCGTATCCTGGTTACGTTGGGCGTGGCGGGCGGCTCAAAAACACGCAGTCTATTGTCTACATCCTTGGATCGCCCCGTCGAAAGACCACGTGGCGAAAAAACCTGGCCTCTCACTCCCGCAAGCATTGGTGCAACACTTCCGGACAGGCCCTATCGCGGAAACCGAGCACGCTACGAACCGTCGTGAGAAGCTGGTGACGGTCGTGGTGGATGAAGGTTCGAGAGACGATTGTTCGAGTTCTTGTCGATGACGGCACGGAAGAGACCGTGGAACTTGGCGATCTCGTACCCATTACCGATCCGCATTGGAACCATTAGCCGTCTGCGAGACGATCCCTACCAAAATCCAGGCGGGCACAGCCACAACGAAAGAGAGCGCGTAACTGCTTGAGTACAGCGCACGTCCCAAGGTACCCACCCACCCGCCAGCAAGGTGGCGATCATGAATGGGGGCTGGCAAGATCGTGTGAACTTTTGCGTTTTGACGAAGCCAGCGCTCCTGAAATACGCGCCGTGCAGTTTGGTCGACTCTACGCAGGAATGCCAGGTTCAGCAAGGCACCTGAAATCGCGCCGACTCCCGGGATCTCCTCGAAAACCTCGAGCTGGAACAAAAGGGACAACGCTTCTTCGGCCACGATCTCCTGCTGGATTTCCTCGATGAGCAGAACCTCGATCTCCCGGAGCTGCTCGAGCCTCCGCCGCTTTATCTCGAGCGAGCCGGATGTCGCTGCGATCAGCACGCCCAGAACGAACCGTTGATTCTGCTTATGATCGAGTGAATATCCGTAGCAGTGGCCGATCTTGAGGATTGTCCTCAGTGATATTATGATCAGCACGGGGACATCGAGCAAAGTCGTGAAAACCCCACCGGCGCCTGTGGCCGCCCCTTCGACCGTCGCCAGAACTTGGGACTCGACGCTCACGCGGAAGGCCAGGCGGTCGCAGTCCTCCAGCGGCTTGGTCCAGAGTTCCTTGAGACTGCTGATACCAGCCTGGGGCAGAACGGCCTTCTGGCCGGAGAGAAATTCAGATGTCGCGTAGGCTTTATCGATCGCCGCGATTGTACCAAATTGTCGGGCAAGACTTTCTCGACGAGCTTGGCCCCCGGCATGGTCATCCCCTTGACCAGCTCCGATAAGAGGTTTGGGCCCTTGGACTTCCAGACAGCAATCTCTTGGACCTGCGCGGCCTCGTACGCCGTCAACTTCGCCCGCGCATCCTGATTTGCAACGCTCATGGGTTCTTCCTGAGCCGGGAGAAAAAGTCGAAGCGAAGTTGGTTCGATCCGTTCTAAGTTGATGACACACAGATCGGAAGTTGCCGATCGGACCCAACGCCGCTCGCAGGATGTTGGCGAACTTCCCTTGCCGCAACTAGGGAGAAGGCTTTCGAAAGGTCCGGAGGCGGATCCGTCTGCCCGGTTAGCGTCCGATTCTCCTTAATCACCCTGACACCTTCCGGGACCGTGAGCCGAATTTGATCGAGATAGTAATGGTGGTGGATATAGCTAATCTCCTTCGAACTGGAGATCACCATCGTCGGTCCGAACGTCGCGGCCTGAAAGTCGAGGCCCCACTGCGAGGCCGGTGTCTCCCGCCAGTTCGGGTCGGCGGGATGGTAACCCGCAGCTCCTCCCTTTGGGACTCCCGATGCCGTAATGGCACGGGCGCCGGGCGCAGTCGTGATCTCGGCCTTGCTTGCATTTTCTGCGCGAAGAACCACCGTATTGACGCCCGCGGCGGCCCACGACCTACTCGCGCGCACTCGGGCTGGACGACTGGCAGCGACTTGCTCGGTACCGGAGGCGTTGGCAACAACGTCGAGGGTACCTGTGCGTGGACCATCGGCCACGAAAACAAGACAACCAGGGCGACGTAAACCGAACGACTTCCGCCGCACATGACAGGCCTCCTGACTCTCCAGCGGGTTGCAACTTGCATATTGTTCAAGGGGCGACTCAACTCGGATTATGAGGACGAGAGGGTGACTTGTAAAACGCAATTCCTTTTGAACAGAGCCGGCGTCCACGCCGAGACCCGCTGTAGCAGCCGTCAGTCTGAGCGACCGATGGTCCGAGGATCAGAAAGCGAGTTCGCCGATTGCCTTCTTGAGATCTCGGAGCGACAGGTGGACCTGCTTGCTGTAGGTTCCGACCGAAGGTAGTGCGAGCGACGGACGGCGCGGTATCTTGATTGGTGTCAAGCCGCGTATCGGCAAATAATTCAGATCCGCTTAGAGTTCTTCGTCGACAGTCAGGCTTGCAGCGAGACGATAGCTTTCTTCCATCAAGGAACCGGTGATGCCCCCTGCCGACTTCAAACAACTTCGCCTGAGTACGATCGGGGACGTTCTGCTGATCGAGGTCATGAGTCCGGACATGCAAGGCCCGGACCGGGCGAAAGAGTTCATCGCCGAGCTGACCGCGGCCGTCAATCAGGATCCGGCGGGACCGATCCTGGTGGATCTGCACCGAACCAGCTATTTCAGCAGCATGGGATACGCTGCGCTTTTCAAAGTGGTCAAGATGGCCAAGGAACGGCAACGGCCGATCCGATTCTGCACCATGCATCCCGATGTCTGCGCCCGGCGCGGAAATCGTCGGCCTTCGGTCTGGTCGTCGAGACCGACGATAGTCAGTCAAGTCCGCGCTGGACGCCTTCGCAGCGAGGAAGCGGAACAAGGCCGGGTACCGTTACTGCCACGAAATCCGAGACTGACGGCTCAGGCGTAGATTCGAACGCCCGAACTACTTGTGGGTGATCGGCCGCCGGGCAGACCGAGCGACTTGCGCACCAACTCAGGCAAGTACTTGACCGGAATCGTACCGTGGGAGAGGACGGCCTCGTGATATTCTCGCGAGGTTGAAGCGGTCTCCCATCTCGCGCTGAATTTGCTGCCTCAGCCGGTAGAAGGCGGTCCGGCCGACGAAGTAGGTCGAAAGCTGGCAAGACGACTGCTTGGCGCGGATCAGCTTGCCGACCGCCTCGCCCTCGGTCTGGAACGCGCGACCGACCATCAACTCCATCGCCTCGGCGTCGGTCATGTCTCGGACGTGCATCTTGTGGTCGAGGATCGCGTTCACAACTGCGCGGAGGTAGAACTTCAGTTGCTGGAGCCGCAAACGCGGGGTCGCCCAGGCCGAATCCTTGGTCCAGCATCATCTGCTCGGTGTAGACGGCCCATCCCTCGGCAAAAGTTCCCGAGGAGAGGACGCGGCGAATCAACGACGGGCAGCGATTGCTGTATTCGAGCTGGACGTAGTGGCCGGGGTAGGCCTCGTGAATTGTCAGGATCTTGAGCATCGCCTTGTTGTACTCGCGCAGATAGCTCTCGGCGCGCTTTGGACTCCAATCGCGCGGGGGCGGGCTGATCGCGTATTCACTCGAGCCGCGGATGTCCAGCGGCGGCGCCGGATTGAGGTACGCAACCGAATTCCCCCGCATGAACTCGGGCATCTCGATGATCCGGCACTGGTCGGGCTCGAGCAGCGTGAGGATCTTTCGGTTTGTGATGAAGCTCTTGATCTCGGCGACAGTGCCACGGGCATCCGTCACCAGGGTTTCCGCGGTGCCATGATCGTTGGCGACGGCATCGAGCACGTGCTGGATCAAGACGCGGCGGCCGGCGGGATCATCGAGCGGGACTGGCTTGGTGGGATAAAACCTTCCCCACAACTGCCGAGCGATCACCGACCATCTCGGATCTCGACGCGCGTGGCCTCGCGTTCGGCTTCGTCGAGCACTTCTCTGAGCGGAAAGCCCCGCATCGAGCTCCAATGCCAGCTTCTTGGCGAATTTCTCCCGTCCCACCCGCCAGTCATCGTTCGACCGTGGCAGCACGTCGGTCTGGAGAAAATGCAGGTGACGATTCAAGGCGGCCACGATCGGCCTGGCTCGCGCCGCCAGCTCGGACGTTCCGGGCTGTTCGCCGGCCAGCTTGAAAAGTCGCCTTCGTAGAAACCGATCGCCCCCTCGGTCTGTCGGATCGCCGTCTCCACCTTCACGCGAGGGGGATTCTTGATTGTGGATCGGGCGATGTCGACCACTTCGGGAATCCTGGTCATCCGCGCCAGGGCATTCTTGAGGTTGACAATCCGGGGAAGTGACGATTGGGTCAGTAACAGATAAACACTTTCGGTGAGGTAATCGCCGTAGACGCGCGGGTCGTCCTCGAATGGATGGAACGTCTCGGCGAGCCAGATCGATGACTCCAGGTGATGACGCAAGATCTCGTAGTCGATCTGGCCGTCGCGAGACAACTTGGAATAAGGGATTTTCCGGTTCAGCTCGGCCAGGGCCGCACGGTCGTGTTCCAGGCGAGCGTTCGGCGCCGGGGCCGAGAGGTCGTCGAGTCGATCATCGAAGCGATGATCGCCCAGACGAGTCGCCATCATGGGCTCGAGCCGGCATCGCTGATCGAGATAATCCTGAAAAAACGATTTTAACGAGTCATCCGCGTTCGGCGGGCAATGGCCCACCCCGAACGGTGGAAGCGGCGAACGAATACCATGCCGATAAAGACAGCACACCACAGTAAGTCTGCATCGATCACACACTCCCCCACGGATGGGTGATAAAATCGAATTTGAACCGCACGGGCGATCGGCGGCAACGCGGCGAAAACGGCCATTGAAGGCCGAGCGGCACGTGGCCATAAGTGCTTTGTTGACAAAGCGAAGCGATGATCCAGGCTCGATTGACAGCGCGGGCCGGACGGCGTCTATAATCCGCGGCTACGGGCTAAGGTCTGTACCTGATCGATCAGCCGAAATCGAGTCGTGTTTGAATTTGACACACCGGACATGATCAGAATGTAAAGCGGTCATTGCGAGTCGACAGCAGAAATTTTTCAGCATCGCATGCGGTGACGCCTCACCGTCCTCGTTTCGCTCCTGGCGAGTTCGCGAGTTGATTTGGTGGATTCAGCCTGATCCGCCGCCCAGATCGAGTCGTTCGGCGTGGCCCGCGGTGACCGGCATGGTTTTTTTGTTAGATCCAAGAATGTCCAAAGTGGTTCTGATTCGGCCCGGCGCGACGATCTACGACGAACAGAATCGCGTCCAGGGGGTTCTCGATATCCCGCTTAGCGAGCGCGGACGTGGCGAAGTGGCGCGGATGGCTGAAAGGCTCGCCGGAAGCCTGGAACGGCTCGCTACTGACCGCCTTGTATTGTGGTCCCGGCGAGAATGTGATCCGGACCGCCGAAATCGTCGGCAAGATGCTGGGCATTCGACCCAAGCGGATTGACGAATTCCGCAATCTCGACCAAGGATTATGGCAGGGGCTTCAGATCGACGAGATCAAGCGCCGCAATACCAAGCTGTTCCGACAATGGATCGACGATCCGGAAACCATCTGCCCGCCACAGGGCGAGACCATGGAAGATGCGATGGAGCGAATCAAGACGGCGTTCAAGCCGCTGCTCACGGCGCCATCAAGATGAGACGATCGGCCTGGTGGTCGGTGAACCCCTCGCCAGGATGATTGCTTGCTATTTGAAATGCGAGCCCCGCGTGCACCTCGAGGAGCAATGGTCCGCCTTGCGACTTTGAATGGATCAAGATTCCGCCCTTGCTCTCTGCGAAATGGAACGTCTTGACCGGGGATGCGGGTCGAGTCGGTGGAGTCAATCGATAACCATACCCAGGCCGGATCGGCCGTGTCGAGCGGCAGGATCCAGTAAATCGGAAACGTGCTCAAGTCGATCTCATAAGGAATGTCAGCCATGGCCGCGCAGGACCGACGATCGACGAACGCCTGGCACGGACACTTCGAACCCAAGCGCGTTCCGGAAGGCGTCTGGATGCGCTGCGACGGCTGTCAGGCCACGTTGTTTCGCAAGCAAGTCGAGGAAAACCTGTCGGTTTGCCCGGAGTGCAACCATCACTTTCCGCTCTCGGCCGTGGAACGGATGGCCCAGCTTCTCGACGCGGAAACGTTCGAGGAATGGTTTTCCGGGCTCCAGCCCTTGGATCCGCTCGGCTTCAACGATCGGCGGCCATATCCCGAGCGCGTCAAGGCGGAGCAAGCGCGTACCGGACTGAACGAGGCGGCCATCGTCGGCCAAGGATTCATCAAGGGCATCCGCATCGTTGTCGGGATCACCGATAGCAACTTTATCATGGGGAGCATGGGCTCGGTCGTCGGCGAAAAACTGACCCGCGCCGTCGAGGAGGCGACCCGGCAGAAACTGCCGCTGGTGATCGTGTCCGGATCGGGAGGGGGCGCCAGAATGCACGAGGGGATCTTTTCGCTGATGCAGATGGCGAAAGTCTCGACGGCACTCGGCCGGTTCCATTCCGCCGGCGGACTTTACCTCAGCGTCCTGACCCATCCGACGATGGGTGGCGTCGCGGCGAGTTTCGCATCGCTGGGCGACTTCATCCTGGCGGAGCCCAAGGCCCTGATCGGATTCGCCGGCCCGCGGGTCATCGAGCAGACCGTCCGCGTCCAGCTTCCCAACGGGTTCCAGACCAGTGAATTCCTGCTCGAGCACGGCTTTCTGGACCGGATCGTCCACCGCCGAGACTTGCGAAGCACGATCGCGCAGCTCATCGACTACGCCATGCCCTGACAGCCGGGCGAGATTGCGCCCAGTTACGTCCGGTCAGCGGATGCAGTTGCTGTCAGTCGCTTGCCCCGGCCGTCCTGCCCGATCAGCTCAAGCAGCGGATTGTCTTGCGGATAGGGATGTCCGCGGTACTGTCGAAAGCCCTCCGCCTGCGCGACACCGATCTCGGCGCCGCGGTGGGCCGACCATTTCGCCTGGACTTCCAGATACTCGTCGATCCCATGCTGGCGGAGCAGCCAGTTGCGCTGGCTGGCGTGGCAGGTCAGCATCTCTCGCTTGATCGGGAAAGACGCGAGAGATATCGACGTGGAAATCGGCCGCGACCGGCTGGCCCTCGCGGTCACGGCCCTCGAGCGAATCCACGAAGTAGAGGTGCGGGATCTTGGCGAGTGGAGGGCCGGCTCCCACTGCCGGGTGGTGTAATTCGGGCAGTCGAGCGCGAAGCAAGCGTCACGGACCAGGACGCTGGTCATCTCATGATCGACGATGTAGTCGACCGGCGGAGCGGTCAAAATGAGATCGGGCCGGGCCCGCCGCAAGGCCTCGGTGACGCGCCGCCGTCGATTCATCATCGTTGAAGATCGCCAGGTCGCGGAATTCCAGGCAAAGATAGTCTGCCCCGATGATCGCGGCCGACGCGCCGCGCTTCCTCGCGACGAATCAGGCTGATCGCCTCGGCAGTCGTGCTCGGCACTGCCGCAGTCTCCCGGTGTCATCGTGGCGATCGTGACCGCACAGCCGGCCTCGCGCAGCAGGATCAACGTGCCCGCGCACTGGAACTCCACGTCGTCCGGATGAGCATGCAAGGCCAGAACGCGGATCGTCGCTGACATGTCAGGTCTCTCCGAAGGAGTCCGGTTTGATCATTCCATCCGAGATGCAATGTCTCGGCTGCTCGACGGCAAGACCTTGGTCCCGGCGACTCTGTCGACACCGCCCGGACGATTTTTTGAAATTTTCCGAAAAATGTTCTCGCGTGCGCTAGCCGACCTGTGTACATTAGCAATCAAAGAGCCAGTTACTGATCGCCCGTGTTGCACATGGCCATCCATGTTGGCATGCGGTCATCCAACTTACAGCCAAGCACCACAGACTGGGAGGACTACCATGGCCGACCTCGACGCACTGACCCCCCGGCAGCGGGAAATCTACAACTTCATTCGCGGCAAAATCCAGGGGCGGGGCTACGGACCGACCGTCCGCGAAATCGGTTTGAATTTTCAGATCAAGAGCCCGAACGGCGTCATGTGCCACCTCAAGGCCCTGCAGAAAAAGGGCCTGATTCATCGCGAGCCGAACATGTCGCGCGCAATCCAGTTGCTGGAGGACCCCGTCAGCGCCCAGCACATGGGCCTGAAGCTCGTGGGTCAACATCGCCGCCGGCCAACCGATCGAGGCGATCGAGCAGCATGAAGAGCTGACTTTCGCCGACTGGACCGAGCCGGGCGACAAGTTCGCCCTCGGGTACAGGGCGATTCGATGATCGAAGAGCATATCGCCGACGGGGATTTTGTGATCATTCGCCGTCAGGAACAAGCACGCGACGGCCAGATCGTCGCCGTGCGCGACGATGAGGGCGAAGCGACGCTCAAACGTTTCTTCCGCGATCGCAACCGAATCCGACTCGAGCCCGCCAACAAGACGATGAAACCGATTTTCCGCGATCGCGTCAACGTGCTTGGCGTCTTGGTCGGCGTGGTGCGGAAGTACTGAGATAGTCCTTCGGCGAACGCTGCGTACGACCGTGAGGCATGGTATTTCCGATCCGAAATCCGTACCATCTCGCGATTCCGAGAGCGGATTCGTGCGAATCCGGGAATTGGATTGGACAATGGAAAATCCGCGAACTGCTCACCCTGCCGCGGCGATCGCATCGGAGGGATGTGACGATGGGATCGGATGCCGTCGCACCGATCGACCAGGTGCGGTTATTCACGGACGGTGCATGTAGCGGCAATCCCGGGCCGGGCGGTTGGGCCTTTATCCTTAAGCACCCCGCCACCGGCCGCGTCAAGGAGGCGTCGGGCGCCGAGCTGGAGACGACCAATAACCGCATGGAGCTGAACGGAGTCATCGAGGGGCTCTCAACGCTCAAGCGTCCTTGCCAGGTCGAGATCATCACCGACAGCCAGTACGTCGCCAAGGGGATCACCCAATGGATGGCGAACTGGAAACGCCAGGGCTGGCAGCGGAAAGAGGGCGGACGTCTCAAACCGGTCTCGAACGTCGACCTCTGGCAAAAGATCGACTCGTTGGTGAGCATCCACAAGGTGCGCGTCACTCACGTTCTGGGACATAACGGCCACCCCGAAAACGAAGCGTGCGACCGCATGGCCGTCGAGGCATACAAACAACTCATGGCGGAACAGAAATCACGAGGATGAGAGTCGCCGGACGGAGCCGGCTCCTCCAGGAAGACGACGGCCCAGCCAGGGGGTCCTTTTGTACGAGGGGGGCTCCGTCCCCCAACAGTGCAACAATCAAGCGTTGACCGCGTTAGCTCATGACCGAGGCGAGTGACTCCCGGCGCGAATCATGAGCGGGCTATCGGCCGTCTTGGCACCGGGTAGGTTGAACATTGCAGCCGCGATCATCGGGTTGCGCCACTTAGGCTCTGTGGACAAGACAACCTCTTCCCACAGAGCCGCTCCATACTTGTAATCGTGGCTGTCGCGTCCCTTATGAAAGATCATTCGCCGGGCGGCGTCGAAGATCAGGTCGGACGAGCCGCCATGGGCCAGGTAGGCCATCGCCTTGGAACCGGCCTTGTGCCGGTCGGCGTTGATCGTCGAGAAGATTTCGGCCACGGCCTCATCCCCCTTTGACGTGAGCAGGTCGGGGCTAGCCTTCAGCGCGTCGATACCGGTCGAATCCGCGGGCTTGGTCCGACCGCGATACAGCGGCTGCCAGCCGACGGCCTGGAGCAGGGCGAGCCGGCGAGTCGTGTCGTCTCCACTGGCTGAGTAGATGAAGTGGAAGGCGTTGGTCGCCGTGGTGGCATGAAGCGCCAGGATTCCCGGGCTTTGCATCAACAGTTCGCAAGCCGAGAGGACAGCGGCGTCCCAGAGCGACCCCGCGGCGATCCCCTTGTTGAGCATTTTGACCGCCTCGGCCGACGCCGCCTCGGGCGTCGCCTCACGAATGACCTGGAGCAAGGCTCGGGTGGCGGCCGGGTCATCGCGGCCGAACTGCCAGTCCTCGCGAATCTTGGGGGCGTTTTCCAGGTTGGCCTCGTACGGACCGACCGGTCGCGGCCGGGTATCGCCTTGAAGGTCGAGCATGCCGAACACCAGGGAGCGAAGAACTGGCTCGGAGTGCTCCCAACCGATCGCCTGCAAGGTTCGCCAGCTCTGGGCCGCGAAGATCGCCTTGTGACCGATATTACGTTGGTCGCGTACAGCCATCCGCCAGATCGGCTCCATGGTCTGAGCGGCTCCGGAGTAGCGGCGAGCGCAGCCACTGCGGCGTCGGCGGCCTCGGCATCCCACATTTCCATCGCGCGGACAAATTCCGCTTGCGCGAGATGGGGCTTTGGCAGCCGGCACTCGTCCACTGGCCCGAGCGTCCAATCCCCTTCCTTCACGTCCTGTGCCTGGGACGACTTGAAGTTATCGAGCGCCCACAGGAGCGGGAGCAATCGCTCGCTGACGGCTGAGGTCTGGCCCAGGAGGTGCGCCGAATTGATCACCATCACGGCATGAAACTTGAACCCGACGGGCCGCGGCTTGATATTGCGAATGCCGGCCAGAAACAACCCGGCCATCAGGTTTCGATATGAAAGCCCTTTCTTGAGTTGGTAAATTGCGACCTCGAGCGCGCGGTCGCGTGGAGTCTCCTCGATCAGGCGCACGATGGGCTCGATTTCCGGGCGGAACTTGACGATCTCGGGCTCGACCCGAGCGTCTTCCGCCCGGAGCGGGGTGATCGTCCTCAAGCTGGCCCATGGCGCAAGTTCGGCACCCAGGCCCAATGCTGACGCCATCTCGAGAAACTGTCGTCGCGGGAGTCCTCGGTTGTTCATCGTGGGTTCTCCTTCCTCTCCGGTGGCTGTTCGGAAGAGCGGTACGGCGTTGCGTCGCACCGAGCCGTGCTCAAACGTGCCGACAGGCGGCACTGAGCCGACTGCGCTCATTATGCGGACAAGCCGTCCCATTTGGAAAGCGGATGCCAGCCTGAATGACTTCAATCTCATCCGCCATTCGGTCCCCAGCGACACCCGAACGTTTTGAGGATTACGGACCGAACGCAAAACCGCTGGACCGGACCAGGGGAATTGCACGTGTGTCGGCGCGCCCGTTGAACTCAGAAGCGCTGCGACATTGACGTCGCCGTCCAGCGGTCGGTCCTCGGCGTCAAGCAGACTGGCGCCAAAACTGTGAGCCGTATAGGCAGATTCAACACCAACCGCTGACGGGGCCTCAGGATCGCCGCGAATTCCGTTTGGTTGCAATTCGCGCCGGCTAGCGCCACGGTCCTGCTGATTTGTTTCTTCTTCTTGGGGATCGTCACGAGGCTGAAAGTGCCAGATTCCAACGCGCAGTCCCATTTCGGAGCGCCGGTAGCTTACTCTTCCGCCTATCGCAACTGCCGTTGGCCAACCAAGGATCAATGAGCCGCAGGCGCCAGTGGGATTTCAAGCGGCCGGATCCGCGCACGTACAGGTCAAGCTGGCGCCGTGAAGCTGAAGCTCACGACAAACCCGCAGCTCGGGACGGTGCATAGTTTTCGGTGTACTCCGAAAAGCGACGGATCTTGCTGTGCTGCTCTGACCGAGCCATAATGCACATGCGTTGGAGACTCTCACGAGCCGCATTCTTCGCGAAGGATCTCCTCATGAAGCACGCCATGCTAATTACGACTTCGACCGAAGCCACCCTGGTCCTTCTCGTTTCGATCAACTTCCAGGTTGCGGCGGCCGATCCCAACGAGCCCGATCTCGTCATCACGCCGAACACGATCCGCATCCAGTCGCTGGCTGAACCCACGAAAGGACAATGGGTTGTCATGCCGGGATTCAGCGAGTTGGGCTCGCCGACATTCTCCACGGACGGCCAATGGATCGCCTTCGACGCTTACAAGCAGGGGTTCAATCACTCCTCGGCAGAGTGCTGGATCGCTCGTAGAGATGGCCGAGACCTGAAGCGGTTGGCTTTCGGCGCGACGCCTCGGTTCTCGCCCGACGGCAATCGGCTCATCTTTATGCGGCAGCGGGTCAACGACCCGACCCAGCGGGAGGGCGTCTATTCGATCAATCGAGATGGTTCGGGCGAAAAGAGGATCGGCCCGGGACGATGGCCGGACTGGTCGCCAGACGGCCAAGAGATCGTCTTCTCGATGGGCGGCGAGGAGATCGGCGGCGCGCGGATCGGAGCCACGCTCTGGATCGCCAGGGCCGACGGGTCAGACCGACGGCAGCTCGTCGATGGCGACTGTCCGAATTGGTCGCCGGACGGGACGAAGATCGCTTACTGCTATCGCGAACGGGGACGCCCGCCGATGATTTGCATCTACGACATAAGGGAAAATGCGGTGGCGAAGGTGGGGATCGGTTGGTATCGAGCGAGTTGGATGCCTGATAACAAGACGGTCGTCGCCAACGGGTTGAACGGTAAAGATCAGGTGATGGTACGCCTTTCCTTGACCAACCGAAGGAAGGTCGTTGAGCAGTCCACGGAATACGAAGACCCATTCTCCCCTGCCATCTCCTCGGACGGCAAGGAAATCCTCTTCATCGCCAGGAGGCCTAGGTGAGGTGATCCGCCACATATCGGTTGTGGTGGCGTGCGGCTCACGCTTGAATGCGTCATCGACGGATACAGAATACCCCGAGTGCACTCACTCGACGATATGGTATTCCGAGTCAACAACCAGTCAGTGGGTCTCACGACGCTAATCGCGTGATTCGACCCGCCGTATTTCATGTTCTGTGCGACGGCTCGGGCGTCGAGTACTGTTCAATTATGCTGGAGCTGATTGATCTTGTTGTAGAGGGTTTTGAGACTGATCCCCAATTCGCGTGAGGCGGCCGGCTTGTTGCCGTTGTGTTTCTCGAGGATCGTCTGAATGTACTTCATTTCGATGTCTCGGAGCGTCGGGTTGCCGTCGGGGATCTGAAAGTGCGGAGAGGCGATCGGCGACGGGTTGTTCGCATGCGACTTGTTTCGTGAGGGGAGTTGGGTTGGCAAGTGTTCGGGCTGAATCGGACCGTTGCCCGCCAGGATCGTGGCGCGCTCGATGACGTTGGCCAGCTCGCGGATGTTTCCCGGCCATTCGTGGGCCATGAGCATGTCAATCGATTCCGTGGAGATCACCGACTCGGTCAAGCCGCGTCGCGATGCGAGACGAGTGAGCAGGTGCTTGGCCAGCGCGGAGATGTCGTGCCGTCGCTCGCGCAACGGTGGCAGGTAGATTTCAAATGTGTTGAGCCGGAAGAAGAGGTCTTCACGGAACAACTCATTCGCCACCATGTCGCGGAGGTCGCGATTGGTCGCGCACAGGACGCGTACGTCCACGCGGAACGGCTCGTTTTCACCGACCCGGCGAATCTCGCCGGATTCCAGAAATCGGAGGAGCTTGACCTGGACGCTCTTGTCGAGCTCGCCGACCTCGTCGAGGAACAACGTACCGCCGTTGGCGACTTCGAAGAGTCCCTTGCGGTTGGTATCGGCGCCGGTGAAGGCCCCTTTGCGGTGGCCGAAGAGCTCGCTCTCGACCAGGTTTTCGGGCAGAGCGCCGCAGTTGACCGGAATGAAGGCCCGATCGGCGCGCTTGCTCTTCTCGTGGAGGCTGCGCGCGACCAACTCCTTGCCCGTGCCGGTCTCACCCAGGATCATGACCGTCGCATCGGTCGGCGCGATGGTCTCGATCAGCCGGCGGACTTGCTGCATGGCCGGCGTTTCACCGATCAGGAGCGGCGCACCCCTTCGGCGGCCTTGAGCCGGGTTTCCAGCGCTGTCGTCTTGTTGGCCAGGTCCCGGCGCTCGGCGACGCCGGTTGAGCAGGACTTCGAGCTCGGCCCATTTGCAGGGCTTCGTCAGATAGTCAAACGCCCCCAGTCGCAGCGCCTGAACGGCCGTGTCCACGGTGGCGTGGCCCGTCAGGATGATCACCTGCGTATCGGGGCTGTTCTGACGGATCTGCCCCAAAACCTCGATTCCCGACAATCCGGGCATCCTCAAATCGAGCAGGGCGGCGTCGTACATCCCTCGTTCGAGTGCTCGGAGCGCGGCCGTGCCATCGGGACAGACCGTCACCTCATGTCCCAACCGAGGAAGCTCCATCTGCATGAGGTCCCGGAGGTGGGCCTCATCGTCGGCAAACAAGATCCGCAATCCTCCCTGACGCGACTTTTCCATGCTCGGCTTCCTTCCTGGACCTGGATTGGACGTGTTCCGTGTCGACTGAAATGGTCGAATGATCGGCGGAGCGTGGCTGATCTATCTAATACGAACGAAGATGCGGTGCTCGGCCCGACGACGGACCGGACTCTTTGCGGGTGCCAGCCCGTCCTCATCAATCTCGGTGGGATGGATCGGCAGGCGGACGATAAACGTCGAGCCCTTATTCTCGCCCGGACTCGAGGCCATGATCTCGCCGTGATGCTGGCTGACGATTCGATGCGTGATCGATAAGCCAAGGCCCGTCCCTTTGCCGTCCCGCCGCTTCGTGAAGAACGGCTCGAAGATGTTTTCGAGGACCTCGGGGCTCATCCCGCAGCCGGTGTCGGTGAAGACCATCTCGGCCATCCCCTGATTGTAGTGCGTTTCGATCCGCATCGTTCCGTTCGCATCCATCGATTCGAGCCCATTGACGATCAGGTTGAGCACGACCTGCTTGATTTCCTGACTGTCCACATGTGCCATCACAGCTTCGCGCGGGTGGAAAACGATGGTCTTGCCACAGTATTTGCCGATATGGCGGATCATCTCGACAACGCCCTGGGTCAATCCGGCCAGGTCGATCCGTTCGCGCTTGATGTCATTGCAGCGCGAGAAGTCCAGCAGTCTCTCGGTAATGCTCTTACACCGGAACGCTTCTTCCTGGATCATCTTGAGGTAATTGGAGACGACTCGATGATCGGGGTGGTCGATCGATTTCAAGAGCCGTTCCAATCGATTGTCGAGCGCCTCGGCGCAAAAGGCGATCGACGCCAGGGGGTTGTTGATTTCATGCGCGACTCCAGCGGCGAGGAAACCGACACCGGCGAGCCGCTCGGATCGGACCAGTTGCCGGCTCCGTTCCTGAACCTGTTGTTCGAGCTGGGTATAGGTCATGCTGATCTTCGCGGTCATGTCGTTGAAGGCCTCGGCAAGGTCTTGCATCTCGTCGCCGGATTTGAGGTTGATCTTGTAGTCGAAGGAGCCGTGCGCCACATGGCGGACACCGCGCTGGAGAAACCGGAGCGGAAAGAGCACCCAGCGCTGAAACAAGATCGTGACCCCGCACAACATGCCGAGAACCATGAGTGCCGACGTCCAAACAATCACTCGGCTGGTCTGGTACTGTGCCTGTGACATCTTCAGGACCGACCAAAAGTCCGTGTGCAGGATCTTGGGAAGCTGCATCACGGTGTCATGCAACCGCTCGATTCGGCCCTTGAGTCCGGTCGCCGGCTTGACTTGAGGCCCGAGTTCCGGATGCTCCTTGATATAGTACACCGTCCCGGGAAACATGAGATCGACCGGTTTGTGCTCGGGATCGAGCTCGATGAGGATCTCCGCCAGATCATCATCCATCAGAAAGGCGAGGCCCAGCTCGTCGCGCCCTTCGCCGACACGACTGCCCTGCTCGGCGTTCTTCTTCAACAGCCTGAAATAGACTGAGAGTGCTCTGCTGAGCCGCGAGCGGCCAGCGGTTTCAATTCGCTCACTATCAACAGCCATCCCCTCACGAGGGGCGTGAATCCGAAAAACCGATTCGATCAGGTCCGCCGACGCGCCAAGCTCGCGCAACTGGTCCACGAGCGTCAGATAGCTCATGTGGAATGAGTGCAAACCGAAGATCGATGCACCCATCAAGATCAGCATCATCCCCACGACGACGCCCAGCCCAACGAGCAGCTTGAGCCGAATTGGCCATCGGAGCATGACGACCTCCTTGTCGTGCGATGCGCGGGTGAGACTGGTTCCAGGATTGAGCCGTTCAGGCGGAGCATACTATAACAGAACTTCCAATCAGGCTGGAAGGCACAAATCAGGGAGGTTGCAGCCATGACGCGATGGATCTAGGCCCTTTTTTCGATGATTCATCGACGATTCAGAGTCAGGAAAGTAATGTCGCTCCCCGGCGGCCGTCCCCATATCAACCCGATGCGCCAGCGAGGGGACCGGCTGCGCGTCCGCAACTGTCCACGGCCAGCCTCCCTCACTGGCGCGTTGGGCTGGTATGTGTCGTCGGCGGCTTATCAAGAGACCGAGCTAGAAAACGAGGGAGCGGGTAAGCTTCGATCGATCTCGGCGACGCGATAACCGAAACCAGGGCCGTGGATCGTCGAGAGGTCGAGACGCCCGTTCCGTCGCCGGTAGAGTCCGGGATGAACGGCGGCCTCGGGGCGCGACGCCGCGGGATAGAACTGCATGCCGTTCGACTCGACCCCCATGATCGTGCCCGCATGGGCCGCCAGGAGCGACGTGGGAGATCTGGGCGAGCATCGGATTGGACAGGTCCTGGACCATCAAGGTCATGCCGTGGGCCTTGGCCCAGCAGAGGGAGAGGAGTGCGCCCGGTTTGGGTCTTGCACGTCTTGAGTGCGACGCCCGATCCAGCCCAGCTCGCGGCCCAGCCGCACGAAATGCCAGTCGTGAGCACTCTCGTCCATGAACAGCGGCTTCCGCGCCGAGACGCTGTGCACGTCGATCCGGTGCGTCTCGAGATCGTAGGGGAACGGCTGCTCGACGTAGAGGAGCATCCCGTAGAGCCGCGGGTGCTCCACGATCAAGCGGTCGAGGATCGCGTTGACGTACGCGGGGTCATGGACGGTGCAATTGAAGTCGGCGGTCAGCCAGTCGACGTCTTCCTCGACGGCGATCGGTCCGGCCTTGAACAGGCGGGCGTAGTCCCAGTCCGGGTCATCACCGCGGAGCTTGACCTTGAGGCACTTGAGGCCGTCGCGGCGAATCCAGTCGCGAAGCAGGACCGGGTAGCCGTCGTCGGGCTCGGTGCCGGTCAGCTCGGCCGGGTCGATCGGGTCCTTGCCGCCGATCAGGTGCCAGGCTGGGATCGGACTCCTGCCGGTGCGGGAGCAGGAATCATCGGGAAACCGCCCGGCAAACGAGATGTCCGACATCCGCGGCCGGGGTCAGGAAATGGGATAGATCCGCGCTCATGTACCGATCGTTGTAGGTCTCGTAGGTGGGCACTCCATGAAGCACGCCGAATGCGTCGTGCAGCGCCAGGTCGAAGGCGCGATGCACAGACCAGGGCCGCCAGCCAGGGCACCGGCTCGTCGTCCGCCGGCCGCTCGGTCGGTTGAATCGTTCGTCAGACCCGGCAGACACACTCTCGATGAAACGATGGCCGACCTCCATCGGATGTCCCGGGCTCGATCGGCTCTCGACAGCCAGGCCCCGGCGATCTCGAGGCAGAGCGCGCGCAGTGCTTCGTGCCGCTCTTCGTAGCCAAGCTGGCTGGGCCAGACCCACTGGACGGACAGCGGCGTCTCGCCCCAGCCGTCGGCACGATCGCCCGGCGGAATCCGCGACCGTCATCTTGACGCGCGCACAGGTGACCTCGGTCGTGATCTCCGGGCCGAACTTGAGCGGCACGCGGGTCTTGATCGGCAGGAAATATAGCGTGATCGCAACCGGGCGGATATCAGTCGGGTGGGGCATGGTCGTTTACTCGGGTTTGCGCGGTGGGCCACTGGCGGCCAGGTACGCGATCAGGTCGGCAAGGTCTTGGGGTTTCAAGTCTTTTTCGAGCCCTTCCGGCATGAGCGACTGGCCCGACGCCGTCATCTCCTGGATCTCCGAGCGGAGCAGCGCATCCTCCTTGCCGTCCTGGCGGCGGAGGGTCACGGCGGTGCCCGACTCATTGGCGATCAGGCCGTTCAGGACGCGGCCGTCGACGGTTGCGACCGCGAAACTGGCGTACTTGGCCTCGAAGGCCCGGTTGGGGTCGAGGATGGCGATCAAGAGCGACTCGGGCGACTTGTCGTTCAAGGCGGCGAGGTCCGGGCCGACCTCGACCCCTTCGTTGCCCAGGCGATGGCAAGAAACGCAAAGCTTCTTGAAGACGGCCGCGCCGGCGGCTCGGTCGCCCTTGATTGCCCAGGCTCGAGCGAAATGAGTCGACGACCGCTTGCCGCGGCTTGGCCTGGTGCGCGAAGACAGCCTCGGCTCGGGCTCTGAGCGAAGAATCTCGACGGCGTGAGGAGCTGCTGCCGTCGGGCCGGGTCGATCTCGGCGGGGGGGACGCAGCCGTCTTCGAGACAGGAGAGCAACGTGGCTGTCCACGCTGTTCGGCTGAGGACCGTATCGAGGATCGTGTCGCGTATCTTGGGAGAGTAGCCCTTCCAATCGCGAACAAGATATCGGCAACCTTGGGATCATCGGTCCGGCCCAGGGCGGCGACGGCCGCTTGCTGGAGCCCGACGGGGACCTGCGGCCGCAGCAGACCGAGGAGCAAGTCGCGATCCTTGTTGTCTCGCCCGGCGCCGTATCCGACGAGCTGGGCGGCCGCCAGACGCGCTCGGCCTCGGCGGCCGAATTGTCGGTGATCAAGCGCCGAGCTGCCGACCAGACGCGAGCAAAGGGTTTGTCGAGATCGACGGCCGGCGGCTTCGCTCGCTCGGTCGCGGGCTTCGAGCAAGGCCGCCAGGGCGGTGAATTGCCAGGGTGCGTAGCGACTCCCCTGCCCCGCCGGCTCGCCGAGATCGTGCGGTTGATCAGCTCGAACGGAGCACGATCTTTCAGCGAGACGGCCAACCTTCACCAGCGGTCCGATGATCGCGGACGGCGCCGCCGGCTCGCCTTGACCACGGCCGTTGTCGCGGAGCATTGGCAAGCAGCAAGGTCTCGACGTGCGGGACGGCCGAGCTCAACACGGCCGCGCGCATCCACGGATCGTTCCCATCGCGTCTCGCCAGGCGTGCGAGAGCTTCGCCCGCGCGGGGTCGTCCCCGTCTCCGAGCGTCAGCGCGACCTGGAAGCGGACGCGGGCATCGGCGTCGTCGGCCAGCCGAAGGATGGCATCGGCCACCGCGACGTGAGCTCGCGCGCGACCGGCCCGGCCGCCGCGACCACGCTCTCGCGCACCCTGGGCATCGGCATCATTGAGACCCGCCAGCGCCGATGGCTCGTCGAGCCCATCCAGATACGGCCAGCGTCCAGATCGCCTGGACGCGCGTCTTGGGCCGCTGTGGTTGTCGAGCCACGAGTGCTCGGAGCGGCGCGATCGCGGCCGGATCGCGGCGGTGCATGAGCAGTCGCTGGGCCGTGTCGCGCTGCCAGCCGCTGGGGCTGTCGAGCGCGGCCACGAGTCCCGCCGTGTCGAGCCGGTCCAGCCGCGGAATCGCCCGGGGTTTCTTGTCGACCGGGTAGACCCGGTAAATTCGGCCTTGCTCGCTGCCGGCGCGGAGGTCTAGCTTGGCTTCCCATTCGTCGGGAATCCACTCAGGGTGTTCGATCACGCCACGATACATATCGGCGATCCAGAGGGCAGCCGTCGGGACCGGTCTTGAGCATCGTCGGCCGGAACCAGTTGTCGCTCGAGGCCAGAAACTCGCGGCCAATCTCGTTCGGTCCGCGACGGCCGCGGAAGCTCACGCCGTCGGGCTCGAGCACCATGCGGTGCACCAGGTTGTGTACCGGCTCACTGACGAACACACTGCCGGCGAAAGCCGGCCCGAACAGCTCGTCGCGATACGGGGTCAGGCTGTTTGCCGACGTCACGTGGTTGGCGGCTCCCGGGTCGTTGAACCGCGGGAGCGTCCGGCTGATCGGGATACACCCGGGTATCCGGCTCGAGCGTCTTCTTCGGGTCGGGGGCGGCATAATACGGGTTGCGTCTCAGGTCGTGGTCGGCGAGTACGTAGTGCCAGCCCCAGTTCGGGTTGTTGTTGCCGAACCAATGGCCCCAGTCGTCGCGATGCCGGCCGTACTGGGTCTGGCCGCTCTCGGCCTCGAAATCGCCGGTGTCGGGCCGGAACCGGAAGTCGCGGCCGCTGATCTGGGTGATACTGCCCGTCTTGAGCGAACGGACATTCCCGCCGCTGTCGCCGTTGGCGCCATAGATCCAGCCGTCCAGGCCCAGCTCGAAGCCGTTGATGCGGTGCTGCTGGTTTCCCTCGACGAAGCCGGTGAAGAGCACCTCGCGATGGTCGGCCTTGCCGTCGCCGTCGCGGTCCTCGGCGTAGAAGATATCCGGAGCGCAGGCGACCAGGACCCCGTTTCGCCAGGGCATCACGCCGGTCGGGAAGCCCAGCCCTTCCAGGAAAGTCGTCTGCTTGTCATACCGGCCGTCACCGTCGGTGTCTTCCAGGAACCGGACCACGCCCCCGGGCTTACCCTTGCCGTCGATTCCCAGCGGGTAGTCACCCATCTCGACGACCCAGAGCTTGCCGTCGGCTCCCCACTCGAAGGCGATCGGGTCTTTGACCAGCGGCTCGGCGGCGGCCAGCTCGACGCGGAATCCCGGGCTCGACCTGGATCGATTTCAACGACGCCGCGGCCGATCTTGCCCCGCGGCTCGACGTTTTTCAACAGTTCATTGAACGAGCGGCGATCGACCAGGTTGGGGAGCTTGGCGGTGTCTTCGTTTTGCCACCAGAGATGTCGCGAATGGACGAAGAAGCCGTTGTTGGTGCCGTCGCGCGACGATCTTGGGGAGTGCGCCAGCCGTTCCGGCCTTGCCCGCCATGACCTTGCGCGTCCAGCGTCTCTCGCTCGGCTCGAATAGGTAGATCCCATATTCCTGATCGTTCGAGAAGACGACATCGAGCGTGGCCGTCCTCGTCGAGGTCGACAAACCGAAGTCCCGCGTCGCGGCCTTGATCATCGACGTAGCGTGCTCCGGCAGGGAGAGTCGCCTGGTCTGGGCGAGGCTCCGGAGCGCCCGGTCGGTCGACGGACACGACCTCAAGTTGGCCATCGTCGTACGGATCGAAGCGAGCCTGATGCCGTTGTCGCTGCCCTTCGGCCCTCGCAACGACTTGCCCACCAAGCAGGTTCTTGTTCAGCCGCTCCTGGGCCTCCTTGAAGTTGAGGAACTTGACTTTCTTGCCGTGCTTCTTGACGGCGTGGTCGATCAGCTCGACGACCTGCTCGCTCTTGATCCAGCCGTGGGGATGGAAGACCAGGTTGAAGACCCCCTGCTTGAGGACGACGCAGTCGAGAGCGGCCTTCAAGTCTTCGAGCGTCTTGGGGTTGTTCGGCTTTTGCAGGCTTTGCCCTTCCCAATCGCTGGGAACGATGCAAGGGAACTCCCAGCAGAGCCGGCCGATCACGTAGGGATAAGGGTAGTTCTCGATCGTGTTGACGAACGAGGGGAACGGGATGTACTTGCGAAACCGTTCCTTGCCGTCGGGGTCGAACACCAGCTCGCGCGGCAGGCTCGGGTCGTCGGGCGTGAGGACCGTGAAGACCGACGAATCGATCGAGAGAAAATGGCCGCCGGGGCTGGTCTTGTTGAAGATCTCGGCGAAGAACCGCGGGCTGACCGTGTTGAGCGAGTCGCAGCAGGGCATCCGGAAGGCGACCGGCTGGTTGCCGGGGATCTGGTTCATCAGGTCGACGCAGCCGTGATAGGTGCGGGCCGCCTCGGCGAAATCGCCCTTTTGCAAGCAGCGGGCAAGGATGAGTCAGGGTGTGGACTTCGAGCGAGAGGCCCTCCGCGAGCCATTCCTGGAGCCGTGGATCTGTCGGGTTGACCTGGTTGGTCATGATGCTGACCGGCGCGCGGCCGTCGATCGCCTTGAGCCGGTTGAGGATCGGCCGGAGATATGCTCGTACCTGGCGGGGTCGCGCATGTCGTCGATCGCCAGCACCACGACCGCCTCGACCCCCGGCTCGCCGACCCAGCGGGGCGTGATCAGCTTGGGGAAGTCGCGGTTCGGGTAATACGGATTGACTTCGTCGATGGACGCCAGGTCGGCTGCCGGCCGGCTTTGGTTCGGCGGCCATCGATGGCCGGGTCAGATCGATCCCGAGCAGGCACAGGCAGGCGGCCAGGAAACCGAGGCGACGCGGCATGACGACACTCCTTGATGCATTCGGCTGATGGCATATTTCCGTCGACGACCGCTCATGGCTTCCAGGCTGGCGGGTTTCCGGCTTGTTGGCAAGGGGCCAGTGGCGATACCATCAGCTTTCGTGTGACGTGATTGAGAATGCGGAGCGTACGAATTGGTCAACCAGAATTGCCCATGAAACCGAGCCTGATCCTGGCCAGTGCGTCGCCGAGGCGGCGGCAGTTGCTCGAAGAGGCCGGGTATACGTTCGAGGTTGACCCGTCGGGGATCGAGGAGCACGAGCCCGATCCGGGGACGTTTGCCTCGGCTACGCGGCCCAGCTGGCCTGGCGGAAGGCCGCGCGAGGTGGCGCTCGCGGCGGAAGTCGGGGTTGATCCTGGGGGCCGACACGGTCTGTGCCGTCGGTGGTCAGATCCTCAACAAACCGATCGATCGGACCGACGCCGAGCGGATGATCCGGCTTCAGGAAGGGCAGGATACCGACGTGATCTCGGGAATCTGCCTCTTTCGCGGCGATCGACACGAATGGATCGGCGCGGTCGAAGTGAGTATCGTTCGATTCAAGCCGCTGAGCGATCAGCGAGCGGACGAGTATCTCGACTCGGGCCGCTGGCAAGGAAAGTCAGGCGGTTATGGCGTTCAGGACCGCGACCCGTTCGTCGCCGTGGTCCGCGGCAGTTTCTCCAATGTCGTGGGACTGCCGATGGAGCGACTCGCCAGCTTGCTGGAAACTTATCCGCGGTTGATCGAATTGAGCTGGCCCTCTGAGTGAGCTGAGGAGATCGATCCCATGGGATGGCGGAAGATTCTGTTCCACGCAATGACCGGCCGCTGGCTGATTGGCTTCTTGGTCATTCCGCTGGTCCTTCGTCCGCCTTGATCCTACCGGCGGTCCACTGGTTTCGCCCCGCGGAGGCCAACGCGGCCATGCTCGCCTCACCCGCCCCGATCGACGGCGAGCGTGCGTATGGATATTTCAAGCAGATCTGCGAGATCGGCCCGCGTATCGCCGGCTCGGAAGCCAACACGCGACAGCGCAAGCTGGTCGCCGATCATTTCAAGAAAGATGGGCGCGAAGGTACGCGAACAGCCGTTTCACGGCGGAACATCCTCTGACGGGCGAAGCGCGTGGAGATGGCGAACTTGGTCGGCTCCTGGCATCCCGAGCGCCTCCATCGGGTCGTGATCGGGGCCCATTACGATACCCGCCCTCACCCCGACCAGGAGGATGACCCGGCGCGGCAGCAAGCTTCCTTTCCTCGGCGCCAATGACGGTGCCTCGGGCGTCGCCGTCTTGATGGAAATCGCCAATCACCTGTCGAGACTGAAAACGCCCTGGGGCGTGGACCTGGTCCTGTTCGACGGCGAGGAGCTGGTTTACGGCAACGACCCCGCGTGCGGCGAGTATTTCTCGGGTCCAAGGAGTTTCGCGCGTTTACGCCGAACAGGTCGACCGTCGACGGGAACAAGATGCGTTACGTCGCCGGGATTGTGCTCGACATGGTCGGCGGCCGCAACGTCCAGATCAAACAGGAGCCGAACAGTCAGCATGGGGCTCCCGAAGTGGTTCGCGAGGTCTGGAGGGTCGCCCGTGCCTTGAAAGTCAAGTCGTTCAGCACGCGCGACCAGGACGAGAGGTCATGGACGACCACCTCGCCTTGCTCAGGGTCGGGCATCCCGGCCATCGACCTGATCGACTTTGATTACCCTTACTGGCACAAGGCCGACGACGTGCCCGAAAAGTGCTCGGCCGAGAGCCTGGCCGATGTCGGCCGCGTGATCACCGCCTGGCTCTCGCTCCCCAAACGTCGTATTGGACGCTGAATCGACGCCCGCGAAGAAGACAGGAAGCTGACACTCCCTGCTCGCCTCGATCGCGTGGATGAATTGCCGAGCGGGGAGTGCAACTCCCTGTCTTCAGAACGCTCAAATCTCGTGATCACAAACAATCTCGTTCCCGCTCGCGTTTGGTGGCGTCCAGCTCGAACTGGAGCGCCGCCATGTCGAGGCGGAACCGCTCCAGTGCATCTCTGGCGATCAGCATGACCCGATTGCGAAAGACCGTGTGCTCCAGGACGTCCTCGAGCAACGGTTCCAGTTCTGATCGCACGTCCGTCGGTTGATCCAGGATCCGTTGCTTGCAGGGCGACCAGCTCGGTCGGAAGCTGATCCGAGACCATCGATCCGCTGTAGTGGCATTGTGTATACTCATGGAAGCACCTCGTCGTTGTGTTGTTGCTCAACTCTAACATGAAAAATGGGAAGAAGACCGGATCAACTAAAATAATTGTTCTGGGAAAAATGGACTGATTGTAGCGATTATTCGGGATTGACCTTCCCTGGATGTGGCCGTTACCGATACGATCGGCCGGATCTTGGTAAAACCGATAAAAGCCGGTTTGGTTCGCTGACAAGGAGGTCTCGAGCCGATGGTCGTGGCACGCCGCTTCCTTCAGGTCATGGTCGCCGCGGGAATGGTGGTTGGTACCATCGTCGCCTCGAATGGAGGCGAGGATAAAGCGCCGGCCGAGACCGACGACCCTGCGCGATGGCTTCGAGACAGGTCAGCCGATCTGGCAGCGCGAATATAGTGATACGACGGTGAACTTATTGGCGCAGGATCGGTCGGAGCGAGCCGCCCATGGGGGCCGGCTCTCCGAGCATTTTCAATTCGATGCCGGCCCTGGCAGTCAGTTCTTCGTCAGTTACGCTTTGCCCCGGATCCCGGTTTCGGAGGAGCTGAGTGTCGGTCTGCACGTGCGATCGACGCGGGCGGGAGTGCAGATCTTCGGCCGGGTGGTATTGCCCGCGGACGTCGATCCGGAGACGAAGGCCCCTTCGTATGTGTTGGTTCCCGGGACGATTTTCGACCAGATCGATCGCTGGCAGCGGATCGAGCTGGTCCAGATGCTGCCGACGATCGAGCGGCAAGCGCGGGTCTTGCGGGCCTCGACGCGGCGTCCGGTCCGTCTCGATGGGGCTTACCTCGAGAAGGTTGTCGTCAATCTGATGGGTGGTGCCGGTGAGTCGGAGGTGTTCCTCGACGATCTGGAAATCAAACCGGTTCCCAAGGATGTCCTCGCGGGACCGTCAAAGCCCGAGTCGTCCGGGAAGCCGGCGACGGTGCCACGATCGGGAGATGCCAGCCCGAAGGACGGAAGCTCTGGCGGCCGGGCGAGTGCGGCTGGGTCGGAACATCCTCGAGAAGCTGGGAGACGACCGCCGTTTTCACGGATGGATTCCCACGGCGATCGATGCACCGGGCGCCTCCGTCCTGAAGCTGCGCCAGGCGGGATTGGACGTCTTCATCGACGATCTGAATTCTGATCCGGAGCGGCTCAAGTCCGCGGTCGACCGCGGGTTCCTGTTGATGCCGCGCTTGAACGGCGCCACCGACGCGGCTGGGCCGGATCGCCTTCTCGATCAGATCATCGAACTATCCGCAACGGCCGTCGGTCGCGTTCTGGCACGTCGGCGATCGCCTGGGGAGGCACCGCGAGCTCAAGGCACGCGAGGTCGAGCTGGAGCGCGTTCGCGCGACCCTCGCGGCCGTGCGGGAGCTGGACGACGTCTCGCATTTGTTGACGGCGACCGTCGAGGGAGACCTTCCCTCGTACGCCCGTACGCCGACGGGCCTGGACATGGTCGGGATTCAGCCTCGATTCTGGGCGAGCTCTCAAAGTTTTCCGGAGACCTTCCAGTACTTGCTTCAGCGCAAGCGGCTGACCGTCCGTTCCAATGTGGGCGGCTTGTTCTGGGCGTGGATTCCGGCGTCGGCTCCACCCGAGGTGGTGCGCAACATCTGGGGCGAGGATCCCCCTCCGGCCTGGGGAACGCCGCCGGTCCAGCCCGAGCAATTGCGGCTCATGACTTACCTCGCGCTGGCGGCCGGATATCGAGGAATCGCTTACGTCGGCGACGCCGACTTGACTCGCCCCGCCGGCGAGGTCCTGCTGATCGAGATGCATTTTCTCAATCTCGAGATCGACCTCTGCGAAGAGATCATTGCACAGAGCGTGGAGGTGAAGTCGTCGCTCTTGCCGGTGTTCCCGCCGCCTGCCCCCGATCTTCCTTCGAATGCGACCCAACAACAAACGAAGCGACCGAAGTCGGTCACCGAAGTCCCCCCGATCCCGGGGATGGGCGCGGGCACGATTGTCATGGGCGAGCGCAAAGGATCGCTGCTGCTGGTGGGAGACTTCGCCGACGGAGCCCAGTTCCAGCCTTCCCAGTTGGCCGCGGCCCAAGTCATGATCACGCCGGTATTGCCCGTGGGCGCGCAGGGCTTCGAGATCAGCCCCGGGGAGGTGAAGGTCCTGGAGCCGAAGCGAGTGCCCGGCGGCATTCAATTCATCCTCGAAGAGTTTGACACGACCCGCTTGGTTCTCTGCACGACCGACATGGGAATCTACGAGCGGATGCGGGCAGCCGTCGAGCGGGTTCGTCCCCGCGCGATTCCCCTGGCGATCCGGCAGGCGGAGCTCCAGCTCGCGGCGGTCAAGGAGATCCACGCTCGACTGGAAGCCGACGGTCATGAGATTCGCACCGACGTCGATCTCAAGATGCGCCGCCAAGCGGGAATCGAGACCAAGCCCCCCGACGCCAAGGACCTGCTGGACAAGGCCGAAGCGAACATCAAGTCAGCCCGCGATGCCTGGGAGCGTGAAGATTACGCCTGGGCCTGGGCGGAAGCCCGCCGGGCCAGCCGGCCGCTCCGCATCCTGATGCACAGCCACTGGCAGCAGGCCTTCGCCGCCCTGACCAAAGCCGCCGACTCGATCAATCCCAAGAGGCCTCTGCCTGTCCCGGGCATGCCGAAGCTTCCCCCGTACCCAGCGCTCCTGGTCACGCCGGTCTCGTGTCCCCCGTGCATCTCGTTTTTCACTTTGCCGGAACTCTACATCTGGACCGACTGGATCAAAGGGAGGCCGGGCTATCGATTCGGCCGCAACCTGGTCCCGTCCGGCAACTTCGACGATCCCGACGCGATTATCGACTCCGATTGGGTCAATGTCAGTTATCAACTCGAAGGGGTCGTCGGCGAGATCAAGACCGTGCCTCGCTCGGAGGCAAACGGCAAGACCGGCAACCCGAAGAGTCAGAGCGCTGATGAATTGAGCCCGGACAATGCGCCGTCAAACCACGTGGTCAAGATGGTCGTGTCCTCGGAAAAGCCGGAGGAACATCGACCTGATGGTCCCGTTCCTCGATTTCCCCGCGGCCGCGATCCGCTCGCCGTCGATTCGCGTCGAGGCGAACAACCTGATCCGGATCTCGGTGCTGGTCCGACGGCCCGTGGCCGAGCCAGCCGGGCATGGGCGGAATCATTGTGCGAGATTCGATCGGTGGAGAGCAGTTTCAGTTCCGGACCAGCGGCGCGATTCCCGCGTTCTCGCGGGTTGTCTTGTTCCGGAAGGCTCCGGCCACCGGGACGTTCAACGTGACTCTGGGACTGGCCGGCTATGGTGAAGCCTACTTCGACGATTTCCGAGTCGAAGTGATCGAGGAAGCCCCTGTGCGGGGCTCAGGATCCGTCGATCCGGGGCTCGCTCAAGGCCGGCAGCGGTCGCGAACGGCCGGCTCGCCCGCCCTCCCCGATCCAACACTGCCCGCCGCCGCCTCCCGGCCCGTGGACTCACCCCGCCAGCAACGTTGATCGATAACCAGGGACATCTCCCAAAGGAAAACAGGCGGCACGCCCGGGTCGACGAATCGATCAGCGGGCGGAGTCTGGGTGTAGCCGCCCAGCGAAAAGCCGATCGTTGATCCCAGACGCGCCGCCTGATTGCTCGTGTCGGCTCAGGCCGAGCCCTCAGACGAGCTCATATCATCGGTGTTCGCATCCGTCCGAAGATCAGCGCGACCACGAACAGAACCAGAAAGAGGAAAAACAGGATCTGGGCCATTCCCGCCGCGGTCCCGGCGATTCCTCCAAATCCAAACACCGCCGCAATCAGTGCGATGACCAGGAAAGCGATTGCCCATTGCAACATCGGAGTGCTCCTTAGTTCGAGTTATGGGTCAAAATCGGTCGAGGCCCATGCGCCCCAGCCGAAAATCGAATCGACTCGTCTTTCATAAAAGCAAATGAAGTGCCAATTGCAGGATAAAGTCAAAAGATATTGCTCACTGAATCAGCTTGTGTGAAACTTGTCAAAATTTGATTCGGGCGTCCGATAGGGCGGCTGCGATTGAGGCCAGCGATCAGACGGCGGGCGTGAGGGACTGCTCACTCCAGCGCGGCGGAGTGCGCAGGCTACGAGTCCTGACGGCGGGCACCACGCAGTCTTGCCGCGTCCTCGACGACCTTGTTGAGCTCGGCCGCCACCAAGAGTTCGATGGTGCAGAGCCAGAGCCAGCTCATCAGCACGACGATGCCGGCGAGCGAACCGTAGGTTGCGCTATAGTTGCCCCAGTGCTGGACGTAGATGCGGAACAGCAGGCTGACGCCAAACGAGGGTGAGGTCCCGAGTAGGCTCCCGGGGGTGATCCACTCCCAGCGCAGCGTCGCGTCGGGCCCAAAATAAAGGGCAAGCGCGAAACTCAGGAGGACCATGATCAAGACGGTGAGCCCGTGAATCGAATGTCGCCAGAATGGCCGCGGACTGGCTCAACCCGAGCCAGGCAAGGATCTGGGGCCAGGCGAGGAACGTGCCGACGGAGACGATCAAGATCGCCGCCTGGCTCACGGTCATGAGCATCGCGATCAGCCGGCGCTTCCAGAACGGTCGAGTTTCCTGGACGCCTCGGATCACATTCATCGCGTCGATGATGCCCACGAACAAGCTCGAGGACAACCAGAGAAGGGCGGCTAGGCCGAAGGAAATCATGCCGGTCGGCGGTTGCTCGCGCAGGCGTTTCAACTCGCGAGCGATCAGCGAGAGTGCATCCGGCCGGGAGCAAGTCCGCGAAGTAGGTCGATCGGCTCGCTGCCCGGCTGACTCTGGTGCAACCCCGATCTCACGCATGATCCATGGGAAGACTCTGGACTGTCAGGCTGATGATCAGAGCCATGAACGGCACCAAGGCGGCGATCGCGTAGAAGGTGATGGCGGCCGCCCGCGTCAAGATCTCATGATCGTTGATTCGGGTCCAGGTCCGTACGGCCGCTTCGCGAGCCGTCAATCCGCCCAGGTGCAACGCCGACGATAATCGCTCAGGTGAAAATGCCATCTTGCGATTCCGGTTGATTGATTGAACCGGCAGCGGACCGACGGACCGGGCAGGCGCGCGCTCGGAGGCCCGGAGCAGCCCTCCGGGCGTTCGTGCCGATGCCTTCTCTCTCCGGTCGATATGCAGTCTGCTCACACTCACTCTCACCAGGGCTTCAGCTTCCAGCCCAGCGCGAAGCCGATCCCGAACGTCCAGAGTGCGAACGGGATCGGTTTCTCCCTCGCGTAATCTTCGATGCAGCCCACCACGGAGTGGATCGTCGACTCGGTCCAGTTTGCTGTCTCGATTCCGGCTGGCTCGCACCATGTCATTCGGATATTGCACTTCGTAAGCAGTTGCCATGTGATGAACTCCTCAGCGTCAGGAACCCTGCAAAAGTCGCTTGAACGACCGCCGCGCAGATCACGGCTTGATCTCGCGACCATCTATCGAATGTGACTTCGCTGCAAATCCAATGCCGGAAAGCCTCGCCATCGCAACCAATCACGAAACGTCCTTCGATTTGGTATGGAATGTGCGTTCGTGAACTGGAATGCGGGCTGTGGCATTGGAATCGATCCGGCGTATGCCGGCGAAGCGTGGTCGCGAGTGAGTTCTCACTACCACGGTCGGCCTCGTCAGAGTGACTGAAAAGACAGGAGTTTTCGATGTTTGGTGAACGTGAGGATTTGAACACAAGCGTATTGACGACACCCGAGGTGATGACGGCCGCCGATGTGATGACGGTGGCACCCATACGTGCTCGTCGTTCAGCACGGTGCTCGAGGCGGTCATGATCTTTCGTGAGAAAGACTGCGGCGCGGTCCCGATCCTGGCGGAGGGCAAGCCGGTCGCCATCCTGACCGACCGCGACGTCGCCCTGGCATTGAGTGAGTTCCCGGACCTGGTGAGCCGGCCGGTCAGCGAAATCATGACGCCGGGAATCGTCGCGGTCGCGCCCGATGACAGCTTGGAGCAAGTCTGCGAGGTGTTGAGGGATCAGGCGGTCCGGCGCGTCTGGTCGTCGATTCCGCCGGACAGTTGCTGGGCATCATCGGTTGGGCCGATATCGCGCCCATCCTGTCAGAACGAATGATGGGCCGGCTGGTCCAGGATGTGATCACGCCGACTTGATCGATCCGTGAAGAGCATTGTCGCAGCAACTCGACAGGTGGTCGGCCGGACGCCTGGAACTCCGTCGACCACCGACCAGTATGCGACCTATTGGACTTTATCGCCCTCGCGGGAAGCGACCGCTATAACGGAGCACGGTGCGTACCCAGTTGAGGTTGCGTGTCAACTCTTCTCCAGACGACGGGAAAGCCGAGCCGTTTACGGCGGAGCCAGGAGCCGCGAAAGCCACCGACAGACCGCCGATCAGGATGGCCGCGCCGGCCACACTGAGCAAGGCATAGCCGCGCTTCATCGCCAGTTCGGAAACCAGGAGCTCGGCGATTCCCAACAGCACGACCGGTACGCTGGCGACGGCAAGGAGGAAGCCGGCAAGACCAATGCGCCGGCGGTCTTGGCCGCTTGAAAATTCTGGACAAACTCCTTCGCGGTCAGACGTGCTTGGAGCTCGCCCAGGGTGAGCAAGTTTTCGCCGAAGCCGGCGACGCTGCTGACCATGGTACTGGCGTTTGGCTCTTTTCCAGCCGCGGTGCGACGCGCGGTCGCCCGGGCTCGCGCCTCGAGCTTGTGGACCGTTCGCCGCGGGACCGTTCATCGTTGTCAGCGTCGCTTGATCAGCCATCCCAGTATGACTCCTGCCGCCAAGGCGGCTCCGACGGCCAGTAAAGGGCGGTTAATGATCACGGTCTTTGAGGATTTCCTCGGCCTCCGCCAGCCGCTGCCGCGCCTCCGCGGCAATCTCGCCGGCACTGCCGGAGAGCGGGAAAACGCTTCTCTCCGTCGGGAAGTCGAAGGCGTCTGGCCGAGTTGACATAAAGGATATCATGTGATGACCTTTTTATTCGAAGAGGTGCAGAACTTCCGGCGATCGACGTGCCGTGATCATTGTCGGTCGGCGAACTCTCAACGAGGCTCGCGGAATCGCCCCGAGGGCTCAGCGGAGCCGCGACGGGCGCCATGTTCGGCCGGCCTGACCGTCGCGCTCGGCTTCCTCGGAAGGAACTGCGTGCTGAGCCAACAACCCTTCGATGTACTGCATGGAATAATTCTGAGCGGCTCGCACGGCAATGGGAGCCAACAGGCTAAAGACCGTTCCCATGATGCTCCAGGCTGTGCACGCTTGGTGCTTGCTCGCTCTGTTTCTGAGGCTCGACCATGGCGGCCATTTCGGGTGCCGTCGCGTTGACGGCCACGATGGTCGGGGCATCCGAGCGGCGCCTGGGGACAATCAGATAGCCGATCGGCCGCCGCGACTCCCAGCGTCAACCAAGGATGAGTTGCGTACCAGGCTACGCCAGTCCGTCAGCGATCGCTGCACCTTGACCGCGCCAAGACCTCCCCGTGCATGTCGTGCCGGATCTGAGCCATCCGGCGCTGGATGTCCTCGATCTCCGTCGAATTGCTGGGCTTCGCCGTTGCCATGTCCACGGTCTCACAAGGTTGGGTACTCGTCGCTCGCGGGATCACCGAGTCTTGATCGCCACGTTTGAGCGACGAATAATCCTGATCCGATTCGAGCAATTGTCGTGCCAAAATCTCAAGAACGCAATGTGTCTGGATTCGTGACGACATGCCGACCCTCCGTGATGGACGAAAGTCAATCGAAATGTCAAAGATTGATTGAATAAGCATTGAGCAAGTTGCAGCCGGTCGTTGAGCGGATGAAGGATCATGGTCGGCGAGCCGATCGCGGCCTGCGACAGATCCGCC
Source organism: uncultured Planctomycetota bacterium (assembly GCA_963779785.1). Classification (GTDB taxonomy): domain Bacteria; phylum Planctomycetota; class Planctomycetia; order Isosphaerales; family Isosphaeraceae; genus CAVRFS01. The sequence continues at coordinate 53,534 of CAWAAW010000051.1, forward strand.
TGAGTTCCTCTGGACGAGCCAGTCTATTGAGTAGGATGGGTCAGAACGTTGGTCTTTCCCATGATTTGGTGCGACGCGGCACGCCTCTTGCAATGGGATCTCGGGCGACCGGCGGTCAGTGAAGAGACCTCGAGTTGGGGTCGCGGACCGCCAAGGTTTCATCGAGATGACGAGACAAAACACATGCAAAAGCTCATCAGAGCGATGATGGCGGGAATGATGCTGGCTGGGTTCAGCATCGGCCTCGGGGGCTGCACCGACGAGAGCGGCGTCAAGACCGAGACCAAGATCAAGAGGCCAGGCGGTACAACCACGATGACCGACAAAGGAGACCGTCAAGACAGACGGGCGACAACCCACCAGTGATCCCGGCGACCCAAGCGGCGCCCTGACGCCCGGTCCGACGTCGACAGAATCCAGCGAACTGACGGATCGAACACGATTTACTCAAACAGAGCGAGGCTAACACCGATGGTCAATACACAAGTTCTCCAAGGGCAATGGAACCAGGTTCGCGGCCAACTGAAGAAGAAGTGGGGTCAGTTGACCGATGACGACTTGAGATTCAACAACGGCAACATCGACCAGCTCGTCGGCAAGATTCAGCACAAGACCGGCGAGGCCCGCGAGGCGATCGAGCAGTATCTCGACGAGCTGACTTCGCAGGGGGATCGGCCATTCCCAAGGTGCCGCGGCAGTCTCCCAGGCGGCGGAGACGGCCGGCCAGTATGGCCGCTACGCGGCGGATCAGGTGCGCGAAGGCTACAACCGGATCTCCGACCAGTTCGGCCGGCAGTACGACTCGTCACAGGAAATGATCCGAGACAATCCGGCTCGGTCGGTCGCCACGGCGTTCGGCGTCGGCATCGTGCTCGGCGTCGTGGTCGGCCTGGCACTTCGGTCTCGCTGAACCGAGTCGCTTTCTACACGGAGGTCCCGGTGTGAACCGCCCGCTGCTCGCGGTTCACACCGGTTTTCGTAATGATCGCCACGCGGATCAAGCATCGGAACTGATCTTATCCGCTCGAGTCGACCGAATGTCGCCTTTTTTGGAAATCGAGGTTGGCTGATGTGGAAACGACGTGATTTGCTCGGCGCGCTCGGACGGGCGCGGCCGGACTGGCTCTGTTGGTGAGGACTTCGGCGGCGGCGACCGACGATTCCGATCGCAGAACGATTCGAAGCACGCCGCGATGATGAGAGATTGCGATGAGGCATGCGGCCATTGCGAGGCGGCATGCCAGAAGCGTTTCACCATTGCATCACTCAGGCTTCAGCCGGCAAATTGAATCATGCGAGGATGGCCCAGACAGTGGCCGACTGCGCGGCAATTCTGCAGTCTGTCGGCCGAGATGATCGCTCGCCACAGCGCGTTCATGGCCTTGTCCTGCCAGGCCTGCGCTCAAGCGTGTTCGCGGTGTGCCCAGGAATGCGAGTCATTCGCCAACGATCCCACGATGAAAGCCTGTCATGGCCGCCTGCCAAAAATGTGAAGAATCCTGTCGCAACATGGTTCGGATGATGGGTGCCGATTCCGACGAACCGCTCGACCGACCGGCCGGCGGTGCGTCCCTAGGTTCGCACCTCGTCCTGGTCGCATCTGGCGTGCCTCGCAGTCGAGAGACATTCTCCAAGATGCCGCTCGGCGGACAACCGACGGGATCACCCGGTCCGGACGTCCGAGGAGCGGTTTCCTCGTTGGCACGCATCTTGCTAAAATCGCCTTGGCGGGAAGACCGGTTGCGCCGGCCATGATCCAACAACTTCGACAACCATTGCTGGAGAGATTCTCAAGAAATGGCCTCAAGAACCTCGATCGCGACGCAACAGTTTTCGACGCACATCGACATCCCCGTGGAGAGCCGGGAGCAGCTCGATCGCTCTGTTGAATGAGCACTTGGCCGATACGTTTGATCTCATGAGCCAGACCAAGCAGGCTCACTGGAACGTGAAAGGCAAGGATTTTTACCAGCTTCACCTGCTTTTTGACGAAATCGCCGGTGAACTGGCCGATTTCGTGGATTCGCTGGCCGAGCGCGCCACGAGCCTTGGTGGTTACGCCACCGGGACGGTCCGCATGGCGGCCGAGAACTCGTCGCTGCCGGAGTACCCGACCGAGATCAGCGAAGGGACGGATCACGTCAAGGCGCTGGTCGAGCGATTCGGCCTCTATGCGGCACGAATTCGCACGGCGATCGACGCGGCGATCGATCTGGGAGACCAGTCGACTGGCGATCTTTACATCGAAATATCGAGGGCCGTCGATAAGCGACTCTGGTTCCTCGAGGCACACATTCAGCGGGCCAATTGATGTCTCGCCACGGACGCGACCGCATGGTCGCGGTGTGGGAGCGGCCCTCACGGACAACCGCGAGGGTGCAGCCCTGCATTTCGTGGCGAAGCGGATTGGCCGCGACAACGTCACGAAGTGAGATCACATGACCGTCAAGAACCCGTGCCGATGCGTGCATGTAATGCTGCTTCGGAATGCCGTTTTCTGTCGACTTGCGACGAATCCTTGTGTTCCTGGCAGTGCTACCAACGCCACTCACCAGCATCCGCGATGCCCGACCGTCGTCGCGACGATTCGCCATGCTCCCCGGCAGGTGCTGCTGTGCGACTCCGCAGCGCATGCGACTTCGAGTCGAAGCTCGTTGCAATTCATCTGCAGTCGATTCGGTAACGTGCCCTCGGCCTGGCGAGTGGTCGTACTATCGGTCGCGTCACGGTTGACGATCAGCCGAGTCCTGGTTGACGCAACAGCAACTGGAGATCATCCAGGCTCAAAGGTTTCACGAAGTGGGCATTGAACCCGGCCTCTTGCGAACGGCGTCTGTCCTCGTCCTTGCCGTACCCTGTCATGGCGACCAGGATCATCTGGTCCAGCCCGGAGTCTCGCCGGCATCGTCGGGCCACCTCGTAGCCGTCCATGCCGGGCAAGCCGATGTCTAACAGGACGACCTCGGGACGGTGCTTTCGCGTCAGCTCCAAGGCCGTCGGGCCGTCATGGGCCGTGTAAACCTCTTGGCCCAAGGCTTCCAGAAGTAATCCCAGGCTGGACGCGTTATCGCGATTATCGTCGACGATCAGGACCCGACGGCGAGGGAGCGGGCCGACCGTTCGTTCGACCGCCGCGTCGGAATCATGCGGGACCGCATCGGTCGCGGAGAGGCAGTGGAAGTCGCACCTCGAATTCACTTCCCAGGCCAGGCCCGTCGCTGTGGGCGGTGACCCGGCCGTCGTGCATCTCGACCAGGGACCGGACGAGCGTGAGACCAATCCCCAGGCCGCCGCGTGAGCGGGACAAGGTCTGGTCCCCTTGGGTGAAAAGGTCGAAGACCTCGGGGAGTAGCTCGGGTGAGATGCCGATTCCGTTGTCGCGAACACGGATGATGACCTGGTTGTCGATCTGTTGGGCGGTCAAGGCGATTTGCCCCCCCTCATCGGTATATTTTGCCGCGTTGTTGAGGAGATTGCTCAGCACCTGGGCCATTCGCGGCGGATCGACGTCGAGAATCACGGACTCGGGGGGTAACGTGATCGTCAGCTCATGGTGGTAGTCCTGGATCAACGGCCGGCTGGCCTCGACGGCCAGCTGGACCACCTCCGCCAGCTCGATCAGCTCCTTCTGAAGGACGACCTTGCCGCGCGTGATCCGGGAAACGTCCAGCAGGTCGTCGACCATGCGGGTCATGTGCTTGATCTGGTCTTCGATGACGTCGATGGACCACTGGAAATTGGGGCCGTTCGGTCCCTCCACTCTCATGATCTGGGTGGCGTTGCTGATGGGTGCCAGGGGGTTGCGCAGCTCGTGAGCGAGCATGGCGAGAAACTGGTCCTTGCGCTGGTCCGCGTCCTTGAGCGCTTCTTCCAGTCGTTTGAGGTCGTCGATATCGGTCACGACCGCGCCGGCGCCGAGCACGGTCCCGTCCGCTTTCTTGACCGGGTAGTAGCTGCAAAGCCAGTATCGCGGCTGACCGGGCAGCTTGTGGGTTTCTGCCCTCACTTCCTTGTTGACGATGCTCTGACCGGACTGGAACACGTGATCGAATGCATCCGGGAACGTCTTGTGGTATGTGGGGGAGGACTTCGGCAAGGCGTGCGACCGAGGTGGGCTTCGATGGGGAGACCGTTGAGCTCGGCGAGCGCGGGGTTGATGCGCAAGAATCGAAGCTCGCGGTCGAAGAAGCCCAAGCCGACGGGGGCGTTATCGAGCAAGGAATTCAAGAGAGCGCGTTCGGCTTCCAGCTCCTTGAGCAGCCGCGTGCGTTCCTCGACGGCTTTCTTGTACTCGGAGATGTCCCGAACGATCCCGGTGAAGATTCGGCGGAGGCCCAGGCGGGTCTCGCTCAGGGCCAGCTCCATGGGAAAGAGCGAGCCGTCCTTGTGGCGTCCCTGGACCTCGGTGATGCTGCCAACAATCTTCTTGAGTCCGGAGAAGACAGAGCTCTCGCCGGTACTGGTTGTGCTCGCTCCGCTCGGGCTCGGTGATCAGCATGGCGACGTTTTGGCCCACGACTTCCTCATGGGTGAACCCGAAGATTCGCTCGGCGGCCGAGTTCATCGATTCGACCGTCCCCTGCTCGTCGATGGTGATGATGCCGTCGACGGCGGTGTCGACGATGGCCTTGAGTCGGACAGCCGCCTCGCGTACGGCCTCCTCCGCCTTCTTGCGCTCGGTGATGTCGCGCGCGATCTTGGTGAATCCGCGGAGGCGGTTTTCCTCATCGAAGATGGGGGTCAGACACGCCGCTGGCGAAGAACCGGCTGCCGTCCTTGCGCTGGTGCCACCGCTCATCGCTCGAGCGGCCCTTGGCGGCGGCCGTCGCGATCTCCCGCTTGGGGATTCCGCCGTCTTGATCGTCCTCGGTGAATAGCATGGCGAAGTTCTGACCGAGGATTTCCGGCTCGGTGTAGCCGAAGAGATGCTCGGCGCCGGGGTTCCAACTGACAACCCGGCCCTGGGGATCGACGGTGAAGATCGCGAAATCCTTGACGCTCTCCACCATCAGCCGCAGGTATTCCTCGGCCTCGCGATACGCTTGCTCGACTCGTTTGCGCTGGGCGATTTCATGTTCCAGCTCCTGGCGCCTGGCCTCGTGCTCTCTGGCGACGATCCGCGACTCGGCCAGCTCGCGCTCGGTGCGGACCTGGTCGAGCACGCGGGCCACGATTGGCTCGAGATGGTTGAGGAAGTTTTGGGTCTTCGGGCACGAAGTCACGCACGCCGGCCCGCAGCGCCTCGACCAGCAGGTTTTCGTCTTGTCAGACCGGTCACCAGGATGGCCGGGACCTGGTAGCCGGCGTCCTTGACCTGCCGGAAGAACTCCAGTCCGCTGACTCCCGACGACGAGCTTCTGGTCGAGCAGGATCAGGTCGATGCCCCCCTCGACGACCTTCCGCAGGCCTTCTTCAGCGGTCGTGACCGTGACCACGGCGTGGCCCGCCCGCTCCAGGCGGAGCTGCTCGAGCGAGCGAGACCCTGATCGTCCTCCACCAGAAGGATCGTTGCCCTGGCTTGCGATCCCATGCCTCTTCGGTCCTCACACGATCATTATAGATAGATCCAACGGATCGGCATGGCGTCAATGAAACCGGTACGGGAATGGTCCTGACTATGCACTTACGCAGTGATAAAATCATGAGTTCGCCGCATGATGCAACAGCTTTCGCCGCCTAGCCCTTGATTCAAGAGAGCGACCTTCGCGGCCAAAACGATCGGCACGTCATTTACTCGTTCATGCGGAACAAAGCGGCAGTCGATCGGTGCCATGTGCGATGCTGTCGTTGATTTTCGCTCGGGGCCATGCGAGTTGGTGGAGTATACGTCCTTGGGCCCAGCGATCTGTTACGATCTGAAAATCGGCACTGTTCGCGCGACGGGAGACCAGTAGGAATTCAATGGGCGCGGCTCGTCCGCATTCTTGAACACTGATTTTGCAGAGCATCATGTCCGCACAGGCTATGATGCATTCTCTGGTTTTGATAAACGATGAGCCATTACTGGCAAACGAGAAGGCACGAAATGTCGCTAAGACGAAGCCGGTCGGAATGGCACGATTTGCCATGAGAATGGGACTTTGCTTTCGTGTCTGGGCACCTCACGCTCAGAAGGTGGCCGTGATTGGTTCGTTTAACGATTGGGACCGCAATCGGCATGCCATGAAGGCGGAGGAGAACGGTTACTGGTGGGTCGACGTTGCCGAGGCGAAGCTGGGAGACGAGTACCGCTTTTTACTCACAACGCCCACGGGTGAGCTGAACAAGATCGATCCCTACGCTCGTGAGGTCACGAATTCCGTGGGTAACGGCGTGATTCACGACCCGGAATTCGACTGGGAGGGAGATGACTTTTCGATCAGTCCCTGGAATGAGCTGGTGATCTACGAGCTGCATATCGGCACATTTCACGTGGCCGACACCGGCGACGACCGGCCTGGAACATTTGAATCCGCGATCCAGCAGTTGGGGCAGCTCAAGAAGCTCGGGGTCAACGCGATTGAGATCATGCCGGTCGCCGAGTTTGCCGGCGACCTCTCCTGGGGCTATAACCCGGCGCACATCTTCGCGGTCGAGCAGGCGTACGGGGGACCGAAGGCCTTCAAGTCCTTGATCAAGGAATGCCACCGCCAGGGCTTGGCCGTGATTCTCGACGTCGTCTATAACCATTTCGGTCCCGGCGACCTGGATTTGTGGCGGTTCGACGGCTGGTCTGAAAACGACGGCGGGGGCATTTACTTCTACAACGATTGGAAGGCCGAGACGCCGTGGGGTCACAACCGTCCGGACTACGGCCGTGGCGAAGTGCGACAGTTTATCCGCGACAATGCGTTGATGTGGCTGGAAGAATATCATGTCGACGGACTGCGTTACGACGCAACGGTTTACATCCGCACGATCCACGGGCCCGGCGATAAGGACCTTCCCGAAGGCTGGGGTCTGCTCCAGTGGATCAACGGCGAGATCCGCCAGCGGTTCCCGGGTCGAATCATCATCGCCGAGGATTTGCAGGATAACGAATGGCTCACCAAGGATATCGGGGCCGGAGGAGCCGGGTTCAGCGCGCAGTGGGCTGCCAAGTTCGTCCACCCGATCCGCCAGGCCGTGATCACTCCGGACGACGAGCATCGCTCGATGCACGCCGTTGCCGACGCGATCGCCCACCGATTCAACGACGATGCGTTTCAGCGAGTCATCTACAGCGAGTCGCACGACGAAGTCGCCAACGGGAAAGCCCGGGTCCCCTACGAGATCGACAAGGATGACTCCAAGGGCTGGTACGCTCAGAAGCGGTCGACGCTGGCCGCCGCCCTGGTGTTCACGGCCCCGGGCATTCCGATGATGTTCCAGGGCCAGGAGTTCCTCGAGGGCGAGTGGTTCCGTGATACCGTGCCGCTCGATTGGGATCAGAGTGATGAGTTTCGCGGAATCGTCCGCATGTACCGCGACCTGATCGCACTTCGACTCAACCGCCGAGGCTTGAGCCGCGGACTCTGTGGACATCATGTCCAGGTGCATCACGTCAACGACGAGCGCAAAGATCGTGGCGTTCCGCCGCTGGGACAAGGGAGGCGCGGCCGATGATGTCGTCGTGGTCGCCAACTTCCTCCACGAGGCCCAGACCGACTATGTCGTCGGATTTCCGGGCGAAGGCTCGTGGAAACTGCGGTTCAACAGCGACTGGCGGGGCTACAGTGAGCGGTTCGAAGGACATCAAACCGGTGATGTCGCTGGTTGAGCCGGGTGAGTACGACGGACTACCGTTCCATGGTCGGATCTCCGTGGCACCTTATTCGGTCCTGATTTTCTCTCAGGATGCGAAGTGACGAGCGGCCGAGCGTCGCGAGCACGGCTCGACGCTGCCGCCGCCGCGAGGCGGGCGAAACGTCCGTCCCAAGCCGACGAGAATTCTCTGTCGGTTGTGGGTAGCCTGCCGCGCATGTATAGTAGGTAGTGTTCTCAACCCGTCGCGGTACATGCCGCAGGATTTATTGACAGGAGACGACCCTTGGCCGGCAATCAGGCGGTGCTGGAGAGCACCGAGGCGACCATCCCGGCGACGGTCCCGGTCGCGGAGGTCCCCGCGTCAAAGCGACGCGTACTGGTCGTTGAGGACAACGAAACGGCCCGCAAACAGATCCAGATTTTCCTGGAGACCGACCCCAATCTGTTGGTGGATACCGCTTCGAATGGAAGCGATGCGCTCAAGGCGATGACCGAGCTTCCGTACAGCGTCATCGTCACCGACCTGAAGATGCCGCGGGTCGATGGTCTGCAGTTGCTGGAGGAAGTGCAGAAGCGCCGGCTTCCCGCGTCAGTGATCATCACGACGGGCTTCGGCACGATCGACCATGCGGTGCAGGCGATGCGACTGGGCGCCGCCGACTTCCTGACCAAGCCGATCAACCTCGAGCACCTGCGGCTGATCGTCCAGCGTGCCCTGCGCGAGCACGCGCTTGCAAGACGAGGTCACGGCCCTGCGTGAGCAACTCCAAGAGAAATTCGCGTTTCATAGCATTCTGAGCAAGAGCCCTCGAATGCATGATGTCTTCGAGTTGATCAGTCACGTGGCGCAGACGACCAGCACGGTCCTGATCGTCGGCGAGACCGGAACGGGGAAGGAGCTGGTGGCGCGGGCGGTCCACGGAGCGTCGCCGCGTCGCGCGGCCCCGTTTGTCGAGGTCAACTGCGCCGCCCTTCCCGAGAACTCTGCTGGAAAGCGAGCTGTTCGGCCACGAGAAAGGATCATTCACCAGCGCGGTCGGCCAGCGCAAGGGCCGGTTCGAGCTGGCCCACGGCGGCACGATCTTTCTCGACGAGGTCGGGGAGATTCCGCTGGCAATGCAGGCCAAGCTGCTGCGCGTGCTCCAGGAGCGCCGATTCGAGCGGGTCGGCGGCTCGCAAACCGTCGAGGTCGACGTCCGCGTGGTCGCCGCCACCAACCGCGACCTGCTCCGCTCGGCCAAAGAAGGCAAGTTCCGCGAGGACTTATACTACCGGCTCAACGTCGTGAAAATCGACCTGCCTCCCTTGCGCGATCGAGCCGAGGATATTCCCCTGCTCGCGACCCACTTTGTTCAGAAATTCAGCCCGCCCGGAACGACGCCCAAGCCGATCGCGCCCGAGGCGATGGAGAGTCTTGCTCCAGCATCGATGGCCGGGAAACATCCGCGAGCTGGAGAACGCGATCGAGCGGGCCTGTGTGACTTCTCGGGACGAGGTGATCAAGGCGGAGAATCTGCCCGTCGAGATCCTGAAGCCGGTCCGATCCCGATCTCAGCTCCCCGTCGACCTCTCGCGGCCACTGACCGATCAGCTCGCCGAACTGACCGCCGCGTTCGAGGAGCGATACCTTCGTCGAGCGCTCAAGAAGACCCGAGGCCACGTCGGCCGCACGGCGCGACTCTACCGGCCTCTCGCGCCGGACGATCACCGACAAGATCGCCCTCTACGAGATCGACAAGACCGAGTTCAAGACCGAATAGGCCTGGCTCGATTCGGCGCGGTCCTCGCGCTGGTTTTCTTGCCCGTAGTTCGCGTGAGGCCCAGCTCCTTTGGTTCGCCTTTGACGGGTGTAATCGTTGGGGAGTCGTCGCGTTCGCCGACCGGCAGCGTTGCACTGTGTTAAAGTTATTCGAGACGGGCGATCATGCGGGGTTATCGGAGTGTCGCCGGGTGTAGCGGACGTTCCCGATCGAAGGGTAAGGCGAGAATTCCACGACGCCCGAGGGAACTTTTTGCGAAAGACCTTCATCAAAATGAATGTCCGAAGCGCCCGGGCGGCGAATTTGGAACGGTATGGAGAAACAGGCCCGCGCACTCGAACGTCCCCAAATTCTGGAGCCGGGTCTCGCTCAAGATAGGTCCAGGTTGTTACAATTCGCCAACTTTTTTGATTCATCGATCCGATTCGGGCCGTTCAGGGCCTTCGCACGCAACGAATTCTCATTTGATTTCGACAAAGCGACACGGGCCCGGGCACGGTTTGCCGTCTCGGCTCCCAGAAGGAGTTCGACCGCATGGCTAAGATTCAGGCCGTCTGGGCGATCGATATCGGCCAAGCCGCGCTCAAGGCGATCAAGCTGGTCCCTGGTGAAACGCCCGAGCAGGTTGTGGCCGAGGCTTTCGACTTCATCGAGTATCCCAAGATCCTGAGCCAGCCCGACGCCGACCCGGACGAGCTGGTTCGGGAAGCCCTGGCGACATTTACCGATCGCAACGAGCTCAAAGGTTGCAAGGTCGCGATCTCGGTTCCCGGCCAATCGGGCCTGGTCAAATTCATCAAGCTGCCGCCGGTCGAAAAGAAGCGGATACCCGGACATTGTCAAATTCGAGGCCAAGCAGCAGATTCCGTTCGCGCTCGATGAAGTGGTGTGGGCCTATCAGCAGATCGGCGGCGACGAGGAAGTCAACGAGGAGGAATTCACGATGGCCGAGGTTGGCCTGTTCGCGATGAAGCGCGATCAGATCAACCGAGCCATCCTGCCGTTCGCCGTCGCGGGGATCGAAGTCGAAGTCGTGCAGATGAGCCCGATCGCCCTGTACAACTACGTGACCTTCGACCAGTTGAAGGGGAGCGGCTCGAAGGAGTCGGTCGTCCTGCTCGACATCGGCGCCGACAACACGGATTTGATCATCACGGACGGGACCCGGATCTGGCAACGGAACGTGCCGATCGGCGGCAACCATTTCACGCGGGCATTGACCAAGGAGCTCAAGCTGACGTTCGCCAAGGCGGAGCACTTGAAGCGAAACGCGACCAAGGCACCCGACCCGCGCTCGATCTTCACGGCGATGCGTGGCGTGTTCACCGACTTCGCCAGCGAGGTCAATCGCTCGATCGGCTTTTACTCGAGCATCAACCGCACGGCCAAGATCCGCAAGATCATCGGCATGGGCAACGGTTTCAAGCTGCCGGGTTTGCAGAAGTTCCTCCAACAGAACATCAACCACGAGGTCGGCCGGCTCGAAGGGTTCGACAAGATGCTCGGCGACGAGGTAAAGTCGGCCCCGCAGTTCCAGGACAACCTGGCCTCGTTCGCCGTCGTCTACGGACTCGCCGTTCAGGGACTCAATCGGGGAGGACTCTCCACCAACCTGTTGCCCCCCGAGATCGAGCGCGTCCGCTTGATCCGCGCCAAGAAGCCGTGGGCCCTGGCCGCGTCGGCCTTGATCATGCTGGGCCTCACGTGCCTCTTCACCTTGGGTGATTTTCGCGCGCTCGCCAAGGTCACGACTCCTCAGTTCAAGACGGCCGTGGAGCAGGCCAAGTCCGTGAGCAAGCAAGGCGCTCGACCTCAAAGCCGAGTTTGAAGCGGCCAAGGGCGGCATGGCAGGGCAAGTATGGCGAGGGCAAAGCCCTGATCGTCGATCCCACCGATCGGCGCTCTCTGGCCGACGTTCCTGAAGAATGATCAGCCGATTACTTCCCCGATCCCGAGGAGGAATACAAGCTCAACCCGGACGACCCGAACGTACAGGACGAGCTCGAAAAGTTACGGGTGCACATCGACGCGATCAAGCCCGTCTGGAGGAGCCGACCTCAAGACGGAGTGGTTCGACTTGCTCGATCCGAATTTCAGAAAGCTGATGCACCCGTACGACGTCGCCAATCCCCCGTCCGGCCCGGGCTGGGTGATCCAGATCGTTTGCCACCACTACAACCCGTATCCTTCGACCAAGCAGATGAAGATCCCGATCGACAGCCCGGAGCGGGTCGAATTCGGCCCTTACCAGTTCATCACCGAGAAAGTGCTCAAGAAGCTCAGCGATCCGACGTTGCGTGCTCTTTGGCGTCAAGAATGTGGCCCTGGCATGGTTGGTTCCGGAAAAGAACTGGACCACCGATAAAGGCAGCCTGAGCAGCAATACCGTTCCCTTGCTCGATCGGGCGTCGCCTCCAGCTGCCGACAGCGAGTGGTGCGCGGATGATGGGCGGCGGAATGAAGGAGGTGATGTCCAGCATGATGGGAGGCGCAGATGGCCGCGCATGGGAGGAGGGCGCGGCGGAATGGGTGGCAGCGGCATGCGGGAGATGATGGGCGGCGGCATGCGGGAGATGATGGGCGGCGGTATGATGCCCGGCATGATGGGAGGCCCCGGAGGCAAGATGACGGACGCCGAGGCAAAGGCCAAGCTCAAGATCATGACTCGGACGGATTTCTTGATCCAGTTCGTCTGGGTGCCGCTCACACCTGAGGAGCAGCCCAAGACCCGATGAGGAGTTCAAAACCAAGGTCGAAGAGATCGCCAAACGATGAGCGAGGCCGAAAAGAACAATCCGGCGGTCACGCATGCCCAAGCCGGAGGAGATCGAGGCGGTCTCGTTGAAGCAGTCGCAGCAGATCGATTCGGCGCTTTCCAAGGCGGTCTCCTCACCGGCGCCAGGCGCCGCGGGCGGTGGTGCTCCAGGGAGGTCCCGTCGCCGGCGGGCGGCGGCTCCCGCTCCGGCCGGACCGGCGGCCGGTGGCGCTGCACCTCCGCCCAAGTAAGTTCAATGCGGCTCGAGTCGCCGCGGACGGCGACTTCGATGGATTCCAGCAGGGCACGCTCCGAGCGGGGCTGGAACCGGCTTTCACTGATCGCTCACGGCTCGACCGCCTGAGCATTGGACGGACGGAATACCGAACACGCGGGAACACTTTCGACATTCAACACCGATCCTTTTTCCGAAGGTGCTGCCGACCATGGCTCAATCTCAACAAGAGGCAATGGAACAAGCCAAGGAATTTCTGCGGCAAGTCATCAAATATCGCTTCTGGATCTCCATCAGCGTCGCGGCACTGTTCGCGACCATCGCGTACTTCGTCGGGTCCGAGGCCCGTGCGTGAGGCGACCGCCAAGGAGGTCGGTGTCATCAAGGCCGCGGAAAACGAAGTGAAGAAATACAACTCGCCAGCCATTCCCAACGCCCAATACAAACCGATCGTCGAGGAGAAGACAGCCGTTCTGACCACGGACGTCAACGCCGCGTGGAAGACCCTCTTCGACCGCCAGGCTCCGCTGTTGACGTGGCCGGAGCACCGTCCAGGAACGGTTCCGGAAGTGGGGCCGGAAATGGCCCGAGGACGAAGACAAGGGCAGGGTCCTGTTCGCGATCGTCGACTACATGGAGGCCTATCCCGCGTACGTGACATGGTCTATAAGACATTCAAGCCTTTCGACTACGAGACCGGTGAGGGGATCGTCGTCGCCGCTCCGAAAGAGGCCTTGCTCCGCCCGTCGGTGTTTCAAACCGAAAAGCCCCCCGATCTTGGTACGGTCTGGTCCGCTCAGGAGCGGCTCTGGATCCAGCGGACGTTGCTCGAGGTCGTGGCGCAAGTGAACAAGAACGCCAAGAACTGGGATTCCGCGATCATCAAGCAGATCGACGTGTTGGAGGTCGGTAATTCCACCGCGCAGGACCAGCGATCCGTGGCCAAGAGCTGAGGAGTTGACGGAGGCCGAAGATCTATCCCAAGGGCGAGGAGCCGCCGCCAGAGGAAGCCGCTGGCGGCGGCGGCGGGATGAGCGGCGATGTCCGCCGCGATGGCTGCGAATGGCCGGCGGAGGGCGCCGCGGCATGGGTGGTGGGTGGCATGATGGGTGGTGGCGGTATGGTTGCTGGCCAGCGATGGAGATAGCGTCTTCTACGTCAAGTCCGGAGAACGAACGTCCAGTACAAGATTCTGCCGGTCCTGTTGACCGTCCTGATCGACCAGGACCACATCCAGGATCTTCTCATCGAGCTGGAAAACTCCCCGATGTCGATTCAAGTCATGGATTTCGAGTTGGCTCGTCCTCACGCGAAGGTCGCCAAGCCCGAGAAGGGGAGTGCCGCGTATGGTGGCTTCGGGGGTGGCATGATGGGGGGCAGCATGATGGTGCAGATGATGATGGGGCGAATGGGGGGGATGAGGGGAATGTCCGGCTATGGGGGAAGGGCCAGCGAGATGGCGATGGGCAATGATCGCAGATGGGTCAGATGATGGGCGGGGATGGCGGGATGGGTGGAGGTTATCAGGAATGGGTGGAGCGGCGCCAGTGCCCGAGCGTAAGGGCACCGACAAACGCAATGTCAACACAAAAGAAGAGCGCACGAAGAAAGAAGAGGCAGCTCAAGAAGTCCAAGGGCGCGACCCTGTTCGATCCGTACTTTGACATCGTCCAGGTGACGATTTACGGTCAGGCACGATTCTTCAATGCTCCACCGGCCCAGCCCGCGGCCGAGCCCAGTCCGGGTGAGGTGACGGCCGCGGCCGCTCCCCCAGCGACCGCCGCGACCCCGGCAGGTGCACCGGCGGCGCCCGCCGTGCCAGCCGTGGCTGGCTCGCCAGCCGCCAAGCGCCGCGCCGACTCCGACTCCGACCAGCCCCGCTGAAGGTTCCGCCGCCGAAGTCCACGACCGCACCGGCCGCGAATGGAGCCGCCGCCAAGACGGGCAAGCCGAGGCCGCCAAACCGGCGCCTCCTCCGGCTAAGACCGAGGAATCGAAAACCTCGACTCCAAAGGTTAGACAGGCGCGTCACGCGCCGTGGCCGCGTAGATCGGTTGTCGGCCGAGTTGGATTCTGAAAACCGCGCTGACACCAAGAGTTTGAAGATAGATATCAGTGTCTTGATTTGATTACCTGATCGATCTCGATTTTCGCGACGAGGAGACGCCGGGATGGCCAATGCATTCGCCGATCAGCTGAAGAACTTGGGTCTGCGTCACGGTGAAAAAGCCGGCGTGGCAATCGCTTCGACGATCTTTCTTGTTTGCGTCGGAATGGCCGCAACCACGAAGACGATCGAGCTGACACCCGACCAGATCAAGAAGGCCGCGCAGGACTCGGACAAGAATCTCAGTCGTCACGGAGGAACGCGAGACCATTCTCAAGACCCTGGACGAGAAGGGAATCAAGGACAGCAATTTCGCCGCCGTGGTCGAGGAGCAGGTCAAGACGGCGCTGGTACCCCGACAATTACAAGTCCGCCCGCGAGTGGGTCACACCCGAACCGGGAGCGGGCTTGATTCGCGATACGCCCGTTCTGATCGCTCCCACGGAACTGTACGCCTACCCCGGGCGAGGCGGCTTGCTGGTCTACGCATTGGACAAGAACGGAGACCGTATCCCGGAGACGAGAAGAAAGATGCCCCGAAGCAACAGAGAGGAAGGGCCGACGCGCCGGCGGCCGGTATGGGCGGCGGCATGATGGGCATGGGCGGCATGATGGGCGGAGCCCCGAAGAAGAAGAAAGTGGGCAAGAGCAAGGCCGAGATCGAGCGTGAGCTGAAAGCGGAGGATGACCGCCGGCAGCGAGAGCTGGAAGCTCAAGTTGCGCCGGCGGCGATCAGCCCGCAGGAGGAGAAGGCCAAGGATGAGAAAGAGTGCCGAGGCCCAGGGACCGCCCGGCAAGGAGATCGTCAAGGGCTATCGCTGGGTCGCCATCACCGGCACGCTCGATCATGCCCAGATGCTGGCCAATTATCGCCAGGCGCTCAAGAACCCGGCGGTGGCCCACCCGAATTACCGGCGTCTCGATCTTCAACGCCAGACGCTTCAGCGCGACGGCTCCTGGTCAAAGTGGGCAATGGTCTCGTCTGATGAGAACTACAAGGTCCTCGACAATCTTCCCGAGGAAGACGAGGAACTGACGCCCGAGAACGTTCGACCGGATGGTCTGGTCGATCCCCTTCCCTTCATGAAGTCCGGTCTATGGGAAAAGGTCCATATCGCCAGCCTCGTTCCCAAGGAAAAGAAAGAGATCGTCACGAGCTGCCCTCCAGGTGGGATGATGAGGTGGTCGGCGGGATGATGGGCGGTGGGATGATGCCAGGCATGATGGGCGGCGGGATGATGGCGGGCATGGTGGGATGGGCGGCATGATGGGTGGCGTGGCGGTGCCGGCGTGATGGGCGGCGGGATGATGGGCGGCGGCATGATGGGGCGGCGGAATGATGGGCGGCGGGATGATGGGCGGCGGGATGATGGGCGGCGGGATGATGGGCGGGGTCGGCAGAAACCGCCGGAGACTATTGGAGATCGGAAGAGAAGAAGGTCATGATCCGAGCCTTCGACTTCACGGTCGAGCCCGACACCACCTATCGCTATAGAGTGCGGATCGTGGTGTTCAACCCCAATTACAAACGAGAGGACGTCAGCCCTAACGCGAAACTGACAAACACGAAAGAGGAGTTGCATGGGCCCTGGAGTGCGGAGACCGACATGGTGACGATGCCACCGGATATCATGCCTTACGTCATGGGAACCATGCCGGCCAGCCTCAATCGGTTGAAGATCCAGTTTCGAGATCATCCGTTTCCATCCGGAAGACGGCGTGACGATTCCGAAACGGTTCGAGGCCGGGCCGGGCGAGCTTCTGGGCGACCCTCGGACCGCCGAGATCCCCGTCTCGGACGGCAGCGGAAAGAAGACCAAGACCGTCGACTTCAACAGCCATCAGATTGTGCTCGACGTCTCGGGCGGATTCTACCCGTTGCCCACGGGTTTCGTCGGCGGCCCTATCGATCGGCCCGGGTTGGCCCTCATGCTTCGGCCTGATGGAAGTGTCGTCGTCCACAACGAGGCCGAGGACGCCGCTAACGATGTCCGCAAGGATATCGCAGCCAACTACAAACATGAGCTCGCCATGTCGAAAAAGGTTCGGAAGAACGCTGCGGGAGGCGGCTATATGGGGATGATGGGGATGGTGGGCGGCGGCAGATGGGTGGCATGATGGGTGGTGGCGGGAGGGGTTCTGGTGGCGCTGATGGGCGTCTAGGACAGCTCCATCGTGTAAGAAACGAATGGCCGCAACCTCGGAAATCGAACTTTGGCTCACGAATGATCTCGAAAAAGACCCCCGCCAGCACGGCGGGGGTTTTTTTGTCGCCAAAACGGCCGTATTCCGTTCTAGGGCAACGCAGTAAGAACCACTTTTCAGCTTCTCGAATCAATCCGTTCGGGGGGGTTCTGCCGCGTCTGCTTACTTTGATGAACGTGCCGAAATTGATCGGAACGACGCTTGGGCAAAGTTTGACGAGGCTTTTTACCGATCAATGATGGTAAGCAGGTGACCCGGCCGCTTCAGTCGAATGTGTCGGCGGGTCGCTGTAGCAGAACTTTGGAACGTAATGGACGGATTCGTGGAAGTGGTCTTGACCGGAAAGGTGCTTCACGGTACACACCGTCACATCTTCTCCCCGTTCTCGGTTTACCATCTCGTCTGAGCATCCTGAATTCGCCAGAGCTCCAAGTGATCCGGGTGAAGCGGCCATTTCGCTGTTTTGCGGAGTGGGTCGTGCAACCGCATCGGCTATTGTCTCCCACTCGTGAGGACAAGTCATGGGCCGTCGCCAGGGACGTCGGCGGTGGTTCTCGCGGGCGGCGAAAGGAGGTCGCGTTGGGAAGGCTTATAACGGTCAGTCTCATCTTGATCCTTGCGCATGGGGAGGGGCTTCGGAAGGCGCATCCCCTGATGACGCGGCCGCAGCGCCATCCACGGCGATCCGCAAGCCGCCGCCCGTGCCGCCGATCAAGTATCTCGAAGCTGGGGCGCGTCTATTTAACAGTGCCCAGACCACAGATCAGATCGAACTGGCCTCCAAGTATTTGGAGGCCGCCAATACTTATCGTGATCAGCTCCAACCCGACGAGCAGCAGTCACTCGACGAGTATCTGAACGAGCTGGCCAAGGCAAAAACGGTCCTGGGTGTCCAGTCCGGCCGCGGCCGGCCAACCCCGAATACCCGCGGACGAACGGCGACCGGCAGCCCCGGCGGCGACCGCGGCCGTCAGCAAACCGGTTCGGGAGAATCAACTACCCCCAAGCACTGACGTCAAGCAAAGGGGGCGCTGGCTGCTTCACGAGGCACGGGAACAGCTTTTCCACGGAAACTATGAAGAGGCCCAGCGTAAAGTCGCCGAGGCCGAGGCGCTGGAGATCGAGTGGTCACTCTTCGATGACACGCCGGCCAAGGTCATGGAGGACATCAAGAAAAAGCGGCCCAAGGGAGCCGCCGCGGCCAAGGGGAATGCGACGGCCCAGCCTCACGATCGCCGGACGGCCCGTATCAAGCTTAAAGAGGCCCGGACGGCGCTGGAAAACCGCCAATTCGAGCAGGCGGAGGCAATTGCGCTGGAGGTCAAGGAATGGAAATTGACCTTCGGCATCTTCGAGGACAATCCCGACAAGGTCGCGGCCGCGGCACGTGCACTTCGCCGTCGCGATCAGATTCGGAATACGCCAACTCGAGACCAATCGAGCCAAGGCGTTTACGACCTTCTGGTCCAGGAGGCTCGCCAGCTAATCTCGGTCGGCCGGCTCGATGAAGCGGAGGCCAAAGCTCGCCAGGCTCAGCGGATGAACGTGGTGCCCCCCTTGACGGCCGACCGCGCCGAGTCAGTGCTCCACGAATTGGCGATGGCGAGAGCTCAAAAGGACACCAGGCCGACCGCGGCGCGACCGGGCGTCGAGTCCCCGCACTGTGACACTTGAGCGTGAGGCCAACGAACTCCTGGCCAAGGGAGATCGGGCCGGCGCCCAAGCCAAGTTCGCCGCGGCGGACCGGCTTAGTACCGGTGGGGCGCCCGCGACAGCGGCACCCGCGGGGTCATCCGGCATCGCCTTGACGGCACCGACCGACCCGGCGGTCCATCAGATCGCGGCCGGTGATCCAGGTCCGTCTCCCGACTTGACGGCGCCCGTGGATCAGCCGGCGGCGCAGCCCACCCTGTCGCCCACGGAACCCAGCGCCGCCGCGACTCCGGAACTACCGCCCGCGCCGGCTCAGGCTCCGGATCCCGTCAACGCTGGAGCCCCGGCGGCTGCCGCGCCGGCCGAACCGCGGAGCGGCATTGCTCGACGAAGCCAAGAAGCTGTATGCCAATGGTAACTACCCGGCAGCCAAGCAGCTTGCCAATGAAGCCAAGACCGGCAAGTTCGGAGTGGAGGTCCAGGCCGACGAGCTGCTGGCCCAAATCGCTTTGACCGAGCAGGGTGGAGCACTCAGCCTCTACGAATCGGCACTGGCGGCCATGCGCTCGGGTGACAACGCTCGGGCGAGGATCCTGTTGACCGAAGTCGACGCGGCGGGTGCATCACTCGACGAGAGCCTGCGCTCCAAGGTTGAGAGCCTGCTTCTGAAGTTGTCCACGGACGATAAGGGCAAACCCGACGCGAAATCCGGCACGAACGCCGCGCAGGACGCCGAGGCGCTGGCCGCTCAGAAACTCAATGCCGAGGTCGGGACCAAGATCGGCGAGGGCCGACGCCTGCATGAAACCGATCCCGACAAGGCCCTGGCGCTCTACGAGCAGACCACAAGGCCGTCCAGGCGTCCGGTCTTCCTCCGGAGCTGACACGGCCGATGATCCGGCGTCTCGAAGTCGCCACCGAGATGGCCAAGAAAGACAAGGTGGAATTCGAGCGAAAGATGGCGGACAAGAAGCTTCGCGCCGAGATCGAACTGAAGCGGTTGCGAATCCTCGAAGCCGACAAGGCCAAGAAGATCCGCTTGGGCGAGCTGATGGACAAGGCGATGTCCGCCATGGCGGTGCAGAATTATGTCGAGGCCGAGGCCTTCGCAAAGCGGGCCATGGAGATCGATCCCAACGAGTTGGCGGCGTCGATGCTGGTCTACAAAGCCAAGATGGAACGCAGGTACAAGCAGGACATCGAAAACCGCAACAACAAGGAAGAGGCGATCGTCCAGACGTTCCAGGCAGTCGACCTGGCGTCAATCGCCGACCCGGAAGTCCAGCTCAGGGACATCAGGTTCCCCAAGAGCTTCAAAGACTTGACCCGCGACCGGTTGGCCATGAACGCCAGGCTCACTCCCAAAAAAGATGCCAAGAACCTGGCGATCGAGGCGAAGCTCAAGGACCGGATCTCCTTGAACCTGGACAAACAGCCCCTGAGCGAAGCCATCACGTTCATCCAGAATTACACCGGTCTCAATATCGTGCCCGACCCCAAGGCCCTGGGCGAGGAGGGTTTGACCACGGCATCGCCGGTCAGCTTGGTCGTCAATCAGGTTCCACTGAAGACCGCGCTCAAACTGATGCTTCGTCCTCTGGGGCTGACGTACACCGTCGAGGACGAAGTGATCCTGATCACCAGCACGCAAACCCAACAGGCGCAGACGTTCCCGAAGACCTACTACGTCGGCGACCTGGTCATGGTCGGGGGTAAAGAGCCGCAGAACATGTTGCACTCGGTCTTGAACCCGAACAAACAGGGGCAGCCCATTCCGAGCCCGACCGCGGGCTTTCCCAATCAAGGGCTCATGGGGCCAAATGATCCGCGAACCGGTCTTTCCCCGAACGTACCGAGCTTCATCACCGGCGACCGGCCCCAGGTTGACATGACGCCTTTGATCCAATTGATCTCCACGTCGATCGCACCGAATACTTGGCGAATTCAAGACAGCAGCGGCCAGGACGTCTCTTCGGCCTATGGGATGGGCGGCGGCTTTGGTGGAGGTGCGGACGCGGGTGGCCAACCGGAGCGGCAGCCCGGTGCGATCGTGCCCTTCTTCCTGAGCTTGAGTCTGATCATCAAGCACACGGCGGAAGTCCACGAACAGGTCGCCGACTTGCTCCGGCAATTGCGGCGGCTCCAGGACCTCCAGGTTTCGGTTGAAGTCCGGTTCATCACGGTCAGCGACAACTTCTTCGAGCAGATCGGCGTCGACTTCGACTTCAATATCCAATCCGACGCGGTTGGTAAGCATAGTACGTTCGCGGTGCCGAACCCGGCCAACGTCGCTGTTCGCGATTTCCTCGAGCACAGCACGAGCACCAGCACCAGCGCGTCGACTTCAACCGGGACCGGTGGTGGGACGGGTGGCGGGACGGGTGGTGGAACGACGGGTGGAACGACCGGTGGCGACGGCCGGTGGTGGAGCCGGTGGTGCAGCCGGTGGTGCAGCCGGTGGTGCGGCCGGTGGTGCAGCCGGTGGTGCGGCCGGCGGCACGACGGGTGGCAGCACGAGTGGCGCTACTTACCAATGCCTACATCGTGAATCCGATCCTGGACCACGCCCTGCCTAACAATCAGCCGGTGATTGTGGGTACTCAAGGCGGAGGTTTGAACAACTACTCCTCAAACCTTGGGATCCCGTTCAACAATACACGGGTAGCCTGATCGCGCCGACCAACGCGGTTCCGGGTGCGGGTGCCACCTTCGGGATCGCATTCCTCAGCGACCTGGAAGTTTATCTCTTCATCACGGCCGCCCAGGGCGACCAGCGGTCGAACGTGCTCCAGGCTCCCAAGATCACCACATTCAATGGTGCCACCGCGACCATCTTCAGCGGTACGCTCCAGTATTACGTTTCGGCACTCACCCCGATCGTCGGACCTGGATCAGTGGCCTTCGTGCCCACGCCCACGCCGTTGTTCATCGGGCCGACACTCTCGGTGGTTCCGGTGGTCTCAGCCGACCGTCGTTATGTCCGAATGTCGATGACTCCGCAGTTCAACTCGCTGAACGGATTCACCACGATCCAGGTACCGGCGGCCGTTGGTGGCTCTGGGCTGGGTGGCGGATCCGCGACGATCAACGCGACGCTTCAGCTCCCCAACACCACGACCTCCGTGCTGACGACAACGGTCACCGTACCTGACGGCGGCACGGTCTTGCTCGGCGGGCTCAAGACCATGAACGAGCAGCGAACGGAGTATGGAGTTCCGATTCTTTCCAAGACTCCACTGCTCGATCGTCTGTTCCGGAACGTCGGTATCGGGCGAGTTACCACCAGCTTGATGCTGATGGTCACGCCCCGAATCATCATCCTGGAGGAGGAAGAGGAGAAGCTGGGCATCCCGCCGTCAGTCGCCCTCTGATCCTGGCCGGCTCGAATCGAGCTGGACGATCCAAGCTGTTTTGGAAATCCAATAGGGCCGCCGGAGTGATTCCGGCGGCCTTTTGTGTTGCGCTCGGATACTGCTCATGATCGCTCGCTCGTCCACCAAGACTAAACCGGCGCTTGATCCGGCGGTGTGATTTCGCGATGCTAACAACTTGCAGAGGATTCCACTGTGGTCTCATGGTCCTTCGAAACGATGGAATCGAGCGAGCGATGCATGCAAGTTTGGTTTTGGCCGCGTTACTGGTCCTGCCCGCCGACCCGCCTGCCGATGCTGCCGGCAAGCAGCCAGATGCGCTTCAGCCGGACCCGTCGTGGGGATCACTGGGGCGAAGTCTCTGGCTCGACCCCAAGGCCAAGCGCGTGATTCTGAAGGCGCGGGTCGTGTTGCGCGAAGGCGTGCTGGAGCACCTGATGTGTCTAAAAGGAACCAAGGAGCACGAGGCGATTCTGGCGACCGACGCTGTCGCCCGCCAGATTCACGCCGCTCTGCTGGCGACAGGTGCCGAGCCCGGTCATCCGGTTCGGTTCCTTCCCAAGTTCGAGCCACCGACGGGCTCGGCGATCGGAATCGAATTGACCTGGTGGCAGGATGGTAAGATCCAAACGGTCGGATGCTCGACAGTGGGTCAGGGATGAAAAAGCGAAAGCACCCCTGGCAATCGACTGGGTCTTCGCCGGCAGTGAGCTTTACGAAGACCCTCTCACCAAGAAGACCGTTTATGCCGCCGACGATGGCGACGTGATCACTGTGGCCAATTTCGGTAGTGCGATCCTCGACTTACCGATCGCGAGCTCCGCCAGCGACGCCGATCGCGTGTTCGTGACCAACACCGAAAAGATCCCTCCCCTTGGCACGGAGGTGTTCGTCTCACTGGGTCTCCGGCCGCTGAAGTCGAAAGAAAAACCGGCCGCCGAGATGAAACCACGTCAATGAACGACGATGGAGCCGCTAAAGACGGCGATGGGGGCGATCCCCGGATGAGGGGATTCAAAACGCGGACCAGCGTTCAGGAGCGAACTGCCTTGATCGGTCGATTTGCCGGCTTCCGATCTGTCAGTCTAATGGAACGCCTGATGTCTGCAACAAACCGCCGTGAGGTCGCTGATGGACAAGAAACTCGAAGAACGTGTTTTGGTTGTTCCGAGCGCCGAGCTCGATCGTCTCGGCCGATTTCAGGGCTTCTCTCCCGACGCTGAGCACTATCTCACGTCATTGCTCGTCCCGGAGCTAATGCAATATCGGCCACGGTCGGACGTCGAGGACGATCCGGGATTCAAGCAGATCATTCCCTACGTCGTGTTTCGTTGTGGCGATTCCGTTTTCTGTTACACCCGGGGAAAGTCGCAGGGCGAGGCCAGACTCCATCGCCTTCGATCGCTGGGAGTCGGTGGTCATGTGGCGGAAGAAGATGCTGAAGGACGAAAGAGTCTCGACGCCTATCAATCGGCCATGCGGCGCGAGCTCGATGAGGAAGTCGAAGTCACGAGCCCCGGCCGTCTCAGTCGGGTCGGGTTGATCAACGATGACTCGACCCCGGTGGGGCGCGTCCACCTCGGGGTCATCCATCTCTTCGAGCTCGAGTATCCGAGCGTTTCGCCTCGGGAAGAAGGGCTGGCCGAGGCGGAGTTCCGCCCAATATCGACCGTTGCGAGTCTACGCCTCGAATTCGAAACCTGGTCGCAAATCTGCATCGACTCAGTTTTGGGGACTGGCTGACACCGGCTGTTGGCGAAGCGGACTGACGCTTTGTGGTGAAGGGCCGACGCCCGGTTGACGCTGGTCGAGCCAGTTGATGAGCGGGGGAAAAATCTCGCGCCGTGCGTAACGGCTCCAGACCAGGTCGCAATGGCCGTAGTCGGCCACGTGCCCATTTGACTTGCCAAACCTCATCAACGTTTTGTCCGGACTGCCAAGACCGAGGAAAGTCAACTCTGTCGATGGCACATCCGACATGATATCGCCTTCGCCCGCGATCAAAAGGGTCGGCGTCGTGATCTCACCGAGGCGCTCGGCATAATCAATCCGGCGGTCCGCCGAGAGCATGTGGCCGACCGGAGATACGGGGCGAGCTGGCGCAGGGCCCCTGCCCCGGTGTCCTCCAAAGTGTAGCCGTAGAATCGTGAAATCGTGAGCTGGTCGACGTTTTCATTTGAATAATAAAATCGGTCGATAAGTTCCATACCCGGTACTTTAACGAAGGACAGAGGCCGTCCGAGCCGTCCTGGACTTGCAACCAGCGTGAGGGCGCGGAGTCCCTCGTTAGCGCGGAGCATATCCCATTGCGGGGATTTCGCCTGGATGATCGTGCTGCCCATGCCGACGAAATTGGCGATCCGCTCCGGATCGGGGCTGAGCTCCAAGATACGGGAAGACGAGCATTCCACCCAGGCTGTGTCCCACCCAGTTGACCCGGGATTGGCCAGTCTCACGTTTGACGTAATTCGAGGATGGCCGGCATGTCGAATCGAACCAGATCGTCGACCGTCCAGCAACGTTCGCCGCGTTCCTTCAAGAACGTCTGGCGAAGGAGCGTATTCACGCGTTCGTGTCGGCCGATCTGGGCGTTTTCGCCGGAGCCTCGAATATCGAAAACGTAAACGTCGTATCCTCGAGCGTTCAATTGGGCGGGAAGGTGAAATTCGGTAATCGTCCAGAATGTGGCATTGAGTCCCAGTCCGTGACAGAGGATCACCGGCAATTTGCCGGGGTCGGGTCGGTCCGGCCGATAATGCCGGACACCCAGCCTCCAACCATCCTGAGTGTACGCAAAGCCGTCGGTACAGGGCGCAGGTCCGGACTGGGCGCATGCCCGGCGCATCGTGGCACAACCCGTCAACACGAATAAACCCGCGCAAATTAACCCGTAGGCGAAAATTAATCGCCCGCGACGGTGCATAGCGGTTGGATTCCCTTCCTTTTCCCATCCGAGTTGGCCGAAAGCCTCCATGCTCGTCGGCGCGACCGATTCTATCGAAGCTCTGCTTTCCTGGGAACATCAGTTCTCACAGAGAAACGTGGCGTTTGCGATGGCCGGGAAGGCGTCACAAAAACTGACAGAACCGATCTGATGATTTGCCGACCCATTTTCATCAGCACAGGATCGGGATGAGGGGGCTAATACCGCGGCTTATCAGGGTTTCGCTCCGCCGAACCACGGTGGCGATCACCGAGAGGTCTCGAGTTCCTTGTTGATCATGGCGTGGCACGAAATCGGGTACGAACGGTCATGCCGCGCGGGCGGTACAGAACCCCATGAAAATCGAGTCCGCATGCTCGCGTGAGTGCGAGAAGTAGACCGTATTTTCGGAGTAACCACCGCAATTTCGCACCGCCTGCCCCCTCGGCGAGATCATCCGGGAGACAGCCCCTAGCGAAGTCGCCGGAAAACGGCCCGTTCGAGGGGATCGAGCCTAGAGGCTTTCACACCGAGCTTCTCGGCTTCCTGAAGTCGCGTGCGGGCCCGGTCGCTCTGGCCCGTGGCTTGAAAGGCCCAGGCCTGATTAAGTGCGAAACTCGGTCTTAGGGGGTCGAAGCTCCGAGCGCTGTCGAGATCGCTCGGGGCCTTTCGATCAAGGTGGGAACGCGCGTAGAATTCGACGCGAAGCATCGGCGGTTCATGCGGTTCCGTGGATCGTGAGAGATCGCACCGCCGACTGTCGCCTCTGGCGGTAAATCCACAGCCAAATCTTGTGACTGCAACCAAAGCTACCATTTTGGTGATTTTGTACATCAGTCCATAAGAACCTTTATTACAAAAAGATGATACAATTCCAACTTGTCAATTCGACTTCGTTCTGGAAGGCGGTTGGCGCGCAATGGTTCCTCGGGCCAGGCGTGCTTGGGATAACGGCCCCGAAGATCTTTCCTCACTTGGTGATAGGTCGTCTTCCAGAAACTGTTCAGGTCGTCGGTGATCTGGACCGGCCGATTGATTCGGGCCGAGCAAGTGGAGCAGGACTGGAACCCGGCCTCGTGCCAGACGCGGTGTTTCGGTCCAGCCAAACAGCTCCTGAAGTCGTGCCGCCAGGATCGGCGGCCGTCCCGGTTCATAAGTCAGGCGGACGCAGCGGCCGCTGGGAATCGTGATCGGCCTCTGGTGCGCACTTCTTGCAGCTCACGGTTCTGAAGCGTGTCGAGACGACTCTGCAGAAACGGGATGAGGTCGGTCTGTTTGACTTGATCGAGCTCCGATTTTCCCGTGACAGACCTGATCGAGCAATTCGCGCGAAAACATCGTCGCTGAATTCGGGCCAATTGAGCTCGGGGACGGCCCGACTGACGAAGTCAAACCGGGCCAGCCACATGCGGCCGTTTGCATCGTCCGCGGAACAGACTGGCGGCTTGGGGTCTGAGGATCTCGGCGAGTACGCGACCCGCTTCGCTCCAGATCGAGCGACGAATCGAGGTCCTCGCGCAGCAGAAGATCGTGATACCAGAGCCGAGTCGCGCTGATGACGCGCCGACGTGACTCGTCGTACCGGGTCAGTCGCTCGCGGCGCAAACTCTGGGGAAAGAGTTCTTCGAGCCAATCGAGCCGAACCAGGCTCGCCAGACTGACCTGGACGACAAGGGAGCCCGTGCGCCGATCTTCGCGGGCGTCAAGGGCGAGGTACAGCTCGGCCTCGCGGACGACCGATTCCGGACCGAGCTCGTACGCCGCGGCCGCCGACCATCACGCCGGACCGCTCGGCGCCTCGTTGTTTGACGACGCGGTCCGGATAGGCCAGCAGCAGCCATTTGAGCATCACCTCGTCGTCGGACCGATCGGGACTCGGGACGGCCCCGGGCGAGCGATACCGCTCGCGACGGAGCAACTCATCGCGGAGAAGCGCGACCTGCCGCGCCGCCGCCGGATCAATACCGCGAGACCTCAAGGACGGGGCGAAGTGGCGTGCCTCAGCCTCGTCCAGCAAGTCGAGACGGTCGAGGACGTCGGAAGGAGAAGTCACCGCGGGGAGTCTGCCGCCTTGTGCGTCTGAATTGGCGGAGCCGTCACGAATCTTGATGTCCCGTTCTGAGAGCAAGGCGGCGATCGACGCGCCATCTCGAACTCGACCACACTGTTTGGCGGCGAGCAGCAAGCGCGCCAGCCGGGGATGGATCGGCAGCTCGAGCATCTGCGTGCCCATCGGAGTGATCCGCGGTGGGTCGCCTTCCAGGCGCACCGAGCATGATCAACAACCGTTCGGCGGCGGCCAGTCGATCCGCGGCGGGAGGGTCATACCAACCGAATCGATCCGGGTCGGCGACGCCCCAGGCGTGTAAGGCGAGCACGGTGCCGCAGAGGTCGACGCGATGGATTTCCGGTTGCTCGAATTCGGGAAGACCACGCTGGTCGCGCTCGGACCAAAGGCGGATCGAGCGGCCGGGTCCGGTCCGACCCGCTCGGCCGGCGCGTTGATCGGCGGAGGCGCGGCTGATCCGGCACAGCTCCCAGCGGTCGATTCCCCGTTCCGCGTCATAACGCACGATCCGGGCCAAACCGCAATCAATAACCGTAGTGACACCATCGATCGTCAGCGACGTCTCCGCGATGTTGGTGCTGAGAATGATCTTACGGCGATCGCTCGGCCGGAATACGCGATCCTGGTCCTCCGCCGGCAGAGAGCCATGAAGCGGCAGCACCAGCTGCGCCGGCTGCGTCGGCGAGCGGCTCGAGACCGTTGCGCCACCCGGCGAATTTCGGCCAAACCCGGCAGAAAAACCAGGAGATCGCCCGCATCGCCGCGGTTCGGCGAGCAACTCCTGAATGATCGGGACCAATGTCTCGGCGCTGGCCGGCCGATTCACCGGCCGGTATTCCAGGGAAACCGGGTGGGCCCGCCCTTCGACCCGGACGATCGGGCAATCGTCCAAGAAACGAGAGACCGGCTCGGCATCGAGCGTCGCCGACATGACGATGAGGATCAGGTCGGGGCGTACCTCCCGCCGGATCTCTTGCAAGAGTGCCAGCGCCAGGTCGCTATTCAGGTTGCGCTCGTGAAATTCGTCGAGCACGACCGCGCCGACCGTTTCGAGGAACGGATCGGCCAGGATCTGCCGTGTGAGGATTCCCTCGGTCAGGAACCGGAGGCGGGTTTTCGGGGAGAACCGCCGTTCGAAGCGGACCTGGTAGCCGACCTGATCTCCCAGGGTCCAGCCTTGCTCGTCGGCGATTCGGGCGGCCGAGGCCCTCGCGGCCACCCGACGTGGCTGGAGCACGATCACGGTCGGGTGCAGAGCGCTGAGCAGGCCCGACTTGAGAAGAGCCACCGGAACCCGCGTCGTCTTGCCCGAACCCGGAGGTGCCACCACAACCACGCAACGGTGGGCGAGCTCCTCGATGATCCGAGCGAGACTGGAATCGATCGGCAGTTGAGTCATCGGGATGCTCAAAGGGCACGCGCCAGCCTGATTCGTATCGCGACGAGACATGCTCTCCATCAGAGTTCACAGGCATGGCACCCGGTCGATCCGATGCTGCCTGCGCCGTGACTCGCGCCCATATGATCTGGCTCGATCCGCAGTCGCTCGCGTCATCGATTGAAAATGGACGACGACGCACCAGGTGACCCTTGACGGTACTTGTAGAACGTTCCGCCCGGTGGCACGGGGTGGAGATCGGAAGTCCTGCGCTTTGGCACGCCGGTGAAGGCCAGAACGGTCGCCTTGGAGGGCTTGAACTTGACATGGCCGGCCAGGCCGACGAGCTCATTGGGGCCCGACCCACCGATCAGGACTGGAGTGCCCAAACCAGCCGTGTTCCCGGGTCAATCCACCACCGCCGGTGAGGGGGTTCTTATAGCCGTGGCCGCCGTCGATCGTGGCTGGGACAGTCACACTCGGATCGATGATGATGGTATTCTTCGCCTTGTTGCCGCCATAGACAATGATCCCCGCGAGATCGCCGATGCCCGGCTGGACTATCGTCGATCTCCCCGTTGACCACGACCTGGATCACGCTTCCGCCGTCGGCCGAGGGATCAGCCACCTGGACGACGTCGATCGTGTTCGTTCCGCGATCCCGGCGCGGCAACGGTGTCACGATCAGGACCTCGTCGGGGGACGTACCAACGACGCGGACGGCCCCGGTGTTACCGGGCGCCGACCGTGAGCGTCACCGTCGCGGGATTGCTCGTGGCGATCGGCGGGGACCGTCCCGGGACCCGTTGAATTCACTCGTAACTGGAACGTATCCGGTCCGACTATAATCCTTGTTGGGGGTATAAGTCAGCGTGCCGGTCGACGAGTTGAAATTGGTGATCGTGCCGTGAGCGGGCTGCGACACGAGCGTATAGGTCAGGGTTGAGGGCGTCGTCGTATCAGGATAACCGCTCGTGCCGGCCAACTGGACTGTCGTCGGCGTGTTCCCTGGCACGGTTGTCGAGACGGCCGTCGCGAACGGTTTGAAATTGACATTTTCCCGCGATCCCGAGAAGATTCGAAGTGGTCGGTCCGGCGTAGGCCCCGACCGTGACCGTGAAGGATTCACTCGTTGTGGTATGATCCACGGAGTCGGTCGCGGTCACCGTGATCGTGGCGGTTTGCCCCGCCGTCGCCTGGGTCGCGTCGATAATGGCAACGCCATTGGGGTTGGTGCTTGATCAGCGTGGCCGAGGTGATAGTGAGGGGATCGACCGGCTGAGATTCTCCGTCGCCCGGGTAGCGGTATTCGTCATCAGCCGGAACCTGGGTCATTTCTGCCAACAAGGTCGTATCCGGTGACAAGTTGACCGAAGATGGTGTAGTTGTATCCGAGTTCGGAGTTCGGCGATCCGGTCGTGATGAAGAACTGCGTGGTATTGCTGTCATGCCGTCCGGAGTTGGCCATCGCCAGTTGCTCGGTCCCCGAGAACGCCAGTTGTTGGAGATTTTCATTGGCGAACGTGACAGGCGGACTGGTCTCTTCTCCGTTCAGGGTCGGCGAGCCGCCTTGAACGACGTAATCCGTCGCGTTCGGAAAGCCAGCGACGACGCGGCTAAAGTATTTGTATGTGCTTACGAAATCACCTGGTTGGTCAGATTCGTGATCTCACTGACTGTGTTTGGCGTCAGGTTCTGGAACAACTGGAACGTCAAGGTTCCCGTGAAGGGCTGTCTCGCGGGCGTGGTGGGGTCTGGTGTAGTTGACGCCGAGGCTCCAGAACGGTCCTTGAGCGATGCTCGCCACGATGTCCGGGTTACTGGAGGTGATCGTGTAGGTCTGGTCGTCGGGGGTCGTGGCCGTGCTGGCCGAAAGCAGAGGCACGGTATAGCCCTGCTGCGCTGGCACGGTGAGGTTCGTAATCGGTTGCAAGGAGGCCGTCATCAACTGGCGGTCTTCAAGGACTTCCACCATCGGCTGACTTCGCGACCGGCGTTTCGGCCTCAAGTGCGTTCCCTTGATCATCATGGGGTTCGCCTGGGAACGACCTACCCGAATTCGATCCCACATACCATACCTCCCGCGGCTCGAGGCTCCCGGCCTCCGACCCAGAGCTCGAATCGCCCAACCGGCGCGGAGCACCAAAGCGTGACTCCTCCTGTATCGGTTGTAATGTTTGTTTTGCTTAAACCAAACCGATAAAGCGCCAAGACGATTCACCCGAGGAAATAGAAACAAGAATCGCGGATCGTCCGATCCGGCTTCTCGTCGTCCCAGGTCCGAACTTTCCATGGATATTCCGTCTAATTGAATTCACTGTCGCATCTGGTCGCTCCATCCGTCGTTCCTTGCAGTGATCTTGCGGGCCCTCGCCTATTTGTCTCAGGTTGTTGCTATAATTGAACTTGGGCCAGAGGGACCGAGAGACGTGGTTGACAGATGGGTTCGGGCTGTCTATATTCAGGGTTGGGCAAGTGGAATTGCATGCATCTTCCCTGTCCCGTCTCACGTCACGATCGATTCTGATTTTTTAACGGAACGCATGGATGTGTCGTCAGGGGAGCCCCCCGAACTTTTGAGCACGAGTTGATGCTGATCCCCGAGCCGCCGAGACCACGCGAGGAGCCTGAGCCCGTCGTGCCCGACTCGAACGAGGAGTCGAGGGCGGATGGCGCGAGCATCGGCTCGACGGCCGAACCGCCGACGGTTCTGAGGGGAGTGAGCAGTTCGGCGCGGCGGCGGCTGTCGATGCCGGCGCCGCGCCAGCGCCGCCGGTCGCCTTACCTGTGCCCGGCGAGCTTGTCGACACGTTCTTGCTGGAGGAGTCGATCGGCGTGGGAGGCATGGGCGCGGTGTATCGCGCCCTGGACACCAAGCTCGACCGCCAGGTCGCATTAAAGCTGCTGCCGCCCGATCAAGCGAGCGACACGGAAGTCGTTCAGCGGTTCTACCAGGAGGGACGGGCCGCCGCGCGACTCGACCACGAAAATATCGCGCGGGTGTTCAGCATCGGGCAGCACGATCGTTTTCACTACATCGCCTTCGAATACATCGAGGGTGTGACGGTACGGCAGCGTGTCGAGACCTCGGCGCGCTCCCTGTCAACGAGGCGGTCAACATCGCGCTCCAGATCGCGCATGCTCTGGTGCACGCCTCCGGCCGCTCGGTCGTTCACCGCGACATCAAACCCTCGAATATCATCATCACGCCGCAGGGACGCGCCAAGCTGGTCGACATGGGTCTGGCCCGTCGATTCGAGCGAGAAGGCGATCGCGGATCTGACACAGAGCGGTATGACGCTCGGCACGTTTGATTATATCAGTCCGGAACAGGCCCGCGATCCGCGCGACGTCGACGTCCGGAGCGACTTGTATTCGCTGGGATGCACGCTGTTTCACATGCTCACCGGCCGTCCACCGTTTCCCGGCGGGACCGTCCTTCAGAAGTTGATCCAGCACCAGGAAGAGCTCCGGCGGATGTTCGCGCACTCAATCCCGCGGTTCCCGATCGAGCTGGCCAATGTGATCGCCAAGCTGATGGCCAAGAACCGCGACCGGCGTTATCAGACACCCGAGCATCTGGTCCGTGACCTGCTCGCCGTCGCGGGCGCCGGGGGGCTTTCTGTTTCATGGCCCCCGACCTGCCGGACTGGCTGAATGAACGGCATCGACCAAGCTGGGAACGGCACCTGGTCTGGCTGCTGCCGGCCGCTCGGATTTGTTCTGGTGGTCGCGGGACTTGCCTGGTGGGGACGAGAGCTCTCCAAACCGTCGCATTCGTCGGGATAGCTACACGGCACCGCTCAACGCTCATCGCCCGTCCGAGCCGGGAACCGGCGCTGTTGACGGGAGATGGGACCCCGACGGTTTCCGCGATCACCGGGCGAGACAGTACCGACGCCGCCGAGCCCGGTTCCGTCCTATCCGCGCAATGTCCCGGTCAATTCGAATGAAGACCTGTGGGAGATCCTCGCCTCCGCGCCTCGCAGGTCGGTGATCGTGTTGTCCGACGACGGTCCCTATCGACTGGGCGGACGCAACCGGTCGCATCGTGCGTCGGCGCCCCTGGTCAATTCCGATCTCACGATCAAAGCCGAAGCGGGCGTTCGTCCTCTGCTCAAGTTCGCGACCGATGCACGCTTGGCCGATCATCCGCCGGCCTCGCTGCTGAACTTCTCCGGCGGCCATCGTCACGATCGAGGGCCTCGAGTTCGAGCTCGATACCGTACTCCCGGACGAGCTTGGTGGCCGCCGTCCGAACTGAGAACACGGAGCTGACGGTCCGGGGTTGCTCGTTTCGCCGAACCAAATCGGGCGATGGACGAAATGTGGCCGCACTTCACGTCCGGACAGTCCATCCCGCACCAACGGCCGGTGACCGCCCGCGCGGCGGTGTTCGTCGATTCGTGTCACTTTGACAGTGGGCAGACCAGTGTTTTGGCCGAAGGATCCGCGGACGTCCATCGTTCGCGATTGCTCCGTCGGGCCCGGCCAGCCCTCCTTCTGGTTCGACAACACGCGGTCGCCGTCGCCGGTCGCCGGCGAGCTTCGGCTGATGCACACCAGTGTGCTGGCAGGGCCCGGACCGGTTTTTCGCTTCGACGGCAGCCAGGTCCGCGTCTGGGTCGAAGACAGTCCGTGATCGCGACGGCCGGTCGATCATCGACCACCCTGGTGATGATCGACAACCCGCGCAACCTGACCTGGCGCGGCCGTTCCAACCTCTACTCCAATATCGGCGTCTACCTGGCTCTCTCGTCGCGGGATCAGAGGCAGGAACAGGTCACCGACTATTCGCGCTGGAGGGAGACCGCCGTCGGAGGTTCGCGAGACCGGCACGACGGTCTCCACGAAACCCGGTTTGGGCCGCTGCCGATCCATCTCAAGCGTTGACGATCGAGAAGGATAACCCGACGCGAGTGTTCCTTCTGAGCCCGAGCGTCGCCGCGAAGATGGACACCGGCGCGCGGCAGGGCCCATTCGGTTCGGTCCTCCAGAATGTCGAGAGTCGCGCAGCGGCCGGACGCCGAACCCGACGATGACCTGCTCTCCATCCCCGCGGGTGGCGTCCAACCAGGCCGCCGCGACCAAGCCGCCCGAATCGGCGGACCGAAGAACGTGACCGCATCCGCTCCCGAGTCGCTGGCCGCCGCGACCGGCTCCGGCGCCGACGCCGGCAGACTCGACGGCGGATGACCCGATGAGCCTGCCTACGATGCCTCCGATGCCGACCGCCGCCGTGGCCCAGCCGGGCACTGAATCCACCGGCGGCTCCGATCCGGACACGTTCGACCCCGGCGAAACCAACGCGTCGCGAAGAGCCGTCGAAAACCGTTCGCGAAACCAGTGATCGCGGCTCGGTCGAACCGCCCGCCGCGGCTTGCATCCGATGATGAAGACGTGATTCGCAGTCCCGAGCAGATTCCTGAGCATGTTCAATCGACTCGGCAGTCAGGGTGGTGGCACGCTTGAGGATTGCCGCCGGGGTCGATTTCGAGCTGCCGACGATCCTGTTCGAGGGAACGGGCCGCTATCAGTTCTTGGCCGAGCCCGGCCCGGTGCGGCCTCGACTGCGGTTCCGGACCGTCGCAAGTCCCGCCTGCGCTCACCCGCGGACTGGACCGTGCTGTTCAACATGCGCTCCGGCTCGCTTCACCTCCAAGGTCTCGACCTTGTGATCCCCGATCAAGAGAACCCACGGGTCGATCGTCTGGCCGCGGCCGGTCTTCTGCCCGGTACCGAGCTCACGATGACCGAATGCACGATCACCGTCGCCGCCAAACGACCGGCGGCGGCCGTCTTCGTGGCTCAACCGCTGCCCGCCGCGCCCGATTCTCAGCCTTCGGACGGGGCGACGACGCGCAGTGCGGTCATTCGCGTCCGAGATAGCTTCCTCCGGTCCGGCGGCGGCGGCGCGATCGTCGCGGCGGGACGTGGGCTCGTCCCTCGAACTCTCCAACGTCCTCGCCAGCACGGAAGGAAGCCTTGGTCCACGCCTTCGGCGGACTTCGAGCCGGTAAAGCGGATTCCCCGACAGTGAAAGTCCGTCTCGACCAGGTGACAGCGCGAGTCAAGGGAGGACTGATCCACCTCGACAGCACGCCGGACGAATCGAAACTGCCGTTCGCCGCGGTCGTGGCCGAGAACTCGATCGTCAGTACCGGCAACCGTGATGATCCACTGTTCCGGCTCGACGGGCGAGACCCTGGCGAAGAGCTCGGCGACAAGATCCGCTGGGAGGCGAGCAAAGTCGCCTACGATCGAATCAAGACCTATCGCCGCGACGAAGTCGCACGACTTGGTGTACCTCCCAAGATCTACGACCGCGCGGACTGGAACACGTCGTTCTTACCCAAGGACGTGTCGCCGATCCTCGGAGACGTGAAGTTTCTCCGAGAGACCGACGCCTCTCAAGCCGCCTGGAAGCTCAATCGGGACGATCTTCGCCTCGCACCCGATAGCCCGCTCGCAAATACCGGCCCGGATGTGAGCAAGATCCCGCAGGCTCCGGCCGACGACGATCTCTAAGGGTGCACTTGTGCGGATCCACGGATCATTGAGTCGAGCCGGCGCAGTGCGACGGTCCGATTGTTGGCGAGCAGGTTCGCGCTGATCTGGCGGAGATCGTCCAGGTGAGCCGGTCGAAACGGGACCGCTTGCCCCGGCGGTGGTGGATCGGGAACCAAACGCTTGACGATCGTGGCGATCAGACTCAACACTCCATCGCCGCGTTCCGCTGATACAGTCATGATCGGATTTGCGATGATCGGGAGATCTGCGGCGGCCCAAGCCGAGTCAAGGTCCGACTTGTTGGCGACCGACAGCGCTTTGGCCGTTGTACGCGACCAACCGCCGATCGAGCGATTGGAGTGGCTCTGAACGATCGAGAACCAGAAGCACCAGGTCCGCGTGCTGTTGTTCGCGGTGTGATACGGCGATCCCCAAGTTTTCGATGGCGTCGTTGGTGACACGCAAGCCGGCGGTGTCAACGAGTCTCAACCGGCCAGCCCCCGAAGGAGGTGCGGATCGTCACAGCATCCCGCGTGGTTCCCGGCGTAGGGTCAACGATCGCTCGGGGAAATCCCACGAGAGCATTGAACAGCCGGCTCTTTCCGACATTGGGACGACCCGCGATCACGACCCGCCATCCGGAGAGTAGTCGCACTCCAACGGACGCCACGTTTGATCAACTCCTCGACTTCGGCCAAAGCCTGCACCGGGCTGCCGATCGATCGCCTCGGCCAGCCCCACCAGCGCTCTTCGGAACGCTCCCTGGGCTTGATCCAGGAGGATTTCCGCAGTCAGCAATGTCAGGGCGTGAGGGAGGTCGTCGAGAGCCTCGGCGGCGAGCCGATTGCTCGCCGCGTGCTCGGTCACTTGCCAACTATTGCAGCGCTGGGCGCCGGCCTTCTCAAATGCGGACACGACCAGCTCGACCGCGGCAGTCCCGCCGTGACATTGGACTTCCACGGTGGGAACCGCCGCTTCGAGCACGACAGCGACCACCTCGTCACCGAGCGCATCACCGATTCGGCCCAGCCGCAACCGACCGGAAGCGGTCTGGGCTAACGCTTAACTTGCCGTAAGGTCGAAAAACGGAGTTCGCCACGTCAATCGCGTCTGGTCCCCAGACGCGAACGACTGCGATCGCTCCACGGCCGTCTGGAGTCAACACGCTAACGAACGCTTGGACAGGACAATTTGGCGTTTTGGTTGCAACCGCGTCGTTGGCGTCCCCGGGGCAATATTTCATGGATCGGCCGCATTTCAGAGGTGACGTGGGCGGTTAATCCATGTCAGGTTTCTGTCGGGGAACCTCAACGCCAGAACTTGGGCGGAAATGCCGTGTCCGGATTCGAGCATCGCATCGATTCAACTTGGAACAAAGGCCACCTGGGCCAGCCCGAGCAGGACCAGGTCGGGCTCGATCCGAGCGTCGCTTCCGGCGACCGGTCCCGCCAGGAGCTCGGCGTCGCCACCGGTCCAGACCACGCTGGGAATGCCGTTCATGTCGTCGGCTTGACGGGCCAGGAGCTCTCGGACAGCGCCGACCATTCCCCAGAAAACTCCCGCTTCCAGTGCCGGGCGGGTGGAGCGTCCCCAGGCGGGCGGTGGCTGGCGGAGCTCGACCACGGGCAATTGCGCGGTGAGAAGATGGAGTGCTCGAGCGGCCACACCCAGGCCCGGCGCGATGATTCCTCCTTGCCAGGTCCCGTCGTCGGTGATCCGCTCGATTGTCAGTGCCGTTCCGCACGAGACCACAAGTCCAGGCTGACCCTTCGGCAGTCAGTCGATCGCCGCGGCCACGGCCAGCGCTCGATCAGCACCGGCGGTCTCGGCACTCTCCAGCTCGTGCCTGACCGGAACCTGGGCCGCCGATCGTACCAGGTCACACTGGCGACTGCATTGGCCGTCGAGGAATTCGCGGAGCTGACTTGCAACCGGCGGGTTCACCGTCGAGATCGCCCATTGGGACTCTTCCGGGTCGATTCGTCTCCACGCTTCCCACGCCGACGCCCAAGCCTCCGGCTTGTCGACCGGCATCGCGATCGTCTCGACCAGTCGTCCGCTCTCGACGACCCGAGCCCACTTGAGCCGGGTGTTTCCCAGGTCGGCCACGACGCGTAACACGAGTTATGCACCCGGACCGGGACGACAGGGATATCGACCGTCGCCGACGGCCGTTCCGTCTTCGGCTCGGTCTGATCGGCCAACAGCTCGATGATCCGATGGAGTAACTGGGGAATCCCTTGTCCGGTGACGGCCGAGATCGCCGGAACCTCGCGCTCGAGCTCGGCCGCGATGCGAGTGCGGGATTCCTGTGCACCGGTCACGTCCATCTTGGTCACGACCAGAAGTTCCGGACGCTCCGCCAGGGCGGGACTGTACTTCGCGAGCTCATTGCGAATCGTCCGATAGTTTTGGACCGGGTCGGATTCGTCGATCGGCGACCGCTTCAACCAGATGGACCAGCAGGGTCGTTCGCTCGACGTGGCGAAGGAACTCGTGGCCCAAGCCATGGCCCGTCGAGGCACCCTCGATCAGCCCGGGGATGTCGGCCACGACGAAGGTCCGATCGGCCGCCATGACGGTCCCGAGATTGGGGTATTTCGTCGTGAACGGATAGTCGGCGATCTCGGGATGAGCCCGCGAGATCCGCGACAACAGCGTCGACTTGCCGGCGTTGGGAAGCCCGATCAGCCCGACGTCGGCGATCACCTTCAATTCCAGGGTGATCCACCGCTCCTCGCCGGGATGGCCCTCTTCGCACTGGCGGGGCGCCCGGTTGGTCGACGACTTGAAATGGGAGTTGCCGTGTCCCCCGCGACCGCCACGCGCCACGATCACCTGATCGCCGGGGTTCTTCAGATCGCTCAGCAGATGACCGCGGTCGCGGTCGCGAACCAACGTCCCGGCAGGAACCTCGATGATCAGATCGGAGCCGCCCCGCCCGAAACAATCAGAGCCCTGGCCACGCTCGCCGCTCTCGGCGTTCCAGTGACGCTGATAGGAAAGATGCGCCAGGTTCGTATGCCCTTCGGTGGCGCGAAGGACCACATCGCCGCCATTGCCCCCATCGCCGCCGTTGGGGCCGCCGCGCGGTGCATATTTCTCCCGGCGAAAGCTCAGGCAGCCGTCGCCGCCATCCCCTCCTCGCACAAAAATCGTCACCCGATCGACAAACATTCGGCTCCCATCACAGTTGCGAGTTCCCAGCTCCGATTGCAGTCATTCGAAGGAATGGACGTTATTGTCGTTTGCCATCCTCAACCAGAAAACAGCAACTGGCAAGTCAACGTACGCGAGCGGGATCACGTTGATGCGTCGTCCACCCTGATCGAATTGGACCTTGCCGGCGATCAGCGAGAAAATCGTCCAGTCGCGGCCGACTCCGACGTTCTTGCCGGGATGCCACTTGGTTCCATTCTGCCGGCAGAGGATGCTGCCGGGTTTGGCGAGCTGGCCTCCGAAGAGCTTGATACCCAGCATCTTCGGATTCGAGTCGCGACCGTTGCGGCTCGAGCCTTGTCCCTTTTTATGAGCCATGAATCCCTTGTCCTCATGCACACGTTTCCAACGACATCCGGCGCTCTGTCACTCAGGAGAGAAAGCGAACCAATGTCGCGGGCCAAAGCGCGGGTTGTCAGATTGACACGAATCATTCAGGATAGCGGAATTCTGGGAAGATCGGCAAGAGCGGTTCACGCGCCGTGGCGCCGCACCGCGGCCGATCAAGGCAAATGGTTGGCATTTGGAAGGAGATCAGATCATGGGCGAAGCAGCGCGAGCGGTCGTGCTTCTGAGCGGAGGTCTCGACTCGGCGACCGTTCTGGCGGAGGCCCGGTCGGCAGGCTTTGAGGTGAACGCCCTGACCGTGCGCTACGGTCAACGGCACGCCGTCGAGATCGAAGCCGCGCGGCGGGTCGCGCGCGCCTTGGGGGCTGCCCGCCACGTCGAGATTGAAATCGACCTTCGCGCGTTCGGCGGCAGTGCACTTACATCGGACCTCGAGGTTCCCAAAGGACCGCGGTGATGAGGCGATAAGCCAAGGAATTCCGGTCACTTACGTGCCTGCACGCAACACGGTTTTCCTGTCTTTGGCACTGGCGTGGGCTGAGACCTTGAAGGCGTTCGATATTTTCCTTGGAGTCAATTGCGTCGATTATTCGGGATATCCCGACTGCCGGCCCGAGTATCTCCGGCAGTTTGAGAACCTGGCCAATCTGGCCACGCGGGCCGGCGTCGAGGCAGAGGGCCGGTTCCGGATCCACGCGCCGTTATTGACCCTGAACAAGGAGCAGATCATCGAACGCGGCCTGGCACTCGGCGTGGATTACTCATCGACGCACAGTTGCTACGATCCCACATCCGCAGGGCTTCGCCTGCGGGCGCTGCGACGCCTGCCGGATCCGCCGGTCAGCATTCGAGCGGCTGGGACTCTCCGACCCGATCACGTATGACACGCAATCGGTAAGTTGACCCAGCCTTCTCACCAGTAGACCCACTCATAAGGCGGGTCATTGAACTCGATATTCTCTTCTCGCTCACATTCCGGTCGTCGCCCCGACGGATGAAGTCGATGCGTAAGGTCTTGTACTTGACGGTTGGCTTGCCGCCGCTGGGTGCGGGCACTTCCTTGTAGCCGTCCGATAGTCCTCGCACATAAATACTGAAACGGTCTGCCTTGGGGTCCCAGCTGATCCCAAACGGCAACGCCGTAAACGGCGTCGTCGACGTTCGGTTTCGTGCTCGCGGGAATGACGCCCATGATGTTGACGGCACCAAGGACTGGAATCGTGCGATCTTCGCGGGCCTGGATCGGCGGGACCGCCTGCGGGATGACTTGATCCTCGAACTTCTTTCCGTCCTCGTTCACCATAATGAATTGCGGCACGAACATCCGCGGACTGCCTGTTCGGTTGACCACTTTGTAGTAAAGGTAGTGGATGTTGCGACGACCTTTGCCGGGAATTTCGACCGTCTTGATCCGCAGCGGCTTGAACGAGAAGTTAAGGACCCAGATGCCTTCTTGTCGCGCGGGAGCAGCGATGCATCGACCATCTGCACATTGAAGCTGGGGCGGTCTCGAGCAACAGGAATCGTGTGCAAGGTCGGGACGAGTGTCGACCTCTTCGATTCTGGCGGCTTTGCAAGAGTCGGGAGGCAGGTGCGGGCGGCTGGTCTCTTGCGCCATGCACCAATCCGGTATTGCCAAGACAGTTGCCAGAAGCGCTGGCAACGTCATCGTTCTTAGAACGCGGGCGGGAATGGAACTCGACTTCCAGGGAAGGATGGACACGGGAGGATCTCCCCACGCTTGGGTGAGCAAATTTTTTTCGGCGATAGGTCAGGTCGGACCGCGAGCGAGAAGTGAACAACCCGTTGCGGCTCGTCCATTAGTAGCCCAAACGTCACTTTTCCGTCAAGCTGAGTTCACGTCTCTTGGTAATGTAGCAAACTTGGAGAAGATAAACAAACGAACCAGGCACGGCTCTCGGGGAGAGATCGCTGGCAGCCAGGGTTGAAAGGATTGAAACGATTCTTACAATGGAGTTTATTACGACGATCGTGGCGAAAGGGTATGCTCCAAGGCAGAGAGGGTGTGTTGCTCGTGCGCTGTCTTCAGACCACCGCGGCGATGTTATTGGTTGGCTTGTGGGCATGTCCGACCAGCGGACGCGGCCGAATATGAAACGCTCATTCTCAAGGATGGTCAGCGAGTGACCGGTGAGGTCGTGGCGGAAAAACAGAACGCGCTGTATGTTGACCTCGGTTACGACCTGCTGCGTGTTCCGCGAGACCAGATCACATCGCGAAGCAAGGTCGACGAATCGACCGCCGTCGTGAAGACGACGCCCGGTGGTGTCGAGCTCGATCCTTCCGGGTTTTTATTCGACGGGCGTGCTGAAGCCCTTGCCGGTCAAGGAACTGGTCAGCAAGTATGGCGAGGCGGTGATCTCGATCGAGACGCCATCGGGCAAGGGTTCCGGATTCCTCATCAACAAGGACGGGATTCGCCATCACGAATGCTCACGTGATTCAAGGAGAGACCCGGATCTCAGCGATTCTTTACCAAAACGCCGCCGGGTGGCTTTACACGCCGACGGATCGAGGACGTCGAGATTATCGCCCTGAATCCGTTTGTCGATCTGGCCATGCTTGAAATTGCCGCTGCCCGCCGATCTGAAACCCAGCCACGTGATCCTGGGTAACGGTGAGGAGGTGAACGCGGGAGACAGCGTCTTCGCCGTGGGTAATCCCTTCGGGCTCGAACGCTCAGTGACACAGGGAGGCGTGAGCAATCGCAGCCGAAGTATTGATGGCCAGCTTTACATCCAGACCGATGCGGCGATCAATCCCGGTAACTCAGGCGGACCACTCTTCGACCAGCGCGGCGAAGTCATCGGCGTGACGAGCCGGGGTGCCAGCGCGGCCATGGCCGATAACTTGGGCTTCGCCATCCCCGTTTTTTATGTCAAGGAATTCATCCATCATCGTGAGGCATTCGCCTTCGACAAGGCCAACCCCAACACGGGCTACAAGTATGTCGACCCGCCCCGAAGAGTCTCATCGAGCCAGCCTGAAGGCTTGAAGGATCAGACCAGCGGCAGCAAGCCGCCTGTGAAACCAGCGGGATAAGAGAACAGTCCCGACGGCGCGGGCCGATCTGGACGAAGCGACCTGAACCGCATGAGGACGGACCTCGGCTCAGGAAGTGATGACCGTTTGAGGATTGATACGGCTCGTCGGTCACCGCCGACGGCGTGGCCAGGCTTGGAGCTTGGTGTGCGGTTGTGGTCCCCGGCAAATTCGCCGTGGTCAAATCAGTTCCCTCCGCCGGTGAGCCGAGGGCCTTGAAAAGAAAATGGAGTGTTTTCTGATGCATACGGCGGAGCGAGTGATTCGTCGCTTGGCCCTCATCGGCTGGATGGGACTCTTTGGTTTAGCGGTTTTGGTCGCGCAACCGGCACGGGCCGCGACGCCCCCCGAACGGATCGTTCCCGACACGACGATACTGTTG
Organism: uncultured Planctomycetota bacterium; assembly: GCA_963779785.1. GTDB lineage: Bacteria > Planctomycetota > Planctomycetia > Isosphaerales > Isosphaeraceae > CAVRFS01. Next base: position 95,236 of record CAWAAW010000051.1, read on the forward strand.
TTCAAGTTAAACGATGCGAAATCGTTTCGCGAAGCGTTCCGTGCCAGTCAGTACGGACAGCTCTGGGATGATCCCAGTTTGAAGGACTTTCGGGAGGAGCTCTCCCAAAAGCTGGAGGAAGCCGGCAAGGGACTCAAGGAAAAGATCGGCGTCACCATCAAGGAGTTGATCGAGATCCCCCAGGGAACCGTGGCGATCGCCGCCATCGGTCGCGAGGATCCCAAGCTGCCGGTGGCCGGAGTCTTACTCGCGGACGCGGGTGAGAATGAGAAGAAACTGGTCGACGTCCTCTCCAAGGCGAACAAGCAGGCCGAGGATGGCGGCGCCAAGATCTCCACGGAGTCGTTCAACGGGCTGACCCTCCATATCATCCACTTCCCACCCCAGAAGCCGAAGGCTGCTCCAGAGAAGGGTGTCGATCCGGACAAATTGCCGCCAGCTCCTCCCATGGTCTGGACCAATGCCGGCAGTCAGTTCTTCATCGGCACCGATCTCGACGTCGTCAAGGACCTGGCCGCACATCGCGATGGACGGGAGAACGCTCTGGCTGGAAACGAGTCGTTCATCAAGACCCAGGCCAAGATCGATGCGAGCAAAGCCCAGTTCACCTGGTTCATCGACCTCTCCAGGGTCGTGAAGCTGCTGATTAAGGCGGCAACGAGAGGTGGCGAGGCCGAAGGACAGCAGAGTGAGGTCCTGGTCCAGGAGCTCGGCATCAACGGCCTCAAATCGGTCGGCGGCAGCTTTGCCCTGGGAACCGGTGGCTACAATAGCGTCAGCAAGACGTTTTTCCTGGCGCCAAAACCCGTCCAGGGGTTGCTCAAGGTCTTCTCGTTTCCGCCGCTCGCCCTGCGGCCCGAGTCCTGGGTGCCGGCGACGGTCGCCAGCTACCAGACGCTCTCCATCGACCTGGACAACTTCTATACCGCGCTCGAACGACACTTATCAACAAGTTCCAGCCAGGGATGATCAACGTCTTCGAGCAAGGATTGGTCGGTCCGCAAGGCGGCCAACCGTTGAGTTTCAAGAACGATCTCTTCGGGCCCTTGGGCGATCGGGTCACAATCATCAGCGACTTCAAAAAACCGATCAAGGACGACAGCCAGAGAGTGCTGCTCGCCATCGCTCTGGAAGATAGCAAAGCGTTCCAGAACACGCTCACGCGTGTGTTCGAACTCGCGCAGGCCGCTCCCCAGAAACGCGAGTTTCAGGGGACGACGATCTATGATTTCCCCATTAATCTCCCCAATCCCAACGGGGGACCGAACGTGCAGGGGTTCAAAGGTCCGATCAGCTTGGCTGTTGCCAAGGAAGCTTGTTCGTCACCACCGACACGACCTTGCTCGAGCAGGTGCTCCGACCGGGGAACGCCAGCCTGGCCGACAGCACAACCTACCAGACCGTCGCCAAGGAGTACCCGGAGAAAGCGAGCGCGATCACCTACGTTCGGCCGGACGAATCCGCCAGACTCTCGTACGATCTGATCAAGAACGGCCAGTTCGAGAAAGCACATCCAGCAAGCGGCCGCGGCCGGTGCAGGTGGTCGAGACGTGGGCAACATCGGCAAGATTCTCCCGATCGACAAGCTGCCCGATTTCTCGGTTTTTGCCAAGTACCTGTCGCTCGGTGGCGGATTCAGCGTCACGGACGACGATGGCTTCACCCTGACCGGATTCACGTTGCGACGATCCAACCCGTGATCGGGGAACGATTGCCAGTTTGCTAGAGCGCTTCGCGATTGAATTGAGCACGTGTCGCGGCCGAGACGGTCCACCCCCCCTTAACGCCCCCTTGCGAAGGGGGCGATTCGGGGGGGTGACCAGGCGTGCCCAATCCAACCGCTAAGCGCTTTACAGCGGTGTAGACACGAGTTGCGCGCTGGACCGCGGATGACCCTGCCCCGCGGATTCCAACCCGAAACGTGAGCGAGGTCAGATCACTTGCTCCTCCGCTCACGCTTCGGGTTGGTATAATCGCCATCGCAGTCGTGGTGTATTCAGCTCAACAGTAAACCGCCGTAACTGGGAATGAGTCGCGAGGAACTTGCAGCTCTGACAACGGGGAACGACGGCCGTGTCGACCTCGAAAACGCCGACGCGCGCTGCGCATCATCGTGCTCCGCGGCGTTCGGACCCATAACCTCAAAGGGATCGACCTCGATCTGCCACTCCACCAGTTGATCGTCGTAACCGGTGTAAGCGGCGCGGGCAAGAGCTCACTGGCGTTCGACACGGTATACGCCGAAGGCCAGCGGCGTTACGTCGAGACATTTTCGCCCTACGCGCGGCAATTCCTCGAAAAGCTCGACAAACCGGACGCCGACCTCATCGAGGGAATTCCTCCCGCGATCGCTGTCGGCCGTCGGCACGGCCGCCACTCCAGTCGAAGTACAATCGGCACGATCACCGAGATCCACGATGCGCTTGGCTTGCTCTTCACCCGCACTGGGCAGGTGATCTGCCGCAATTGCGGTCAGCGCGTGGTCCCGGCCACGCCGGCCTCGGTATCGAGCGCGCTCGATCTCTTGCCGGTCGGCACTCGCTATGAGATCGCATTCCCGCTGGAAGTTCGTACGACGACCGACCGTTCGGCCGTTGATGCGTTCCTTGCAAGCGGAGGGTTTCACACGTCTTCGGGTTGACGGGCAAGCCATCGCTCTTGATGACCCGAGCATGACCCTGCCCGTTGAGGGCGACCTTGATGTCGACGTGATCGTGGACCGACTGGTCCGAGGCAAGGACGCACCTGAGCGCCGCCTCGATTCAATCGAAACCGCATTCGCGAAGGGCCTGGGTCGGTGCCGTATCCTTGCTGGTGACGAGACACGTACTTATATACGTGGATGGCGGTGTAGCCGGTGCGGGACCGATCACGTCGAGCCGCAACCGAACCTGTTCCGCTATCACAGTCCGACTGGGGGCTTGTCCGGCCTGTGAGGGAACGGGCCGCACGATGGAGCTCGACCTCGGGCCGGATCGTACCCGATCCCTCAAAGACGATCCGCGAGGGTGCCGTGGCGCCGTGGGCGACGCCCGCCTATCGGGGCTTCCTCCAGGAACTGCTCGACGATTCCTCGGCGCTGGCGATTCCGGTCGACATTCCGTTCGAACGCCTTGACGGGGAGCAGTCCAAGCGGTTGTTTGAGGGGGTACCCGGCAGCCGTTTCACCGGAATCCGAGGGTTTTTCCAGGGACTGGAGCACAGGACCTATCAAGCAGAACGTTCGGGTCTTTCTCAGCCGATGGCGGAGTCATCAAACTTGCCCGGCCTGCCATGGCGCTCGGCTGCGGCCCGAGGCGCTGGCCGTCAAGATCGAGGGATGCGACATCGCCGCGCTGTCGGCGATGAGCATCCGCGACGCCCGTGCGTTTATCGGCGGACTGTCGGACCTCCGTCATCATCCGGCGCCGGCTCGAATTCTCGCCCAGGTCGAGAGCCGCCTGGGCTACCTGGGTGCAATCGGCCTGGACTACCTGACACTCGATCGGCCAGCGCGGAGCCTGTCAGCGGGCGAGCTGCAACGGGTCACGCTCAGCAAGACGCTCGGTTCGGGGCTGGTCAATACGTTTTACGTCCTGGACGAACCAACGGCCGGACTCCATCCCCAGGAGATCGAGCGGCTGATCACGATTCTGCATCGACTCCGCAATCAGGGAAATACGCTCGTGGTCGTCGAGCACGATCACACCTTGATCAGCGATCGAAGCACGTGGTCGATCTTGGCCCCGGCGCCGGTGAGGCGGGCGGTCAGGTCCTCTACGCCGGCCCGATCGATCGATTCGCGCAGGCTGTCGACTCCCCGACCAGCGACTATCTGCATCGGACGAAAGCGGATCGCCATTCGCGGCGACGCGGCGGCCGGTGACCGACACGGCGTCTCCAGTTGATCGGTGCTCGTGGGAACAACCTGAAATCGATCGATGTCGCGTTTCCACTTGGAGTTCTCTGCGTGGTGACCGGAGTCAGCGGCGCGGGGAAGAGTACGCTGATCGAGGAGACGCTTTACCCGGCCCTTCGGCAACGAATCACCAGGGAAGCCTCGACCACTGCCCCATTTACCGACCTGACTGGCGGCGATGAACTGGCGCACGCCGTCTTCCTGGATCAATCGCCGCTGGCGCGATCGTCTCGATCGAACCCCGTCACGTACTTGAAGGCATTCGACGAGATCCGCAAGACCTTCGCCGCGACCCACGACGCCAAGCTACGAAACTACGACGCCGGCCGGTTCAGCTTCAACGTCGAGGGCGGGCGCTGCAATACGTGCCAGGGGGCTGGCTTGCTCACGATCGACATGCAGTTCTTGCCCGACGTATTGATTCGCTGCCCGGAATGTCGAGGGACCCGCTATCGGCCGGAAATTCTCGAAATTACGTACCGCGGCCGGAACATCGCCGAAGTCCTCGATCTGACCGTGCGCGAGTCATTCGGTTTTTTTCGACATCGCCGTAAGGTGCAGTCCCGGCTCCGTCCGTTGCTCGACATCGGTCTGGACTACTTGAGACTCGGGCAGCCGGTATCCACCCTTTCTGGCGGCGAGGCGCAGCGGCTGAAGCTGGCAAACTTTCTCGGCCGATCGCTGGCCGCGCTATCGCGCGCCGGCGCAGCCTCGCACACGCTCTTTCTGCTCGACGAGCCGACCGCCGGCCTCCATCCGGTGGATGTCCTCAAGTTGATCGAGGCCCTGAACGCCCTCGTCGACCGCGGGCATTCGCTGATCGTCATCGAGCACAGCCCGGAGGTCATGCTGTCTGCCGATTGGATCATCGACCTTGGCCCGGGTGCCGGCGACGAAGGGGGCCGGGTGGTGGCGCAAGGGACGCCCGAAGATGTCGCGAGATCCGGGACGCCGACCGGCAAGGTCCTCGCCAAGGCTCTCGCTGGGATCCCAGCAACCTGATTCGTGCGGGCGGATCGTGGTGCTCTTGCTGCAAACCGATGCGATCCCAGGCACGGGTGGCCGTGTCAGGTTCTCGGTACGATGATATGGACCAGATCTCACAACTGGCAACGACTTGAGGAGCATACGATGAGTCAATCAGGAGCCTATCGCGGGCCGCTCGAGCCGGCGGGCCCGTGTCAGTGGCGAATTCCCAAGAGCTACCGCGCGGACATGCGGGTCGACGGCCTGATCTTCGCGGACGACATGCCTGATCGAGCAGATCAAGAAGGACCAGGGGCCCGAGCAGGTTGCCAACGTGGCGACTCTGCCCGGTATCCAGCAGGCGAGCCTCGCCATGCCCGACATTCACTGGGGCTATGGCTTTTGCATCGGCGGCGTGGCGGCGACCGACCCGGAGGAAGGGGGCGTGATCTCGCCGGGCGGCGTCGGCTATGACATCAATTGCGGCGTGCGGCTGTTGCGCACGAACCTGTTCTGGAGCGAGGTCAAGGATCAGATCAAGCCGCTGGTGGATCAGCTCTTTCGCGACATTCCCACCGGTGTGGGTCAGAGCGGACGTTACCTGTTCGACAAGCCGAAGTTGACCAAGCTGCTGGCGGAAGGGGCGTCCTACGTCGTCAATCTGGGCTACGGGACCGAGCACGACCTGCTGGTCACCGAGGCCGGCGGCCGTCTGGACGGCGCCGACCCGTCGCGGGTCAGCGATCGCGCGATCACGCGCGGCTATGACCAGTGCGGGACGCTTGGCTCCGGCAACCATTTCCTCGAGGTCCAGGTAGTCGACCGAGTCCTGGACACTGTCTTCGGCCGAGGTGATGGGATTGCACGAGGGCCAGATCACCGTCTTGATCCACTCCGGGCTCGCGCGGGCTGGGCTACCAGGTGTGCGACGATTACCTCGGAACGTTCAAGAACGCCCCCAAACGCTATGGATTCGAGCTCCCCGACTGGCAGCTCGCCTGTGCCCCCGTTCGGAGTCCGGAGGGGCAATCGTACCTGGGCGCCATGCGTGCGGCCGCCAACTACGCCTGGTGTAATCGTCAGCTCTTGACCCACCAGGCTCGCGAGGTCTTCGCTCGGGTCTTCGGCAAGACGTGGGAAAGATCTTGGCATGGAGTTGATTTACGACGTCGCCCATAACATCGCGAAATTCGAGGATCACATCGGGTGATGGAGGTGTCAACAAACAGGTCTGCGTCCATCGCAAGGGGGCGACCCGCGCCTTTCCGCCGGGTCATCCCGATATTCCCGCGGTTTACTCCGGCGATCGGCCAGCCAGTGATTATTCCCGGCAGTATGGGAACGGCGAGTTGGGTCCTGGTCGGCCAACCCGGCAGCATGGAACGCTCGTTCGGTACCACCTGTCACGGCGCCGGCCGTTTGATGAGCCGCACCGCGGCGGTCAAGCTGGCCGCGGGCCGCCGTATCGACAAGGAGCTGGCCGCGATCGGGATCGTCGCCCGCGCGCGCGGCCAAAAAGGCTTGGCCGAAGAACAGCCGGCCGCGTACAAAGACGTCGATCACGTCGTCGACGTCGTCGACAAACTGGGGATCTCCAAGAAAGTGGCGCGGCTGCGGCCAGTGGGGGTGATCAAAGGTTAAGTTCCCGGAGATCCTGGATGAGGCGTGCGATTTTCATGCCGCCTCGAAATCCGTATATTGGGTTAAGGCGTTCTCTGCACCACCCGGCATTGCGAAGGCCGAGCTTATGTCGATCCTAACCCGTCACGCTACTCCCGCGGAGCCGCCGGAAGGTCGGGAAGACATCCCTCCGCTGGAGAATGGCGACCGATTGACCCGCGATGAGTTCGAGCGACGGTACGAGGCGATGCCGCACCTCAAAAAGGCCGAGCTCATTGAAGGCGAGGTTTACATCGGGTTCTCCCGTGCATCACCGGCGGCATAGTCGGCCGCACCTTCAAATCGGTTGCTGGTTGGGGTCTTACATGGCCGCGACGCCCGGCGTGGACGCGGGCGATAACGGCAGCGTTCGACTGGACCTCGACAACGAACCCCAACCTGACGCACTCCTGATGATAGAACCGGAGCGAGGCGGCCAGGCCCGGATCAGCGAGGATGACGTGGTCGAAGGCGCCCCCGAACTGGTCGCTGAAGTCTCTTCGAGCAGCGTCAGCTTCGACCTCGGGAAGAAGCTCAAGGTCTACCGGCGTAACGGCGTCCGCGAATACGTCGTCTGGCGCGTGCGCGACCGGCAGATCGATTGGTTCGTGCTGCGCGGGGGCCGCTACGAACCACTCGCCGCGGGGGCCGACGGCACGTTGCGCAGCACGGTTTTTCCCGGACTTTGGCTCGACCCGGCCGCGTTGCTGCGCGGCGACCTGGCGACGGTATTGGCCGTGTTGCAGCAAGGCTTGAACTCACCCGAACACGCGGAATTCGCCGCCAGTTTGCAACAAGCATGAGATTAGCGACACGCGATGTGGACAGCCGACACCGGAGATCGTCTCCCCTGCTCCGCTTGGCGTGTCCGCGAGCATGCCGTATCATGTTCACGGAATGGTTTGGTCACGTTCTCGGAGACATGCTGATGAAGTGTCTGATCGTCTATTACAACAACGGTCACTGGTTCGGCGAGGAAGTCACATGGAAGCGCTCGGGCAGCGGCAGTTACCGCGAGACTTCGCGCATCGAGATCCCTCAGTCGAAAGCCGAGATCCAGGAATTCGCCGACGAGAACCGCTACAAGATCGAGTGGCGCGGCCAGATCCCCGCCGAGCATCGCCGCGAGCGCGTGAAGCAGCCGCTCTGCGAGAATGCGTCACGCAAGCAATCAGGCCGCGCGTCTCAATGTCCTTGTCCCAGCAGTTTCCGTCGCCAGACGATCTGGCAGCGGTTGCCGCCCGGGTCATTGAAGAAGGCGGTCTTGATCTCGTCATTGTCCGCGAGGGTCTCGGTCTCGAAGACAATGCCGTGCTGTTCGAGCTCGGCCCGCTTGGCGGCCACGTCGTCGACCCAGAACGCCAGGTGACAGATCCAGCGCTGATTGACGCCGGACGCTCCGGCCGGTCGGCCCAGGATCTCGATCGCCATCCCGTGGTCATCCGCCAGGAAGTAGGCTGGCGGATCTCCGCCACTTTCGAAAACCACGTGCATTCCCAGGGCCTGCACGTAGAAATCCTTGAGCGCGGCTGGGTCGTCGCCATAGATCGCGAAATGTTCGATTCGGGACATGATGTGGATTCCAGATTCCAGGAGCGGATCAGCGTTTCTTCTTGGTTTTCGCCAGCGCGAGGATCGTCTTCCACTGGCCGTCGGTCACGGGCTGGATCGAAAGCCGGCTTCCCTTGCGCAATAATTCCATCCCGGCCAGCTCGGGAATACCGCTCAGGGCTGGCAGAGTCGAGCGGCGGATCGATCGCCTTGACCGCCCGGATCGAGACCTGATACCAGGTCGGATCGGCCCGGTCGCTCTTGGGATCGTAGTGCGAATCCTTAGGGTCGAACGCCGTCGGGTCGGCATGCCCGGCCTGGACGACCTCGGCGATTCCCGCGATGCAGGGCGGATCGGCGCTGGAGTGGTAAAAGAGCACGCCGTCGCCGACCTTCACCTGATCGCGCAGGAAATTCCGCGCTTGGTAATTCCTCACCCCGTCCCATCCGGTCGTCCGATCGGGCTCGGCGAGCAGGTCCGCGAACGAGTAGGCTGTCGGCTCCGACTTGAACAACCAGTAGGCCATGAACGATCCTTTGAACGGAAAGGTGCCGCAAACAACTCGATGGTGGGTCCAGCCATCCCGAGCCGACATGCTTATACCAGAGGCGGGCCCTCGCACGCGAGACGGATGAGCGGAATCTGCGAATCTCGTAAGCCTCGTCGACAAACAGCCGCCTCCCAGAGGCGACAATGGATTTCATCGCGAAGTTCGAAGGCTGTTCTATTCGCCGGCGCTTCCATTCCGGCTTGCCGCCTTCCTCGAACGAGCCTAAGATTCTGTATTCGTGCGTACCGTCACCCACCCGGTTTTCAGCCCGATGCAGGGAGTTCTCGCGATGCGACCGGCCGATCTGTTGGCATGGCTGCGACCAAGTTCCGTTTGTCCCGTTCCGTCTCTGCTTGAATAGCGGCCGAACATACGAGATTCGCCATCCGGAAATGCTTCGAGTCGGTCGGTCGAGCGTCAACATTTATTCGTTTGTCGGAGCGCCCGAAGATCCCTACGAACGCATGGAAATGATCTCGCTGGTGTTGATCGAACGGATTGAGCCAATTGAAACTGCGATTCCGGCCTGAAACTATCGAGCGTAAGTATTGCCGCGTGTCATTCCCATATTGGCTTGCACGAACTCCCACATTCGCCTTGCCTGGCGACATCCGATCGGATAGTTCTGTCCGAAGATGGATCAGGGAGAAGACATCTACGCCAATGCACGGAGGCATTGCATCATGGGAACGCGCCGGGAAGTCCTCGCATTTTGCGTGGTCCTGGCGGTTTGTGTCGGCGTGTTTTTCCACGAGACGCTGATTGGCGGCAAGGTGTTGAGCCCGGCCGACGTTTTGTTGGTCTCGGCGAGCTTCCGCGACGGCGGGCGGGTCGGATTATGAACCGGCGAATCGGCTGTTGATGGACCCGGTGCTTCAGTTTCAGCCCTGGCTGGAGTTCAATCGGCGGATGATCCGGAGCGGCCGGCTGCCGCTCTGGAACGGCCATGCCGGTTGCGGCGCGCCCCATCTCGCCAACGGCCAGAGCGCGGTGTTCGACCCATTTCATCTTCTGGCGTACCTGGGTCGACTCCGGAGGCATTCGCCTGGATCGCAGCCTGCCGGCTGTGGGTGGCTGGGCTGGGGATGTTCCTGCTGGCCAGGGTCTGGGGACTCGGCTTCTGGGGACGTTGGTTTGCCGGTCTGGTCTATCCATTCTGTGGGTTCCTGGTCGTCTGGCTTTTGTTCCCGGTCACGGCGGTGGCGATCTGGATGCCCTGGTTGTTGCTGGCGACCGATCGCGCGTTTCGGCGTCCCGGGGCCGAGGTCGGCTGGCTGGCTGGCGGTTGTCGTGGCGTTCGTGATCCTGGGCGGACACATCCAGACGAGTGCGCATGTGCTGCTTGCCGGCGGGCATCTACGCCTTGACGCTCGGCTGGAGGGACCGAGCGAACCACGCCATCCTTCGAAGAGCGACGATCACTTGGGTGATGGGGACCGGCCTGGGCCTGGGAGTGGCGGCCGTCCAGATTCTGCCGCTGGGCTTCTATCTGGCAAAGAGCTCCGGTCTGGGGCGATCGGCTACGCGAGCAGACTCCATGGTGGACAATCGCCCGCCCTCGCCTGCTCGATGCCGTCTGCACGGCGGTTCCGTACGCCTATGGAAGTCAGCGCCGGGGTCACCCCAACCTGGCCCGGGCCTTGGGTGTGCACAACCTGAACGAATCGGCGGGAGGCTTCGCCGGGCTGGCTACCTTGATCTGGCTGGCTCCGCTGGCCGTCGTCACCCGAGGCCGCTCGCCCCGGGTCGTTTATCTGGCGGGCATCGTGGTCTTCGGAGCCATGGCCGCATTTCGGTTGCCGCCAGTCGACAACTTGCTCCGTTGTTTACCCGTCCTCGACGTCACCGACAACCGCCGGCTGACGCTCTGGGTTGCCTTCGGCTTGACGATGCTCGGGGGGATCGGTCTGGATCAGCTTGGTCAAACGCGGCGTCTGCTCCGCCCGTTGGATTGCACTCTGGATCGTGGCCGCGCTCCTGTTCGCGGTCGCTGGCGATTCGCCATCCGCCAGTTTCGAGCCGGCACTTCGCGAGCGGGCCATCGCTCATTATCGCCATGCCGCGTCGTCGACCAGCGGAGCCGATCCGACCGTTTACCAACAACGGGCCGAGCGACAGGTTCGGCAGACCTCGATTTCCTGCCGCGCTACGATGCGCTGATCGCGATCGAGCTCGGAGTACTGGCTGCGCTGGCCGCCTGGCTGCGCCGGTCTCAGTGCGGAGCCTTTCCGGATTCGAACCGCTGATCCTTGGGTTGACGCTTTGGGATCTCGCGTCTTGGGTCTGGGTCTCAACCCGGCAATCAGCCGTGAGTTGCATCGGTTCGAGCCGCCGGTGATCGCCCGGCTGCGTGCCGAGCTGCCGCCGGGATGCCGAGCCATCGGGCTGGGTGAAGAGCTGCCGCCCAATGTCCTGATGCGGTTCGGACTCGCCGACGTGCGCAACTACGATTCGGTCGAGCTGGCCCGGAGTCTGGATTGGTTCGCGCCGCTGTATGAAGATGCGAGCGGAACGCGGACGAGCCGATCGGAACTCACCTGGACGGGGGTGATCCGATCGCGCGACCGGCTGGCTGAGTCGGCGGTGGGTGCGATCGTCGCCGCCAGTCCGCCCGCCGGACGGTGAATTCTCTCGTGTCGAAAAGGCTCGGCGACGTCTGGATCGCCTGGCTCGACGCCAAGCCCTGGGCCGATTCCGAGTCGGGCCGAGCCGACGTCGCCTTCATCCGGGATCATGGTCGGGCCCGGATCTTGGTCGATGCGATCGCGGCCGATCGGCTCGTGGTCAGGGAGACCTGGGACCCGGGATGGAGGGCGCTGCTCGACGGAAAACCTGTCGAAATCCAGGCGAAATCCGGCGTTTTCCTTGAGTATTCAGATTCCTTCAGGTCAGCATGAGCTGGTCCTGGAGTACGATCCGGGCGAGGTTCGCGCTCGGCCTGGGCGTCTCGACCTGCGCCCTGGTTCTGTTGATTCTGGTGTTGACAGGAATTCGGTTATTTTGAATTCCTGGAATATGCCTGATTGGGGCTTGGACGGAGCCGAGCCCTGGAGTTAGAATCGGAAGTACAACTTCATCCGGACTCGTTTACCGGCTCATCAAAACTGAGGGATTAATCGCTGATGGTCCACTTCACGTGCGATCTATGCGGCAAGGATTTGACTGCTTCCGGCGAGGGCCGATACGTGGTCAAGATTGAAGCCTACCCCGGCTTTGACCCGACGGAAATCAAGGAGGACGATCTCGACGATGATCCGATGGAAGCAGTCGCTCAAGCCCTTCAGCGCGACGAGGCCCTTCTCTCCGAAGACCTCGCCACGCCGCTAAACAAAGGCTTTCGGTTCGATCTCTGCCCGTCCTGCCATCACAAGTTCGTGAACGATCCCCTGGGCAAGGATGCGATCCGTTCTTTCGATTTCAGCAAGAATTGAATGAAATCCATTGCGTGGATTGATTCCGCGACGTACGTGATGAGCCGGTAGCGGGCTCAGCGCTGTCCCGGCCTGACGTGTCTCGGTCGATTGGACATCGACGCCCGGCCGCACGCGAAATCGACGGAAATCTCGGCGAGACGGATCTCGCATGCTCGCCGGGATTGGCGGGGTTTCAGCGAACGACGAACAGAATCAGATTGGTGATCACCGAGACAGCCAGCAGCATCGCCATCGTGGCGATGATCTGATTTCGATTATTGACATACGAAGCCAGCTCGATCATGACCTCCGGGCTGGGACCGGCGCGGGTCGTCGGATCTCGGATTCACCCTGAGCCAGGGGAGCCAGGTGTCTCGATCTTTTGTTCGGCGATCATGGGGCTTTCACCGCGTTGCAGGCACTTGAGATCGAGGATCAGGTCGTCGGGCGACTGATAGCGGTGCTCGCGATTCTTGGCGAGCATGGTCTCGACGACCATCCCCAGGCCGCCGGAGAGCTTGGTGTTGAGATGGTCCGGCGGAACGATCGCGACGTTGGGATCGACGTGCTTGCGCATGACATCATTGGGGGTTTCGCCACCGTAGGGCACCTTGCCGGTCACCATGTGGTAGAGCGTCGCCCCCAGGCTGTAGATGTCGGCCCGGATATCGATGTTGGTCTGGCCGCGGACTTGCTCGGGGCTGATGTAATAGGGCGTTCCGATCGCCATGCCAGCCTCGGACAACCCCCATTTTTCATCGTCGGTCAACCGCGCCAGACCCAGATCGGCGAGCTTGACGCCGCCATCGCGGGTCAGGATCACGTTTTCCGGCTTGATGTCGCGGTGGATCAGGCCTCGCTGATGTGCGTGCTTGAGAGCCTCGGCGATGGCCAGCACGATCCGCAGCGCCTCTTTCTCCTCGAACTGGTTGTGCTTATCGAGGAAATCCTTGATCGTCACCCCTTCGACATACTCCATCACGAAATAGTAGTGGCCGTCCACCTCGCCCGCATCGATGGCATTGACCACGTTATTATGAGCGAGTTTGGCGGCGATCTTGGCCTCTCGCTCGAACCGCTTGATGAATTCCTTGTTCTGGGCGAGCGGGTCGAGCAGGACCTTGATGGCGACGACGCGGTCGACGCTCACTTGCCTGGCCTTGAAGACGACCCCCATCGAGCCCTTGCCGAGCGTCTGCAGCATCTGGTAGCCCGGGATCGGTGAATTTTCGCGTGACCACCCCGGCTTCTTTGACCAGGCGCATCATCTGGCTGCGGGTCAGGACCTTGGCCTCGACCATGATTTCAAGCAGGCTCTTTGGGGACCTCTTTTTCCTTGGCTGCCAACTGCTTGCGATGCGTCTTGCAGGCCTCGATTTCCACGGCGGTGGCCAGACCGCGGCGGAGGATCGACTTCTCCAGTTGCGATTCAGAAAGATCGGACGACCCCGCGGGTCCTTGCCCGACGTGTTGCTTTCGACCGGAGTGGCCATGGAGCCGTCTCCCTGGGTTCTGATTCGAGCGAGATGCGATTGATCGATGATCCGCTACTATACTATCCGACCGCGTCCGCCCTTGACGCGATCGATCACGCTCGAAGGGATTCCATCGTTTGCAAAGAAGAACAGGATTGCGCGAGCGTTGGTGCATCAAAGTATGTTTCCCCTCTCCCAATTGTCAACGAAATTCTCGAGTCGCCGACACGATCTTTGCCCGAGATCGAGCTGCTTGAGCCGACGTCGAGTAGACCGATAGGTACCGACACTTGTGAGAGGCGAGGGGGTCCGCTATGATCGACAGAGAGTATAGTCACTACGAGTCGTGCCGGAGATGGTGACGTTTGAATCTGGGCGAACCGGCAATCGATGCAACGGCGAACGGGCGGAGGCGGATTTGATCAAGGTCGGAGTCGTGGCGGGCGATGGAGTCGGCCCAGAAGTGACCGCCGAAGGCCTCGAGGTGCTCGCGGCCGTGGCCAGGACCGACCAGATTTGCACTACCAGCTCGTGCCGTTCGACCTGGGTGGCGAGCGCTACCTTCGCACCGGCGAGATCCTGCCCGGACGCCGAGATGCGAGGGCTCCGCGCCTGCGACGCGATCCTGCTCGGGGCCGTCGGCCATCCCAAGGTCGCTCCCGGGAATCCTGGAAAAAGGGATTCTGCTCCGGCTCCGGTTCGAGTTCCAGCAGTACATCAACCTCCGGCCGATCCAGCTTTTCCCGGGCGTCGAGGGGCCGATCCGAGGCAAGGGGCCCGACGACATCGACATGATCGTCGTCCGCGAAAACAACGAAGACCTGTACGTGGGCGCGGGCGGATTCGCACGGAAAGGGACGCCCGAGGAAGTCGCGATCCAGACGTCGATCAACACGCGGGCTGGCGTGGAACGCACGCTTCGCTTCGCGTTCGAACTGGCCCGCCGCCGCGCCAGTCAAGGCCCGTTCCGGGGTCTGACCGCCGCCGACCGCCAGCAACGGATTGACTCGACAGGTCACACTCGTGGCCAAGACCAATGTCTTGACCTTCGCCCACGACCTCTGGATGCGCGCCTTCACGGAAGTTTCTCGTGACTATTCTGACATCAAGTGCGACTATCAGCACGTGGATGCCTGCTGCATGAGGATGGTGGTCAGCCCGGAGCGGTTCGACGTGATCGTGACGACCAACATGTTCGGCGACATCATCACCGACCTCGGGGCCGTGCTCCAAGGGGGAATGGGACTGGCCGCATCCGGAAACCTCAACCCGGAGCGCACCGCTCCCAGCATGTTCGAGCCCGTGCATGGCTCGGCGCCCGACATCGCCGGAAAGGGAATCGCCAATCCCCTGGCCGCGATCCTGTCCGTGGCGATGATGCTCGACCACTTGAAGCAGCCGTCAGGCCGCCGACCGGATCAGGAATGCCGTCCGACAGCTCTTGCTCCGAACCGCGCCCCGGACGCCCGACCTCGGCGGAGATGCAACCACGGCCGCTGTCGGCCGGGCGGTCCGCGAGTTCCTGTAACTGTCACGAACCGATCTGTCCTGATTCCGTATTCAAGGGAGCGACAGAGCCATGAGCCACGGCGCCGGTCATGCCCTGGATGCCAGCGTGCTCGTGCTCAACAGATATTACATGGCTGTCCATGTCATCTCGGTTCGCCGAGCGTTCTGCTTACTTTTCAAGGAGTTGGCCGAGGTCATCACAATCGACGATGGCCGGTACGTGTCGTTCGATTTCGCGAGCTGGCGCGAGGTCTCCGAGGCGCGGGCCCTCTTCAAGGAACCCGACGACGATTTCATCCGCACGGTCCAATTCGAGATCCAGGTGCCGCGCATCATCCGGCTCCTGGCCTACGAGCGGTTCCCGCGTCAAAAGGTCAAGTTCAACCGCAAGAACCTGTTCGCGCGGGACGGCAACCGATGCCAGTACTGCGGCAAGAAGTTTCCGACCACCGAGCTGAGCCTGGACCATCTCGTGCCGCGCAGTCGCGGAGGCCGGGCCACCTGGGAAAACATCGTCTGTGCTTGCCTCCGGTGCAACGTCCGCAAAGGCGGTCGGACGCCCCGGGAAGCCGGGATGAGACTGATCCGCGACCCGGTCGAGCCCAAGACCAGTCCGGTCTTGAGTCTGAAACTGTCTCACCGCAAATACAGGAGCTGGAAGACTTTCCTCGATAATGCCTACTGGTCGGTCGAGCTCGAGTGAGGAGCCGCCTCGGTCCGGCGACATTGCTCGACCTCGGGTTGGGAGTACCGGAGCTCCTCGCCGACAATTCCTGGTCGAGCCGAGCGTTGTCTGGCACACCATCGCTAGCGCGTGTCTCGCGGTCATCGAAAAAGAAAGCGAGCAAGGGCGATGGCAACAATTGATCGGATCGTGTAGCTTGATATGAAGAGTCCAAACGCCGCGACGCGGAAAGATCGCCTCATTCCCGAGGGAACTCTGATGCAACACAAGAGATATGCTGGTTCAGGATCGACGAGCGGCCTTCACATTGATCGAGTTGCTGGTCGTGATCGCGATCATCGCCGTTCTGGTCGCGCTGATCATGCCCGCGGTTCAATCCGCGCGAAGCGGCCAATCGGGCGAATTGCCTGAACAACTTGAAGCAAATGGGGCTTGCCGCCCAGGAATACCATGATTCGTTCAGCTTCATTTCCCGCTGGCTGGTACTGCGCGGTGCCGACCTATGACGCCAACAACAACCTGATCAGCGGCGACATCAACTGCGCCACGGTCGGAACGCCCTACCAGGCATTACATGTGGAGCGGGATCACCGGTCTGTTCCTCAAGATGGAGCAGAGCAACCTGTACAACGAGATCAATTTCAACCTGCCTCCGATCAATCCGGCTGACAACGTGACAGGTGGCCGGACAACGCCACCGCCATCCGCCGGACCATCAACGGATTCGTCTGCCCATCCAATCGCCGGCCGCAGACTGTGGCGGCGAACCGGCACGACCGCGACGCGAGCCTCGGGCCGTCGGATTACCGCGGCAACATGGCCGCCGGCATGGTCGTCCCCGGTGCGAAAATAGCTGCACTGGCACGACGCTTGATCCAACGAACGTCAATTGCCTGGTCTACGACAACGGCATGACCTACCAGAACTCAACGGTCAGCATGGCCGACATCACCGATGGCACGTCGACAACAGTGATATTCGGCGAGACCATCTACCCTCAGGGTATCTGGTCGTCAGGCGACCAGTTCTTGCGTCCGGACCAACATTGACCGCACGATCAACAAGCCGGTTACCGTTGCCAACCCGAACGGCGGAGTGACGAACTACTGGACGTACTGGGCGAGCAAGCATCCCGGTCTGGTCAATTTCGGCTTCTGCGACGGCTCGGTCAGGCCGGTCACCGCGCAGATCAACAAGCTGGTTTTGAACAAAATCATGACCCGCGACGGCGGCGAGACCGTCTCGGCGGACGAGATCAAGTAGCGATCGAAGCTCGGAAAAAGAAGAGCATTTATCGCTTTGTCATAAAGCCCCCGCGGGCACAAAGACCGGACCCTCAGAATCGGTGCGCTCACTAAGCACCGGCACGCGAGGGCGACTCTTGTGCCCAACGGGCGGAGCCACGACTTCCGACATTCGTCAGATGAGGATAATCCCTCCACTTTTCGCCAATCGCACCTCCCCGCACATCCCTGAATCGAAGCAGCCGTCATTTCCCAAGATCCGCTCTGATTCAGCCCGTCAACACGAGCCAGCTCGACGTCCCGCCGACAGATCCAGAATTTGACCCGCCGTTGACCGCGACAACTCAGGACTGTTAATCTACGGTTTAACATTCCTCTTACCTTCCGGCCTGGCTCGGCCGATCGTACGTGAATGTCTCGCGCAGTCGAGATATTCCGAAGACGTCCGGAGGAGACGGCCATGCGGTCGATCAGACGTTGGCGAGAGCGAGTTGCCGTGCGACGCCAGCCTCCTTCCGCGGTTTTCTCTTCGCATCCTGGTCATCCTGTTACTGTTGAGCACAATCTCCCCGCCGGCCCACGCGCGGTGGGATCGGCATCCGCGTCGAACCTTCATGCGTCGTTCTTGACCGGCGGGACGTCCCGGCAGCAGCTCGCTGTGACGCTCGATCGAGCGGATGGCACGATTCGCGACGTGACGGCCCAGTGCCGTTTCGTCGCGAATCCGGCACGGGTCGCGTCGGTGATCCAGGCGGTGTGGTCTGCCGGTCGCCGACGGGCGGACCGTGCTCCGTGTGATCTTTCAGAGCCAGACGGCCGAGGTCGACGTGCGCGTCGAGCGCGCCTCGTGGTCGCGAGCGGTGAGCTTTCGGACCGACGTCGCTCCCCTGCTCTCCAAGGCTGGCTGCAACATGGGGGCCTGCCACGGCAATCTCAATGGCAAGGGAGGATTCCGGCTCAGTTTGCGGGGCGACGAGCCAGCCTTCGATTTTCAAGCCTTGACCCACGACCTGTCCGGCCGGCGTTTGAGCCGGATCGCGCCCGAGCGGAGCTTGATCGTCCTCAAGCCGACCGCTACGATCGCACACGAAGGCGGCAATGCGGTTCAGCCGCGATTCGATCGAGGCCCAGACACTGCTGCGCTGGATCGGCTCGGGAGCCAGCGACGACGGAGCGGCCGCGCCCCGGCTCAAGTCGCTCCGGGTTTTCCCTCCCGAGCGGATTGCGACGCCCGGCGCACTCGACCAGCAGCTTGTCGTCACCGCCGAGTTTGACGATGGCACGACCCGCGACGTGACGCGTCAGGCCGCCTATGACGTCAGCGATCCCACCCGCGTCGAGGTGTCGGAAGCCGGCTTGGTTCACGCCCGACGGCCCGTGCGAGACGGCGATCGCCATTCGCTACATGAACGGCCGCTGCACCAGCCGGCTCGCCTTTCTGGCCGACCGCCCCGGCTTCGTCTGGCAGGGTCCGGCGACCGATCATCCGATCGACACGCACCTCTTCGCCAAGCTCAAAGCGCTGCGGATCAATCCGTCCGGACCTGTCGAGCGATTCCGAGTTTCTCAGGCGCGCGTACCTCGATTGCATTGGACGGCTCGCCGATCCCGACGAAGCCCGCGCGTTCCTCGACTCGCGCGACCCGGATAAACGGGGCAAGCTGGTTGACCGGCTGGTCGAGCGCCCCGAGTTCGCCGATCACTGGGCCTTGAAGTGGGCCGACCTGCTCCGAAATGAAGAGAAGACGATGGGCGAGAAGGGTGCCTGGGTCTTTCAGCGCTGGCTGCGCGACCAGATCGCGCGCGACACGCCGCTCGACGAGCTGACCCGCCGGATTGTCGCCGGGCTGGGCTCGACCTGGCAAAACCCCCCGTCCAGCTTTCACCGGACCAACCGCGACCCCATGACCGCGGCCGAAACCGTCAGCCAGGTCTTCCTGGGCATTCGGCTCCAGTGCGCTCGCTGCCATAACCATCCCTTCGACGTCTGGACCCAGGACGACTACTACGGCCTGGCCGCATTTTTCGGCAACGTCGCTCGCAAAGCAGCTGAACAATGTTCGCAAGGACAACCTCGACAAGCACGAGATCAACGGCGATGAATTCATCTACCTCGAAGGTAGTCCGGTCATGGTTCACCCGCGCACCGGCGCGGTCCTGCGACCGACCTGGCTTCACGAGACGGCGCCGAGGAGCGGTCGCGCATCCGAGACGGACAATGCCCTCGATTCGCTGGCCGATCGGCTGACGCGGAACAACCCGCAATTCAGCCGCAACCTGGTCAACCGAGTCTGGTTCCACCTGTTCGGGCGGGGCATCGTCGAGCCGGTCGATGATTTTCGCGATTCCAACCCGCCCGCCAACCCCGCGCTCCTGGACGCCTTGTCGGCCTACTTCGAGGCCAACGGAATGAGGCTCAAGCCGCTGGTGGCCTGGATCATGAAGTCGCGGGCCTATCAACTGAGCGCGACTCCAGACCCAACGAACGTCGACGGACGAGGCGAATTTCTCGCATGCGACCGTTCGACTGCTCCCCGCCGAGGCGCTGCTGGACGCCATCAGCCAGGTTTTGGCGGTCCCCGAACGCTTTACTCACGCACCGAAGTCGCTTCGCGCGTCCCAGCTCCCCGGTCCCGCGACCGGCGGCTCGTTCCTGAAAACCTTCGGCAAGCCCGACCGAGTTGCTCACTTGCGAGTGTGAACGATCCGAGACGACGACGCTGGCCCAGGCGTTTCAGATGATCAACGGCGAGACCGTGCGAAAGAAGTTGGAGGCAAACGATAACCGGATCGGCCGGCGGCTGGCTTCCGGAGTGACTGATCCCGAGCTCCTGAACGAGTTCTATCTGGCCGCGCTCGCGCGAATGCCGACCGAGGCCGAGCAGCAAGGCCGTTACGGTTCACTTGGGGCATGCCCGCGATCGCCGCCGAGCCTGGGAAGATGTCGTGTGGGCGATGCTCAACAGCAAAGAGTTTTTGCTGAGGCATTGAACGCTGAGGTTGCGTGAACTCGTGGGTTGCCGCGATGAAAGCTCAACTTGAACTTTGTCCGTAAGATGCAATCAAGACTTCCCTGCCTTTCGGAGCGGCGGAGATCTGAGATTGAGTCCGTCGAGAATCGAGGGATTCCGACATGACACGAGGTTGCCCTGAATATCAGACGGCTTGCCGTTTTTCGCGGCGGCGGTTGCTTGCAGGCTGGATCGGCGGGAATCCTCGGCCTCAGCCTTCCCACCCTGCTCAGGGCGTGCCGAGAGCTCGAGCCTCCGGGCGCGCGCCAAGCACATCATCCTGTTGCACCAGTTCGGCGGTCCTTCGCATGTGGACACGTTCGACATGAAGCCCGATGCGCCCTCGGGGATTCGCGGCGAGTTCAAGCCGATCGCGACCGGCCAGCCCGGGTTATCCGTGACCGAGCATCTGCCGCGGTTTTCCACCGTGATCGACCGGTTCGCGCAGGTGCGCTCGGTGAATCACCGGATCAAGAACCACAACTCGGCGACCTATTACAGCCTGACCGGCCACGCCCCGCCGCTCGACGACATCCGGCTCCGCGATACCCAGGATCTGTACCCGGCCTATGGCAGCACGGTCGCCAAGCTCAAGCCGGCCGACGATCCGGCGATTCCCGCATTCGTTTCCTATCCGCACGTGCTCCGCGACGGCAGCGTCACGCCCGGCCAGCACGCCAGTTTCCTCGGCAAGGCGTACGACCCGTTCTTCATCGGCCAGGACCCGAATCGGCCCGACTTCCGGCTCCCCGAGCTGAGCCTGCCCTCGTCGATGTCGCTCGACCGGCTCGATGACCGCCGCGCCCTTCAGCAATTGATCGACCAGCAGACCGATCTTTCGGCCTGGTCGGATACCGCCCGAGGGATCGACGCCTTTTACTCGCGTGCCTTGACGATGCTGAGCGGGCCCAAGGTCAAGCGCGCCTTCGACCTCTCGGAAGAGCCGGCCCGGCTCCGCGACGCCTACGGCCGCACGACCTACGGCCAGAGCTGCTTGCTGGCTCGCCGGCTGGTCGAGGCGGGTGTCCGGTTCGTCTCGGTCTACTTCGCCCCGTTCATCGGCGGCGGCAACGGCGGCTGGGACACGCACGGCAACAATTTCAACCAGCTCAAGAACCGGCTGCTGCCGATCACCGATCAGTCCGTCCCCACCTTGATCCAGGACCTCCAGGCGCGCGGTCTTCTGGACGAGACGCTGGTCGTCTGGATGGGCGAGTTCGGCCGGAGTCCCAAGGTTCAGAGCACCACCAAGTTCGGCCCCGACGGCCGCGACCACTGGCCGTATTGCTACACGGTCCTCTTCGCCGGCGGCGGGATCATCCCCGGCGCGATCCACGGCTCGAGCGACCGGATCGGCGCCTATCCCGCCACCGAGCCCGCCAGCCCCGACGACATCGCCGCGACCATGTTCTGGGCCCTGGGCATCGACCCGGCCACCGAGGTCGTCGACACACTGGGCCGGCCCCTGCCCATCGCGGCTGGAAAGCCGATCACTCGGCTGTTCGGATAGTCGACTTGACAATTTGTAAAGAATTCGTTGACCATCTCGCCGCACGTGTCCAAACCGGCATGGTTGCATTGAGCTCTCGGTTCGACCAAGGAAGGACGAACGTGCGTATCACCAATCGATCTGCCTTTTGCATTGCGGCTGGCATTGGTGTCGAGTGGCTTCCTCTCGCAGCAAGCCAGGGCCGACGTGCTTTATTCGGTCACGAACCTTGGCCTGCCGGACTCGATCGGCCCGGTCACGCCAGTGGAAGCTTACTTGACCGCCCTGAGCCAGAGCCAGCAGGCAGTTTTCAGGCGGGGTCGTTTGACAGTTTTCGCACATCCGGCGACGGTATTCCTCAACTACTGAGCCCGGCGTTCTACCGACAGTGGCGACATCGTTCCATATCAAGGGCAACGATCCGACGACGTTTCAGTCCTAGCCTGACGACAAGCAATAACCTCGGCGTCAATGCCGGACCGCCGACACGCGTTCTAGTACTGCCTGGCCAGACAGCTCTATACCCAGGCCGTCATATTCACACCCGACCCCCATACGGTTTCCGCCCAAATACCCCTCTGCCGCCATAGCACAACGACCGAAACGAGCCCCGGATACTTGCTACTCTCGAACACGTCCTCGAACACTTCGGTCAATTCATCGGAAAAGTCGCCGGAATCAATGACCAAAGCACTTGGCGATTAACACGAATCAGCTTCAATTCGAACTCGGCAAATGGTCAGCAGCCGTCTCTACTTTACAGCACGGCAACACAGATATCAGTCTCGGCAGCCTCGGTGGGGTCAACGGCGTCGCGAATGCCTTGAACAACTCCAACCAGGTCGTCGGCTGGTCGCAGATCGCCAGCGGTGCCCAGCATGCGTTTCTTTATTCCAATGGCACGATGCAGGACCTGAACCTGCTCATCCCGCCCCTCTCGGGCATCACCCTGACGAGCGCGGTCGGGATCGACGCGGCGGGCGAGATCGTGGCGTTCGGCACCGATGCGTCCGGCCAGACCAACGAATACTTCCTCACTCCCCTGGAGTCGGCCGTGCCCGAGCCGAGCACTCTGGCGATCATGGGCCTCATGATCGTCGCCGTCGCCGCGCGTCAGACGTCATTCCCGCCGGCAAGTCGAAGAGTCTGAACGAGGCACAAGGCTGGATCATTCGTCACAGGCTCATCTCGTAGAACGGGATTCATTCACGTGTTCTCCCCGTGCGGTCGAGTTTCTCGAACCGAATCGAAATCGGACATGAGTTCCAGTTCTACGAAACGCGACGCCATCGCAGAGTGCCACGCCTCACTGACGCTATCTTGAGAAAAATTGATCGACACCGCAAGGAAATCCTCCTCGGCGGCAACTCTCTTGTAAGCCATGAACGAGCCGAGGACCTTACCCACTCCTGAGCCTGATCTGTCGGGCGTACTCGACTGGGGTGCGACCCTGGCCGAGCACGATCGCTGGCTGCGGCGGGTGGTGGCTTCGCGACTGGGCGAGCCGCAAGCGGTCGACGAGGTCATGCAAGACGTGGCGCTGGCGGCCGTCGCTCAGCGCTCGCCTTTGCACAATCCGGCGCGGGTGGCTGTCTGGCTCTATCGCCTGGCGGTGCGGCAGGTGCTGATCTATCGCCGCAAGACGGGCCGTCAGCGGTCGCTGGTCGATCGCTACGCGGCCCGAAACAGACGTGCGCGAGATCGACTGCGGCCCCGTCGCCGCTGGGCTGGCTGGTCCGCGATGAACGCCAGCAAATGGTTCAGGACGCGTTGCGCCGGCTTCCCCCTCGGGATGCCGAGCTTTTCATTCTCAAGTACGCCGAGGGCTACACAGCGCGCGAGCTGGCCGAACGGCTCGGCGTGGCCGATTTCCACCATTGAAGCCCGACTGCATCGCGCCCGACGCCGGCTCCGCGCGGAGCTGGCGGCGCTGGCCGCCGAATTCGAGGCATCCGACCATGACCGACCTTGATCCGCTCAAGCCACTCAGCGACGAGTTCATCGATCGAATCGTCGACGGAGAGTTGACACCCGCCGAGCTGCGCGACGCCGTCGATCGCCTGGATCGTCGAGCCAGAGGGCTGGAAGCGCTGCGCATTGGCGTTTCTCGAAGCCCAATGCTGGCGCGAGTCGTTACAGGCTATCGGTCAACCAACGCGACTTCCAGTCGACTCGCGCACGTCGTCGATCTCGCTGGCGACCGCGCCATCGAGTCAAACGCCGGCAAGCTGGCTGCGCAGGGCAATCGTGGCCGCGACGGTCGCCGCGTCGTTCGTGCTGGGCTGGGTGGGCCACACCTGGCGGCCGTTGATCGCTCCCGGCCACGACTCCCCGGCCTGGCTCGAACCGTTAACAGTCCAGCCGGCACAGGAATCCGAAACGTCCGCTCTCGTTGAGCTTCCACTTCTCGGCTCAAACCGTCGCGGAATCGCCGGGTGAGGATCGGTCCCCGCCAAATCCGAGCGAGACCGTCAGAGAAGTCGCGAGGCTGCTGATTCAGCTCGGAGACCGCCCAGGCCGAGGTACCGATCCTGGCCGGGCCAGGGATTGACTCCGAGTGGGTCACGAATCAGCCGCCGCCGATTTCCGAACACGAGCAGGTCGTGTTGCAGCGACACGGGTATCAGGTCGACCAGCGCCGGCGCCTGATCACCACGACCTTGGCCGACGGCCGGCGCGTGACGGTCCCCATCGATCAGGTCCAGATTCGCTATACAGGCAACCAGCCTTTGTAACTTCTTAACACACTTCCAAAAAGGAGATCGACCATGAAAGTTCGCTTGGTGTCAATCGTCACGATCAGCCTTTGCCTCATTCAGGCCGTCTCGGCGCATGGTCAGACCGAGCCGGGCCAGAACCAGCTTCAACCGGCAGCAGATCCGCGTGGTGGGCAACAATCTCAAGGCCAATGGTTGGAAAAGAACCTTTCCTGGATTTTTACCCCTGATGCGAATCAGACTACCAACACACACACAAATCGGTGGGTCTACGCAAACAGGAGCCCGGAGTCGTTGTATCTTGCAGCAATTGGGAGCCTGGAACGCCGAGAGCCGAGCGGCGGGTCTCACTTTGGCACCGGCGGACGACACGGTCGAGGGCTCACCTCAAACTTCCGAAGGATCAGGGGCTGGTGGTGACCGGACTGAATCCCAATTCATCCGCCCATCAGGCGGGCATCCAGCTTAACGATGTGTTGCTCCAGTTGGGTGAGACGCCGCTCAAGCGACCCGAGGATCTCGAGAAACACTTGAAGTCCGCAGGTGAGAAACCGGCCACCCTCCATCTTCTTCGTCTGGGCAAGGCGACGGAGATCCAGGTTCAGCCGCAGATCCAGGTGACCTTACGACCGGTCCCGCCCAAGGCCCCCGAGAACCCATACTGGATCGGCGTCTCGCTTACGCCGGTCGAGCCGGCGTTGCGATCACAACTTCAGCTTCCCGAGCGGTCAGGGACTGATCGTCAACGAAGTCGTCAAGGATAGCCCGGCGTCCAAGACGGATATCAAGGTCAATGACATCCTTCTCGAGGTGGATGGCAAGCCGCTGCCTGACTCGGCCAAGCTGGTCGACGTCGTCCAGTTCACATGGAGAAAAGCCAATCCTGTTCCATGTCATTCGCGAGGGCAAGGTTCATCTCTCGGTCGAAGTGACGCCCGAACGGCGGAAGAAAGCTGAAGTTTCGGTTCTCACGAATCAGTCGATGAACGCGGTTTTCGATTTCGAGGTTGCTCGTCCCGGCGGTATCTTTCACCGCTATAAGAACACCCCACTACCTGGTCAATCCGGTGAGAGACCTCGCTATTTCCCATAGGCGATCCTGTCAATCAGAAGCAACCTGCCGATGCTTCCGCCGACGTTTCCAAACGGCTCGATGCCCTCGATGCCCAGCTCAAACAACTGCGTCCAGGCCATCGAGGAATTGAGCAAGGCCACCAAGGAAAAGAAATGAGCGGCATCACTCGCTGGCGGAGTCCTTCTTCAGGTCGGTCGTTCCCTTCGCGGGGCGTGGAACGACCGCCAGGCCCGCCTTCCCCAGCCGGCTGACGATGACCGGCCAGTGCCGGCCCAAGCTGTGCTCGTCCATCGTGTGGGTGCACTGAATTGTCGCGCGGTCATGGCGGCCGACCACCGCGCTCCTCCCGGAGCGCGGTGCAAGGCCCGCCGGACCGCGTTTGTGCTGGGTGCGCGAACGTAGAAAGTGCGGTCCGAGTTCCATCTCGCGTTTCTCGAATCCTTCACGTCTGTTATGATCCATGATGTCCAAGGCGGCCTCATTCGTTATCGAAAGGGTCATGAATGCCAGACGAAGATCCAGCCATTCCAGCCGACAAAAAACTGCGGACGCCGCTCGAAGCCTTGCGGATGGACAAAACGGCTTTTTCTGTCATCTCCTTGAAGGACTCGGGCGACGATAAGGAGTTCTGGCGGACGCAATCGACGGCCGCGCGACTCCAAGCCCTCGAATTGATGCGACAGGTGATCTATGGATACGATCCAATTTCCGACAGAGTTGAGAGAGTTTTTACAGTTATTGAACGAAAATCACGTTGAATATCTGCTTATCGGAGGTTACGCCGTGGTTTACCACGGGTTCCCACGTGCAACGGCCGATATGGACATCTGGGTTGCAACGAATGAGGCGAACGCAGCGAAGATTATCGCGGCTCTTGAGGCTTTCGGCTTCGCTGGCACCGGTATGACCCCCGAATTGTTCCTTGGGCCTGACAAGATCACCCAGATGGGTAATCCACCGCTTCGGATTGAAATCCTGACGACCATTTCCGGGTTAGAATTCGCCGAGGCTTACGCAAAGC
Organism: uncultured Planctomycetota bacterium; assembly: GCA_963779785.1. Lineage (GTDB taxonomy): Bacteria > Planctomycetota > Planctomycetia > Isosphaerales > Isosphaeraceae > CAVRFS01. The sequence goes on from CAWAAW010000051.1 coordinate 121,500, forward strand.
GGATTGTCGAAGTGATCGAAGGAGTACCAGTGTCTATCATCTCTGCCGATGACTTGAAAATAAACAAACGGGCATCCGGCAGGACGAAGGATCTCGCCGATCTCGACAACTTGCCGTGATGTCGTCCCTCACCGCGCACCTTTACAAAGCCACCTCAATGTCCGATCCTCCCACGAATATCCGGGCCCTTCAAGCCGACCAGATCCTCGAATTGACCTGGCCCGACAACCGCGTCGATCGCTTGCTTTATCGCTTTCTCCGAAGCGAATGTCCGTGTGCCACTTGCCGAAATGAATGGACTGGCGAGCGCATGCTCGACCCGGCCTCGATTCGCCCAGACTTGAAGGTTGAGAGCATGCAACCGGTTGGCACCTACGCGATCCAGCTCGGCTGGAACGACGGCCATTCCTCGGGTCTCTTCTCCTGGGAGACCTTACGGGAGCTCGGCGATCGATCCTCGGGTTCCAACTGAGGTTGGAGAAAAGCGTGGCGGACTCGCATGCCAACTCGCTCCTGACTGTCGCCGTACCCACCTGTAACGGGGCGGCTCATCTTGCCGAAACCCTACGAAGCATTTTGACGCAAGAGGGTCCGGAGTTCGAACTGGTCATCTCGGACGACCGTTCCGATGACCAAACGCTCGAATCTGGTTCGCGCGGTCGCTGGTGATCGGCGCGGGTCGCGGTCAATTCCGAGCGTCTTGGCCTGGCGGGTAACTGGAATCAGTGCGTCGCTCTCGCACGAACGCCTCTGGTTGCCATCTTTCACCAAGATGACGTGATGATGCCCGGCCATCTCTCGGCCCATTACGCGACCTTCGCCGCCTACGACTTGGTCGGGCTGGTCGCCAGTGCGTCCGTGGTGATTGACGAGAGCGGCGCAAGCTGTCCCGGAGACGATGGTGGAACGGGGCGGTCTGGGGCCGCTGGATCGGGTGTTATGAGCCAGGCCAGCTCGCCGAGGCGATGGCCGGTGGCAACCCGCTCCGCTGCTCGGCGGCCACGGTTCGAGTCGCCGCTTTTGCGAACGTCGGCGGGTTCGACCCGTCGTATCGTTATGTGCTCGACTGGGATTTTTGGCTGCGTCTGTCAAGACACTGGAGAGTGGCGTGGCTGGCGCGGCCGACCGTTCAAGTTCGATGGCACCTGGCCAGCGAGACCCATCGCTTCAAGACCGGCACGGCCGACCTCGACGAGACGATGCGATTGCAGCAGCACTTGTTCGCGGTCGATCTGAAGAACCTGCCCGATGTCGACCGGCTCTGGCGTGTTGCGAATGATCGCCTGGGCCGCGCGTACCTGAATCGAGCCCACGAAGCCCTCCGCGCGGGCCGCCCCGACCTGGCCCGCGACGCGCTGCGTCAGGGTTTCCGGCTCGCGCCTGGCCTGATCAAGACGATCGTCGCTGACCCGCGGCTGGCCGTCCAGATGGCGGCCTTGGCCGCAGCGCCACGGCTGGCCGCGCGGCTGTTCGCACGCGGTGAATGATTGAGAACCGCTATCCTTTTCAGACTGGGAGAGCGAGGCCGAAGGTCTGTCGCCGGGATCAGGAAGACGCAATGCCGGCTTGTCACTGACCATGTCCGCGACGGAAATGCGGTTCTGGCGTCTCTCTCGCGTCGATGAGGAGGGTCACAAAACGGCATCGCGTGTGCTATTGTGGTTGGAGAACTTCTCAGTTGTGAGACGATTTGGGACCGGCTGCTGATCCTTGTTCGCGACCGGCTGGCGAAGGTTGGGCCGATGCGGGGCATCTGGCCAACCCCCGACCGCGGGGTGAGGAGATCCATGGCGACGACCGAGGGAGGACATGCGTCCGCCCGTACCGGGGGAGACGCCGCAACGTTCGCCGACTTCCTGCGGAGGGTCTGCGCCGGCGATGAGTCGGCCGCGACCGAGCTGGTCCAACGGTACGAGCCGGCGCTGCGCCTGGAGGTCCAGTTCCGAATGACCGACCCGAAACTGCGGCGGCTACTGGACCCGGCCGACCTGTGCCAGTCGGTACTGAAGAGCTTTTTCATCCGGGTGACCACCGGCCAGTTCGAGCTGGACAGTCAGGAGAAGCTCTTGGCCCTGCTTCGGGCAATGGCGCGGAACAAGATCGCCCACGAAGCGCGGAAGCAGAAGGCGCAGCGGCGCGACATGCGCCGCGACGTGAGCCTCGGCGAGCGAGGTGTGTTCGCGACCGACCCAAGCCCGAGCCCGAGCCGGCTGGCGATCGGCCGGGAACTGCTCGATGCATTCCAGAGCAGGCTCTCGACCGAGGAGCGGCGGATGGCCGACCTCCGCTCCGCCGGTCACGATTGGGCCGAGATCGCCGCGGATCTGGGCGGAACGCCCCAGGCCCGCCGGAAGCAGATGTCGCGCGCCGTCAAGCGGGTATCAGAGGAGCTCGGCCTGGACGGGACGTCGGATGAAGACGATTGACCCGAGCCCACGTCCTGCTCACGGAGCAGGCTCTGCCGAGACGGTGGTCTCGGCCCTCGAAGCCATCTGGGACCAGGGCAAGCGGCCCGACGTCAGCGCCTTCTTGGCAAAGCGAGGTGGGCCGCCATTGGCGCTCGACCACCTGCTCGCTGTGCTTGCGCGTGGACCAACGCCGCCGCTGGCTGGCCGGCGAAAGGATCGATGTGCGGTCGTACCGCCGCGATTTCCCCACCGTCGCGGGCGACCCCGAGGCTTTCTTTGGGCTGATATACCACGAAATCCTCATCCGCGAGGAACTGGGCGAACGGCCTGACCAGGGCGAGTACTGCGCGATCCTTCCCCGAGTTTGCCGAACGGCTCCGGCTCCAGATGGAGGTCCACGAGGCGCTGTCGGACGTCGACCTCGGCGAAGACGAGGGCGACTGGCCGCCGGCGAACGGCGTCACGGGCGAGGACGGCGTGGCCCCGGTCGTCCCCGGCTACGAGCTGCTCGGCGAAATCGGTCGCGGAGGCATGGGGATCGTCTACCGTGCGCGGCAGCTCAAACCCAGCCGCCTCGTCGCGCTGAAGATGATCCTCGAAGGCCGGTTCGCCACCCAGCACGACGTGCTCCGTTTCGAAAACGAGGCCGAGGCCGTCGCCGCGCTCGACCACCCGAACGTCGTGCCGATCCTCGAGGTCGGCCAGTCCGAGCGGCTGCACTACTTCACCATGCCGCTCTTGACCGGCGGCAGCCTCGCTGAGGCGCGATGCCGCCTGGCCGCCGATCTCCGGGCGGTCGCCAGGGTCATGATCGAGATTGCCGGCGCGGTCCATCACGCGCACCAGCGAGGGATTCTCCACCGCGACTTGAAGCCCGCCAATATTCTGCTCGACGACTCGGGTCGGCCGCACGTCACCGACTTCGGCCTGGCCAAACGGGCCCAGGGCGGTGCCGGGCTGACTCAACGGGGTGCGGTGTTGGGGTCGCCGGGCTACATGGCCCCCGAGCAGGCGGAGGGCGACTCCGCGTCGGTCACCACCGCGACCGACGTCTACGGCCTGGGGGCGATCCTCTATTCGCTATTGACCGGCAGGCCCCCGTTCGAGGGGCGGTCATTCCACGAGACGCTGGCCCGGCTTCAGGCCGAGCCTCCTGAGCCGCCGTCGCGCGTCAACCGGAGTGTGCCGCCATCGCTTGAGCTGATCTGCCTGAAATGTCTGGAGAAGGAACCGGCCCGCCGCTACCACTCGGCGGCGGCAGTGTCTGACGATTTGCGGCGCTGGCTGGCCGGCGAGCCGATCACGGCGCGCCCCGTGCCCACGTTGGTCCGCGCCTGGCTCTTGATCCGCCGCCACCCCACCCAGGCGGGACTGGCAGCCGCTCTGAGCCTCGCGCTGGCGGTGGGGACCGCGGTCTCAACGGGCCTCTGGCTCCGCGCCGAGGCCAGCCTCCGCGCCGAGCGCGCATGCCGGCCGGTTGCTGCAGTTCTCCTTCGAGGGCCTCAACCGCTCCAACCGCGAACTGGAGCAGGCGCGAAACCTCGAGCGGGACGCCCGCCTCCGCGCCCAGGAGCGGTTCGGCCTGGCCCTCCGCGCGGTTCAGGACACCATCGAGGGGCCCGGCGATACGTCGATCCTTCGTTTGACCGACGCCCACGGGTCGCGCCAGGGGGTGCTTCTGCGGATCATCGAGCTCTACAAGAAGCTTCAAGCATCACTGGAAGGCGACCCGACTTCCGAGGCGCGCGCCCAGCTCGCCGCCTCGTACATCCGGCTCGGCTCGCTGACCGCGGAAGTCGGCTCGGCCGACATCGCCCGCGCGGCGCTGGACAAGTCCATCGAGATCCGCCATGAACTCTCCGCCCGAGAGCCCGACAACCTTTGGCGAGTGTTCGACGAGGCCATGGCGCTGACCGAGCGCGGTGGCATCGAGCGGCGATTCGTTCGGAATGAGCAGGCAATGCGGTCCTATCAGGCGGCGCACGCCCTCCTCGATTCCCTGGTCCGCCGCGACCCCCAAAACGAGAAGTTCCAGTTTGAGCTCTCATGGTGCCTGGGGAACCTTGGCGCCACGCAACTGGTCGCCGGCAACCCGAACGAGGCCCTCCGCACGCACCTGCGGGTCCTCGAGATCCGTGAGGCCTTGGTCCGCCGGCAGCACGGCAACATCCGATACTGCGCGGATCGAGCCTGGAGCCGGCTCGACATCGCGATCTGCCTCCGGCACCTCAATCGGCTTCCCGAGGCGGTCGCGATGCTTGAACGCGCGCGGCGAGAGTTTGAGGAGATCCACCGCGAGCGGCCGAACGACGCCCACTTGACCATGTGGCTGGTCGACTTCTTGAACCCTCTGGCCGATGCGCTGAAGGCGCAGCGGGAATACAGTGCGATGTTGTCTGCCTCGAACCAGGCTTGTGAATTGGCCGAGGAGATGGCGCGGACCTACCCCGAAACTCCCCGGTACACGCTGGCGCTGGCCGACAATCTGCGCAACCACTCTTCCCGTGAGCTCGCGGCCAAGCTCCCCGCGCACGCCACGCTGGACCGCTCCGCGTCGCTGTACGAGGGCCTCGCGAAATCATACCCGGGAGTGAACCAATACCGGGTCGGCCTGCTACGTGTCCGGTTGCAGGAAATCTTCCTGGCCCGAGCCGACAGCGACTGCTCGACGGCGGACAAAGCAGCCCGACGCGCCCTCGACCAGGCGTCCGCACTCACTCAAGACCCCGCCGCCGACGACTCGCTGGCGATCGCCGCCAACTGTCAGCTCTGTCTTGCTCTGACGTTCCTCGACTGCCACCGCCGCGAGGAGGCCGAGCGCGCGATCCAAACGGCCGAGTCAATCATGCGCCGGATCAAAACCGCCGATCTCGTCCTTCAGTACAACCTGGCTTGCGCCTGGCTCAACTCAGCATTCAGGCCGGCTCCCGTGCCGACCGCGACGCGCTGCAGGATCGCGCGATGAACGAGCTGCAACGAGGCGTCACACCGGGGTTCACCGACTACGTACTCATGCGCGATGATCTCGACTTCGCCCCACTCCGTCACCGGTCGGATTACCAACTCCTCCTGCTCGACTTGGCGTTTCCGGCTAGCCCGTTTTCGGGATGAGTCGGACACGGCTGGGCACAGCAGCCTCGCTGTGAATGAACGCCCTGAACCTCGGTACGATTGCGGCGAAGAGCGCGCACAAAGGTGCGCGGGCCCAAAAACGCCGTCACGCCGTCACAGCCTTGCAGGAATTGGACTTACGAGTGACGCCTTCTATAATCCCGCCGACGTCAAGCCCCCTGGCTTTTTTTTACTGCTCGCTTTGTTGGGCGCAGACAGCGATCGATCCGAGTTCCACGCTTGGTCGCCGGTCTCACCGTTTGCGGTGAGACCGGCGACCAAGCGTGTCTGGTCCGTATGCCGCCGGCATCGTCGTGTTTCAGTAGCACGCTCCTTACCTTGTCAAGAAATCGCACGAGACCTCGGCTGGCGGCTTCGTCATGTGCGTCGGGGCCTTCGTGAGGCCGCGACTACCTTCTATCCGTGTCAGTCCTCACTGAAGGGACCAAGCACCCGTTACTTTGTTCGTCCGCGGACGACTCCGAAGCCAGGAGTGGGAGCAAACCCTTCTGAATAACGGTCGGCTACCGCCGACCCGGCGTTTGCACACGGTCGCCCCCACCAGCCTGGTACGCTCGTGGTTCCTCCCTCAAGGCGCTCTGTCTGATTACGCTGGGTTTGAGCCAAGGGAACCCTCAGGATTCCCGCGCCCGGAAAATCAGCCCCGATTGGGTCGATCCCCCCATGTACTTCCCCGTCGCCCCTCCCGCCTTCACCCTCGCATCGCCCTCACTTTTCCGGGCGATGCGAGGGTGAAGGTGGGAGGGGCGGTCCCTCTTGCCGAGCCCGAGCTGAGCCTGGCTCGCCCACAGATTCTGCGGAAGAGCCCAAGTTGATCGGGATTCGCCGATCCTCACGCTCACGGCGTGGCGGCACCGACGGCTGCCGACCTCGCCGATGTCCTTTTCTTGAGCTTCTTCTCCCACGGACTGAATTCCGCCCCCTCGGGCACTTCGCCCTGTTCGAGATAACGCCAGAGCGCGATCAGTAACTTGCGCGCCAGCGCCACGATCCCCACCTTCCGCAGCCGTGCGTTGCCCGAACTGAACCGACGCTGGTACCACAGGCTCAAGGCGCTTTCCGGTTGCCAGCGCAGCCAGCTCCAGGCGATTTCCACCGCCATCCAACGCAGCCGGCGGTTCCCCGCCTTGCTGATCCCTTGCTCAAGTTGACTATCGCCGCTGGCGTAAGGGGTCGGGGTCAACCCGGCAAGGCTCGCCAGCTCTCGGCGATTCTTGATCTGTCGCCAGGCGAAGAACTCACGCACAAACAGCGTCGCGCTCATCGGTCCGATCGCCTTGAGGTCCAGCAGTAGCCGAAGCTTCTCCACGTCGGCCGTCTCGTTGTTGCCGAACGCTTGCCACTGAGCGTTCTCCAGGTCCCGTGCCTGGCGGTCCACCAGCAAAAAACGCTCCCACTCCCGGAGGATGCGCGCGGTCAGCTCGGCGGGGACCGATGTCTCGTCCCACTGGCGAAGCAGGCCCAGACGTTTCGGCAACTCTTCATCGACCACGACGTCAAGCCCCAGGTTGGCGAGGAGTCCCTTGATCCGATTGGAGTGCTCGGTGCGTTCCTCCTTGACCGCCATGAGTTCACGGTGGGGCTGCCGGCGGTCCTCCTCATCTGGGGAAGGGACGCGGACGACGCTCCAGAGTTTGTGCTCGCCGCCGTGATAGCGGATCAACATGGTCAGGAGCTTGGCGACGTCGAGCCGATCGCTCTTGGCGCGTCGAGCCCGGCGGTTGACCTCGATGCTGGAGGCGTCGACAACGCTGTTGGCGATGGCGTTCTTTTCCAGGTAGCGATGAAGCCAGAAGCCGTCGCGGCCGGCCTCGTAGCAGGAGACCACCGGGGCGTCATCGGCAAGCTCGAAGCGTTGCTTGGCACGCCGGATCTCGTGTTGCAGGCCATCGAGGTCACGCGCCGGGATGGTTCGGACGCGAGGCTTCTGAGCCATGCCGGTGGTAAAAGCGAGGTTCCAGGAGGTCCAGCCAAGTTCGAAGGCGAGGTAGAGCTTTGCCGAGGCCGCCGGTGTAGAATTCGGAACGTGAGTCGCTGACATCGTAAGGCTCCTTGAAAGAGAAGGTGTTGACGCACTGTTTGGAGCTTACCGTCAGCGGCTTACATTTTTCAGCCCGGCTCGCTCCGGGCATAGTATCTGAATAATCGGACCTTCACGATTCGATATAACTCTCGACAGGACTTGACGTAACGTGTGACGCCTGAATAATCGGACCTGACTCTGAAAAGACGATTCACCTTCGACATTCATGCAAGAAAGCGGGCTTCATTTTCAAGGGGTTGGCTGCCGCGCTAGCGCCATGAAAGCTCGTAGAGACGTGCGCTTCCAGACTACGCTCCGAAGAGTAAGGAGACCTGTTGTGCGGTCGGCCTGCTCGGTGGCGCGGCGCTTTTGTTCAGCAACGGACGGCCTCGTGAGGTCGTCGAATCGACGCAACCAGCAAGTAGACCGACGCCCACTGCCGCGCTTGAGAGTGTATCACCTCGACGACCTGGTGACTGACAGCGCGGACACAGATCGGCGCGTACCGAATTCCCTGGTGGCGATCGGAGCGAAGCGTCAAGAACCGCCTTCAGCGTCGAACTCGAAAGCGAGACGTATTCAGCCAGGAACAAGGGCGATAGAATGGAATTCTCGTAGCGTGCCTGAAGCCGGCAATTGGAAACGTCGACAATAACACTCATCCTGTTCGGAAGATACGACGCCCGTGATGAACGCCCCCTGCTCCGATCCCCCTGTCACATCGAACCTGGCGCCGACCTTGTTGCCGGCGTTGCCGGTGATTACTCCCGACCTTCCTCATCTTCCGGCCAGCCGGGCGGAGATGAAGGCTCGTGGGTGGGACTTCGTCGACGTTGTGTTTGTCACCGGCGATGCCTATATCGACCATCCGGCGTTCGCGATGGGAATCCTGGGCCGGGTTCTGGAGGCGGCCGGTTTTCGCGTCGCGATCCTCAGTCAGCCGGATTGGCGCAGTGCCGAGCCTTGGCGGCAGTTCGGACCGCCCCGGCTGTTCTATGGTATCAGTGCTGGCAACATGGACAGCATGATCAACCATTACACGGCCAACAAGAAGGTCCGCAACGACGACGCCTATTCACCCGGCGGTCGAATCGGCCTGCGCCCGGACCGCGCCACAATCCCCTATTGCCAGCGCGCCCGCGAGGCATTTCCCGGCGTGCCTGTCATTGCTGGAGGAGTCGAGGCCTCGCTCCGGCGGCTGGCCCATTACGACTACTGGAGTGACACCGTCCGCCGCGCGATCATGCTGGACGCCAAGGCCGACCTGATCGTTTTCGGGATGGGCGAGCACCAGATCGTGGAGATCGCAAGGAGACTTGCCGCCGGCGAGACCGTCAAGGATCTCAGAGAGATGCGCGGCGTGGCGTACGCTCTGGGAGCAAGTGAGTCGCGGACACCACCAGCCGACGCAATCGTTCTCCCGTCTTTTGAGGAGGTCAAAGCCGACAGGAAGCTGTTCGCTCGAGCCACCAAGATTATTCACCAGGAGACGAACCCGCTCAATGCCAAGCGGCTCGTGCAGTACCATGACCGTCAGGCGATCGTCTGCAACCCGCCGCCATTGCCGATCGGCCAGGAGGACATGGATCGGATCTACGGCCTGCCGTACACACGCAAGCCGCACCCGATGTACAAAGGCCAGAAGATTCCCGCCTTCGAGGTCGTCAAGGACTCGGTGACCCTGATGCGCGGCTGCTTTGGCGGTTGCACGTTTTGCTCGATCACCGCCCACCAAGGCCGGATCATTCAGTCTCGGTCCTCGGAATCGGTCCTGACCGAGTTGCGGCGGATGGGCGAGGATCCGAGCTTTTCGGGCGTGGTCTCCGATATCGGCGGCCCGACCGCCAACATGTACCAGATGAAATGCATGCGTCCCGAGGTCGAGGCGAAGTGCAAGCGGCTGTCGTGCGTCCATCCCAAGATCTGCAAGTTGTTGGGTACCGACCACGGCCCGCTCGTCGATTTGATGCGGCAGAGCCGCGAAGTACCCGGGATCGAGAAGGTCTATGTGGCGTCCGGAATCCGGATGGATCTGGCGCAGCAGTCTCCCGAATACATGGCCGAGCTGGTCAAGCACCACGTCGGCGGCCATCTCAAGGTTGCCCCCGAGCATACCGACTCCAACGTCTTGAAAATGATGAAGAAGCCGGATTCCAGCGACTTCGAGGGCTTCGCCGAGGCATTTCACAAGGCGAGCAAGGCCGCGGGCAAGAAGCAGTTCGTGGTCCCTTATTTCATCGCCTCGCACCCTGGCAGCGACCTGAACGCGATGATCGACCTGGCCGTGTTCCTCAAGCGCAACGGCTATAAGCCCGATCAGGTCCAGGATTTCATTCCCGCCCCGTTCGATATCGCGACTTGTATGTACCACACGGGTCTCGATCCGTTCACGGGTGAAGAGGTCTATGTCGCCAAGCATCTGAGGGATCGCAAACTTCAACGGGCGTTGCTCCAGTTCTTCAAGCCCGAGAATTATTTCGAGGTGCGACAGGCCCTATCGGCGACCGGCCGGTCCGAACTGATCGGCTCGGGGTGCGACTGCCTCATCCCCGCCCAGCCGCCCAAGGTGGCTCTGCGTGCACGGATGGAGAAAGCGAACAAATCGCTGGGCGAGGGAAAGTACGTCCACCAGGTCCCGAACCCGGACCCCAATACGGGCTATCGGCCGGGGCGGAAGACGGCATTCCGCCGGGATCAGAAGCGTAAGCGGAAGGGCGGTAGCGGGATCTGTAATCAGGACATCGGAAACCATGAGTAAGAATGCGCAAACAGCACTCGAGAATTTGCGGCTGGCAATCCATGGAGTGACTTCTCCGTTTTCATGTGAAGGAACGTTTGTTCCGGATAAGCCCGTCACATTTGTCTTCAAGGACCAAACCCGATTTGAAGTCACCCGTGCGAAAAGTCCGTTCGACCAGAAGAACGAATTGAAGCCGTTGCTCGAACATTGCAAGCCGGCACCTTTCGGCGATGGCAAAAAGACCCGGTACGATCGGACGGTGCGCGACGCGCTTCAACTCAAGGCTGAGAACGGAGGATTCGCAGTCGAGAACTTCGACCCTGAATCGGCCGGCATTTTGAAAGCGATTCAGCGAGAACTTGTTCCGCACGACCCGAATCCCATCTCGGCGGAACTCTATACGCGTCAACGTCTATACCGATGGCGGGCACTTCGCCCCACACAAGGACACACCGCGCGGCAGCGACATGTTTGGCACGCTGGTGGTGTGTTTGCCGTCGCAATTCACGAACGGCACATTGATATTGAGTCACCGGGGAGTCGTGCAGAAGTTCGACTGGGGACACGCGATTAAGACACAACAGAAGCCGAACCAACTTCATTGGGCCGCGTTTTTCGGCGACGTGGATCATCAGATCGAGAAAATCTGGAGCGGAGCACGCGTCACCTTGACCTATCTACTGCGACACGGCGCTGGCGGTGCGCCGTCGCGCGAAGCCGCTCGCGAGGATCTGGCGCCGCGCGTGCAAGAAGCATGGCACGCATTGCTGGCGGACGGCAGTTTCCTGCCGGACGGCGGAATGCTCGCTTATCCTTGTTGCCATCTCTACCATCAAGATGCGCGTTTCCAGCAAGAGCAGAGCCCGATCACCGCGCAGTCGGTGACCATGCTCAAAGGACGCGATCACCTGGTGGCGGCAACTGCACTTCAGGCGGGATTGGAAGTTGCATTCCACCCATACATGTTCGAAAACTCCGCGGATGAAACTTGGCAGCTCGATCGTTTTCCGACGCGCAGTGAAAAAGCGAAACTTGGGTCACAGATGGATTCCGCCGAGCTCAAGAAAGTCTTGCCCATTCGAGCAAGCTCCGAGGAGGAAGGCGACTTCGGCGTCACCTGGCTCGATTCTCCTCCCACGTCCGATCGTACCTCGTGGCGGCCCGAACAGGATAACGATTCCGAGTTGCCAGCGGCAGCACACCTTCACTCGTGCGAGTATTGTCCTTGGGGCTATTTCGGAAACGAGGGGTCCGAAGTCGATCTTTATACGTTCGCGGCGCTGCACATCGAAATCCCGGCATTCGGCAAAGGTCCTCGCGTCGCGAACAAGCCGTTGAAACATACGCCTGTCAAACGCAAGCGATCCACCCGCAGTCGCAAGGTGAAGGATGATTAACACGAACAAGGACGGCCGTTGGGCTGCTGCCGCCCGACGCTATCAGCGCTTGTTTTAGTTTGAATGCATATGAACGCTCCTCACCGCTGGGGCGACTGCGTGCTGGCCAGGGACGGGAATGAAATCTACCAATGAGTCTCCTCCGATGAAACGAACCGCTCGGCGGCCAAGCTCCCGCGTTGTCACCATGGACCGTGGAAAGGGCCGAAATCTCCCCGGGTCGGCCTCCGCAGCCGGCCCATGCCGATAAAAACAAGCCGGCGCTCACGCCGCTGGCGGAGCTCACGTCCGCCATCTGTCCAGGTGTTTTGAACGCTGTCTTGAGGGAACACCGGCCGCTGGTGCCGGCAGTGTCGTCGGCCTTGTTGGGACGTGGCAAGATCACGAACAAGGACCGCGCCTGGATGCTTCGAAGCATCGGCGCCCTTTTACGATGGTGGGGTTGGATCGAGCCGCTCCATTTGCGTCAGATCGAGGAGCAACTTCTGCTGGCGTGGCTGCTGGATTTCTCGGAATTGAGCGCGATGGCTCGAGTTTGGGCCGGGAAAGTGGGGCGGCCGCCGGATGGGCTCTACAGCGTCGGTGACGCACCGGGTTGGACGGCCCGTGCCGAGGGGTTGAAACGGTGGGTGGCGGGGACGGCCGGTGAATGCCGACCCCTGGCGCCTCTTCCCCGATTGGTTGCGCGAGCAGCTCCCCGTCCCGCCGGGAGAGGCAACGCCCAAGGCTCGCCGCTTGGATTTCCTCGGCGCTCTGCAATCGCGTCCACCGCTGTGGGTGGCTGTCCGTGGCAAGGACGACAAGACGGTCTGGAACGAGCTGAGGGACGCCGGCTTCAAGCCTTGGGTTCATCGACACATTGCAACCGCCGCCAAGCTGCCTGCGGATACAGACTTCTCGCAGACCAAGGCGTTTCAATCCGGCCAGGTGGTCGCGCAGGACCTGGCGTCACAGGCCGTGGGCATGGTCTGCGACCCCGATCCCGGCGAGCGTTGGTGGGATGTGCGCGGTGAGAACGGGCTGCACGCCTTGCATCTGGCCGCCCTCATGGCTGGCAAAGGGCTCGTGGTCTCCACCTTCGACAACGAACGTCGTCGACGTGAGACTGCGCTCAGACTGCGGGGATTCGCGTTCCACAACATCACAACCCGGCTCTGGGACGGCAAGCGGGCCGCGGGCAAGGCGGCCAGTTTCGATGGGGTGCTGGTCGACGCCGTCTGTTCGGGCATCGGAAGCTGGCGCCGACATCCCGACGCCCGCTGGATCATCTCCGCCGGCCAGATGCCCGAGCTTGTCGCGTCCCAGTTGCAATGCCTCGACGTGGCCAGCACCCGAGTCCGCCCCGGCGGGACCTTGGTTTACACCGTGTTGACGGTGACACGAAGCGAAACCATCGGAGTGGTCAACACCTTCCTCGAGTCTCATCCGGACTTTAAACTCGACCCGTTCCCCAACCCGCTCGATGACACGACCACCGTTGGCACCATCCAGCTCTGGCCGCAGATTCATGACGCGGACGCGCGTTTCATCGCACGCATGGTCCGCAAACCAAATGAACTGAGAGGAACACGATCATGACTCGGCATGTGCGGACGATGACAATCGCCTCGGTCGTCATGCTGATGGGACTCGCACCTCGGTTACCTGCCGCGGAGCCGGCTGTCGATCTATCGGGCTATCGCGCGGACAGCGGCGTTACCGCGCGGCACGAGAGAGGCGTGCTTCGGGTTTCGTGGCCGATGGAAAACAATGAGGCCGGCCGGCTCGTCCTTGATTTTCGGGACGGGCCAGCCCCTGATCGGTTCGATGGGAATCAGCGGGCCGACAGCCGAAAAGGGACGTGCCGTGATCGAGAATCGTCGATCCGGTGACGTTTCTCCTGGTGGGTTCGCGACAATCACCGGCGGACCGGCCGCCGGATATGAGCGTGTTCAACGTCTTCTTCGACACACCGGCCAATCGCCCGTTCCAGGCTTATCGATCGAAGCTCGAACTGAAGCGGGTTCGCGTCACCAGCCAGGGCGACCGCGCAACCGTGGCGATCGGCGACCTGACAATCGGTCCATTCACGGGTGAGCTCCGCTTCACGGTCTACCCGGGCGCGGCCCTGGTGCACGTCGAGTCGGTCATCCACACTCAGGAAGACACGCGGGCGATTCTCTACGACACGGGCCTGGCGTTTCGTTCTTCGAGCGAGCCGCAGATTCACCTGGATGGATACCGAGGGGAAACTCCAGCGCGAGACTCCGGCCGCTGACACCAAGGATCGCCACCTGGCCGTCCGGCACCGTGCCTTGGTTGCCGAGACTCAGTTTGGATCGGTGGCGTGTTTCCCACCCCCGCATCAGTTTTTCTTTCCGCGCGACCTGACGGAGAACCTCAGCACAGTCTGGTACGGCAAGGATCATCGTGGCCTGGATTCGCGATTCGGATTCGGCATTCGCCAGTCCGAACGCGGTGGTGGTAGCTATGTCCCTTGGTTCAACGCACCACCTGGCACCGAGCAGCGATTGGGCGTGTTCTACTTGCTCTCCTCCGGCAACGCCGAGCAAGCCTTGCAAGGAGACGTTACGATACACGCACGGCGATCGATTCCCGAAGCTGCCCGGTTACCACACATTCTCTACTCACTGGCACATGGCGACCGCCATGGCCGCCCTCCAGGAAAAGATGACGGGAAACCGCAGGTCGATTCCCGACTTCGTCGGCATGTTCAAGTCGATGGGGGTCGAAATCGTTCATCTCGCCGAGTTCCACGGTGATGGCCATCCTCAAGACGCGGGCCCGTTGCGTCTGGTCGAGATGGAATCGATGTTCGAGGAGTGTCGGCGTCTGTCCAACAGGCAGATCCTATTCTTGCCCGGCGAGGAGGCCAACAATAACCTGGGACTCGCCCGGCCGGGAACGGAGATCGGCCATTGGACTTACCTCTTTCCCAGGCCGGTCTACTGGACGATGAATCGCGCGTGCTGGATACCCGTTCGTGGAGAATCACGCCGCGTTATGGACAGGTCTACCACGTCGGCAGCGGTGCCGAGATGCTCCGTCTGCTCGAGCGCGAGCAGGGGCTCGCCTGGACGACGCATCCGCGAATCAAAGCTTCGAACTGGACTCCCGACATCTTCCGCACACCAAGATTTCTACCTGTCCGACCGCTGGCTGGGAGCCGCATGGAAAGCAATGCCGGCGGACTTATCCCACGACCAACTGGGGCGGCGTGCCCTCGACTTGCTCGACGACATGGCCAATTGGGGTCAGAAAAAGTACATGCCGGGCGAGGTGGACGTTTTCAAAATCGACCACACCCACGAGCTCTACGGCCACATGAATGTCAATTACGTTCGTCTCGAGCCCGGACAGGATTCCGCGTTTCGACGAAAGTTGGCAGCCGGTCGTCGATGCCCTCCGCGGCGGGCAGTTCTTCGTCACGACGGGCGAGGTCTTGATCCCCAAATTCACGCTCAATGGTCAGCCGAGCGGGTCAACCGTGGCTCTGAATCCGAAGCAGCCGGCTGAACTGAGTCTCGATCTAAGCTGGACGTTTCCGCTGCGACTCGATCGAGCTGATCTCGGGCGACGGCACCCACACGGACCGCCATCGCGTCGACTGTTCCGACACAGGACCATTCGCAAGCAAGAGCGTTCATCTTAAGCGTGATCTCACTGGGAAAACCTGGGCACGCGTCGAGGCCTGGGACATCGCCGATAATGGCGCTTTCACGCAGCCGGTTTGGCTGACAGCGACTCACCAGTGAGGCGTTTGCCGGCCGCGCGCCCTCCTTTACAGCGCTCGAAGGGTCTGTTAGGCTCGCTCATGCAGGCATGTTCAGTGCGTCCCGGGCGGATGTCACCGCTGGTAAAGGACGAGAACGACTCCCATGAGCTCCCAAACCTCCGTTCAATCGATTGACGCGCTCAAGGAATTCCGGGTCGCCCTGGCTTTGTACGGGGAGGACACGGTCGAGGCGCTGGGCGCGGTCGAGGCGCATGTCCGCCGCACGTTCCGATGGCTTCAGGATGAACGCCCCGTTTACTGGCAGGAACAGATCAAGCGGCGAAGTGAGAAGCTTCAGCAGGCGAAGGCCGAACTCTTCAAGAAGAAGCTCCAGCAGAAGCCCGACTACAAGCCGGCGATGTCGGAGCAACTCGACAACGTGCGGAAGGCCGAGGCCAGCCTCGAAGATGCCCACAAGCGGCTCACGATGGTCCGAAAATGGCAGCCGGCGTTCAAGCAAGCCGCGCTCGAATATCACGGCAGCATTCAGCGGCTCAAGACACTGGCCACCAGTGACGTGCCAAGTGCGGTCAACTTGCTTACAAGGATCATCGATTCCCTGGAAGCCTACCTTCAGGTCGCACCGCCGTCCTTGGCCAGCCTGGCTGCCTCGCCGGGCTCGACGATGGCATCCGCCGAATTCTTATCGATCGCGACCGCCGCGATTGCCGAGGAAGCGGCCGCCGAAGCGGCCAAGGCTCAGGAACCGCCCGAAACCCCAACCCCGGTCGAAAGCCTGGAAACTCCCTTTGACGACGAAGAAGCTACCCGATCCGAGCCGGCGCAGTGATTGAGCGACTTGCCGCCGGTCGAACGATGGATCGGCTCCCATTCTTATGGTCAAGTAAGGTGATGAATCATGCCAGATGCGAAAGTCCTAGCGGGTTCCACCCGCGTCTCTCAGAGTATCCGGGTCTTGCGGGACCATTGGCTGATCACCGAGGCGACCTGGCACGACTCCGTCCGTCGCCGGTTCGAGGATCGGTACTTGGCTCCGCTTGAGACGGCTGTCGACTCGGCGGCGAATGGTATGAAAAAGCTTGCCGATGTAATCGAACAGGTCCGTCGCGATTGTTCCGACCGGAGTGAGACATGGTAAGTGCCTCCACGATTTTGCGAACGGATTCTGCACCTGTCCCGGGCGGGACCGGAACTCTCTTGTCCCCCAACGAGCCGGAGCTAATCCGCCGCGAGCGCTCGGCGCTCGGCGAGATTCTTCGCCTGGTGGCCGAACGAGCCGACGCCGAGGCCAAGGTAGACGCGGAACGGGCCTCTTCCGGCACCACGGCCGACACCGAATATGCCAAGGCCCGCAAGGCCCTGGTCGAGAAGTTTCAGCGGCTCGAGACAGAGGCACACGCCGATGACGAGAAACGGCGGCGGTCGATCGTGGACGCCGCCCTCAAGGGCGAGGCCACGTCCAAATCGGAATTCGCGGCAGGTAGCCGCAAGATCGCCACGCTGTTCGATAGCCACCGGGATACGACGAAGGTCGAGTATAACCGTGCCAAGAACGAAGCCGTTGGCGCTTTCGACTCCGGCCAGAAGAAGGCCGCCAGAGAGCACGCCGAGAAAACCAAGCCGATCGACGATAGCGCATCCGATGGCCGACGCGTTCCGCGAACGGCTAGCCTTTCTCGCCGCCGACTGCAAGAAATTCAAGCTCAGCACGGAGATTCCCGGCCCGACGCGCGAGTCATACGACAAATTCCCCAATCCGGGCGAGGAGTTGTTCACGAGGCTGGCCCGGATGGAGACGCCCCTCAAGTTGCTTGAAGGGCTGATCATCCCCAAATCGATGAAGGGGGCGCGTGAACTCTGGGTCTTCATCTTCGTCGTCCTGCCACTGGTCGGAACCGCGATCGATTTCGAAGGGGAGATCGGTGTTGCCACGGCCGCGGCCGGTGTCCTCGGGCTGGCGCTTGCTGTCTTGCTCCGTACCTGGCTGGTCAAGCTCTCGAAGTCGCAGCTCGAACGCTATTACACCCCGCTCGTGCAGACGCTGTCCGATGCCGACGGCTTGACCGCTCATTGCCGCGGCCTGGTCGACGCCCGCCTGAAAGAAGAACGCAAGCGCGTGACTGCCCAACGCGACCAGGACTTGAAGCGCTGCGAGGAAGAATATCGCAGAATGATCGCCGAGGGCGAGGCGCAACGCGACGAGCGGCTCCGCAAGATCAACGAAGTCCTACGCCCAGCGCATGGTCGACATTCAGACGATCCAGCAACGCGACCTGCGATCGGCCCTCGACGAGCACGACCATAGGCTGAACGCGCTGCGGACGCAGGTCGAAATCAGCTTCCCCAAGCTGGAGAAGAAGTACAAGACGTCTGAAGGACGAGATCAACACTCGCTACGAAACGGATTGGCGCGCGATGGCCGACCGTTGGCGCGAGGGAATGCAGCACGCCGCGGCCGAGCTCGACTCCGTCAACCACGAGGTCAACGGCTACTATCCTCCGTGGGACGACCCCGTCTGGTCTCAGCGTCAGTTGCCTCGGATCGTACCGCCGGTGATCCGTTTTGGCGCGGTCCCGCTCGATCTGGCGGCGTTGCCGCATGGAATACCCGCCGACGCTCGATTAATGGACGGCGTGCCGCCATCGTTCAGCTTCCCCGCCCTGCGGGCGTTCCCGTCGGCCGCCAACCTCTTGATCGAGACACCCGCAGAGGGCAGAGCGGCCGCGCTGGCGGTGCTCCAAGCGTCGATGTTCAAGCTGCTGACGAGCTTGCCCCCGGCCCAGGTCCGGTTTACGATTGTCGACCCAATCGGGATCGGCCGGAATTTCGGCGCGTTCATGCACCTCGCCGATTTCGACGGGGCGCTTGTCAACGGTCAGGTCTGGACCGACCCACGGCAGATCGAGGAGCGGCTGGCCGACCTGTCGACTCACATGGAGCTAGTGACTCAGAAGTATCTGAGAAACGAGTACGCGACGATCGAGGAGTACAACGCGGTCGCCGAGGAGGTCGCCGAGCCGTACCGAGTTCTGGTCGTCGCCGACTTTCCCAGCAAATTCGACGAAAAGTCGGCGGCACGTCTGGCGGCGATCGCCGCCGGTGGCGTGCCTTGCGGCGTTTTGACCTTAATCGCCGTCGACCTGTCGCGACCGGTGCCCACCGGCTTCTCGCTCGACGAGCTTCGCCCCTATTGTGCCCACCTGAACTGGGACAGCGCGCGATCGCGGCTCAGCGTGGGATGATCCGCCGCTCGGAGCAATACCCCCTCGTACTCGACTCGCCACCGCCCGCGGATTTTGCCACTCGGCAGATCCTCAAGGTTGGTGCGGCCGCCAAGGATGCCAAGCGCGTTGAGGTCCCATTCGAGTTCATCACGCCAGCGACCGACGCGTGGTGGACCCAGGATAGCCGCACCGGCATCGATATCCCCCTGGGTAAGGCCGGCGCGACCAAGCGCCAGCACTTCATGCTCGGCCATGGGACTTCGCAACACGTCCTGATCGCCGGCCGCACCGGCTCGGGCAAGTCCACGCTGATGCACGCCTTGATTACCAACCTCGCTCTCAACTTCAGCCCCGACGAGGTCGACCTGTACCTGATCGACTTCAAGAAAGGTGTCGAGTTCAAGGTCTATGCCACGCACGAGCTGCCGCACGCCAGCGTAGTTGCGATCGAGAGCGAGCGCGAGTTCGGGATCAGCGTGCTGGAGCGGCTCGACGCCGAGCTTCGGCTCCGGGCCGACCGATTCCGCGAGGTGGGCGTGCAAGATGTGAACGGCTACCGCAACGTTCCCGGTACGCCTCCGTTGCCGCGCATCCTGCTGATCGTCGACGAATTCCAGGAGTTCTTCAGCGAGGAGGACAAGCTGGCGCAGGAGGCCGCCCTCTGGCTCGACCGGCTGGTCAGGCAGGGGCGAGCGTTCGGCATCCACATCATCCTCGGCTCGCAGAGCCTGGGTGGTGCCTTCACGCTGGCACGGAGCACCCTCGGCCAGATGGCAGTGAGGATCGCGTTGCAGTGCAGCGAGACCGATGCACACCTGATTCTCAGTGAGAATAACATCGCGCCGCGGATGCTCTCAAGGCCCGGTGAAGCGATCTACAACGACGCCAACGGCGCACCCGAGGGCAACCATTTCTTTCAGGTGGTGTGGCTTTCTGACGAGAGTCGTGAGGGCTATTTGAAGAAGTTGAACGTCCTGGCCCGGGAAAGAAAGCCGATCCTGGCTCGCACTCCGATCGTCTTCGAGGGAGACGCTCCGGCCGACCTGGCGCGCAACATCATGCTGCACACGCTGGTGAACGCCGCGGCCTGGCCTGAGTCCCCCCGCTCGGCCCAGGGCTGGGTGGGCGATGCGATCTCGATCAAGGAGCCGACCTCGGCGCTGTTCCGCCGCCAAGGGGGCAACCATCTGCTCATCGTCGGTCAGAACGCCGAGGCCGCGCTCGGCGTCATGACCTCGACTCTTTTGAGTCTGGCGGCCCAGTTCCCTCCGGCCGCGGACCCTACGATTCGCTCCGGGGCACGCTTCTTCCTGCTCGACGGCACGCCGGAGGATGACCCCAATGCCGGGGTTCTCGTCAAAGTGGCCGCGTCCTTGCCACACGGAGTGCGCGTCGGCAACTGGCGCGACGTGCGGGAGATCCTCGCCGAGGTCGCCACCGAGCTACAGCGTCGCCAGGAATCAAAAACCGACGGTCCCGAGGTCTTTCTGTTCATCCATGATCTGCCGCGATTCCGAGATCTACGCCGCAAAGAGGACGACTTCAGCTTCTCGCGCAAGGATGAGGACGCCGGCCCCGCCGACCAGCTCGAACGTGATCCTCCGTGAAGGATCCATCCTGGGCCTGCACATCGTCGCTTGGTGTGATACGGTGAATAACCTGAACCGCTACTTCACCCACCAGATCTTGCGCGAGCTAGGCATGAGGATCTTGTTCCAGATGAGCCCGACCGACTCCGGCCACATGCTCGACGCTCCGCACGCCAGCAAGCTGGGCGAGAATCGGGCGATTTTCGCCAGCGAGGAACAAAACCGACTGGAGAAGTTTCGCCCGTACGGCATCCCCACCGATGACTGGATTCGCTCGTTTGGCGAGAATTTAGGGCGCCGCGGAAAAAGTACTTGAGCATCGTTCGTTCTTCGTGTCATTTTATTTTGACTTGAAGAGACCTAGAACGTCGGCCGGATCTCAGTAGTTGGGACGATCGGAACAGGCGCCGGCGTACCGATATTCCGTATTCCAACCTGCTCGGGCGCGACTCCGGCATCGATCCGTCTCGCGGCCCGACCGGCGGTTTCTCTCTTTTCGATGCGCAGGCTAGGATCGTACCGCAAAGGCACCGTGAGGTTGTTGAACCATTCGTCCCATGAACACATCCTTCTCCAGAGTTTGACATCGATGCCGAATTGAGCGACGCACTCTGCCGGATCAATCATGATTGGCGGTGAATCCTTGGGCCAACCGAAGGCGCTCCGGTTCCGAAGGGCGTCCAGGACTGCTTGGGCCAACGCGATTTGTCCGCGGAGCGAAGGGTGCATCGCGTCCTGAAAAAGACCCTCGTCGAGTATTCCATTCCGGCCGATTGCATGAAAATAGGATTGCCCGTCAATCAAGATACAACCGTGCCGGGCTGCCACCTCGCGGTAGGCCTCATGAAAAGGAGTGAGGCAGCGCATGGGGTGGCCGTCGAGACTGCGGGCCGCGGTGTAGTGTTGGAACGCTTCCTCCCACACACCGGACTTTTCAAGGAGCCGGGCTAGCCGAAAGTGCGTTTCCGCGAAGCCGGGTTGGCGACCCAGCAGCGTGCGGTAACCCGCGATCGCGGCTTTCGAATCGGATTCCTCCAACTCGCGAACAGCCAGGAAATCATCGCGAAACGTCGCGCGTTCGTCGCGTGTGGTCGATCGGGGCAGGAAGGAACGGTTCGGTTCAAAATCGCCGTCATTGCCCGGCGGCAGGATCAGGATGGGCATCGCGCCGACCTGTTCCGCATAGGAAACCAGCACCTCAAGCCGTTGGCGAAAATCGTTGAGGATCGTAGTGAACTCGGCGTCCGTGAAAATCGGTACATCAATGAGGTTTCGATCGGGACTCGGTTCAGGCGGGATCGCCAGCCGACAGGTGTCAACATTTTCGCGGATCAAGCAGGCCAGCGCGGAAAGCCGCTCAACGCGATCGACGAAGACTTCCCAGCGGCGAGGAACATTTTCGTCAATATAATGATTCAGGTTGCGCGACCACCAAAGCCGTGAAAAGAACTCATTATGGCCGCAATAAATGAGCAGGATATCGGGGCGTCGTTTCAGATCGACCAGCATTTGGTGCTGCTTTTCGAGGGTGTGTCCCGACTTTGCCACGAGTATGAGGTGCATCGGTCGCTCGGGCACCACCTTCGCAAACTGCCAGGCAATCAACTTCCCGACCGAGACGTAGTTTTGGAACGGAACTCCCTCGGCGCTCGACTCTCCCACGACGACCAGGTCAATCTCGCGGTCGCCGGGCGGGTCTGGGAATGTGGTGGGAAGTGCGATTTGGCCGGAGGGTTCCACGAAGCGAGGTTCCGGGTTCGAAGCGATGACTTCGTGAGGGATGTCTGCCGGCAATGCAGACACACGACTGGTGCGGCGAAGCCAGACCGCGCTGCCAGCCTCGGCCGCCGCCAGCCCAAGCAGAAGAGAGACGCAGAGCGCGAGTCCTCGGGCGATCAGCAGTCGATTCTTCGCACTCTTCCTCGCTCGCCAGAGCAGACCGCCGAGCACGAAGATGCCCAGGATCGAGAGCGCCGCGGTGCCAGCGCATGCGATCTCAACGGCGATCAAGAGAATGAGCTCCGTCTTCCAGTAGAGCCACTCGGGGAAATTCGCCCGCAGCCAGAGGACGGAGTACGAGCCGGCGAAAACCACCGGGACCAAGGCGATAGTCAAGAGCGTGTATCGCCTCACTTGAATTGCAACCGACTTCCAGTCTAACTCTCGCACGATGCAAGCCCTCTCGAACCATCGTCGTGGTGTTATCAGCAACTCGGGCCGCCGAAAGCGCTGGTGGAGTTCACGCTACTCTGAAAGCAGGCTCCACGTTCGGCAATCATGCGAGGGTGAGCACCCAAATCTCTTGGGGTTGGTTGCCGCCCCGGCGCCACAACCGTTTGTTTTGCAAGAACATCGTTTGTGCGGCTGGGCCCTTCGAGTCAATTCTAGATTTCGCGGGAAGGTAAGCAGAAACTGCGGTCGCGGAGTAAGTGTCTGTCCCACAAGGGGGTCGAGCTTCGTAGAATGGTGTATGAGAACCCAATCCTATCCCAGCGATCTCACCGACGCCCAGTGGCGCTTGATCGAACCACACTTACCCGTCTATCCGGGCGGACGGCCTCGCACGACCAACCTGCGCGACGTCGTCGATGCCATCTTATATATCCTTCGGACCGGATGCCAGTGGCGTTACCTCCCCAAGGATTTCCCCCCCAAGAGCACCGTCTGGAAATACTTCGACCAGTGGCGACGCAACGGCACCTTCGAGACGATCCACGACCTGCTCCGCCGCAAGGTCCGCTCGGAGGAGAAGCCCTACTCGCCTCGGACCTCGGCGAGCGTCGACAGTCAGTCCGTCGATACCACTTCCGGCGGCGAGCAAAGAGGCCGGGACAACGCCAAGAATGTGGACGGCCGGAAACGCCACATCGTCGTGGACAGCATGGGGTTGCTGATGGCCATCCTGGTGACGGCGGCCAACATCGACGATGCCAAGGCGGCGGCGGATTTGTTCGTCCGGCTGGGGGGCCAGCCGATGAGTCATGTGAAGACAATGTATGCGGACACCAAGTACCACAATTTCATCCTTTACGAATGGGTGGAAAAGAATGTGGCGTGGGAGCTGTCGATCGTGCAGCGCCCGAAGGATGCTGTGGGCTGGGTGCTACTGCCGATCCGTTGGACGGTGGAGCGGACCTTCGCGTGGCTCGGCAAATGCCGTCGGCTGAGCAAGGACCGGGAGAAGAGCGTGTTGTCGTCGGAGAACGTTCGTCCGGTTGGCCATGATTCACCTGATGCTCAACCGGCTCGAACCCAAGAACGTAGAGGCACCGTTCGAATACCGAGCGGCTGCGTAAACCGACTTGTGGGACAGACACTAAGCCGTTCCTAGACGATTAACTCTCGGATCGGCTCACCCTTCTCGATGAGATAGGTCGGCCGGCCGGTGCGGTCTTCGAAGGCGATCGACCGGCCGTCGATTCCTAGGTGGTGGTAGACAGTCGCCGCGACATCTTCAGGGCTGATCGGCCGATCGACGACATATTCACCGTTCGCGCTGCTCCGCCCGATCACCTGGCCCATGCGCATCGACCCGCAGCCCATCAGCACGCTGAAGGTTTTTCCCCAGTGGTCCCGGCCGGCGTCCTTGTTCATTCGCGGCGTTCGGCCGAACTCACCCATCGCCACCACGAGCGTCGACTCATAAAGCCCTCTGGCGATCAAGTCGTCGATCAGGGCGCCGATCGCCCGGTCGAGCGGCGGGATCAGCTTGTTCGCACCCACCTCGGTCTTGAGCTGGGGAGGCGTCCCGTGGTGGTCCCATGGCACGCAGTTGACGGTCACGAACGGAACTCCCGCCTCGACGAGCCGCCGAGCCAGCAGGGCGCTCTGGCCGAAGGTGTGCCGGCCGTAGCGGTCGCGGACGATCGGCGGCTCGGCATTGATGTCGAACGCGTTGGCGACCTGCTTGCCGGTCAGCATGTCGAAGGCGCGCTGGTAGTAGGCATCGAGATCGCGAATTGCCGACGTCGGCGTCGCGTCTGAGTCGATCCATCGCCTCCAGGACGCGCCGGCGTTCCTCCAGGCGGCCGAGCGATACGCCGCCAGGAAGTCTCAGGTTCTTGACACGATACTTGGGGTCATTGGGGTCCGATTCGACGACGAACGGGTTGGCATAGCCGCCCAGGTAGGCCGCGTAGTGGAACAGGTTGTCGGTACCTCCCCGGAGATTCGGCACGGCGACGTATGGAGGCAGGCCCGGTCGTCCCGCAACCTTGAGCCGGGCGACCGCCGAACCCATCGATGGCCGGCGCTGAACTTCATTGTCCGGGGCGTTGAAGGCCGGTCCTTCGAAGCCGGTGAGCATCCAGTGGTTGCCCTTGGTGTGGTCGCCCGTACCGTGGTTGACCGTTCGTAGGATCGCCAGCCGATCCATCCGCCTCGCCTGCTCGGGCAGGAGCTCGCCGAACTGGACTCCGGGGACGACTCGTGGAGATCGCGCCAAATGGCCCACGAAATTGGCTCGGGGCTTCGGGCTTGGGGTCCCAGGTCTCCATGTGGCCGGGACCGCCGCTCAGCCAGAACAGGACGACGCTCTTCTCGATGGTTTCGCCGCCGCTTGCGGCCATCGCTCGAGTTCTCAGCAGGTCGGGCAACGTCAATCCGCCAATGCCAAGGATGCCCGCCTGAACAAAGCCGCGCCGCGTGATCCCATCGCAATCTCGGGCGCCACCGCCGGGGATTCTGAGCATGACATTCTCATTCAACAGATTCTGGAGCGTGGATGCGAACATGACGAGCGTCCGATTTCCAATGACGCCTGCTCCGCAAGAGTGTACTCCAGCGGCACTGTGCCCGTGCAAATCTCTGTCGGCGCGGAGCTGTGGCTGGCTGGAAACACCTGAGCCGGTCTACTCGGCCGAAACGGCGCGAAGCCCCGCTGAGGTTTGTAGAGCCATCGCGTTGTGTAGGATGGGAGGGTCAAACCCATCGACGAGAATGAAAGAGGACGAGATCGGTGGATCGAGAATTGCTACGTCGCCTGCCGCCGGTTGGAGCGGTGCTGGAACATGAGGTTCTGGTCGATTCCGTTCAGTCGCGGCGGACGTGCGTCCGTGCTTCGGGCCGTCCGAACGGCGCTGGAGGAAGCACGGTCCGGAATTCGTCTGGGGCAGGCATTGTCGATCGATCCGGCCAGCCTGGCGCAGCGAGCGCGCGCGATCCTGGACGACGAGCGAATGACGCTGCGCCCGGTGATCAACGCGACCGGGATTCTGCTGCACACGGGTTTCGGGCGTGCTCCGCTGGCGGAAGAGGCGATCGCGGCCGTGTCGGAAGCGGCGAGAGGCTATTGCAACCTGGAGCTCGACCTGGATGACGGCACGCGTGGCCGTCGCACCGGCGTGATCGACCGCTTGCTCCGCAGGCTGACCGGCGCGGCGGCCGCGACGGCCGTGAACAACAACGCCGGCGCGACCGTGCTCGCCTTGCGGGCACTGGCGAGGGGTCGCGAAGTGATCGTTTCGCGCGGCGAGCTGGTCGAGATCGGCGGCAGCTTTCGGCTCCCCGAGATCTTCGAGGTCTCCGGGGCCAGGCTCCGTGAAGTCGGCACGACCAACAAGACCCGATTGTCGGACTACCAGCGCGCCATCGGCCCGGAGACGGCCGCGATCATGCGAGTTCATCCCAGCAATTTCCGGATCGTCGGATTCACCGAGGCAGCCACGCTCGCGGACCTGGCGCGGCTGGCGCATTCCCATGGACTTTGGGCGATCGATGATATCGGCTCCGGAGCGTTCGGGCCGGGTTGTCCGCCTCAGGTCGTGTGACGAACCGACCGCGGCCGACGGGATCGCCGCCGGGGCCGACCTCGTGCTATTCTCCGGCGACAAGCTCCTCGGCGGTCCTCAGTGCGGGATCATGATCGGCAAGGAGGAGGCGATCGGCCGGATCGAGTCGGACCCGCTCGATGCGCGCTCTTCGGCTCGACAAGATGACGCTGGCCGCGCTCGAGGCGACACTTCGGCTGGCACTGCGACATCGACCGAGCCGTCGAGCGAATTCCCACTCTGGAAAATGATCGCCACACCACTCGCCACACTGGCGACTCGCGCCGAGAAACTCGCCGCCGCGTTCCGCGATGAGCTCGGCTTGAACGCCGCGGTTCTGCCGTCCGAGTCGTTTATCGGCGGCGGGTCGACTCCCGACCAGTCGATCGCGACCATGGCGGTCGCCGTTTCGCCTCCGTTTCCGTCTCATCACGATTCCGCGACAGGCTGGGCGACGGCCTTGCGGCAGGGAAATCCCGTCGGTCGTGACTCGCGTCCACAAAGGCTTTGTTATCTTCGACTTGCGAACCGTGGCCGAGGACCGGGAACCCGCCCTGCTCGACGCGGTTCGCAAGGTTTGTCATGATCGGAACTCCGCGGCAGGATCGAACGGTCCGCCGCACCCGGTCGAGATGGTCGACAATGTCAGTGACAGTCAGGACCCTGTGCCGGGAGCACCCGCCGAAGGGCAGGGTCCGGGCAGGAAAAGCCACAGTGCGACTAAAGGAGCGTCTGGATGCGTGTATGCCGGTTCGGTTTTGACGAGATGGTCCTGACGGGATTCTACGCGGACGACCATGTGATCCCCATCGACCAGGCTGCCGAAGCCTTCAGCCAGGATATGGGCGTCGAGCTGCTCCTTCCCTCCACCGAGGATCTGCTCGACTTGCTGCCGCCGGATGGGAGCTCTTATGACGCCGCGTGCGAGTTAAATGCCTGGCTCGAGCAGCTCGACCTGGTCGCCCGCGACGAGCTGACGATCCCGACCGAGGACGTGCGGCTGCTGGTGCCGATCGCCAACCCGCCCAAAATTGTTGTTCCTGGCGGGAAATTATGCCAAGCACGTCGTCGAGCGGGGCGGTACGGCCGCCGAACGTGAGGAGACGTTTCCCTACGTCTTCATGAAGCCGCCGAGCACGACGCTGACTCACCCCGGCGACCCGATCATTGATCCCGCGGGTCTCGCCCGATCAGATCGATTGGGAATGCGAGCTGGGCGTCGTGATCGGCAGGCGCTGCAGGCACATCGACGAGGACGAGGCGATGGGCTGTATCGCCGGCTACACCGTCGTCAATGACATCAGCGACCGTTCCTACAAACCGAACCCCAAGCGTAAGCCGCGCGAGCGGGACAAGTTTTTCGACTGGATGCACGGGAAATGGCATGACTCGTTCTGCCCGATGGGTCCTTGCATCTTGTCGGCGGACGTGGTGCCGGACCCCCAGGCATCTCGCCGATCAAATTGACCGTCAACGGCCAGATCAAGCAACATGCGTCCACGGCGGAGATGGTCTTCCCCGTCGCGGCGATCATCTCGTTCCTGTCGCAATTCGTCACGCTCCAGCCGGGTGATGTGATCGCCACCGGCACTCCCTCCGGCGTCGGCTCGGCCACGGGAACCTTCCTCCGGCCCGGCGATCGGGTGCGCGCGACGATCGGTCCGATCGGCACCCTGGAAAACCCGGTCGAATCCGAGGATCGAGGAAGACCTTTGACGAGGCCCGTTCCAGTCAGCCGATCGATCGACGAATCCGATGATTCCGGTTGACCGATCGATGCCCCGAGGGCTCGGAGTCAGATGCCTGTGTTTCATAAATTGATGGCGGCCAATCGTGGTGAGATCGCGATCCGCGTCTTCCGGTCGGCGCACGAGCTCGGCATGCGGACCGTGGCGATCTATTCGCACGAGGACCGGTTCGCGACGCATCGGCTCAAGGCCGACGAAGCCTACGAGGTCGGGAAGCCGGGCGAGCCGATCCGCAGCTATCTGAACATCGGTGCGATCGTCGAGCTCGCCAAGGAGAAGCAGGTCGACGCGATTCATCCCGGCTACGGCTTCCTGTCGGAAAATGCCGAGTTTGCCCGGGAGTGCGCGCGCGCCGGCATTACGTTCGTCGGGCCGCGTCCCGAGCTGCTCGACCTGCTGGGGGACAAGGTGGCCGCGCGGAAGCTGGCGCGAGACGCCGGCGTGCCGGTCCTGTCGGGTAGTGATACGCCGGTCCTTCCCGGTCCCGAAGCCCGAGCGCTGGCCGAGTCGCTCGGCTTTCCGGTCATCGTCAAGGCGTCGATGGGGGGTGGAGGCCGGGGCATGCGGGTGGTCGAGTCGGCGGACGCCCTCGACGCCGCGCTCGACCAGGCTCGCCGCGAGGCGGGCACGGCCTTCGGTGTCCCCGATGTCTTCATCGAGAAGTTCATCCGCAAGGCCAAGCATATCGAGGTCCAGCTTCTGGGCGACCGCCAAGGCAACCTCGTCCACCTTTACGAACGCGATTGCTCGGTTCAGCGGCGGCACCAGAAGATCGTCGAGATCGCGCCGGCACCGAACCTCGATCCGCGCCGTCCGCGCGGCCATTCTGCGAAGCCGCGGTCAAGATCGGCCGTCACGTCGAATACGAAAACGCGGGGACGGTCGAGTTTCTGGTCGATGTCGAGACCGGCTCGTTTTACTTCATCGAGGTCAACCCGCGCATCCAGGTGGAGCATACCGTTACCGAAATGGTCACGGGCATCGACCTGGTCAAGAGCCAGATCCTGATCGCGCAGGGCAGCCCGCTCTCCGATCCGGAGATCGACTTGCCCAACCAGGAGGCCGTGCAGATCCAAGGGTATGCCTTGCAATGCCGCGTGACGACCGAGGACCCGGAGAACAAGTTCACGCCGGACTACGGACGGATCACTCATTATCGCTCGGTGGGCGGCCTGGGCATCCGAACTGATGGAGGTCCCGCGATCACCGGCGGCATCATCACGCCGTTCTACGACTCGCTCCTGGTCAAGATCTGTGCATCCGGCCGGCGGTTCATCGATGCCGCGCGGAGGATGGAACGCGCTCTCCAGGAGTTTCGCGTCCGCGGGGTCAAGACCAACATTCCCTTTCTGCTCAACCTGGTCGAGCACCCGGAGTTTCTGGCTCGGCAACTGCACGACCCGGTTCATTGACGAGACTCCCGAGCTCTTCCGCTTCCCGGTGCGGCAGAATCGAGCCTCGCGGCTCTTGACGTATGCCGCCGAGATCACGGTCAATGGCTTTCCCGGCGTTGCGAGGCCGCGCGGGACACGTCGCCGCGCCCGAGCCCGATCCGCCTCGGTTCGACGCGCTGGTCGGGCCGCCCGGATGGCTCTCGCCAGCGATTCCTGGCGATGGGGCCCGAAGCCTTCTCGCGCTGGATTCGCGAGCAAGAGCCCTTGCTCGTGACCGACACGACCTTCCGCGACGCCCATCAATCGCTGCTGGCCACGCGGGTGCGGACCCGCGACATGCTCCGCGTCGCCGACGCGTACGCGCGGCTGTGCCCGGGTGTCTTCTCGATCGAGATGTGGGGTGGCGCGACCTTCGACACCGCCATGCGTTTCCTCAAGGAGGACCCCTGGGAACGGCTGGCCCAGCTCCGTGAGAAGATCCCCAACATCCTCTTTCAGATGCTGCTGCGCGGGTCCAACGCCGTCGGATACACGAGCTATCCCGACAATGTCGTCAAAGCCTTCGTCACCGAGGCCGCCGCCGCCGGGATCGACCTGTTCCGCGTGTTCGACTCGCTGAACTGGGTCCCGAACATGGAGCTCTCGCTCGAGTCGCGTGCGCGAAGCCGGCAAGCTCTGCGAAGCGGCGATCTGCTACACGGGCGATATCCTCGACCCACAGCCGGCCCAAGTACAACCTCGCTTACTATGTGTCGCTGGCCAAGGAGCTGGAGAAACGCGGTGCCAACCTGATCGCCATCAAGGACATGGCCGGTCTGTGCAAGCCCATGGCCGCCGAACGGTTGATCAAGACGCTGCGCGAGGAAGTCGGCGTGCCGATCCACTTTCATACGCACGACATCGGCGGGGCGCAAGCCGCCAGCGTGCTGCGCGGCGCGGATGTCGGCCTGGACATCGCCGACGGCGCTGTCGCCTCGATGGCGGGCCTGACCTCTCAGCCCAGCTTGAATGCCCTCGTCGAGTCGCTCCGCTTCACAACACGCGACACGGGCATCGATCCTCAGGCCCTGATCGAGATGAGCCGGTACTGGGAGGAGGTGCGAGCCCTGTACGCACCGTTCGAGTCGGGTCCGCGCTCGCCCGCGGCCGATCTTTACGCGCTCGAGATGCCGGGCGGCCAGTACACCAACCTGTACCAGCAGGCCAAGGCTCTCGGGCTGGCCGCGCGCTGGCACGAAGTCTGCGAGATGTAT
Organism: uncultured Planctomycetota bacterium; assembly: GCA_963779785.1. GTDB lineage: Bacteria > Planctomycetota > Planctomycetia > Isosphaerales > Isosphaeraceae > CAVRFS01. The sequence goes on from CAWAAW010000051.1 coordinate 151,913, forward strand.
TCCGAGGTCAATCGGCTCTTCGGCGATATCATCAAGGTGACGCCCAGCTCGAAGGTCGTGGGTGACATGGCGCTGTTCATGGTCGCCAATAACCTGACGAGCGAAGATGTGCATCGATCCCGCGCGCGAGCTGGCCTTTCCGGAAAGTGTCGTGGAGTTTTTCGAGGGGCGGCTGGGCCAGCCGCCGGGCGGGTTTCCGCCGGTGCTTCAGAAGCGCGTGCTCAAGGGGCGGCCCGCGCTCACGAAGCGCCCCGGCATGAATCTCCCTCCCGCCGACATCGAGGCGGCGCGCGAGAAAGCCACCGCGCTGCTCGGCCGCCCGGCCGGCGAGCGCGAGGCACTCAGCCACTTGCTTTATCCTCGCGTCTTCCCCGACCTGGCCGCTCACGAGCGAACCTATTCCGATACCTCGATGCTCCCCACGTCGATCTTCTTCTTCGGCCCCGACCCCGGCGCCGAGCACCTGGTCGAGATCGAGCCTGGCAAGACCTTGATCGTCAAGCTGCTCGCCGTCGGCGAACCGCATGCCGACGGCAATCGCACGGTCTTCTTCGAGCTCAATGGCCAGCCCCGTGAAATTGAGGTCCTCGACCGCTCACTGGCGTCGTCAGTCCGCGAAACGCCGATGGCCGATCCCGCCGATCCCAACCAGATCGCGGCCCCGCTGCCAGGGCTGGTCGTCGGCGTGGGAGTAACCGTCGGCGATGCCGTTCGCAAAGGCCAGAAACTGCTCTCGATCGAAGCGATGAAGATGGAAACCACGATCTACGCCGAGCGGCCGGGACGGATCACCGAAGTGTTCGCCGCCGTCGGCCGGCAGGTCAAGACGGGCGAGTTATTGCTCAAGCTCGGCCCCGAGACGTGAGGTGTTCCGAGCGACTGATCTGAAAGCACTTCTCGCTGGACACCGTCGTCGGACGTCGCCGTACTCGAGACGTGAAGAGCAGGTTGATTGAAAGCACTTCTCGCTGGAGATCGTGGTCGGACGTCGCTTTCCTCGACATGTGAAAAGCTTGCCTCGAAAAGGTGTCGGAAACCGTTGTTGCAATTCCTGAGGGAACGATTCGACTAACAACGGTTCCTGAGACCTTTACGTGAATACTACCATGGTCGTCGGATAGCAAAAACTGGAGGAGCGGGTTTCCTAACCCGCTGGTTCCCTCATTGACGCACGCAGGCGGGATAGGAAAGTCGCCGCACACCGTGAACGACGCCGTATAGCAAAAACTGGTGGAGCGGGTTTCCTAACCCGCTGGTTCCCTCAATGACGCATCCAGGCGGGTTGGGAAACCCGCCCCACAACATCCATCAACGACGCCGTGCCTAAATTGTTGGCGGTGTAACGACCTGGCCAGGTACTACAAGAGCGGACACAAACGAAGTCGAGGGTCAGGACAGCATGTCGAATGAGCATTGGGGTGCGTCGCTCAGGCATTTGCACACCGTGCTGAGCGCGGGGGCGGTCGGCGCCTTGGCGGATGGACCACTACTGGAACGCTTCCTCGCGGGCCGTGGTGATGCCGACTCTTCTGCCGCCTTCGCGGCGCTGGTCGAGCGGCATGGGCCGATGGTCCTGCGCGTTTGCCGCGACGTCTTGCACGACGTGCACGACGCCGAGGACGCCTCGCAGGCGACGTTCCTCATCCTGGCCAAGAAGAGCCGCTCGATACGACGGGTCGACTCGGTAGCGAGCTGGCTCTTCGGAGTCGCGCTGCGGGTGTCGGCCAAAGCGAGGGCCGGAGCGGCCCGCAAGGCGGACGATCGAACGTCGAGGAAGCGAGATGAAAGCACGATCAGGCGGCGAACAAGGGCGCGAAGAGTCCGTGGCCGGAACTCTATGAGGAACTGGAACGGCTTCCGGAAAGGATGCGAGCACCGATCGTCCTGTGCCATCTCGAAGGGCTAAGTAACGAGCAGGCCGCCGGTGTAGCTCGGAGTCCCCGTCCGGACCATCCAGCGCCGACTGGCCGAGGGTCGCGAGCGGCTGAGGGCTCGGCTGGCCCGTCGCGGACTGGTCCCGGCGGTCGGCATTCTCGGAAACGGCGTTGGCTCCCACGCGGTGTCGGAGGTCTGGCTGGACGCGACCGTCCGAGCCGCCTCAGGAATCGCCGCCGGACAGGCAACCTCCACGGTCGCGTCGGCTGCCGTGACGGCTTTGACTCAAGGAGTACTGACAATGATGCTCATCGGCAGACTGAAGACCATTTCGGCGGCAGCCATCCTTCTTGCCATGTGGGAGCGGGGGCCATGTTCGCGGCGGGACGACCGGTTGAACCGAACAAACGTCATGCCGAGTCCGGACAGGTCCCCAGATCCACCTGTCGCCAATGTCTTGCGGTTCATCAAGGGGATCGTCGTCGACCCGTCGGGCCAGCCCATCAGCGGCGCCAAGGTCTCCTCGCTCTGGACGATGAAACCCGAGTCCGTAACCACCAAGGCGGACGGCACGTTCGTCATTCCGAACACCGAGCCGAGGTTGCTCAACCTCTCATTTCTGGCGACAGCCGACGGCGGAGCGCGCCAGGGAATTTTTCGGTTCCAGGACGCAAACGGTACGAAGGGGCCGAGAACGCTTGTGCGGATCGTTCTCAACCCGGCCCGTGTCGTGACGGTATCCGTCGTCGACGGCCGCGGGGCCGCGGTCGAGGGCGCGACGGTCTTTGTGTTGGATCTGTTCTTCCCGGTTGCCGAGGCGAGGAGCGACGCCCGCGGAGTCGCCACCCTCCGCGCACCGGTCGAGGCGATGACACAGTGGATCGTCGGCTACAAGCCGGGTGTCGGCTTCGACTACTTCGAAAACTACCGCACCTTACCGCCAAACATCTGGTCGCCGCCCCCGGAGCACGCCCTGCTCGTTCTCAACGGCACGAAGACCGTCCGTGTGCGCGCGGTCGACTCGGCGGAAAAGCCCGTGCCGGGGGTTGAAATCTTGCCCGCTGACGTTCGCAAAAGGGGAAAGCTGAAGTCCGTCAATATTTCCACATGCGCAATCCCGGTCGCCACCGACACGCGCGGGATCGCAACCTTCGACTGGCTCCCGGGCGACCTCCAGGGCGCGACTTCGTTCGTGGCATATTCATCGACATACGTAACGCCAAACTCGCCTCTGCTGGATCCTGACAAACCTGACGCGCTGGTGACGGCCCATCTCGTGCGTCTCACACGTCTTTCGGGCAAGGTCACCCATCCCGACGGCTCACCAGCACCCGGCATTCAGGTTATGGCGGACGGCGCGGGCAGCGCGAACCCGCCTGGTTGGGGTCGTGCCACAACCGCCGCTGATGGATCCTACACGATGGATCTTCCCCCGGAGCAGTCGTACATGGTCCACGTGGTCGACGACGAATGGGCCGCGAAAAGCCTCAGCGGTGTTGTCGTCCATGAGGGACAACCTCGAGCCGGCCTCGACCTGCGGCTTGAAAGAGGATGCGTGATCCGGGGACGGGTCACGGCCGGTCCGACGTCGTTGCCAGCACCGGGCCTGCCGGTACTCCTCGTCGAGCAAGGTCCGTTGGTGCCAAGACGGGCACTTAAGGACCAGCCTGACAACTTGCGGGATGTGTTCCTCCGCGTCGCCGATACCGACCAGGACGGACGCTACGCCTTCCGCGTCGCTGCTGGCTCATACGAGCTCACGGGCCCTCGCCAGGAGGGTGCGGAGTCTGTTCCGGAAAAGCTCAACGTCGGCAACGAGCGAGAGATCGAAAGAAATTTCCGACTGGCTGCGCGGTCCGGCCGTGGCGGACCCTGCGCGGAGTTGTGCGTGCCAGGGAGCCTGGCGGGCCGACCATCGCTGATGCGATCGTTGTCGCGGAGCCGATCGGCGTCCGTAGCGAGGGCTCCAGAGGATCGGCCGATGAGAAAGGCCGTTTTGAGTTGCACCGCCCATTCGCGAGGGCCTTCGTCTACGCACGCAATCCCAAGGGCGACCTTGCCGGGTACGCGACTCGCGCAGAAGACGACGACAGCGAGCTCACGATCGTCGCCGAGCCGGCCGCGAGTGCGCACGGACAGGTTGTGGACTCGTCTGGCAAGCCGCGGCGCGAGTGCTCGTCGCCTATGCATTTCTGACTCGATTTCGAGGGTGTCGACGGTTCCGTCGGAGCCGGCCAGTTTGTCGAGACCGATGACCAGGGTCGGTTCACCGCCCACGGCCTCTTGGTCGGCTCGCGATGCACGCTCTTCGCGTATAACTCCGACGGGGGCAACTCCCCCAAGCAGGAGTTCGCGGTGAAGGACACGAAGCCGATCGACGTCGGCAGGATCGTCCTCGACCCTCGCGATGCCGCGCGGACCAAGGCTCAGTAGTGCCTGGCGAGTCGCTGGAACGACCTGGTAGACTTGAAGCGACAAGTCCTGAATGATCGCTTCGCTGTTCGCGACTCAAAAGCGGAAATTGATGGGGGAACACTTGGCAAACACCGGGATTAAGTCGAATCGAGCGGCGGATCCACTCTCCTCGGGAAGCAACGGAGTCGTTTCCGATGCGCCGGATGTCAAATTCGATCAAGCTGCGGCCTCGATCCGGGTTCGCGATCCGCGGTTGATCCGGACGGGCCATCGCGCGTTCTGCCGGCGACTTGTCGAGTCGTTGGCGCGGCGGCACGGGGCTCACAAAGCGGAGATCGACCTGGCATCAGCGACGTGCCAAGTCGATTTCGGCCAAGGATCGACCACGACGCAAGGGATGGCGAATGAGTTTGCCGAATCCGTGCGAGAAGCGGCCGGCAGTCCCGCGAACGGCCAGATATTGTCACGGTGGTCTCTTGGTGGGAGCTGGGTCAAGTTGACCGCCTATCGGCTCCAAGACGACGTTTCTGTTTGGGAGACGCTCGACATCCAGCCGGGCCGGATCCGGATTCGAAATCGACGACTGGCGACTCACGACTCCGCTCGCGTGCAACTCGTTGATGCCCTCGCGCATCGCGATGGGGTCGAGAGTTGTCAAGAGCTTCCCTGGTCGGACGCGTTGACGATCGTTTTCCGACCGGACAGCATGGATGGCGACCAAATTCTCGACGAAGTGCATTACCTTTTTGAGGACGTGCTCGCAGCCGAGGCAAAGTCTCAAGGGACGACCGACCGCGCTGGACCCACGGCAGTCGCTGGCCCACCCAAGGTCGCGACCGGCTCGGAGCGCATTCGCAACCTGGTTCTGGCCGGCGGCGCATTCGTCCTGACCGGAGTCGCGCTGGTTGTGCCCGGAATACCCTTTCTGCCGTTCCTTCTGGCGACCAGCTACTACCTCGCCCGTTCGTCGCCCCGAATGGATGAGAGGCTTCATCGACTGCCGGTCATCGGCGCGATTTTGGTCGAGTGGGAGCAATACGGTCGTCTCAGCCGGTTGTCAAAGTACAAGCTGGTCGGTTTCACGGTGATCGTCATCGGCTTGTCAATCGTCCTGGTCGGCTTGTCGCCCGTGGCTTTGGTCGTGGTTTTCCTGATCTCGTCAGTGATGATTTTCGGAATCCTGCATGCTCCCGAAATTGATGATTCGGCCCGAACAGGACTTCCCGTCGAGAGTGCGCCGAATCTTGCCTTGGCGGCCTCGTGAGCAAATCGAGGTGTGAAAGAAGGCAACCCGATCGTGGCCGCATTCTCGCGAATTGACGCACAGGACTGGCCTTTCGTCCGTACGCTCCTGAAATACGATGTCCTCGACTCCACCAGTGACCGCGCAGCCGAGCTTGGTTCGCGAAGGGCACACCGAGCTTCCCCTGGCGGTCTGGGCTAGCAGTCAGACACGAGGACGAGGTCGAGGCACCAATCAGTGGTGGTCCGACGCCGGCAGCTTGACTTTCACCCTGGCGATTGACCCTCTGGCGCACGGCCTGACGATCGAAAAAGAGCCGAAGCTCGCACTTGCAACCGCCGTCGCCGTGATCGAGTCGATTCGCGAAATGGGGATTGGAACGTCGTCTCTCGGGATCCGCTGGCCCAATGACATCGAGGTTGACGGTCGCAAACTCGGCGGAATCTTGCCAGAACGGCTCGAGACGAGCGAGGGGCACCGCACTCTGATTGGAGTGGGGCTCAACGTGCTGACGAGCCTGGCGAACGCGCCGGACGACGTTCGCCACATGGCGACGAATCTGGTTTGTTTTCCATGGCCAAGCCATCGATGAGAAGTCATTGCCGCATCTGCTCTTCTTAATATTGCGACATTTGGAGTCCGTCGTGATCCGCCTGGTCAACCGCGATCCCTCCCTGCCGGCCTGTTGGAACAAACTCGACCTCCTTCGAGACCAGTGGGTCAGAGTCGACCTTGGCACGACGATCGTCGCCGGCGTGGGTCGAGGCATTGACAGCTGAAGGCGCACTTTGTCTGGATGACGGCCGGCAACGGCACCGGCTTGTCGGCGGCCAGGTTCTCCGCCCATGAAACGGTATGATGTCTGATCGGGTAGTCGCTTTTGTGGCGGGACGTTCTCAATAGGCACACGAAATTGGGAAAGTCTAGGACCGGCACAGCCGGCCCTACCTTACACGACGTGCGAGAATTCATTTCGGAAAAAACCCATCTTGGCGGATCATACCCTGTAAGATCGGTGGAACCGTCGCGTATCATGTGCGGAGAGATCGGATATGCCGATCCGGTCAGTCCATTGGTTTCCGTTCGATCCAGTCTGGTGCTGTCGCGAGGAGAGTCTTCCATGCGGGTGACGGCGCTCGGTAGCGAACAATTGATGTTCCTTTTGGTTTCCCTCGGTCTCCTTGCGTTGGCGATTACCGGGGCGCTCCTCCACGTGCGGCCACGAATGGACGGCGGTTCGGCACAAACTGTTCAAGTCTCAGGACGGACGAACGAAGTTGGCGCGACCTGGCCGGATTGCCGAGCGCCTGACATCCGGGCGGTGGGAGGCGGCCTTTCGCGAAACGATCGGGATGGCGAGGCGTGAAACCGGTGCCGAGGGGGGAGATGTCGCGGCGGCGCTCGAGGCCGTCGAAGCCGCAGAAGAGAGTTTACGTCCACTCGTCGATTCCGTCGCGCTGGATGCGATGACGAGTGGTGACCTGAAGTCGGCCCTGGTTCGCATCGACAAAGTCATCGTTTATGTTCTGGTTTTCCCGGGACGGCACGAAGACCGTCGGGCGTTCCGGCGTTACGAGGCATTTTCCGAGGGCTGGCCGGCGCACGCCGCGGCCGTCCGTCGTGCGGCGAGGGATGGGGGCAGCGCCCCGCCGATGGTCGCATTGCTTTACTTTCTCGGACTTGACGCCCACGATGGTACGCTCCTCGTGGCGTACGAAGGGGATGACGAACACCGATACCCGAAGGAGCTTTCCGAGGTGTCGGGCGGACCGGCCGTCGCCAAAGGCGCGACCAGCTTGACCTACAAATTTGCCCTGGCATGAACCGGGATGCGCGCGGAGGAGCCACGATGCGAGCGACGATCGATTTTGGGATCGACCTGGGGACGAGCAACTCGGCCGTCGCCGTGCAGGATGATGCCACACCTCGCCTTCTCGCGGACGGCGATGGCGGCGTGCTCTTGCCCTCAGCCGTCCACATCCGAGCGGATGGCGCGGTAATCGTCGGCGAGGAGGCGGTCCGGCTCCGGGTCGCCCACCCCGACGACACGGCGGTCGAATTCAAGCGCCAGATGGGGACAACCCAGGCGACCTCGTTCCCGGCTTCCGGCCGCCGCCTGTCGGCCGAGGAGCTCTCGGCCGAAGTGCTCCGGGTGCTGGCGCATTGCGCCGAGCGCGCCGAAGGCCAGCCTCTGCGGGCGGCCGTGATCACCGTTCCCGCGATGTTTCAGCTCGCCCAATGCGAATCAACTCGCCGCGCGGCCGCGCTGGCGGGAATCGAGCACACCCCACTGCTCCAGGAACCGATCGCCGCCGCGATCGCCCACTCCGGCTCGGGCTTCACGCACGAAGGGCACTGGCTGGTTTACGATCTCGGTGGCGGCACATTCGACGTTTCGCTCGTCCGCTCGCGGGCCGGGCGGCTCCAGGTGCTCGACCACGACGGCGACAACCACCTCGGCGGCAAGGACTTCAACCGCGTGCTGGCGCCTGGGCCGCCGAGCAGGTGCGGGCGGAGGGGCGTCTCGGCGAGTTCCGCCGCACCGATCCGGCGCTGGCGTCCGCATTCGTTCGGCTACTGGCCGAAGCCGAGCGAGTCCGGATCGCCTTGTCCGACCAGGAGCAAGTGACGTTCGACGTGCCCGAACTGGCACGTCGGCCTGATGGCGAGCCAGTGGGGTTCAGCCGGCCGGTTGACCGCGAGCTGCTCGAGTCGTTGATCGCGCCGATCATCACCAGGACGACCGAACTCTGCCAGACGCTGCTGGCGCGGAACCGCCTGTCAACGTCGGGGCTCAAAGGCATCGTCCTGGTCGGTGGTCCGACTCGGACACCGGCCTTGCCGCGAATCATCGAGGCACAGCTCGGCCTGGACGCGCGCCACCAGATGGATCCGACGACGATCGTCGCCGCCGGAGCGGCCCTGTTCGCCTCGACTCAGAAGCTACCCCGGACACTCCGCGCCGGCGCCGGAACAGGTACGCAGCCGGCGGAGACGCTTTCGCTTGAGCTTGAATACGAGTCCATGACGACCAACCCGACCCCGCTCCTGGTCGGGAAAGCGGAAGTCGTAGGCGGACACGAGGGCATTTCGATCCGCGTGTTGCGCGACGGGCAGGCCGATGGCTTTGACACCGGACCGGTCCGCCTGTCGGCCCAGAATTCGTTCGCTGTGCCGCTGGCTCTTCGCAAAGGGGAGCTCAACGTCTTCCGGATCGAGGCGGCGAGAGGAGGAGCCCCGCTGACGGCCTCGCCGTCGCGGTTCTCGATCCTCCACGGGATGAGTGTGGCCAAGCCGCCGCTCTCGCAGTCGGTGGGTGTGATGCTCGCGGACAACTCGGTCTGCTGGTATCTGCGCAAGGGGGCCGTCCTGCCGACCAGGAACACGGTCACGCACGCCACGACCGTCCCGCTGAAACGAGGGGAGTCGGGCGACGCCATCAAGGTGCCGCTCGTGCAGGGGGAGAGCGACCGCGCCGACCGCAACAAGATCATCGGCGTCCTCTGTATCCACGCCCATCATATTGCCCGTGACCTACCGGTCGGGACGGAGATCGAGGTCACACTCGCCGTCGACGAGTTCTCGCGGACCGAGGCGCGGGGCTACGTCCCTTTGCTCGATCGTTGGTTCGACGAGATCGTCCAGTTCGAAGCCGAGGAGAAATCGGCCGAGCAGGTCAACACCGGTCTGAACGAGCAGCAGGAGCGGCTCAAGCTTCTGGAGAAGCAGGCCGCGGAGCTGGAGATCGCCGGCGCGAAAGCAGCGAGCCCGCTAGATGAGCGAATCCGCGAGGTTGAGGCCCTGATCGCCGAGGGAGACCGCGACTCGGTTGAGCTGGCCGACCAGATGGTCCGCCTGATGACCCGCCAGATCGACAGAGTCGAGTCGGAGACGAAGACCGAGGGCGTGAAGGCCAAGTTCGAGAAACTCGCGACGGACGCCCGCGAGCTTCTCGAGAACAGCGGCCGCAAGGACGAGCTGGCGGCACTCCGCCTGGAGTTCGCCAGCGCGATGGAACGGGGCGACTTGGCCGTGGCCGAGGCGAAGAGCGACGCTCTCCATCACATCACGCAGCAGGCCTGGTGGCAGACGATTGATTACTGGATGGGCTTACTCCAGTATCTGTATGGCCGGTTCCAGGAGCTCAACCTATTGGCTCTGGCTGGCCCCAGGTTCGAACAAGGGGTTCGCGCGGCCAACCGAGGCGCAACGCAAGAGGTCGCGGATGTCTGTATGGAGCTGATCAACCTTCTGCCGCGTGAGGAGCGCGGCAAGATGGATGTGCCAGTCGGGCGCGTTGTGTCTAACGTCCAATGAGTCGAGTTAAAGCCATGAATCAAACTGCGACAGAGACGATCGCGCCTGTGAACCAGTCAGGCCCCGGGCTTGCCACTCGTTCGCCTGTCCTCCAGCAGTTTCGCACCAACCCGTTCCGCGTGCTTCGGGTATCGCCGTCGATCGCCGTCGATCAGGCGATCTGGAAGGCCGAGGAGGCCCTGACCCTCCTCCGAGCGGGTCTCCCCCGCTCCGAGCCAGACCTGCTCCCCTGGCTGCCCGAGCCCGACGAGCCGGAGACTCGCCAGGCCGTTCAGCGCATCGAGGAGCCCTTGCGGCGATTGACCGACGAGCTGTTCTGGTTCGACCTGGATCGCGACGCCGACGGCGATCTGCTCCGCCGCGCCCTGGTCGAACTGGAGCCCGCGGTTCTGAACGAATACCTGGGCCGCTGCGTGCACGACGGCCTGCCTCACAGGCCGATCGTGAAACTCGCTGTGGACGGCGTCTTCCAGGTTTCGACCAATGGGGTTGCCGCCACTGACAGTGCGTGGGAATCGGACGAGCCCGCGCCGCCCGACAAAACTCCCGTGGTCGAGACCGCCGGTGTCCCCCGCCTGTTGAACCACGCGCGGCTTCGCCTGCTGCTGGCGGCTCTCTCGCTCTATGACGCCCTCCCCGACGGTGTCAGTGTGCCCGACGCAGACGACGCGGATCCAGCCGACGCTGTGACGAGCCGGTTCGAGTGGGTGCAGTGGCGTGGCCTCGATATCGCCGAGAACCCTCATGAGCTCGACCTGACCGGGGGCCGGCATGTGCTTCGCACAAGAAGGACCGTCGCGCTCTGGTCCGACTGCGCTGGCACGCTGGATCCGGCTCACGAGCGCGCCGGAGTTCCTCGCGTTCGTGCACGAGAGCATCGCGCGGCTCGACGACGACGTGGTTGGAGAGGATGATGCCGAAGCGATCGTCAACTCGGCTTCGACTCGGATGACGGACCTGCTCGTCGCGGAGGTGAAGGCCCAGCTTCTCGTCGGCAGGATGGACGGCGTGCGTGCACTGCTCGAGGTGGCGGCGGCAAGCGACGTCGCGTCGCGCCGCTGGTCGATGGCGTTTCGTCCGCTCCGTCCACTGCTCCGGACCGAGGCGGCCGAGCTCGAGCCGCTCTTGCCCGCCGAGGATGACCCCCGCTTCGGCGACGCGGAACTCTATTTGTCCCGGCTCAAGACCCTCAAGACGCGTTGGGGGGCGCTCGACCCGTCCGGCCAGCTCGGCCTCGCCGAGGTCGGCGACGAAGCCGTGCTCAAGGCATGCGAGGCGCTCACGCATATGGAGACCTACACGGCCGTCGATCGGCTCAAGCCCCTCTACGCGACGGCCATGAGCCTCTCCGCCGCCGATTCGTTGAGGGAGCGAATTGCCACGATCGTTACACGCCTTAATGGGTACGAGCACTACACCTGTCACTTCTGCAAGTCGCGCGAGATGGACCTTCAGCGCTCGATCGTCATCCTGGGAAAGAGGGAGTCGCACCGGACATATGGATTCAACAGCACGACGATCCATTACATGATTAAAGCCAACACCGTCGCGCGCTGCGCGGTGTTGCGACCTTCACGATTACATCTGGGATGCCGGCAACACAACGCGAGGAGCACTGGGAGTCGCCGCCGCGGCCGCGTTCGGATACTTGATCTGGAGGAGGCCGTTCGGCGACAACGTGGAGCCACTGGCGTACATCATCATGGCGGGAATCATGGCGGGGGTGGTCTGGGCGGCTGGCATCCTTGCCCGCTGGATGGCCGCGATTTTGGCCACTCCCAAGGGAGAGCGAAAATACTGGAAGGTCAAGGCAGCCAAGCAGCATCAGGAGATGCGGACGGAGGGCTGCTCGATCACGATCGACTATCGCCGCAACGCTTTCCAGGCATTCAAGGATAAGCAGGATCAACAGGGTTAGTCTCGAGGTGTTGAAGAGTTGGGGCTTACCGATCTAGAAAGGCGGATTCAAGACGTGTGTTCTTGCTGCGCAGTCGTCGGTACGTCCCCCCCTTGAGAAGGGGGGGCAGGGAGGGTTCAAAGGCATAGCCAGTACGTTGGGCCGACGCGACAATTCCGCGGAGGACAGCCGTCCCGGAACCGCGCGAGGCTGTGGTTACGCGGGGATACCCCCCCCTGCCCCCCCTTCTCAAGGGGGGGACGACTGGCGCAGCGGAATCCGGATGAAGACAAGGCTTGTGCAAGACGAACTTTTCATCGCCCACCCTTAGTCGCCTAGGTTCGATCCCGATGTCGAACCCTTGTCAGAGAAGCCCATGCCCGACGACTTGATCACAAAATGTCCGAGCCGGCCGGTCCTGGCTCAGCCGTCGCCAAGCTGGACGCTCCTGCTGACCGATTCCGGAACGTGCTTCAAGGTGGACGGTGATGGATTGCTGCTGACGCACCAACTCCCCGATCTCGATGGCTGCTCCGCGGTAGCCGTGGACCGGACGGGCACGCTCTTCGCCGGGCTGTACGATGGCATGATCGCCACCCTCCGCGACGACGAATGGGCCTACCACGCCGCCGACGCCGCCGTGCTGAGCCTGGCTGCAACGCCGTGGGGACTGGCCATCGGCGACGCTGTCGGTACCGTCGCCTTTCGTGACCCGCCCGGCTCTGTTCTTGCCTCGGCGGTGCTGGGCGAGCCGGTCGTCGACCTCGCGCTGTTCGACGAGGGGATCGTTGCCCTCGGCGCCCGAGGCGGACTGTGGCGCCTCGGCTTGCCTCAGGGCGGCGCAGTTCCGGTCGCGCCGGTGACTCCAAGCGAGGCCCTGGGCCGGCCGGTCGGACTCTTTGACACCGGCAACCCGTCGACCGTTGGGGTTTTCAGCGCCGAACGGATGGCACTATTTGGCTCCAAGGCTCAGTCTCTCAAGGTTGGAGTCCGCCGGTTTCCCGACGGAATCGGCGCGGTCGTTCCATTCGGCCGAGGGAAAGGCGCCTCCGCGGCGAACCCTCCATTGGGACTGCTCACCGATACCGGCCGCGTCTGGTTCGTCGACGCCGATCTCAAGTCCGTCGCCCCGATTGTCCTGTCCGACGCCCTGGGCGATGTGGTGGGACTCGCTCGCGGCCCGACCGACGACCTACTCGCCTGGACGACCGGCGGGACCTTGGTCGCGATCGGCCGCGACCGGAACTCGCGAACGCTTGCCACCGGAGACGTGGCGCTCGCCCGGACGCATCCCGTTGCGGACCAGCCGGACGGCGTCGCCGTGGTTCACTGGCACCCGGACCGCGGGGTCTGGGTCCGTCTCCTTCCGCCCGAACCCGCGAGGTGACTCGGCCATGTCGACGCGCCTGCGCCTACAACTCGACGACGTGGACTGGGACGCGATCGTCGCCGCGGTCAGCAACCGCCGCGACCTGGGCGATACGCCGGCCTACGTCCGCGGCCGACGCACTGAGCCTCTCCGCACTATTCTCCAAGGATCTCCACGAAGGGCTCCGAAGCATTGCCGATGCGCGCGAGCTCGAGCCGTTCAATCCAATCCATTCGGTCCGGCAGGTCCTGTTGTTGCTTCGTTTCGGCGTGACCGGCGACGGGCGCTGGAGCTGGCCCGTTCGCTTCAGGAACAGCTTCCCGGCCTTGCGCTGCCGGCCTACCTGCGTGCCCTGGCAACGCACCGTCAGGGGGAATACAAGCGCGCGGCCAACGCGGCGGCCGAGGTCGTCGCGGCTCACCCGGCATTCGCCCCGGCGCGGTTCCTCCAGGCGGAGTCGCAACTGCGCTCTCAGTTCAAGGGGCTCCGCAAGCTGCTGACGGGTTTGCCCCGAGCCGAGGTCCACGCCCCGGCTGGCTGGACCTCACGGCCAAGCTTGTGCTCTCCGGCGGCGAGGAGGGCAAGGCGATGGCCGGCGAGGTCGCCGCCAACCCGGCTTCTTTCCCCCGGGTTCGCGAGAGAAGGCGCTCGCCGTCGAGTTGCTCGAGCTGAGCGACGCCGGGGCCGATGCCCTGGAGGCGAAGCTCGCGGCCACACGGCCGGGTTCGCGAGCCGAAGAGGTTGTGCTCCTGTTCTGGAACGAACGGCTCGACGACGAATTGGCGATCGGAGCGGCCGTCGAGTCCGCTCCGGCGTCTCGATGGTCCGTTTCCCGGATCGCGCAGGCCGTTCGCCGGGTCTACGTCGCGCGGCTGACGCGCCTGGCGATCGACCTGGCGGGCCAGGAGAAGTATGCCGAGGCCCTTCGGGTTGTCGAGCGTTGCCTGCGAGCTCGAGCCGCACGAGACCGTCCATTGCCAGAACCGAGCGGCGTTGTTCACGCTCTTACGCGAGAACGACGCCTACCACGACGCCTGGTTCGAGCTCGACCGCCGTCAGTACCGGCTCGCCCTGCTGGGTCGAATCACAGGCCGCCGATGCGCTGGCGATGGCGAAGCCCCACCGATTGTTCGCCCAGCAGGCGCGGCTCCCGGCCGCGGGACCGGGCGGCACGGGAAGTCGTCCGGAACTGGGATTCCTGATGGAGACGATCCGGACGAACGAGGGGCGAGCGAGACGATCCTGGCCGTGAACAACGACCGGATCGAAGACGACCCCGATCTGCTCCGCCAGTGGATCCACCACCGCCGCGCCGAGCTGACCTTCGCGCACTGGGCCCTGGGTCTGGACCCGCGCCGGTTCCTGCTCGACCCGGATCACTTGCCCGGCGGCGCGGGCACGGCTTGCCAGCTCTGGCCTGCGTGCGCGCGGTCTCTCGGGGTGCTCGTGCCCGAGGAGGGGCGGCTGCTCGCGGGGCGGCTCGTCGCCGCGTGGATGCGTCAGGCCGGCCAGTATCGACCCCGCCTACACGGCGCCATCCGACGACTCCGGAGGCCCGCGCGCTCAAACTTCTCCACCTGGAGACATTCGGCGATCTCGCCTTGCTCTGCCTCACGTGGAACCCGAGCGCAGACCGGCCCGGTCTCGTCGAGGAAGTGCTCGCGCTCTTGACGATCGAAGGCGCCGTTCTTCGACGACGCACTGCTTCAGGAGACGCTTCAGGAGAGGCAGCGTGAAGCATCGCTACGCCCTGAAGCTCCTGGCCGGGTTCATCAACAAGTCGCCTCGGCATCGATGCGACGCGCTCGAGCGCTCGACCGAGAAGCAACGAGCCGCCGTGACCGGCCGGCTCGCGGCGGAGCTGCTCATCCGGCTCGCTTTCCGGACATACGAGGACACATCGCGGAACGGAGTCCGGCGCCGAGCGAGCGCTGGCGTACATCGAGCGCGCTCGCGTTCAAGACCCGGAGAACGTCCGGACCGAGCTGATCGGCCGCTCGCTTCCTTGCTGATCGCGAGCCACGACGACGAGTCGCGCGCCACGCTCGCCAAGCTTCAGAGGTCGCCGCGGGCTCGCGAGCCTGAGATCCATTCCGAGATCGAGGAGCTGCGCCAGATCCTCGACGAGCGGGCCAAGAGCGGGGTCAGCCAGCCGTCCGCGGACGCGCCGAGGCACCCGAAACCCCACTCGACCGCCGGCTGTCGCCGACGAGGCTGACCTCGAGTCCGAGATCGACCGCTTCCCCGGCTCGATCCAGGCTTACGAGGAGCTCGCGCGGAAGTTGGTGGCCGGCGGACGCATTCCAGGACGCGCTCGATTGGAGCGAGCGCGCCATGACGCAGTGTCTGGGTCGCGAGGGTCAGCTTCGCGCGCGCTCGCTCAATATCGAAGTGCTTGGGCTCCGAAAGCTCTGGGAGCGTGACCGAGGCGCGGTCCGGCTCTACGCGACGGGCTCACATCGCTCGGCCCTGGAGGTGCTGGACGCACTGCCGAACACCGACGCGCCTGACTACACGCTCGACTTCCTGCTGGGCCATTGCCGCCTGGCTCTGGGACGCCCCGAGGAGGCGCGACGGGCGTTTGAAAGAGCCCTGGAGCAGTGCGGCCGGCAACTGCACCGGACCGTCCTCCGCGGCCTGGCGATGGACGTCGACCAGCCTTACCTCATCGTGGCCAGGCGCTCGATCGCGGACAAGGTCGGTGCCGGGGCATTCGAGCCAGCGCTCCGTGAAGCGTGGGTGATGATGGCCCACCTCCGTCGCCCCGAGCCGGCCTTGATCGACCTGGCGCAGATTCACCTCGACGCGGCCATGGCCCGGATCGGCACGTCGCATGATCCCTTGCCGGCGCCGCGGGGCGCCGAGCTTCAGCTCTGCGGCGGCCGGCTGGTGGAAGTCTACTCGGTAAGCTCCGACCTCGAGCGGGCGCGACGGCTCGCCGCCTTGAGCCTGGCGACCCACGAGCCCTCCCGGCGGAAGGCCGAGCTGATCCTGCGAAAGGCCGACGCACTCGAGGAACAGGCGGCGCTGGCCGATGTGCTCGCCCGCTCCGGGGCGTTGCTCCGGCAGGGGAAATTCGCCGAGGCCCTGTCCGCGCTCGACGACGTCCGCTGCGGCCGAGCCTCGGGTCGTCCGGCAGCGTGCGCTGCTCTTGCTCAAGCTCGAACGGTTCGAACAGGCCGAGGCCGAGGCCGACGCCCTGCGAGGATCGACGTCTGCCCGTCGCGAAGGAGTTCCTCGAGAGCTTTCCAGCGCTCGCGTTTCGCCAGCGCATCGCCGCGGCGAGCCGGCTGCTCCGCGGGGGAGAATCCGCCGCGGCGCTGGCAGTCCTCGACGGGGCGGTCGCCGGAAACCGCGACGGAAGCCGTCGAGCTCGCTTACTGCCGGGGCTTCGGCTTGACCATGGATGCTTACCGGCTCCGCCGCGCCGGCGACCATGCCGGCGCCCGAACAAGTTGACCGCCGCGATGGACTGCGTCGAGCCGGCCGTCGCCGCCGCCCGTGCCTTGGGGCATGCGCGGCTGATCGAGCTGTACGAGACGCTCGACAAGGAACTCGAAACCATTGATACGAACTGACGGGACTCTGGCCATGGCGGACACGAACCGACGGCGGCGAACGACCGCGATCGAAGACGATGGTCCGGCTCGATCTTTACAATGCCTACGCGCGGCTCGGCGTCTCGCCCCTGTTGCCGACCGATGAGATCAAGGAAGTCATCAATCGCAAGCGCAAGGACGTGATGCGCCAGCGCGCGGACGCGCGGTGACCAGCAGTTCGGCGAGGAAGACGCCGAGATGACCCGCCTTCAGGCGATCGAGGACGAGATCGGCTACGCCCAAGGCCCGGGCGCAGTACGACCGGCTCAACCCCCAGAACGCGCTCTTGACGGTCCAGCCAAGCCCGGGCGACATCTGGCTCGACGCCAAGCACCGCGCCGGTCTGGTCACGGCCTGGCTGGTCGAGGAGCTCGGCCGCGAGAGCCCGCTGCCCTCTCCCGAGAGCCTGGCCCTCTGGGCTCCCAAGGGCCTCGATCCCGATCTCGTCGACTTCCTCGCCGCGTTTGTCACAGGCGATGGTCGCGGCGCGACGCGTCGGGAGTCGACGACCAAGTGCTCCCGGACGATCGCCGACCTGAACCGGCTCGACTTCATCAATCATCGAGACACGCAATGGTCCGATCCGCCGGGGGAATCGTCCTCCGATGCATCGTCAGACGAACATCTATCAGGAGGGTCGCTCGATGGCTGAGTATCATCGCGTGATCGGCATCGACCTGGGCACGACCTTCTCGGTCGTCGCCGCCTACAGCTACGACAAGAAGGACGTGAAGGTCATCCCGAACCGCCAGAACGAGCCGACCACGCCCTCGGTCGTCTATGTCGCGCCCGACGGCCGGGTCAGCGTCGGCAAGGCCGCGCAGGAGAAGCTGGCGCAGGACCCGAACCGTGTCATCCTCGAGGTGAAGCGGCTGATGGGCGAGCAAGAGGACGGCCACAAGGCGATGGCCCACGGGGCGGGCGTCGAGCTCGATCCCGAGGTCGTCTCCGCCCACATCCTCAAGGAGCTCAAGGCGTGCGCCGAGAAGGTGATCGGCGAGCCGATCCACGACGCCGTCATCACCGTCCCGGCCCGGTTCAAGGAGACCGCAGAAGAACGCCACGCGCGAGGCGGCCAGGATCGCCAAGCTCAACCCCCGCCTGATCATCAACGAGCCGACGGCCGCGGCCGTCGCCTACGGCCTGAACAGCGGCGAGCCGCAGACGTTCGTCGTCTTCGACTTCGGCGGCGGCACGTTCGACGTCTCGGTCGTCCGGATCATGGAAGACCAGACCGTCGAGATCCTCGGCACCGGCGGCGATCCTCACCTGGGCGGCGGCGACATCGACCAGAAGATCGTCGACTGGGTGCTCGGCGAAGATGAAAGCCCAGTTCGGCCAGGACTTCCGCGACAACGCCGCGCCTGATCGGCCGCCTCCGGCTCAAGGCCGAGCAGGTGAAGATCAACCTCTGCAACGAGCGACAGCGGCAGGACTTCTTCCTGGAGTTCCCGACGCCCGAGATCGACGAGATCAACTACAGCCTGTCCCCGGCCGACTTCGAGGCGATGCTCCGGCCCCTGCTCGACCGCGCGATGGCCGAGGTCGACGTCGCCCTGGCCAGCGCCAAGGACCGGCACGACCTGACGCTCGACGACGTCGACGCGTTCATCCTGGTCGGCGGTTCGAGCCGCATTCCCCAGGTCGCCGAAGCCCTGGCCGATCGTTACAAGAAGCCGATCAAGTCGAACCTCAACCCCGACGAGATCGTCGCGATGGGCGCGCGCCCGGATGGCCCTGAACTTCGAGCCGAGCCTCGAGTGGGTCGGGCAAGACGACGTACCCGCTGCGCATCGACACCGAGGCGGCCCGACCCGCCGGAGGAGCTCGTCGACACCAACATCAAGGACGTCGTCAGCCACACCCTGGGCATCGGCCTGAAGGACGACCTCTACGATCCCTTGATCCCCAAGGACCACGTCATCCCGCACAAGGTCGTCCGCCGCGGCTACACGCACGGCGCAGGACAACCAGACCAGCATCTACGTGCCCGTCTACCAGGGGGACAACCCCAAGGCGAGCCTGAACTTTCTGCTGGGCGACGTCGTGATCGACGGCCTCGCCGCGGGGCCGAAGGGGTCGCACCAGTTCCAGGTGACCTTCGCGCTCGACGCCGACGGGATCTTCTTTGGCGAGCTGCTGCACCAGCAGACCAGCCAGGTCACGCCGATCAAGCTGAGCCGGGGCCAGGGGGCGATGACCGAGAAGAAACGGCTCGATCTGGCCGAGATCGTCGAGTCGGGGATGATCGGCCCCGAGGCCGGCGCCCCGACGGTCCCCAGTGCAGCGCCCGGCACCGGCGCCTCGGACCCTGTCGCGCAGCTCGTCGAGGAGGCGAACCGGCAGCTCCCCAATCTGCCCGCCGATCGTCAGCGAGAACTGAGCGACGTCCTGGGCCGGCTTCACGGCGCCCGGGCGACCAACGACAGCCGCGCGGTCGCCGTTCTGGTGGCGCAGTTGACCATGCTCCTGGTCCGGAGCCGAAGCTGAATGAATGACAACACTTTGATCTCCATTCCCAAGGGACAACTGGTGGCCGACGACGGACGGCACGCTCACCGTGCGGTGCTCCGGCTGAGCCGCCCGGCGCGGAAGACGATGCGCGAATGGTTCGACCGCCTCGTCGGCGTCGCGGCCCCGGCGCGTCCTGGCCCACAGTCGCCTGGAAGACGGCCAGCGCGGGTTCGAGATCCATTATCGAGCCTCAACCGCGCGACGCCGATTTCTCTTGCGACGGCGATCGAGTTGTGGCGGGCCGATCCACAGGCCTCGATTCCCGTCGATCCTCGACCTCGGGCGGTTCGTCTTCGAGGTCGCCGGCGAGCTCGCCGGCCGGGGATTCGGCGACACCCTCGTGGCGCCCGACGACCATCCGGCTCGTCCCCGGCTCGCCCGACCCCTGGCGGCTCGTGCCGTTGCCGACCAGCGGACTGGCACTCGCGGACTGGGCTCGGGCGGAGCCGAACACCTGGCTCTGGAGCACGTCGGAGACGGTCGTCGCCGGCGCGGCGGTCGACCCTGTGCACTTGCTCGGGACGGCTCTGCACCACGCGCTGGCCGGCGCGATCATGCCCGAGCTCCTTTCGAACCGCGACGACGTTCGCCCGCGTGCTCAGGGGCCGGACCGGCCTCCCCGCGCGGCTGGGCCCGGCAATCCGACTCGCTCTGCCGCGCTCCCTCGAGGACGACGCCGCCGCGCTCGAACGGCTGGTCCTGGACTGCATCGAAGCCGTCACCTGCCCTTCGACCGCGTCCGGCTTCGGCCCGAGAGCGATTCGAGGAGCTCGCCCAGAAGCTCGCGACCGAACGCTTGATCCGTTACTGGGGTTTCGAGAACCAGCCGCGGTCGTTAGCCGGCTTGTCGGCGCTCTCGAACCGGACGCCCATTCCGCACCGCCCGGCGAGCCGTCGCCGAAGTCGACCCCGACATCGGCCCCGGCCGTCCCCTGGGACGAGCAGGTACCGAAGCTGGTCGCGCGTGGCGACCTGGCCGGGGCCCTCGAGGCCGCGTGGAACGACATCCAGGAGAATGGCCCGTCCCGCATCCGTTTTTACCTGGCTGTCGTGCAGCGGATCGCCGCGCGACGGCCGGGGACATCGACGGAGGTCTCCGAGGCGATCGACCGGCTCGTAACGCGAATTCAAGGATCAGCTCGACGAGTCGGACATCCTCCGCCTCGCCCATATCCGAACGCGGCACCTTGGCGAGCGGACCGACCGTCTCGGCATTGCTCACCGAAAGTTCGAAAGCCGCTGGAACGACGCCATCGCGCGACTCATGCAGGCCCGCCTGTTGCTCGCGACCGGGCAGGCATACAATCAGGTGAGTCGCCTTTGCAATGAGGCACGCGGCCTGTACGCGATGATGCCCGAACAAGGGGGAAAGGCCGGTCTCTACGCGACAGCCTACCTCCACCTGCTCGACGGCATTGCCCACATCGGTGCCGTCAGCCTTTACAAGAATGATTCGTTCTACAAGGACGCATTCGAATGCTTCGGCCGCGCACTCGACCTGGCGGGCAAGGTCGGCGACGACGACTTGATCCGGTCCTGCCTGGGCTGGTTCGGCTGGCTTGGCCGTTTCACGAGCATAGCCCAAGGGCCGCCGCTCTCGCTACTTTCCGCCGGGATCGAGGCCGTTCTGAGGTCGCATGGCCTCACGGCCGAGTCGGTGGCCGCCGCCGGCGTCCCGGTGATCCCTTGGTATGACGAGGCCCAGCTCTTTCCCGTTTGATATCAAGACGAACCGGAGGGGATCGTGTCAAGCCTGTTCGAGCTCTTGATGCTCTGGTTTCTGCTGGCGGCCTCGGTCGGTGATGGTCGTCCTCTCGGCCCGCGCGCGCCGGCTCGAGCGAGAAGAAGGACTGGCGTCATCGCGGAATCGTCTGATCGCCGTGAGCGTGGTGTGCGCAGCCGTGGCCTTGCTCGTGCTGGCGGCGACATGCGTCGGCCGTCTTCCCACCGCGAGCCCCGTTGCCCGTCGATCGGCCGGCTCCGGCCGCGAGCCAAGCCGACCCGCTCGCCGCCGCCAAGCGGAAGGAGCTCCAGAAGCGCAAGGCCGAGCTCTATGAAGAGATCGCCCGCCTCAACGTCGAGCTCGCCAAGCTCGATCCGGTCGTGGAGACGCCCGGTCGAGGAAATCGAAGCCGACCAAGGTACGCTCTCGACGTTGGCCCGCTGGCCCACTTCCTGGTCCCGATCCTGGTGATGCTGGGGACCGTCGCCCTGGTGGCGCTCGGTGACCCCAAGACCTTGCTCGGCCCGGGGTCGTTCCGCGGGAAGGGTGAAGACGCCGGCGACCAGAACGAGGCGATCGACGGAGCTCGACAGGCTCTCGCACCTCGCGGATATCGGGCAGTTCCGCGAGGGTCTGCAGGTCGCCGGCACGGTCGACGCGGGCAAGCTCGAGATGTTCGACCGGCTCGACTGGGCCTTCTTGAAGAGCTACTGTGCTGTCCAGCTCGTGATGACCGAGACGTCCAACAGCGCGGACCACGACGCGGCTGCTCGAGGACGGCCGTCCGCGATCTCGAGACATTGCTGGAACAGGCTCCTAACCGCGGCGAGGCGGTTTATCTCCTGGCACATGGCCCATGGTCAGCTCGGCGAACGAGCGCAAGTCGCTCGCCGGTTTCGCGAAGTCCGTCGAGCTGCTCCCGAAGCAGGCTGCCAAGCTGCCGATCGCTCACAATGAGAGCGTCTGCCTGCTCGGGCTGGCCGAGGAAGCACTCGGCAAGGGGGATGCCGAGGGGGCGTCGCGTCTCTTCGACCAGGTCACCAAAAGGGGCGTGCTCGTCGACCAGATCCCGACCTCGCTCGTGAAGGTCCGGCTCCTCAACGTGCGCAGGAGCCTCGTGGACGGGAATCACGAGGAAGCGGCCAAGGGGATCGAGGCGGTGCGGAAGCTGGAAGGACTCGACGACGACCAGCGGCGGGACCTCGAGGCGATCTGCGACGCGATCGAGACCTTGATCGCGGTGCGGGAGGGGGACCCTCCGACGATCCTGAAACTCACCGAGAAGTTCCTGGCCCGGCACCTGCCGCCAGGTTTGCCCGAGCCTGACGAGGAGATCGTCGAGGAGTATCTCGAATCGCCTGCGGCCGGGCTCGACCTGCGGCTCTCGCCCGAGATCTTCCGGGCTTTCCTCTTCCTCCAGGCCGAGGCCCAGAGCAAGATCGCCGCGAAGCCGGGAGTGCCCTTGACGGAAGCCCAGGTCGACTTCGATCACGCGGCCGCTGTTCCGCGCCTTGCAGTTCGAGCTCCGCCAGCGCGACATCCTGGCGACGCTGGGCGGGATCTATTACTGGTTCGTTCCCGAACGGCCGGAAAAAAGCCCTGCAATGGCTGGAGGCGGCCGCCTCACTGGGCGTCGAAGGGCGGATCGCGCGTCGCCTGCTGGAACAAGCGCGATCGCTCGAGCTTGGAGCAAAACGAGGCGATGGAATGGTTCCGCTCGACGTCGGTCCGGTTCCTGCACGACCCGACCGTCGCCACTCATGTCCGCCAGGCTTTGATCGAGGAGCTCGGACGGTTCCAGGAATTCCAGCCGCTCTTGCTCGACCTCGACGCCGGCCTCGATCTCGAGCCAAGAGAGCCAACGCTCCGCCTGATCCGCGAGCGCGCGGGCTACCTGGAGAAGATGGTGGCCGATCTGGCGGCGCGGAAGTCGGGCGACATCGGC
This sequence comes from uncultured Planctomycetota bacterium, assembly GCA_963779785.1. GTDB lineage: Bacteria > Planctomycetota > Planctomycetia > Isosphaerales > Isosphaeraceae > CAVRFS01. The sequence continues at coordinate 174,810 of CAWAAW010000051.1, forward strand.
CCCCAGCTCCACGAGCTCCGCAACGACTACAAACAGCTCATCGCCAGCCTCGACGCCTCGACCGGCCGGATGGCCGAGATCGAGCGGCGGCTCGTGCAGGAAGTCGGAAAAATCGTCATCTCTTGATCATTGAGGAGGTTTGTCATGAGTGGTCAGGACCAAAATGATCGAGGAACCGACCAGCACGCGCCAGAGGCGCGTCGCAGACAGCCCCCTCCGTCGCGGAGGCGCGGACCCCAAGTTCCGCGTCGGGCTCATCGAGAGGCTGCCGAAACTCGGCTTCGCGAGCTGGTCGGCGAAGGAAGACTTCAAGGTCGACAAGGAGTGGGCCGGAATCGTGTCGCTCCGCTCGGACGCCGTCCTGGGGCCGCTCGAACCACTCGCCCCGGAGCGCCGAGGCGGGTGAATCGTCGAAATCGGCTTTGTCGCTCACTCATTTTTCCGCGTTACTGGAATAGGAGCCGAGTCATGCCCCCCGATTCCGACCCGCGTCCCGCTCGGGAAGCCAACTTGGTCGCCGATACTTCCGGGATGCTCGACCGCGCCGTCCAGCAGGACCTCCAGCGGATCCGCGCGGAATCGCTGCTGGCCCGTCAGGACTCGGCCCAGGAGCTGACCCGCGCGCTCGACGCGTCGCTCGCCGAACCGCTGTCTCTGAACGAGATCACCAGCGGGCTCGACCGGCTGGAGGGCCAGGCACTGCCGTCGTTCGCGGAGCTCGAAAGCCTTCTGGCCGCGCCCGAGGCGATCGGACTGACCCTGGAGCAGAACCTCCTCGCCGAGCTCGTGAAGGACGGAGTCATGGCGCAATCGATCCTCAAGAAGGGCCTTGTCTTCCTCAAGCACCGGCGATACCCAGAGGCCCTCGAGTGGTGGACCCTTCAACGCCAGGGCCTCGACCAGACGTCGAGCCGACTGGCGCTCCTGCTCCTGGTCATGGAGACGCTGACTCACATCTGGTCAGGCCACCCCGACCGAGCGGTCGCCGTCCGCAACCAGGTCAAAGCCCACCCCCTTTTTCGGCAGATCAGGCCGGAGTCGTCACCGAGGCTGACCGCGGCCGCCAACACACGATCTACCTCATACCCCCGGTTGTACGTTAGGTGACTCTGTATACGCGGCCTACCCCATTAATGAAAGATTCTGTTGACCGAGTGATCAGTGCACGTATACTGAGTAGTGGGTGTATCGCCGTATCTGCTAATATCCCGGTGGACATCATCACAACGGAGAGGAGCCGCGGCTGATGTCGAAGAAGATCGGAGAGAAACCCAAGTTGGCAACAACGCAGACTGAACTCCGGTCGGTCCGCCTTCCAGTTGCCGCCGGACGATCACAAGAAACTTCGGCGACTTGCCGCCGATCAGGATACGAACATGGCGATCTTGGCTCGGAAGATCGTACAGGATCACCTTTGCCAAGCACATGACCAAGGAAGGGGGAAGGTAGTGGCAACTGCCGACCAGTTCCGCGCGGCGAAGAAAGTGCCCTTTCGGCCGTTCCGCTTCCGCATGGCGGACGGTAAGGAGTACCCTGTCGATCATCCCGATTGGATCACCATCCCACCTGCTAGGCGGCCAAGGGAAGTGTGGTACTTCGCCATGCTCGACAATGATCCCGACGAATACGAAACGCATCGGATCGACCTTGGCCTTGTGTCCGAAGTCATCCTTCCGCCGGGTAGTCAACTGCCGGACGTCGGGCCGGCGACCGAGAACAACGGAGCCTAAGCAGGATCCATACTTTCCCGAAAAAGGCCCAACTAGGGAAAAAGACCGACGAAGGGACTAAGTACGCATGGCTACCATCGAGCAAATCCGCACAGCAATGCATCGCGCTCCGTTCACGCCACTCACCATCACGTTGGTTGATGGCCGGTCATTCACTGTCGATCACCCGGACTTCGTTTCCGTCCCGCGGACTAACCGCGGCAGGGATCTCGTGATCCACGACGAACGAACGAACCTAATCGATCTCCTTATGGTCGTCTCCGTCGAGTTCGCAGATCAGAGCGTTGCCGGCTCGTCCGAGGGCAACGGCACGTGACCGCCGGTTACAGATTTCCCGAGAATAGGCCGAATTAGAGAGAAAAATCGTCTTTTCAGAGCCACGTCCGATTATTCAGGCGCCACACGTAACATCAAGCCCTGTCGAGAGTTATATCGAGCAGTGACGGTCCGATTATGCAGGCGCCACATGTAAGTCCAATGCCTGCAAGGCTGTGACGCCGTGACGGCGTTTTCGGCCCCGCACACCTTTGTGCGCGCTCTTTCCGCAGTCGTACGGGGGTCGGGGTCGCTACATCCTTCCTTTCGGGTCGTCTGAGCAACCTCTCGGTGAACTGCTGTAAGTCATTCGCGACGGACGGCTTTCCGGGTATGATCATGGTCAAGCTCACCAACGAATACCGCCATCGCTCGGTAGACGAGACACCACGATAGGTCCTGCCCGGCAAAGCCGAGTCGTGAATCCTTAATCCTGTCGAGACCGATCATCATGAGCCGACATTGGTACAAACTCGCCTTTCTGGCCGCAATCGCCGCGTCGACGGAGCTCGCGCGGGCGGACGTGATCGAAATCAAGCCGGGCGACCATATTTCGATCATCGGCAACACGCTGGCCGACCGGATGCAGCACGATGGCTGGCTGGAGACAGACCTCCACGCTCGTTTTCCCCAGCACAAGCTGGTCATCCGCAACCTCGGCTTCTCCGGCGATGAATTGACCCTCCGGCTCCGCTCGGCCAGCTTCGGTAGCCCCGACCAGTGGTTGACCAGGACGAAGACCGACGTCGTGTTCGCCTTCTTCGGTTATAACGAGTCGTTCGCCGGCAAGAGATGGATTGCCGGCGTTCAAGACAGCTCTGGACAGCTTCGTCAAGCACACCCTTGGCCAGAAGTACAATGGGAAGTCGGCCCCTCGGCTGGTGTTGTTCTCGCCGATCGCCGTGGAGCCGCCGCGAGGCCGCGACTTGCCCGACCCCTCGGCTACAAACGAACGGCTCAAGCTCTACACCGCCGCGATGGGCGAGGTGGCCAAGGCCAACGGCGTCGCATTCGTCGATCTGTTCGCACCGGCCGCCGCTCTGTATCGAGAAGTGCCGCCGAGCCGCTCACGATCAACGGAGTCCACCTGAACGAGCGCGGCAACCGGCGATCTTGCCGAGGTGATCCTCGACCAGGACTCATCCCCGGCCAGATCGACGCGACCGAGAATCGCCTCAACAAGCTCCGCCAGGCTGTCCTCGACAAGAACCTTTATTGGTTCAACCGCTACCGGACGGTCGACGGATACTCGATCTTCGGAGGCCGCGCCGACCTGAGATTCACTGACGGCCAGACCAACCGCGTGGTCGCCCAGCGCGAGATGGAGGTCCTCGACGTAATGACCGCCAACCGCGACAAGAGGATCTGGGCCGTCGCTCAGGGCAAGGACCTGGTGGTCGACGACTCGAACACGCCTCCATTCATTCCCGGTCAAGACGAACAAGCCTGGTACCGGGCCCAACGGTGAGCATATCTTCCTCGACGGCGAGGAAGCGATCGGCCAGATGACGATTGCCAAGGGCTTGAAGGTCAACCTGTTCGCTTCCGAGAAGGAGTTCCCGGAGCTCGCCAAGCCCGTGCAGATGTCGTTTGACTCCAAGGGTCGCCTCTGGGTCGCCTGCTGGCCGACCTATCCGCACTGGAAGCCCAAGGAGGAAATGAATGACAAGCTGCTGATTCTTGAGGACACCGACGGCGACGGCAAGGCCGACAAGAAGATCGTGTTCGCCGGCGGCCTTCATTGCCCGACCGGCTTCGAGTTCGCCAACGGCGGCGTCCTCATCGCGCAGGCGCCCGACCTGATGTTCTTGAAGGACACCGACGGCGACGACAAGGCCGACGTCCGCGAGCGAGTGCTCTCGGGCCTCGATTCGGCCGACACGCACCATACCTCCAACAGCTTCCAGCTCGACCCCGGCGGCGCCCTTTACTTCCAAGAGGGGACGTTCCACCAGACTCAGGTCGAGACGCCTTACGGCCCCCCGGTCCGCTGCTCGAACGCGGGGGTTTTCCGCTACGAGCCGAAGTCGCAGAAATTCGAGGTTTATGTCTCGTTCGGCTTCGCCAATCCGCACGGCCACGTCTTCGACCGCTGGGGACAAGATATCGTCGTCGACGGCACCGGCTCTGTCCCCACGCACGGCACCCTGTTCTCGGGCCATGTCGACTATCCCAATAAGCATGCCGGCCCGCCCCAGGTCTACCAGCAGCGCACTCGTCCCACGCCGGGGATCGAGTTCCTCACCAGCCGCCATTTCCCCGAAGAGTTCCAGGGAAACTTCCTCGTGCCGAACGTGATCGGCTTCCAGGGGATTCTTCGCTACAAGATCGAGGACAAGGACGCCAGCCTCGCCGGCACCGAGCTCGAGCCGATCCTCTCGTCCCGGGACCCGAACTTTCGGCCCTCTGACATCGAGATGGGGCCGGACGGGGCCATTTATTTCCTCGACTGGCAAAACCCGATCATCGGCCACATGCAGCACAACCTCCGAGACCCCAGCCGGGACCGGATCCACGGCCGCGTCTACCGGATCACATACGAAGGCCGTCCGCTCTCCAAACCCGCCAAGATCGCCGGCGCCTCGATCGAGGAGCTCCTCGAGCTGCTCAAGGACCCCGAGGACCGCGTCCGCTACCGGGCCAGGGTCGAGCTGGGAGCCAGGGACACCACGCAGGTCATCGCCGCCCTCAAGATCTGGGTCGCCAAACTTGACAAGTCCAGCCCTGATTATGAGCACAATTTGACCGAAGCTCTCTGGGCTCACCAGTACCAGGACGTCGTCAACACCGAGCTGCTCGACCGAGTGCTGGCCTCGCCCGACTCTCACGCCCGGGCCGCCGCCACCCGCGTCCTGTGCGTCTGGCGAGACCGTGTCCCCAAGGCCCTCGACACGCTCAAGAAGCTGGCCGCCGACCCCTATCCTCGCGTCCGTCTCGAAGCCATCCGAGCGGCGAGCTTCTTCGCGGTTCCGGAGGCCGTCGAAGTCCCGTTGATCTCGGCCGACCACCCCAGCGACGAGTATCTCGACTACACCACGAGGCGAGACGATGAAGACCTTGGAGCCGTACTGGCGAAAAGTGGTCGCCGATGGCAAGTCCGTCGCCGTCTCCAGCGACGCCGGCACTCGCTTCTTCCTCAGCCGAATCAGCATTGATGAGCTCCTCAAGATGAAGCGATCGCGAGCGATCGACCTCGAGCTGCTCGTCCGCAAGGGAGTCCGCGACGAAGTTCGCCGCGAGGCCCTCGCCGACATGGCCAAGCTTGACAAGAAGCCCGAGCTGAAGGTGCTGCTCGAAGCAATCAACGCCCTCGATGAGCGTCGCAATGAGGCGAATGACGCGGTCGCCTTCGACCTCGGCCGGCTCCTCACCAGTCGCGATCCCGCCGAGCTGGCCACCGCTCGGCCCGAGCTGGAAGGATTCGCAACCGCAGGCCAAATGCCGATTACCCGACAGCTTGGCTACCTCGCCCTGATCGCCGCTGACAAAGGCGTTGACAAAGCCTGGATGCTCGCTTCGAAGTCAGCCGGTTCGCTCCGCGACCTGGTTGACGCCATGCCCGCGATCCGCGATCCCGGCCAGCGTCTGGCGCTTTATCCCAAGGTCTTACCGCTCCTCACAGGGCTGCCCAAGGCACTGGGAGGCGGCTGCCTCGGCGTCATCAAAGGGGACCGAGGGACGATTCGTGCGGATCGAGCTGAAGGGCCGTCGAACGCTGACGCTCGCCGAGGTCGAGGTCTTGAGCGACGGCCGGAATGTCGCGCCGCTCGGCAAGGCAACGCCAGAAGAACACGTCTAACGGCGGCGTCGCCCAGCGTGCGATCGACGGCAACAATAGCGGAGTCTACGGCGACGGGGGCCAGACCCACACCCGCGAGAACACCCCCGACCCATGGTGGCAGCTTGACCTCGGCGCCGAGCTGCCGATCGAATCGGTCGCCATCTGGAACCGGACCGAGGAGAACTTCTACAAGCGGCTCGACCCCTTCACCATCAAGGTCCTCGACGCCAAGCGCAACGTCGTTTTTCATGCCGACAACCTGCCGGCGCAACGCGAGATGGCCACCATCAACATCGGCGGAAACGGGCTGGAGGGGGCCGTCCGACGCTCGGCGATGGTCGCGCTGACGACGGTCCGAGGCAAGGAGGCCGAGACCTTCAAGGCGCTCGCCAAGTTCGTCAGGGGCGAAGGTTCCGATCGGACCGCCTCGATCCGGGCGATCTCCCGGATCCCCATCGCCGAATGGCCGGCCGACGAGGCCAGCTCGACACTCGACGCCCTGCTCGCCTACATCAGGACGATCCCACCTCGGGACCGAACCTCCGCGAACGCGCTCGACGCCATCCAGCTTGGCGACTCGCTAGCGGGCTTGCTCCCCGCTGACCGGGCGACGAGGGCCCGCCAAGCGCTCGGGGACCTGGGCGTCCGGGTGATCCGGCTGGGTACGATCACTGACCAGATGCTGTTCGACAAGGATCGGATCGCCGCCCAGGCCGGCAAGCCGGTCGAGATCGTCTTCGAGAACGGCGACATCATGCCGCACAACTTCGTCGTGACCAGGCCCGGCTCACTCGAAGAGGTCGGCCTGCTCGGCGAGTCCTCGAGCACGCATGCCGGGAGCCCTGGAGCGGAACTATGTGCCACCCTCCGACAAGATCCTCCTCGCCAGTCGGTTGCTCGCCCCTCGCGACTCACAGAAGCTGAGCTTCACCGCGCCGACCAGGCCGGGTGTCTATCCTTATGTCTGCACTTATCCCGGCCATTGGCGGCGGATGTATGGAGCGTTCTACATCGTCCAGGACATCGCAGCCTATCTCGCCGACCCGACCGGCTACCTGGCCGCCCACCCCTTGCCGATCCTCGACGACCTGCTCAAGAACAATCGCCCGCGCAAGGAGTGGACGTTCGATGATCTCGCCTCAAACGTCGAAGGTCTGAGCAACGGCCGGTCGTTTGCCAACGGCAAACAGATCTTCGAGGTCGCGAGCTGCATCGCTTGCCACCGGCTGAATGGCGTCGGCGAACAGGTCGGCCCCGACCTCGTCCAGCTCGATGCCAAGATGACGAAGGTCGAGATTCTCCGGAGTCTGCTCGAACCATCGGCCAAGATCGATGACAAATACCAGACGCACATCTTCCTCACCAAGTCGGGCAAGACGGTCACCGGAATGATCCTGGAGGAGACTCCGCAGCGGCTCAAGGTGATCGAGAACCCGCTGGCGAAGACCGCGCCGATCGTCCTGGAACGCGCGGACATCGAGGAGCGCTCCAAGTCGCCGAGCTCGATCATGCCCAAGGGGCTGCTCGACAAGCTGTCGAATGAGGAGATCCTCGACCTGATCGCATACATCGCGGCCAAGGGGGACGAAAAGTCCCCGCTGTTTCAAGGCCAGCATGAACATGGCCACTGAATGAAGAAGTAGAACGGAATTCATTCCGTTAATTGATTGATTCCAAGAAACGGAATAAATTCCGTTCACTTACCGGGAGCTTCACCATGATTCGACTCGCTCGAACCTTGATTTTTCCGGCCCTGGCCTTGCTGTTCGTGTCGACCGCTCTGGCCGACGACCAGTGGGTCGTCTACAAGGGGGGCGAAGGGCCAGGCCAGGGGAAGAATGTCGTCCTGATCAGCGGCGATGAGGAATACCGCTCGGAGGAGGGCCTGCCGCAGCTCGCCAAGATCCTGGCCAAGCACCACGGATTCACCTGCACCGTGCTGTTCGCCATCGGCAAGGACGGGACGATCGATCCCAACCGAAACGACAACATCCCCGGCCTGGAAGCGCTCCGCAAGGCCGACCTGATGATCATCGCCACCCGGTTCCGCGACCTGCCCGACGACCAGATGAAGGAGATCGTCGACTACGTCGAGTCGGGCCGGCCGATCATCGGCATGCGGACGGCGACCCACGCTTTCAACATCAAGGGGGGCAAGAAGTACGCCCGCTACTCTTGGAACAGCAAGGAGTGGGACGGCGGCTTCGGCCGCCAGGTGCTGGGCGAGACCTGGATCAGCCACCACGGCAACCACGGCAAGGAAAGCACGCGAGGGATCATCGCCCCGGGCGAGACGAGCCACCCGATCCTCCGAGGAATCAAGGACGGCGACATCTGGGGCCCGACCGACGTCTACGGCGTCCGGCTCCCACTGCCGGGCGACAGCAAGCCGCTGGTCCTCGGCCAGGTCGTCGAGGACATGACGCCGACCGGCAAGCCGGTCGAAGGCAAGAAGAACGACCCGATGATGCCGGTCGCCTGGGTCAAGACCTTCACCGGCGAGTCCGGAAAGCCCGCCCGGGTCTTCACGACCACGATGGGCGCCGCGACCGACCTCGAGAGCCCGGGCGTGCGGCGGTTGCTGGTCAACGCCGTCTACTGGACCGTCGGGCTGGAAGACAAGATCTCGCCCGAGAGCGACGTCAGCCTCGTCGGCGAGTACAAGCCCCGTAAGTTCGGTTTCAACGGCGCCGCCAAGGGGGTCAAGCCCGAGGCTCACGCGCCGCAGTGAATCAGCACGGTCCCGGCTTAGGTGTAGGTGGCGGCGCGGGTAACGGTACGGGCGCGACCGCTGGAACGGCTTCGGCGGCGCCCGGCCGAGGCGAGAGATCCGCATAGAAGGACGGCCAATCCTTGTACGGCAGCTCGCCGAGATCGCGATAAAGCGCCAGCCGCTCGATCCGGAATGAGGTCCAAAGGCCGACGAGCCGGTCTTCGACCTTGTGGATCTCATTGGCGTCGTCGATCAGCTCTTTAAGCAGCGGAGAACGCGAAGAATTGACCGCCGTGCGCGGAGCGAGCAGACGATCAAAGGTCTGGTCTCGCAAGCGGATGGCCAGCTCGTAGCTTCGTTTTTCCGCTTCATAGGCTCGCCTCGTCTCGAAGCAGCTTCCGTAGCCGACGGCGGACCCGCAGCTCGAGTTGGACGCTGGCATTCGCCGGAGCTTGACGCTTGTCCCGAGTCGTTCCGGTTCTTGATCGCGAGCATGGCCGTGCGCGTCAGGATCTCTTCCAACATGTCCGGGTTCTTGTCGAGCTTGGCAAGGATCGGCTGACCGTCGACAACGACCTCACCCAGGGCCGGAAGCCCTGTCCATGATCCGGGGCAGTTCTTCGGAGGCTTCGGTCGGTTCTTCTTTGCCAGTTGTCTATTCGCGTCGCGCACTTCGCGAAATGCAGCGGGGCTCGGTCGTTGCAGGATGAACTCCACGCGAGGCGACAGGCCGAGCACGACCTTGAGCTCATCGAGGCCGTCGCGGAATTGACTGATCTCGTCGGCCCGCTTCTGCTGAGCCCGAGCCATCGAGGCGGAAACGATGTCGACATCGAGTTGATGCAGGCCCGATGACTGTCCCTGTATCAGCTCCCTGAGCAACTTCACGAGGTTCTCGTGGAACTCGATATTCCGGCGCGCGTTGTCGATTGCCTCGAGCCGGCCCAAGAGGTCGAGGACGGCCGCGCTGGGATCGCGAAACCGCTCGCCGGCTCCGGGAGCCTTGCCGCAGAAGTCCTTGCGAAACTGAGCGAAGTCGGCGGCGCCTTGGCCTCCGTGGCCCGAACCGGCCCGCACCAGGGCGAGTCGCGTAGATCCGTTCCCAGGTGAGGACCGCCGGGCCGGCTCGCCCTTGGGTAGGCCGGCGATCTCCTTGTCGTAATCCAAAGTCGGTGCAAACCGCGGGATGATCAGTGCCATCGACCGAGATCACTTGACTTTCACGAAGACGGCGAGCCGCCTCGATTGGTTTGGGATCGAATCCCGCGGCTGGAGCGGGCATCTCGACTTTGGGCACGGGCTCGAGACGGGGTGGCTGCGGTGCCGCCGCGAACGAGATCTCGACCACGGTGACCAAGGCGCAGGCCAGGATGCCGGTAAGTAGGTTTTTCATGGAACCGGTTCCGATGGTTAGCGGGTTTTCTCATTTCGCTTTGGTGTTTGTCGCGCTGTCTGGGGACGATCCGAAACAGCAATTGCCCGTCATGCATGACTGCCCCTGTCCCGATCGGCGAGGCGTACTCGATGCGGCCACCGGCGGGAGCAACGACGGTGCAGCGCTTGATCTGGTCCATCAGCTTCCTCTGGACCGACCGCTCGCGTTCGAGCGCCGCCTGCTTTGGCCAGCTCGCTCGCTCTGGCCGTCTCGACCAATCCCGTCAGCGCCTTGATCGTTTTGTCCTTGGTGTAATCGAGCAAAACCTTCAGCTTGCTTTGAGTGTGCTCGAGGGCGAACCGGGCCTTCTTCAAGGCCAGTTGTTCCGCGACCGCGTCGGCCTTCGACGTGTAGCCCTTTACGAACATCCGCGTCGTCCAATCGAGGGAATCCTCGGCACGCGCCAGGTTGGACTCGGCCAACTTGATCTCTCCGCTTACCGACGGCGTGCTCCTGAGACGAATGTGCCCTCTTTGTACTCGGTCACAGCGAGAGCGGCGACCTCACGGGCGATCCTGGCACCGTGGACATCGGCCTCCGCTCCACGAACCACAAGCTCCTGTGTGGCAAGCCGCTCCTTCAGCTCGGTCGAATCGAGCTCGCAAACGATATCGCCTTTGGCGACTCGTGATCCGTCTGGCCGGCTCGTGAGGACGACCATGCGGCCCTCGACCGGATTAAAGACGTCGACCCGGGCTTGGCCGGCGGGTTCGCCCGCCGGCCGATCCTGAGCCAACACGATGGCGCCGGCCAGGAGGGCCGGCAAGCCCGCCAGAAGCCCTAGTCGCTTCACGTTGGATGACATGGTCCCTCCGTCCCTTCTTCTTCCGATGTCGCAGTCGGACAACGAGAAACCTCCCGCGCAACGTGCCCGCGCGTCCTATCATAAAGAAGCGACGAACGGACGCGACCTGTGCCGCACATTGTGTGGACAGCCGGGTTCTGGTCGAATTCCTCCCGCCGCCGTAGCATGAGGGCTGCGTTTCGACTCACTCGCGCCTTTTACGGAGCACCCAGCCATGCCGGAACAGCCCGATCCCTCGGCCGCGAACGATATCGAGGAACTGGCGCGCCGCCTCCGCGAGGCGGAGCATCTGGAGCCGGAAGCCAGGGAACAAGTTGCCGAGCTGCTCGGGGAACTGGCCGCCGAGCTGGACCAGACCGAGCCGTCACCCCACAAGGAACAACTGGCCAAGAGCGCTGCCCAATTGGTGCGTGCCGTCAAGGACCAACATGAACCCGGAATGATCGAAGCGGCCAAGGATCGTCTCGAGGAAGCCGTGGCCAGAGCGGAAGCGAATGCGCCTGTCGCGACGGACCTCGTCCTGCAACTGATCGACCTGCTTGCGACTCTGGGCATCTGAGTCTGGCACTTACTCGACCTTCCCCACCAGTTGCGGTTGCTTTGTCGCGCCAAAACCGACGTTCGACTGGGAATCGAAGAGGACTTTATCATCGGAGAATTCGCATTTGACGGTGACGATGAACGGCGTTTCGTAGAAGCAGATTCTGGCCATAAACGTGTCGTCCGCGGTCCAAGCACCACTGACGGCCACAGGTTGCTCGGGTAACGGCCCATATGCCAGACGACCCTTCCGCCAGGCGCCTTGACCGCAATGGATCTTCTGTTCGACACCACCGATTCTCGCGACCAAAATCACCTCGTGCTCGCCATTCTGGAGCGTGATCGCTTCGAGTTTCCGTTCATTGCGCCGGAAACACATACTTCTTGTTCGAGACTTTCGCCGGTGCGCTTGAACCCTCCTGAGGACGGAGCGTAAGACCGGTCAGCCTCTGTTCGAGCTTCTTTCGGGATTCCTCGTCGGTGGCCAGCGGCGCCGGCTTCATGGCCGGGAGCAGCTTATCCCACACGAGGTTCAGGACGACTTGCATATCCTTCACGCCACTCGTGATCGCGACAACGGCATCCTGGTCCGGCATGACAATGCAATACTGCCCGAACGCTCCGTCGCCGCGATAGGCGTTATGGCGGCAACGCCAGAACTGGTAGCCGTAGCCTTGGTCCCAATCACTGATCGGGTTGCTGCCGTTGGAGGTCTGGCGTGCCGTGGCCGCTTCCACCCAGGACGCGGGCAGCAGGTGCTTCCCGTTCCAATCTCCCTTGCGCAAGTAGAGCTGACCGAACTTCGCGATGTCCTCGGTGCGGATGCTTAGCCCGAAGCCGCCGGTCGAGATCCCTTGTGGGCTGGTTTCCCAGGTCGGATGCTCGATTCCCAAGGGCTCGAATAGTCGCGGCTTGAGATAGTCGAGGACGGTCATGCCGGTCACCTTCTGAACGATCGCTGAGAGCATATATGTCGCCGACGTATTGTAGAGGAAATGTGTACCAGGCTTGTGCGGCACGGGCTGCGCCAGAAAGGTCTTCGTCCACGCTTCATCCTTCGTGCGTGTCGGGCTCGACCTGATGCCCGGTAGACATGCGGAGCAGGTCGCTCACTCGCATGGCCTTCAGGTTCTTACTTGGCTCGGCCGGGGCATCATCGGCGAAGAACTTCAGCACCTCGTCGTCGAGGCTCAGTTTTCCCTCTGAGATGGCCAGTCCCACGGCCGTCGAGGTGAAACTCTTGCTCAGCGAATACAGAGAGTGCGGAGAGTCCGCGTTGTACGGCGACCACCAGCCTTCCGCGACCACCTGGCCATGGCGCACGAGCATGAAGCTATTCATCGACTCGATTTTCGTGTCGGCCGCCTCGATGAACTCGAGGATGGCGGTAGACGAGATGCCCTGCGCCTCCGGGGATGCCTCGAGGCAACGGCTCGCCGGCGATGCACAGCGAACCAGTACCAACAACCAGGGCAACGAGAAGCAGAGTTTTCATGATCGTGACCTTCATTCGGATCGGCGGAGAAACTGGGGTTCGGACACGGTTGGATCATCTCCGATCCCGCGACGACAGGCAACCGGCACGCGACCGGAAATCAGCCAATCCGTCTCCGCAAACCACCGGCTCGTTGGTTACGATGAAGGAAGTCGTGGGGGGCGCCCGCGCCGGGATCGCCTGATCACTTCCGACCCGGACGCCTTGGCTTCGAATTTATTCCATCTCATCTTTCATCTTGCGAGGCCGCGCCATGAAGTATCTCCACGAACACGTCTTGGACCGACTGAATGCTCATCTGGACCGCACGCTGTCGCGGACCGACTCGGTTATCGTCAAGCGGCACTGTGACCATTGCGCCTCGTGCCGAGAGGCGCTCAAGCAGCTCATCGGCCGAGCGAGGAAGCGATTGTTCAAACGCCTGGGGCCGGCTCTCGACGTTCTTCTGGCTGACTCTTGCGGCAGTCGCCTTGGTCCTGGCCGGCATCCAGGTTCATTACGCGACGCTGAAGCCATCGCCGTACGACCTCCGGGTGCTGGGTCAGACCGAGTGGCTGCCGGACACGGACGCGTCGATCCACTTGCGGGTCCTGCGGCACGACGGCAAGCCGGAACGAGGCGTGCCGGTCACGGTCGAGCTGACGGATCAGAGCCCGGCCGCGGGCCGTCGCGTGCAACTGGCCAACCTGACGACCGGCGACACACGGCGTGGCCGTCCCGCGCTTCCGGCTGCCCGACTGGCCCGACGGTCCGTACCAGTTGCAGGTCACGGCCAGTCCGCGCGGGGCTCCCAGCCCCGAGACGGTCACGCGGACCGTCACGCTCAAGCACTCCTGGCGGCTGATGGCCAGCACCGACAAGCCGGTCTACCAGCCGGGACAAGTCATCCACATGCGCGGTCTGGCGCTGCGGCGCCCCGACCTCAAGCCGGTCGCCGGCCAGGCGATGGCCTTCTCCCTGACCGACCCGCGCGGCAACGTCGTCTTCCGCGAAGGGAAACCGACCAGCCGGTTCGGGATCGGCTCGGCCGATTGTCCGCTGGCCGGCGAGCTGATCGAGGGGAGCTATCAGGTCGATTGCCGCGTCGGCGAGACGACCAGCCGGGCGACGGTCGAGGTCAGGCGATACGTCCTGCCGCGGTTCAAGGTCGCGCTCGCGCTCGATCAGCCGCACTACCGGCCGGGCCAGACCATCAAGGGCCGAGTCCAGGCCGACTACGTCTTTGGCAAGCCCGTCACCGAGGGCTCCGTGACAGTCACCCTCGAGTCGACCGACGTTGCACCGAAGACGCTTCAAACGCTCGAGCTTCGCACCGATGCCAACGGCGCGGCGGCGTTCGAGGTCGCGTTGCCCGAGACACTCATCGGTCGCGAGCAGGATGGCGGTCATGCGCGGGTCGCCGTCACCGCGACGGTCCGCGACCCCGCCGGCCAGACCCAGGGACGGACCGAGACCTGCGTCGTCGCGGCCCAGCCGATCCGGATCGAGGTGATTCCCGAGGCCGGCTCGCTGGTCAAGGGCTTGCCCAACACGATCCACGTCCTCACCACCACGCTCGACGGCCGGCCGGCCAGGACCCGGTTGACCGTCTCCGGCTCGGGCATCGATCTGAAGCTGTCGACGAGTGAGCTCGGGCGTTGCCTCGTTCGAGTTCAACCCGACGCGCCGATATCGTGAGTTGGACCATCCAGGCCGAGGACGAGCAGGGCCGAACCGGCCGCCGGCAGGTCGAGCTCCGGTGCGGGGCGCTCGACGGGGGTTACCTGGTCCGCACCGACAAGGCGGTCTACGACGGCGGCGAGCCGGTCCGCGTGCTGGTCCTGGCCGGTGGGGTCGAGCCGGTCTTCCTCGACCTGATCAAGGACGGCCAGACCGTTCTGAGCGAGTCGATCGAGATCGCCCAGGGACGCGGCGAGCGGACAGATCGACCTGCCCCCCGAGCTGTTCGGCACGGTCGTCCTGTATGCCTATCGCTACGGTCCGACGGGGCTGCCGGTCCGGCAGTCGCGGGTGATCTACATCCGCCCGGCCCGCGCGCTGTCGATCAAGATGACAACGGACCGTCCCGAATACCGGCCGGGCGAGCGGGCCTCGCTGACGTTCGCGATGACCGACGAGCACGGCAAGCCGGCGCCGGGGGCGATCAGTTTGGCCGCCGTCGACGAGGCGGTCTTCGGCGTGCTCGACACGTCGCCCGGGGCTGGAGCGAGACGTACTTCACCCTCGAGCAGGAGCTGCTCAAGCCGGTCTACGAGATCGAGGACTGGTCGCCCGACGAGGCCGAGGCCGGCGACCTCGGTCCGCGCCGCGACCCCGGCCGAGCGGGTCCGAGCTCGAACAGGCGCTGTTCGCCCGCACGGCCCGCGGCCCGGAGGACGTGACACGATCGATCGGGGGGTCACTGGGCAACGACCCTGAGATCGAGCGGTCTCTCCGGGTGCTCGACCGCCCTGACTGGGAGCAGCTCGCCGACTCCGCCCGGCTGCCCGCTGAACTGGTCGCTCAGCTCCGCAAAGCATCCGGCCCGCACAGCCTGGTTTTCAGCAGCTATCCGGAGAAGCTCCGAAAGATCGAATCCATTCAACGCAAGGCATACGACATCTTGGGGGCCGCGTGGGTTGTCCTCATCCTGACGGCGCTGGTCGGAGGGTTCATCTGGGCGATCCGGAGAATGGTGACGTTGGTCGAGATTGTGACCGTCGTCTTCATCCTGGCGGTCCTGGTCGCCCTGATGCTCCCCGCGGTCCAGTCGGCCCGCGAGGCGGCAAGGCGAGCCCAGGCGGTGAACGACCTGAAGCAGATCGGGCTGGCCGCGGGCCGCGGCGGCGACGAGGGAAGGCGCGGCGGCGGAGCCCGTCCGCGTCCGCCAGAACTTCCCCGAGACCTTGATCTGGCGTCCCGAGCTGATCACCGACGACCAGGGCCACGCCCAGCTGGACGCCGACCTGGCCGACTCGATCACCACCTGGCGCGTCTCGCTGGGCGCCGTCTCGGCCGAAGGGAGCCTCGGCGCCGCTCAGGCGGCGATCCGCGTGTTTCAGCCGTTCTTTGTTGATCTCGACCTGCCCTCGGCCTTGACCCGCGGCGACGAGATCGGCATCCCCGTCGTCGTCTCGAACTACCTCGATAAACCGCAAACCGTCTCCATCAAGCTGGCGGACGCCCCCTGGTTTGACGCGGCTGGAGGAGACCGCCGAGCGATCGGTGGAGCTCAAGCCCAATGAAGTCCGATCGGTGCATTTCCGCATCCGGGCCAGAGACTGTCGGCCATCACGAGATCCAGGTCACGGCGCGGGGAGCGAGCGGAGGCGTGGCCGACGCCGTCCGCCGGCCGATCGAGGTCGTCCCCGACGGCCGTCGCATCGAGCGCCTGGCTTCCGGCACGTTGCAGCAGCCCGGCCGAAGTCGAGCTCGACGTCCCGAAGGACGCGATTCCGGGCAGCGTGCAGGCGATCGTCAAGATCTACCCGATCGAGCTTCAGCCAGCTCGTCGAAGGCCTGGACGCGATCTTCCAGCGCCCTACGGCTGCTTCGAGCAGACGTCGTCGACAACCTATCCCAACGTCCTGGCCCTCGACTACCTCCGGCGGACGGCAAGAGTGCTCCGCAGGTCGAGGCCAAGGCCCGGCAGTACATCCACCTGGGCTACCAGCGGCTCGTCAGCTTCGAGATCAAGGGCGGCGGGTTCGACTGGTTCGGCAGACCCCCCGCCAACCGCACCTTGACGGCCTACGGCCTGATGGAGTTCCAGGACATGGCGAAGGTCCACGACGTCGACCCCAACCTGATCGAGCGCACCCGGCGATGGCTGCTCGACCAGCAGAAGCCCGACGGGTCGTGGGAGCCCGAAGGGCATTCGTTCCACGGTGGACCGGCCGAGCTCGTCGAGCAGTCAGGCTCAGGCCCGCCTGAGCACGACCGCTTACATCGCCTGGTCCGTCTTCGCCGGGCAAGCGGGAGAGCCGAAGGCCCGGGCGACGCTGGCTTATCTCCAGGATCAGGCGGACGCGGCGCGCGACGACCCGTATGTCCTGGCATTGGTCGCCAACGCCCTGCTGGCCATCGACCCCGAGGGAGCCGCCGCGCGGCCCGTATCTCGACCGGCTGGAGTCGCTCCGGCAGACTTCGAAGGACGGCAAGCTCGTCTGGTGGGGATCGGCGGATTCGCCTTCCTGGTCGCGGCGAACCTTGTTCTTCGGGGCCGGCGCGAGCCGGCAGATCGAGACGACCGCGCTGGCGAGCCTGGCGCTGCTGAACGCCGGCCGAAGCCCTGAGTCGGTGCGCGGGGCACTGGCCTGGCTCGTCGCCCAGAAGGACGGACATGGCACCTGGGGCTCGACCCAGGCGACCGTGCTGGCACTCAAGACGCTGCTGGCCGGTACCGGCAAGCCCCTGGGCGGCGACCAGCCGCGGCGGATCGCCATCCTCCTGGATGGCGAGATCGTCCAGGAGCTGGCGATCCCCGCCGACCAGGCCGACGTCATGCGACAGGTGGATCTCTCGGCCCGCGTCGCCGACGGCGCCGGGGACTCACCGGCTGAAGATCGAGGACCGCTCCGGCACGGATTCCGGTTATCAGGTCGTCTTCCGCTACCACGAGCCCGACACGGTCGACGGCCCGGACGCGAAGGCGGATCGGGACGCGGGTCCCTTGACGATCCGCCTGGACTACGACCGCACCGCCATCGCCGTGGACGAGACCGTGACGGCCGTTGCCTCGGTCGTCGAACAACCGGCCCGAGCCGGCCCCGATGGTGATCCTCGACCTGCCGATCCCCGCCGGGTTCGCGATCGAAGCGGACGACCTGGCCGAGCTGGTCAAGGCGGGCACGATCGCCAAGTTCCAGCTTTCGGCGCGGAACGCCATCGTCTATCTGCGCGACCTCGAATCCGGGCGCACCACTGATGCTCCGCTACCGGCTCCGCGCCACCATGCCGGTGAAGCTGACGGTCCCCTCGGCGCGCGCCTACGAGTACTACGACCCGGCCCGGGAAGGATCGAGCCGACGGTGAAGTTGACGGTCAGCGCGAAATCGTGATCGGCACGGCTGGCATCGCCAATGGTCGCCCGATCAAGCGGTGGTAGCTTCGCTCTCCGGGCTGTGTTATCGTCGAGATGCTCATCGACAAACCAACCCGAGAGAGTGATGTCCATGACCCTGGCGATCGAAACGCACAAGTTGACGCGGTACTTCAACGACTTCTGCGCCGTGAACGGCATCGAACTGGCCGTCGAGCGCGGGACGTTCTACGGGTTCCTGGGGCCCAACGGCGCGGGCAAGTCGACAACGATCAAGATGCTGACCGGGACTGCTCGCCCCTTCCGGCGGGCAGATGATCGTGCTGGGACGGAACATGCTCGATCCGCGCGAGTCGCTGGAGGCCAAGCGCCGCATGGGGGTCATTCCGGAGGACCTGGCGCTGTTCGACAACCTGACGGCGCGCGAGTATCTCACGTTCGTCGGCCGCATCCATCTGATGCCGCGCGACACGATCCGCAGCCGGATGCGACGAGCTGCTCTCGCTCCTGGACCTTCAGGACGAGGAGAAGAAGCTCACGCTGGAATACTCGCACGGCATGAAGAAGAAGCTGGCGATGGCCGCGGCGCTCCTGCCGAATCCCGATCTGCTGTTCCTCGACGAGCCGTTCGAGGGGGTCGACGCGGTGACCTCGCGAGTGATTCGCGATTTGCTCGCGGGGTTCGTCGCCCGCGGGTCGACGGTCTTTCTGACTTCGCACGTCCTGGAAATCGTCGAGCGGCTTTGCACGCACGTGGGCATCATCGTCAAAGGGCGAGCTGGTCGAACAGGCGTCGCTGGACACGATTCGCCAGGGAGGCTCGCTGGAAGATTGTTTTCTGCAAAAGGCGGGGGCCGATCACGAAGCCACGCGCAAGCTCAACTGGCTCGAGGAGGCGGCCTCGTGAACTGGCAGCACTTGCAGGCGTTCGTCTGGCTGCGCTGGCGGCTGCTGGTCAACCAGTGGCGACGCGCCGGCGCCGTCAACGCCGTGCTGATGATGATCGTGAGCATCGGCGTGCTGGTCACGGCGATCCCGTTATTCATCGGCTGCTTCATGCTCGGCGCTGTATGCTGATTCCCAAGGCCGAGCCGGTGCATCTTGCTGTATGCGTGGGACGGGCTGGTCGTCGCCTTTCTGTTCTTCTGGGGCATCGGCCTGATGACCGAGCTGCAGAGGACCGAGCCGTTGGCGCTGTCGAAGTTCCTGCACTTGCCCGTCTCGGTCAACGGCGGCGTTCCTGATCAATTATCTCAGCTCGTTGTTGCGTCTGAGCCTGATCGTCTTCGTGCCGGTGATGCTCGGGTTTTGCCTGGCCTTGATCTTTACCAAGGGGATCTTGCTGCTGCCGGTCCTGCTGTCGTTGGCGGCTTTTCTGCTGATGGTCACGGCGCTGACCTATCAGCTTCAGGGCTGGCTGGCCGCGCTGATGAGCAATCCCCGCCGCCGCCGGACGGTGATCGTGGGCATGACCGCTGGCTTCGTTCTGATCGCTCAGTTGCCGAACCTGATCAACTTCGTGTCGCCCTGGGGGATCCAACAGCGGGTCAGACCGGTCGAACGCATTGGTCGGAGAGAATTCGACGAAGCTGGACTCGCGCTGCTCAATCGCGGGAAATTCGACGCCAGTCGAGCACGTGCGTCGACAAGCAGGAAGCGTCATCCAGAAGCACAAGCTTGCCGACAGCAGGCCGACCGCGAGAGCATGGAACGTTGGGAGCAGACGGCTCGGCTCGCGAACATGGTCTTGCCCGTCGGATGGCTGCCGCTGGGCGTGATGTCCGCGGCGGAGGGCAACGTCCTGCCATCGATTC
Organism: uncultured Planctomycetota bacterium; assembly: GCA_963779785.1. Lineage (GTDB taxonomy): Bacteria > Planctomycetota > Planctomycetia > Isosphaerales > Isosphaeraceae > CAVRFS01. Next base: position 194,458 of record CAWAAW010000051.1, read on the forward strand.
TGGGGCTGTTGGGAATGACGCTGATCGGAACAGGCAGTCTCTGGCGGGCGTACCGCACGACGATTCGGACTGTATCAGGGGCAGCCCACGAGCCGGAAAGAGCCGGCCGGCGCCCGCCGGTGCGCATCGCCGGCGACCGCACGGAAACGAGGCGAGCCGCTGCTCGAAGCACGTATTCCCGGCGTGTCGGAACCGGTTTCGGCCATCGCGCTGGGAGGCTTTCGCTCGCTTCTGCGGTCGCCCGAGGCGAAGATGATGTTGCTGTCGCCGGTGATCATGATCCCCATTTTCGGCTCCATGATCTACAGGGGACGTGCGGATATTCCGGAGTTGGTTCGGCCGCTGGTCGCCATCGGAGGGATGCTCCTTCGTGCTCTTCGGCTTCGTGCAACTGATGGCCAATCAGTTCGGCTTCGACCGCGACGGTTTTCGCGTGTTCGTGCTGTGTGCGGCGCCTCGGCGGGACATTCTCTTGGGCAAGAACCTGGCGTTCGTCCCGGTGGCGCTGGTCATGGTCCTGGTGATCTGTTGACAATCGTGCAGATCGTCTGTCCGATGCGGCTGGACCACTTCCTGGCCATGTTCCCGCAAGTGTGTCTCGATGTTTCTGCTGTTTTGCATCCTGTCGAACTTCTTGTCGATTTACACGCCGTATTACGTCGCCGCCGGTTCGCTCAAGCCGCGCGAATCCGAAGTTGGGAGTACGTTCTTCTCCAAATGGTGATGTTCACATTTCTGTTCCCGCTGACCCAGGCGGCAACGTTACTCCCGCTGGGTACCGAGGCCGTGCTGAGATTCCTGGGTTGGCCCGCGGCCGCTCCGATTTACCTCGTGCTCTCCTTAGTCGAATGCGCGGTGATCGTCATCCTTTACCACTTCACGTTGCACTGGCAAGGGGTCCTGTTCCAGGCCCGCGAGCAGCAAATCCTGGAAAGTGTGACGAACCGATGCGCCTAATTGGGCCGAGCCGCGGACCTCGCGTCGTGCGGACGATGTCGGGACATCCGGGAGGATTACTTGGTGGGAATGCGGCGCGAAAGCGCGCCCGATCGGGACTATAGGAGGAATGCTGACCCCAGGCTTCCGACCCTCAGGCTTCCCAGGCTCCGTCGGTCTGACCCCAGGCTTCCTGCAATCTGACCCCAGGCTTCCTGTCGTGAAGCGTGGCGCACTCGGGATCTCGCGCCGAAAAAGACGCTCGGCAAAAGGGATTCGTCCACATCTCGCAATGCAGCTTCGAGTTCCGCTTGGGCGCCTGCATAATCAGAAGTTCGAAGAATCGCTCTAAGCTTATACAGATCATCAACTTCCACCTGGGCTCGCATTATCGGCGGCATGGTTCAAAAACGCCCGTTTTCGGGTAACACTTGGGCTCTCAGCGCGGACTCTGATCGGTCCCGCGCTGGAGCGGATTTACACGAGCCCCGGTTGACGTGCTGAGGCTTCAGCTCCGCGAGAACCGCGTGTACCCCAGGAGTTCCAGCCAGTGAGCGTGCGGCTTACCCGTCAGCAACTCCGCGGGACTTTTCCCGACACGACTGGGGTCTTCACTGCGCAAGTACCGGCGGTGGTTCAGGAAGAACTGAAGCAACGTCAAGTAGTCCGTCCCCAACTGCCGCCGCAGGAAGAAGTAGGTTCGCAACCGGCTGTTGAGGTTCTCGACCAGACTGCTGGCACGCACAACCTGATCGGATAGCTCCTGTACGTCGGCACAAACTCCGTGATAACGCCCTCGCAGTGTTTCTCGCAGAGCTGCCTCACGACGCCACCGTTTCGGGTCCCACGTCGGCAGGAATTGGACCTGCAAGACCTCCCGGGCGGTCGTCACACTGATCTGCCACTCTTGGGCCAAGGTCGTCAGATCACGGTCCAGGTCCACAGCGAAGGCTAACAGGTTGTCTCGCTGATTCTCCAGCAAGGTCCTTACCGGTCTGATCCGATGCGGAAAGGCCGACTCGCGGGCGCGCAGCTCCGCTACCACGAAGTCAAACAGATCACGGCGGATGGCGTACTCCGGGCCAGCCACCGAAAGGATGTCGTGCCGCAGCCAGCGGGCCAATAACGCCACCTCGTCAGCCAACGCGATCGCCTTGGCCTCAGCCGACCGTGCGTACGATAGCTTGCTGGCCAGACTCGGGTCCTTGCGGCCACGACGATGTTCGGCGGTCGCTTGCTTTCGCTCGAGCTTGGCCCGGACGTCCATGGCTTCGTAAGCCCGGTTCTCCAGGTAACGGGCCAGCGGCCCAAGGTTGTACAACGCATGAAACACATCACCGCGGCATGGGACCTCAGGGAGAGCCTCCTGGTGCCCGGCGCGGAGTCCCGAGCCGAAATCCGCGACCGTGGCATCGGGAGCGAAGCCTCGATCGACCAGTTCCAGCAGCTGGACGCCCCAGGTATCGCCGTCGCGGTGCTCTTCCTGACTCAGCAAGAAGCAGAAGGTGGATTGGGCATCGACCCCCACCAAGACGGGATCGTCCGCCTGGAAGATCTCATCGAGGAGGCCGATGCCGATAGTGGAGAGGTCGTACTGCTGGTTGATTCTCCGGGCATCAGGAACGGGGCTGTGCATGATGTTGTGCACGGTCCCCAGGGAGATCGGGTAATCGAAGAGGTCGCGAAGCAATTCGACCGCACCGCGGGATGAACTATGGCAGATCAACCCTAAGCTCAGGACCAGTTGCCGCAGCCAGGCCTTGGTAACCGGCAGATGGTAAAGGACCTTGTCGGGGGGCGTTGGAGGGGGGGCGAAAGCTTGGCTGAGGGCCTGCTCGGCGGTGTGAACCTGCTGATAGAGGAACTTCCTGCTGACCTCATGTTCCCGGGCCAACTCGGAGACCGTTCCCGCGCCGGCGAGCACCTGGATGGCCAGATCCTGCCGCTCCTGGGGTAGCAGCCTCTGGGCCGGACACTGAGGAAGGCCGGGCAGTTCCACGACCGGACCGAGGTCGGATTGCGTGAACGAGCACGAGAACGTAGCTTGGGCGTCCATGCCTGTTTCCTTTGTGATGGTGTGGGATTGAGACCCCCAACACCAACATGGAGGAAACAGGCGTTTTAGAAAACCCCCCTTTACTCAGTCTCGTTTATCGGCACACCCGGACATGTTTGTCGTATCTCTTCAAGCACCATCATATTACGCTTGGGCGCCTGCATAACCGGCCCAGTTTAACAATCTAACGTATGTTGAATGCCCACATCGAGTTGTGCTTCGGCGGCAGACTAATCCGCATAAAGCGATCCGTGGCGGAGCATTGCCATATGCAGTGATTTACTATGTGCTTACGGCTGGGCGCCTGGATAATCGGGGCGAGCGTTACAATTGCGACTTGCTCATGCCTTCGGTGATACTGATCGGGAAATCGGAGCCAGTTTCGATCGTCAGGGAAGAGCCACCAGATTTGTCGTCGATCCTCGTGTCTCCTTGCGAAGCGCCCTTCTAAAGCCGTTTCGTCCTTTGTCTCGTCCCACTACTGGAGAGCCGAGCAGGCATGGATCGAGTTCCTCTTTTCGATCGCATGGCGGAGGTCCCCTGTCGGATTGATCACATCCATTATTGCTGGCTGGCATGAGCCGGCTTGGAGACACTCTCTGGCGGTCGCTTGCTCGCCCTGGCTGTGGCGCGCTTCGGTGTGCTCGGACCAACGCGCGCAACGCGGCTCGCGGTCCCTAGCCCAGGGCGAAGATCTCAAGGCATGGTTCAATTTCCCCGGCAGCAAGGTAACACGTCGTTCCGGCGAGCGGGGGGCGTGAGCCCCCTGTTCTCCAGGCATGACGCTCGGTCGCGTCATCAGGGGGCTCACGCCCCCCGCTCGCCGGTATAACCATGGAGCTAAACCTTGCCGATCTCAACAGAGAAGGAATTCTGTTCGCTAGTTCAGCCGTCCGCTTTCTGCGGAGAAGGGCGCACTCGGCGATAAAAGGCACCGGAGCCTGCCTCGAGATCGTCGAGCGTCCGCCAGCGGCCTCGAGCAACATCTCCGTTCGGATCATCTCAGACGTCCGAATCCGCTACTCGACTATCGGCGCCGTTCCATCGTCGACTTCGGGCGGTCTGTCGTCGGGTAAGCTCTTGAGATAGGTCCCGACCAGGGCTTCGTCGGAAGATGGCAAGCTCCCGCGCTCGCGGCGATAGAGCTCCGTGGCCAGCATGATGAGGAGTTCACGGTATGCCTTGCGGTCCGCACCGAACCTGCCGGCCCCAGCACGATCCGGTGGCCATGGCCATGTGTCGCTACGAATCCCTTCCGCGAGCCACACCCTGGCGTTGAGGGTTGCGACCAGCCATCCGGCCACCGCCTGCGGTGGGAGCGCGCGGGCTCCGGCCGGTGCCTCCGGACTGACAGGGTAAAGCGGCACTCTGACTTTGCCCTTCGTCACCGGGTTCGTTGAGATCAGGTAAGACAACCTGGCCCAGACGGCCGGTTTCCGCGGCGGCAACTCGCGGGTTTCCAGGTGCGCCAGGTACTGGGCACAGAGCAGCCGCAGGATGCGCCGGCTGCGTTCGGGCTCGCGCAAGAGGAAGCGGCGCACCGCCTCGAGATACTCGATCATGGTCGGCGAAAGTGCCATGTCGCCGAGCCCAAACGTCCATTCCCCCTCGATCTTCTGCAGAATCGGAGAGCGGTATTGGCCGCTCGATCTCGCGCATAACCTCAAGATAAGCATATTTCATTGCAGAGATATCCCAATCGGGGTTTGGCTCGTTCTTGAGCACTTCATCCAGGGCGGTATGAAGTTGGGGGGTCGTGGTCCTCGGATCCGTCGCCCAGTCGGTAAGCCGTCGCTGTAGACCAATGCTCGCACTCCTGGCGGTATAACGCTGATCCGTGCTTCCCCGCCGTCTGCTGTGGGTGATCATGCGGAGGAGCGCCGATAACAGTCCCAGGCGCCCGCAGTATCGCCGCTCTCTTGGCGCCTGCTCCCCTCGAGAAATACCACATAGTCCAAGCCGCCCACATCCATGCGGGTTGTAGGTTCACCGGCCGGGTGCGACGCGTCGGGTCGGTCGGCCCCCTGCAGAAACAGTTCGAGCGCCTCGCGGTTCTCCCCGGCCCACTCCCGCGACTTTGGATCCGCGATCGACCAGGAGAACTTCCGATCGTACGGGTGTGTCGCTTCACCCCACCGAATGGGAGTGAGCTTTTCGTGCGCTCGGCGGAGGAATACGAAGGCATTCTGATCATCGGGAATGCGGAAGGCGCGGAACGCCGCGACATCGAAGGGGTCGCCGATGTCGGGGAGCCCGTTCAGACTCGTCGACCACCAGATTCCGAGAGCCGTGGCGGCGACCGCAAGGCCGATCGCCAGGGCGAGCGTGACCCGCCGCAGTTGGCGGAGCCGTTTGCGTATCAATTGGAGGGTCTTCTGCGACGTATCACTCACCGGCGCGGGGCTCTCGGATGTGGTCGGCATGAGAACGGCCTCTCCTGGCGAAGCAAGATCGTCGGCCTGAGCCTGACGCCATCCTAACCGCAGCGCGTCGCCCTTGCAACGACAATTGTCAGAGAAGCGGAAAAACGGAAACATCGGCCATCATTTCGGTCGCGTGTGGAGGGGTGGCCGTTGTCCTTCGTCTCGAGACAGACTAGCCGGTGCCCTTGCGCGCTTCGGTCTGATCGACCGAAGCAGCCGGGAAGTAACTTCTCGGATTAATGCGAGTCCGTATGCTTGTCACCATCGACTCGTGACGTTTACCGCTACCAGTTGCTTCGGTGTCGTCGGACCGAAGCGCTCTCGGTCTACGTTGATGGTGGTGTCCCCCGGTCCGGGCCCGACGCAAGGAAAAGCGATCCCGAAACGGGGACCAACCACCAGTAAATCAAACGGCCATTTGATTGATGACCTCCGAAGCACGCAAGGAAATCGATTCGCCACCTGATCACAATGACTTGTTCCTGCCCAACCGCTTCGGTTAGAATTGCCGCCATGCGAGTGATCCGTCAGGTCTTCCTCAGTTAGAGCATCTTCAACCCGCGACGGGTGCAATCCGCGTGCGCGCGGATCAGGACGTGCTCTCAACTCAAACTAACTCATCATAGACCGAGCCGCTTGCCGTTATCCGGAACTGGGATACCGTCCGCGGCTGCGCATAGAGGAAGACCGCATGAACCCCAAGAAACAAAAAGCGAAAGACCGACGGCGTGCGCGCGCGCTCGCGGAGCAGGCGTGGGAAGCGGCCAACCAGGGTAACCTCGATCTGGCGGAGAAGATCATTCGCCGGGCCGTGTCGACCCAGGAAGACAACCCCGTACTCTGGAACGATCAGGGCGTGATTCTCGGCCTCCGACACAAAGATAGCGAGGCGGCCAAGTCCTTCGCGGCCGCACTCAGCTTGGCCCCGACGTTTGCCGATCCGTACGCCCACCTTGCGACGCTGCGCCTTCGGCAAGGGCGCGTCGAGGAGGCCCTGGGCCTGCAGCCCAAGCCGTCAAGTACGCTCCGCAAAACGCACCGTACGCGGAGCAGCTTCAGGCGTATCAGGCGCTCGCAGGCCAGTTCCCGCCGCATGCGGATTCGCCGGCAGCGGCCACGGTAGACCCGACCGAGGTTTCATCGGCAGACCCGCGCAACGATTGGCCGCAACGGTTGGGAACACTTGACTGGCACGCTCTGGCTAACCGGTTGACCCGCGATGGCTATGCTGTGGTTGCCCGCATGGTCGATGCGGCGACCTGCGAATGGTTGCGCGGCCTGTTTGATGACGACCGGCTGTTCTCCAAGACCGTCGTCATGGACCGGCCGGAGTTTGGAAAGGGTGCCTACCGTTATTTCGGGGCACCGATACCGCAGGTGGTGGACCAACTTCGCCGTGCCGTTTATCCGCACGTGGCCCGGATCGCCAACGAATGGCAGCAGATGCTCGGAGACTCGGAGAGCTTTCCCGAGGACTGGGACAGCTTCCGCGACCGCTGTCATTCCGCGGGCCAGACGACGCCGACACCGATCCTGCTGAAGTACGGCCCTGGCGGATTCAATGCCCTGCACCGCGATTTGCGTGGCGCCGTGTTCTTCCCGATCCAACTGGCTGTGGTGCTGAGCCCGCGTACCGACCCAGAGGACGCGGAGACACAAGGCTTCCAAGGAGGCGAGTTCCTCTTCTGCGATTTTCCCGAACGTAGAAAGTCGCTCCGCCGGGAAGTCGTGCTCGGCCTCGGCGACGCGGTGCTGTTCTGCACTCGCGACCGTCTCGTTCGCACGGGTGGCGTCGCAGGATTGCAGTCGGTCAAGCACGGCGCTGCCCCAATCACCGCGGGAACTCGATTCGTGCTCGGCGTGCCGTTCCATGAGTATCGCTAAGATACGATAGGTGTCAGCCGTCATCCCGCGCGGTGTGACGGCTGACACGCTCGTCTTACTTGGGGGCGCCTCACGAAACGGACTATAAAGCACGCTAACGACGCAGACCGTCGGGTTGAACTCTCAGAGGTCGCGTGCCCCTCTGTCAGAGAATTGAAAATCGACCCGATTCTGACACGATTTGGCGTTCTGTCTGACGTCAGGTTGAAGTGTATTCCAAACGGAAAGGTGGGAAGACGGTCGGCGTCGCTAAATAGCCTTGTAGGATCTCGGGACGCGATCATTCATGCTCCACTGTCGGGCGTACGTGTGCCGCTCGTGAATACGCCCGAGCAAACACGCCCCGGCTGACCTCTTGACGGGTGTCGGCTTGTCGCGCAAGAGTAAACCCCATCGAGAGCATTCGCAACTGCGGCGATAATGAGCGGTGCCGAGCGCGCGAATTCTCTGGGAGAGACTTCGTCACACCCGATTCGCAGAGACGCAAACAGGAGGCCAATATGTCGACTTTTGTGCCGATTGTCGTGGTTCTCGTGGGTTTGGGAGGGCTACCAAGCGCCCGGCGGTGGCGGGCAGGCGCTTCAACCCGCGACCAGGTTGATCGAGGGGCGCGTCACAGACGTGCAAGGGCATCCCGTGCGCGAAGGCAAGATCATGTTCACGCTCCAGAATTCTCCACTAGGCTTTGACGAGGCGTGGGCGGCAGCCATCGACCAAGAGGGGCATTACCGCATCGAGCTTTCGACACTTTCAATCGGCCGGATCACCGTCCCGCCAACCGGCAGGCTTCGTTGCCTCGTTCTCGTATCCGGGTTCCGAAGCGGCGCCGGGAAGGTCGACGCGGAAACCGGGTCAGCCAGAGTCGATATCCAGCTTACGCCCGAGGAATGGCGCACGACCGAGATCCTCCTGGTCGATCGTGAGGGCAAGCCCGTTCCTGGTGCCGTCGTTTCGATGAAGATGGGAGGCGGCCGAGTAGTCTGGTCGCGCCACACCTCCGACGCGCAGGGACGATGCGTCGTCAAATCCGCGCCCGGCGTTGGCTGCGAGCTCTCGGTCGAGCACGAGGGATATCTGCCGACCGAGTTTGGTACCCTCGCGACGGCGGCAGACCCGAAAAGCTTCAACGTGCCGCTCTTCGCCACGATCGAGGGCCGCGTCGTCGATCCGGCTGGAAAGCCCTTGGCGGGAATTCAGATAGGCAGTGTGTTGACCGACATACTGGTCGTGACCAAGACCAGCGAACCCCTCAGGATCCGTCCCTTGAGGGGTGTAAAGGGTCTCCAGTTCACGGATGCACAAGGCAAGTTCAGGCTGGCCCCGCTCGTTCACCTGGACAGCCGCGATTTCGCCAACTTGCGAGACTTCAAGGTTTGGCCCCTCGCGATCTGTTTCGCGGACGAAACCATTCACCGGGTTTTCTTCTTACGGGTCGACGTGCAAAACGCTCGGCGGCCATACGAAATCACCCTGCGCCCAGGCCGTGCGGTGCGCATTCCGATCGAGCATGCGGTCGTCGTCCCCAACGGCGATTTGCGCAGTCAATGGAGCCTGCATGACCTTGCAGGCGCGACCGGCTCCGATCCGGGGATTAGGGTGATGGCGGGACGGGTCAAGCATGGGCCGACGGGCCAAGAGTCGGGCACAGCCGATTGGATCGACGGATACTTGCCCGAGGGTAAGTACCGCATTGAGGTTAATTTCGCAGATGTCGGGGCGGGGGTGCATGTTGAGACGGCAACCACGGAGATCGTCGTGCCGCCAGGTGAAGGCCCCCTCTCTCTGCCGCCGCTCCGCATGACTGTCCCGCCGCTCCGCGGGCTTTCAGGCACGCCGGCGCCCGAGATCGATGCGAAGGACGCTCAGACCGGCGCGCCGGTGAAGCTAGCCGATTACCGCGGCAAGGTGGTCGTACTCGACTTCTGGGGCCACTGGTGCGGGCCCTGCCTGGGGGCAATGCCGCACCTGATCGATGCGCATGAACGCTATCGAGGCAAGCCCGTCGTGATCATCGCGCTTCACGACCAGTCGATTCAGTCAGTTGACCAGCTAAAACGCCAGCTCAGCGGCGTCAAGCGTTTATTCTGGAACGACCGCGACCTACCTTTCACTGTCGCCTTCGACCGGCCCGACCCAGCCGTCGACGCCGGCGACGCGGCCATCGCCAGAGGCACCACCATCGCCCGCTACAAAATCCGCTTGTTCCCGACAACGCTGGTCATCGACCAGGACGGGAAAGTCGTCGGCCCGGTCGACGCCCGCGAAGATGGTCAACTCAACGCGATGATTGACAAGCTGCTAAATAAGCCGGCAAGGTGATCGGTTACTCACCCAACCTAAATGGCCTTTCGTGATTCGGGGAGCCGAGCCGGGGTCAGTCAGACGGGGTCAGACGTATAACTATAAATCCGCCATCCTTCCCGATTAACCTCAACGAGCCCCTTCAAACCACCATGAGCGCGACGCAACATAAACTCCACTTGGTGAGGACGGACGATGAGGTAAGTGGGCAATCCGCTTGATTTATAGTTATACGTCTGACCCCGACAGATTCGACAGATTCCGGGGATGCAAAAACGCAACGGGCCGGGGCCCTCGATTGAGGACTCCGGCCGGATTATGCAAATTGAGCGGCAGGTTGCTGGCGCGCCAGCTCACAGATAGCCTTCGCGCGGTCGCCGTCAATCCACCGCTCTGCCACTAGGGCTTTCAACAGTGCCTCAACTTGAGCCCAGACTTCGGGGCGCCCCAATGAATCTGTGATCCTGTGGAACCTTTCAAGGGCGTAGACCCAAACCTCATCTTCGGTGAGATCACGACCCGCCATCAGTCCCTTGATCTTGTCCCAATCGCTGCCAGGTCCGGGACCACTAATCATGATCTGATGATCGCCGCACGCGATGCGTTCGGCCGCGCTCCCGGCGCACAGAATTTCGAGATCCTGATGGAAGCGCTTTTTGAAATCCGGCCACGCACGAAGGGAGCGTTCCTTGCCCGTTTTCAGCGGCTTTCTGATCGCCACATGGCCGCTGGACTTATCTCCGGCGTCAATCGTGACGTGTTCGATCGATAGCCCTGCCAGGAACCGCGCCACGGCGTGCCCAGCCTCGTGGTAGGCCCTTCGCTTCACGCTCACCGTGCATCGCCGTGGAGCTGATTCCAGAAGCTTGTGCTTGACGATATGCGACTAGTCCCTGATCCGGACTTCGAGCTTTTTAATCCGCCGATGGTAATTCTCGATCCGCCGATCGGAGCGGATCACCTGGTGAGTGTACTCGCGTCTCAGCTCGACCAGCTCCCGTCTCATGTTCTTGAGCGCGGCTTTCGGGTCCGACGCCGTGCCGAGCGGGATCAACACCCGCTGAACAACCTTCGCGCCCACACGGACTCCTTCGACGATTTGATAGTACGTGTGACCCTTCGACACTTTCGACCGAATGTACATGCATCGTATCCCCGCTGACTTAGGGCCCGCGCAGAAATAATTCTTTTTTTTTTTTTGTTTGACCCCTTGTTGTGCCAACCGACGCCGTCTTCAATCTTAGCGCGGCTCGTATCGAAATCAAACGGTTGGCACAACATTGCGGACTGGTGGCCGGCCCGCGCCGTCGCGGTCCGATTTGGCCGTGGAAGACCCGGGGGCAAACCGAGTTACTAGTCTATTCCGAGAAGAGGTGCCTTCTGGGTCAAAGAGGTGCCAACTGGGGTCAGACCAAGGTGCCTTCTGGGCCGGGTAGACCTGGGTGGGATACCACCCAGGTCTACCCGGCCCCTGGAATGAATGACCCCCTGCAAGAAAAGGCGTCGACCTGTTCCCAGCACTTCCAGATCCTTCGGGAGGCCGGGCTGATTCGATGTGAGCGCAAGGGGGTCGAGCTGTCGAGTCGGCTCCGTCTCCGCGAGCTCGAGGCCCGCTTCCCTGGGCTCCTCAGATCGATCTTGAGGTCGTACCGGCACGAGAAGGCGCGGGGGACGGGCTGAAGGCCGCGGTCCCCAGGTCGTCGCAGAATGTGTTCACCCGGACAGCCGGCACTTGCTCAGCTTCGACTCGACGGGGGAATCCGGCGACGAAGAAACGATCCGCGCTCTGGATGCATTGGAGTAAAGGGATCGCCGGTGCGCCGGGTCAATTCCCGTCCATCTTCCTGGGCGGCAACTTGATATCTCCCAGGTCCTTCACCTCGCCTGGCGCGATTTGCAGGTTCTTGAAGACGATCCCATCAACCCGGTTGGACAAGAAGCCGCTGACGTCGTACTTCAAGCCCGGAACGAGCCCTTCGATGCGGAACCGGCCCTGGGCGTCCACCGTGAACCGGCCTTTGATCCAGCCGAACTCGAGGTTGGATCGATCCCGATAGCGGGGTGAACAGCTCCAGGTTGGTTCGAGGCTTCCCGTCCTCGTCGACGATCCGGCCGACGACGGTTCCCCAGGGCTGGAGCTTGACCGTCAGTTTTCCCGTTTCGTCGCCCTTGAGACGGAGCGAGCCGGCGAGTTTACGGCCTGCGTGGAGGAAGTCGACTCGATCGGCGCCCGTGAGTAACCCCTTCACTTCAAAGGTCGAGGTGAGCCAGGGCGTCTGCTGAGAGCGCTGAAAGGCGTCGAGGGTCTGGATCTCGACTCCGCCGATGAGGGGCCGGTCGTCCGGTCCGACGATCGTGCCCTGGACCGTCCGGCCGGGATCGACCTGGAGATCGACAGTCATCTCCTTCGTTCCCGGCGCGGGGTTGATCTCGACGAAGACATGTTTGTCGATGGAGTCGCAATTAAACGGGTAGGTCTGAAACGCCCCCCATTGCCCGTCGAAGCCCTTGATGGCGTCGGCGCCCAGACCATGAAGATAGGCCCCCTCGGGCACCCGGGCGGTGATGAGGCCGCGGCCCGGCAGGGCTGGGATCGTGAACCGGCCGTCCGTGGCCTGCATGAAGAAGAAGATGCCCTGGCTTTCCCGTTTGAAGTTCGGGAATTCGTCCACGTACACGTTGTCCTGAAACGCGTAGTATTCCACGTGACCGCGGACGGGCTTCCCCGTGGCCTTGTCGGTCAGGCGCCCGCGCACCAGCACCCCGCGCTTCAGGGCGATGTCGAAGGTGATCGGGCCGGGCTTGGCGTCGCCCGCCGGGGAGATGAACCCACAGTTGACGTAAGGCTGGCCGACGGGCGCTTCGGTGAACAGCTTGAACCCGCGGACCGTGGAGAGACCATTGACCTGATAGCGGCCCTGGGCATCGCGTGGTCGCCTCGACGTCCGGGCGACGTGATCAGGCTGTGGGGGATATTGGGCATGCCGGTGATGTGCACGCCGGCGATCGGGGCGCCGGTGTCCTTGTCGCGGACGGTTCCGACGATCGGGTGCGTCAGTTCGACGACATGTTCGAACCGGGCCCCGTAGTAAACGATCATCGGACCGTTGTTGCGGATGATCGGGTCCTTGACGCGAATGGTCGGCACGTCGCGGGTGAGGATATACACCTCGGACGTTGCGATCCCCGGACCGGTGATCGACGTGGTGGCCACGCCGTCGGGGGGGAGGCCGTCGATCCGGAACCGGCCGTCGGGCCCGGTGGTGGCTTTGAAGCTAGGGGTCGGAGGGCGTGGTTTCACCAGGCCGAGTCTCTCCAGAAAGGACGGCCCCCTCGCTCCTCCGGAAGGAGCCCCTTCCGGCGGCGCCCTGAACGCGTAGGGCAAATCGTCCGGACGCTTGCCCAGCCGCTTGACCTCGTCGAGGAACGCATCGAACTTGCCCGCCGGGGGTGCCTGGACGAACTTCACGCGGACGGTCGCGCCCGCGATCGGCCGTCCTTCCAGGTCGAGGATCCGTCCCTCGACGACCGACGGACCGGTCCGGGCCGCCGCGGGCTTCCCCTGGGGCGACTTCGGTCCGGCATCGACGGGGCGCTCGGGCTTCTTTTCGGGGACGGCGGGCTTCGCGGGGGACGCCTGCGGTCCGACAGCGGCAAGGGGTGACGGCGCGGTCTGGGGGGGCGCGGCCGGAGCCTGGACAGGTTGGGGTCCGGTGGTCGGCGGTGTCCCGCCCGGAACCCGAAAACCCGCGCCCCAGAGGGCCACGGCGGTTCCCAGGGCCAGGGTCAGGATGACGACCGCGGCCGCCGAGAACCGGCCCAGGATCCATCCGCGCATGGCCGCCGTGACCAGGGTCGCGACCGCCTCGGACGCGTCGCCGGCCGCGGCGCGGAGGGTCGTCGCGACCAGGCTTTCCGGAAGACTGGGCGGGGCGACGAACGGGACGGCGCCCGTGATGCCACGACGGGTCAGCCGGCGCCGGAGCAGGTCACGTCCCTTGGCCAGCCGGTTGCGGAGGGCTCCTTCCGTGCACCCCAGATGATCCGCCGCCTGGTCGCGCGTCAGCCCCTGGAGGTCGCAGAGGACGACCGGCAAGCGGAACCGATCGGGGAGCCGCTCGATCTCCTCGTGCAGGACCGCGCCCGAATCGTCGGGGGGCCGGGTCTCGACGCCCCGCAGCCGGCCCGCGGCCTGTTCGACATCGCGGCGGCGGGCGGCGGCGGACTGGGCCTCGAGCGCCGTCCGATACGCCACCCGGTGCAACCAGGCCCCCACCGCATCCCGGCCGCGGATCGAACCCGCCTTGCGGAACAGCAGCACGAACGTGGCCTGGAACGCGTCGTCGGCCGCATTCAGGTCCTTCAGGACGGTCTGGCAGGTGTTCAGCACCAGCGACCCGTGCCGTGCCACCAGCGCGGCGAACGCCGCCTCGTCCCGGTGGGTGACGAACCGCTCCAGCAAGCGGGCGTCGGATAGGCCCGTGCACGTCCCCGACTCGAACAGGTGTCGGACCAGGCCCAGCGTACCCCACCGGAATGCCGTTGCCATCGCAAGTCTCCCCCTTCGCACCTCAACGATGTCCTTATCATAGAGGGTCGAGGGGGGCGAAATGGCTTTTCTTTGTTTGTGTCGTGCACGCGACCATGCAATGAATACCCAGGCAGCGCGACGCGACGATGACCGTGGTGGTTCCCGGCCGGCCTGTTGATACACCCCGACAGAATCCTGCGGATGGGGCGGTGCATTGAACGAGCGTTCCATTCCCTGACACTCTATGAGGAACGGGGAGCGACTTGCCGAGGCCGCTCTGTTTCCAGGCCGCCGGTCACTGCGCAGGGTCGAACGCCTCGGTATGAGCCGGTCCACCAGGGTCCGTTCCGCGGGCACCAGGTCGACCCAGTCGGGACGTTCCTAATCTCTTTTCATGTCCTTCGACAGCATAAGAACTCCTCCTGAGTCGATGCACCGGGCTGATCAAGAGCGGCGACGACGCATCCTCTGCGGGTGGTCGTTGACCATCACGTTATCTTGATCAGCGGACGGCTCGGAACCGTAAGCGGTGAGAGAAATCGCAAGAGACACCCCCAGTCCTGGCAGGGATCTTTGGTGCGATGAAACGCTTCCAGCAGCGACAGAGGCAAAACGACGACGTTGACAACGGGCACGAGGCGAGCTCGTGCAACCTTCCAGAAAGGCGTCTGCGGAATGGCGTCGCGCCAGAAGGCCTGCCATCGCGCGATGGTCGCCCGGTCAACACCAAAAAGGGTCGAAAGCTCGCGGACTCGGCGCGGCGTCGGACCTTGCCGCATGGCGCTGATCACGATCACCATTGCACCAAGGTAGACCTTTCTGCCGAGAAAACGGACCGACGGCGGCGTCATCCTCTTTCTGCAACCGTCGCGATCGCAGCAGAAGCTGAACCGACAGCGATACTCCTCGGGTAAATGATCAGGCCCACCCCGCGGTGCCCGCGGGTAGTTGGCGCAGTGGAGGCGGCCACCGCACGAACATCCTTTTTGACGACTCGAATCGGCCAGGTCCTTGTCAACCGACAAAAGGAACGACCAGAAACTCCCACCTCGATGCAACTCATGCCCTAACATGGTGTGCTCCTTGGACTGAGGACATTGAAAGAGGACACGCCATGCCAAGGCTCTCGCTCGATCACGTTAATTGATGGTGGTTCTCGCCGAAACCTCAAATAAGTTGATCAGAATCCGCGGATTTCGCATCGATTATGTTGGCCACGCTCACATGGGACTTCGGGAGAATTGTGCTGTCGGCATAAGCCGGCCAAAAAGTGGATGTCTTCAATCTTCCCCTCCTGGTGAGCCTTGCGTAACGGGGAGCCGCCGGTCGGGCTGCCGGTCAGAGGATCGGCCTCAGAACTATCCGGCCGTACGCGATGAACGCCATGAGCAGGCCCAGCACGCCACTCAAGATCATGGGCGTAACCTCGCGGTACTTGACATGCACCCCGACGAACACGAGGCTCTCGACCGCCAAGACCGCGGCAGCCAGGATCGTCAGCGGCTGGTGCCAGTGTAACGCGGCGGGGACGATGAGCCCAACCGTGCACACGAGCTCTAGGATGCCCAGGGTCATCCAGGCTTTCCGCGGCAACGCGCCAAAGGACGGGACGTCCTGGCTTACCTTGTCGAACATGAAGACTTTCATGATGCCCGACGATCCGTACAGAAGTGCGGCGAGGACCTGCAGGACCCACAACAGTATGTTCATCGATGTATCTCCGCTCGATTTCCGCGTCGGCGAGCGCAGGGCGGCTTCTGCCCGCGCGATTCACCTGATTGTAGGCTTGCCATTCGAGTCGGCCTAGCCGAACGCGGTTCCTCCCCACGCTTGGACAACGATGCCGAAATCACGTTTGTACCACGCCTGCAATGCAGGTCCATCCTTCGCCGTTGAGCGTGGCCCCTTTGCTAACTACTCCGAATCCTCATCCGATTGCTCGTACTGGGATGACGCTTCGGCCGCCGCCAACGCTCGCCAGGTTGATCGTGATCAGAGGAGAGAGAACTGGTCAGGCAGTCAATCAAGCGAGGATAGGTAGATTGTGATCGTCCCGATTCCGCTTCGCAAACCCAGCAAGATTGCGTTGAAGATGCAGGCCAGCTAGTCTGAGAGCGCGGCCACCGTCTACACCTTGCGTTACCGGTTGCGAAGCTGCGCGGCTGCCCGTCTGCCAAGCGGTTGGAGGTATGCCCTGATGGTCCGTCCGGTCACCCGAAACGGCGGAGGAACTGCGATCCAAGTCGGTGCCAACGGCCTCGAGGCGCCTAGGCCTCAAGCTATGCCGATCCTCTCGATCGATGAGTTCCGGTCGGTGGTCTTCATCATACGGTGTGCAAGAGCAATCGCATTTCTCCAGCGATTCGTGCCCGGGAAGTATTTGCCACCGCACGAGGACAGGGTTCCGCCGTCGTTGTTGAAACGACTGATTCGGGAGTTGAAAAAGCTCATTCCGAAATGGAAATGGATGTCGGTCTGCGCGAGCCCTTCCTCGTTCGCCCGCTAAGCTCGGGGAGGAGTTCTTCTACGCGATCACAGCGCTTCGCATGAGCCGGCTCGAGCTTTGGCGGGCCGGCTACACGGATTGCGTCGCAGTCCTGGACGATGCCTACTCACTCCTGTATTCGATAGGGGTCAGGGCGCGTGAAAGGAGAGACCGCTCCAAATCGTAACAACTCGACCTGCCGACGCAGCGGGTGAAGCTGGGGTCAGGCCGGGGTGAAGCTGGGGTCAGTCCGGGCATCGGGTTTTTTCTCGGGAAGTCTTCCACGACTCCAACGTCGTGGCCCATTGAAGCTACCTTCGTCCGTGGTCAGTTATCCGTTGTGTGTCTTCCACCACTCCAACGTCCTGGCCCCATTGAAGCTTCCTTCGTCCGTGGTCAGTTGTCCGTTGTGTCTTCCACGACTCCGACTTCCTGGCCGAGAGTGGTCAAGATAACTGACTGACCTCCGATCACGATAATCGATGGAAAGTGTGACTGGATGGGTGTACCGAGTACCGGTGGCCTCTTCCCGTCTGTCCCCGATCGTCGTTCTGTTCCCGTTTATCTCTAGATGGCGGGACGGGGAACGGACCGAAGATCTCGCGCAGACCGACGACACCGACGCACTTTCGGGAGTTGCCGTCCGTCGATCGGGAACGGAACTGTAGCACACAACGGGATCGACACGCCGGCCGTTCACCAAGAGTATCGAGCGACACGCCTCGGCGCGGAAGACACGTCCGAAAGGGTGCGCACCGCTGGGCAGAGCCCATCATGATGGAGGCCGGGCCGCCGCGGGCCATGTGGACGGTTCGCCCGCGGACCACGCGGCAGTTCTTTGCCTTGGCCAGGCAGCACATGAGTTGGCAGCTCAATGACCCGGCCCGCCGCTTAGATATGAAACCCTTAACCGCGGCGCTGACCGGAAGCAGGTGCGGCGGCCCCGTCCGCCAGTCACCGAAAACACGGAGCTTGCGATCATGAAGCGCTCTTTGTCGTTTGCCGTGTGGATTCGCCGCGATCTGGCCGTGGCTGCGATCATGGGAGTCGTCACCATCGCAATAGGCTGGGAGACGAGCTTGCTCACAGGGATTTCCTACGTGAGTACGGCGAGAGCCGAAGAGCCTTTGATCGGCGCATTCCATCCAGAGGAACCGGCTGTTCTGACAGCGAGCGCCGCCGAAGCTCAGCCTGCCCTCGCCGACGAGGGGCCGCTGCCTGATTTGGGCGGCGCCATCGGCTGGCTCAACTCCGCTCCCTTGAACCGTAAGTCGCTTCGCGGAAAGGTTGTGCTGGTCGATTTCTGGACCTACACCTGCATCAACTCCCTGCGACCGCTGCCCTACGTGAAGAGCTGGGCGGCAAAATATAAGGATGCGGGCCTGGTCGTGATCGGCGTGCACACGCCTGAGTTCTCGTTCGAGAAAGAACGTGCGAACGTGGAAAACGCCGTGCGCGATTTGAAGGTTACCTACCCGGTCGCCATCGACAGCAACTACAGGATTTGGCAGGCGTTCAACAACGAATACTGGCCGGCGCAATACCTCATCGATGGGAAAGGACGAATTCGTTATCACCACTTCGGCGAGGGCGACTATGGCGAGATCGAGCGTGTCATCCAGGAACTTCTGAAGGAAAACGGAGCCACCGGCCTGGATGGGAGCACGGTCAGCGTATCCGCTGACGGAGTCGAGGCAGCACCCAGCGGCAGATGAGCGAATCTCCCGAAACCTATGTCGGCTATCGTCGCGCCGAGCGTTTCGCATCGCCCGAACGATTGGCTCAAGACTCACGAAAGACCTACAGCTCACCCGCGAGACCTCTCTTTGAATCAATGGGGATTGAGCGGATCGTGGGACGTCGGCGCCGAGAGCGCTGTGCTTCAGGCAGCGCCCGGCAAGATCGTGTTCCGGTTCCACAGCCGCGACCTGCACATGGTGTTAGGTCCGACGAAGAACGGTAAGCCCGTTCGCTTTAAGGTGAAATTGGACGGCGCCGCGCCCGGCGACGATTGTGGAGCTGATTCCGCCGCTGACGGCACCGGCGAGGTTCGAGAGCCTCGTCTCTATCAGCTCATCCGGCAAAAGGGTGACAATGGAAGACCGGACTTTTGAGATCGAATTCCTCGATCCCGGCGTTCAGGCTTTTGCGTTCACGTTTGGTTAGAGGGCATTCTCTGCGCGTGGCACGCAATTTCAGAGGAAACGCGGACCAACCTGCCGCAGGGCGTGGAGGTTTGACGATGGAGGATCGGGATCGCTACCGAGACCGCGGCGAGGAGCTGCCCGCCAGTGCGCCCGAAGGGTTGTTCCCGGACTGCCGGCCGCGGGCCGGGCTGGCCGGCGGCGCCCCGGCGGAGGGGGACCAGGACTGGCACGACGTGCCCGACACGACCGCGGAGTGGACGTCGTCGCCGTCGCGGGCGGCGACTCGAGCGGCACCGCGCTGGCGAGTCTGCACGAAACCGTTGCGAGCATCCCGCGGGTGCACTTGCGCGACTCTGAACCGTTCACCGGCCCCGGGCCGGTGGCCCGCCCCTCGTCTGCCGAGATACCCGACCCATCCGACCGCATGGGTAGGCTCAAACTGCTGGGCGAGGTTGCCCGCGGCGGCATGGGCGTGATCATCAGGGGGCACGACAGTGACCTCGGCCGCGACCTGGCCGTCAAGGTCCTGCTCGAGCAGCATCGCGAGAACCCCGACCTGATCCGCCGGTTCGTCGAGGAGGCCCAGATTTCCGGCCAGTTGCAGCACCCCGGCGTGGTCCCAGTCTATGAGTTGGGCACCCTCGCCGACCACCGGCCGTATTTCGCTATGAAGCTGGTCAAGGGCCGCACGCTGGCTGTTCTGTTGGCGGAGCGCGCGGAACCGGCAGAGGATCAGCCGCGGCTCCTGGGCATCTTTGAGCAGGTCTGCTTGACGATGGCCTACGCCCATGTCCGGGGTGTTATCCACCGCGACCTAAAGCCCTCGAATATCATGGTCGGCAGCTTCGGCGAGGTCCAGGTGATGGATTGGGGCCTGGCCAAAGTGCTGCCGCGGGGAGGAGTCGCCGACGACAAGGAGGCCGGGCGCATCCGCCACGAGACGGTGATCCAGACGGGCCGGACTGACACCGACGCCGAGCTGTCGCAGGCCGGCTCGATCATGGGCACTCCCGCGTACATGCCGCCCGAGCAGGCTAGCGGCGATATCGATCGCCTCGACGAGCGTGCCGACGTGTTCGCGCTGGGCTCAATCCTCTGCGAGATCGTGACCAGCCGGCCAGCATTCACCGGCCGGACCGTGGGCGAGATTCAGCGCAAGGCCACAAGGGGGGACTTGACCGACGCCTTCGCCCTGCTCGACGCCTGCGGAGCCGATTCCGAGCTAGCCGGGCTGGCACGCGAATGCCTGGCCTGCGAACCCGAGGACCGGCCCCGGAACGCCGGTGTGGTCACCGAGCGGTTGACCGCTTACCTGGCCGGGGTGCAAGAGCGGCTCCGGACCGCCGAGCTCGCCCGGGTCGAGGCCCAGGCGCGGGCCGAAGAAGAGGCGAAGCGGCGAATCCTGGCCGACGCGCTGGCGCAGAAGGCGCAGGCGCATGCGGTCGAGGAGGGACGGCGGCGGCGACTCCAGGTGGGCCTGGCCGCCTCGGTCCTGGCCCTGACGAGCGTGGGCGGCATGGCCATCACGGCCTACCTTCACCAGCGACAAGCGCGAGCAGTCCAGGTCGAGCTGGCGCTGAACGAGACGACGCTGCTCCGCGACCAGGCCTTAGAGTTGCCCGACGACCCGAGCCGCTGGCAGGCAGCGCGGGAGGCGATCAAGCGTGTGGAGGTGGTCCTTGGCGATGAGGGCAACGCTCAGGCCCGGCTGCGGCTTGACGACCTGCGCCGCGAGGTCGAAATCGGCACCGAAGCCGCGCGCCGCGACCGCGAGTTGCTGGACGCGCTGGCCGAAATCCGCAGTGGACATCTGGGTGCCAAGTGCGGCGTAACGGATGTGGCGTATGCCGATGCCTTCCGCCGTGCAGGGATCGACATCGACAGCTTGATCCCGGCCGAGGCCGCCGCCCGGCTCCGCGCCCTGCCCGCCGCGGTGGTGCTCCGGGTGCTGCCCTATCTCGACACCTGGTCGCTCTTTCGCCGTAACGACGAGCAACCGGCGAAGCGGTGGCAGCGCCCTCTGGCCGTGGCCCGTTCCGCCGACTCCGACGAATATCGCAATCGCCTCCGCGCGCTGGTCGAACGCCCCGACATCCGAAAACAGGGCGCGGCCCTGCGGGCCCTGTCACAGGATGGGAAAGTCGCCGAGCTCCCGCCCGCGAGCATTCTTCAGCTCGCCTCCGCGCTGAATACAGGCCGGTGATCAGGCGGGGGCGGTCTCCCTACTCGAGTCGGCCGCGCAGCGCTGCCCGGACGACGTCTGGATCAATTACACGCTGGCCCAGGTCCTGGCAGGGCTACCCACGCGGCGTGAGGACGCGGTGCGTTACTATACCGCGGCGCGGGCATTGCGACCGGAGTCGGCCCACAACCTCGGCCACTTGCTCGATCAGATGGGACGAGTCGAGGACGCGATCGCCACCTTTCCGCGCTGGTCAAGGTGCGGCCTTCGGAGGCGCGGAACATCGGGTGCCTGGCCACGACACTTTTGGCTCGACAGCAGCGCGAAGAGGGGTTGAAGACACTCGACCAGGCCATCGCCGCGGCGTGGGAGACGATCGAACGCCGGCCCAGCGATGCTGGGGAGTATCACATTCTCGGCAGCTTGCTCGCGATCAGGGGCGATCAGGATGGGGCCATCGCAGCCTATCGAGAGGCCCTCCGGATTGAGCCCGGCCACACGGCCGCCCTGACGAATCTTGTTACCATTCTGAAGAACAGAGGCGATCAGGACGGTATCATCGCCGTCCTGCGTATGGCGATCCGGGCCAGGCCGGACCATGTCTGGTCGCATCAGGCGCTGAGCGCGGCACTCCAGGCGAAGGGAGATTCCGTCGGCGCGATCGCCGAGATCCGCGAAGCGATCCGCCTCAATCCCGAAGAACAGGAATACCGCACGCAACTCTCCGCCTTGCTCAAGTCGAGGAGGGACGCGACGACGGACTTGCCTTGACCCCCGCGTCGATCCCGATCGGATCACGACCGACGCTGACACCAAGTACGTCGTACCCTGTCGATATGGTCATGCGCTGGCCGCTCCCTGCCGTCGCCGATCGTGTACGCGACTCTCGGCCTTGCCTGGTCCATTTCCTGCGCTTTCCGACGTATGTTTATGCGGACCACGGTCCCGTCAACTGGCCGACACAACGCGCGATCGCGACCGGTTCTCCTCGTGGTGTCGGCGATGTCTCTTGAACGAATGCACGTTCATGCGGGTCTCGAGGCGCCGTTAGAGCGCTTCACGCTTGAGTTGCGCCAACTCGACAGCGACGGCAATCATACTAGCCCGAAGCGTCAGCGAGGATTCTGGCTGTCATCGCCTCGCTGACGCTTCGGGCTAGTATGGCCCGTGCGCCATACGAGCGTGAACCGCTCTAGTTCGCGCTCTTGGGATCCCGAATCTCTGGCCCCAGCACGATGCGGAAGCCGCGGAAGCCATTGGGGTTGTTGTGATTCCGGGAGCGCCATTGGCTGGTACACTGGTCTGCAGGGAGCCACCAGGCCCCGCCACGCACGACGAAGGTCGTCTCCTTGTCCGGCCGGCCGATCTTGACCGGATCGACCGTCACCTCTTTCTTGTTCTTCGGATACTCGGTCCAGGCGTCGAGACACCACTCCATGGCATTCCCATGCATGTCGAACAGATCCCAGGGGTTTGGCTGGGACTCGGCCACTTCGTGCGGCCGGCCACCACTGCGGTCCCGTGACCAGGCCCATTCTTCCGGCACGCTGAAATCCTGGTCAGAGCCGGCGCGACAGGCGTATTCCCACTCCGCCTCGGTCGGTAGGCGGTATTCGTACCCCGCGGGCAGCCGGTCTCCTTCGCGCTCCAGGTCATTGAGTTTCCGGCAGTACGCCGCCGCTTGGTCCCACGCCACCCAGTCCACCGGCAGATAGGCTGAGCCCGCGAACCGGCTGGGATTAGCAGCGGTCACCTTGTTGTATTCCCTCTGGGTGACCTCGATCTGAGCCATCCAGTACCCCTTCGTCAAGCGCACGCGATGCCTCCCTTCGTCCTTCGGGTCCCGCGACCCCATCTCGAATTCGCCGGGTGGAATCCATGCCATCGGGGTATTGGTCGACTTCACGGCGAAACGCCTTCCGGTTCTCGGGCGCGCGGGATAGCGCGCGAGGATCGGAGCCAGCCGCGCCGCAGTTTCGCGGGCATCCAAGGGCAGGTGGGACGGCGCGATCGGCCACTCGCAGGCTGCGACGTCCTGAACTGTTAGAGGGCGGAGCGAGCAGCGGTGGATAACGGCGGAATCCGGCTTGTCCGACAGTATCCGCAGACAGCAGTCAGCCGGCCAGGCGAAGGTCGATTCAACCCGGTCCTCCTCATGGAACAACGTTTGCCAGCCGTCGCCAACGACGACTTTCAGGTTGATCCGCATGCCCCAGGTGAAGCTCCGTCCCCGGCCCACATGCACAAGTCATGATCCAACTGAACCAGCTTACACTCGGTCATCTGCTGCTCGGGATTCCATCGAAACTCGAGGCGTGATGCCGGGAACGGGTCGCCGAGTTGGAAATTGACATCGCCGCCCTTGTTCAAGGTGAGGTCGACTTCAAAAACGTATCGGGACACCGGCAATTGCGGGTAGCCGAGCGTGCCTCTGGTCGTGAGCCGGGCGAAGGCGCCGTTGGTCTCCCAAGGCGCGGTATTGGCGGGCTCTTCGTTGAAACCCAGGGGATCGGGTCCGAATCTGACGGGGTCGATGAATCGCCTGCCTCCCAGCCCGTTTGTCTCGAGCCGGAATGGGTGGGGGCGATCGATGGCGGCGACCGGCGACACAGGGGCCCTGGGTTCATTGCTCCTTGTGACAGCCGGCTCGGCTGCCGCGACCTTCGACCGACCGACTTTGGTGGTGTCAAGAGCCGGGTTGCGGTCGGCGTTCGAGAGCACGGTCGTCGGGGACGAGGGGGATGGCGTGCCCACCTCGACACCCCTCGAATCGTTCGGCGCGGAATGCGCCGGGGGAATAGGTCGCGTGGCGGTGTCCGCTTTAGTCGTTTGTGCCGCCGCGGGAGAATCGAGACGTACGCTGAGCTTCAGTTGCTTCCGCGGTGGGAGGTCCACGCTCTCGCCCAGGAGCACGTCGTCACCCCGCTTGACGAGCACGACGTGTTTGCCGGCGCGGGCCTCGATCTTGATGGGTTCGCCGCCGGTGCGGCTGCGTGTCAGCCGGTCTCCGTCGATCTCGACAATCGCGCTCGCGGGCACATCCTCGAGAACGATTACTCCATGCTGGGTCTTGGGGATCGTGGCCCACCAGGCGCCCGACAGACCCAGTAGCAACAAACCGGCGGCAGCCCACCACTGCGGCCCCAGTCGACGCCGCTTCGCAATCGCCGTCGTCCCTCGCTGAAGGAGATCCGGGCCGCCCTCGGACTGGCTCGTGTCCAGGATCGCGTCGAAAAGCGGATCCGTCCCGGAGAAATCGATCAGGCCCTCTAAGATCGAACCCGGTCGCGTCGCACCCGACGACCCTCCGGGCGCCGGCTGTCCCACCGGAGCGGTGTCCGGCTTCGACCCAGCGGCGGTGACTCTCCTCTTCTTGAAGAACGGCGTCAGCGCCTCGGCGATCTCGGCCGGCTCCTGAAATCGGCCGGCCGGCTCCCTGGCCATCATCTTGGCGACCAGCATCGACAGCTCGGCGGGCACCTCGGCGCGCACCGCGGCGAGCGGCCGTGCATCCAGCGAGCAGTGAGCCTTGAGGATGTCCTGGAGATTCCGATTCGGGAACGGCGGATGACCGCTCAGCAGGTAATAGAGCGTGCAACCCAGGCTGTAGATGTCCGCGCGGATGTCGGCCCGCTGCGAGTCGAAGATCTGCTCAGGCGCGATGAAATCGGGGGTGCCGAGCATCGCGCCGGTGCATGTGAGATGGTCGCCGAAGTCCATCGGGAGACTCGCCATGCCGATCGTTAGCTCGCTCCCGTTCTGCTCGCTGACCGCTTTGGACAGGCCGAAGTCGAGGACCTTGATCACCGGCCGATTCTTGTGGTGTGACAGCATCAAGTTCGCGGGCTTGATGTCGCGATGGACCATCCCCTCTTCGTGCGCGTGTTGCAGCCCCAACGCCGCTTGGTGGACGGAATAGCAAGCGTGGCCGATGGGCATCGGCCCTTTGGCCTTGACCATCCGGCGCAGGTCCAACCCCTCGACGTATTCCATGGCGAAGACGAGACTGGTGCCGCACCGGAACGCCGAGTAAGCGCTCACAACGTTGGGATGCCGCAATCGGGCGACGGTGCGGATCTCCCGCAAGAAGCGGTCGAGCACGCCGGGTTGCTCAACGATGTGCTGGCCGATGACTTTGAGGACTTCGTGGCGGGCCATCAGGCGGTTGTACGCGAGGTAGACGACGCCCATTCCGCCGACACCCAGCTCGCGGACTATCTCGTAGTCGGTGTGATTGGCCAGCTCGGACGGCGGGGAGCCGGCCGGCGGACCGGACGCGGAATTGGCGCGAGGTGGCCCGACGGGCTCAGCCTGATCCGCCTCGGTGCTTGCTGCCAGGGGCGATTCGACGACGGCACCGATGGTGCTGTCTTGCCCCGGGAATCGCCGGCGGTGCTCTTCGGCGCTGGGCTCCTCGCCGGCGCGGCGACGCAACTCCCCCTCGACGCGCATCAGCTCCTCGAACACCAGCGGCCTTTGCGGCTCCGGCACGTTGATCAGGAACTCCTCGATCCGCGGCCGTTCTCCGTTCGTCCAGGCGCGCTTGAACCGCTCGGCCGCCGCGTTGATCCAGCTACCGTCCGCCGTCGGGATTTCGGCCATGTCAACCTCGCGATGGCGAACGACCGAACACGGGAGCTGACGTACGTGCCCTGGAGCGGCCTGCACCGCGGTCGAGCGTGAACTCCCGCGAGCACCCGAGAGATGGCCGCGAACGCTACGGGATGCCTCCGCCCTATCGGTCGATCAAGATGCCGACGGGTTTCCCGATACCCGCCCCCGGTTCCTTCGAGTTGATCCCGGAAGTGAGAACGCGATGAATACACCGGGCCCTCGATTGCGGATCCGCGGGCTCAACACGAGGATAGCAACAACTGATATCGAACGCAAAAGAATTTCGTCGGCTTTGTGTGAGCATCTTCCACGACTCCAACGTCTTGGCCCCATTGAGGGTTCCTTCGTTCGTGCTCAGTTGTCCGTTGTGTCTTCCTAGTGACAATGGTGGCAATTTATGCCATCCCATGCATACGAGAATCCACACTTTGGGCAGCGGTCGCCTTGCTTCAGGATTCCCTTCTCTCTTGCGGCCTTTTGCAAAGCCGCGAGCAACGCTCGTCGTTTCTCCGACTCAGCCTTGCGAAGTCGTAGGTCGGCTTCTCGTCCCTTTCTCGATTCTTCTGCTTGTCTTCTTGCTTCTTCCGCCGCTTTAGTTCGCCTTTCCTCATCTTGCTTCCACATGAGGATAGCCTGATTTGGACTGTTTTTGAGGGATTCTGGCAACGGACCCGGATACGCGCTCAGAGGATGTACATTTATATGATGCTTTGTCCATCCCTGTGGAGGTGGACGAAAGCCCGCATGCGGCCAAGGTTCGCGCCCGCGGGGGATGACTTTGTAATTCCCGGCGAGCACGAGACGTCGGGCCGCAACGCTAGCAATACTTCGCCAGATTGTGCGAATTTTGGTCCAGGTCATAACGATCAGATACAACGGAAGGAGCAGCGGACTCATAGTGAACGCGCGGTACGCAAAATTGCCCGAGTGGGCAACGTGGCCTCTCTGCGTCCGCCGCCTCGTTGTTGAAGTCGAACAGGAGATCCTGGATTTGCCTTGTGATTTCGTGGGACAGAATAAACTCTCCGTCGGTTAGGGCTTTCTTGTTCCTCACGTGCAATTGAGCGAACATACTTGCAAATCTACTCAGATGGCCTTTGGGAATGATCAGTTTAATGTCACGACTCGGTTCGGTCGTCGTATTTTCAGCGGAAGCCGGCTGCATCATCGAGAGAACCATGTCGGCTCGAAAGTCGAGGAGGGCAATCAGTTCCTGGACAGACGGGTCCTGTGGTTTACCGATCTGACGGATGCTCGCATCGTTACATTGAGGTTTATCGATTACGCCAGCAAGTTTTGCGCCGGATTGGCGCGGTTATTGACGATGAGCGTCGGTGTTAGACTTTCCGGTATGCCCCGTAGCGAGATGGCATTGCAGCCGAAGTGAAAGGCGTCGGTGTATGACCGGCCAAAAGCTATTGCATCATAAAAGCCTATTGAAAATTTAATGGCAGCAATATCTCCGATCGCCCGGCTCATGCCGACGACGAAATCCACGACGGAACTGATCGACTGGGCCTGCACTTCCGAATAGCAGGCATTCAGGACCACGCACTTCACATGATTTGAACAAAGGCCCAGAAGCGTAGCCAATGCGTCGCCGGAGATAAATAGCGGTTCACCGGCTTCCTCGAAAACCAACCCCGCGTTGCCGGCGCCGTGCCCACTGAAATGCACGATCTCCGGCTCATGCTTCAGTAGTGCGCGCCGGAGATCATCGTCGGTCACCGCGGTCTCGGCAACCACGCGGAGGGTGTGTTGCTTTGGCGCCCGTTCCAAGCATTGCGAGATGGCGCAGTGCTCCCCTCGCAGATCGAGGGCTTGCGTCGAGGCGGGGTTGGCTGCGACGAGCAGAATCGTCCGCGCCGAAGCTGCGTCGCTCATTTCGGCTGCCGGCCCCGGCATGTTCGATCTCCTTGTCGACCAAAGTCAGCAGGCCGGCCCGCTAGGTACCAACGATGATCAGACGCAGCCTCGGGCAGATTGACCCCTCAAATTATTTCCAAGATAATCGACCGACTTTCGGAAAGCATCAACCTGGAGCCGATCATGCCGGTACGACCGCCCCGCCGTCCGTGGATCCATCATCGCCCTGGCAACGCTGATCGCCCTCCAGACCGCAACCCCCGTCTGGGCATGGGGACGCCTCGGGCATCGGGTGATTTCCCGGATCGCCGAGAAGAACTTAACTCCCAAAGCCAAAGCCGCAATTGCCGCCCTGCTTGAGCCTGGCGAGTCGTTGGCCAACGCTTCGACATGGGCGGATGAGAACCGAGGGAGGCTCCCGAAGACGGCACCCTGGCACTACGTGGACGTCCCTCTCGATGAGCCGCGTTACGACGCCTGGTTCGCCGGAGAGGTCTCGGCCAAGGGTTGCGTCGTGAAACTTATGCCGAACTCGGCATAACTTCCGTAATGCCGGCTTGCGGATTATGCCGACCGGGGTTCGCAGGGTGATGCGACATCCGGCGAATCGCTCGGGTCCTTCACTGCCCGAGCCGGCATAATCAGCGGCCCTCCAGGAAGGTCACTCCTGTCCTCGGGCGCACCCTGGAAGCGGGACGAGCTGAGGCTCCGCTGGCACCGCTACAGGGCCTCGACGGACACTTCGTCGAGCGCAGGGCCGAGATTCGGGTCGGTCGTCTCCAGGGTGCGAAACTCCAGGACTGTCCGGCTGGCGATCGCCTCGAAGTGCCAGGCGTACTCGACCCAGCGCATGTCCTTAGAATTCCGGCCCGTGGAATCGAAAAAAAACGTCGCCGACTTCCCGGCCGCGCTCACGGCGATCCGCTTGACCGGGGGATTGCCGCCGGGGGTCCCGGCCAGGGCGAACCTGACGCGATAACGCTTACCCTTCTCGGTCGCGAACGTCTGCTCGATGCCGCCGAAGCCGGG
Source organism: uncultured Planctomycetota bacterium (assembly GCA_963779785.1). Classification (GTDB taxonomy): domain Bacteria; phylum Planctomycetota; class Planctomycetia; order Isosphaerales; family Isosphaeraceae; genus CAVRFS01. The sequence continues at coordinate 222,912 of CAWAAW010000051.1, forward strand.
CGAGCCATGCAGGTCGAGACTGCGCTTGCCCTCGGCGGCCCTCCAATTGTCGCCGATGTAGTCGATCTGCCCGCGCGTCACCTTCCACCCCTTGATCGCGGTCGAGCCGGGGTCCAGCGACCGGTAGCCGCCGAGCGCAGGGCCGTGCTCGAAGCCGCCGTTGACGAGCAGGTTGGGCGGCGGCCTCGGTGGCGGAGGGATCCGGCGCTGTCGGATCAACAGGTCGATCGCCGAGTCGAGTTCCTTCCGTATGCTGTCGTGAGCCACGTCGCCCCCCCGGCCGTTGAAGACGAACGCGACGTTGATCTTGTCCGGCCGCCACTGCATCATCGAGGTTGAGTTGTCCCACGAGCCATACATGGTCCACACCTGGTTCCCGGTGTCGCGCGGAAGCCGTTGAGCCAGTAGCAGCGCATGAAGGTACACAGAGCCGGCGTGGAGATGCCGAGGGACATCGCATCGTTCTCCTCGCCGTGGAGGCCGTTCCAGAGCCTCGGCGGCTCGGCCGGGCGGTGGACGCCGCCTTGCCTGATCCACTTCACCTCGCTCAAGCCGAACGGGTGGCACAACTCGCTCCGGTAATACTCGGGCAGGCTCCGGCCGGAGACGCGCATGATCATGAGCTTCAGCACGTGATAGCCCATGTTGTCGTATTTCGACTTCTCGCCGGGCGTCCAGGCGAGCCGTTGCACCATGATGTACCGAAGCAAGACAGGAAGGACCTCGGACCACGGCGGAGCCGGCGTGCCCGGTCGGCGCACCGCCTCGTACGCCTGGTTTGCCCGGTTCAGCGGCTCGCCCTGCCAGCCCGCCTTGTGCTCAAGAAGGTGGTTGAAGGTGATGTCATACATCCGGTTGTCGACCACCGAGCCGGCGGGTTTGATCTTGAGCACGCGGAAGACCGAGGCATTCAGGTCGATCTTGCCGTGCAGCGCGAGCTGGCGGATCGCCGCTTCCTCCCACGGCTTGTCGCAACTGGCGACACCCATAGGGGTGTCCGGATGCATCGGCTGGGTACCCGCGGTCGAGCCACCCGTAACCGCGCGAATAGAGCATCTGCTGACCTCGGGCGATCGTCAGCGAGGCCGCCGAGCAGCCGATGTCGCGGCGGTACTTCAGCATGATGGCATCCAGCAGCTCAACTCCAGGGGCATGTTTTCCGGTCACGGGGACGTCGGCGTGATGGACCGGTTTCGCCTGTCCCAAGGCGCCTCGAGGCCAAGGGCCGAGCAGAGCGATGGCCAGGCTCGCGGCGATCACGATGTCGCGGTTCATGAGCGGTTCTCCCGGAGGCGAGGAATCCCGACAACACCCGACGGAACAGCCCCCATATTCTCCCCGGCGGCTCGCTGGGCGGCAACCCGCTGCTGCCGACCGAGCGAACCGGCGGCGGTAATCGATCCACGCCACACTCGGAGAAGGTCCCACCAATGGTTATGCGGTTGGACGTGCACCGGGCCCGAGGACAGGAGTGACCTTCCTGGATGCTCCCTGATTATGCCGCCTCGGGCAGTGAAGGACCCACGCGATTCGCCGGATGTCGCTTGCGTGAACCGGCCATGATACACTTCGGGATGGAACAGCGAACGTCGATCAGTATAACATCCCGAGCTGTCCAGTTTCAGGGGTGCACGTCACATCACCTTGCGAACCCCGGTCGGCATAATCCTCATGGCGGCATCATGGACAAGATCATCGAGTTTCGAGCCGCTCTGAAGGATCAAACCAAGTCGAAAGACGATCGCCGATTCGCTTTGCGATTCCTCATCCATTGCGTCGAGGATCTCCACATGCCGATGCGCGTGGGAGACAACAACGACAAGGGGGAAACCGGACCCAAGTCCGGTTCTACGATCGTGGCACTAACATGCACTCATTGTGGGACACGCTGATGACCGAGCGAGTCAGCAAGAGCGAGGACACTTGGCTCGACTATCTAGCCGCCCTCGACACCGCCGAGAACCGCCGGAGTGGATCAAGTGGACTGTCGAGGACTGGGCGACCGAGAGCCTGCTAGCCGCCAGGGAAGCTGACCAAGACCCCGCGACAGGTCGAGAGACTCGAACCCGGCACAAAGCCGGATGATGTCTACCATGAGAAGAGTTTGCCCGTCGTCCGTCGTCGACTCAGCCAGGCTGGAGTGAGGCTGGCGATGATGCTCAACGAAGCGTTCGACGGGAAGTGAGCCCTTGCAATCGCCTTACTGTCCAGCGAAAGGCGCCGGACCTTTGATCAACCGAAGAGATCCGTGTAGCGACTGTCGGCTTGGAAAGCCTCACGCCGGTAACGTCCAGTGCGGCGACACCTGCGGCGTCGATTTGGGACCAAGGGAAGGTGAATCGGGGCGATCAACACTCAATCCACTCCCCACGTGTCAAATGCCCATGCCATCTAGCATAATACTCGCCCATAGAATAATCTTTGGTGCCGCGTTTAACTAATATTGATGGAGTTACAGAAATTGTTCTATCATCATGTTGCTCTATTTTATGCTTTGACATACATGCTAGTAATCCATTTGGGGAACATCCGTATAATTTTCCTTCATAGTAACAATATTCGCCCGGCTCGAATAAATGAGGAGAGTAACCAGCCGGTTTCATGGTTCCTTTTAAATTATTCATCTCTCGGTACATCCCCATGTGTTTTGATATCGTATTGATTACGATGTCGATAATGAACACTCCAGGAATCATCAATTACTGGTTGCGTCCATTCGCGAACAGATTCGTTTGGTTTGAAATTGGTATTATTTAAGATGTTGAATTTAATCACTAATCGCCTTGCCGCGCCATTAGATAGATATCCAAATTTTAGCTTTTCCGCGTCAAGGTAAGCGAAGAGAGCGGATTTCAGTTGAGTGTGGATGTGAGTTACCATTGCGTCGCTCAACTTGTGATTCTAAGTCTTTGACGTACTTTTCAAAGTTGTCTAAAGCTTTAATGGAATGCGTCACGACAGCCTCACGGCCGTCTGCGGCCGCGATACTTGACGACGATGACGCCACATCCACATAAAAATCGAGATCGTCATGATGCCGGCCATCGCCTGCACGATGGACGCTGGCTCTGGGACGACCCTGCTTACGAAGGAGTCAAAAATGATGGCACCGTCGCCATTGCCGTCCGAGTTGGAGATCGAGATGTCGGCAACGGCGTAGGAGTTTGCGGGATCGACTTCCCGTTTGGCGAGATCGAGTCATAACTTGCCTCGATATCCCCGGTATCCCCGAAGTAAGTGAAAGTCAGGGAGCCACTTTGGGGACCGAAGCGCCGGTGTATCCCAACCCCCCGACGGAGGCGTATTCCATGAAGATCCCCGCACCGACGCCAGGCATATAGCCCATGTCGAGGGTCGACCAGGGATTCACGATCTCGCGGGAGCCAACAAACTGCCCGTTTACAAAGTCTTCCTCGGAGTAAGACTCGGTGACCGTCCAGGAGCCGAATACCGCTTGGTCGGCACTGCACAACCGAGGAAACCCGATCAGTAACGCGGCCATCGGCTCGATCAAGCCACGTCGCTTCAGGCGCGTCATCGTCGCCCTCCGTTTGCGTTTCCACTCGCTCGCTGAAAACGAGGACACACGCACAAATTACTTTGCACGCCAACGGAAAGCAATGTGTTAGAAACATTTTCGTTGTAATGTTTCGATTTTCGGACAATTTGGACGGATTAGACCCCTCGGTGCGTCAAGAAGCAACCGATTCGCGTTCCACGCTTCGAGGGACATGGGTGATTTATTCCTCGGACAAAGAGTTCGCGATGCGGTCATTTTTTCCTGGCGCTCGGCAGTTGGTGCGCCAGGACGGACGCGAGCAGCCCTAGTTTGCCATGCCTTACCTCTCCAAGTTGTCCAGACTCGCGCACCAGCTCGCGAGCGCTATGAAAAAAAGGCTGAATAAGGTCACCTATGTGTTGTGCAGCAATGAAAACGCTGCGTAGAATCATTTGTGTTGTCCTGATGAACCGGACGAATCCCGACGCTGGAGGTAGACTATGAAACTCGTCAAGTTCGCGTGCGTTCTCGCCCTGACGGCGATTCTTTGGACATTCGGTCCTCTTCCCGGGACGATGGTTCGCGCCGACGAAGTCGTCGCCCTGGTCCCGGCCTATTTCTATCCATCGTACCTTGGCTCCCCCTGGGACGACCTGAACAGAGCCGCCGCCCGAATCCCGATCGAGGCGATCATGAACCCGGATAGCGGCCCCGGACCCAGCGTGAACAGCGATTATGTTACCGCCGTCCAGAATCTCCAGGCCGCCGGCGGCAAGGTCATCGGCTATGTCGCGACCGGCTACGGCGCGCGCGATTCGGGGGACATCCTAAACGACATATCCAATTATGTGAGCTGGTACGGAGTCAATGGGATCTTCCTAGACGAGATGGGCAATTCGGACGGGACGCTTGATTATGTCGCGCTCTACCAGTCCATCCAGGCGTTGGCCGCCGAATTGGGCATCGAATTGCACGTTGTCGGCAATCCCGGCGAACCCTTCTCCGAGTCGTACATCACCGCGGCAGACACGCTGGTCATCTTCGAGGGGCCCTACGCCAATTCCGACCCGACAGGCCCGAGCTTCGAAGCCTTTCCGAATCAAGGCCCCTATACCGGCCTGTCGCCATGGTGGCAGAGCTACAGCCCGTCTCAGATTGCGAACATCGTCTACTCAGATCCGACCAAACTCGATGCCTTAGAGTCGGTGGTGAAGGCGATTAGCCAGAATGCGGGCTATCTCTACATCACGGACGCCACGCTGCCCAACCCGTACGGCGCACTCCCCAGCTACTGGGATGACGAGGTCAAGTTGATCGAGATCATCAACTTCCTCCTGTAAGCGATGACCATTCTCTTTCGACAAATGCAAAAGAGCCGGCCGCCGGGGATACCCGACAGGACGGCCTTTGGTCTTTCAAACGTGAGAGTGGTCGCGATGATCGATGCCTTGTGGGTCGAGATCAGCGATGGGGGATGTCACAGTCCTATGGGCGGGCCTTGGAAGTACCTGCAGCCTGGTCTCTGGGCCGTTTGCGTCGTCGCTGGCAGTTCGGTCGGTGCGACACCCCCCTCGGAGAAGTTGCTCAGAAACTGAAATTCTCCCATCGATTACCTTGGCCACGCACACGGTCGGAGGGACCCCTCACCCTGTCCCTCTCCCGGGCGGAGAGAGGGAAAAATAACAGGCGGCCACCGCGCGATTCTTCCCCTCGCCCCTACGGGGCGCTTCTCGACCGAAGCTCCTCATGCGCCCCAGGCAGCGGTCAAATGTCGCCAGCGTCGCGAGCAGCAACCCGGCGGCGATCACCGTTTCTCCGGCGATCCAGCACGGAATCCAAAGGAAAGCGTCATCGATGAATCTCGGAAACGCGCGACTGGCAATCAGGGTATACGACCCGTGGAAGGGGCTGATAGCCGCCAGGCCCACTCCGAGCGGTCCGTCGAAGAGCGTGCGGACCAGCACGGGCCAGCCGAGGCCGACCACGGCGTAGGCAGCCACCGCCACGGCGAAAGCGCGTCCCAGCCGCGCAATCCACGTCGAGAGCGCCAGACCGACACTGGTCCAGAAGGCGGCATCAGCGCAGATGAAAGCAACGAGTAAGGCCAGCAGGGGCCACGTGTCGTTTATCCACGCGTCCACGCCAGCGACCAAGAGCGGCAGCACGAGCACCCGTGGCAGCTCGCGGAACGCGCCCCACCACTTGGCCAGCACGATGCTCCGCGTCGCGACCGGCGTCACCAGCAGGATGTCGAGGCTCCCCCGCCCCCGCTCTTCGACGACCGCCATGGTCGCCGACAACAGCAACAACGGCAGCCCGCAAGCCACCAGGAACGCCGCGACCTGACCGGGTAGCCAGCCACGGTTTATCCGGCCGATCCACAAACTGTCCAACAAGGCCAGCACAGTGAAGAGAATCGCGAGCAGAAAATACAGTCCGAGCACGGCTCGGATCCAGGGCGTGTACTGCTTGCGCTGGGTTTCATACCAGAGCACGGGGCTCTGATCGAGCATCCGATCGCTCCGGCCGCCAGTTCTCTGGCTGACTATCGACATGCCCAGGACGCCGCGCGCGGCCAGCCGGGAGGCGGAGCGGTCTCCTTCTGCGGCGACCACGGCCCGCATCCTGCCGATGACCAGCGCCAAAAGCGCCGACGAGCTGATGAGCATGGCCGCCCCGAATGCGAGATAATCGAGTACGCCGACCTTGCCCGGCTGCACGTAGGGCGCGACGGCGAGGTAAAAGGGATGGGACCAGATCAACCAGTCCGGCGACGTAGGAAAGCCCCAGTGACGACCGAGGTTGTCCCAGGTCGGGATCGCCAACAGCCAGACCATGAAGAACGCATAAGTCGCCAGGATGGCCTCGTACGGCTTGGCGGCCCAGACCGAGAAGGCCAAAGCCAGTGCGCAGCCGAAGATCCCGAGGCAGACCGTGATCAGAAACGCGCCGGCCAGCGCCAGCGGATCGACGCCGCCCATGAGAACGCAGATCGCCAGCGCCGGCAGCGCACAGGCGACCAATCCCACAACGGGCACCAGCCGCGCCCCCAGCTTGCCCAGCACGATCTCGGCATCAGAAAGGTCGGTGGCCAATAGCTGCGCCAGCCTGCCGCTGGAGCGGTCCTGGCAGATCGTTCCGGCCGTTGCCGCGGGCGCGGCCAGGAGGACGAGGCTGAGCTGCGTGAAGACGATCGCGTTGAAGAAGCCCTCCCCGATCTCCGCCCAGAGGTGGATCGTCGGAACCGTCTGCCCTGAGGTTCGTGATACCCAGACGCTCCAGAGGCCCACCAGCAGCACCGCGACGAAAAGGGCGCGCCCGGCGTAGACCTGCCAGCGGCGCGAGGTCGTGAGCCATTCATTGGCGAAGACCGGCCCGAACCCCCAGCGCGGCCCCATGCTCGCCCCCGCTTCCGAACCTGCCCCAGTTGAGACGGGAATTGGCCCCAACCCGTCTGTCCCCCGCTCGAGCTCCATCATAGCAGATCGGGCTCGGCCGCAACGTGCCCCGGCCCGATCTGGGCAGAGCGATCGAGCGCCCGCGACTCCCGCTCACCAACTTTTCAACACCCCGGGGCGGGGCGGGCCAGAGACGTGGTCGGGACGACTCGCGAGAGTACTCGGGTATTGATGCCAAACCGCTCCGCTCGGTCGCCACATGACCGGTAAATCTCCAACTGGGGATGCGCGAAGTGGCCTTGGAACAGCAGACGGACAAAACCTACGGCCTGTAGTGGTCGTTGGTCGAAGTGTGCGTCTTCTGCGTCGAACGTGCAGTCCCACGGTTCCCATTGCTTCGGCCGATGATCGGGGCGGCCGAAATTCATGGCCGGGCGATGCGCCAGGCGCGCTGGTCGGCCTTTGTGATTGACTGGGCCCGCGCAACCCAGTCCAATCGTCGGAAGGTCCCGGGGCGTTAATATCATCGACATGACGCCGCCCGGCGGCCCTCGGACCCGGCTGGAGATTTCGCCATGCTCACGTTCTTCGACCGCGATTCGGCAGGAACCCGTCGCGAATTCCTGCGCGTGGGAGGTTCGGTCGCGGTCGGGGCGGCAGGGCTCACGTTCGGACAAATCGCCACCCTCCGGGCTCGGACCAAGGTCGAGTCGACGCCCGGGCTGTTAACCGGCAAGTCGGTCATCTTCCTGTTCCTGCACGGCGGTCCCAGCCAGTTCGAGACGTTCGACCCGAAAATGGACCGCCCCGAGGGCATTCGCTGCGCGACCGGCGAGGTCGCCACGAGCCTGCCGGGCGTAACCTTCGGCGGCTCGTTCCCCCGACTTGCCGCGCGCCGCCACCGGCTCAATGTCGTGCGGTCGTTCGTTCCGGGCGATGCGAACCACGACCTCAAGCCGCTTGTCGGCCGTGACACGTTTGGGGCCAACCTCGGATGCGTCTACGCCCGGGTCGCCGGAGCCAACGACCCGCGGACCGGCCTTCCGACCAATGTCGTCCTCTTCCCCGCGCGGTCGACGCGACCACCCGCCCTGGGACGCCCAGCTTCGGACGGTTCCACGCCACCGGGCCGCTCTCTCCGGCAGACGCCCCGTACGACCCGAACGAGTCGGCGCCGGGGACTGGCGAGCTCAACTTGGCGATCCCTCGCGAACGGCTCGATGACCGCCGCCGGCTGCTCGGCCGGCTCGACCGCCTTGCCCGAGGGCTCGACCGCGCCCAGGCGGTCGAGGGCGTGGACCGGCTGCGCGAGCAAGCCTACCGACTCCTCGACGGCGGCCTCGCCGAGGCGTTCGACCTCGGTCGCGAAGACCCTCGCGTCGTCGCCCGGTACGACACCTCACCTCTGGTCCGGGCCGACGCCATCCGGAAAGTCTGGAACAACTACCAGAATTACCTGGACAACGCGAAGTCGCTCGGCAAGCTCCTCCTTCTGGCCCGTCGCCTCTGCGAGCGCGGGGCCGGCTTCGTCACGGTTACGACGAACTTCGTCTGGGATATGCACGCCGACGTCAACAACGCGACCATGGTCGAGGGCATGGGTTACATGGGCCCGCCGCTCGACCACGCCCTCTCCGCGTTCGTGGACGACCTGTACGCCCGCGGACTCGACGACAAGGTCCTACTCGTGGCCTGCGGCGAGATGGGCCGCACGCCCCGGATCAACGACAAGGGGGGCCGCGACCACTGGGGGCCGCTCGGCCCGCTCCTGCTGGTCGGCGGTGGGCTCCCCGGCGGCCGGGTGATCGGCCGTTCCAGGCGCAACGGCGCTGAGCCGCAGTCGACGCCCGTCACCGGGCGACACCTCTCCGCCACCGTGTTGCACACCCTCTTCGATGTCGGCCTGCTCCGACTGGTCCCGAACCTGCCTCGCGACTTCGGCCAGACGATGACGAGCTGGGAGCCGATCCCCGGCCTGGGATCGTAGCAGGCGGGACAAATACTAACGGCCGGTGGCGGCCGCCTGGTTGGCGGTGCGTGGATTGCTAGCAATGACGCAGTCGGCCATACGTCTCAAAAACCTCCGCTAGAAGGGACACACGCAAAGACGAATTCTTTCGTGGTTCAGAGAGAAAAACGCACCGGCGATGGGTCCCCTGAAGCCACCGCGGCGGGCCGTGTCCGCTTGCAGCGGCTCGGTAGCAGAGCCCCCGCCATCGCCGCTCACGTGTTCTTCAAGTCCACCGTATCGATCAAGGTGAGATAAGCGGCCGCCGGGACCAACGGCTGACCCTCACCGAGCAACGCCAACCGGATCTGCAGGCACCGCGCTCGCGCATCCAGCTAAATTCCCGGACCAACTCTCGGGTGGGTCGGTCGTCAAAGGAAGGATCGTAGACTTTGTATTCCCCCCTGCCGAATGACTGCGGTCGGGAGAACGGATCGGCGAACAAGTAGGCTCTCGCCGCCAAGTCTGGTCCGTATTCGGTCAATAGCCGTCGCAAGTGGGCCGGAGCCATCAGGAAGATGGCCGCAGCTTGATCACACAAAGGCCGGGTCAATTGCCTGGGACAGTGTTCCCGCGCATCGATTCCCCATGTGTGGAACATGGACAACGCCCGATCATTGATGCATTCCCCCGCCTCCATGCCGGCAGAGAGGGCGGGGGCACAGCACAGGTGGCGATACAGGTAGTCGGCGAGGACCGAGCGGCAGCAATTGGCATGACACACGAACAGCGGCATACCCATGAGGATCGCTCCGGCACGTGCGTCTCTTGGACCTGGCCTGTATTTCTACCGATCGCATGAACTAATGAATCGACCGCAGAAGACGCCGACCGATGACAACGGCCGATGACGGAAATCCCCTTCATCGTAGCGGCTAGCTCCGCCTCGCTCAACGCGACGACGGCCTCTTATCCGGCCCGCCGAGCCTCAGAGCACACGCCGCCCTCTTCCTGCTCATAATCGTCTGAGAGTGGTCACCATCATTGACCTACTTCCGATCGCGATAATCGATGGAAGCCGTGGTTTGCACACGGCCGGCGTACCGGTGGCTTCTTCTCTCTGCTCCGGATTGCCGTTCCGTTCCCTGCTCTCTCGGGGCGGCGGAACGGGAAACGCACCCTTGATCTCGCTCAGGCCCTCGTTGATCACGGACCATCATTTGGTGTCGACCCTCAACGATCTTGCCCAAAACCTCGCGCCACGCTCCGCGCAACTCGGCGTCGGGATGGCAAACGGACAGCCACGAACGCTCGGCTGTGAATATCAGACTGATGATCGCCGTCCGAGATCAGCTCTCGGGAATCCTGCTTCGGTCGATCCGACCGAGGCACGCATGGAGTTGCTCTCAGGACGCCAATTCCTGACGATCCCTCCGGTGCGCTTGTCAACAGCTCTCGTAAAGTGTCGCTTGAGACGCCGATCGTTATCACCCTCCCCACACTTCACCCATGGCCTTGCACCGTTCACCGCGCAGAGTGGGACCTTGTCGGGCGTACTGTAGGCTGCTACAAAGATTGCCGGGACGTTGGCATTCCTCTGAAAAACAGCCCAAAAGGACGACGCACGCACGCGAGCAGTCATGCTTAAGGGGGGGGGTCGGGTGTCCCCATGTGTCATGACAGTTCGTTACGTGAAATGAAGAATCGTTGCCGATTCCGTTACTTTCGAGACGATCGCACATGCTCTGGTAAGGGTAAGACTTCCGATCCGATTGACGACAGGTAACCGGCGGATTGTCAGAACCGTCCCAGAGAGGTTCCCGAACTCGCCGATCGGCTCCCCGGTCACCTCAAACGAGGTTCGAGGATGCTATGGCTTCCCAAGTCGAAACGAACTCGCCGCCGGGGACTGAGACTCCCACGATCGCTCTCGCCCTTTCGGGGGGCGGGTTCCGGGCAACCCTCTTTCACCTCGGGGTGATCCGCTTCTTGTACGAGAATCGTCTTCTTCAGCGAGTCACGCATATTTGTTCTGTGTCCGGCGGCAGCATCCTCGCAGCCGACCTCACTTTGAACTGGGAAAACTACCTCGACGACAGAGATTCTCAATTCGGCGCGGCGGCCGATCGTCTGATTGACTTCATCCGGTCGGATGCGCGAGGAAGGTTCACCCGGCGGTGGTTGTTCTCCTGGTTGGCCTGGCCTCGGCGCATCCTGTCGAGGTACCGCCACGGCTTGGGCGCGTTGCTCGAGGACGAGTATGCGCACCTTTTCAACAACAAGAAGTTAAGCGACCTTCAGAGAAAGGGGGAGGCGTCCGTGCCGCCGCCCCGTGTTTCAATACTCGCGGCCAGCCTGACAACCGGGCGTCTTTGTGCGTTTGACACCGCATTGAAACTGGGGAGCGCGGGGTTTCAGTCCTGGGAGGGCCCCCAGCGATTGTCACCGGTGAAATCCCAGTGGCGATCGCGGTCGCGGCATCCTCGGCATTCCCGGTCCTCTTTGAACCAGTCCCCATTGACCACACGCGGCTGAGATGCAAGGAGGAGCTCTTTGACAAGACAGAATACCTAACCGATGGAGGCGTGTTCGAGAACCTCGGCTTGTGGATGCTCCGACACCTCCACAAGATAGGGGAGTTGTCACCCGGATGTATCTCTCTCGTCAGTGACGCCCAACTCCCCTTCGACTGGAACGGAAAAGCCCGCTTCGGCCTCCTTTTCACACGGGCCGCCCGGACAACCGACGTTCTGATGAAACGGATCACCGAGTTTGAGTACGAGGCGGCGGACCGCGACTCGAAGCTGCAGGCCGAGGAGAATAAACCGGCGTTCCAACTGATTAAGTGCAAGAGTGACGCAGAGATCGAGCGCCAATACGACCGCAACGCACCGGAACAAGAACTCCGCGCAAGGCGGCCATGGTGCGGACAGACCTAAACAACTTCTCCGAGCAGGAGATCGACGCCCTAATTCGGCACGGCTACACGCACGCCCGACGGTCGTGCGTGAACGCCGGCCTGGTTCGCGATGACTGCAAGAACTCGACGTGGTCACCCGTGAAAGCTGGTCTGCAAACCAAGGCAAACGACCTTGACGGCTCCGAGAAGCAACCTCTCTGGGGATGGCTCCTCGGTTGGGACCGATACGCTGCGGGAAACTTTGTATTAATCTTCTTGTGGTTGATGGCCTTGGGGCTCGCCGGCAATTGGCTCCTCAGCCACTTCAGTCTGCCTTCGCTCGTGCGGTCCTGGAGCTCGGTCCACGCCTCGTTCCAGGATCAGCACGTCAAAATCTGGACTTGGTCCCCGCAGACCAACTTTCTCCGATGGTCCGCCAAGCGAAGGAACTGCTCCTGCGCATGATCGGTCGAGCGCCCGGGCGCCTCACAGTCGGCTGTCTACTTGAACTCGAGGCGAAGTTATCCTGGAACGGCCGTCCGACAGCACAAACCCCCGGCTGGCTGGTCTACCCACGAGCGGACGACTATCCGGTCGTGGGCCACTGGGTATTCCGGGTCCGCGAAGACAAGGACGGCCGTCCATTCTACGAGGTGCTCGATGTGAACCAGGCCCTACAAAGATGAGAAGTCGGTTGCCGGTGCCTTTGAATTCACCGTGCCCCCCGCCGATCCGAACGACTCGCTTCTGGTTCTCGCTGTGATGAAGACGTTCCCCGGCCATGCCCTCCCGAGTGATCTGAGAACCCTCTTACGACTGGAGGAACCGAGATGATCCCTGTATCCCGAAGACCAGCGATGAGCCCACTCGTGACCATTCTGCTGCTCGTCGCCACGCACACGGCACCTGCAACCGCACAGGTGACGATCTCCGGCCAGGTCCTCGACGCTAACGGGGCCGGCGTCGATAACGTTGTGGTAAGCCTCCATTTTAGCGACGGGACTTCTTCGCTTCCGTACACGACTCCGATCGGGGGGACGTATCAATTCGCGAATGTGAACGCGCCGGGCCAGTCAATGTGGATCGAGTACACCAAGTTGGGAACAGGACATAAGGAGATCCACGACTTATCCGAGCGAACCTCCCAGAATCTGGGCGTTGTCCTAGGCCTGCCGCCGAAGGCGGCGGGAGGCATTGTGCGCGCCAGTCGGAGTGGGATCGTACGCTCTGGCGAGCCGAATTCACCCCGGACGAACTCTCGCCCGCTGCGAGGGCCTACTTCGCCGCGACGCGATGTCGGAGGTCCAAAGGCTTTCGCGACTAGACGTCCCGATGGGGCCGCAAATGCGAGCCAGCATCCAGAGAAAGGCCGATGAGCAGACGCAACGCCTCGGAAAAGGTTCTCGAGAATCTCAATCGATAAGATGATCCGAGGCCAGTCGTTCGGTGGTCCATCCGACAGTCGAACTGCCAACTCGGATCATCACACGCAACGTCGGCGATCGAGGCATTCTGACGATCTGACCCGTTTCCCCGCCCCGCCCCGCCAGGCTCGGGCCGATCCGCGCCGCAAGAGAAATGAAAAACCCGTCACAACCGCGCGGAACGGCAATGAAGCTGCTGAGGTGACGCATTCGGTCACGAATCGCATCGAGAACCTGGCGCAGCCTACCGGCCGCAACCAAAATAGATGACATCCCATGGCACATCTCGGATGATGGATTCGGCCAAAACATTCTCTGGAGGTGCGACATGGTGTGCTTCTTGGATCGTCATCAGGACAACGTGATCGGTGTTCTCTCCGGCTTTGACAGGATCCTCTTTCGTGGAACACTCTTGTCGATTAGCTATCGCGATGGCCTCGATCGGTTCTTGAGTCATCACGATGTGCTGCTGAAGGATTTCGGCCGGTTTGCCGGAGGGCTCTCCCAAACCGTCAAGGATCATGTCCAGGATTTGGTCGCACAGTCCGGACGTCCTTACCTTTACCTGGAATCCTCGAAGCAGTCCAAGGAGAAGATCGCCGAGCGAATCTGCCGGGATGATCGGATTACCGAAGGGTTGATCTGTGTCTTGGGCTGCGTCGAGGTGTGCCAGAGCTTCGCGATCCGCAAGGACTCCAAGTCGAAGAAGCTGAGACTGGTCTCGGCGAGGCGCAAATGCCTGCATTATTACTTCTATTACCTCGATCGCGATTTCGGGCTGATGCACGTGAGGCTGGAGACGTGGCTCCCTTTCTCCATCCAAGTCTGTCTGAACGGCCGAGAGTACCTGGCCCGTCGCTTGGAGCGAGCGGGCATCGGCTTTGAGAAACGGGACAACTGCTTTGTCCGGATCGATCATCTCAAGAGGGCCCAGGAGATGCTCGACGACCTGGTGACCCGCAAGTGGGAGCGATTTCTCACGATGTTGGCGCGTCGGGTCAATCCGCTGTTGGCGCCGGAGGCCGGATTGGAGTTGCGCGGTTACTACTGGACCTTCCGCCAATCCGAGTATGCGACCGACGTGATGTTCCGCGACGCCGCCGCCTTGAAGGCGATTTACCCCCGGTTGGTCTCGCACGCGATGGACCATTTCCATTCCCGGGATGTGCTGCGCTTCCTGGGACGTCGGATGACGGCGCGCTTGACAGAGGAAGTGACCAGCCAGAAGGCGGAGTTCTTCGAAGGAATCCGAGTCAAACACCGGGTCGGTGAGAATTCGATCAAGATGTACGACAAGCAAGGGAGCGTACTGAGGATCGAGACGACGATCAACAACCCGAGAGACTTTAAGTCTTGTCGGGAGACGACCCGAAATGGCCAGCCCGGCTTGTACTGGTTGCCGATGCGGAAAGGGCTGGCCGATATTGCCCGGCGCATGGAAGTCTGTCGCGCCGCGAATCAGCGCTATCTCGAGGCGCTGGCGGTGGTGGATGAACCGGCTCCCACCAGGGAGGTTCTTGATCCGTTGACGCGACCGGTGATCAAGCAAGGGCGAACGTATCGTCCGTTGCGCCCGATCGCGCCGGAGGAGGCCGACCTGTTCAAAGCGGTGATGCGCGGGGAACACGTGCTCAACGGGTTCCGCAACCGGGACCTTCGAGAGCTGTTGACCGCGGGAGTCAAACCGAACTCGAAACAAGGTCGGGCCATCACGGCCCGTATCACGCGATGTCTCGGGCTGCTGCGCGCATGGACTGATCCGCAAGGTAGCAAAGACCACACGCTATCAAATAACACCCAAGGGCCATCATGCGATGACTACAGCCTTAAGACTACGAGAGGTTGACGTTACGAAGATCGCAGCCTGAAAAGCTTGTTGAAAAAACAAGATTTTTCAAGCTTGTAAAACAGGGCGGACGCCCAGGCCAAATCGTTCCACGCGATGGGAAAAACAGGTCGGATGGTCGCCGGACGGAGCCGGCTCCCAAAGGAGGCGGAATCCGCAGGTCTTTTTGTAAGAGGCGGCTCCGCCCGCGGATCGTGGATGCAACGGGGCAGAAGAGGCCATCGAGGAATCACGCAGCGCGGACTGACTTGGAGGACACGGCAATGAGCGGAACAGAGACAATCATCAAGTACACAAACCCACCGTCTTCTGGACGGAGGGGGACACACCGCACCTTTGGGACTCGTCCGCGGCGCTGTCCATGCGCGATGTGTGCAAGAAACTGTCGACCTACTTGTGGACGAGTCAACCGGTCACTCGGGAGCACATGCTGGTCATCTTCTTCCATGAGACCGGGTTCTCGAACATCAAGCAAGGCAAGAACTCCGGTCCCGCGGTCGGTTTCGGACAGATGGAGATCTTCAACGATGACAAGATTCCCTTCTTCAAATGGCTGCCGCCGGGATTCGATTCCGTCACCTTCAATCCGAAAACGCCTCCCGCGATCCAAAAGGCGAAAAAGGACCAGTATGGCATTTTACCGACGATGGAAAAACTCACGGATGGACGCGTCACGTCCGACGATGATTTCGCCATCAAGATGCACTGCAAGTATTTCGAGTGGCTGTTCAACGAGGGCTACTCGAAATCGATGCCCACACAGAAGGGAATCAAAAGCCTCGACGGCATGCTCTCGGCGCAGACCGGCGGCGGCAACGAACCTTTCATCGACATATTCCGTGACGGCGGTACCAACCTGGCGGCCGCGATCAAGACCCGCAAGCGGATCGACATCATCAATGCGCTGAACGAAATCCGCTGGTACTTCCCCGGCCCCAAAGGACCTCCAACGGGAGTGGAAACCCGGCAGGCCAAGAACGGGAGAACTCTTGTGCATTACCCGATCACGCTCAAGCGCTTCCCGAAGTACTGGGACTTCACTCTGCCCGAGCAGGATGTCCCGTTGTTGTGACGCAGGATACCGCCCAGACGGCTGTTGAAGTATCCGTTAGAGCGAATGGCTCACAGGCTATGGATGTCGGGTTGTAGGGTGGCGTCGAGCCGCGATTCATCGCGGCGAAGGCCCACCGGAGTGCCGCGGCGATCGGTGGGCCTTCGCGACGCTTCGCATCGCTCGACGCTACCCTTAAGTTCTTGACGCCCAGCCGCACTGTGAGCAGTCCGCTTGTGATCTGCTCTAAGAATCAATTCGACTCCTCCCTTCTGACGGGTCTCGTAGTCATGTCTGGCGGCTCGCGTCCAGCCCGCGGTCGCGGAAACGGCCCTGAACCCAGTTGAGCCAGTCGCGCGGGGGCACGCTGTAGGGGCGGAACTTCTCCAGAGCACCTTGCTGCTCGTCGAGGAATAAGGCGCGGTGTTGGCCGAGCCGGCTGGCCAGCGGCGTGTCCAGCAATTGCACGGAGTCGGACGACGACATCTGAAAGGCGACCTTGGCGCGCGAATTCGTGCCGGGCAGGGCGACTGAAAACTCGGTTGAGACTGTTCAGGCTGTCGCACCAGGCCAAGACGTAAACTCCAAGCGCCGGTCCCTCGCGGAGGATCGTCTCCAGGGCTGTCGACGCGGGTCCATCGGGTCCCGCCCCGACGAGAAATCGAAGGCGTCGGCGCGTCTCAGATTCCGGAACCGGCCGAGGTCAACCAGCAGGAGAAAGAGGTCCGGACCACCGATGACTTCGCCCTCCTGCCGGCGCTCCACTTCCTGCGCCAGCTCGATCAGCATGGCGGTGGCGTCGGTGCGTCCGCCACGGTGGACTGGGTGTGGCAAGACCTCGGCGACGCGGGTCCATTCGCCGGCCCATGAGGCGTCGTCGGGCGTTCCGTCGAGAATATGGAACTTGGCCGTTGATGGGCCAGCCGGATGGTATTGCGACGCCAGGCTGAGCAGCATCGCGCTCAGCACGCCCAGGGCCGACTCGCCGTCCTGACCGACGATCAGCAGGTGATCTCCCTGCTGGCGACGGAAGCACGCGGTCGTCGGGTCCTTGATGGCGATGGATTCACCCAACCAGGCCACGGGCACTCGCGGTGCGGCCGGCCAGGCCGGTGCCGCGAGCCCGGCGTGGAGCTGAAGGTTGCTGGGCAGCAGGGCCGCCGCATCACCCTCGAAGATCACCTGCGGTCGCGGCGATCAGCCGTCTGGGCAGGGCAAGCCATGGGTCGCGGGTCGCCGGACCGAGGTCCTTCGCAAGATCCTTCGACTCCACGACCCAGTCCAGGACGAAACGACCCGGCGCCAGATCGACGCGATCCGGCATGTCGAGTCGAAACACGAATTCCGGTCGCTGCCGCACGACCGCCGCGCGGTGGTCGGCGGAGTCTGCGTGACCATTGAATTCGGCGAGGAGGCTTTTGCCCAGCGCGGTCTGCCGCTCGGCGAAATCATCGACCAGTTTCTCGGACAATACGTTTCGATTAACGCGTATACCCGACTGATCGCCACCGTGGGACAAAAGAAGGTGAAGGAATGGGACCCGAGGGCCGGCGACAAGATCCTCCTGTAGAGCGAGACCTATTGGCCCTCTGGGCGGAACCCTTCCGCTTCGACTTCATCCAGGCCGCACGTTTGCTGCACGCCCTCGCCGGCAAGCGCGGGCCCGTGGGACACGACCTGCGCCGAGCGAGGAAGTTGTGCGGTTCTCCGTCCATCGCGACTTGGGGTTTCCCGCCAGCCAGATTCATGACCTCGCGCCGGGCTCCCAAGAGAGCGGACACCCGCCCCTGATGACGGTCGCGTTCATCGGACTCACGGGACCCTCGGGCGTGCTGCCGACAAAATACAGCGAGCTCGTCATCGAGGAAACCTGGTATGATGCCGACGGAGGGCCGCTCGGCGCCTTCCCCGATATGTTTCACCATCGCTTGATCTCACTATTCTATCGCGCCTGGGAGCGAAATCATCGCCATCTTTCTCCAGATCGACGCGCGCGTGCTTCATTTCACGGATATCTGCTGGCTCTCGTCGGGGAACACCTCGACACGTCGAACGGCCCCCATACCGACGAATCGCGGCGGTTGATCAGGCATGCCGGACTCTGGGCCCAGAAGCGCCGGAGCGCGGAGGGCCTGCGGATCTTGCTCCTGGATCGACTCAACAACAGCGACGAACGGGTCGGGAAACGTGATGATCCCGTTCAAGTCGAGATCATCCCGTTCGTCCCGCGCTGGATCTTCGTCGACGAAGACCGGCGACTCACGTTGAGAAACTCGGAGGCCGGCGGTGTACTCGGTCATGGCGCGATCCTGGGACGCCGCGCACGCGATTGGCAAGGGCGGTTCCGTGTGCGGATCGGGCTGTTGACGGCCAGCCAGTTCCGCCGGCTCCAACCCCCGCCGCGATCGCGGCTTCCCCGGACTGAGCCCTCAACGTTTCGAGAGCTCGTCGACATCGTCTGGCGATACGTTGGGCCCGAGTTCAGTTTTGAGATCATCCTGGTTCTGAGGGCGGAAGACGTCCCTTCCTGCCGGTTCGACACGAAACTCACTGAACCGGTGCTGGGACGTTGTTGGCTCACCCCGCGCACGCCCGGCAAGGACGTGGAGGCGATCTTCACCGCGCCCATTCGGCGGAGTGACGACGTCCCCCGCATACTGGGGGACGGGCTCTCATGAAATCACTTGGCTTCGAATCGCTTATTGAGGTGGTCGAAGACGGAGTCCCAGGCTGCATCAAAGTACTGATAAACGGCGTCCCATTTCGCGCCTTCTCCCCACCCATGATGGTCGAGGATGACACGCGTCTTGCCCTCGCCAGCCGGTTCGAACCGGAGTACGACACACGTTCGCTCCGTGCGAATTTCTGGAAACTTGGGTGGTGCGTTCCAGTCGAACGAAAGGATCTCGCCAGGCAGGAAGCCCAGCACTTTGCACCCTTCCGAGCCCGCGAGCGCCGACCGCCGTGGGGGGATCCAAGTATAGCTCATAGGCACCACCGGGCGTCAGCTCGATCTTCGACTCGGGAGCGAAGAACGACTTCATTCCCTCGGTCGTCGTCCAGCAATTCCAGACGAGGTCGCGAGCGGCCGGCACAACGACCTCCTTGTGCAAGGTCTTCGCTGGCGGCGTGTTGTCAGGCCGATTTTTTGGCTTCAGGGCCGATGGCAACGGGCCACTAACAAACCGCTTGCGGATCATTTTGAGAAAGACAGGGTTATTCTTGACGAAGTAGGCGAACGCATCGTCCCATTCCTTACCGTCTCGCCAGCCGAGCACAGTGAGCCGGAGACGTGTCGCCTTGCCGCCGTCGATTGGATTGAGTTGGAAGACGCCCCATGTGCCCCCCTTGCGGACGTTCGGGAATTGCGGCGGGGCGCTGCCGGTTGTCATGAGCATTTTCCCCGGTAGGAATGTGAGCACGTGGTTGCGCGATCGAGCGAAAAGTTCATATTTGCCACCGACTTTGAGCTCGATATTCGGCTGGGCAGGGAAGTACTCCTTGATCCCGTCGGCCGTTGTGAGCGAACGCCAGACCTGGTCCACCGGCGCGGGGATGTCCAGGCGTGAAGTCCTGCCGCTTGACCGGCGTGCTCTCGGTGCTGACGGTGACGCCGCCATCGTCCCAGGTCTTCGTCTCAATGCCCGCCCCAGTGGACATCATCGCGGCCAGGCCGAGCAGAAATGCGCCTGCCGGACTCAATTTCATTCTTGCCACGTCATACCTCTTTCTTACGTCGAGAAGTCTTCACGTTGGTCTTGGTCTTAGATCTCGCCTTGGTACGGTTCTTGGTCTCGTTCGATGCGAGTAAACGATCAAAATAGTCGCGCAGTTGGGCCACCGCTGCGTCGAACCGCGCGAGGTCGCGATGCGCCTGCGCCTGCATGATCGCGCCTTCCATCACGGTCAGGACAAATCGGGAGAGAGCTTGGCGATCCACTTCGGCCGGTAGAACTCCGGCCGCTTGGTCGAGGGCGACCTGGATGGCGCGGGCCCAGTTGTCGAAGTTGAGCGCAATCAGGGCACGGGTGGCTTCGCTCGCGTCGGATACCTCGAGGGCGATCCGCGCGATCGGGCAACCGTGCCGGCACTCGCTGAACACCAACCCTGCCCGGTAGACCGCCAGAACGGCGAACACCCGCCCGATCGGGTCTTCCGTCGCGCCGAACGCCGGATCGATCACCACGGGATGTAACAAGACGAGGTATTGCTCGAGCACAGCTCGCAACAGGTCTTCCTTACTCTTGAAAAAGTAATAGAGGCTCCCGCCATGCACCCCCGCCCGCTCGAGCACGTCGGCCAAGCCGGTCGCCGCATAGCCGCGCTCCCAGAATAGCTCGCGTGCTGCCTGAACCAGCTTCTCGCGCGTCGAAGGTTCCGACCCTCCACTCATCTCGACCACCTGTTGGTTGGTTGACCAACTCAAGATTACCAGTTCGATGGGCGGAGGTCAACACTCCTCGAGAACCCGGATGGGGAGGACCTTCCGAGCCGATCGCGGACGCTGGTTCGGACGGCGCCACGTCCTCTCGACCGGCTCCCACCGTTCCCCGAGTCGAGCACCGTCATTCAGAACAATTTGAACGCACCGGAGCCGTTCGCTTCGGTGATCGACCCGAAGGGTTCGGTCGCCACTTCGCCGTTGGCGCGGTCGGAAGTGACGCGACGGATGGCGGCTTCGAGTCGGTTCAGGTCGATCGGTTTGGTCAGATGGTCGAGGAAACCGGCCTCGCGGCTGAGCCGTAAGTCCTCGTCGGCACCGAAGCCGCTCATGGCGATGCCCGGCATCGCCCGATCGGCACTGAGCTCGCGCATCAGCTCGAGACCGTCGCCATCGGGGAGCTCGATGTCGGAGAGCAAAAGGTCAAAAGGTGCCTCGGCCTCGACGACCTCGGCGCGAGCCCTGGCGAGGCTGTCGGCTGCCACGATGTCGTGGCCACGCTCGCGGAGCACAATGGCGAGGTATCGGAGGGTGTCGGGGTTGTCCTCAACCAGAAGAATTCGCAGCTTGGGCCGGCTGCGTGTCGCCGGCGATGGAGAGAGCGTGGCAGTGCCATCGCTGGCGGTGGGCGGGGAACTCGGGGCGGGGATCGTCGTCAACTCCAGGCGGAAGATTGAGCCGCGGCCGAGCCCTGGACTTGTTGCCGTGAGACGGCCACCGAGCGCCTCCGCAAGCGAGCGACTGATCGCCAGGCCCAACCCCAGTCCGCTGGCATTGCCGTGGAGATCGTTCCGAGCTTGCTCGAATGGATCGAAGATCCGCGACAGCACCGCGGCGTCCATGCCGATTCCGGTGTCCTCGAACGCGATAACCAGCGGATAAGAAAACTCGTCTCTCAAGCGATCGCCACAGCCCGAGAGTTCGGACGGATTGGCCGTGCGAATCGTGAGCCGGCCGCCCGCCGGCGTGAACTTGGCGGCATTCTTGATCAGGTTCCAGACGATCTGCATCACCCGAGCGTGATCTGCCGTCACATGATGATGCGTGGCGTTCAGCTCGGTCACGATGTTCAGACCAGACAGGGCCGCCTCGTCACGGCAGATTTCCAGCGCACGTTCAACAGCCTGATGAATGTCCACTACCTCGAGCTCGAGCCGGATCCGGCCGCGAACGATCCGCGACAGGTCGAGCAGGTCGTCGATGAGCCTGGCCTCGAGCTCAATGTTCCGGCGAATCATTTCCAGCGTCGGCAACAGCGCCGAGTCGGGCTTCGATTCCAGCAGTGACGAGACAGCGATCAGCACAGGCGTCATCGGGGTCCGAAGCTCGTGGCTCAGAACGGCGAGGAACCGGTCCTTTGCCTGGCTCGCCGCCTCGGCCCGCTCCTTGGCGTCGCGCAGCTCCTCCTCAGCCCGCTTGCGGTTCGTAATGTCCTCGAGGATGAACGAGCAGAGCACGCGCTCCGAGCCAGGGATACTCATCGCGGAGATCGTGGCCGCGACCCACACCGGGCCTGACGGCCAGTCGCTGTGGTACTCGAAGCGGATAGGAAGGCCGGTCTCACGGCATTGGTTGAACTGCTTGATCCAGATCGCCAACAGCTCCGGCGGCGCACCAAGCTCCCTGGCCGTCATGCCCACCATCGTGCCCGGTGCGAGCCCGAAGAACTTGCCGGTCAGTGTGTTAGTCGAGACGAACCGGGCGTTGTCCTCGGTCAGTTCGATCACGCCCATGGCTCGCGGCGACGATTCGTAGAAACTGCGAAGCACCGACTCCTTCTCAAGCAGCGCCTCCTCCGCTTGTTTCAGCGGCGTCAGATCCTTGACCATCAAGAGGAGTCCGTCCGGTGCATCCTGCTGAAAGCCAGCGCCCGCACCAAGGCCGTCATCCAACCCGACCGGCCACGCGGCGACGATCGCATTCCGGATCCCGGAGCCACCGCCGCCTCGGAGCCGCACCTCGTGCCAGGCGGGAGGGTCCTCCGGGCAGTCCAACCAGTTCGCGGACATGTCACCATCGCCAGCCAGAAAGTCCTTCAGCGGCAGCCCGATCAATTGGGCGGGAGGGAGGCCCAGCAACTCGCCCAGGCGAGGGTTCGCATAAGTCGTACGCTGCTCCCGGTCGACCACCCAGATTCCCTCCGCGGCAGTCTCGACGAGATGACGGTACCAGACCTCTCGACGGCGGTATTCCCGCTCCTTCATTTCATTGCGACGGCGCGAGGCGTGAAGCCTCGAACAACAGGCTGATCAAAACCGCCAGCGATCCGAATCGGAAGAGGCGCGTGAGCAGGCTCCCGAGATCACCCGGCGCATCATCGGCCGCCACGATCGCGATCAACCCCAGGACGGTCGCCAACAGGCTCGGGCCAATCCCTCCCAGCCAGGCCGAGACCGTCACCACGACCACCAGCATGAGCCGCATCGGCGGCGTCTCGTCGATCAGCGGAACCAACCAATAATGCGACACGCCCGCCGCCACCGCCCCAGCGCCAGCGATGAGGTAGCTTGCGACGGGGTGCCGCTTGATCAAAGCCAAGCCGACCCGATTCCGCCAACTGGCGAAAAGCCGCTTCCACATTTCGTCCAAACCGCGCTTTTCGATCACGGATCACTTTCACTCCCGGACGCGATGCTTAATTTTGCCGATAGCTGCGTGCGTTCGCTGAAAAGATTACTCGTTGCCGCTTAAAAATGACAGCCGCTTTCTTTGATAGGCGGGCTATTAAAAGGCTTGTGACGGGAGAGGTTTGATGAACTGAAATCGGCGGGCGTCCTAAACAATGACCCGACACAAGGCTAGCATGGTCGCCGGACAGCGCCGGCTCTTACAGGCTTTGTACGAAGGAGTTCCGTCTCTCGAGGCCGATTTTCGCCTTGTATCGGGCCGGCGATTCTCATGGTGATCGCTTGCCGCGCTCAACGGATTTTCCACTTGGGGGCGGCCGGACCGGAAATCCTCAAAGACCGCGGGCGGGCCCAAGAATGCTCGCTCGTGATGGACCCTAAGTTTACTGACAACCAACTTTGACGTGACTCATCGGGTTTTCGATTGCCGAAAGCCCGAGGACATTTATCGCTGACCGGCTCATTGTACATCGTTCGTTCACCAATCGCACCGGTCAAGCGACGCGATTCTCAACGATTGTCGCCAGGAAGTGGGCTCCCAACAGGCAGGGCCTCGTCTCGCAATAGGGCTTCGGCCGTCCCGATACTTCGCGTCGGGATACGCGGCGAGGAGAGAGGCGTAAGAAGAATTCGCATCCGCCGATGCGTCGTTGAGTCGAATGGCGTCGTTATAGTCGGCGATGGCCTTTTTTGCGCTCCTTCATGATTGCCCAAGCTTGGCCACGATGCACGTACGCGCCGGCGAATTCAGGACCAAGACGTATCGCCGCGTCGTATACGTTGATCGCCTTCAAAAACCCGGAAGGGACTATGCCTCACGCCGCGGATGACGACCGTACGATCATCGATCAGCTTGCCAAGGGTACTGAATCCCCTCTACCAGAGTCCGTCTGGTGCACAAGAGTGACCTCCCGGCTAAACACAATGGCCCGCGATTTCGGGATCCGGCAGATGCCTGGCCACGGGTTCCACAGCGTGTTCGTCCTTCAACTGGGTGAACGCCACGAAGGTCTAGCGACAGACACCGGGGTCCATGTCTCTCATGGATAGTCACAAAAAGCCGGCGGCTGGGCCTTTAGCCGCGACGCGCCGTAGGCCAGTAGAGTCCCCGCGGCAATCCCAGCCAGCACCAGCGAAGACGGCTCCGGCACCGACTGTTGCACCGATGAGAGGTCGGCACCGATGAAGTAGTACGGCGCCCGGAGGTCTGCTGATCCGAAACGCCGGCAGTGGCGTTTTTGCTACTGATCACGGCATTGCTCAGGATGTTTGTTTGTGTCTGCCCGATGAATTCAAAGAAGCTGAAGGGCGGATTGGGCGCGAACGTGGTGTAAACAGTTGGCCCACGCTTGAAGAACTCAAAGGTGTCCCCCAAGATGTCGATCTCATCCTGGCTGGTCGGGGTTATGAGCGTGTAGGTATATTTGCCATTGATCGTGACGGTCTCACTCAGGTCGAGCGCGATGCCGCGATAGAAGGCGTCAGCTCCGTCGATCGTTCCGGGCGCCGTGTTGTCGAAGCTGAACGTGCCAACGAACGTGCTGCCGTCTTGGATATCAGTCGGTACGTAATGGTCAGTTGAAGTGTCCGTGATGGAGTCGACCTTACCGCTGAACGTGTAGGTGACAAGGCCGGCCTGGACAGACCGGGAGCCAGCCAGCATTGCGACCCAAAGCACAGCAATCATTCGATTGAAAGCAAGAGCCTTTTTCGACCTCATGATCTCACCTTTTCGATTGGAAGTTCGTGTCCGGTACAGGAAGCGCCACCTAGCCGGGGCCACTCTGGCGCCACGGAATGGCCGCGTAAACTCGGGCGGTCACCCATCGAGGTCCAGCCCGCCCTTTTGTTCCGGTATGCGACTTTCATCTCTTGCGGTCGTGCGCGGCGATGGCCTTGAGTGCGGCCTGGGCGGGCCGCGACAGCGGCGACCTTACTGCTGCGGCGCGTGTCAGCGCCGGGATGCTTTCCTTGGTGCCGATGGTCAGAAGGACCTGGCAGGCGCGCTCGCGGACCCGGATGTCGTCCGCGCCCAGGTACTTGACGACCTCGGCCTCTGCGATCGAGCCGATCTGCTTCAATGTCCGGACGGCGTCGTCATGGACCGCGACATCTCGATCCGCCAGATGCCGGGCCACGGGTTCGACAGCGCAGTTCGTCCTTGATCCGGCCGAAGGCCACGAGGGCCTGGCGACAGACACCGGGGTCTTTGTCGTCGAGTGAACGGATCAGGGCCGACACGTCTTCCTCATTCGCCCAGACCGCCAGGACTTTCACGGCAGCCGCGCGAAGCGTGGCTTGGGGGTCGCCCATGACTGGCTCGAGCGCCTTGATGACTTCGTCGTGATCCAACGGGTTCGGCGCGAACCGGGCCAGACGCTCGAGCGCCCCTCGTTGTACGCCCACATTCTCGTTGGTCAGGTCCGCCACGAGCGGCGCCACGTCGATCCGGTTAGTGCCTCCAGGCCCCTTTCGAATGTCGGCCGGCTTCACGCCTGACCGCGGGCGCCGACTGTCCATGAATTCTTGCTTTTGCATCTCCGCGCGGACGTTCGCGGCAGCTCTCTGGCGCTCCATGAACTTTCGCATCTCTTCGCCGAGGTCCGCGCCGGGCTGGTGCTTGAATGGGGAGGTCGCATCGCGAGCTTCAAGGCGCTTCTCCCATTCGGCGAGCGTCTCCGTCACGTCGTCGATTCGAGGTCCTTCTGGTACTCCGAGGTTCGGGCCGAGTACCTTCTCTGCCTCCGGTATCGCCGGCGGGCCTGGGCCTTGGGCAATCTCTTGGCCGCGTTCTTCGAAGTTGCGGACCGCCTGTTGAAACGCCTTGTCGTTCTCGTGGAAGCCTCGGGAAGCCGACCATACGAGTCCGGCCATCAGGGCGATCACGAGGCCAAGGACGACTGCCGGCGCCAGCAGCCCGGCCACGGCCACGAGCCAGGCCCACCCCGGAATCCGCCCTTTCGGCCTGGCCGCGATGGCGACCGGCCCGAAGTCGGGGTCCACAACCAGAGCCGGCTTCGCACGCGCACCTCCGCGAGGGAAAAAGCCACGATAGAGGATGGCTTGGGACAGGACGGAAAGGGGGAGCGTGACCAGATACCCCATGCCGCAGAACAGCATGCCGACGATCTGCAGGACCCACAGCACGAGGGCGAAAACGGCCGCGGGCAGCCACTGGTCCTTGAGGGTCGTCCAGCTCACTCGCAGCGCGTCGACCGCCTTGAGCCGCCTGTCCGCGACCAGCGGCAGCGAGAACATGAGTATTCCCGAAATGATCCAACCTGGGATCACCAGACATAGAAACCCCGCGAACCCCGCCAGGACCGCCAGCATCCACGCCAGTGCCAGGCTCGGCAGAATGTCGGTGCCAGAAACCAGGTCGTTCAAACGAATCGAGTGGCCGTCGATCTGCTTGAGAGCCATGCGGCACATCCCACCCAGGAATACACCCCAGACGGCCATTGACACAGCCAAGCTCCCGAACGACGTGGACAATGACAGCCCGCCGGACAGGAATGCGCCTCCCACGATCGACATCGGGATCGATATGAGAAAGAACGCGAACTGCAAGATCGCACAGGCAAACGTGACGATCAGCGAGGCCAGGATCCAGACGCCGATCTCCTCGCGGAAGAAGCCCCAGGCTTCGCCGATGGCTTCGAACCGGATGACCGCGTCGTCGATGGCCGCGGGGGCGATGGACGTCCGGGCGTGGGGTGTAGGGCTGGGTGCGGAGACGGCACGCCGCGGCCCGGACCGGGCGGACGCCGGGGCGGTCGTGCCAGCGGATTTCGAAGTTGGGGCCGCGGCTGGATTTGGACCAGGGATTATGATCCGCGCCCCGCAAGCAGGGCACTTACCCGTCTTGCCCGCGGCCGGGACTGGTAAGCGAAAAGACTTCGCACAGGTTTCGTTCGGGCACCGAACAGTGATGGGCATCAAAGGCTCCCCGCAAACGAGGGACATGCTTGCTCTCGCCTGCGTTGGGGAAAAGAAGAAACATCAGCGATTCCTGTCCCGACACCGCGAGCCAAGGCGATTCATACGGCCGACGCCGGAACGACCCGCATGAGAAGAATTGATGGGGTCTTTCACGAAACCTAACGTCGTCCACGATCGCACGGATTCAGAAAGATTGAAAACCGGACCAGTTGACCGACCGCTCGGCCAACCCGACCTGGCGACCTGGTTGCCCGTTCGCCGTCAACGCATTTGAACGTTGCCGGTGTGATAGGGGCTTTCAAGCGCTGTGCGAGCATTTCTCAGATTCCCTGAGCGACTGAATCGGACAGCGTCGAATTCGCGGAGTGTCGGGCTCGTAATCGGGTTGAAGCCCAGTCCGTGCGATGCGAACGCTCCGACCCAACTTTCGTGGAGTCCAGACCCTGACGACCGCCATCGGGGGCCCTACCTAACGACTCAGGCGTCGGATCCGGGAATAGGCGAACAGGCCGGCAAAGCCGAGGGATACCAGGATCAGCGAGGATGGCTCCGGAACGGCATTCAACGTCGTGATTGGCGACTCGGGTCCGAACCCCGTGAGGTCGCCATTCAACTGGTTTATTGGGATCTCCGTGGGGCTCTCCATGGTGGCCATGCTCACGCGCAGTGGCACGGTGCTCCCCGTGAGCGCATAACCGGTGGCTTGCTGCTCGGCCCATTCGTGGCCAATCACGTTGTTGTTCGCGTCGTAATCCGTCACGCGCACGAGCAAAAAATTGCTAGAGGTTCCCTTGAACCCGACCCCCGCCTGATGGCCTGGGCCACTGTTGACCGAGGTGCCGTTCACTGACCAGTATGAATTCGAGATAGTCACACCATTGCCCATGCCGACAAGGCCGACGTGCGTCCAGTCATTTTGATTGAACGTTGTTCCGGTGTACGTGACCGTGACATGGGTTGAATCGTTCCCAGAGATGCTGATATTCGTCACGGTCATACCCGTCGACGGGTTCGTAATCGTCCCGTTGGAGCTTACGTTAAGCCTTACACCCTGAGTGGACGTCCCGGGGGGAAAGGCTTTTCTGTGGCTCGGCGGGATCGACGACTCATCCGGCGGTCCAACGAAGATCTGAGTGACGTCGACCGCGTTCTTCGCAATGCACTTGACGGTGAATTCACCGGCTCCGTTGACGGGACATTCCTGATCGCAGTTGCACAAACATTGAATCGAACCGGCCTGTACCAAGTCGGGGCCAGCGGCCAGGATCAGAGCGACGGTAAAGGCGAACGCGGACGATTTGCGAATTGGCATTGTAAGGACCTCCCAATCAATGAAGAACCGATCAACCGAGTGGATCTGGGTTTAGACACGGGTTCAATCTGACCTCGGTCAAGGTTTGGGGCCAGAAATCGGTCTGGAGGATTAATCCGATTTCGGTACACCGGCCGGAACCAAAAAATTCCGAAAAGCAAAAGAATCTCGAAATTCGCACGTCACCTCGCCAACGGCCCGACCGTAATTCGAGGGATGGATCGAGGGTCGATCGATCGACGACTCGCTGCTTGCGAGCGGTGTGTTGGCGACCTTAAACTGAAATCTGTCGTTCAGGCCGGTCTGTTGATCTGAATGGAGGCGTCCGTGCAGGCGCGGGTATTCAACACGGAGTGTACGATGGGAAACGATCCGTCGATCGAACTCCTGGCGAGATGGCGTGCCGGCGACGCACGAGCAGAGGACGAGCTGTTCAGCCGGTACACATCGCAGTTGATCGCGCTCGCACGCCGGCGTCTCTCCGCTCAGTTCGCCCGGCGCGTCGACGCTGAAGATGTCGTCCAGTCGGCCTACCGCTGCTTTCTGCGCTGCCGCCCGTGACGACCAGATCGTCCTGCATCGGAGCGGGGACCTCTGGCGACTGCTGGCGAGGATCACGCTCTGTCAGGTGTACAAACAGGTCGAACACCACACGGCCGCCAAGCGCGCG
This sequence comes from uncultured Planctomycetota bacterium, assembly GCA_963779785.1. Taxonomy (GTDB): domain Bacteria; phylum Planctomycetota; class Planctomycetia; order Isosphaerales; family Isosphaeraceae; genus CAVRFS01. The sequence continues at coordinate 251,969 of CAWAAW010000051.1, forward strand.
GTCAGGCGGGATCAGACCTTCTGCGGCGATAGCAGTCTCATCGCACTGGGTGACGCTGTGGCCCGGACGCCATCCCCCTCGGAGGCCATGGCGGTCATCGAGGAGCTCGAGCAGGCATTGAAGGGACTGGCGCCGCACCATCGCCAAATGGTCGAGTTGAGGCTCCAAGGTTACCATATCAAGGAGATCGCCGAGGCCACCGACCAG